>KI912013.1:3651-17015 GCA_000517005.1 Microvirga lupini
CCAGCCGTTCAACCCTGCGGATACGCTTTCGGGCGACCTCTAATGTGCCGCCGTCGACCGCTGCGGCTCGGCCTCGGATGGTGTCGGCCGCGGCTGTGGATACGCAGCAGGCGACAACAAGTGATAGGAGCACGGATCTGTGACGGTCAGCGACGGCGGCTTTGGGAACGGGGAGGCTCGGCTTCCCACGTAGGCTGTGCGGCCCTCGCGGCGTCGGCCGGTCCGATGCAGGTCCGATGCACTTGCGGCGGGGGTGGTCGACGCAACAGACCTGCATCCTTGCATCACACCGGCCAATTGACGGGACTTCCGCCAGGTGGCACGACAGCAGCCCCGCCTGGGATGATCGGGACGCCTGATACTGCCGGAAACATTCCACCACTATTCTGGATTGGCACCGCTTAAGAAGGACGGCTCCGTGACTGACGATCAGATCAATGCGTTGCGAACACCTGATGATGCCGCGCCAGTCCCGTCCGGCGTGCCGGGCCTCGATGTGATCCTCCGTGGCGGCTTTCCGTCAAGCCGCATCCATCTCGTCGAGGGAGAGCCGGGCTCCGGCAAGACAACATTGGCCCTGCAATTCCTCCAGGAGGGCGTCCGCCGCGGGGAGGCCGCGCTCTACATCACTTTGGCCGAGACCACACGCGAGGTGCTGGCGGTCGCGCGAACCCATGGGTGGAGCCTTGACGGTGTCACCATCCTCGAACTCGTGCCACCGGAGCTCAGCCCGACCCCAAGAGCCAGCAGAGCATCCTTCACACCGCGGACCTGGAGTTGGGCGACACCGTCGGGGCAATCCTGGCCGAGGTCGAACGCGTGAAGCCGAGCCGGGTGGTGCTCGACAGCCTGTCGGAAATCCGCCTCCTGACCCAGGGCGCGCTCCGGTACCGGCGCCAGGTGATCTCCCTCAAGCAAGCCTTCCTGGCGCGGAACTGCACCGTCCTGCTGCTCGACGACATGGCCTACGAGGTCCATGGCCTCAACGTCCACAGCATCGTCCATGGCGTGATCCGCATCGAGCAGGTCGCGAAGCAATTTGGCGCCGAGCGGCGACGGCTGCGCGTCACCAAGATGCGTGGGGTGAAGTTCCGCGGCGGCTACCACGACTTCACCATCGAGAAGGGCGGCGTTCACATCTACCCCCGTCTCGTCGCGGCCGACCATCAGCAGCAGGCCTTCAATGGCGACGAGCTCGTCACCAGCGGCGTGGCGGAGCTCGACACGCTGATGGGCGGCGGCCTCGATCGCGGCACGAATGTCCTGCTCCTGGGACCGTCCGGCGCCGGCAAGTCCACCTTGGCGATCCAGCTCGCTCAGGCCTCCATCGCCCGGGGCGAGCGGGTCGCGTTCTTCAACTTTGACGAGGCCCAGCACGTGTTCCTGAAGCGCGCCGCCAGCCTTGGCCTGGACCTCAGGCCGCATCTGGAGAGTGAGCTTCTGCAGTTGAAGCAGGTCGATCCGGCCGAACTGAGCCCGGGCGAGCTCGCCGGGATGATCCGCAGCGCCGTGCGCCAGGAGGGCACGAAGATGGTCGTGCTCGACAGCCTCGGTGGCTATCTCCATGCCATGCCCGAGGAGCAATTCATGCTGCTGCAGATGCATGAGCTCCTGACCTACCTCAATCAGCAGGGGATCGTGACGGTTCTGGTGTTGGCGCAGCACGGACTGGTCGGGCAAACCACCGCGCCCGTCGACATGACCTATCTGTCGGACGCGATCCTGCTGCTGCGGTTCTTCGAGGCTGACGGACGGCTGCGCCGCGCGATCTCCATGGTGAAGAAGCGGACGGGTGGTCATGAGATGACGATCCGCGAATACCTCATCGACGACGCCGGCGTGCGGATCGGCGCACCGCTGACCGAGTTCTTCGGGTTGCTGCGCGGAACGCCCACCTATCGCGGCCGGGGCTCCGCGCTGTTGGATGAGCCGGACAGTGAACGGAACTGAGCGCGACAGGCCTGTTTTGATTTTCGCGCCTGCTGGGCGCGACGCCGCCGTGATCGAGCGCACCCTGGCCGGCGACCGGATCACGGGCCAGGTGTGTTCCTCGGTTGAGGCGGTGGTCGCCGCGCTCGATGACGCCGCCGCCGCGATCCTTGTCGACGCGGTCATCGACGACGCCGTGGGCCAGGCGCTCGGGGCCTGGGTGCACCACCAGCCGAGCTGGTCGGACTTCCCGTTCGTCCTCCTGGCCGAGCGGGCGGAGGCCGGCATCGTCGCGGCAATCGGCCAGCGCTCACTCGATCTGCTGGGCAACGTCACCATTCTGGAGCGGCCCTGCTATGCCATCACGCTGCTCAGCGCGACCCGCGCGGCGCGGCGCGCGCGGGCGCGCCAGCTTGAACTCGCCACCCAGCTGGCCGAACGGCAGCGGGCGCAAGATGCGCTGCACGCGGCCGAGCAGCGCTTTCGCCACGACCTCGAAGCGCTCGTTGAGGCACGCACCCAGGCCTTGGCACAAGAGGTCGCGGAGCGGCAGAAAGCCCAGACCGCTCTGCTGCAGTCCCAAAAGATGGAAGCGGTGGGGCAGCTCACGGCCGGGATTGCCCACGATTTCAACAACCTGCTGACCATCATCCGCTCGTCGGTCGATCTCCTGCATCGACGCGATCTGCCCGAGGTGCGGCGCAAGCGCTACATCGACGCGATCGGTGAGACGGTGGAGCGGGCGGCTGGCTTGACCGGTCAGCTCCTGGCCTTTGCGCGCCGTCAGCCGTTGCAGACAGAGGTTTTCGATGCGGCGGAACGGGTGGGACGCCTGGCCACGATGCTGCGATCCGTCATGGGGTCGCGGATTCAGGTCTCGGTCGAGCTCCCGCAGGGCCCCTGCTTTGTCGAGACCGATCCCAATCAGTTCGAAAGCGCCATCATCAACATGGCCGTCAACGCTCGCGACGCGATGAACGGCGAAGGCGCCCTCGCCCTTGCCGTGTCTTGCGCTCCCGCCGCCGACACCGGCCCGCTGGCGAGCGCCCCGAGCGGCCACGCCGTGGCGGTCGCAATCCGCGACAGCGGGATGGGCATCGCACCGGAGCAGCTCGAGCGGATCTTCGAACCGTTCTACACCACGAAAGAGGTGGGCAAGGGCACGGGCCTGGGCCTGAGTCAGGTCTACGGCTACGCCAAGCAATCCGGCGGCGACGTGCGCGTGACCAGCGTCCTGGGTGAAGGGGCCACCTTCACCCTGTACTTGCCGCAGGTGGCGCCGCCTGCGGCGCCCGCCGCCCCAACCGCCGCCTCGCTCTCACGCTCAAGGCCTCTCGGCGTGGGACGCGGCCGCATCCTCGTCGTCGAGGACAACGATCAGGTCGGCGAGTTCGCCGCCCAGCTCCTCAGCGATCTCGGCTACAGCCCGACGCGCTGCGCCAATGGGACGAGCGCCTTGGCGCTGCTGGAGGCGGACCCGGGCGCCTTCGACCTGATCTTTTCCGATGTGGTCATGCCGGGCCCGATCAGTGGTGTGGAGCTCGCGCGCGAGATCAGGCGGCGCTGGCCCGCTCTGCCGGTTGTGCTGACGACTGGCCACAGCGATGTGCTTGCCGAAGACGGCGCCAAGGAGTTCGCGCTGCTGCGCAAGCCGTACGCGGCCGAGGCGCTGTCACACCTCCTGCGCCAGATGATGCACTCTCACGATGAGGCATCCTGACGAGCGCCGGTCTTGGGTTACGGCCGGGCCGCCACCCTGAACAACCATAGCAGAGAATGCCTGTGCCTTTGCATGGGCACCCATCGCGAACCATGGTGTCGTCGAGGATAGCCTGCCGAACCAGCGCACCTTTGACATCGTTGTACAGGTCCGAGACGCAGCCGGCGAGCGGTCTCTGATGGTCGGCGATCCTCCGACGGGCAAGGCCTCGGACACCTGATTCAACCCGCGTGATCCGGGGCCTTCGCTATTCCGGCGCGTCATTGCGCAGAAGCGCCTTAGGAAACGGCCTTGGAGCGACTGAAGCAAGCTATCGCCAAAGCTGGGGGCGTCGAGCGGGGCGTGCGAAGCCAGGTTCTCTTGGAGGGGAGAATGGCAGCGATCCGGGATGAGGAGATCGAGGCGGAAGCGCGGGCCATACTCCGTGAGATGATTGAGCAGTCAGGATGGTATCGCGGCCTGTCCGCGGCGGAGCGGACCAGGCGCATTGAGGAGGACGTGGACCGGAACTGGCCCCTGATGCTGCGCGAAGCGCGCAGGCGTCTTGAGCACCGCAAGGGCTAACCCGATAAACGGTGATGGACCTCGACAAAGCGACGCCTCAAAGATCCGGTTTCGTCGCAAATTCGGAGAGGGGACGGGAGGAGAGCAGATACGCGGTAGTGTGGTTAGGCGGCGAGCAGCTCAAACTGTTCGGCGAGTGATGGCTGCCGATTGCAGGCGTACTTCGCCTGCTGCTTGCGCATCATATGCACCATCTCAATCCCGCTCAGAATTACACGGGCAGTGGCCGGAGACTGGAAACCGAGCATGGGCCGGACTCGCCTCTTGATAGCGCGATGGTCCTGCTCGATGCGGTTATTAAGGTAGGCGCTTTGCCGGATCTGGATTGGTTTCAGCTCGCGTCTTGATCGATTTTGGAGCCGCTCTGCTGCATCACAGGACAGGATCGCCTCGCGGTTCGTCTGGCTGCCGTCGATCACAATCCGCTCGGGTCGGCCATGCCGCTTGAGGGCTTTGCGCAAGAAACGCTTGGCAGCCGGCAAATTACGCCGCTCGCTGAACCAGAACTCGACCGTGTCGCCGTTGCTGTCGATGGCCCGGTACAAGTACATCCATCGCCCACGGACTTTGATGTAAGTTTCGTCCACATGCCACTTCCGACCAACAGGTCGCTTGCGCCGGTTGAACCGCTCCAGCAGGAGCGGAGCATAATGGACGGTCCAACGATGAATGGTGGCGTGGTCGACGGAGATGCCGCGCTCGGCCATCATGTCCTCGAGATCCCGCAAGCTCAGACTGTAGGCTAGGTACCACCGAACGCAGAGCAGGATAACAGATTGATCAAAATGCCTGCCCTTGAACACGCCACCCTCCGTTTCTTCACCGAGAGAGTAGTAGCTGAAACTCTGAAACAAATGGTTTGCGACGGAGCCCCGAACTCCCCATCCCGCCCGCAACAAGTCAAGCAGAGTTCCGTTTGGGGCGATAGACCACAGGCCGCCTGCCCTGCGCAAAGTCAGGGCCTGTTGTCCACGGGTCACAGGACGGCACGACGGGTTACGGCAGGTACACGCGAGCCGCAAGCGGCGGATGGCAATCCTTACCTGGCAAGGCTTTGAGAGAGTGCCGTGGAGGTTCGCCCATGCATGCGTGGGAAACGGCCGGAACGACCTGCACCGGAGGAACCTAGGGTTCGCGCTCGCGCGAGATGTGACGTTCACGGCATAAGGCCGCTCATGACGCCGAATAGGGTGTCGTTTCGCGCATCCGGCGATCTTTCTCGAAGCAGCGCGAGCTGTGTCAACTGCCATCGACCACAAGGCGCGCCAACGTCACTCTGCCGTCGGTCGTGTAGTGGTTGACGCGTTCCGTGGCGAGAGATTGACCGGCCTGATACACTTTCACCGCCTCAATGGACCCAATGTTCTCCAACTCAGCGATAATGAAGTCACGCTCGACATTCGTGTCCGAATCTGTGGCGTGGGTGACCTGAAATGTAAGGTGGGTCAAGGACAGGCCCGTGTCTCTCGTGCCCGCCCCAACCCAGAGCACGCGTTCATCGTCCGGTGGTCGGTCGGTGTTCAGCCAGAAGCTTGCGGCTCCCCGTGCCCAGGTCTCCTCGGCCCGCACGAGGCTCAAGGACCAGAACCGGATATGATGGCGCTTGCGAGGGCTGTTGTCGATCGCCTTCTGAAACCCGACATCCTGGCCGCGGCCGAACAGATAGAGCGTGCTGAACGGGGCTGTTGGATAGGGCGAGTTGAGCACGAAGGCCCGCACCATGCCCCAGGAACTGGCCAGGCCGAGCTGGTCCGCCTCTGACCAGCCGAGGGCTGCAAAGGCCGCGCGAAGCTGCGCGAGCGTTCCGACGAGCGCCACGTTGACGGGATCCCCCGGCAAGCCATCGCCGGTGGTCGTGAAGCTGGGCACCCGTTTCCGGTGGAGAAGCTTGAGGCCTATGCGGATGATCCGCGGGAGGATGACGTAGGCGGCGATTGCGTAGGTGAGGCCCACAGCCAGAATCCAGGGCAGCCGTCGGTCCGCGGTGTCGAAGACCACGAAGACGATCAGCCAGACCGAAAACACGCCCAATCCAAGAATCACGAGGCGTTGCCAGAAGCGGTTCAGCAATCGCATGATCCCAGCTTCGTCACGATCGACACGTTGGTGGATCAGCACCCCGTGCAGATGCCCTTCATGACCTCCTGATCGATGCGCTTGGCGCGTTGGTCCATCTGCTGGATGGCCTTCGCATCATTGGGTGAGAACTCCTTGTCCGGAGGCGGCACGGTATTGCTGTCGAGCATTCGATCCACCGCCGCTCCGGACGGGATCTGAATCTCTCCCGAGGGTGGGAACGGTCGATCCTTGTCCTGTGCCAAGGCGGGAAGAGCGGTGATCAACGAACCGACGATGATGAGCTGAAGATAACGGTGCATCGTGATGGCTCCGGAATGAGGGTGCCCGCCCTGTCCTGGACCGCGGCCGTCCGGCTCCGACGGGTTTGTGCCGGCGGCGGGAGATGACATCCGGGCGGAAGTATCCCTCATTCCAGCGGCACCTGCTTGACCGAACGAGACAAGGACTGAACGCCCCAAAATCTCGGCTCGTCGTAAAAGCCTTTCAGACGCTGAAATTCTGGCAGACAGGAAGCCGTGCCGATGTCATGTCCTTGCCAACCTGCTCCGGGCGCTGCGCGGTGTTAACAACATCTCCGACAAACGTGTGGTTCATCCAGCGAGGCGGACCACTGGGCCGTCCTCAACGATTTACGGATTAGCCGCCACGAGCGTCACGGTCGTCACGCCACCCGCGATGTTGAGACCGGTTTGCCCCTCGACTGAAATGGGCTGGAGCGAGAACGCACGCCCCGTGCCGCCGGTGAGCACATTGGCGCCGAGCCCGACGCCAAGCGTGGCCTCGGCGCCGAGGCCGGCATAGGTTCCCGCCAGCGCGCCCCTGGGCAGACCCGGCGCCGCGGCGATGACGCCCCAGACGAGATGTCCCGCCGCGACTTCGCCGAGGGCAACACCGAAATCGTCGATCCTGCCGGTATAAGCATCGACGGGTCCGCCTCCGTTCGGTGTGAAGGTGCAGCGAAGGGTCTGTTTCTGGA
Organism: Microvirga lupini; assembly: GCA_000517005.1. Classification (GTDB taxonomy): domain Bacteria; phylum Pseudomonadota; class Alphaproteobacteria; order Rhizobiales; family Beijerinckiaceae; genus Microvirga; species Microvirga lupini. The sequence goes on from KI912013.1 coordinate 10,920, forward strand.
CGATGAACAGGCCGATGCCGGCCGAGACGTCGCAGGCGAGTGTCCCGACTCTGAGGGAGGATTGCGCAAGCGCGGGTGCCGCCGACGCAAACAAGGCGGCACTCAGGGCAAGCGCGGCAATATTCAGTTTGTTTCCGATGATCATAACGGGCGTTCCATGTTCACGCGGTTGGTCGTCAATTCTGAGGGATCGGCTGTTGCGGGTTTCGTTGTCGTCACTGGCTGTTCTATTCGACGAGCTCCAATCAACGATCAACGTGCCTGCGGCGCGGTCGCAAGAGTTCGGTACTATCAGCCTGCACCATCCGCTTGACCCTCAGAGCCATCGGCTTGACATTTCGAGACACGCATCGGCAAACGAAGCGGATTCGGGAGCCTTGGTGTTCGATGATCCTTCGCGCAGCCCGTCGTTCAAGTGGACATTGTCCCAATGGCTGAATCGCAAGAAGCTCCGCCTGGCCTCCAACGAACAGGACTGCGTAATGGAACTTTGGATCCCAACGCATTATCGAAATGCGCCATAGGAGAGGTCCAGGCAGCCGGGGCTGGCGTACCGAATGCCCTTTATTGTCTCGATGCGGCAACGCGCTGACGATACCGGTAGCGTTACCGTGACGTTACTGGCTGAAGGGCCAAGGGGAGCGGCAAGTTCGATCGGATCAAAGGCGTTCCTCGGCTCGTAGGTTGACCCGACGAGATACAGCGGGATGCGATAGGAGCTGCGCGGCGTCACTCTCAAGACAAGTGGACCGCCCTGCCCGATCTGTCGGTCGCGGGGTTGAGCCTCCACATGCAGAGGAATGATCACGGATCCAACAGCGGCAAGGACCAAGAAGCCTGAGGTGTAGCGCATGGGCTGTTCTCCTCGACACGGGCACGTCTGTGTGAGAGCCCAGTCGCCGGTTTCCTTTTCGTCACCGGCTGGGCTACTCGACGGTACCCGACAGGCGATCGACACGCCTACGACGGGATCGCACGAGGATCAGACTACGCCATCCTGTACCGTCCGCTTGACGGGTTGAGACACGTAGAGCCGAATGAAGCAAAATCATGGGCTGTCATGTCCATCAAACCTTCGGGACACCCGCCGGCCTGCATCGACATTGCCGCCAACGGCCGTATCGCAAAGAAGCCCCGTCAGGGTCTCTCCGAGCGGGGCTGAGTTGACGAAGGCTGTTGCAAGGGTTTGCGGGGATAGAGAAGCCTCCGAGAAGCACATCATGCCCGGTCTGCGGGGTTCTGCTTGACCGCCCGAGACAACCGCTGGGCACTTCGAGACAACCGACGTGTTTTCCATCCCCTCGACGCGGCCGGGATGATGGAGATCCCGCTCGCTTGTTCAGTGTTCGGGTGCCGTAGACGGATCAGGTTTCGAACTCGCCCGTACAGGAAGGCGTCAGGCGTCCACAAGCTTGTTGCGGATCGCGTAGCGGATCAGCGCCGCGGTGGTGTCGAGGTTGAGCTTGTGCAGCACTGTGGCGCGATGCGTCTCGACGGTCTTGGTACTGATGCTGAGGATGTCGGCGATCTGCTTGTTGGTCCGACCTTCGGCGATGAGTTGAATGACAGCCTTCTCCCGCGAGCTCAGCACCGAGTCCGTGGCCGCGCCCTTCGCCAGGTAGGTTTCGAGCAGGGCCTCGGAGACCTTGCCGGTGAAGAACGGCTTGTGGGCCGCGAGACTCTCGACCGCGGCGATCAGGAAGCGCCGGGCGTCGGACTTGAGCAGGAAGCCGCGGGCGCCGGCCTCCAGAACCTCACGCACCAGGGTGGCGGTGTCGTGCATGGTGAAGATCAGGACCTCGGTGCCGGGCAAGCGGGCGCGGATCTGGCGCGTCGCCTCGATCCCGTTCATCATCGGAAGCCCGTAGTCGAGCACGACGACGTTCGGACGGGTGGCCAGCGCCTGGTCGAGCGCGTCCTTGCCGTCCGCGGCCTCGCCGACCACCTCCCAGCCCGCCTGCGTCTCCAGGATCGCCCGCACGCCGGACCGGACTACGTCATGATCGTCGGCAATCAGGATGCGGGTCATTGCAACACCCTCTCGGTCGCGGTCAGGCACGACGACGGAAACAGTCCTGGCCACAGGGCATCATAGCGCAGATGGTCCGGGGGCGAACTGGCGCAAAACCCTGAAACCGGGGGCGTCAGACCCTGATTTTACCGGAGCCCGCTCATCCGCCAACCCACCGGGCGCGAAACCGCGAGACAATGCGCAGCGGCAGCCTCGGCACGGAAGCCAAGGACGACCCCAGCACGGGCACGTACGCCAGCAGCGACGTCCCCTCGGATCCGGTCCGGATCTTCAGGTCGCCGCCGAACTGCCGCAAGCGGGCGTGCATGCCCGGGATGCCGACCCCCATTCGATGGCGGCCGTTGGAGCCGTCCAGCACCGCCATGCCCCGGCCGTTATCGCGGATCCGCACGACCAGACGTCCGGCCACGAGCCGGGCGCCGACATGCACCTGCGAGGCGCCCGCGTGCCGGTGGACATTGGCCAGCGCCTCCTGCACCACCCGGAGGATCGAACGCTGGACGTCCGACGGAGCATCGTCCACTCGATCCGAAATCCGGATATCGGCCTCAAGGCCGGTCCGCTCCGCGAATCCCTCGATGAATGCCTGCAACGTCGCGCGAAGCCCGTCATCGGCGAGGCTCGGCGGATGGAGGAGGTAGGTGAAGATCCGGAGTTCCAGCAGCGCCCTGTCGAGCAGGTCCCCGATCCCCGCGTAGGTCTTCAGGCCGGCCGGGCTCAGCCGCAGCTCCGGCTCAAGCCGCCCCAGCCCGAGATTGGCCGCCACGAGGCACTGGGCGGTGGAGTCGTGCAATTCCCGGGCAATGCGCTGACGCTCCTCCTCCTGCAACGCGAGCAGTTGCTCAGAGAGTTCCGTGACCTCGCCCTTCGCCTCCATGACCTGATGCGCGAGCGTGAGCAGGGGGCGCTCGACCTGACGGGCCATGAACAGGGCGGCGAGGCCGCCGGCGAGCAGGAGGAACGCCGCTGGGCCGATCATCTGCCACAGGATGCCTGTGATCGGCGCGTTGACAAGGGCGAGGGGTACCGCGACGACGGTCGTCCAATTGGTGGCTCCGGAACTCCGGTAGGCGACCAGGACCGGGATCCCGCGCTCGTCGATACCTTCGACGAAACCATCGATCGTCCGGTTCGCGTCAGCGCTGGCAAGACGTGTTCCGAGGGCGTCTGGCACGGGGATGCTTGACGACACCTCGGCTGCCCTCACGGTCGCGATCGGCTGCAGCTTACGGTCGTATAGTCCCCGCGTCCATTCTTCGGGAATTTCCTGCCCTCCCAGGATGGTACCGAACCGGTTCTGCGAGAGGATGGTGGTGATGAAGCCCTTCATCGTACCGTCGGGGTGATCAATCCTGAGGCTGAGGGCGATGGTGGTTGCCCCGGGCTTCACGATGCTGGCCATACGGCCCGACACCGCCCAGCCGCGCTCCCGAATCCGGTTCAGGGCTTCCGGGTAGTTCGGGAAGTCCCGGTGCCGGGGCAGCGCTGTGCCAAACGGTCGGAGTGTGTTGACGACCTGTCCCTCCAGATCTTGCAGGATCAGCCAGGACCCCTCCGGGATCGGCGTTGCCATGAGCTGATCGTAGAAGGCCTTCTCGTCGCCCGCCTTCAACGCAGGCGACGAGGAGAGTCCCTTCAGCAGGGCATTGCCGGCGGCGACCTCCTGGTCGGATCCGAAGGAGAGGGCGATCGCCGTGCCCAGGGCACGGTCCCGGATCGCCTTTCTCTCGGTCACGGCGTTCGACAGCAGCAGGGCCGCCGCGACGACGCAGGCGAGGAGCACCACCGCCGTGAAGGTCAGGGCGACGCGCCCTCGGAGGCTGGGAAACCCTCCTCGCGGCGGAACGGCAATCCCGTGCGTGGCAACGTCGGTCATTGGGGCCACCTTCGACCTGGGAATCCGATGTGCCGGGTTCCGGGACACCCCGCGATGCCTCGCCCCAGGGTAGTCCCTGAAGGGGATGCTGTCGACCTTGCGGCGGCCCTGCGGCCTCGTGGGATGCCATCGATCCGGATCGCCCGAAGCGGTCTTTGAGATCGGCTGCGGCGGCGATTGCCGCAAAATCAGGGTCTGCCGCCACCGGTTTCAGGTCAAACCCCAATGGCGGTTTGGCCGGAAGGCGCCGAGACTGGCACGGTACGGTAACGGACGGATTTGGGGGCGCCTCAACGGTTGCCGCTGTTCCGCCCCGACGGCTTCGGAACCGCCGGGCAGCGACACGACGATCCAGTCCTGGGAGACTTCCATGACGATGCAGCTTCGCCAAATGCCTCACCCTGCGAGCAGCGCGGGGCGGCAGCCTGCGGCCCAGAGCAATGCACGGCTTGACCACCCGCGGAGAGTCCTAATTCCGGCCGGCGCCATCCGGCTCGGCGCCGCACGGGAGATCGTCTCCGTTCTCGCGGATCTCGGAGCCAACCCCAACAGGCTCATCGCCGAGGCGGGCCTGGATCCCTGGCTGTTCGACGACGGCAACAACACGATCCCGTTTGCCGCTCTCGGCCGGCTAATCAGCCTGTGCGTCGCCCGCACCTCCTGCCCGGTGTTCGGCCTTCTGGTCGGGCAGAAAGCCTCGCTCTCTGCCCTGGGTCTCCTCGGCGGCCTGATGCAGCACTCGCCGACTGTTGGTGATGCCCTGCACAGCTTCGTCCGGCACCTCCACCTGCAAGACCGTGGAGCCGCCCCACTTCTGTCCGTGAACGGGGATGTCGCTGTGCTGAGCTACGCGATCTATGAACCCGGGATCGAGAGTGCGGAGCAGATCTCGGATGCGGCCATCGCGACCATCGTTAAGCTCATGCGCGCGCTGTGCGGCCCTGAGTGGTGCCCGGCCGAGGTCCTGCTGCCGCGATCCCCGCCGGCCGACCTGACCCCGTACCGGCGTCTGTTCGGGGCACCGGTCCGGTTCGACGAGGAGACCGCGGCACTCGTCTTCCCGGCACGCTGGCTCGACCATCGCATCGCAGGCGCGGACGTGGTCGTCCACGACTTGTTCTTTGAGCGGATCGCGGAACTCGAGGCCGTGCCCGAGGTGGATTTCCGGGACGACCTGCGCCGGATCCTGCGATCGAGGCTGCTGCGCCGCAACTGCTCCGCCGAAACGATCGCGGACCTGTTCTCGATGCACCGCCGCACCCTGAACCGGCGCCTGAGTGCCGAGGGGACCGGATTCAGGACGATCGTGGAGGAGATGCGGTTCGAGATCGCATGCCAGATGCTGGCCGGGACCAAGATGCCGTTTGTCCAGATCGCGGCAGCCCTCTCCTTTTCCGAGCCCAGTGCCTTCTCCCGCGCCTTCCGGCGCTGGTCGGGCCAGACCCCCACCGCCTGGCGGGCCGAGCACGGCGGCCCCTGATCGAGAGCCATGGTTCGTGGGCTGAGCCGAAGGGAGCGGTCGCCCTCCACCGCACCCGGGAGGACTGGACGATGGGCTTCCTTGTTCCACCAAGGTTGCACGGACCCCTGAGACGAGCCGCGTGTCTTGTTCTGCTGATGGCGGCCTTCATCGGGACAAGCCTCCTGGCTGCAGCGACCGAGGTGGGTTCGGGGCCTGCAACCGCGAAAGGCGGGGCCGAGACCATGTCAAGCCGGAGCCCAGTGTTGCTGGGTTCGCCGGCCGCCCCTAGAGGGCGAATCTCCTCCGGTTTCGCCATTCGTGTCCGGAACCGTCAACCGGGTGTCCCGGAGGGTCAAGCAGAGGCGCCCCGGAAGCGTACAATCAGCGATACCCGGCAGCGTGTCGCGTCGATCGCTGGAGGCCCGGATGAGCGCCCACACTCCTGAAGTGCAGCCGCGCAAGCGGGCGAGGAAGCTGCCGGTCAAGGGCTTGCGCCCGGCCGCAGCCGATCGCAACCCGCCGCCACGGAAACCGTCCGTCGCAGGCGGGGTCGTCCGTCTGGGTATCGAGGCCGAGATTGCCGCCGTCCTGCGCCAGTTTGATGTCGACCCGGACGACAACATCCAGCTCGCCCGCCTCGCCTCTCCCCCGCATGAGGAAAGAGCGAGCCCAGTGCCCGTTGCGGCTCTCGGCCGGCTTATGACCCTGTGCGTGGCGCGGACCAAC
>KI912013.1:17115-28710 GCA_000517005.1 Microvirga lupini
CCCGAGAACCCGCGCGGTGGCCGCGAGGACCAGAGCTACGCTCCCTGCGAGCCTGGAATCAGGATCCCGCGTCGGGTCCTGAAAGGCGGCTCGCATCTGTGCGCGCCGAATTACTGCCGCCGCTACCGTCCGGCGGCGCGTCACCCGCAGCCGGTCGACACCTCGACGAGCCATGTCGGCTTCCGCTGCATCATCCGAGAGAGGAAGATCCCATGACCAGTGATCGTGCGTCCTCACAAATGCTTGGCGGACGATCCCGCCTCCGGCACATGCGGGCCAAAGCCGCCTTGATCGGGGCCACGGCCCTGATCTCCGCCGCGATGGCGGCTCCGGCCGTCGCACAGGCCCCGACGCAGAAGCCCAACATCCTGTTCATCATGGGCGACGACATCGGCTGGATGCAGCCGAGCATCTATCACCAAGGCCTGATGGTCGGCGAAACACCTAACATCGACCGTATCGGCCGGGAGGGTGCAAAGTTCATGACCTACTACGCCGAACAGAGCTGCACGGCGGGTCGCAACGCCTTCTTCACCGGCATGCATCCGCTCAGGACCGGCATGATCCCGCCACAACTGCCCGGCAGCCCGTCCTATCTGCGGCCCGGCACGCCTGCGATCGCCAAGTTCCTGCTCGACCTCGGCTACAACACCGGCGAGTTCGGCAAGAACCACCTCGGCGACCACACCGATGCGCTGCCGACGGCACACGGGTTCCAGGAATTCTGGGGCTATCTCTACCACCTCGACGCCATGCAGGGGGTGAGTTTCCCCGACATCAACAAGACGCCGACCGAGCAGACGGTCGCGCCGGTCTGCCGCAGCACGCCGGTGCCCGGGCTGCCCCTCGATCCCGCGGCGGTCGATCCCAGGACCACCCCGTGCCTGACGCCGCCGCGTCCGGTGCTCTCGTGCAGGTCATCCGATGGAACCGCGGCGAACCAGACCTGCAAGGATGAAGGGCCACTGACGCTCGAGCGCTCGAAGACCGTCGACGAGGAGATCTCGGCCAAGGTTATCGATTTCCTTGATCGCAACGACCCCGAGAAGACCAAGAAGCCGTTCTTCGCCTGGTACAACCCCGCGCGCATGCACGTAACCACCGTGCTGCCGGATAAGTACATGGCCATGGTAGGTGAGCCCGGCGGCAAGGATTGGGGCGTTAACGAAGCCGGCATGAAGCAGATGGACGACAACATCGGCTATGTGTTGAAGAAGCTCGAGGAGATGGGCGAGCTCGACAACACCATCGTCGTGTTCACCACCGACAATGGTGCCGAGACGATCACCTTCCCCGACGGCGGCACCACCCCGTTCAAGGGCGGCAAGCTGTCCACCTGGGAGGGCGGCATGCGTGCCCCGTTGGTCGTGCGCTGGCCGGGACACATCCAGCCAGGAACGGTCAAGAACGACATCTTCGCGTCCCTCGACTGGTTGCCTACGCTCGTTGACATCGCCGGCGGTGCCAAGGGCAATGAGCTGAAGGCGCGGATCGAGAGGGGCGAGTATCCTGGGATCGTCAAGACGACACTCGATGGCGTCAACCAGCGCGAATACCTGGAAGGGAGATCGGACAAGTCCGCGCGTGACACCTTCTTCTACTACTCGGGCAAGGACCCGTCCGCGGTGCGCTACAAGAACTGGAAGATCTACTTCGCGATGGTGTCCGACGCGCCCACCGGGTTCCTCGCCGGCGTCCTTCCCTACCACTGGAGCCAGGTCGTCAACATCAAGCGCGATCCGTTCGAGACGTCGATCGGGCAGCAGGCGAAGACGCTTATCAGCATGGGCGGCGCACTCGCGGGACCGGCTACTGCCTACATCTACGACTGGAACCTGCTGCCGATTGGTCAGGCGCTCTGGCTGAGGGAACTCGAAACCTACAGGCAGTTCCCGCCGATGCAGGACCCCGCGAGCTACAACCTCGAGCAGGTGATGGAGCAGCTCAAGAAGCCGCAAGCGACTCCGGGCCAGTGACCCCTGAGACGAAGCAAAAGCACATGATAGGCCGCCCGCGATTGGCGGGCACTACTCACCAAGTGCCCGCCAATCGCAAGCCAACAACAAGATCTTGTGGAGGGGGCTGACATCGATCTCACGCAGACGACTATCGAGAGGAGACTGTCATGAAGCCGCTATTTTCGATCGTAGTGCTCCCGGTGGCGTTCCTGTTCGTCGCCCCGGCCCTTGCCCAGGCTCCACAGAGCATGTGCAACATCGCCGGCAATCGGGCCATCATGGGGGCCAACATGGAGGGCGCCTTCGATGTTCAGGCCGGGCAGGGATGCATGTCCGACATCAGCCCGCAAGGCACGCTCACCAGTTCGGAAGTCAGCCAGCGGCCGCAGCACGGGACCGTGAGGATGGTCGACAAGGATACCTGGACCTACGAGCCCGCTCCCGGCTACCGCGGCCCTGATGCCTTCGCGATCACCGCAACGGGGCAGAGTATCGACCAGAAGCCTGGAACGTCTGTGCTCAGTTTCAAAGTAAACGTCAAGTAGCCATGGGCTTCGATGAGCCGTTTATCGGCTCCGATCAGAGACGCCGAGGTCTTGCGACCCCGGCGCCCGCAGGGGATCGAAAATCAGAGGACTGAAAATGACTGGATCGTTCAGGCGTTCATCTCTCGTGCTTGGTGCAGTCCTCGCTGGAGTACTAGGAGGGGCCTCGGTCGCGCAGGAGCCACAACATTTTAGTCCCAAGGGAAAGATGCCCTCGCGGTACACAGTCGAGGCTCAACAACAGCAGCGACGTATTTTGCCGCTTGCCGACAAGCAGGACTTCCAAGAAGCGAAACGTGGCTTTCTTGCCGCACCTTCCTACCGCAAGATCATGAATGACGAGGGCGGGGTCGCCTGGGACATTGATCACTGGGCCTTCCTCTTGACCGGGAAAGACTACGACAGCATCCATCCATCCCTGCAACGTCAGGCCCTGCTCAATATGGAGTATGGCCTGTTCGAGGTTGTGCCGGGCATCTACCAGGTGCGTGGGTTCGACCTCGCGAACGTCTCGTTCGTCCGAGGCAATACCGGCTGGATCGTGATTGATCCGCTGACGGTCAAAGAGACGTCGCGTGCTGCCCTCAGGTTCATCAACGATAGGCTCGGCGAACGCCCCGTCGTGGCAGTGATTGTGTCCCACTCTCATGGCGACCATTTCGGCGGCATCCGAGGTGTCGTGGATGACGCCGCACTGGCAGCCGGAAGGGTGCAAATCATTGCTCCCAAGGGTTTCCTCAACGAGGCAATCGCCGAGAACCTCTATGCCGGCAATGCGATGACCCGCCGCAAGAGCTATACGTATGGTGACCTTGTGCCGCCGAGCCCTTACGGCCAGGTGGATGCATCAATTGGCAAGGCCGTTGCGAGTGGCGATGTCGGCATCCTGCCCCCGACCAGGAGCATCGAACAGCCACTTGAGGAATTAACAATCGACGGCGTGCGGATGGTTTTTCAGAACACTCCGGGGACCGAAGCGCCCGCAGAGATGAACACCTGGTTTCCGGATTACAAGGCATTTTGGGCTGCCGAGAACATCGTCAGCAGCCTGCACAATATCTTGACGCTGCGGGGCGCACCGGTTCGTGATGCACTGGCTTGGTCGCAATACATCAACGTCGCGCTCTATGAGTTTGGGGATCAGGCCGAAGTGTTGTTCGCATCGCACAGTTGGCCGCGCTGGGGGAAAGAGCGGATCGCTGAGGTGATGCGCGGACAACGCGACATGTATGCGAACTTGAACAATCAGGTGCTGCACTTGGCAAATCGTGGCGTGACGATCAACCAGATCCACAATGTCTACGAGCCGCCTAAGAGTCTGCAAGAACTATGGTACGACCGCGGTTATCACGGCTCCTACCTGCATAACAGCCGTGCCGTGATCCAGCGCTATCTCGGCTTCTGGGATTTGAATCCGGCAACACTGGTCCCGCTGTCGCCGGAAGAGTCTGCGCCACTTTACATCGAGATGATGGGCGGCGCCGGGAAGGTGATGGCGAAGGGTCAGGAACTCTACAATCTGGGCGAATATCGCCTCGCAGTGGAAATCCTCAACAAGTTGGTCTACGCGCAACCAGGCAACCAAGACGCGAAAGACCTTCTCGCGGATACCTACGAGCAGATGGGTTATCAGTTCGAGAGCCCGAGCCTCCGCAACAGCTTCCTGGCAGGCGCCAAAGAACTGCGTGACGGTGTCATCGCCGTAAAGGCCGCAAAGGCCGGCAGTCCCGATTTCGTGCGCGGAACCAGCACCGAGCAGTTCCTCAATTACCTCGGCATCCAAATGGATAGCCGCAAGGCCGAGGGCATGAAGTTCAAGATCAACATCTTGACGCCCGATAACGGCGAGCGGTTTGTAGCCGAGATGAGCAATGCCACGCTGACAACGATCGCCGGGTATCAGGCCAGCGATGCCGATCTAACGATCACAATCGATCGCCGCGAGCTCGAGGACGTGATGATAGGGGCGGCGAAGCTGGCAGACAAAGTCGCCGCGGGTAGGGCCAAACTGGAAGGCAATCCACAGGTTCTCACCCAGCTTGGCTCCACCATGGTCCAGTTTGACAATTGGTTCGAGGTTTTGCCGGGCACGAAGAAGGAGGCTGTACTGTCTCCCAAGACCGAACTTTTACAGGACGACGCGACCTACTACGAGGGACCCTAGAGAGACGGCCAAGTCCTACTGGTTGGATCGCGTCCCCCTTTTTGAGCTTAGAGGAGGATCGGTGATGAGAAGCCTACTGACATTCCTCGCTCTCATCCTGGTGACTACGACTGAGGCGACGGCACAGGTCGGGCCTCCGACGTCCCAGCGGACGTGCGGAGCCAACCGCCAGCTCGTCCTGCGGGACGGCGCCGTCGTCCTCGACACCAGCCCACAGACTTATGCCCGCTTCGTCAGGAGCGGCGCCGAATGCCTGGTCGGCCAGTTCCCCGAGCCGGCATGGGTGCCCAGTTCCAACAACCCGCAATGCTTCATCGGCTACCGCTGCAAGGATGGTTCCGACGACTTCTGACGCTGGGTTCGTGGGGACTGGAGATCTCTCGTCGTGCTCCTCAACCGCGTCGTTTGTGCATCTGAAAGGGATTGAATATGGATCCGATCTCTCCTTCCGGCATCAGCCGTCGCGCCCTGCTCTCAACGTTGGCCGTGCTTCCTGTCCTGCCCGGGCTGCTCCAACCCGTCCCTGCGGCGGCGCAGGCGCCGACCACGGATAGCCCATTGCCATCGTGGAACGATGGGGCAGCGAAGCAGGCCATCCTCGACTTCGTGCGTGCCACCACCGACCAGTCCAGCCAGAGCTACGTCCGTCCGGAAGAGCGCGTCGCAACCTTCGATCAGGACGGAACGCTGTGGGTCGAGCATCCGATGTACGCGCAGGTGGTCTACTGCCTGGATCGCGTCCCGGCAGTGGTGGCGAAGCGGCCGGAACTCAGGAATGCCGAGCCCTTCAAGACTGTTCTCTCGGGCAATCGGGCGGCGATGGCGAAACTCTCGATGCCGGATCTCGAAAAGATTCTCGCCGCGACGCTGACAGGCATGACGGTGGAGGAATTCAACGCCGAGGCCATGAAATGGCTCGAAACGGCCCAGCATCCGCGTTGGCAGCGTCCCTACACTGACTTGGTGTATCAGCCGATGCTCGAAGTGCTGCGCCATCTGCGCGACAATGGCTACAAGACCTACATCGTGACCGGCGGCGGACAGGACTTCGTGCGCATCTATTCGGAACGCATCTACGGCATTCCGCCCGAGCAGGTGGTCGGCACCGCGGGCGCAACGAAGTTTGGCTATGCCAAGGACGGCAAGCCGTTCCTGACCAAGGAGCCGAAGCTGCTGCTCAACGACAACAACGCCGGCAAGCCCGAAGGAATTCACCTGATGATCGGCCGCCGGCCCCTTGCGGCCTTCGGCAACTCGACCGGCGACCGCGAGATGCTGGAATGGACCGATGCAGGCGCTGGCGCTCGGCTCACGATGCTGGTTCTGCACGATGACGCCACCCGCGAATACGCCTACGGCCCGGCCGCGGGCCTGCCCGACACCAAGGTCGGCGCCCTCACGGCCGCGCTCTATGGCGAGGCCAAGAAGGATGGATGGCCGGTGATCAGCATGAAGAACGACTGGAAGCGCATCTTCGCGTTCGAATAGGATCGCGCCGACAGGGCGCGGGCAACCAATGAGGTCATCTCATGGCGTGGCGTGGAATTCTCGTCGGGGCAGTCGCCGTTGTACTCCTCGTCTCCGGCGGTCGCGTCGTTTGGGCACAGGCGACGCCGCCGGAAACCCTCGCAGCGCAACTGCGGTTGCAGGGTCATCGCTGCGATGAACCCGTGACGGCGCAACGGGACGCCCAGCTATCGAAACCGGATGAGACCGTGTGGAACCTGAAATGTGGCAACGCCTCCTACCGGATGCGCCTCACACCCGATATGGCGGCCCGGATCGAGAAGCTCGACTGATCCGAGACCGATGGCACCGGCCCACGGCAATGTCCCGTCTGGTCGAGCGGGCGGCGCCGCCAGTCAAGCAGGACCAGTGCGTTCGAGTAGCGTGCCCAAGCGTACCTGGCGTCCTTGCCTGGATGCCGCAAGAGCCCCGTCGGACCGGCTTCGCGTTCGACGTAGGGCCTAATCAAGGAGATGAACCATGTCCGTGAAGCACCACGCGTCCGATCTCATCCTCATCGTCAGCCTTTTGTTTGCGCCAAGCGTCGCGCTGTCCCAGGACGTGACGGCCAACCCGCAAGTGCCCATCAGGAAGACCATCGGTCGGGTCACACCCACGGGACCGGTTCCATCGCTCGCTGTGCTCAACGCCGCTGGTGCGAAGCTGGAGGGCAATAAGCTGACCTTGACTGGCGTGTCACCGAACTCGATCGTGTTCGCCGACCGGCCTGTGCGGGCCGCGGGTCACGTCATGACCCAGCAGTTCATCATGCAATGGGACGAAGGCAAGAATAACTTCGCCGTGGATCCGCCCAACGCCACCGTGTCCGTGCTGGGCGGTGACGGCTCGAAGGTCAGCGACGCCGTGGTGACGCTGAAAGCGCCGAAGCTCGAAGGCGGTAACCTGACCTTCGACGTTGCGGTGCTGGAAGGAAGCCTGGCCGGCGCGAGCGGTCCGGCGGCTCTGTTCATCGATCACTTCGGTGGCTTCGGCGGCTTCCGTGGCGGGTTCGCCGGTGGCGGGTTCCGCGGCGGCGGCTTCGATCGCTTCGGCGGTGACCGCTTCGGCTATGCGCGGGTTGGTGATGTCAACGTCGTGCGCGGCAATTACTGGCACGCCCCCGTCTATCATGGTGCCTGGTATGGGGCGGGTGCCACGGCGGCCGGCATCGCCGCCGGGACCGCCATGGGAGCGGCCGAGGCGGCGAATCCTGGCCTTGGATACGGCGACGACGGCCTGTGCGGCTATTATCCCTATGGGCCGTGCTTACTAGGCCGGCAGTGGCGTGGCCCCTTTTGAGCCGCTCCATTGCCGCGGCATCCCTGCCGACCGGGCGTGATCCGTTCCCGAAGGCCTCATCCTCCCGCAACCCTGACCGAGGCCCTCGTAACTTGCTCCGTTGGAAAACTCCGGCGGAGCATTTTTGTACTTCGTGCGGTCCCGCGAAGCCGTTGTCGGCTCGCGGGAGCCTTTCCGTGTCGACGTCCTCAACTGGCAGCGATGCCCTTGAGCGCAGGTCACGACCTACCAGAAGACGGGGCCCCACGGCCCAAAGTCGAAAGCGTCCTGGTTCATCATCGCGGTCATCTGTTGCTCATCGGCCAGTTGCTTGGCAAAGACGGCGGCCCGATAGTTCGACCACGCCGTCTGGTTGCCGAAATAGACGCACTGGCACCCGGCAGGATCGGCATAGACGTAGACCACGGTCCCGTCCGAGGTCTGCTGGACGAACTTGTTCGGCGGGAGCTTGTTCATGGCGGCAATCCGCTTGGGCGAATTCGCCGGCTGAAGCGTGAATCCGGCTGCCGCCAGCAGGTTTTCCTTGCTCTGGACCGCCTGTTGCGGAGTTTGGCACGCGGCCAAGGACGCAGTAATCACGCCGAGTGTCAGCATCGATGGAAATCGGGATCGCATCGCTTTCCTCCTGGCGGGCGGTGTTCTCGACAAGGATGATGCCGCCAATGCCGAAAGCCTCGCATGAAAGCGAGCGGTCAGCTTGACACAATGGGACGCCGGCTTGACCTACCGGGACAGAGAGGCTGGCAAGGTCCAAGCATGGGGATCTCGGTCGCGGATGGGTCAGACATGGATTCCGGACTGTTCAGACGTCCACGCCTCGAAACGCCAAGCCGGTGTCCGGTAAAGTCAAGCGTCGGATGTAAGATGGCGTAGCCTCGACAACAAGCAGTGTCGCGCCATTCGGGCTGGTCGGAAACGAATTCCGGGTTTCCTATCGCTCAGACAGCTTGCCGTGCAACGTTTTCAGGCAAGATACCAACTTAAGCGTGGCAATCGGCTGGCACGTGCATGAGCCGAGACAACCGATGACACGAAGAAGCCTGCAACGGGGGCTCCCGCGAGACCATGCTCGTGTTGAGGAGGACTGCCGATGCGTTACACATCCATCATCGTCATGACAGCCGCCGTTACACTCCTGGCCATTCCGCAGGACGCTGAGGCTCAGAGCCGCCAGCGACATGCCCGACAAGCCGTGGGGCAAGGCGGTCCCCTGGTCCTGCGGGTGACGCCCCGCAGCTTCCTCGATCCTGGTCCCGTCGTGCCGGTCGGCTCGATCAATCCCGGCTATACCGGCTACGGGCAGGCGCAGTCCTATCTGCTGAGCCCACCCTATGCTCCCGCCGGCGCGGGCTTCGGCGTCGCCACCCTGCCCGATCCGATCACCAACGGACCGTTCGTCGGATCACGCAACCCCTTCGGTCCGGTTGATTTCGTTGCCCCGCCCGGCCTGGCGCGCTAAGCCAAGTCGAGCCACGCATGCGATCACGCACCGACAGACCACAAAAAGGCCCGGGGGAACCCGGGCCCGTCTGTGCTGGATGTGACCGATCTCAGGTGGTACCGAACTTCAAGTTCAGCATGGCGCGGGCTACGCAGAACTCGTTGTCGTTGCCGTAACCAGCGTTCACACTGCGCCAAATTTCTGTTTCCAGGCGAGCCCTGCGGTCGTTCGTCCTGACACATTCAGTACAACCGCAGAGCCGTATTGCACACCCTCGACGAACCGGAAGGCTTGCCTGTCGGCCTCAGGAACCAGATGATCCCTTATCGGGCACACTCCACGGGGGCCCTGGTCTCGGTGCCCTCGACGAGGACGGTCCGGCAGGGCACGCCGTTGATCATCCTGATCTCGTGGGCGGCCGCGTAGGGGAAGAGGGATCCGGGTGTGCCCGCAATCGCTCGGCCCGAGATGGCCTGTCCGCTCGGTTCCTCGACACGAATGCTTCCCGTCGTGCCCGGCTCGAAGGTACCGGTCGCAACCGCGCCAGCGCACTGCACCGGAACGCGCGTGGTGCCGTTGACGAGAATCGTGCGGCAAGGCACGCCGTTGATGATCTGGACCTCGTTTGGAGCAGCGTAGGGGAAGATCGAGCTGGGCGTGCCCTGAATGGGATTCGGCTGGGCCTGCACGGCTGCAAGCCCTGTAAACGTCACAAGCCCAATCCCGGTGACAATCGAAACGATCCTCATGGGGGCCTCCTCTCCGCAAACTGCGATGGCCGCGACGTGCACGAGGCGTTGCGGATCCACCCATGCAGCACGACGTCAATGAATTACGCCTCAGTGAAGCGACGATGCCGAAGGCCGTCCGCTGAGCGCGTCCAGCTCCAGCCGGAGGCATCGCAGCTCCCGGCCGAAGCCGAATGAACAGCCGATCGAGAGTTCGCCGTTACTTGACGTTGACCCTGAAGTTGAGCACCGAGGTGCCGGGTTTCTCGTCGATGCTCTTCCCTGTCGCGGTGATCGCGAAGCTGTCAGACCCGACGTATCCGGAAGTGGGCACATACTCCCAAGTGTCCTTGTCGACCAACCTCACGGTCCCGTGCTGGGGCCGCTGGCTGACCTCCGAACTGGTAAGCGTACCTTGAGGACGGATGTCGGACATGCAGCCCTGCCCCGCCCGCGTGTCGAAGGCAGCCGACATGTTGGCTCCCATGATGGCCGAATTGCCCTCGACGACACACATCTCGAGTGCCTGGGCTGAGCCTGCCGAAAGCAGCGCAACCGGAAGTGCGGCGAACAGCAATGATGACTTCATGAAAGTCTCCTCTCGATGATCCTCGCAAGAATTCAGGGCCCGCTTGTCTGCCGTGCATCCTCCTGGGGATGCTCGTGAAGTGGTCCGGGGCGTCCTGACCGATTTTCCGCAACGGGCAAGGCTGCGGAAGGTATCTTAGGCCGACAATGAAGTCTTGCTTGACCGGGCGGGACAATCGCTTGACAGATCTGGACTTTGTCGCCCTCCAGCAAGGCGGGATGCCGGGTTCCAGCACTCGCTGAACGCACGGGAGAAACAATGCCTTGTCTGCCGCCGATGCTCCGCAATTGCAGGAAGGACGAACGCTCACGTCAGATCCTCATACTTACGATGCAGTACTGAACGGCACGAAGTCCAGGTTTACTCACACCGATCGAATATCACCTTGACCTGAGACGTTCCCTCCGCTGCTATGGGACACGGCTGTCCCAAGGCCGGCAATGTTCTAGGGGCCATCAATGCATCGCCTTTCGCGTGGACTGTTCCGCAGCCTCCTGATGCCTCTCTGCCTTCTCGCCGGAACCGGCGGTGCGGCAGTTGCGGCTGATGTGCCAACCGCCCCACCGCCCATCGTCGAGGCGCCGCCTCCCATGCCGCCCTCCTGGAGCTTCCGTGTCACGCCCTATGGCTGGCTCACCGCGCTCGACGGCACCCAGACCGTGCGCGGCCGCTCGGTGAAGGTCGATGCCAGCTTCATCGACATCGTCAGGGAAAGCGACACCCTCGTGGCCCTGATGGGCGATTTCGAGGCCCGCAACGGCCCGCTCGGCCTGTTGGCCAACGTGGCCTGGAGCAAGATCGGGTTCGAGCGCGGCGATGTCCGGAGCCGCGCCCTGGCCTCTGGCGTGACCGGCACCCTCGGCACCTCCCTCGGGCTCGACATCGAGATGGTCATCGCCGAGGTCGGCGCCGCCTACGAGGTCGCCCGCGTCGGCGCGCTCGCCGTCGACGTGCTCGCCGGGGCCCGCTACTGGTACCAGAGGCCGATCTTTCGCTCGACGTCACGGCCGCGCTCGACGTCGGCGACTTGCAGATTGCCGGGGCGCGGGCCTTCGCCCGCTCCGGCTCGGTCGATTGGCTCGATCCCGTGATCGGTGCACGGCTGCGCTATACGGTGGCGCCGGGTCACGAGCTTCTGGCTGCGCGGCGACATCGGCGGGTTCGGGGTCGGCAGTGACTTGTCCTGGCAGGCCCTCGGCGCCTACGGCTTCGAGCTCGGCACCTATCAGGGCATCACCTTCTCGGGGGTGATCGGCTATCGGGCGCTGTATGTCGACTATGTCCAGGGCAAGGGCCGAAGCCGCTACGGGTTCGACATGCTCCAGCACGGACCCGTGCTCGGCCTCAGCGCCAAATTCTGATCAA
>KI912013.1:28810-34703 GCA_000517005.1 Microvirga lupini
TCTACAGCCAGGGAGGTGGCTCCCCGTCGAGTTCATCGGCTACGGCGGCGGCAAAGCGGTCCATGGCTTGGCCCAAGATATGGCCGGCGAGAATGGCGGGCTTGTTGATCGCCACAAGCGCGGCGAGCAATTCCTCTTGCTCAAGCTTCTTTCAAAACCTGAAGGAAGCTATGCTTCGAGCAAGCGCCGGGGACTAAGGCTGTGCTTGGGCATTAAGCAATCGCGCCGAACTTCCTTTTGCCGTATTCAGTGACCATCTGATTAGTGTGCGAGACACTCGCATCTACGACAGCGATTGCTCCCGTGATCCCAAACCGCATCCTTATGGCGTTCCTGCAGCCTCTGCTGGCGCTCCTGCTGATGGCAGGCGCAGCGCAGGCGGAGCCACGCATGATCGTGGATGAGTGGGAATGGGTGCTCGCCGGATCACCGGAGACAATCGGCACCCGGGATGATCGCGCTGACAAGGTCTCCATGCTGGTTCAGCCATCGTTGGACCGCGACGACGATTATGGGGCAGGACATGTTCTGCCCGCATCGAAGCCGGCTCTCATCCTGGATCAGGCTCGACTGATCCGGAACAGCCGCTCGGCTTATCCGACGGCTCCCCCATTCCGCCGCCCCTGCGCAGCTCCTCCCACCGGTCCTCCTCTCGTCTGATCAGCACCCGCGTTTGCGCACGCAGAAGCGTGCCCTGCGGCGGGACAAGTATGCTTCGTTCAATGTCGAAGCTTCTCGCGCCGCCCTGCGGCTGCCTGACGATCTGACGAGAAATTGCCATGTCTCCCCACGCTCTTCATACCGTTGCCGCGCACCCCGCCGATACGGCGCCCCTGGACGCCGCTACGATCTCCATGCCTGAGCCCTCCCAGGGTGTCAGCCGGCATCCACTTCTTCGATGGGCCGGTCCTGCTGCCGCGCTCGTCGCCTGCGGGGCCATCCTGATTTTACTGGCCGACCTCCTGTCGGGCCTCGATGTCTCGGCTGTCATGGCAGGTGCACGTGCAACGCCGGCCTGGATGTTGGTCCTGTCGCTACTCTTCAGTGCGGTGAGTTATGCCGCCCTCATCGGGTACGACGTGCTCGGGGTGCGCGCCGCTACAAACAAAACCGTGCCGTTCCGGACCATCGCTGCTGGGTCGTTCTCGAGCTATGCCATCGGACACACCCTCGGCTTCCCCCTTGTCACGGCCGGCGCGGTACGCTGGCGGATCTATGGCAGGGCAGGTCTCACCCTCGGCGAGGTCACCAAGCTCACGGCCGTCGCCGCCATGACGCTTTGGACCGGCATGGCTGCAGTGCTGGGCTTGAGCGCCTCATTTGAGCCACAGGCCCTGTCCTCCGTCGATCGATTGCCCGCAGCTCTCAATCAAAGCCTCGGTGCAGCACTGCTCGTTGGCCTAGGCATCTACCTCGTTTGGAGTCGCAGGGGTGGCCGCGAGCTTGGTCGCGGCAATCTTCGGGTGCGCCTTCCCGGCGGCAGGGCGGCGCTCGCCCAGATCGCTTTGGGCCTCATCGACATCTCAGCAGCGGCCGGAGCCCTGTGGGTGCTGCTGCCGCAGGATCTGGGGATCGGCTTCTCAGCCTTTGCGTCTGTCTTTGCGGGCGCGATCCTACTTGCCGTCATCAGTCATGTTCCCGCAGGGCTGGGAGCCTTCGAGGCCGCGATCCTGCTGGCATTCCCGCAGGCTCCAACAGCACAGCTCCTGTCCGCCGTGTTCGTCTGGCGTCTCACCTATACGCTGATCCCGTTCCTCTTCGCCGTCGCGCTGTTCGCAGTGCATGAATTCTCCCGCGCCAACACGAAACTCACCCGGACAGCCGTTCACATTCGACATCTGATGCTTCCCTTCGTGCCGGCTGCCTTGGCCGCTCTCACGTTCCTCGGCGGACTCGTGCTCCTCACGTCCGGAGCCTTGCCAAACGACTACTCACGCGTTCGGGCCCTTCGTTACCTTGTGCCACTGCCCTTCGCGGAAGTGTCGCACCTCGTCGGCAGCACTGCGGGTGTCATGCTGCTCATCCTCTCGCGCGGCCTGATGCGTCGCTTGTCCAGCGCCTGGACCCTTGCCGTCGCGGTGATCGGTGCCGGCATGGTGGTCTCACTTGCCAAAGGATTCGATTGGGAGGAGGCGCTGATCCTCGGGGCCGTCCTGAGCCTCCTCCTCACCCATCGTGCTGCCTTCTACAGGAAAGCAGGCATTTTCGCCGAACCGTTCGAGCCCCACTGGCTCGTTGCCATCGCCTTCATCGTCGGCTGCTCGATTTGGCTCGGCCTCACGACGTTTCAGGATGTCGACTACAGCCATGAACTCTGGTGGCAGTTCAGCTGGCACGACGATGCTTCTCGCTTCCTGCGCGGCAGCCTCATGGCTGTGATCATCGGCGCGGGAGTGTCGCTCTATGCCATGATCCACCGGCAGCCGAGCTTGCGCCGAATGGAGCCGTTCAGGCCGGATGCGCTAACGCCGGCCCTTGTCCATGCCGAGCGGGCGGATGCGCACCTCGCTCTGCTCCAGGACAAGCGCTTTCTCTTCCATCCCTCCGGTGAAGCCTTCCTGATGTATGCCGTGCGAGGAAAGAGCTGGATTACCATGGGCGATCCGGTCGGCAAGCCCGAGCACGCGGCTGAGCTCATGTGGCGGTTCCTCGAAGAGGTTGATCGTCATGCGGGCTGGCCCGTCTTCTACCAAGTCAGCCCCGCGCATCTACCGCTCTATCTTGATGGCGGGCTGTCGCTGGTGAAGCTCGGCGAGGAGGCGCATGTGGACCTCAAGGCCTTCACCACAGAAGGCAAAGCCGGCAAAGACTGGCGCGCGGCTCTCAACCGCGCGAAGCGTGAGAACCTGGAGTTCGCCATCATTCCCGCCCCCGAGGTACCAAAACATCTGTCCGACCTCAGGGATGTCTCCAATGCATGGCTTGCCGCGCGAGGTGCGGGCGAGAAGGGCTTTTCCATCGGCTTCTGGTCGGAAAGCTACCTGTCTAACTTCGATGTCGCCGTGATCCGCCGCGAAGACCGGATCCTGGCCTTTGCCAATATCTGGTACGGCCAACCCGGCGGCGAGGTCACGATCGATCTCATGCGTTATCTCCCGGAGTTTCCCGGCATCATGGATCTGCTCTTCGTCAACCTCATGCAGGAAGGCAAGGCGCGGGGCTACCGCTGGTTTAACCTCGGCATGGCGCCGCTCTCGGGCCTCTCCGATCACCGCCTCGCGCCAAGTTGGCATAAGATCGCGGCATTCGTGGC
The DNA here is from genome assembly GCA_000517005.1 of Microvirga lupini. Lineage (GTDB taxonomy): Bacteria > Pseudomonadota > Alphaproteobacteria > Rhizobiales > Beijerinckiaceae > Microvirga > Microvirga lupini. Next base: position 32,064 of record KI912013.1, read on the forward strand.
GCGCAGCGGCGAGCGCTTCTACGGCTTCAAGGGGCTGAGAGCCTACAAGGAAAAGTTCAGGCCCGTGTGGGAGCCCCGCTATCTCGCCTCCCCGGGCGGATGGGCCCTGCCGCAGATCCTGCTTGATGTGACGAACCTGATTTCGGGACGCTCGGCGAACATCGTCAGAAAGGGAGGCAGGTCATGAAATCCCTCAAGCTCTTTCACCTCCTGACCATCGTGCTAGCCCTTGCAGCTTTCACAATGGGCTGCGTTCTGCTTGGGCGATCGGCTTGGTCTGCACTGACACCGGCCAACATCTCTTCGACGACCGTGGACGTAGAGGGGTTTGGACCGGTTGATGTTGTCAGGGCGGACGAGCATGCCGCGCGCGGACTCGTCCTCCTGGTCACCAACGAGGCCGATGCCGAAATACGCCGCCAGGATGCCCTGGCTCTGGCGAAGGAAGGACTGATCGCCGTATCCTTCAACTTCGATGCTCTTCGCGCCGATTTGGCCAAAGCGCCCCAAGACGATGAATGCCACTACGTCTCGGACGATCTGAAGGATCTGGCACAAGCGGTGCAGCGCAAGCTTGGCTTGCACCGCTACTTCTTCCCGGTGATCGCAGGGCGCGGCGATGGTGCGGCTTTTGCTTATGCAGCACTGGCACAGGCTCCAGCCAATACGCTGGGTGGCGCGATCGGCATCGGCTTCAAGCCCCTGCTGCGCACGGATAGAACCTATTGTTTCGACCCGAAGATGGAGCCTGCCAGCGACGGCTACTTCAGGCTGCGGCGCAAGCCCGATCTGCCGGGTCCTTGGCGGGCCATTGCGCCTGAAAGCGAGCGGCCGAGCATCGAGGCGTTCCAGAGCGATGCAGACAACGTAGAGTTCCTCACGGCGCAGGACGATGCGTCCGTACGGGATGCTCTCGTCGAGAGCGCCGTGCGGTTCGGGCGCTCAGGCGAGCGGGGACATTCGGAGCTGCCGGTTTCGATCATCAGGCCGGAGGGTGCCGTAACAGGGCTGGCGATCATCATCTCCGGTGACGGGGGCTGGCGCGACATCGACAAGTCCATCGGCGAGTGGCTCGCGCAGCGGGGTGTTGCCATCGTTGGGATCGACTCGCTGCGTTACTTCTGGTCCAAGAAGAGCCCGGAGGATGTCGCGGCCGATCTGGCTCTCCTTTTCGAGCATTACGGCACGGAGTTCGGCACCAATCACTACGCGTTGATTGGCTTCTCGTTCGGATCTGACATCGTGCCCGATGTCTGGCCCGAACTGCCGACAGCAGTGAAGGATCGGGTCAGCCTGGTATCGCTCATGGCGCTCGGCACCAATGCCGATTTTGAGGTAACGGTCGGCGGCTTCATTGGATCGCCCTCGGCCGAAAGCAGGCCTCTTGTCCCACTGCTCCATCAGCTGCCACTGGATCGCACGCAGTGCATCTACGGCAAGGAGGAGGCTGCTGACAATGAGACCTCCTGCACCGCCGCGGAGCTCGGCCGGGCCGAGCGTATCGCTCTCGATGGCGGGCACCACTTCGATGGGGATTACTCGAAGGCGGCGGAAGCGATCTGGAGACGTTTCGGGAGCAACAATCAAGCCCCTTAGCCATAGCCTGACCCGGACGGGACATCCGCTTTGGGTCGATGCCGTTAAAAACTCCGCTGGTTGAGCCGCTGGTGAGCTTCGTCACATCAACGAGTTTTATTTGCCTCTACGACCCCCGGCAAGAACCAGCTTGCGTGTTTTCAATGGGTTAGGTCTGCCGGACCCGGACCAAAATGGCCTCTACTTGCTCGATGTGACAAAGCCGTCCATGGCATCGCAGGCTACCGGCGTCCGGAGCCGGCGAAATCCGACTCGTCAATCTGTTGTTCGGCTTTGCCGCCTGAGCGGCCCACTTGTTGGGTTCGTTGTGCCGAAGTTACTGCAACGGAGCCCTTTGTGAATGCCCGTGTCATGGGAACCAAGATCGGTGCGCGGGCATGGGAATTTCTTGTTGCGATCTGGTGAAGGACGCAATCTTCGGATTGCCGGCCTCGTTGCGGCTCCGATCTAATACGCCTATCTCAAGAATGAGCGGGCGGCCTCAAGATCTTCTCGGTCGCGGCCGTGTGCCTGATGGCGCCGACCACACCAAGATGAGGCTGCTGCGAGCCGCCAAGTCTAGTGGATGTTCAATACTCGGGAGAGCGAGCCATGGCATCACGCTCAGTACCCTCGCACGCCACGGCGCCGGCCGGTGGCATCTGTCCGATCACCGGCGAGGCTTATTCCAGCCATACGTCCGTTGTGCTCGATCACTTGCATCCCTCGCTGGCGGAGCGGATCCGACAGGATCACCCGACGCTGACCCCCAATGCCCGGATCAGCCGTGCAGCGGCGGATCGCTACCGGAAGCTCTATGTGGAGGAGCTTCTTCGCCAGGAGCGCGGCGAGCTGACCCAGCTCGATAAGGAAGTCGCACGGAGCCTTGCCGAAGGGGCCATGGTGTCGATCAACACCGAGGAGCACTATGACGAAGCTCGCACCCTTGGGGAGCGGCTTTCCGACAGCCTCGCAGCCTTCGGGGGCAACTGGCCATTCCTCATCCTGTTCGGGCTCGGGCTCGCTGTCTGGATCATGGCCAACAGCATTTGGCAGCAACAGGCC
>KI912013.1:34803-37382 GCA_000517005.1 Microvirga lupini
TTGATCGTGGCGGGATGATCACGTCAGCATCAGGATCGCGCTTGGCGACGGTGCTGTAGATGGCGGCCTGATCATAGGCTCCATCGCCGATGAATGAGGCAAGTGGACCGGTGATCCGGTCGAGCAGCGGCTCAACCTGCGAGCCATCCTCGCCATCGCTGGTGGTCAGCTCCGAGGCGAGGATCTGTCTGGTTTCAGCGTCGACGCCAATGGGCAGCTTGCGCCAGGATCGGCGTCGACGGGTGCCATGCTTCTCGAGCAGCCACTCGCCGGCCCCACACAGCCGCAGCCCAGTGCTGTCGACCAGCAGATGCACCGGCCTGGTGCGTGAGATGGGTTTTGGCGCCGCGAGGGTCTCGGCGCGGCGGCTGAGGGTCGAATGATCCGGCACCGCCAGATCCAGACTCAGGAGCTTCAGGATCGAGCCAATCAGCTCCTCAGTCTGACGGAGTGCCAGACGAAACACTGCCCGGAGCGTCAGGGCTGTCCTGATCGCCAAAGCCGAATAATGGGGCTGACCACCCCGTGTGGGGCACCGTCAACTTAACTGAGTAAAGGCCGTCTTCTGGCGTTTTCCGCTATTCCCCGGCGGGTCTAAGCGATTGAAAATGCGTGGCCCGCTCCGGACCTAAACACCGGAAAGAGCCAGGAAAAGCGTTAAGTTGACGGTGCCGCTCCAAAAGGGGTGCTGATCAGGGGATTGGATTCGACGGGCCCTGAGCTATCACCATGAATATGGCAGAGAGAACGCCAGCGAGCAGAAGGCTGCCAAGGAAAGCGGTACGTAGCGGAATCCGCCGGCTCATCCAAGACAAGCGCATGCCTTCCTTGCGGTCGCGTTTGATCGCCTCATCATCTGCATCAGTAAGCCTGACAAGCGTATCAATATCATCGAGCAGAGCGAGCAGATCCTTTGACTGGGTGGATCGTCGCCATTGCAGCCGCAGCTCCCGAGAGGTCTTGAGCCGAACTGATCTCGCCCGGATTCGCGCTTGGGACCGGATCTCGGCCCGGATGCCGTAAATGCCTCCAGCCATGAGAGCTACAATCAGAGCGACGCTTCCAAGGAAAATCCAGTCTATAGGTGCGAGCCGAGTCAGAAGTCCATCCAATGCAGCTCCTCCGTTGGAGGCCCCGCCCGCTTCACCGGCGGGTCAATGAAGGAAGATCTATGAGAGCGCCATCTATAGACTCTCTTACAGCACATGAGGATTGCTGATGTTTCTGACGCAGGCAGGGCTGCGATTCTTGGTGCGGGTATAAAGCCCTTGAATGATGGCACTCGGGCTCTGATGGCGTGGACACATCCCTCAAGTGGCGCTCGACACCGCCGCGGTGGCACACTAGGGCCGGTGGGAGCGTCAACCATCAAGGCCAGATCGACAACCCACCAGCGGCCATTCCATCAACAGGATCCTGGTGGGGGATCCGCAACCAAAATCAGAGTTCGCGCCCTCCCCGCTCCATCGTTGAAGCCAAGCCCCCCTTGCCAGATAGCCATTCCTGTGGCCAATCGGCTCGACAGACCCGGACCTCAGGTTATGGTGGGGCTTGACCGATAAGCTTGGATCAAGCCGCCTGCTGATTGACCGCCGCTTCTGCGATCTGCGTCAGCAGCGCATCGGTTTGCTTTTCTTCTTGCAGCGTTTGCTCTAGAAGCCGGGCGGCATCGGGCATGCCAAGCTGCGTCGCCCAAGTCCGGAGCGTGCCATAGCGCGAGATCTCGTAATGCTCGACGGCTTGGGCGGCCGCGAGAAGCCCGGCATCGAGCGCGTCGGAGCCCTTGAAGTCCTCCATGACCTCTTGGCTCTCCTCAACCATACCCTGGATCGCCTCACAGGGTTTGCCGCGAGCCGCTTTGCCCAGCAGCTCAAAGACCTGCTCCAGGCGCTCCACCTGGCCCTCCGTCTCGGCGCGATGCTGTTCGAAGGCTTGCCGCAGCTGATCCGACTCCGCCGCCTTCGCCATCTTTGGCAATGCTTTCAGGATCTGCTTTTCGGCATGGTACATGTCTTTGAGGGTCTCCAGAAAAAGATCGTTGAGCGACTTCTGCTTGGTGGCCATGGCACACCTCCTGAGCATGGGTGACCTGGACTCAACCGACCGGAGGCACGGCAGTTCCGCCCCGAAGCCGCCCTGGACGGTCCCAGCCTGCTCAACCGTTTGCTCAGCCTTGTCCTTCGATCGGCTTCACCAACCAGCATCGATCGGGCTGACGCCGCGACGTTGTTACATCTAACGAGTTTTACGTGCCTATACGATCTCTCGCGCGAGGAGCGGATAGTGCATCCTCAATGGCCCAGGCGAGCGGGAGCGGTCAAAGGGGCCTTGACTTGCATGGTGTGACAGCGCCATCTGGAGGTCGCGTCTTGGTTCACCATAAGGATCAGGCGCGGGCTTCCCCTTTCAGTTTCCTGAGATACTGCTGCGCCGGCCTGCCGGTGAAGGGCTCCGCGTCCGAGGCGGCGAGGGAGATGGGCCGTGGAGCGGTGTTGATTGCGGCCGTTCGTGCTCAAGCGACCTGAAAGGGACAGGTCGAAGGGTGTCAATGCCCGGTCGTGGCATGCGGTGCCGCAACC
>KI912013.1:37482-41732 GCA_000517005.1 Microvirga lupini
GGTTTCATGACGCAAGCAGGACGCGATGGGATTCCACTGGTGGACGCAATGCGCCAGTCAGCTCACAAGTCCGTCCAGCAGGCGGCGGGCTACTACGATGAGCAGGAGCATGCTCAGAGCATGTCGGTGCGGATCGGACTTTGATCTCAGTTGACTGTCGCCTCACCCAAGACACCGGCCCTTGTCGACGAATGGCCGGGCCTTGGCAAATGTGGTGGTCAGCCGACCACCCATCGATTTCCAAAATAAGGCGTCATTCGAGGAGTTCGCCGACCATCGTAGAGGGCAGGCCGTTCTTATCATGCGACGGCCCCTTCTCCGCCTGATGCGCGATCAAACCCGTACTTGTCAGTTGACACCTTGGAATGAGAATATCGGAGTTCAGGCAGCTTTGGGCATCAATAGTGAGACAGACATGCCGTTTGGCTTCTCATATTTGATGTCAATTCGAATGTGGTGCGCTCTCCGCCGTTGCCGATCCCGTCCTGAGACCATGAGGGCTGGAGGGCAGCACATGGTCGGAGTTGGCGGCCGCCAACTCTTCTCCAAGTTGGAAGGGATAGGTCCGCCAACGCGGTCCATTTACCTGCCGGGGTCACAGTCCGAGTGGAACCCCAACCTGGATGGTCTTTGCGTTTATCAGCGGTTGTAGAGACAGGTGCACCATTCTTCGGGATTAGGCGCCTAGCGCATTGGCTTGATCATTGAGGTACGGCCTCGGTTCTTGCAGCAATGAAGGCTTCCATATCCTGAGTTGGCGACCGCCAACTTCATGCCAACGGACAGCTGCCTACATGTAGCGAAACCGATTGGTCGCGCAGTTCAACTCTCCCTCAAGGTCAGCTACGGACACTTATGAATGGCGGTATTCAGTTGCGATCCTCAACACCTCTGCCGGGCTGCTGCTTCAAAAGTCACTGGTCCTCTGGAGACGATCGTCACACGTCCGCATAGTGGTTGGTGGCCAAAACTCGTCGTGTCGTCCTGTAGGTCTTTGCTTAAGAGTGCCTAACAAAACCTGAGTGAGCGCGTTGGTTTGGCATGGCCAAACCTCTTGTTTCCCATGCTCTCTGGGCAGCGATTAAGCCGCTCCTGCCGCCGGAGCCAGCCAAGCCCAGAGGGGGCCGGCCGCGGGTCGATGACCGAGCCGCTCTTGCTGGCATCCTCTTTGTCCTGCGCTCGGGCATCCCGTGGGAGATGCTGCCGTCTGAGATCGGCTGCTCGGGCATGACGTGCTGGCGCCGGCTGCGCGACTGGCACGCTGCCGGTGTGTGGATGCGCCTGCATCGCACCTTGCTCGAGCGCCTGGCGGACGCCGACCAGCTCGACTGGAGCCGGGCCGCGCTCGACTCCTCGGCCATTGCGGCCAAAAAGGGGGCGCGGCCACCGGCCCGAACCCGACGGATCGCGGCAAACCGGGCACGAAGCGCCATGTTGTGGTCGACCGGGCGGGGACACCGCTCGGCCTGAGCCTGAGCGGCGCCAACCGGCACGACAGCCTGATGCTGGCGTCCACCCTCGATGCGGTCCCGCCGGTGCGGCATGGACCGGGTCGCCCAAGGCGCAGGCCCGACAAGCTGCATGCCGACAAGGCTTATGACCATCAGCGCTGCCGCACTGAATGCCGTCGGCGCTCCATCACGCCCCGCATCGCCCGCCGCGGTGTCGATTGCAGCGAGCGGCTAGGGCGATACCGGTGGGTGGTGATCGCCCGTACAATGGTGCCAGTTTTGGTTTCGAGTGGTCAGCCGTGGTCGCTCGCGAGTCTCTGCCCAGGCCCCTCCGGAACACGGGCTCCTTGGCCCAGTTGAGGCAGCATCCACCACCCGGTCCCAGGACCGGCACCGGCGGAGATGCCTATGGTCCAATCGACGCAAAAGCCAATCATGGTGGCGCGGATCTCCTTCGAGAGCACGAGGCTCAGCCCGCAGTGCTTGGCCGAGACATACGCCCGGATCGTCCCCATCACCCGCAAGGTCATCAGGGCCGGCGCCAGAGCCGCGCCAGAGGCCATCACCCGGCCGGCCGCAAAGAGGAGGGCTGAGCATGGCTGAATGTCGGGCTGCGTTCTACGCACGGGTTTCCAGCGAGGCTCAGGCCCGTGACAAGACCATTGCCAGCCAAGTCGCCGCCCTACGCGAGCGGATCGCTGCCGATGGCGTCACAATGCTCCCAGATGCCGCCTACATTGACGAGGGCCACAGCGGATCCTCTCTGGTGCGTCCGGCCTTGGAGCGTCTGCGCGATGCAGCGTTCGCCGGAGACATCGACCGTATCTACGTACTCGCACCCGACCGGCTCGCCAGGCGTCATGCGCACCAGGCCCTGCTGATGGAGGAGTTCCGGCGCGCCGGCGTTGAGGTCGCCTTCCTCAACCGGCCCATTGGCGCCAGCCCTGAGGACGACCTCCTGCTCCAGATCCAAGGCGTCATTGCCGAGTACGAGCGCGCCCAGATCCTGGAGCGGGGACGACGGGGACGGCGCCATGCCGCGCGGATGGGTTCAGTCAGCGCTCTCGCAGGCGCACCTTACGGGTATCGCTACATCACCCGCGAGCGAGGAGATGGGGTTGCTCGGCTCGAGATCGTGCCCGAGGAGGCGCGATTTGTCCGCCTGATCTTTGCCTGGATCGGGCTCGACCGCCTGAGCCTGCGCGAGGTCTGTCGCAGGCTCCAGCAGGCTGGATGCCGAACCCGTTCGGGCACGACACGGTGGTGGGCCTCCACCCTTCATGGCATGGTCGAGAACCCCGCCTACACCGGCACAGCCATGTATGGCCGCTTTCGCGCGGTCGAGCCAAAGCCGCGGCTGCGTCCAATCCGCAATCACCCGGCTCATTCTTCACGCCCGACCACACGTGTGCCGGTCCCGAGCGAGGATTGGGTGGCGGTGCCCGTGCCAGCCCTTGTCGATCCCGCGGTCGCCGAGGCCGCCAGAGCGCAGCTTGAGGAGAACCGACGGCGCAAGCGGGAGCAGAGCCGAGGGCCAGGGTGGCTGCTCCAGGGGCTGGTTGTGTGTCGGCGTTGTGGCTATGCCTATTACGGCAAAGCCACACCTGGGCTTGCTGAGTGCCATCGCCCCGGCGCCTTCGGTTACGGCGCCTATCGCTGCATCGGCAGTGATGGACACCGGTTCGACGGAAAGGCGGTGTGCACCAACCGCCCGGTGCGCAGTGATCGTCTCGAGCGCGTCGTGTGGGCCCATATCGAGGCGGTTCTCAATGATCCGCAGCGGATCGCTCACGAGTACCGGCGCCGCCTCACGGACTTCGCATCAGAGAGTCAGCCCAATGCCGACGTCGGGGAGGTTGAGCGCCGCATTGGCGCCCTGCGGCGCGGGGTCGGGCGGCTGATAGACGGGTATGCTGACGGCGTGATTGACCGTGTGGAGTTTGAGCCGCGGGTCGCCGACCTGAGGGCCCGGATCACCCAGTTGGAGGAGCATCGCAATGCCCTGGCGGCTGCCAGTGAGGCCAGACGCGACCTGACCCTGGTGATCGGTCGCTTAGAGGACTTCTCGATGACAGTCCGTGAGAACCTCGACCTGCTCGACTGGTCTGCCAGACGCGACATCATCCGGCTGATGGTCCGCCGCATCGAGATTGATGAAGACCAAGTCGAGATTGTGTTCCGCATTCCGCCTCCGCCATCAGGAGGCACAGGCGGAGATCGAAAGTTCAAATCCAAGCACCATTGTACAGGGGAGCGTCGACCAGCAGGTGAACAGGTCCTTGGCACCTCCAAGGTTTCAGCCCGCCGGCTCAGCGTTGAGTGATCCGGCACCGCCAGATCGAGGCCGAGGAGCTTCAGGACTGAGCCAATCAAGCCCTCGGTTTGGCGCAGCGCCAGCCGGAACACCGCCCGGAGCGTCAGGGCTGTCCTGATCGCCAGGGCCGAATAGTGGGCTTGACCACCGCGTGTCGTCCGAGGCTCAGCCTGCCAGGCGGCAATCGCCTCGTCAGAGAACCAGACCGTGAGGCTTCCACGTTGGCGCAGGGCCGCGTCATACTCGGCCCCATTCGTGACCCGGTGCCGCTGCTTCGGAATCCGGTGACGGCGAGCGGCATTGGCTTTGAAGGGCACAGGAGAGATCTTTGGTCAGAAGGCGAACAGGCCTCTACGCTAGCCAGCCGCGGTTACCAACTCGCTCATCCATGCAACACGGCAACCAACATCCCCAGACCCTACACGCTTGTAGCTGACGGACGTGATCATGCCAACCCATCTATACGCCTCGCTCTCATAATCGGG
>KI912013.1:41832-44371 GCA_000517005.1 Microvirga lupini
AATGTGACAACACGCTGGAACGTTCCCACGGTATGTGGCTTGGTCCCAAGGCTCTCAGGCCGGATGTTCATGAGAAGCAAGATCTGCTGCAGGTGCAGCAAGATCTGGAGCACGAGAGGCAAGCGATAGCGCGGGATTGGAGTAAGCTCAACGAGCTTTCACAAGAGCTTTCACGTTCTTCTTGACGGACCTCCGGTATTGTCGATGGCGGTTGAGAACCGCGTATAGATGGCGCCGAGAGGGACTTGATGCGGAATTCGGCTCAGAGTGGTGCTGAACGACGCTGATGATCTGATTTGGTTGGGGATGAGAGCGCGGGATGCGTCGACAGGAGCCCGGAGGGCGACTGAGGCGCATCCCGCGCTGCGTCCGCGCATGCTACATGTGCGGAGCGCCGCAAACAGACATCGACCCACTACCACGTAAACCCGATGTCCTATCCCAACGGCCCGTGTGAGGGGACTTGCAGGTCCCCGGGCACGACTGCCGACTGGTTCACGGTGTGCGCCAGCATAATGGCATTGGCGCATTCCGTCGAGCTTTTCCCCGCAATCGCGACGGCGTTCCGAGAGGTTCGCCGCCGCAATGCAACCCGGTCGTTTCTTTCTCTGCGCACGGTGCCGCTCACAGGTCTTGCTTTGCCGGCATTGCGATCGGGGCCAGCGCTTCTGCGGTTCTGAATGCGCCCATGAAGCCCGCCGTGACAGTCTGCGTGCGGCGGGGCGGCGCGACCAGAACACCCGCCGGGGCCGCTTTGCCCACGCCGACCGCTCCCGCCGAGATCGCCAGCGCTGCAAAAACAACGTGACGCATCAGTCTCCACCTCTCTTGCCGGATGGTTCACGACTGAACGCGCCCCTGATCGACGGCACCGTTGCACTGGACGCCGTCACCGCTGAAGCGGTGCCATCGATCCCTCCGGCGCCGTGCTGCCGGCGCTGCAGTTGTCGGCTGCCGCCGTTCTTTCGCGGCGGCTTCGTGCGCCGCCGAGGGGCCTATGTCCGTCAACACGACTATGGAGACCCAACCGATGACCATATCCGCCGAGAAGGAAGCGATGATCCTGCGCCTGTACCACGTTGAGAAGTGGCGCTGCGGAACGATCGCAACGCAATTGCATTGCCACCATACGCCGGTCTTCCGGGTTCTGAAGGATGCTGGTCTGCCCCGGCACAGGCCGGTGATACGTCCCGCCGAGATCGACCAGGATCTGCCGTTCGTCCAGCGGACGCTTGAGACCTATCCGGACCTGACTGCCAGCCGCTTGTACGGGATGGTGCAGGAGCGCGGCTACAAGGGCTCGTCCTCCCACTTCCGGCATATGATAGCGCTCCATCGTCCGCGCAAGGCTGCGGCAGCGTTCCTGCGTCTGCGCACCTTGCCGGGCGAGCAAGGCCAGGTCGACTGGGCGCATTGTGGTCACATCGAAATCGGCAACGCCCGCCGCCCGCTGATGGCCTTCGTCATGGTGCTGTCCTACTCGCGCGCCATCTATCTGCGCTTCTTCCTCGACGCCCGCATGGAACACTTCCTGCGCGGCCACGCCGGTGCGTTCAACGCCTGGAATGGGTTGCCCAGGGTGCTGCTCTACGACACCCTGAAGAGCGCGGTGCTTGAGCGTCAGGGCGATGCCATCCGGTTCCATCCGGCACTTCTGGCCTTCGCGGGCCATCATCGCTTCGAGCCCCGTCCCGTCGCCGTGGCGCGGGGCAACGAAAAAGGCCGTGTCGAGCGCGCCATTCGCCACATCCGGGAAGCCTTCTTCATCGCCCGCAAGTTCAAGGACCTCGACGATCTGAATGCCCAGGCCGAACAATGGTGCCGCAACCAGGCCGCCGACCGGCCATGCCCCGAGGACCGGACGATGACGGTTCGTCAGGTGTTTGCGCAGGAGCAGCCCATGCTTCTGCCATTGCCCACCAACCCGTACCCCATCGAGGAGCAGATCGCCGCGAAGGTCGGAAAGACACCCTATGTCCGCTTCGATCTGAACGATTATTCGGTTCCTCATACTCATGTCCGGCGCACGCTCAGCGTGCGCGCCGATCTCGCTCAGGTCAGGATATTCGATGTCGCCACGATGATCGCCAGCCACCGCCGCAGCTACGACCGGGGCCAGCAGATCGAAGACCCCCGGCATCTCAAGGCGCTCGTCGCCGTCAAGCGCGAAGCGCGCCAGCATCGGGGCCTCAACAGTCTGACGCGCGCCGTGCCTGCCTGCCAGAAACTGATGATCCACGCCGCCGAGCGTGGCGCCAATATCGGCGCGATCACCAATTCCATGCTCAAACTGCTCGACCTCTACGGCGCCACCGAACTTCAGGCCGCCGTCGAAGATGCCTTGCAGGCCGGGGCCTCTCATTCGAGATCGGTTCGCGCCGTGCTCGAACGCCGCCGGATCGCGCGTGGCGCTCCACCGCCGGTCGAAACAAGGCTGCCAGAGCATGTCCGCAAAAAGGATACGGTCGTGCAGCCCCACAAGCTCGACCGTTACGATCAACTCACATCCGCAGGCAACGACGATGAATAATCCCGGCAT
>KI912014.1:0-920 GCA_000517005.1 Microvirga lupini
GCCGCATGGGGGATGACATTCGCGCCGTCGTCAAAGAGGCTCGGGTCGAGCCCCGCCTCCCTGATGATCGGATCAGGATCGAGGCCGAAATCGCGCAGGGCGGGCGCGATCTCCTTAGCGACCCCAAGGTGGATGTGGCCGGGCGGAAGCGTGCGCCGCGGGTCGGCCTGGACAGATGACGGCCCTCTGATTGGGTACCCCGCGCTGCTACTCGCACTCTTGGATGTAGGCCCGATGTCGTCAATCATCGCCGTAGCCTCTCAAGAAGGTCGAAATTGATCGTGCCATGGCACAATCGGTCTGGTCGAATGCAAAGACCCTACGGCGCAACAAAGTCTCTTTTGCAGAGAGCCGAATTAACCAATAGGGAGGAATTCAGGCGAATTCGCGGAGTTTGCGGTGTCGCAACGGGTAAAACCCACTGAACCTCAACTCCGAGGTCTGCTGACACGCCTTTTCGGTCAGACGAGGCCCCCGGCTTCATCACCAAGCCTTCAGTGAAATTCGATCAGTAAGGGTCGAGGATTCGGATTGCGGGTTGGCGTGGGATCGGAATGTCTCCTAACGGCACACCTGGGACACTAGCCCGGGGGCAGCAATCCTCACGTAACCGGACCTTCCGAAAAGTGAATAGACTTCACTGCCTGACCCCTGGGTGTGTCAAAACGCGGCCGATGATATGATCTTCCAGCCTTGGGGATCCGATGAGACGCTTTGTTGAAGGCGTGGATCGCAGCCAGACCACCCTTTTCCCGAAAGCCTGGACGACTGGATCGGTGAGGACAACCCGGTGCACGTCATCGACGCTTTCGTCGAGGCGCTCGATCTAAAGGCTCTTGAGTTTGCAGGCACCGTGCCCGAAGCCACAGGACGCCCGTCGTACCATCCAGCGGTTTTGCTCAAGCTCTACATCTACGGCT
>KI912014.1:1020-1527 GCA_000517005.1 Microvirga lupini
GTCGGGCCAGACGCCCACCGCGTGGCGTGGTGAAGACCACCCGGGCTGACGCGCGGACGGCCAAAATTGTCAAAAGATTGTCCCTGTCGGTCAAGCACAGGGTTTCGGCGGGCCTACAGTGATCCCACCGGCTGTCGATCCCGCAGGACGCAGCTCGGATGCTCCCACGGCTTGGCGCCAGTGGGAAGTCCAGGGAGGATCACGCGATGAATCGAGGGATCTGTGTTCGTCCGGGCGTTTCGCTCACGCCATCCGTGGTGGGCCTTCTCGTCGCCATGGCCGTCGCCAGTGCTCCTGCATCTGCGTCGCGGGCGGATGATGGTGCGGCCCAGACCATTTTGAAGGCCATGGCGGACTACGTCAGTCGTCAGGAAAACCTGTCCCTGAAGTATGATGCTGATATCGAGGTGGTGACACCGGCCGTCGAGAAGATCCAGTTCAGCGCGTCAGGCGAGGTCACTTTGAGCCGCCCGAACAAGTTTCGCGTCAGCCGGATCGGCGGTTACG
>KI912014.1:1627-6632 GCA_000517005.1 Microvirga lupini
CGGCACGACAAGTACGACCGGCTCGTGGCGACCGCCCAGACGGTCCCGCAATTGAAGGTCGCCGTGGCGCACCCGTGCGACGCGGCCTCCCTCGGCGCGGTGTTCGAGGCGGCCGGGCTCGGCCTGATCGAGCCGATCCTCGTTGGACCGCAGGCCAAGATCAGAACCGCCGCGGAGGCGCTCGGCAAGGATGTCTCAACGATGCGCATCGTCGACGCCCCGCACAGCCATGCGGCGGCGGAGGCGGCTGTCGATCTCGTCCGGTCCGGCCAGGCCGAGGCGCTGATGAAGGGCAGCCTGCACACGGACGAGGTCATGGGCGCCGTGGTGCGCCGCGAGGGCGGGCTGCGCACAGCGCGTCGGATCAGCCACTGCTTCGTCATGGACGTTCCCGGCCATGAGACGGCACTCATCATCACCGACGCGGCGGTGAACATCGCGCCGACACTGGAGGACAAGGTCCACATCGTCCAGAACGCTATCGATCTCGCCCGGGCGCTGCGGGTCGACCCGGTGCGGGTGGCGATCCTGTCGGCCATGGAGACGGTCAACCCGAAGGTGCCCTCGACCATTGAGGCCGCGGCTTTGTGCAAGATGGCCGACCGCGGGCAGATCACGGGCGGGATCCTCGACGGCCCCCTCGCGCTCGACAACGCCATCGATCTCGGGGCGGCCAAAATCAAGAAGATCCAGTCCCCAGTGGCCGGACAGGCCAATGTCCTCGTGGTTCCGGATCTCGAAGCCGGCAACATGCTGGCCAAGAGCCTGACCTTCCTGGCCGACGCGGATGCCGCCGGCATCGTGCTCGGCGCCCGCGTGCCGGTCATCCTCACGAGCCGGGCGGACTCGACGGTTACCCGGCTCGCGTCCTGCGCGGTCGCCTCGCTCGTGGCCGACGCGCAGCGCAGCCGCCTTGCCATCCCGGAGGTCTGAGCCATGATCCCGGTTCTCCTCGTGCTCAATGCAGGGTCGTCGAGCCTCAAGTTCCAGGTTTTCGACCTGCTCGACGGTGCGGAGCCGCGGCTCGTCTGGAAGGGCCTCTACGAGGGTCTCGGAGGATCGGCGCACTCCCTCGTCAAGGACGCGAGCGGGGCAATCCTCGATGAGACGACCTGGAGCTCCAACGACCGGCTCGGGCACGAGGAGGCGCTGATGCACCTTGTCGCGTGGCTGCGGCAGCATCAGGAGGGGCGCACGCTTGCGGCCATCGGGCACCGGGTGGTTCACGGCGGCGAGGCCTTCTCCGGCCCGGTGCTGGTCGACGACGCTGTTCTCCAGGCCCTCGACTCGCTGGTGCCGCTTGCGCCCTTGCACCAGCCCCACAACCTGGAGCCGATCCGGATCGTCCGCCGCCGGCTGCCGGGGATGGCGCAGGTTGCCTGCTTCGACACCGCCTTCCACCAGACGCAGTCCGACATCGCAAGCCTATTCGCGCTTCCCAGCGAGATGCGGGATCGTGGGGTGCGGCGCTACGGCTTTCACGGGCTCTCCTATGACTACATCGCATCGGTGCTGGCGACCTATGATCCGCGCCTCGCCGAGGGGCGGGTGGTCGTGGCCCATCTCGGCAACGGTGCAAGCCTGTGCGCCCTCAAAGGCGGCGTCAGCATCGCGACGACCATGGGCTTCTCCGCCCTCGACGGTTTGCCAATGGGCACCCGCTGCGGCGCCATCGATGCCGGTGTCGTCTTCTTCATGCTCCGGGAGATGAAGCTCAGTCCAGCCGAGGCCGAGCGCGTGCTCTACACCAAGTCCGGTCTCCTTGGGGTGTCCGGCATCTCGAACGACATGCGGGTGCTGCGCTCAAAGGCGGCGACTGAGGTCGACGCCAGGCGGGCCATCGATCTGTTCGTCTATCGCATCACGCGCGAAATCGGTTCCCTCATGGCCGCTCTCGGCGGGGTTGACGGGCTCGTCTTCACGGCCGGCATTGGCGAGAACGACACCGCGACGCGGGCCGAGGTGATCGCCGGCCTGTCATGGGCGGGCTTCAGCCTGGATGAGGATGCCAACCGCACGGGTGGCCCGCGGATTTCCACCGGCTCCGGGCCCACAGCATGGGTCATCCCCACCAACGAGGAACTGGTGATCGCCCGGCAGACGCGCACCATCCTTGGCGCCACATGGGCCAAACTTGCATCCTGAACGCGGAGATTGATGTCATGGAAACGCAGAAGACCAAGCCGGACGAGGCCAAGGCCCAGCAGGAGCTCGGCGACGAGACGTTCATGTCGGCCGCCGACCTGCGGACCTACATGACCGAGATGCAGATGGCCAAAGCCATGAAGTCGGTCGATGGCATGGATCGGGCCGAGAAGGCCCGCCAGGAACTCGTCAAGCGCATGGCCGAGCCCATCGACCTGACGCCCGAGCGCCTGAAGGAAATTGTGCAGCCGCTGAAGACGAAGCTGCGGGCGGCGGCAGAGCGCGGCCAGACCGAGCTGATGGTCATGCGGTTCCCCAATGCGCTGTGCACAGACCATGGCCGGGCGATCAACAACGCGGATCCGGCTTGGCCCGACACCCTCACCGGACGACCGCGCCAGGCCTATGAACTCTGGCAGAACCAGCTTAGGCCCGCCGGGTTCAGACTCAGCGCGATGATCATCGAATGGCCGGGCGGAATGCCGGGGGATGTCGGCTTCTTCCTCAAATGGGGCGAGACCAAAAAATAATTCCTTCTGAAACCCTCCTTTGTGAGGACGAGAGCAATGCCACGAGTCGAAGCCAGCACTGAGCGAGGCAACAATGGCGCGAGCAACAATGGTAACAATGGTACTGAAGCACGGCTGACGGAGGTCGCCCGTGCGCAGGCGAAGTTCACCGAGGTCTACCAGGAGCGGTGCACAGGCGCGGTTCAGCGCTACGTCGATGCGGTGAAAGCCGCGGGCGAGCCATTGCGGGACGGATCCATCCGTTCGATGTCACCGCTGGACCTCTGGCGCGACGCCAGCGCCTACTGGCTCGACTTCACGCAACGCTCGATCCTGTTCTGGGACACGCTGCGCCAGCGCGGCAACAACTGGATCGAGCACGAGAAAGCCGGCAAGCCGCCTCTGCTCGATTTCAACTGGGAGATGATCGCGGACGCCCGCACCTTCGAGCGGCCCGCCAACTACGCCCTTGTGCGCATCCTCCCGCCGGACGGCATCAAGATCGACCCGGATCATCGTCCCTTCGTCGTCATCGACCCACGGGCCGGCCATGGACCCGGCATTGGCGGGTTCAAGCAGGACTCGCAGGTCGGGGTGGCGCTCAAGGCGGGGCATCCGGTCTACTGCGTGATCTTCTATCCCGAGCCGGAGCCTGGGCAGACCCTCGCCGATGTCTCCCGTGCCGAGGCCGAGTTCCTCCGTATCGTGGGTGAGCGTCATCCGAAGACCCGCAAGCCGGTCGTGATCGGCAACTGCCAGGGCGGATGGGCCTCCATGCTCATCGGCGCCCTCGAACCGGACTTGGTCGGTCCCATCGTGATCAACGGGGCACCGATGTCGTACTGGGCTGGCAACGACGGCGAGAACCCGATGCGCTATGCGGGCGGCATGCTCGGCGGCGTCTGGCCGGCGCTCCTGGCCAGCGATCTTGGCGCCGGCACGTTTGATGGCGCCTACCTCGTCGATAACTTCGAGTCTCTCAACCCGGCGAACACCTACTTCGACAAGTACTACAACCTGTTCTCCAAGATCGACACCGAACCCGAGCGGTTCCTCGAATTCGAGCGCTGGTGGGGCGGGTTCTTCCTGATGGACCGCCAGGAAATCAAATGGATCGTCGAGAACCTGTTCGTCGGCAACAATCTGGCGGCCGGGGACGCGGAATGGTCGGAGGGGCGCGCCTTCGACCTGCGGGCGATCCAGTCGCCGATCATTCTGTTCGCATCGCTCGGCGACAACATCACGCCGCCGCAGCAGGCCTTCAACTGGGTGGCTGACCTTTACCCGACCACCGAGGCTTTGAAGGCGAACGGGCAGGTGATCGTCGGCCTGATGCACAAGAGCGTCGGCCACCTCGGCATCTTCGTCTCCGGTGCCGTCGCCAAGCGCGAGCACACGCAGATCACCGACCTGATCGGGTACATCGAGCATCTGCCGCCGGGCCTCTACGGCATGCAGGTCGAGGAGCAGAAGACGAACGGGAGCGTGCGCTACGACGTGCTGCTGACCGAGCGCCGGGTCGAGGACCTGCAGATCCTGCAGAAGTACGGCCGCAAGGACGAGGGGCCGTTCAAGGTGGTCGAGAACACCTCCGAGGCCCTCGCTTCCACCTACGAGACCTTCGTGCATCCATTCGTGGCCCCGATGGTCACCCCGGCAGCCGCAAAGGCCGCCAGAGCGCTCAATCCGCAGCGGGCGCAACGCTGGGCGGTGTCGGATCTCAACCCGTTCCTGTGGACACTGAAGGGCATGGCCGACATGGCCCGGGCGAACCGGGCGCCGCGCGACAACGAAGGCCCGACGGCCGCGATGGAGCATTGGATGGCCGCGGTCACCTCCGCCTCGTGGGATCTGTATCGCGACCTGCGCGACGCCTCGGTGGAGAACACCTTCTTCCGCATCTACGGCTCTGCCAGCATCGGCATGGTCGCGGCGGAGAAGGAAGCCGATGCGGAGGGACCCATCGACGTGCGGAGCGCTCCTCTGGTGAAGGAGGCGCTGACGCATATCGAGGACGGTGACCGAACGAAGGGGATGGTCCGAGTGGCGCTCCTGCTGATGAAGGCCGGCACCGGTCGGCGGCGGCTCTCGGCGATGAAGCGGGCTCGCGATCTCGTCGGCAAGGACATCGGCCTTCTCGACATGCCGGCGGAGGTTGCACGCGACATCATCCGCGAGCAGTCCTACATCGTCGACTTCGAGCCGGTGAAGGCACTCCTAGCACTGCCCAAGCTGCTGCGAACCTCCGAGGACCGGCGCAGGCTGCTCGATCTGCTCGACCGTGTCGAGGGCCGGATCGAGGCCAACGACAAGCAAGTCACCTTGCTGGGCGAGATCCGGCGCCTCCTCTC
>KI912014.1:6732-11188 GCA_000517005.1 Microvirga lupini
TCTTGATCCCGGAAGGAGCCGGGCGGCAGGGCCTGATCGCCGGCTTCGGCCAGGTCGAGGCGCAAGTCATGAAGGCTGGCATGGTTGCCGAAGCCACCTGCGCGTCGAAGCCCTGGACGGTGATCCCGATGGTGGTCACTGGCGTGCAGGACTTCATTGCCGCCGGCCAAGTCCGCAGCGGCGAGCAGTTGCTCGATCCGCAGCAGGTGATCCGGCCGGGCACCATCCTGGTCTATCTTGAGCCGCTCTACGCGGGCGGGCTTGATGGCGTCACGCCCGGCAGCAGCTGCGTAGCCAATGCCTACACCAGCAACCACGACCTGATCGCCTCGGGCCAGGTCGGCACCTTCAAGGGGCTGGTTCTCCACGGGGTGGACGCCGTCGGGCTTGTGCACGCCCTGATCCTGCGGATCCAGGCGCTGGTGTATCCGATCCAGACCCTCGTGTTCAGCGGCGGACACTGACATCAAGGCAGGCGGCGGAGGCCCTAGCCTTCCGCCGCCTGGAGAAGGCGAGGGGCGCCCCTCTCGGTCTAATGCAAGGTTCTAACCAAGGAGGACGGTCCATGGCCACCATGCCGAAGAGTTCAGGAACATCGGACACGCTGCGAAGCGGTGCCATATTTGCCATGTCAGGCGACAGCGGCCTGGCGAACGCCACGGAAACGTGGTTCGCCGCGGCCACCGAATGCCAGCGCGAGATGATGAGCTTCGTGGCCATGCGCCTTGAGAAGGATGGCGAGACCACCCGCGAGATGATGGGCTGCAGGAACCTGGCGGATGTGACGGCCATTCAAACCCGCTGGATCGAGGAAACCCTGCGCGATTACAACGCCGAGATGACCAAACTGATGACCATCTGCACCAAGTCGCTGAGCGGCGGAGGCCGCACAGGGGGCTGACCGCCTCCAGCCCAAAGCACCCCAGCCGCTTGAGCGCACTTGGTCCCAAATGGTCAAGGAAACGGCCCTGCCGGTGAAGCAGGCGGCATGAGCCGCCAATCGTCTCGTCGACAAGATAGTCGTCTGTGAAGAATTCGCCTTGGGGCTGCCTGAAGCCCGAGATGGCAGATTAACGGAGGGGCAGAGGTCACCAACTCTCCTATCTCCGACTGAGGTCAGGAGAGGCTAAAGGCTTGCCCGTCAATCGCAATTAGCCCTTCTCGCATCGGAGTGCACCACCGCCTCAGTGCTGATCTTCGAAGTCATCCCCCGGCCGCCATGGTGGCCACGCGCAATCACAGGCGCGATCCCCAAAACGCAGGAAAACTGCGCAAGGTGCGTATTGTCTTGCGAAATCGGTCCCACTGTACGGCGTAATTGCCTCGCAAAATCAAGTGCTTGGGAATTCTTCACGGACGACAAGATACGATCCGGGCAGGGCACCCGCGTGTGGGTGGGCAGGGTGGACCACCCCGCTGTGACAGGACCAACGGTCAACAGCCGTGGGTCAGCCCGTATGCGGGATCGGCATGCGTCCGGTCGCGGGGCATGTGGCCGCCAGGCATCGTGGTTCCCTCACATCCACCGCATGGCGGTTTCCACCGCGCCGATGCCCAAGAGGCAGGACGCGACCGTCAGGGTCAACAGGCCAAAGATAGTGAGCACCCGCCGCCTCAAGGTCCCTGGGCGCCGGTCGGCAGCGACCGGGAGCCGATGGGGCCAATTGTCGTTGGCGACCTGCAGCTTGGGGCACCTGGGCTGCTGCATCTTCAATGGTTGCATGGCGTCCTCCCTCGCCGGAGCGGCGGTCCGGATCATCAATCAAGCATCTCGAGATCCGAGCATGGAGGTCTGGACCAGGCACCGTTCGGGTTCATGGGAGCCGAAGCACGACATGGGTCGCGTCCGCCTCCCACCGCGTCGTGATCTCGAGTCCGCTGCTCTTGAAGACCTTCAACATCGCGGTGTTGTCCGGCAGAACATCCGCGACCAGCTCCGTGAGTCCGGCTTGACGGGCAATCGCCGCCAAGTGGTGCAGCAGGGCCGCGCCGATGCCCTTGCCCTGATGGGCATCGTCCACGGCGAAGGCGACCTCGGCCTGGCCCGGCGGCCCCACGATGTAGCGCGCCCCGCCGGCGATCACCGGCCCCCCGTCCTCCTGCAGCACGGCAACCAGAGCGACGTGGCTCACGAAGTCGACATTGACGTAGAAGTCGATCTCCTGGTCCGTGAAGCCGCGCTTGAAGGCGAAGAAGCGCCGGTAGAGGGATTGGTCGCTCGTCCGGCCGATGGCGGCGAGCATGTCGGCCCGGTCCTCGGGCCTGAGGGCGCGGATTTCGACGGTGCGTCCATCACGCAGGGTCCCGGTCGCCGAGTAGTCTCTCGCCTGCAGCATCGTGCCCATGTCCCTCCAATCGGGGCGAAGATGGCACTGGACGTCGTCCAGTGGCGGTCCGGACGGCTCCTGCGCGAACGCCCTCAATAGTACCGCCGGTAGGCCACGCGAGGCCCAAAGTAGCGTGGGCCGTAGTAGCCCCGATACCCACCGTAATAGCGGGCCCCGTAATAACGCGGACCATAATAGACGCGCCGTGGATAGTAACGTGGGCCGTAATAGACCGGGCGCGGGTAGTAATAGCGCGGAGCGTAGTAGACTGGGCGGGGGTAGGCATAACCTGGCCATGGACCGTAATAGCCATAGCCGTAGGCCGGATATCCATACCCATATGCTGGATACCCGTATCCATACCCATAAGCCGGGGCGGTCGCGGCCGCGGTGATCAGACCGCCGAGGATCGCCCCGCCGATCAGCCCTGCCGCGACGGCGCCGCCCCCGCCGTAGTGATGGCGATAGTAGCCGCCGTATCCACGCCAATATTGGGCGTCTGCCGGCCCGACGCTGCCAACCGCAATGAGGGCGGCAGCGGTGAAAGTTGCGAGCTTCCTCATGGGAACCTCCAAGGGTTTCGGGTCGCCCTCTGGTTTCGAAGCTCCTCCCAACCCATAGCGCTTCGTTCATCGGTAGTGCACGGCGATGAGCTCGGCCACGCAGGCCGGGCGCATGCGGTTTTCGATCTCGATTGTAACACCATAGGTGACGCGCAGACCATTGTGCGGTGCGTCGTCCGCGGCCGCGATGGTGATCCGGCCGCGCAGCCGTGAGCCCGCCGGCACCGGCGTCAGGTACCGAATGCGGTTTGCCCCATAATTGAGGGTGTTCTTCACCCCCTCCAGGCTGATGACGGAGCGGACGAACACCGGTGCGAAGCTGAGGGTGAGCAGGCCGTGGGCAATTGTGGTTCCCGTGGGCAGCTCACGCTGGGCCCGCTCGACATCGACATGGATCCACTGGTCGTCGCCGGTGGCCCGGGCGAACTGGTCGATCCGGTCCTGGGTGACCTCGATCCAGTCGCTCACTCCGACCTCCGTCCCAACGGCCGCCTTGATCTCGTCAAAGCGCTTGAAGATCCGCATCGCGCACCAGCCAGTCGTCCGGCTTCCTCTAGCGCCTCAAACGCGTTTTCTGCATCTTGCCCTCCTCGCCACTGCTCCCTCCCGGAACAGTGGTGAGGCACAGTCTGACCTGATTGTCGTCACCGTCGCGCATGATCAGGCAGACCTCCGCCTCCTCCAGGCAATCGCCCGAACTGCCATAGCGGGCGCAGAACTCCTCGCTCCGGGCACGGATGTTACTGAGGATCTCATAGACGAAGTTGCCGGATTGGTCGGGGGTCCTTGGGGGCTTCCGTGCCGGTGCCTTGCCGGGTCCGGACCGTTCGGAGGAGATCCCGGCGGACTTTGCCCGGATCTCCTGCGCCTGCCCGTGAACAGGGCTGTCTGCCAGAGCTGAAGACACCGGGAGGAGCGAACCCAACAAGCCCGCCGCCACGTAGACAACCGATCCGCTCCATGAAGCTGTTGAACCGATCACCATCGCTCTCCTCCTCCCCGGTTGGCCAATGTCAATCCGTGGGTTCGGGGCCCTCATGGCCGACCCCGGCCAAAACGGAAGGACCCCTGCGACCCTGGTGAGCTGGGATCCCTGCTGGCCGCACAGGACCAGGTTACATCAGCCGGGGGGCCATGCTTGACCGCTTGGGACAGGGCCTTGACACTTCAGGACGGGCTGGCGACACTTGGCCGGGAGGAGCGAAGGCTTCCCCAAGCCGGCGCTATCCTCATCGCGAGCACCGCTGATACGCGGTGCCGGTCGTGTCCTGGGCGTTGAAGTAGCGCTTGAGCGAGCCATCCGGCTGCGGCGCCATGAGAACCCGCACCTCATTGCCCGCTACGGCGTTGGCGCAGTCGAGGACGAGAAGCTGACGGTCGCCGGCTGGCCGGACCGAGCCCGGCGGCACCTGCCCATCCAACAACGCCCATCTTGACCTCCTCCCAAGCAGGACATCCGTTCATGCGGTTGCAGGCGGGCCACATCGACGAGCCTTTGGCGCGGAAGCCGAGACCATCGTCGGGGCGGGAGGCGACAGGGCGCCATCCAGCGCCTGAGCCGTCACG
>KI912014.1:11288-12002 GCA_000517005.1 Microvirga lupini
AGGGCACCACCACCACGACCTTGGACGGGCAGAAGCATGAGCTTCGGGCCGGGCAGAGCCTTTTCGTGCCTCGCGGTAGCGTCCATACGCACGAAAACCTGCATAGCGACACGGCACGGTCGCTCATTGTGATGACACCCGGCACGATCGGCAGACGCTACTTCGAGGAGGTGGCGCGCGAGGTGAACGTGCCCGGCAAGCCTGATCTCGCCAGAGTCAAGGAGATCATGCTCCGGCGCGGCCTCGTGCCAGCTTAGAGCGCGGCCTATCTTCAGCCTCTCGCACGAACCTGAGCCAAGTTCGGAGTGCGGCGTGTGGAGGATGGCGAGGAAGGGGTCAGAATAAGAGCTGCGCCCAATGACACGTTTAGTGCGAACGGATCGGCAACCTTCCCGACATGTCTTAAGAGTCGGTGCTCAATGGGAAGCCAGGCGCTACTCACGTTTATCTGCTACCCGCTTGAAACTATTCCATGAATAGCTTTATCGAACCTGTTCGGGCAGCGACATCCTCTCACAGACGACATTTTGGCGAGCAGTATCCTTCTGGCTCCGTTGCATTAACCGCGACAGGTCATAATGAACCTAACGATAAAGCTTCCTCATGCAGCAAAACCGAACAGTTGGCTTACCAGACGGATTTCGCCCGCCACGCCTGGTTGGCTCAGGACGCAGTGACCACGGCGGATCATGCGCAGCACCTCGAAACCTCCGA
>KI912015.1:0-672 GCA_000517005.1 Microvirga lupini
CGACGCGTTAGAGACTGCACCCGCAAAGGCCGCAGCCAAGCGCGGACGGAAGAAGGCTGCTGCCTAAGAGCGCGGTCGAAAACCTGCGAGAGGCCGCTCTGGATGAGCGGCCTTTTTGTTGCTCCGGCGCTTCTTCACGGTGAAACCGACTAAGGCCATTCGGTTTAGACTGCCTGACTGGTTGACCGGGGCCGCTGCTCCCATCGCGAGAGGATGAAGTGACGATTGGAAACCTCCGAGATTCTTTATGGTATCTGGCGATCATCTTCGGGTGGCTGACAATCGTATGGCTCTGGGGTGCTTGGTACGCTGGCAGGAGGTTCCAAGCCCTTTTGAAAGCTCCTCTGACGGAGGAAGCAGAGCATCTAACCCATGTCTGGGAGCGGCGCGTCACCCGTTGGATGAGGATTGGGCTGTCCATGTCAGCCCTTTCAATTCTCTGCCTCGTATCGTCCTTGATCACGAGGTAACTCCATACTGTCGGCATCTGGGCGAGGCGGAACTCATCCTCCGTCGCGGTCGGCAGGGATATATGGGATCATGCCCTTCTCGAAGGCTATCTCCTGAACCTCACGCGGCATTTCACGCAGGTCCACGAGGGAGCCATTGACCTCGGCCATCCAAACCAGCGGATTCTTCTCAATCAGGCTCGGCAAGGACCATTCCGGATTG
>KI912015.1:772-1066 GCA_000517005.1 Microvirga lupini
TAGACCAGTGATGGTCTCATAAGTCGCCAGCATGCTCTTGGGCACAGACCGGGAATGGGTGAATTTTGTCATGGCAAATCACTAACCGTTCTTATGCATGGGAAGGTTGATGAGGGCTGGCGAGTGTAGCTTAAGCACTTGAAGCAGCGTAGGATTTGGTTGCTGAAGCCGATCCTGCTCCCCGTTCGAGGCTGCCACACCCGCCATGCCGGACAATCCACCTGCGCCGTTCCCGTTTCCAGCGGTTGGCCGCAAGAAGATCACCGCCGCTTTCGATGGCGGGCGCTTGTCGTC
>KI912015.1:1166-3227 GCA_000517005.1 Microvirga lupini
CGGCGGTGAAACCGATCAGCGCTATGGCCGTCCAGCGGGGCCACAGCCCAACGATCAGGGCCAACGGGCCAAGAAACTCGGCGGCTACCAGGATGCCAGCCACGACCTCGGGATAGGGCAGCCCCTTGGAAGCAAGCGAGGACACAACGGACGAATATGCTGTCAGCTTGCTGTAGCCGGAGGGCAGGAAAAGTGCAGCGACAAACAAGCGACCTAGAAGTAGCGCCGCATCCTCGCTCCGGCTCAGCATAGACTCCCTCCCAGCCTGCTTCGGGCTCACACCAATCCTGGGGTGATCGGTCCCGTGAAGTTGGGCCGA
Organism: Microvirga lupini; assembly: GCA_000517005.1. Lineage (GTDB taxonomy): Bacteria > Pseudomonadota > Alphaproteobacteria > Rhizobiales > Beijerinckiaceae > Microvirga > Microvirga lupini. The sequence continues at coordinate 1,486 of KI912015.1, forward strand.
ATAGAATGCCAAGCGCGTTAAGACCGCGTTACGGCAGGTCCGGCATTCCCAATCAGTGGGTCCGCTCCCAGCCACGATTTTGGTGTTGGTCTGGTACGAATATGGAGCGAAAGATGCCGAAGCTAAGCCGAATCCTTGAGACGGCCTTGTATGTCGCCGATCTCGACCGCGCTGCCGCCTTCTATGGTGACGTGCTCGGCCTGCCCTGCATCCACGAGAATCACCGGATGCGGGCCTATGATGTGGGCGGCAATGGCGTACTTCTGCTGTTCCCGCAGGGTGGGTCTCTTCAGCCAATCGAAACCCCAGGTGGATCAGTCCCACCGCACGACGGCCACGGCCCCATGCACATCGCCTTCTCGCTTCCACAGGATGAGTTGGACGAGTGGCAGCGGCATTTGACCGATGCAGGCGTTCCCTTGGAGGGGCGAACACAATGGCCGAGGGGCGGCGTCAGCGTGTATTTCCGTGACCCTGATGGGCATCTTTTAGAGATCGCCACACCCGGACTATGGAAAGGTTATTAGCGGCATTTCAGGGGCCAATGCCTTTTTAAATCGTTCCAAGCTAAGCCATTTTATATGATCTTGCCTGCCAGCGCTGGGCCAGCAGAAATCAGGCTCACACAACTTCAATGAGGAGCGAAAAGCGCTTCCACGCGCCGGTACCAAAATAGGGTACTCCAAGCCCAGAACTGAAGGAGCAACATGTCCGCAATCTACGAGTTGGGAATTCCCAAGCTGGTGTGACCGTGGGGACCACGATTTACCGCCTCAACCGCGCTCATTCTAACATTCCATATTCGGAGAATATGGGAGCATCCTTTGCCCTTTAAATTCAAACTTTCAGCCCAACAGCGGGATTGCACTACGCAATCTGGAAAAAGTGGAAGTTGCAAATAATATTTTAGGAGAACAGTGCTGCAATAAACGCAAAACAAAGGAGCAATGTACCAGCAAACGAAAGTCTGACACCAAATCTATAGACCGCAACTCTAAGACTTACTTCGTATGCGATTTGGTAATTCATCTTTTGCCAGAAATCTTTAGGAGGCTTTGTATGTTCTTCTTCACTAAATTGATCCTTCCTAAAGAAAAAATCATCCTGCTCTGTAGTATGAAGTTCCTTATCCCTCCAATTGTACCACAACCTCCTGTCTCCAAAAGACAGGAAATACAATGTTCTCAATAGTACCAAAGATGATACCAGAATAACCAGTACAGATAACCCCGAAAAATAAAAGCAAAAGATGTTAAAAATTAGCATCATTGACCTCAAGTCCTTTAACGTATATACAGAGCGCCGCAGCAAGACCCATCATAATAGATGAATACGATATTACATCTGCGCACTTCGTATCTATTACGCCTAAGGCGTTCTGAAACATCCCCCAATCAGGATCTTTACTTACTGCATATTGAGAGACAAGACTCTCATAAACTACAATACTATTACTCCTATTGTAGTCGCTATTTTTGATCTTCAGCAAGTATCTCGCAAGGATACCATCAAATTGGTAAAACCATCCTTGATCTTGGCCCGTCCTACTTGATGGAGGCTCTAAAGGGCCTTCACTAACCGGACGTTTCATAAAATGCTCCTCAGTCATGAGCATGGCATGGGTAAGCCATTCCCCGGTAACCATCTCTGTTCGAACAACAGTTTAAGATTGTCGGTATTTTTCGTAAGAGCTATTCCGATGTATGCAACCCAGCTTCCCGGTTACCTTCCGGCCTCGCCGA
>KI912016.1:0-176 GCA_000517005.1 Microvirga lupini
GCAGCCCTTTTATGAGGCATGCTGCATTGCAAATAAGCGCCATGAGGCCGATATCACCAGTGGCTGATTTCAACGCGGCACCGCTTTCTTCCTCCCGGCGCTGCCGTGTCGGCCGTTCCCTCTGGAAGGTTTTGACTTTTGTCGGACCTCTACTTTAGCCGGGCTTCGAGCCCGGC
>KI912016.1:276-3582 GCA_000517005.1 Microvirga lupini
CAATTCCGATGCTCCACCCTTTGAAATGCGCATCGTTGGGAGCGGACCCAGCGGGCCGCGCTAGCGAAAACCGGATCCGCTTTTCCGCACGATGCGCTAGAGCATCGTTGAGAGCGAAAACTGGGTTCGCTTTTCACTGACGTGGCCCTCCGGGTCGCTGGCGCGGCTCTTCGGGTCCGCACGATGCGATAGAGCCGCCCCCCTACCGCGCCCGGCGCAGTTCGAAATCGGCCACGCCGAGGGCGAAGTTGAAGCCGGTCTGGCCGCCGACGGAGAGGGGCTGCAGGGAGATGCTGCGGTTCGAGCCGCCGACCAGCACGTTCGCCCCAACGCCGGCACCGGCCGTGGCCTCGGCGGCCCCGCCGACATAGCTGCCGGCGAGGGAGCCTGGCGCCACGCTGCCCCGGGAGAACACGGCCCATGTGAGGATGCCCCCTCGGGTCGCGCCGATATCGAGCCCGAACCGGCGGATCACGCCCACATAGGCCTCGTTCGGCCCGCGCCGGGGATTGAACGTGCAGAGCGTGGTCTTCTGCGACGTGACGATGAGGCCGATTCCGCCCGACACGCTGCAGGACAGGACCCCGACCCGCCCTCGATTCTGAGCCTGGACCGCCTTCGTGGCGGCGAAAGCAAGAACAGCGAGAGCGGCAACGGAGAGAACGGCGCGACGCATGGTGGTCTCCTAGGCTTGGTCAAGCTTAGCGATCAACGGCGCAAGGGCGGCGGCGTTCCATGCGGGGGTGATCCCGATGCGCGTCGCAGCCTGCGAACGCAGCCATCACCCTCCATTCAGAGAGTAGCCCAAGGGAAGAGTTGCTTGTTAAGCAACAACATTCGCGCGCGGCTGGGGGGCTGCGTTTTTGATTGATTGAGGCCGACCATGTTCCTGACTGTGCAATCCGTATTCAAGCCGACGAGCGACCTGATTCAGAAGCGTGTCTCGACCGCAGCCGACGGCACGGAAGGGCTGGGCGGGAGCATAAACGCTCAGCTCAGTTCGGATGGGAACTCCGTGATATTCATAAGTGACGCCGCCAACCTCGTCACGGGCGACACCAATAGTCTATCTGACATCTTCCTCAGGGACCTGACCACCGGCATCGTCACCTGCCTCTCTACCGCAGAGAATGGAACACAAGCGAATGGCAGCAGCTATAATGCTCAATTCAGCCCGGACGGGAACTTCGTGGTATTCGCCAGCGATGCCTCCAGCCTCGTCGCAGGCGACACCAATGGTCGAACCGACATCTTCCTGAGGGATCTGACCACCAACGTCATTACCCGTCTCTCCACCGCAACGAACGGAGCACAGACAAACGACCAAAGCTTTCACCCCCAGCTCAGTTCGGATGGGCGCTTCGTGGTGTTCGAAAGCGACGCCACCAACCTGGTTGCCGGCGACACCAACAATGTAAGCGACATCTTCCTGATCAACCTGCTGTACAAGGTCAATGCGGCTGCCATCCTGGATGGCCGCTTCCTTGAGACGACGCTCGGCGTCGGCAACGCCTCCAGCGTCAACATCGCCTGGGGCGACGGCACCACCTCCACCCAGGCGCCCATTGCCGGCAAGGTGAACCTGAACCACGCCTATGCCACCACCGGCACCAAGGCCGCGACCGTCACTCTGGTCGAAGGCGCGTTGACCTGGAGCGTGGCGCACAGCATCGATCTCAGCGCCGGCACCATGGTGCGCAACACCGCGCTCGCCGACACGCTCGCGGGCGGCGCGGGCAGCGACGTCCTCACCGGCGATGCCTTTAGCAATATTCTGCGTGGCAATGCTGGCAACGACCGGCTCGACGGCGGGGCCGGTGCGGACGTGGTGGACGGCGGAGTTGGCGCGGATGTCATGAACGGCGGCATTGGCGACGACACCTATATTACCGACGGACTGGACATGATCATCGAGGCTGCCGACGGCGGTATCGACACCGTTATCACAAGCAGCAGCTTCTCCCTGGCCGCGGCCGGTCAGGTGGAGAACCTCACGGCTCTGGACGGCACCGCTAGCCTGATGCTCACGGGCAATGCTCTCACCAACATTCTCACCGGCAATTCCGGCGCGAACAGGCTCGACGGCGGTGCCGGGGCGGACGTCATGAATGGCGGTGCCGGCGACGACATCTATGTCACCGACGGAGCGGACATGATCGTCGAGGCCGCCGGCGGCGGCACCGACACCGTCGTCGCAGGCATCAGCTTCTCGCTGGCCGCGCTCGCGCAGGTGGAGAACCTGACGGCCACGGACGGCACCACCCGCGTCACGCTCACCGGCAACAGCCTCGCCAACATCCTCACCGGCAACGCCGGCGTCAACCGGCTCTCCGGCGGGTCCGGCAACGACCGGCTCTCCGGCGGGTTGGGCCAGGACAGCCTCACCGGCGGCTCGGGGCGCGATGTGTTCGCCTTCGACGATCGCGAGACGAGTTCGTCCAAGAAAAAGGCCGATTACATCCTCGACTTCTCGCGCCGGCAGGGCGACAAGATCGACCTGAAGGCGATCGACGCCAACACCAGGAAGCGGGGCGATCAGAAGTTCTCCTTCATCGGCGACGACAAGACCTTCAATAAGGCGGGTGAGCTGCGCTTCGAGAAGACGAAGAGCGCCACTTACGTCTATCTCAACACCGACAGCGACAAGGCGGCGGAAGCCGTGATCAAGCTCAAGGGCGCCCTCGAGCTGCAGAAGAGCTGGTTCGTGCTGTAAGGGACTGGCCGGCCGTTCCACCGATGGAAAGCGCAGCACCAGTACAAGCACGCCACTATCACCCTTCCCCATGTCATGGCCGGGCTTGTCCCGGCCATCCCGATTGTGTGAGGCACGGCGCCTTTCTTAATCGGGATCACCGGCACAAGGCCGGTGATGACGAGGGAAATGAATATTCGGCCAGACTTTCAGAAGAGAGGCCACCCTCTCCCGCTCCGGGGAGAGGGTAACGTCAACCATCCTGGTGCTCGCCCCGCCGCACCACCCGCATGGCCGTGATCGTCACGGGGCCGGCGCGCAGAAGGTTCATGGCCGAGACGATCATCTCGGCCAGGCGCTCAGGGCTTATGCTGTCGCCCTCGATGTCGAGGAGAAAATCCTTGGCCTCCACGGAACCGCCATTGGTGAAGTCGACGCGGGCGTCGAACTTCACGCGGTGCGTGGAGGTGGGATCGGCCCGATAGGGCTCCGCCGCGGGATCTGGGTGAAAGGTCCGCGGCAGGTTCATCGGCACGGTGCGCTCCTTGAAAATCATCTCGTCAATCTCTGCCCTCATCCTCAGAGGCTGACTCATAATTCGTTGTAAGGCGCAG
>KI912016.1:3682-14928 GCA_000517005.1 Microvirga lupini
TCACAAGGGGAGAGGGTTCCAGCGCCTTGCTCTGAAGACGATCCCAGGCTCCGCTCCGCAGCCCGGGATGACACCAGGGAGAGACGGGATGCAGTTCCACCAGGGCCGCCTGATCGACCACGTCCATCTGCGCGTCTCCGACCTCGAGGCGAGCCGGCGCTTTTACCGCGCGGTTTTGAAGACCCTCGGCCGCGAATTCACCTCGGAGAGCCCGAAGCATTTCGCCTGCGACGAATTGTGGGTGGATCAGGCGGACGGGCCGGTCTCGCGGGTTCATCTCGCCTTCCAGGCGCGGGACAGGGAGGCGGTTCATGCTTTCCATGCGGCCGCCCTCAACTCCGGCGGACGCGACAATGGCGGGCCGGGAGAGCGTTCCTATCACCCGGGCTATTATGCCGCCTTTGCGTTCGATCCTGACGGCCACAATATCGAGGCCGTCCATCATGGGCCGGCGGAGCGCTCTGCGGAATCCGTCGTCGTCAGCCCGAAAGCTCAAGCTTAGCTTGCCACAATCGTTAATGATTAGTTAACACCGATACTTAGCTGAAGAACCGGAAGCGGCACTTTCGGATGAGGCGGGAACTTTCTTGAATCGCACAAGTTTTTCTCCCGAAACCACCCTCCGGTTGCAGGGGTTGCGACAATGAAAACATTCCGACCAAGAAACGCCTACCACGTTTCGTCCCGTGTCCACCGTCTCGATCCGCGCCAGGAAAGCCGCTGCTCGCTGGCTCTGATCATGCTGCTGGGCCTTGCGACCCTCTCCGTCATGGCCACGACCCAGACCCTCTCGGCCCAGGACACGAAGACCATCCGGGTCTATTCACAGCAGTAACGCGTGAGTGAACGGCGGTACGGTTGACGGCCTGTCGCAGGAGTTTAGCTCTCCGGCATCGGAGCGACTAAAGAGATTCCCAGATGCTGAGCCCCCGACTTGTCCTGGCCTGCGCCCTCGCCCTCGCCGCCCCCTCCGCCCTGGCCCAGGACACCCAGCGTTTTCGCACCGACAAGGTCGAGGTGATCGTCGAGACGGTTGCCCGCAATCTCGAAAATCCCTGGGGCCTCGCCTTCCTCCCCGACAATCGCATGCTGGTTACGGAACGATCCGGCCGCCTGCGCATCGCCGATGCCGACGGCACTCTCTCCGAGCCGATCCGGGGCGTGCCGCGCGTCGTGGCCCGCGGACAGGGCGGCCTTCTCGACGTCGCTCTCGACCCGAATTTCGCGCAGAACCGCCTCGTCTACCTTAGCTACGCCGAGGATCGCGGCGAGGGCCGCGCCGGTACCAGCGTGGCGCGGGGCCAGCTCAATGCGAACGGCACTGCGCTGGAAGCCGTGCAGATCGTGTTCCGCCAGGAGCCGACCCATACGGGCAACAACCATTGGGGCTCACGCCTGATCTTCGACCGGGACGGCAATCTCTTCGTGACGCTGGGCGACCGGTTCGACCTGCGCAATCAGGTGCAGAACCCGGCGAACCATTTGGGCAAGATCGTCCGGATCAAGCCGGACGGGGGCGCAGCGCCGAACAATCCGTTCCTGAACCGGGAGAATGCCCGGCCGGAAATCTGGTCGCTCGGTCACCGCAACGTGCAATCGGCCGCCCTCCATCCGACGACCGGGGAACTCTGGACCGTGGAGCACGGCGCCCGCGGCGGCGACGAGGTGAACATCCCGCAGAAGGGCAAGAATTACGGCTGGCCGGTCATCTCCTACGGGGTCGATTATTCCGGCGCGAAGATCGGCGAAGGCACGAAGAAAGAGGGCCTGGAGCAGCCGGTCTATTACTGGGATCCCTCCATCGCTCCCTCCGGCATGGCCTTCTACACGGGCGATAAGTTCCCGGCCTGGCGCGGCAGCATTCTCGTCGGCGCGCTCGCGGGCAAGCTCGTCTCGCGGCTCGAGACCAACGGCCACCGGGTCACGGGCGAGGAACGCATGCTGGAGCAGCTCGGCGAGCGCATCCGCGACGTGCGCCAGGGGCCGGACGGCCTCGTCTATCTCCTGACGGATTCCCGCAACGGCCGCATCCTGCGCATGAAGCCCGCGACGTGAGGGATTGGCCGATAGCACCCTCTTCAATGACCTCTCCACGTCATCACCGGCCTCGTGCCGGTGATCTCGATCCTGAGGAGCGTTGCGCTCTTCCAATCGAGATGGCCGGCACAAGGCCGGCCATGACGTCGGGGCATTAGCATTCCCAGAATAACGTTGAGGTTCACCCCCGCGGCCCGAACAGGATGAGGGCCGCGCCGGCCAGGCAGATGCCCGCGCCGGCGATGTCCCACCGGTCGGGACGCGCCCCTTCGGCGATCTAGAGCCACAGGATCGAGGCGACGATGTAGACGCCGCCATAGGCCGCATAAGCCCGGCCAGCGGCATCCATCGGGACCAGCGTCAGCAGATATGCGAACAGGGCAAGCGCTCCCATGCCGGGCACGAGCCATAAGTGAGACTTGCCGAGCCTCAGCCAGGCCCAGAAGGAAAAGCACCCGGCGATCTCGGCGAGCGCCGCGCCCGCATAGATGAGAAAGGCCATTGCGGTTGCTGCTTCAACGCCCCTGGAAGATGAAGGCGGCGCCTGCAGCGATCAGCCCGAAGCCGATGAGGTGGTTCCAGCCGAGCGGCTCCTTCAGGTAAAGCACCGAGAAGATCGCAAAGACCACGAGAGTGATGACCTCCTGCATGGTCTTCAATTCAGCCGCCGAATAGACGGCGGAGCCGATCCGGTTGGCCGGCACGGCGAACCAGTATTCGACGAAGGCGATGGCCCAGCTGGCGACGACCGCGATCCAGAGGGGCGATGTCTTGAATTTCAGATGCCCGTACCAGGCAAAGGTCATGAAGACGTTCGATGCGATCAGCATCAGGACGGGCGTCGTGTGGGGGCTCATGGGAAGGACCGGAGAGACAGGAGGCAAGAGACGAAAGGAAGGCCTCCTGCCCTATTCCTTCACACCGAAGTGTCAAGCTGCCCGATGGACGCGCGTTCAGCGGGCGCTGAGACGCTCCAGCACCTGCGAACCGCCGGCGATCTGCGGATTGGAGGGATCGAAGCCCTCGCGTCGCTCGCGCTGCGTCACCAGCCCGCGGGCTCTCTCGAAAGCGATGTCGAGGCGGCGCTCGCCACGCAGAGCCTTGTTGAAGAAGGCATCGCCGAAATAGGTCCAGGTCGCCCCGTCCCGGCAGCCGAAGGACGGTTTGTCGGCGGCAGCCGCCGTGATGACCAGGGTCCGCGCATCGGCCAGTTCCCGGGCAAAGACGCCCGAATAGCAGGCCGACACGATCACGACCCGGTGCTGCGCCCTGGTCTGATCGAGCAATTGCCTGACATCGCCCGGCGTGACGAGATGGGCATCGCGCCCGGCCACCAGCCCGATCCCTTCCGGTGCCCCATGGGAGGTGAGGACGAGCACCACGATGTCCTCGGCCGGATCGAGCGTCTGCCCCGCAACCGTGGCGGCCGCCATCAGCGATTGCGGCGTCGCGTCGGCCCGACGCTTGGTGTTGAACCGGACGATGGAGCGCCCCTTCGCGCCGAACTGCGCCTCGAGGATGCGCGCCGCCCCCTTGGCCTCGCTCTCGAACACGCTCTGCGGTCCCCAGAGGCCGAAGGACAGGATGTAGACGTCGGTCTGACCCGGGCGTTGCGGTGCCAGTTTGACCGGCTCGGCCCTGCGGGCCGCTTGTGCATAGACCTCGTGGGAAGGCCCGAAGGCTAAAGAGAGCCCGATCAGGCAGAAAGCGATCAACCGGCGCATGTTACACCCCAACATCGCCCTACCTTACGCGCAGCGCCCATCGAAAGCCAGGATGCTCCCTTTCCTGGCTGGCGCATCATTCGGCGCGACCTGAAGGTCCGGACGATGCGCTGGCTGAACCGAATCCCCTCTTCCGGGTTTCCCTGTCAGTTTCGTCAAGATTCATCCCAAGAGGATTTCAATGGACATCGCGCTCGATAAGGTTTGCGAACTCATTCTCCGGGTCAGGGCCGTCGATGTGAAGGAAGGCCTCACCGATCCGGCCTCGGGCTCGAATCCTATCGACGACGGCAGCATCGACTCCCTCACCTCCGCGCCGGACGACGCGACCGAGGACGAGCTTCGCGACGTGATCGCCGGCCTCAACGACGACGAGCGCGCCGACCTGATCGCTCTCGTCTATATCGGCCGCGGCGACATGGAGCCCGAGGAATGGGGCGCCGCCGTGCGCCTCGCCCGGGAGCGCGAGGCATCGAGCTCGCTCTCGACAGCCGACTGGCTCATCGGCATCCCGAACCTCGCCGACCTTCTCGACGAAGGCCTCAACGCCATGGGCCGCAGCTGCGCCTGAAGCTCCCGCATCAACTCTTTGCGATATCGGTCGGGCCGCCGGGTGGACTGCAACTGAGACAGCCGCCAAGCCCGGTTTTCCCTGTGGATCGGCATCGACGGCACGGTGACGGCGCCCTATTTGTGACACGGATCGAGCTGATACTTCCGACTAATCCTAAAGGAGGATGCCATGACTCCGCGCCAGCCGCCGGAGAATCCGGACGACGACGTGCAGAGTGAGCTGCTCCAGGCCGTGCACGAGGCCCTGAACGACCTCGCCCCCATCAACGACCCGGTCGAAGAACAGCCCCTCACCGAAACGCAACAGGACGTGCCGCCGGGCGAAACCGAGGTCGAGATCGACCGCATCGAAGCTTACTTGAGGGGTCCGACGGCGTTCACCGCCTGACCCCGATCTCCTCCCTCATCTCCAGAATGTTCCTGCAAATCGCGATACGGAAGGCTGAGCGTCCGGTCCTCGGATAGCAGCCAGGATCCTGGAGAGGTTTTCAGGGAACTTTCACGACAATCTCATCTGGTGAAGCAGCCGGCGCTCCGTTGTGAGTGGGACCTTGGTCCCACTCACAAGAGACGGCGGTTCCCCGAAGCCTTCCAGCCTCAAAGCTTGCCGAGCTTGAGGAACTGCGTCTCGCCGGAGGAATCGTCCACGCCGTCGTTGTCCGTCACGATGTAGGCATCGCCCGCGGCGTCGACGGCGAAGCCTTCGACCTTGTCGAGCACATAGCCCTTGGCGGACTTCAGATCGGGCAGGAGATCGCGCACCAACGTCTTCTGCACGAGCGGCAACTCGCCACCGAGCTTGATGGGCTTCATGTCGGCGAGAGACACCGCATAGAGCTTCTTGATCTTCGCCTTCTCGGCGATCTGGTTGTCGCGCTCGATGATGATGACGCGATCGCCCGCCGCCGTGATCTCGGACAGGCCGATCCAGCCTGCCTGCGTGCTGTCGAGCGGATAGCGCACGGCGCTCCAGCTCTTGTCCGACGGCTTATAGGCTAGGAGCTTCACGGCGCTCTTGCCGTCGTCCGCCCATTCACGCTGGACCGCGAGCCACACGATCTCGTCGGCGCCCGAGCCTGTCACCGTCACGCCCTCGAAACCGTAGTTCTTCGCGCCCTTTTCGAGCTCCGCCGGAACGGTGATCTCCTCCTGGATCGCGCCCTTGGCATCGACCCTGATGAGCAGGTTCCTGACGCCCTTTTCCAGATTGCCTTCGGACGCAAGCCAGAAGCCATCGCGTGCCGTCGCGATGCCTTCGAGATCGAGCTTCTCCGCGGCAGCGCCGTTGCGCGTCACGAGCGCCTCAGTGGTGATCTGCGCAGGCTTCTTGCCGGCATCGATGGTGAGGATGCGCGGCGCACCGCCATAGACGCTGTCCGTGACCGCATAGAGCTTGCCGGACTGCGTCTCGTCGGCAGCAAGACCTGACAGCGCACCCCAGGCGATCGGCAGGCCATCGGCGTTCTTCGTCGAGCGGATCGTCGGATAAGCGGGAGCCGCACGCTCGGCACGCTGGTAGATCATCACGTGCGGCGCGGCACCGCCATCGCCGTGCAGGTCCGTCTCGCTCGTGGCGACGAAGAGGTTGCGCGACGGGATGGCAATCAACCCTTCCGGCCCGATACCGGTCGGCAGGACCTGCACGAGTTCCGGCGCGGCACCCGTGTCGCGATACACCGCGACGACCGATGCACGCTCGGAACCGACGAAGATCAGGTTGTCGTTGCCGAAGCGGCCGGTCTCGACGCCTTCGACCTCGACGCCCTTCTTGTTGCGCTTGTCAGGATAATGGCCGAGCGCAACGATCTCGTGCTCCAGGCTCGCGCCGGATTCGTAAGCGACGCTGCCGTCCTTGTTGAAGATGGTGAAGCCGCGCGAACCGCCCTTCCAGTCGCCTTCATTGGCCGTCACGAAACGATTGGCATCGATCCAGTGCACCGCATCCGGCTCGCGCGCGACCTTCTCCATGGAGCCGGTGAGCTCGATCCTGCCGTCCTTCTTGGTGTCGATATTCTTCAGGTCGACGGTGCCGGCGGAGAAATGCGCCTCGACCTTGCCGGTCTTTCCATCGATCACGGCGATGTGGTTGTTCTCCTGCAGGGTCACCACGACCTTGCCCTCATCGGAGACATCCACGTATTCCGGCTCCGGATCCTCGCCGGCAACGGCCGCGAGGCCGGTGAGAGCAATGGTCTTGAGGCTGGCGCAATCGAGCTGACCGTCGTCGAGAGAAGCGACCACCAGGGCGCCTACTGGCATCTGCGGGATCGCCCCGTCATTGACCTCCTCGTTGCGCTCGTTCTCGATGGCGATGGCGAGAACACCGGCATTGGCGGCAACGGAATCGGGCTGGCCCGGCAGCGTGCATTCCGCGGCGATCTTGTGGTCGGCGAGGTTCACGGCGACGAGCTTGCCGCTCGGATTGGTGAAGCTCTCGGAAGTGTTGACGGCCACATAGGCTCTCCCGCCCACGACCTTCACGGAGGTCGGCTCACCGCTCAAGCCGAGCGAGCCGCCGGCCTGAGGATTTGCCGGATCGGTGATGTCGATGAAGCCCAGCGCTTTGCGCGGACTGTCGGTATAGATCAGCAGCTTGCCGTCCTCGCTCGCCGCAATGATCTCGGCCACGGTATCGGCCTTCTGGTCCCCGTCCTTCGGCAGGTTCAGGGTGATGGGGAAGCTGGCGATGCGGTCGAAATACTCCGCGACGGAGGCGCTGAGCGCAGTGCCGGAGAGGAGCGCGGCGGCCAGCGAGCCGGCGATGAAGGAACGGTGCATGGGATTCCCCGCAAGACGGTCAAGGTTAGCCGGATCCTCATGCGCCCGGCCCATGACAGGCCGATGACAGTTGAGGCCGCAAGGAAACTGAGCTGTTTTGCACCGAAAGTGCCGATCGGGCGTTGTCGAGACCGAAGCCGAGAGATAGCTGTGGGCATCGAGCCACAATCACGCTTGAACGATTTCGACAGGAGCCTCCATGAGCATCGGCCTGATCGCCTTGCTGGACGACATCGCGAGCCTCGCCAAGGTCGCCGCCGCCTCGCTCGACGATGTGACCGCCCAGGCCGCCAAGGCCGGCGCGAAGGCCGCCGGCGTGGTGATCGACGACGCCGCGGTAACGCCGCGCTACGTGACGGGCTTTTCCGCCTCGCGGGAGCTGCCGATCGTCGGCAAGATCGCCTGGGGATCGCTCAAGAACAAGCTGATCTATCTCCTGCCGGCGGCGCTGCTCCTCAGTCTGTTCGCGCCCTGGGCGATCACGCCGCTGCTGATGATCGGCGGCGCCTATCTCTGCTACGAGGGTTCGGAGAAGGTGTTCGAGGCGCTGTTTCCGCATGGCGCGCATGAACACGAAAGGGCCGTCGGCGCGGCGACTCAGACGGCCCAGAGCGTCGAGGACGAGAAGGTGAGCGGCGCGATCAAGACCGACTTCATCCTCTCGGCCGAGATCATGGCGATTACGCTCGCGAGTATACCCACCGGATCGACCTGGATGCAGGCAACGGTGCTCGCGGTCGTCGGCATCGGCATCACCGCCCTGGTCTATGGCGGTGTCGCCCTGATCGTGAAGGCGGACGACGCCGGCGTGGCGCTCGCCCGCAACGACAGGCCGTTCTCCAGCCTGCTGCGGCGCGGGACCGCGAGCGCTCCGCTCCACACGGATCGTCTCCTGGCTCCCGTGACGCAACTGTTCGGACGCGGCTTGGTGAAGGGCATGCCGGTCCTCCTCAAAATCCTTGCCATCATCGGAACCGCCGCGATGATCTGGGTCGGCGGCGGAATCATCATCCATGGCCTCGAAGGCTACGGCTTTGCCGGCCTCGGCCACGTCGTGCACGATATCGCCGCCGCGGCGGGCCACGCGGTGCCGAGCCTCGGCGGAGCGGTCGAATGGCTGGTCTCGGCCGCCGCCGCCGGCCTCTTCGGGCTCCTTCTCGGCGCCCTCCTGATCCCCCTCATCCATTTCGTCGCAGTGCCGCTCGTGAGGGCGCTGCGGGGTGGGAAACGGGAGGCGGAGAAGCATACGGTATAACCACCTTCTCTCTTCCATTCCCCGGCCGTTCGTACCATATTCGTTCTATGGCCAAATCACCCAAGAAGCCCAAGCTTTCCACCGGGAAGGCGTCCAAACCTGAGCTCAAGCCGCTGGATCCCTATCTGGCCGATCTCCTGAATCCCGCCGTCAACCGGGAACGGGAGGCGGCTGAGGGTTTTGCCGAGCGGGCACAGGAAACCTTCATCCATGGCGACATCACGGATGTCGATCCGGCGCTCGCCAAGAAGCTGGGCCTGAAAGGTCCCGACGATGGACCCGACGTGGCCGAGGAGCTCGGTGATCTCGCCCCGGGCTCCGGCGTGTCGGCCACGGTCGATGCGCTCACGAAGCTGCTCACCGAGGGCGATCCGCGCTTCAAGAACGGCAAGCCCTGGGTGCCGCACCGCCCGCCCCGCCCCGAGAAGTCGGAAGGCGGCATCCCGTTCAAGATCAAGTCCGACTTCACGCCCTCCGGCGACCAGCCGCAGGCGATCCGCGAGCTGGTGGACGGCGTGCGCCGCGCCGAGCGCGACCAGGTGCTGCTCGGCGTCACCGGTTCGGGCAAGACCTTCACCATGGCGAAGGTGATCGAGGAGACGCAGCGCCCCGCCCTCATCCTCGCACCCAACAAGACGCTGGCCGCGCAGCTCTACGGCGAGTTCAAGTCGTTCTTCCCCGACAACGCGGTGGAATACTTCGTCTCTTACTACGACTACTACCAGCCCGAGGCCTATGTGCCGCGCTCGGACACCTTCATCGAGAAGGAATCGTCCATCAACGAGCAGATCGACCGGATGCGCCACTCGGCGACGCGCGCGCTCCTGGAGCGCGACGACGTGATCATCGTGGCCTCCGTGTCGTGCATCTACGGTATCGGCTCGGTCGAGACCTATACAGCCATGACCTTCTCCGTGAAGGTGGGCGAGCGCATCGAGCAGCGCCAGCTCATCGCGGATCTCGTGGCCCTGCAATACAAGCGCATCCAGAGCGATTTCGCCCGCGGCACCTTTCGCGTGCGCGGCGATGTGATCGAGCTGTTTCCGGCCCACTTGGAGGACCGGGCCTGGCGCATCGGCCTCTTCGGCGACGAGATCGAGAGCATTGTCGAGTTCGATCCGCTCACCGGCAAGAAGACCAACGATCTGCAATTCGTGAAGGTCTACGCGAACTCGCACTACGTCACGCCGCGCCCGACCCTGCAGCAGGCCGTGAAGGGCATTCAGGACGAGCTGCAGCACCGCCTGCAGGAACTCGCCCGCATGGGCCGCCTGCTCGAAGCGCAGCGCCTGGAGCAGCGCACGCAGTTCGACCTCGAGATGATCGAGGCCACCGGCGTGTGCAACGGCATCGAGAATTACTCGCGCTATCTCACCGGCCGCAAACCCGGCGAGCCGCCACCGACCCTGTTCGAGTACCTGCCCGACAACGCCCTCGTGTTCACCGACGAGAGCCACGTGACCGTGCCGCAGATCGGCGGCATGTATCGCGGCGACTTCCGCCGCAAGGCGACGCTCGCGGAATACGGCTTCCGCCTCCCTTCCTGCCTCGACAACCGCCCCCTGCGCTTCGAGGAATGGGACGCCATGCGCCCGCAATCCATTCACGTGTCGGCGACGCCTGCCAAGTGGGAGATGGAGCAGACCGGCGGCATCTTCGTCGAGCAGGTCATTCGCCCCACGGGCCTCGTCGATCCGGTGGTGGAGATCCGTCCTGCGCGTTCTCAGGTCGACGATCTCGTGCACGAGGTGAAGGAGCTTGCCGCGCAGGGCTACCGCACGCTCGTGACCACGCTCACCAAGCGCATGGCGGAAGACCTCACCGAATACATGCACGAGAACGGCATCCGCGTGCGCTACATGCACTCGGACATCGACACGCTGGAGCGCATCGAGATCATCCGCGATCTGCGTCTCGGCGCCTTCGACGTGCTCATCGGCATCAACCTGCTGCGCGAGGGCCTCGACATTCCCGAATGCGCGCTCGTCGCCATTCTCGATGCGGATAAGGAAGGCTTCCTGCGTTCCGAGACCTCGCTGGTGCAGACCATCGGCCGTGCGGCGCGTAACGTGGAAGGCAAGGCGATCCTCTACGCCGAGAAGATCACCGGCTCCATGGAGCGCGCCATCGCGGAGACCAACCGCCGCCGCGAGAAGCAGCTCGCCTACAATGCCGAGCACGGCATCACGCCGCAATCGGTGAAGAAGAACATCGCCGACATTCTCGAGAGCGTCTACGAGCGCGACCACGTCACGGTCGATACCGGCCTCGCCGACAGGACCGTCGGCCACAACCTCAAGGCCGTCATCGCCGACATGGAAAAGCGCATGCGCGAAGCCGCCGCGAACCTGGAATTCGAGGAGGCGGCGCGCCTGCGCGACGAGCTCAAGCGCCTGCAGGCCACGGAGCTTGCCATCAGCGACGATCCCATGGCGCGTCAGGCCGACGTGGAGAAGGATGCCGGACGCTACGGCGGCTCGCGCAAATACGGCCGCAGCGCCAACCTGCCGCCGAAGGGGCTGCCGCCTTCAGGCGACGGCGCAACGGCCGGCGACGAGGATTCCGACACCTATGGCCCGACCGGCAAGGGCCGCTCGGACGAGGGCACGCGCATCCGCAAGCCCGGCCTCGACGAGATGGGGCCCGGCACCGACCGCGAGGTCCCGCTGAACTACCGCGAACGCCCCGCCGCACGCTCGACGCAAGGGTTGGCGGGACAGAAGCCGAAATACAAGGGACGCAAGGGGCGGTAAGGCGCTTTCGTTTCCGTTGAGCGGATGACATGCCCGGCCTCGCGCCGGGCATTTTCGTTTGAGTGTGACAATCGTCATCCCGGACGGCGAAGCCAAGCCGGGATCCCGCGAAGAGTGTGGCGCGGG
>KI912016.1:15028-17670 GCA_000517005.1 Microvirga lupini
GGCTGGCGCCACACTCGTCAAACGATCCCGGATTTTCGCTACGCTCCGTCCGGGATGACACGACTAGTCTCCCCTCACCGCCAGTTCACCGCAAACGCTTCGACCGGATGCGTAAACCCCTTCACGGTGCGGCTCCCGAGATCCACGAAGGAGAAGCGCGGGGCGACGAGGCTGGTGATGGCCTCCGACACGACGATGGTGTCGGGCTCGGCGCTCTGGCACAGGCGGGCCGCCTTCTGCACGGTCGCGCCGAAGAGGTCGTTGTGATCGGCCACCGGCTCGCCGGCATCGAGGCCGATGCGCACCCGCAGCTTTTCGCGGCTTGCCAGGTTGAAGGCCTCGAAGGCCTTTAGGATCGCGCGGGCGGCGTCGACGGCGGCGGTCACGTCGTCGAAGGAGGCCATGATCCCGTCGCCCGTGTGCTTGACCTCGCGCCCGCCCTTGTCGTGCAGGGCGCGGCGGACCATGGCGTCGTGCGCCCGCACCATCTCGACGGCGCGCGCGTCGCCGAGGCGCGCGGTCATGGCGGTGGAATCGACGATATCCGTGAACATGATGGTGCGCAGGGCCGGATCGATCGTTCCCTCGGGCGCGGCCCCCACCGGCTCCGGATCGGAGACGCGGCCGAGAAAGGCCTCGACGGCGGAGAGATCGACCTCGATCACGTCGCGGGCGATTTCCCCATGCGCCTCGTCATGCACCCGCATGGCGGTCTCGATGTCGGGCGCGTCGATGAGGCAGAACGCGGTGCCGCGGGTATCGTCGAACCAGTAGGTCAGGAACCGCACCCCGTACTGCCCCTGCACCTCCAGGTCCTTGCGATGCGCCTCGGCAATATCGGCGGCGGTCAGGCCCTTCAGGTCGTGCCGGTCCAGGAAGATGGGCATCGTGGTTCTCCGCGCCCCCGGGGTAATCTACACCGTTCGGCAAGACGCGGCGATGGCTCTTGCGGACCAGTGCTTCCCTCCCCCTTGCGGGGAGGGATTAGGGGGTGGGGGTGGTGCGACTGGGTGCTCGCTCAAAGGATCGAGAGTGGGAAAACCTCTCCCATGGGGAGAGGTGAAGCTGTAGCGGCGTTCACGCTTCACGAATGAAGGCAGCACTCTGATTTTCCGACCTCCACCCTCGATCCCTCCCCGCAAGGGGGAGGGAAGCAACCGCGAGATCATTCAACCAATCGGTTGACTATTCGAGCACCCACGTCTATATTCAACCACATGGTTGAATTACAGACATCCCGGCTCGACACCGTCTTTCACGCCCTTGGGGATTCCACCCGGCGGCGGATGCTGCGCGACCTCGCGGAGGGCGAGCGCACGGTGAGCGAGCTCGCCGAACCCTTCGCGATCTCGCTGGCCGCCGCCTCGAAGCACATCAAGGTGCTGGAGCATGCCGGGCTGCTGCGGCGCGAGATCCGCGGCCGCACCCATGTCTGCCGCCTCGACCCTGGACCGTTGGCTACCGCCCACCAGTGGCTGAGCGTCTATGAACGCTTCTGGACCGAACGTCTGGATGTGCTGGAACGGCTCCTCCGCGAGGAGGACGCCAGGAAGTCGTCACCCAAGTCTTCACCCGAGAAGTCCCCACCCCCCAAAGGAGAGAAAGAATGAACGACCATGCGACCACGGACCTCGCGGCCCGGAACCCCTATGGCGTGCTGAGCGATCCGGCCACGCTGACGATCCAGCGCCTCCTGCCCGGCCCCATCGAGCGCATCTGGGCCTATCTCACGGAGAGCGATCTGCGCCGCCAATGGCTCGCGGCGGGCGAGATGGAACTCGCCGTTGGCGCCCCCGTCGAATTCGTCTGGCGCAACAACGAGCTCACCAATCCGCCCGGAGAGCGCCCGCCCGGCTTCGGCGAGGAACACCGGATGGAGAGCCGGATCACCGAGCTCGACCCGCCCCACAAGCTTTCCATCACCTGGGGCTCGACCGGCGGCGTCTCCTTCGAGCTGGAGAAGGGCTCCGAAGTCCTGCTCACCCTCATCCACCGCCGCGTGCCCGACCGTAACACCCTGCTCAACGTCAGCGCCGGCTGGCACGCCCATCTCGACATCCTGGCCGCCCGCGCGGCCGGCAAAGTGCCGGGGCCGGAGCCGTTCTGGGATCACTGGGCGCGCCTGAAGGAGGAGTATGGGCGGCGGATTCCGGCGTGAGGTGAGTTTTACGAGAAGGCTCCGCTCGGTTCGGCCGGGCGGAAGACTCAAACAATGATGTTCAATCCGCTATAGGACCTTACGATCCCGAGAGCGCCTGAGATCAGCCGCTAACACCAATTGGATCTTCAAGGGCTTGATATTTTGATGACGATGCATCTTCTTCCCAAAGTTGAGCAATATAGCTTCTCTGCTCAGACGAGAGAATTACCGCATCAACTTGGCGCTCTAATTCGGTTAATCGATCCAAGATCTCGCGTCGAGCTGCTAGTGTGAAGGGACCAAGCCCAGCCGTTCCGTTCCTCCGTCTAAAGCACCGCTTCAGCGGATCCTGCCGAAACTCAATCAACCACGTTCTACGGCCTGTTAGCGCTTGATCCAGTCGAGAGTGGCGGCAAGACAGAGCACGCCCATGAAGGATCGGGCGGTCTTCTCGTAGCGGGTTGCAACGGCTCGCCACTCTTTGAGCCTAGCCCAGAGCCGC
>KI912016.1:17770-18132 GCA_000517005.1 Microvirga lupini
TAAAGCGGTTTTGATCTGAGCTTGAATCCATCCGGGCGCTCTGTGCGTTGACTAGGATATGGCCCAGGAGGCGAGCCATGTCCCAGCCCTATTCTCCTGATCTGCGTGAGCGTGTTCTGGGCGCCTGCGAGTGGGGCGACCTTCCTCAGGTCGAGATCGCGCGCCGCTTCCAGGTCTGTCCCGCCACCGTGTCGAACTGGCGCCGCCAAGAGCGCGAGGAAGGCCGGCGTGCCCCCAAGCCGCACAGCGGCGGCGTGTCCGCGCGCCTGGATGCGGCGGCTCTCGAGGTGCTGCGTCAGCTCGTGATCGAGGACAATGACGCACTGCTGCGCGAGTACCGCGAGCGCCTGGCGGAGCGCACC
>KI912017.1:0-2161 GCA_000517005.1 Microvirga lupini
AGCAGGACGGCGGCAGAGGTTTGCAACCTGGTCGTGAACAGAGAGGAAGCGTTGGGCCTGACCGGCTGATTTGAAGCGCTTCATGATGCGCTCGCGCCGTCGGGTGGGCTGATGGCTGTTTTCTGCGCGATTGTTCAAGCCTTTATGCTGCCGATGCTCCACGCCAGGCATGACAACCCTCTTCGCGGCGGCGTAGCTGGCCAGCTTATCGGTGATCATCACGCGCGGTGCCGTGCCCTGCTTCTTGAGCAGCTTGCGCAGCAGACGTTTAGCGGCCTTCGCGTTGCGGCGGCTCTGAACCAGGATGTCGAGAACGGTCCCATGCTGGTCGACGGCTCTCCAGAGCCAATGCTTCTTACCTGCAATGCTGATCACGACCTCGTCTAAATGCCATTTGTCTCCAGGTGCCGGGAGACGGCGGCGGATCTGGTTGGCGAAACTCTGGCCGAACTTCGTCGCCCACTGCCGCACCGTCTCATGACTGACCAGGATGCCACGGGCAGCGAGCATTTCCTCCACCATCCGGAGGCTGAGGGGAAAACGAAAGTACAGCCAGACGGCGTAGCTGATGACCTCAGCCGGGAAGCGGTGGCGGGCATAGTGAGGACGGCGAGACGGTTTCATCCCTCACCTATGCCTTGATCCAGTCACCTCCTGGTTAATTTGACGGTGCCGCAAAACCTCATGCTCCCGCTTCCCAGGCATGTTCATCCTTCTGCACCACCGATGATGCACCCGGCGTTGCTCCCTTTCGGCGGCTGAGGTGCTAGGCTGGGGAGCCTCGCATCCGAGTGGAACATCCGCGCTGCCCGGTGGACGCACCTAGTCTCGGTCGCCCGGAAGGGGGCGGCCATTGCCCAGGAGGCAACCATGACGGCCATTCTTCAGCTGCCGACCTGGTTGGGCTGCACCCTGGCGGTGCTGGCCGCGATGGTCTGTTCGGTCCTGCCGTACATGGCGGTCCGTTGGTTCATGACGAAGGAGCTGCACCCAAAAACCCGCGAGGTGGCCGAGACCGTCGCCGTCCGCATCGGGACCGTGCATGCCCTCATCCTGGCGCTCGTCTTCGCGGAGGCGCAATCGACCCATACCGACCTCCAGCAGCAGGTCTCGAAGGAGGTCACGGCCATCGAGCACGTAGCGCTGCGTCTCAACCAGTGGAATGGACCCGAGGAGGATGCCCTGCGCGATCAGCTTGCGTCCTATGTGAAAGCAGTGTTGGGGACTGAATGGCGGGTGACCCTGCGCCCCGACGGCAGCCGGGCCGCCAGGCATGCCTACGACGATCTCGACGTCGCCATCCTGGACCTGCCGGCCGACACGCCGCGGCAGCAGTCACTCCGCAGCCGGATGCTCGCGGACATGGACACCCTTCAGGATCACAGGAGGGATCGGCTGTCCCTGTTCCACCGCGGCATCCCCGGCCTGTTCTGGTGGATGGCCATGGCGGGGTTTGCCATCACGGTGGTGTTCTTCTTCATCTTCCCGGAAACGCCCCTGCACCTCGCCATGCTTGGGGTGTACGGGGCCTATACCGGACTTGCGCTCTACTTCATTCTCGCCCTCAGCCATCCCTATGTCGGTCCGGCGGCCATCGACACGTCACCCTATGAAAGGGTGCTCGAGGACGACTTGGCTCCGCGCCAGCCCACGTCGACTCCCTGAGGGCAACCGCGGCAGCCTCAGGTTGCCTATGGTTGAGATCGTTGACCGTGCTTGTAGGGTTTCACCGCGGACCTAGCCAGGCAGCGTGCGCGACCGGATCGGTCACGCGACGGACTCCTCCAGCAGGAGGAGCAGAAAGCCGGTTAGGTAGACCTGGGGCAGCAGGCTCCGTCAGCGACCGGCGGTGGCAGTGGGGGAGACGAAGGCGCCGCCGAGCGAGGCTCAAGTCCAGCCGTCGGCGCCTTCACGCTTGACGTAGGTGTAGCCGGTCTTGTGCCAGGGCACGATCGCATTGCGCTTGTTGTCGAGGATGAGATCACCCCGGTCTGTGCGGAGCATCATCACCGCATGCCCGGCCCCTTCCTCGTCAATGATGACGGTCATGCGCAGCGCCCGGCGGGGGAAGCCGGCCTCGACCAGGCGCTTGCGCTTGACGAGCTGGTAGTCCTCGCAGTCGCCGTAGCCGTCCTCGGCGAAGTCCCAACGGTCCTCGACG
>KI912017.1:2261-3995 GCA_000517005.1 Microvirga lupini
AACGTTGTTGTAAAACTTCTCGGAAACAGCGTTGTAGGAAGCTGACTTGAACTTTCTATAAAGTCGGGTGTCTTTGAGATAGCTTATCATCCGCTTTCCCCAAATCTGCCAGGAACTCGTGCGTTCATCCTCTCGGGAGTATCAGCCCTAGCCATCCAACGCTCGAACTTTGGCTTAATTCTGCATCTGATATTTATGCGTCGAGACTCGTGTGTCCAGAGTTGTGTGTCGAGGTACCCACCTAGAGATTGCTGCACGTCGCGCAGGGATTGTCGTCTGACCGGGATTTGACTAGGGATGGCGGTTCCTTGAGGAGGTGACACGGGTGAGTTCCTCGTGGATCAGCTTGGCGTCAAACGCTCGACCGTCGTCACCCACCTGAAGCAGGTCTTCGCCAAGACTGGGGTTAGCCACCAGGCTGAACTGGCGGCCCTGGTGGAGCGCCTCGCGACTCTCAAGAGTCCTACGGGAAGGGCGTGTAGCGTCCCGTCTGATCCCCCGCTGCAGCGTACGCCCAGGGATAATGTTGCGGCCAAGCCGCTGAGCGACCCACCAATGCAACGGGAGAGATTGGGGACCAGTTTGCTATATGTGATCGGGCGCGACTGCATAGGCGCATGGACGCCGACTTTGTGGACGCACCGGCAGCCCGAATCGATCCGGCTTCGGTCGTGAACCACTGTCGTTGCGCAAGCGCCAGTCCGAACAATCGACCCGATTGAGCCCCGATCCAGGATCACACTGGTCCACATTCGGCCCTCGGCGCCCGTTCATGGCGGCGCCCCAGGAACCACCATGACAGTCCCTCCCCCGATCGGGGGAGGCGGCTCCCCTGCTATTCCAGCATGCTGTGGATGGATGTCCGCTCAGTCGAGCTGCTCCCGCATCTCGCGTTGACAGCGTCTGGTCAAGGGCTGGTTTCCTATGTTCGGCTCAGCGAGCATTCAGATCGTGTTCTGCCCCGAGCGACGCGGGGCAACGGGAGAACGGCTAGCGTCCGACTGAGGCGGCACCTTGGGAACGTGCCTTGAACACGTAGGTGGGACGCAATGAGACCTTACGATCGCCTGAAGCGCTGTCGGCTGTATGCACAAGTCTGCGCCATCGTCACGGCTGCATTCGTGGCCCAAGGCGCTTATGCCATAGAAACCGCGCCATGGCCGTCCTGCCCATCGCTGTCGGCCGCCCGTGCGGCATGGGAGACGCATATCCGCGAGCTCATGGAGCAGCACCGGCAGGCGACCGAGCTGAATGACACCGAGTTCGGGAATGTCCTGTCGCTCCTTTACGCCGCGAACTCCCATTGCTTCCGCGGCGACACGGACGCGGCGTTGGCCACCTCCAGCGCGATCCCGCTCGGGCCGGTCCGGCACCGTTTGCTGCGGTAGCATCGATAGTTCCGGATTACCACAGGAGCCGTCTAGGCGAACTCAGCCCAATGGCCAGTCCCGAGGCTGTTGCAGGAGGCGATGACCAGGCTCTGCCCAGCGTAGAACTTGACTGGCTCAACCAAGATGCCATCCATGCGTTATCCGTGATCACTTTGATGATCGCTCCTGTCCGTGAGAGGATCATGCCTTTAGAAGAACGCCGCGGCACAGCCGGGGCACCGGGAGTGCCACCGGACCACCGGGCCAACCGGTTTCTGACCGCGCTGGAACTTGGCGACTTTGCCCTTCTTGAGCCGCATCTTGAGGCTGTGGACCTGCCGCTCGGCACGGTGCTGTACGAGAT
>KI912018.1:0-987 GCA_000517005.1 Microvirga lupini
GTCACCGCCGCAGCGGCGGTCCTGCCGGAAATCCCAGCGGCGGTTGCGCTGGTGGCAGCGGCGGTCATGGGCTCGTTCGGATTTGCCGTCCTGTCGGGGTCGTTGAGCGGCATCCTCCAGGACCTCATCCCCGCGGAGCGCCGGACCAGTTTCGTTCTCCGGTTGTCCGTTGCCCGACAGGTCGGGATCGCCCTCGGAACAGGAATCGCGGGGCTTGCCATTCACCAGATCGGGGCCAGCGCAACCGCAATCAGCTTCGCGGTCGTCGGCAGTGCTTGCATCCTGCTGCTGCGGTACGTGCCGACAGCGACTATTGCTACAGGGACGTCCGTGCAACCGGGCCTGTTGGCGGCCAACCTCAAGGCGTTACGGTACCTGATCGCACATCCGGCGTGCATGATCGCTTCGATCACCGTGGGCTTGGCGTACTCGGTTGTGCAGGTCACCAACCTGCTGTTGCCTGGCTTCGTGACCGACAGCCTCCATGGCGGCAGCGCACTGTTTGGAACGTTGGAGATGACGGCGGCCATCGCAGGTGCGGTGTCCGTGATGGTGGCGTCGACCGAACGGATCGCCAGGTTGCTCCAGGAGCGTACCCTGGCGGTGCTTGCCGCGGCTGGGCTCGCCTTGGTTGCCTTCTCGTTCGCGACGGCAGACTGGGTGGCCACCATTGTCTATGCCCTGACTGGCATCTTGTGGAGCCTCGCGCGAGCGCTGGCCAATGCCTACCTGCTTCTGGTCGCGGACAACGCGATGATCGGCCGGATCCAGGCATTTACGACCCTCATCACGAGTGCCTGTGGCGGACTGATCTTTCTTCTACCGACCCTAATTCCTGCGGCCACAGAGGCTAGCCTCTACCTCGGGTGCGGTGTCGCGATCATAGCCTGTGCAATTGGCCTGAGCCTTTGGAGATCAACGCCTTTTTTGCTGAACGGCCGCAGGACCAACCCTCGCGGCTAGATGTCCAGACCAAATTTCGCGGAA
>KI912018.1:1087-4603 GCA_000517005.1 Microvirga lupini
CCCCGAAAACCTTGTACCGCCGACCCGTTACCAGTCTGCCCCACAAAACCTCATGCTCACCTTAAATGATCCTCTCAAAATCTCAGGGCACGAAATGGGAGCGATGTTCTCCCCGCATCAGCTGATCTCGGAAGTAGACCCGTCGACCGGATACTTCAATTGGTCTAGTTTTTGATAGCATCAAAATCGGTGCAATTGCGATCAATCATCGACGGCCGGAATCCCTGGCAACCATCTTATTGGATGATTGTCCCTTCGTCAGACAGTCGCACCGATTTCTTGCAGAACGCCCCGCAACCAAGCGTGACCCGGATCTTGGTCATAGCGCGAATGCCACGTCTGAACGACACGGAAGGGTGGGATATCAAGGGGTGGTGCGACGACTGCCAGTTTGAGGCGGCCGGCAAACGGTCCAAACAAACGGCGCGGCTCTGTGGCCACCAAATTCGATGCATTGACTAACAGCGGTGCCATTAGGAAATGTCCGACGGTCATCGCCACTGTCCGAGCGAGTCCTCTCTCTCGCAGTTCAGCATCAACATAACCAAACGGGTCGCCTTTCAAGGAAACTTGAAGGTGACGAAGGGCGAGATAGCGCTCGAGATCGAGCGGTTCCTCGAGATCGGGGTGATCGCCCCGGCCGGCACAGATGAAGTCTTCCTCGTAAAGCAGTTCCTCCCGCATGTGTGTCGGCGGCTCTGGGAAATTTCCCGCGATTAGTTCCACCGCGCCATCCTCCAGCATCGGGAGGCCGACGCTCCGGCTCGTATTGCGAACGACGAGAGATACGCCCGGCGCTTCGCGATCAAGGCGTGCTGTCAGGCGGGGCAGCAGCACGACGGCGGCATAGTCCGAAAGACCGAGGACGAACTGCCGCGTGCTTCCGGCCGGGTCGAAGGCCCGCCCGCCGCGCAGCAAGCCCTCGACCCGTTCGAGGATGGACCGCACGCTAGGAGCAATGTCTTGGGCAAGCGGCGTCGGCACCATGCCGCGTGGCGTGCGGACGAACAGCGGATCATTGAACAAAGCCCGCAGCCGATTGAGCGCGTGGCTGACCGCTGGCTGGGTTAGCCCGATCCGCTCGGCGGCGCGCGTGGCGTGACCCTCGGCAGCCAGGGCGTCGAATACTACCAGCAAATTGAGATCGACGTTGGCGAGATGAACCTTACTCATGATGGTGATATTGATAATGAATTGGACTTATTTCAACTATCGCCACAGGTTCTGAATGAAGTGAAGCGAGGCGGAAGGCAGAGCTGGAGAGTTTCGATGGCAGGTTTCGATGACGGCGGCGCAGGCAAAGTGAATCCGCGGAGGCGCTTCATTGAGAGTGCCTTCTTCGCCGCAGCGAGTGTTTTCGCCATCAGTCGGAGTGACCATGTCATGGCGGCGGAATCCTGTGAGGATCGATTTTCACGCGGCTTGGAGATATTACGCCGGATCGGTGGGCCGAATTTTGACGGGCCGATCAATGTCCTGGCGGAGATTTCCGCCGACCTTTCGCGCTTCACCGTGGAATACCCCTATGGCGATGTACTCTCCCGCCCGGGCCTCGATCTGCCCTCACGGCAGCTATGCACCATCTCGATGTTACTGGCCGACGGGAGCGCCCAGCCGCAGCTGAAGTTTCACATGGACGGGTTCCTGAATGCCGGCGGCGAACCCCGAGTGCTAGTGGAACTGCTTTTCGTGTCGGTCGCGGTTCTGGGCTTTCCAGCCAGCATCGATGCGGTCGGCATCGTTCGCTCCGTATTCGCAGAGCGCAAGCTTGCGTTCCAACCCGTCGAGCCTGCGACGGATGATGGAACGGGACGCCGGCGGGCGGGACAGGAGATGCTTGCCCGGCTCACTAGCGGCGATGCGCAGGATTACTTTGACCGTTTTGCTGCTACCGCTCCCGACCTCGCGCAGCTTTCGATTGACTTTGCGTTCGGAGAAGCGCTGGCGCGCGATAGCCTCGATCACAATACCAAGCTACTCGCAATCATCGCGATGCTCGCCGCAAGCGGTAACCGCAGCGAGGCGCTGCGTCTTCATCTGGCTGGCGCCCTTGCCAACGGGGTGACGCGTGAGAACATCATCGAGGTACTGATCCAACTCAGTGTCTATCGCGGCTTCCCGTCGGCGCTCAACGCGTTCTCGCTTGCTCGGGAAGTCTTCTCGGCTGATCGGCAACGACTCCAGGTCGACCTTCCCAAGCTAGGCGATACGGAGAGCCGAGCGGATCGGCTGCAACGCGGATACGCGTTGCTTGCGAGAACTTCGGCCTCGTCAGGTGATGCCGTGGTCCGTAGTTTCGATGATATCGCGCCGGACCTCGGACGCATGATCGTCGAGCATGCCTACGGCGAGGTATTCCCGCGCGAAGGCATCAATCTGAAGACCCGTGAGCTCAGCGCCTGCGCGGCTCTAGCGGCCATCGGCTCCACAACGACGGAAACCCCTTTACGCGTGCACATCAATGCCGCCTTGAACGTTGGCGCGAGCCGCGAAGAGATCGTGGAAGCGCTGGTCAATCTCGCCGCGTACTGCGGCTATCCCACGACCCAGCGGGCAGTCCGTATAGCCGCGGAAGAATTCGCCAAGCGCGACCAATCTGCTCAACAGCGCAAGGAAGAAGAGGAATGATTGACCGACGTTCAGTGCTCACCGCAATCATCTCCGCTGCACTCTTGCCGCCATCGCTCGCCATGAACTCTCCCGCCGCTGCGCAGGGCACAACCGGAGCCGAACGTCTCTCGACGGGCCTCAGCTCGCCGGTGGGTATGGCATTCGACAGGAGCGAGCATCTCTACGTGGCGGAATGGGGTGCGGGCCGCGTCTCGCGCATCGAGCTGGACGGAACGCGCACGACATTCGCGGACGATCTACCCGGACCGTCGGGCCTCGCGATTGATGCGGATGGCAACATCTATGTGGCATCCTATTCCCGTGACGAAATTTATCGCTTTACGCCCAACGGCAGCCGCGAAACCTGGCTCACGGGGCTTGCAACGCCGGCGGGCCTCGGTTTTGATAGGGCGGGGTGGCTGCTCGTCGCCAATCGCCGGACAAACGAGATCCTCGCCTTCGATGCCGGCAAGACCCGGCACGTCGCTGTGTCCGGCCTGAGAACGCCCGTTGGCGCTGTTCATAGGCCTGACAATGGTTTCATCGTCTCCAACATCGGCGGCGGCGTGACCATCGTGCGTGGCGATGGGAGCCGGATCGAAACCGGAGAGGCGTTGCGCACGCCGGGGCCGGGCATCGCTCAAACCAGCAGCGGCCGGGTCTTCGTGGTCGACTATGGAGGAACCGGCATTCACGAGATCTTCGAGGACGGCCGGACGAGCTTGTTTGTCGACGGCCTTTCTAACCCAGTCGGCCTTACAGTTTCACCGTCCGGCGATCTCTTTTCGGCGGACTGGGGCAACGGTGCCGTCTATCGCATCAGGCTTGCCTGAGGCAGAGGCCGCAGGCCCAATCGTAAGTCTATTGGGCATTTGAACTTCTGACACGCAGCCACTGCATTTTGGC
>KI912018.1:4703-5007 GCA_000517005.1 Microvirga lupini
TTCGACAGCAGGCCTTCCTTCTGCAGGCGCTGGATGGCCTTGGGATAGGACGCCAGGTTGTCAGTCGTCATGGAGGATGGCGGATAGTCGCTCACCGTCCTCAGGGCTTTGTGCAGGAAGCGATAGGCGGCCCTGGTGGTGCGCCGGTCTGACAGCATGAAGTCGATCAACTGCCCATGCTTGTCGACCGCCCGAAACAGATATTTCCATTTCCCGCCGACCCGCACATAGGTCTCATCCACCCGCCATGATTCAGATCGATAGCCCTGATATTGGCGAACTCGCTTTTCAAGCTCTGGGCATA
>KI912018.1:5107-5354 GCA_000517005.1 Microvirga lupini
CATGCCTATTCTGGCATGTCTGACGCTGGTGGAGGGCGCCATCCACGACATCACATTAACTGGAAATGATCGGGTGCCGCCGTATGAGGGGGTATGAAGAAGCCCCGTCATTCTCTGTATGCCCGCCACCGCTTCCCCGCTGAGGTGATCAGTCTGGCCGTGTGGTTCTATTTCCGCTTTCCGCTGAGCCTTCGGATGGTCGAGGAGATGCTCGCCGCCCGCGGCATCGAGGTCAGCCACGAAACCG
>KI912018.1:5454-19024 GCA_000517005.1 Microvirga lupini
CTCGGGTCGGCCACGATGCCGCGCTCCTGCATCATCTCAGCCAGATCGCGGTAGCTGATCCCGTACTTGCAGTACCAGCCACGCACCGCAGGATGATCGCGACCGGAAAGCGACGGCGCTTGAACACAGACAACAGGACGGCTCCTCAGATAACCGCCTTCCTCTAAACTGCCAAGGTTAATGCAACGGTGCCCGCCTATGCCAGCATCCCCTCAACTCGACGTTAACCTGACGGTCCCGTCTAGCGTCTGCTGGGAGGCATCCGTCACGATCAAGTGGAAACCGTAGTCGAGTACGGACTTGCCCTCTGCACGAGTCCTGTAATCATTAACCACACGACGAAGGCTTTGGCCCCGATGCTGGGCTGCGAAGGAAATATGCGTGGTGGTTCCGCCGAACGCGGCCGCGATGCTCGCACTAGCGAAATCGTCCGCGGTGCGGGCACCACTCGAAACCATCTGGTCGATATGACAGTGGGCATCTACCCCGCCAGGGAGTACGAGAAGACCTCTCGCGTCGATTACGTCGCCCGCGGACGAGAGCTCCGACCCTAGCGCCGCGATCCGGCCGTCGCGGATGCCAATATCCGTTTCCGCGACGCCCTGTGGAGACACGACCCGGCCGCCGCGGACCACTATGTCGAAGGACTGCGTGCTCATAAGGATCTCAGTCTCCGCCCCTGCGGGGTTAGGCTGAATGCATGACGGTCTTGTTCTCCATCCGGGACACCAAGCGCACGAATGGCCAAAACATGAGGAAGTACACGATGGCGGCCGCCACGAGCGGGGTCGGGTTGTAGAGGAGACCTTGCGCAATCTGGGCCGAGCGCAGCAATTCTTGCAGGGCCACTGCAGACGCGATGGAAGTCTGCTTGAAGAGTTCAACCGTGTTGCTGACCAGATCCGGCAGCACGTTGCGGGTTCCCTGCGGCACGACCACATAGGCCATGCTTTGGAGCCAGGTTAGACCGGTCGAGCGGGCGGCCTCCCGTTGGCCCTTCGGGACGGATTCGATGCCGGCACGGAAGATCTCGGCAAAGTAGCTCGAACCATTCAGCGTCAGGGCCAGGACGGCGGCCAGGAACCCTCCGAGATTGAGGCCCAGAAATGGCATGCCGTAGAAGATGAAGATCAGCAGGACGAGGGGTGGCACAGCGCGGAGCGTGTCCACATAGGCGACGAGCACCATGCGCAATGCGGTGCTGCGCAGATCCTGCGCCACAGCAATGGCCAAACCGATGCCAATGGAGAGCGGCACTGCAACAGCCGCGAGGGCGAGGGTCAGCCATAGGCCTTCGACCAGAAGCGGCCAGACCTCCCGGAGCACGTCTAGATTGAAGAAGGTGGTGACGAGCTCGCTCATCAGGACCTCGGATGGGCGTAGGCCTGCTCAAGCCAGCGGGTAAAGCGCACGAACGGCAGGAACAGGGCGAGAAAGAGAAGTGCACCGACAGTCAGCGCGGTCGGATTGGCGACGTTCGACTGAATGCTAGAGGTGATATTGAGCAGTTCTGGGACCGCAACAACGGAGCCGAGCGTGGTGCCCTTGCTGATGCCGATCGCTCGGTTTGTGAGCGACGGAATAGATATCCGCACGACTTGCGGCAAGACGATATAAGCGAGCGTCTGGGTAAAGCCTAAACCGGTCGAGCGACCCGCCTCCCACTGCCCCTTGTGGACTGCGTTGATGCCGGCCCAGAAGATTTCTTCCGCGAATGCCGATAGGACGGCGGCGAGCGCGAGCACCGTTGCAGTGAATGGCTCGAGAACCAGCCCGAAATAGGGTAAGGCGAAATAGGCGAGCACGATTAGTACGAGCTGCGGGATCGAACGGAAGAAATCGATGTAGAAGATGATCAGCACATTGACCGGTCTGATGCCATAGAGCCGAACGATGGCAATCAGGAGCCCAAGAGGAATCCCGATCACGATCGTTAGCACCGACATCTGGATGGTGACGAGAAATCCTCTGAGGATATCCGGCCAGTAAGCTGCCATCAGGGGAAAGTCGAAGAAGTATCGAACAATCTGATCCATCGGCTGCCGTCAGGATTTAAACCGAGTCACGAACTCGCGGATTCGGGCATGTTGCGGAGAAACCAAGATCTCCTCCGGTGTCCCTTGCGCCAGAACCTCCCCATGGTCCATAAAGACTACGCGGTCGGCCACCTCGCGGGCGAATTGCATTTCATGGGTAACCACGATCATGGTCATACCCAGATCTTTCGTGCGCACCATGACATTGAGCACCTCACCAACCAGCTCTGGATCGAGGGCGGACGTCGGTTCGTCGAAAAGCATGACTTGCGGCTCGAGCGCCATGGCGCGTGCGATCCCGACGCGCTGCTGTTGACCGCCCGAGAGCTGCGCGGGATAGGAATCCGCCTTATGGGCGAGACCCACGAGTTCGAGGTGTTTGAGAGCCTTCGCGTCAGCCTCGGCCTTGGACATCCCAGCAACTTTGCGCAGGGCGAGTGTCACATTGCCGAGTGCCGTTTTGTGCGGGTAAAGATTGATGCTTTGGAATACCATGCCGATGCGACGCCGCAGAGCGTTGAGATCCACGTTCTTGCCCGTGACCTCGTGCCCGCCGACAACGATGCGTCCGCTGGTTGGCTCCTCGAGGCGATTGATGCATCGCAGGCAGGTGCTCTTGCCCGAACCCGACGAGCCGACGATCACCACCGCCTCGCCCTTCTTGACCTTAAGATCGATGCCGCGGAGAACCTCCACGGCGCCGAAGGACTTGCGCAACCCCTCGATGACGACGAGATCACCGCCACCGGTGGTGCTAATGCTGCCTTGCGCAGTCATCACTTGCACGACGTCTTGCGCTCGGTAGCATCATAGCCCTCGAAGTCGGGCGCTCCGGTGCCGGGATAGACCTTCGCCGTGGACGAGCCTTCCTCCGGTGGCACGCCAAACCATTTCTCGTGGATCTTGGCGAGGGTGCCATCCATCTTCAGGCACTCGATGGCCTCCTCGACCTTTGCGCGGAATGCGGTGTCTTCCTTGCGGAAGGCGATGCCGAAGTGGCGGCCGCTGTCGAGCACAAAGGCGACTTGAGTATTAGGGACCTGAGTCGAGACATAGCGTGATACGGGAGCGTCCGCGACATTTGCGAAGGCGCGGCCGATCATGACGGCCTGCACGGCATCCGCGTTCTTATTGTAGCGCTGAATCGAAAAGCCGTATTTGGCTTCGTTGTCGGTGAGCCACTTGTCCGAGATGCTGCCGTTGTTGACGGTCAGCGCCTTGCCTTTCAAGTCCTCAAGGTTGGCGATCTTACCGCCCTTCTTGACGAGAAAACCAAGACCCGTCGGCATATAGGGTTCGCTGAACAGCATCTGGGCCGCACGTTCGGCGGTGATGTTTGTCGGAGCCGGAATCATTTCG
The DNA here is from genome assembly GCA_000517005.1 of Microvirga lupini. Taxonomy (GTDB): domain Bacteria; phylum Pseudomonadota; class Alphaproteobacteria; order Rhizobiales; family Beijerinckiaceae; genus Microvirga; species Microvirga lupini. The sequence continues at coordinate 8,850 of KI912018.1, forward strand.
TAGCGCTTGGAGAACAGGCCTGCAAAGATCGCGGAAAAATTGCTGTCCGTGACATCGATGCCCGGGCGACCAAGTTTCTTCGCAATCGCGTCGGCGAATTCATACGTGAAGCCGGTAATCTCGCCGGACGAAGTCTTGAAACAGAACGGAGCAAAACCGAGGTCACAGGCGACCTTCAGTTTTTCGTTCTGCGGGTGATCGGCATCCTGTGCCAGGACGGGAGTCGCGAGCAGAGCGGCAAGAGCCAGGCCTTGGGCTGCAGCGCGCATCCCCTTCATTGACGAAATCCACATATCCTCTGTTCCCTTATAATTTTTGATGGAATGAGCCATCCATAGATCAACGTATCAGCAGTAACCCATTCCTTGCCCATGCTATCTTATGGCCGAGGCATAACATTATGTTAAGTAACAGTGTTCGAGTCGGCATCGGCTTTCGACCCGCGTTCGCCTGCAAGGTCGTGCAGGATTTTCGCGAATGCCTGGGCGACGCGCGACAGAGGTTCCAAGCGCGATGTTAGAAGGTGAACGTGCATCCGTGCGTGCGGCAGGAACGGCCGCGCCTCGATTTTGGGCCAAGTACCGCCGCGGATCACGAATTCATCCACGATGCCGACTCCGGCTCCGGCTTGGACCAGGGAGCAGGCCACGGGCGTGAACCGCACGACAGTGTCGAACCGAATCGATGTGCCACTTGCCGCAAGGGCGTGCTCGACAAGGAGGCCGTAAGGGGTTTGGGGGCCGTAGCCGATGAGAGAATAAGGCGCTAGATCAGCAGGGGTGATCGCGGACAAATGAGCGAGCTCGTGGCCGCGCGGGAAGATGACTCTGAGGCTTCCCTCCAGGATCGTTGTATCCACAATGGTCGGCTCATCGACCGGCAGGACTGAAAGGGCCAAATCCACCCGGTTTGCGCTGACACGGGCTACAAGCTCCGGCAAGGTCAGAATCTCCAGTTCGACCCGCACATCGGGGAAGTGCTGCCGGAAGAGGCAGATGGCCTCAGGCACGAAAGCCTGGCCGACGCTCGGGCTGGCGACAACATGCATGCCGCCCGTACCACGCTCGCGCAACTCCTGCGCGAGGTTGTTGACCCGAAGAACACCTTGGTGGACCTGGTCCACTTCCGCAAAAAGGCGCCTGGCCTCAGGGGTTGGCTGGACGCGGCCTTTTACACGCTCAAAGAGCTTCAGGCCGAGACGATCTTCTGTATATGCGAGCAACCGGCTGATCGCAGGTTGCGATACCGCCAACAGGCGAGCCGCGCCGCTAATCGAGCCTGTCACCATGACGGCGCGGAACACCTCGATCTGACGCAGATTGAAACGCATGGAGATAACATCCAGTTATGACCTGACGCAGAAATAGCATGTTCCCATTGGGATAACACCCACTATGGTCGGTTTCGGGCCGGTACGCCGGTGCATGCCGCGTCGGCGAGGAAGGGGACATGAAACGAATCCTGACCATTGACGATGTCGAGACGGCGATCGCCGGCGGATCAATCTTTGCGGCGGGGGGAGGCGGCTGGCCGGATCATGGCCGCATGTTGGGCCAGGCCGCGGTCATGACAGGCCAGCCTGAGCTCGTCTCCATGGACGAGGTTCCCGACGATGCCATCATCGCAACAGCGGCGGCCATTGGGGCACCAGCAGGAACAACCGATTGGCAGATGCTCGGGATCGACTACGTGCGTGCTGTCGCGCTGCTGCAGAACGCGCTCGGCAAGGCGGTCTACGGCCTGATGATTGGTCAGAACGGCATGTCGAGCACGCTGAATGCTTGGCTGCCAAGTGCGGTTCTGGGCACAAAGGTCATCGATGCAGTCGGGGATATTCGAGCGCATCCTACCGGCGATATGGGATCGATCGGGCTCGCCAGCAGCCCTGAAGCGACAATCCAGACGGCGGCGGGCGGGAATCGATCCCGGAACGCCTATATCGAGCTTGTGGTCCGCGGCACGACTGCGAAGGTCTCGCCGATCCTGCGCACGGCCTCTGACATGTCGGGCGGTTTCATTGCCTCCTGCCGCAACCCCGTTCCTGCCTCCTACGTGCGCCAGCACGCGGCCCTGGGTGGAATCTCAATGGCATTGGCGCTCGGCGAACGTATCTTGGCTGCAAGGCCGAAAGGCGGCCGCGCTGTCATCGACGCGATCCGCGACCAGACGTCGGGTGTGGTGGTCGGCCAAGGCAAAGTCATCCGAAAATCCATCGAGTATACCCGACGGGCCTTCGACGTCGGAACCATTCAGATCGGTGAGGGGAAGAGTGCCCGTATTCTGCACGTGATGAATGAATATATGGCTGTGACCGACCTCGAAGGGCAGCGTGTCGCGACCTATCCAGACGTCATTACCACGCTCAACGACGATGGCACGCCGATCAGCGTCGGCCATGTCCGGGAAGGCATGGAGCTCGCCATCCTGCGCATCGCGAAAGATCATATCCCGCTCAGCGCCAGCGTGTCGGATCCTAGCGTGTATCCCATCGTCGAGGAGGCTTTGGGTCTCGACTTGACGAGCTATGCTCTGGGCAGGAACCGCACCGAGGCATCTCACAGCAGGGAATAACACGCTGTTATGAAGCATGCCAGAATAAGCATGATCGGTTTTGAACGGCTGTCGTTATGCTTGCCGCATCACACGTCGGCCTTGCCCGCCACTCTCCAACAAGCAGGTTCCCATGAGCGATTTTGATCTCGTCCTTCGCGGTAACGTAATTCTGTCAGACCGGATCATCGAAGACGGCTATGTCGCCGTCTCCGGTGGAAAAGTTGCAGCCGTCGGCACAGGCACGCCGCCTTCAGCTCGCGAGTCTCAGGATTTTCGCGGTCAGTGGATCATCCCCGGCGTGATCGACGGCCAGGTTCATTCCGGCAGCCAGGCCAACCACGAGGGCATCGGCATGTGCTCGCGCGCCGCAGCAGCGGGCGGCGTGACGGTCATGGTCGACATGCCCTATGACGAGCCGGAGCCGGTGACGAGCTCCACCCTGTTCAATGAAAAGGTCGCCACGGTCCAACGTGACGCCCACGTCGATGTGGCGCTCTATGCCACGATCACAGTTGAGAATGGCCTTAATGCGATTCCAGGTCTGGTTGATGCGGGCGCATGCGCGTTTAAGTTCTCAACTTTCGAGGCGAACCCCACCCGCTTCCCGCGAGTCGGTGATGACACGATCTACGAGGCCTTCAGGCGCCTTGCCCCGACGGGCTTGCTCTGTGGTGTCCATAACCAGGATCAGGAAATGACGAGGCGCAACATCGCCCGCCTCGTCGAGGCTGGCGACACTGGACCCGATGCCTTCGGTCGCGCGCACACGCCGCTGATCGAGAACCTCGCCACCGCCCGCATCTACGAGATCGGCGCTGACACAGGTGCGCGCGCCCACGCAGTCCATGTTTCGACCTCGCGCGGTTTCGAGATCGCCAACATGTACAAGCGCGCGGGCTACAAGGCTTCTATCGAGAGCTGCGTGCAATATCTGATGCTGAACGAAGAGGAGCATGTCCGGCGCTTTGGCGCGAAGGTGAAGCATTACCCGCCGATCCGCCCAAAGGCCGAAACGGAGCTCCTCTGGAGCCATATCGCTGCGGGGCATTGCGACTTCGTCTCCTCCGACCACGTCTCGTGGGGACTTGAGAAGAAGAGCGATCCGAACATCTTCAACAACACCTCAGGCGGCCCGGGCATCGAAACCCTGCTGCCAGCCTTCTGGACCGGCTGCGAGGAACACGGCATCTCGCCGACCATGGTGGTCAAGCAGCTCTGCGAGGGTCCGGCGAAGGCTTTCCTCCTGGCCGATAAGGGGCGCCTTGAAGCGGGAGCTGATGCGGATATCGTCGTGCTGGAGCCCGGCCGCTTCCCGTTCGACCCGTCGAAGAGCCTCTCCGCCGTCAAGTGGAGTTCCTTCGAGGGCCGTGAGTTCACCGTCCGCGTGGCGGCGACTTATGTGCGCGGCGCACTCGCCTGGGACGGATCCGCGATCCGCAACAACGCCGGCGACGGCCGCTTCCTCCGTCCGGCGGCGTGACGGCCGTGGCCATCGACGCCAATCGCCTGTGGGGGCGCATCGAGGCCCTGTCGCGGATCACCGATCCCGACCGCCCGTGGACGCGCCGCTCCTTCTCGCCCCTCTTCCTGAAGGGGCGGGAATGGCTCGCCAACCAGTTCCGCGCCGGCGGGCTCGAGACGTCGGTAGATGCCGCCGGCAACCTCGTCGGCCGGCTCGCCGGATCCGATCCGAACCAGAAGCCGATCGTCATCGGCTCCCACTCGGACACGGTTCCCTCGGGTGGCCGTTATGACGGCATTCTCGGCGTACTCGCCGGGCTCGAAGTAGCGCAGAGCCTCGTTGAACGTGGCGAGCGTCTGCGCCATCCGCTGGAGATCTACGACTTCCTCGCCGAGGAGCCGAGCGAGTTCGGCCTATCCTGCATCGGCAGCAGGGCTCTAGCCGGAATGCTGTCCGCCAACATGCTGGATCTCAGGCGGCCTGACGGTATGACATTAAGGGACGGCTTGGCCTATGTTGGCGGAGATCCCGAAAGCCTCGCTTCCGTCAGGCGTTCCCCCGACGGCACGGCCGCCTATGTGGAGGTGCATATCGAACAGGGGCGTGTGCTCGAGCAGGAGGGCACCGCCATTGGGATCGTCACGGATATTGTCGGCATTCACCGGGAGCGCATCACGGTCAAGGGTCGTGCCGATCATGCGGGCGCAACGCCAATGCCCCTGCGGGCGGATGCATTGGTCGGTGCCGCTCACATCGTAGAGAGAGTATATGCCCGCGCTCTTGCGCTGTCGGACAGCGACAAGCCTCTCGTCGCTACGGTCGGAAAGCTAGATGTTCTTCCAAACGCGGCCAACGCGGTGCCGGGCGAAGTCGAAATGGTTCTTGAAGTACGGTGCGGCGACGAAGCCGCGACCCGCACCTTCAGCAAAACATTGATCGAAGAGGTCCGCCCTTCGCTAGAGGCACTCAGACTCGAAGTTCAGGCAGAGCCTGTGAGCCATGCTTCGCCGACCCCCTGTGCTCCCGTCGTGCGCGAGGCGATCAGGGCCGCCGCATCGTCTCTTGGATTGTCATCTCGGGACCTGCCGAGCGGCGCAGGGCACGATGGTGTCTTCGTTGCGCTGACGGGGCCGATTGGAATGATCTTCGTGCCTTGCCTCGACGGTCGCAGCCACGCGCCAGAGGAATCGATCGAACCGCATCAGGCTGCTGACGGCGCCCGCGTTCTCTTCGAGACCGTGCGCCGGCTCGACACGATACTCGGGTGATGCCATGGACTGGGCGACAGGCGAGCTAACCGACCGGAACCTTTACAAGCTTCTGGTGAACACGGTCCTCCCGCGGCCAATCGCGCTCGTCACCACCGTCGACGGGGACGGAAACGTAAACGCCGCGCCATTCAGCTTCTTCAATGTTTTCAGCCATGCTCCTCCGCTCGTAGTCCTGGGCATCGAGGGTCGCGAGCCGGCAGAGGCGCCGCTGAAGGACACCATGCGCAACATCCGTACGACGGGAAGCTTCGTGGTCAATCTGGTGGACCGAGCTCTCGTGGAGGCCATGACGATCTGCGCCATTGATCTGCCGTCCGAGATCGACGAACTTGCCGCCGCCGGCCTGACATCGGCCCCGAGCCGACAGGTCGCCGCGCCGCGGATCGCTGCGTCTCCGGTGCAGCTTGAGTGCCGCGAGACCGTGTCCCTGTCACTCGGCACGCGCCACCGCAATCTCGTCGTGGGCGAAATCGTCCATCTACACATCCGCGATGGTCTCGTGGACGGCAATTTCCATGTCGATATCGACGCGCTGGATCTCGTTGGCCGCCTGCACGGAGCGGACTGGTATGTCACGACGCGGGACCGATTTCAGGTGCCGCGGCAAAGCTACGACACATGGCGCGCACAACAACAGGGAGTGCGGGCTGACAAAGATCAAGGTGAACCATGAGCGGAACGATTTACGTCATCAATCCCAATTCCAACGAAAGCGTTACGGCGGGCATCGATGCTGCCGTTGCGCCGCTCCGTTCCACCGACGGTCCCGCAATCGCCTGCATGACCCTGCTTGAAGGCCCTCCGGGTATCCAGTCCCAGCGCGACGTGGACGGCATCGTCGGACCGCTCCTGAAGCAAGCGGCGTCGCTTGAGAGCGAGGCAGCGGCCTTCGTCGTGGCCTGCTTCTCCGACCCAGGCATGCATGCACTGCGCGAGCAGAGTGCGCGGCCTGTCCTGGGTATTGCCGAGTGCGGCGTCCTGACTGCCCTGACGCTCGGCCAGCGGTTCGGCGTCATTGCGATCCTGCCAACCTCGATCCCGCGTCATCTTCGCTATTTTGGTGCTATGGGCGTGCTCGATCGATTCGCCGCCGATCTGTCCATCGGTCTGGGCGTCTCCGAACTATCCGACGAGTTGCGCGCGCTCGGACGTATGATCGAAGTTGGTCGGACGCTCCGCGACACGCATGGGGCCGACGTTCTCGTCATGGGATGCGCTGGCATGGCCCGTTTCCGCGAGACGCTGGAGCGGGAGCTCGGGATCCCCGTCGTGGAGCCTACGCAGGCGGCTGTCACTATGGCAGTTGGCTGGGTGCGTCTGGGCTGGGGCGGCCGTCCATCCGTCGGATCAGCCCGATGACCGGGCTCCTCAGCAGGCTTGCAGCCATCGTTGGCGAGAGGAACGTTCTCACTGACGATGCATCGATGACGCCGTACGTCAACGACTGGCTCGGAAAATACCATGGCTCGGCACAAGCAGTGGTCCGGCCCAGCTCTGCAGCGGAGGTGGCGGCAATTCTCGCCGTTTGCCGTGAGACAGGAACTCCGATCGTTCCGCAGGGCGGCAACACGAGCATGTCGGGCGGCGCAACCCCTGATGCATCGGGGGTCGCAGTCGTCCTGTCGTTGATGCGAATGAACCAGATCCGCGAGATCGATCCCATTGGAAACACGATCACCGTCGATGCCGGCGTCGTTCTGGCCCACGTTCACACTGCCGCAAAGGAGGTCGGTCGCCACTTCCCCTTGAGCCTCGGAGCCGAGGGAAGCTGCACAATCGGAGGTAATCTCGCGACGAATGCAGGCGGGGTTGCCGTGCTGCGCTACGGCACAATGCGGGAACTGACCCTCGGCCTTGAAGTAGCCCTGCCGGACGGTCGCATTTGGGATGGTCTCACAGCCCTGCGCAAGGACAATACCGGTTATGCCCTGCGCGATCTCTTCATCGGCTCTGAAGGCACGCTCGGCGTCATCACCGGCGCGGTGCTGAAATTGTTCCCGGAGCCCAAGGCTAAGGCGACCGCTCTCGTCGCCGTGCGGGATGCGGAAACGGCACTCTCGTTGCTAGCAGTCGTGCGCGACAAGTGCGGCGATCGCCTGACGGCCTTCGAATTTATGACCGGCGCCTGCATAGACCTCGTGCTTCGCCATGTCGCACATGCTCGTATCCCCTTTGCAGCCGTACCTCCAGCAATGGTGCTGGTGGAGCTGTCAGACACGAATGATGACGCAGCCCTGATAACCCGGCTTGAGGATGCGCTCGTCGCCGCATCCGAAGCAGAGCTTGCTCTCGACGCGACAATTGCACAGGACATTGCCCAGGCGAAAGTCTTCTGGCGCGTGCGTGAGGGGATTTCTGAGGCTTTGGTACGCGAGGGAAAGGCCGCCAAGCATGATATCTCAGTTCCCGTTGCTCGCATGGCTCAATTCATCGTGGCTGCGGAGGGTGCAGTTGTAGCCGTATCCCCCGGCGTCCGACATGTAGTGTTTGGCCATCTTGGTGATGGCAACCTGCACTATAACCTATTGCGGGCCGCTGATATGAGCGAGGCCGATTTCGCCGCTCTGGCGCCGAGGCTCACCCGAGTCGTGCATGATGAGGCCAAAGCCTGTCGGGGCTCCATCAGTGCCGAACACGGGATCGGGCAGCTGCGCGTCGGCGACATGCCTCGCTACAAGGCACCAATCGAACTGGAACTTATGGCGGCATTGAAGGGACTGTTCGATCCCGCCGAGCTCCTCAATCCTGGCAAACTTCTGCCTCTCTCAGCAAAATAGTAAGGAACGACATTTCATGGCATTGCTCGATGAAAGCGCCAAGGGCGTTTACGTCATTGCGGTCACCCCCTTCGCAGATGACGGTGCTCTCGATTTGGAGAGCACCGATCGGATGGTCGATTTCTATCTCGAGAAGGGCGCCACCGGCCTGACCGTGCTGGGCATGATGGGCGAGGCCCCCAAGCTGACTGCTGCGGAGTCGAACACCTTTGTGACGCGCGTCCTGGCGCGGATTGGAGGCCGCGTTCCGGTGGTTGTTGGCGTGTCGGCCCCCGGCTTGGCACCGATGCGCGAATTGTCCGAGAGTGTGATGGCGGAAGGCGCTGCCGGCGTCATGGTAGCGCCGCCCGGCAACCTCAGGACCGACGATCAGATTTACAATTATTATGAGGCGGTCGCCGATACCCTCGGCGATACACCCTTTGTGCTCCAGGATTTTCCATTAGTGACAAACGTGCAGATCTCGCCCGCGACGATCCTGCGCATCGTGAAGGCTCTGCCGACCTGCGTAATGCTGAAGCATGAGGATTGGCCAGGTCTTTCCAAGATTTCCGCTCTACGCGCGGCGAGCGAGAAGGGTGAGCGGCGCATCTCAATCCTGGTCGGCAACGGCGGCATGTTCCTTCCGGAGGAGCTGGGACGTGGCGCCGACGGGGCCATGACCGGATTTGCCTATCCAGAAATGATGGTAGATGTTTGGAAAGCTTACGCGGCGGGCGACGTTGAGCGTGCTCATGACCTCTTCGACGCCTATCTGCCGCTTGCCCGCTACGAGCAGCAGCCGGGCCTTGGCCTGACGATCCGGAAATATACGCTGGCCAAGCGCGGGGCCATTGCCTCAGGAGCCCTGCGTAAGCCCGGCCCCAAGCTCTCTAACTCTGACATTGCCGATATCGAGCGCTTGATCGCCCGCCAGACACGTCGCCTTGTGGAGATTGGCTAATGGACCTCGGACTGAATGGAAAACGAGCGCTTGTGATCGGCGCGAGCCGCGGTCTCGGCGCAGCAATAGCAAAGACTCTTGCGGCGGAAGGAGCGACCGTCATAGCGGTGGCCCGCCGTGTGGAAGCGATCGATGGTTGGATCGCCGAACTTCCGGCAAACATCCGCGGTCGCGTGAGTGCCGCACAGCTCGATCTCTCAGACGTCGCATCCGTCGATGTCCTATGTGATCGGCTGCTTGAGACAGGTGGGATCGACATTCTCGTCGGGAACTCCGGTGGTCCACCACCAGCGGAAGCTCGCGAGGCCAAGCGCGATGATTGGCTCGTCCATTTTGAGGCGATGGCTGCAAACCTCTTTCACCTGACGCAGCGCCTGCTGCCACCCATGGCTCAACGAGGCTGGGGACGGATCATCACCATTGCCTCCTCCGGCGTCGAACAGCCAATCCCGCGCCTGGCGCTGTCCAATGGAATCAGGTCCGCGGTGACTGGGTGGTCGAAGACGCTTGCGTCCGAAGTGGCTGCACAGGGAATCACAGTCAACGTGGTGCTGCCGGGCCGCATTCACACGGAGCGTGTTGATCAGCTCGACAGGGCGGCCGCCGATCGTAGCAACTCGTCCATTGAGGCTGTCGCGAAGGCCTCGATGGCAAGCATTCCGGCCGGCCGCTACGGCCGCTCGCAAGAATTCGCCGATGTGGTGGCATTCCTTGCCAGTGAGCGCGCTTCTTACGTGACAGGCTCAAAAATCCGCATTGACGGCGGTGCCACGCGGTCAATCTAGTCGGCCGCTCCGGCCTCCCCACCCACTACCTCTTGTTTGATGTTGAGAGACCCGTGTGGGGAGCGGGCGTGTGGACTAGAGCACCGGACTGGAAATTCGACTCTTGGTGTTTTGGGCTGGTGCGATCTGTGATTCACTCTCTGGAACGGGAGGTGGATCATGGGTCACTGCTATTCTCTCGATCTTCGGGTGCGGGTGGCTGACTTTGTCGAGGCGGGCCATTCCTGCCGGGCAGCAGCCCGCCACGGCATCGTCAACTTAACGACTTGGGACAGGTCCACCCCTTCAGGAGCATCAGATCAGGCACTCGCGGCGTTGGTCACCTCGCTCCAGACTCGGAAGGCCTGAGCTTGGGACATGCGGTGATCAGCGGCAGTGGTGTTA
>KI912018.1:19124-20239 GCA_000517005.1 Microvirga lupini
GATGATCCTCATCGGTCCTAGCCGTGATCTCGGCGTTCACCTGCCGATTGATCCAATTCAGGGTCTGCCAATCCCCTGGCGTCAGGGTGATGTTGGCCGGCTCGGAGACGTCGACGGCGCATTCCGCCGGGTTCTGTGATACCGCGCCATCGAGGTCTCCTGTACTGATGTCAGACCATCAAGCCAATCACGGGCACATACAAGCCTGGCAGTCATCAACAAACCAGGAGCAGCACTGCTGCGAGCCTGACTTTCGCGATAGGATTCATCGCTGGGATTGTCTCACAAGAGCACTTCTTGGTGGTAAGCCATCAGGCGCGCTTGGCACCGAGACTGGGCACCCCTGCCTCACGGCCGCGGCCTTGCGAGCTTGCGGGGTCGGGAGCCGCAGCGGCCTGACGCTCGGATGCGCCGCCAAGGTGAGCCAGAAGGTCCGTGGGCAGCGGGAAGACAATGGTCGACGAGCGCTCGCTGGCGATATCGTGCAGAGCCGCAAAATTGCGCAGCTGCATCGCCTGTGGCTCGGCCGCGAGCAGTCTGCCCGCCTCCGCGAGCTTCTCGGCCGCCTGCTGCTCGCCTTCGGCGTTGACACCTTGGGGTTGCGTGGGAATCTCTACAGGATTGTACGCTAAGAGGTATGGGGAAGCGCTCCTGAGCAGGTGAGCGCCTCCGGAGCCGGCCCGGGATTGACGGAAGAGGGCTTTTCGATTCCGGCGGAAGAGTTGGCCGGGGTTTACTCCCACCATCAACGCTTCGTCGACAAAGGCTGGATAGGCTTGAGGGATGCCCGAACATCAGCCGAGGTGTTCCCCATGGCCGTGTCTCCGTCCATTCTCTCGCCCCAGGCCCGCGCCAAGCTCTTCAATCCTCCGGCCGATCATGAGGAAGCTCAGCGCCGCTACGCTCTCGCACCGGAGGATCTTGCACTCTGCAAGCGGCATCGGCGTCAGCACAACCGTCTTGGCTTCGCCGTGCAACTCGCCCTTGTCCCTCACCTTGGACGTCCTTTGCGGCTCGGAGAGCACGTGCCGATCGCCGTCGTGGAGATCGTCGGCGAGCAGATTGGGATCACGCCTGCTATCTTTGATCTCTACGCCCAGCGTGATGAGACCCGT
>KI912019.1:0-215 GCA_000517005.1 Microvirga lupini
AGCACCACGTTGCGGCCCTTGGGACCGAGGGTGACCTTCACCGCATTGGCGAGAATGTCGACGCCACGGAGCATCTTGTCACGGGCATCGGAGGAGAATTTGACGTCTTTGGCAGCCATGAGCTGAACTCCTGTTACGTTCTATCTGGTCGGGCTAAGGCTGTTTAGGCGGCCTTCTGCGCTTCAGCAGAGGGCTCGATCACGCCCTCGATCACG
>KI912019.1:315-1090 GCA_000517005.1 Microvirga lupini
CTCCACCCATCCTGTCCCGGTCAGGGTAAACAATCCGTAGACGTCGGATCGCGCAGCGTTCGGCAAATCCATCGCGTAGATGTTCTATGCCCTTTGACGCTCACCAAGGTTCGGAAGATCTGCCGCCAATTGACGGATGTGACGCTTGGGAAACCAGCACAGTCCAAGCTGTTGAAGCTCGTGTCGATTGAGAGACAGGTTGAGGCGGAGTGTGAAGGATCCATTGCTGCCAATGATCAGGCGCAGTGGCGTCATGAGGCCGTCATCGAGCGGCTTTAGATGAGCCCTGTGGCCGCTTGACCCTCACCTAATCTCATCCGTCGCAGCGGCACTCGGTTCAGGCTTCAGTGGCCCTGGCGTGCCACCTGCGCGATGTCGTGCCTGGCAATGCCGATGTCCGACAACTCACGGTCAGACAGAGCATTGAATTGCCGGGCTGTTTCATGCGCACGCAGCCAGCGGCGCAGGCCTGAAAGAACAACTGACAAAAACATGACGCAACCTCAATGCTGAGCCAGCCCAGCGCAAAGGCGCCACGCATGGGCAGCGAGAAAAAAGGCCACCTGCTGTGGCCGAGTTTAGGGAGGAAATCCGCCACGGGGAGGCCGTGGCGGAGGAGAGGTCATCTACAGCGCACCTGGCTCAAGGCAAACCTGAAAGTGGTCGCCCCTGGCATGCGGAAAGAGCATGGAACGGATGAGGCACGTTTACCCCTCGTTGACGGCTGCTGAGCAGCTCATACTGGGACCTTGCTGATAATCCACGTAGCCGCCTC
>KI912019.1:1190-3164 GCA_000517005.1 Microvirga lupini
TGGCCAGTCCAAACGGTAAGCCGCCCGTCAGGAGCGGCTTAAAGGTCAGTTCCGAGCCGCCGATCCGATTGTTTCGATCAAGCCTTCTGGAGGTTGGTTGCAGACTCCTTGCCGGTGCGGCGGTCAGCTTCCACTTCGTAGGAGATCTTCTGGCCTTCAGCCAGACCACGCATACCTGCTCGCTCAAGGGCTGTGGCATGAACGAAGACGTCCTTGCCACCATTGTCCGGTTGAATGAAGCCATAGCCCTTCGTTTCGTTATACCACTTCACAGTACCAGTCGCCATCGAATATTCCTCAAATCCCGTCAGATGCGCTGTCGCAAGATCATCCTGCCGTGTCTGGCCACGAGGTCAAGCGTTTGGCTGACTGCTCGATCGTCACGCACATCAAGCTACTTTCATCCCCCAGTCCAGGGCCCTAGCTTCAGGGCGGGGTGGCTCTGGAGCCGATCAGACCAACTGAGAGCGACAAACAAGCCGGATGACCATTCTCCGCCAGTTCATCATCGCTCCATCTCTGGTGCGCCTGATCCGGAAGGAGAGGGGAGGTGAGCGGGTGCTGGAGGGCTATTGTTCAGGTCGAGGAAACCGGCAGCAGCCTGATCCATGAGGCCAGTGAGGCCGTAGCGCCCGATGAGCAGGCCGACCTGCCTCTGGCTCATGCTCAAGCCCTGCTGGCCGTCAGCCATGGTCAGGTAGAGTATACGTGCGGACCAAGCTGTCCATCAGCTTACACGAGATCCAGGCTCTTCACTTCGTCAGGCCCGTTGCTCTGATCTGGTGGCGATAGCCGATGCGCCAGAGGACGGGCAGGACTTGCCTCCGCTGCCATGGTTTGGACCAGAGGTCAGCACCGAGCCCGCATACCAGCGCCGACGCCTGGCTCTGGATGGCGCTCCGGACGCTCCAGAGGTGGATGCGACGAACGCGGCTCTCAACAGCCTGCTCGATCTACTGGAGGACCGGCTCACCATTTGGCCGCAGCCGCACGAGTCCACGGGGTCGGACGAACCAGCGGTTAGTGCCTCACCATTGCCGGATGCTCTTGGGCCGATGCCGGAAACCGAGGCGGATAAGGAGGTCGACGATCTCGGCATCAAGGACGCGGTCATTCGCGAGTTGGCGCGGGCTCTGCAGCTGCGGCGGGGCCGATAGATCGTGGCACGTCCGTTCGGGTCGGCGGGTGCAGCCTCCTTGTCACGGCCGGTCGTACCCGGAAGCCTGGTTCGACAGCTCCTCAAAGCCTTGCTACAGGGGTGCCGTGCGCAGGCCGGATCCGACCCGCTGCCAGAGAGGGGAATGAGATGTCCGACTGTTTGCACTGTGACATCAATCAATTCGTGCAGGAGCGCTTTGAGCGCGGTGATACCGACCTCGCCGAGATGGCTTCCATGATGGTCGAGAGCCTTGCCGACCTGGTTCTGCTTGCGCCCGAAAGCGACCGGTCCAACTTGATGGCGCGTGCGCTCTCGGCCTTCGGGCAAATCGTCCTGGAAAAGAGTGGTGCGCTCGAAGGCGGCTCCAACCCCACTCATTGAGGTTAGAACACCATCTACTACCCAGTTCAGCCCGGCCCGGCTCCTCGCAACAGGGAATGTCTGCTCCGATCGGGACCTACTCCGGGCCTCTTAAAACACTCCGATGCTCATCCCAGTTGCGAGGGCCGTCCCAAGCTCTTCGCAGCGTTTCAGATCGTCTGGGCCGATGACCTTCGGTGCCAGGATCGCATCCGGGGTCTGAGCGTGAGTGCAGACGATCAGCGGATCAGCTATGGCTTTGAGCCGCCAACCGGTCGCGATGCGCTCAACTTGGCGCGCCGCGTTGTGGCCGTCGCTGCCGGCGCAGATCAGCGTCGCGTAGGGGTGCCCGCTGATGCGGTCCAGAGCCGGATAGTAAGTCCTGTCGAAGAAATCCTTCATCAGACCGGCCATGGCCGCGAGGTTCTCGGGCGTGCCGAAGAGATAGCCGTCCG
>KI912019.1:3264-3843 GCA_000517005.1 Microvirga lupini
GTAGCGGTCATTCGCATTCCTCTGGTGCATGGATTGGCATACCTTGAAGGTGCCCCTTCAGGGTGGGAGCGAAAGGTCATCGAGCGTGATCCCGCTTCGCTCACCAGGATGTGGTCGAGATCCTGCGAATTGCCATCAAAGACGGAGGCCTAGCGCTCGTTCTACGGCTGGCCGCCACGCAGGCAGTTACGGTTCCACGGACATTTCCTGTTGGGCACTGTCCCGACCCTGGATCAATCCGTAGACCGGCGTCTGTTGATCAGCGGCGATGCAGCAGTCGGCGCAGGACGGCGTCAATAATGAGGCCCTTCACACCCCGCGGGCGATGATACCCTAGGTACCCGTACTCATGCCCGTAGGGTGGATATCCGCGGTGAGCCCAGTTTCGGCCATGTTTGAATCCTTTCCGCTTTTTGGGCTTCCACGGCTTGCCATAGCCATAGTCGTGTTGCCGACTTTGCCAGATGGCGAAGATGAGTTTGGCGATGCTCTTGATCATTCGGGATCCCATTTGTGGGGGCTGTCAGGGGCAATTCGGTTGGGGCGTTTGGATGGCGTGTCGCGGCGGCCCAAGAAACC
>KI912019.1:3943-4715 GCA_000517005.1 Microvirga lupini
TAAGTGATGTCAGCCACCCAGAGCTGATTGGGGCCGTCTACCACTCGATCAGCAGCCCGGTTCGGGACGATCGGGCCGTCATGGTCGCTGTCCGTCGTGGCAACGAAGCGGCGCCGCAGGCGTGGCTGGAGATCGTGCTCGCGCATGAGGCGGCGGATCTTCTTGTGGTTCACCACCATGCCAGCCTGGCGCAGGGCCGCGCCCACACGCCGGGAGCCATAACTTTCGAACTCATCGCAGATGGCGGCGATCGCCTCGACAATGGCGGTGTCGTCAGCAGGAGCCGTCGGCTCGTCGTAGTCAGTGGAGCGGGCCAGGCCCATCAGTCGGCATCCTTCTGCGACGGAGAGACCGTGGGGCCGGTGATGGCGGATGTAGGCCCGCTTCTCTGCCGGGGTGCGTGCTTCAGAGCCCCCTTTAAAAACTCGAGTTCGAGAGCCTGTTTGCCAACCAGCCGCTCGAGGGCGGCGATCCGCGCCTCGTCCTCCTGGAGCAATGCGGCCGCGGCCGTGTCCTCATCGAGGGCGCCGGCCTCGTACTTCCGGACCCAGATCCGGATCAGGTTGCGCGACAGGTCGTGGCGCCGGGCCAAGCTGTGCAGGGGCTCACCGGCGAGGTAGTCCTGCGCGACCTGCCGTTTGAAGTCGATGCTGTGGCTGCGCTTCTTCGCCATGGGCTTCCGTCTCCGAAACCCCGGCAGCCCCGGTCAACTCCTTAGTGCCGATCTGTCCAACCCACGGGGCGCACTCCACGGAACGTGAAAGTTTGACCC
>KI912019.1:4815-5518 GCA_000517005.1 Microvirga lupini
GCAAGACCAAGCCCACATTCCGAAGCTCTGTTGACCAGTCACGACTTGGGGGGAGAGCTGCCGAGAAGGGTACCCGCGATCAACTGCCGCTCCTGGCTGAGAGAACCGGTCGCGACAGGATGGCCGGATCGTCTATACCAGTAAGCTGCATTCGAATGATCGCCTTCTTTCCGGTGCAGATAGGCATGGACCCAAGCGCATTGACGATCGGCTTCGTCCATCTGGACGAGGCTGTGAGCCTTCTCCCAGTCGTCACGGGCGTCCCACCAGAGCGCCTGCAGCGCTCGGCTCCAGCCTTCAGGAGGGCTCGCATGATGAAGAGATGCCTCAAACGTGTCGACGCTCATGATCCGCCTCGTGAAAACTGTGGGATTGGGCCCTGCCCACTGCGGCAACGATATGGCCCGGTGCTGGGTAATGGAAAGCCTCACGCCTCAATCACCGTGCGCCGGCTACTGGACGCTTCAGTGCCGCAGATCTTCAACTTCTTCGTATGACACGCTCTAGCGAAGAACCCCATCTCATATTGGAAATGCCTGTTGCATGACGATCTACCTGCCACCATTGCTGATGAACGAGCCGTCCGCCAGACGTGGTCAGGCCCTTTCTAAACTTTGCCAAGGTCTGGAGATGGCACGAGGCGGAAGTAAACTCGACTTCTGCATTGAGGCAATAAGCCGACGTTCTAAGCTCGAGTTTGGCC
>KI912019.1:5618-5834 GCA_000517005.1 Microvirga lupini
GAGCATTCTTGGGCTCGAATGATAGAGGCATGCCCCGAGAGAGGGTCGGTCCTGCGGCCAGGAACATGGCGGGAGCATGGGTGTTGTCGTCGCATTCAAGCCCGAAGGAGCTCGGTCATGACCACGGATGCTCGCTCAATCTATCTCTTGGCACTGCGCAATACCCACGCCATGGAACAGCAGGGATTGCAGCAGATGGAGATCCAGATCTCCCGG
>KI912019.1:5934-21373 GCA_000517005.1 Microvirga lupini
GCGCCTGGATGCGCGCCTGTTCACGCCAGCTCCGCGCCGTCGGCCCGGAACTCGAGGGCGCCCCCGGGTTGTCGGGCAACGTCTTCCGAGTCTGGCCGAACGCCTGACCAATCCCAAAACTGCGTGGCGGCGTGTCTGGGTCAACGGTTGGTACGGAGGTGGTGAACGCCTCATCGAATTCGTCTCGGGCACGGCGATCTGGCACCATCCCGGCAAGCACATGCCGATCCGCTACGTTCTGGTGCGGGACGTGGCCGGCCTCCTCAAGCCTCAGGCGCTCCTGTGCACGGACCTTGAGGCCGATCCTCTTGAGATCGTGCGCTGGTTCGTGCGACGCTGGAGCACCGAGGTGACCTTTGCCGAGGCTCGCAGGCACGTGGGGATGGAGACGCAACGACAATGGTCGGACAAGGCGATCGCCCGCACGACACCGGCCCTGCTGGGGCTGTTCTCGCTGGTGAGTCTCTGGACGGATGATCCCGCCATTCGGCGCTTGGCTCGACCACTGTATGCCGCCTGGTACGACAAGCGCACGATCACCTTCAGCGATGCTCTGGCGGCCGTCCGACGCTCGCTCTGGGCCGCCGCAGTTTCCGATGCGTCACGCCGGCCCGCCAACATGACAAAAACCCAGATCGATGTTCTGAAGCGCTTGACAGCGGCACTCTGCTACCCAGCATAAATGGCCAAAGTCGAGCTAAGACCGTGTCTTCAAATCTCGATTGGAGCATAGGTTGCCGGATCAACCTTGTTCGGACGCCCATCGAGTTGCAAATGCACAATCCGAGCCGGGGTTTCGGCGATGACCTGTCCACGCCGGACAACCGCAAGCCGACTGGCTTTGAGGCGGATTGCCTCGATTTGATCCTTGGCCTGTAGCAGTACGAGATCTCCGTTGCAGCCCGGTTCGAGGCCATAACCCTCAAGCCCCATGATCCGCGCTGGGTTAATGGTGACGGCATCGTAACAGAAGCGCATCGCTTCACGGCTCGTCATATGCCCGACGTGAATGGCCATATGTGCAACCTCGAGCATGTCTCCCGATCCCAGCGAGTACCAGGGATCCATCACGCAATCGTGGCCGAATGCACAGACAATTCCCTGATCCCGCATCTCCGGAATGCGGGTCATGCCGCGGCGTTTCGGGTAGGTATCGTGTCGTCCCTGGATCACGATATTGATGAGGGGATTAGCGATGGCTGCGACACCGGCCTCCGCCATGAGCGGCAACAGCTTCGACACATAGTAGTTGTCCATCGAGTGCATCGAGGTGAGGTGAGAGGCGGCCACCCGGCTTTGGAGGCCCAAGCGCTTCGTCTCATAGGCCAAGCTCTCAATGTGTCTGGAAAGCGGGTCGTCTGTTTCATCGCAGTGCATATCGACCTGAAGGCCACGGTCTGCCGCGATCTCGCACAGCTCTCGCACGGAGGCGGCCCCATCTGCCATCGTCCGCTCGAAGTGCGGGATGCCGCCGACCACATCAACACCCTTGTCGAGGGCGTGGCGTAGATTGTCGACGGCGCCCGGAGAACGGTAGTAGCCATCCTGCGGGAACGCCACGAGTTGCAGATCCAGATAGGGTGCAACCCGTCGCTTGACCTCGAGCAGGGCATCGACGGCAAGGAGGCGATCGTCGCAGATATCGACATGGCTCCGGATCGCAAGCAGCCCCTGAGATACAGCGAGGTCGCAATAACGCAGTGCCCGTTCAATCACAGCCTCGGGGGTTAGGAACGGCTTGAGCTCTCCCCAGAGAGCGATGCCTTCAAGCAGGGTCCCTGACTGATTGAGCCGAGGCAGCCCCAATGACAAAGTCGCGTCCATGTGAAAGTGAATGTCCACGAAGGGGGGGCTGACGAGATATCCTCCTGCATCAAGGATGCGGCTGGCCTCAGCATGGATACCATGTTCCACCGCGGCGATGCGACCGTCCTTGATGGCGATGTCCAGACCCGTCCGTCCGTCGGGCAAATTGGCATTTCGGATAATCAGATCAAAGGTCATGACAGGGTTCTTTAGGTTAGCGCTGTCCCTTGATGTACGGCACCATCAGCGCCTTCGGATAATCGGCGCGGCGGGCGATGACGCACAAGGCAGCAATGGAGAGAAGATAAGGAAGCATCAGAAAGACTTGGCTCGGCACCGCCGCACCAACTTGCGTCTGGAGCCGGAGTTGGAAGGCGTCGAATGCGCCGAACAGCAGGGCGCCGAGCAGGGCTTTGCCCGGTCTCCAGGACGCAAAGACCGTCAGGGCAATGCAGATCCAGCCGCGCCCGCCCGTCATCTCGAAGAAGAAGGCATTGAAGGCGGACATGGTCAGGAATGCGCCCCCAATCGCCATCAAGGCTGACCCGGTGACGACCGCCATGATGCGGATGCGATGCACGTCCAAGCCTTGCGCCTCGACAGCTGCCGGGTTCTCGCCGACGGCGCGAACCGCCAGACCGAGAGGTGTCCGGTAGAGGACGAACGCCGCAGCCGCAAACAGACCGAGCGCGAGGAACGTGAGCGGCGTCTGCTGGAACAGAGCCGTTCCGAGGAACGGCAGGTCCGACAGACCGGGGATGTTCACTGGCTGGAACGCCGTGATCCGGGGCGGGGTGGCGACATTCGGAAGAGCGATGCGGTAAATGTAGTAGGAGGCGCTCGTCGCCAGCATTGTCACGCCGATGCCGGTGACATGCTGCGATAGCCCAAGCGGCACCGTGAGCAATGCGTGGATGAGCCCGAAGGCGGCACCCGTGAGCGCTGCGACCAGCACACCCGTCCAGACGCCCGGCCCCGAGGAAGACCGCCATCCAGCCTGCCATGGCTCCGGCGGTGAAGATACCTTCAATCCCAAGGTTCAGCACACCGGCCCGCTCGCAGACCAAGGCACCGAGCACACCAAACATGAGCGGCGTTGCAATACGCAGGGCCGCTGCCCAAAAGCTCGCTGACAGCAGAATGTCGAGCACTCCGTCCACACCTACCTCCAACGCAGCCGGAAGCGAACGAAGAGGCTGCTCACCAACACCGACAACAGCGCAAATGCCACGACGAGATCGGCAATGTAGTTCGACACGTTCATCGTTCGGCTCATGGTGTCGGCTCCCACGAAGATTCCCGCGATGACGATGGCTGCCGGCAGAACAAGCAGAGGCTGAAGTCCCGCGATCATGGCCACAACGATGCCCGCATATCCGAACCCGCGCGAGAGATCGGCCGTGAGATACCCCTTGAGCCCGGCAACTTCGGAGGCGCCGGCCAGACCCGCCAGAGCCCCGGACAGGCAGCCCACCGTGACGATCACGCCCGTCACACTGATGCCTGCATATTGGGCGGCAGAAGCATTGTCCCCGACCGCCCGTATCTTGAGCCCGAGCACAGTGCGCGCCATCAGGGTATGCATGATGACGCACAATCCAACTCCGAGAATAAGGCCGCTATGGAGGCGCATCCGCTCCACCAGAGGCGGAAGGATGCCGGCATCAAGGATCGGCTCGCTCTGGGGCCAGCCACCTCCCATGGGATCCTTCAACGGGCCCTCCAGCATCATTTGGACAAAGAGGAGCACGATGAAGTTCAAAAGAAGCGTCGTGACGACCTCGTCCACACCAAGCTTCGCCTTCAGCAGTGTAGGGCCTAGCATCAGCACGGCACCCCCAAGGGCTGAGACCAAGAGGATCAGAGGGACAAGGACTGCAGGGGGCGCATCGATGGCGCCGCTTCCGACCGTTACCGCCGCAAGTGCTCCGGCATATAGCTGTCCTTCCGCTCCCACATTGTAGAGCCTTGCCCGGAATGCGACCGCGGCCGCGAGACCGGTCAGGATCAGGGGCGTCGCCCGGGTCAGGGTCTCCGTCAGGGCAAACACCGAACCAGCCGCCCCTGCGGCCATCAGGGCAAAGGCTGGACCGACCGGCGCGCCAGCCGCCAACAACGGAAGAGTGGCCAGTGCAAGAGCCGCCAGCACGGCACCGAGCGGAGCGGCTGCGGAGACTAAGGGGGGCGGGCGGCCACGGGCCTCAAGGCGGATCATGCGGCCTGGTCCTCGGCATCCTGTCCGGCCATGAGAAGGCCAAGGCGCTCAAGCGTCAGGCTCTCGACGGGTTCGGCTGGCGACAGTCGTCCTCGGGCGATAACGGCAATCCGGTCTGAGAGAGACAGGAGTTCGTCCAGATCCTCCGAGATCAACAGGATCCCTGCCCCGCGGCGACGCGCCTCCAGCAGTCGGCGGTGCACTTCCGCAGTTGCGCCGACGTCCAGCCCGCGGGCAGGCTGGTTGGCGAGGATCAGTCGAGGCTCGCGTCCCAGTTCCCGGGCCAAAATGACCTTCTGGATGTTGCCGCCGGACAGGACGCGAACGGGAGCGTCTGGGCCAGGACAACGCACGTCGAAGGCCGCAATGACAGCGCGTGCGTGTTCCCAGATGGCGCTAAAGCGGAGAAAACCCCAGCGCTGGACAGTCGGATCGTTGAGCGTCTCAAGCACCAAGTTTTCAGCAATGGTCAGGGAGCCAACAACTCCCTCGTGATGCCGGTCCTCTGGGATCCGCCCAATGCCCGCCTGCACGGCTGCCCGAGGGGATGGTTGAAGCGGAGTGCCGAACAGCGTGACCGACCCAACGGCTGCGCGCGTCATTCCGGCAATCAGACCTGCCAGAGCGGCTTGGCCATTGCCAGAGACCCCTGCAATGCCAATGATTTCGCCTTCACGAACTTCGAGCGAGGCCTGAGTCAGCCCAATACGTCCGCCAGCGCCCGGAACGTCGGCCTGATCGAGCATCAGCACAAGCCTACCGGGCGCTTGTGGCTCGCGTCGGCTCATGGGAACCTCCCGCCCAATCATCAGAGAGGCCAGCATGGCCCGATCGATACCCGCGACTGGCCGGTCAGCGACCTTTCGGCCGCCGCGCAAAACGGCAACGCGGTCTGCGATCGCGAGAACCTCCCTCAGCTTGTGTGAGATGAAGATGACCGAAAGCCCACGTGCTTTGAGCTGACGGAGAACCGCAAAGAGGCCGTTGGCCTCCTGCGGCGTGAGGACGGCTGTCGGCTCGTCGAGCACGAGAATCCGTGCACCCCGGTAGAGGACCTTAAGGATTTCGACCCGCTGTCGCTCGCCGACAGTCAGGCGGGAGACACGCTCGTCGGGATCGACCGTGAGGCCACTCTCAATCATCAACTGGCGGAGCTTCCTGCGCGCCTCACGCAGATGAAGGGTAGGGGAGCTAAGGGAGCCTGTCCCGAGCACGATATTCTCAAGGGCCGTCAGGCTCTCGGCAAGCGCGAAGTGCTGGTGCACCATGCCGATCCCCGCTCGCAAAGCAGCCTGAGGAGAACCGGCAGGAAGGGGCTGCAGGCCGCTGCCGTTGGAACCGGCGACCCGAATGCTGCCTTCATCGGCCACATAGTGTCCGAACAGGATGTTCATCAGTGTCGTTTTTCCAGCTCCGTTCTCTCCTAGCAGAGCCAGGATTTCTCCTCGACGGATCTCCAGGTTGATCTCTTCGTTGGCGACGAGAGCGCCAAAGCGCTTCGTCACCCCTGCAATTGACAGAATGACAGGAGGAGCGGATTGCATGGGGACTCGCGTTGGCGGCAACCGACAGACCGGTCAGGCCGTTTAGCTCGACTTGGGTTCGGCGTCGTTCACATTAACGCGGAACAGGCCGTCGACAATCTCCTTTTCCTTCCCCTTGACGAGCTTTGCCACATCTGGCGGCACAAGAGTCTCATCCATGGCAAGGCTCGCGCCGCCGTAGGCCATATAGCTGTACTGACCGTAATCGGCTGCTTCGAAACGGCCCTCCAGCACAGCCTTGACCGCGCGGTCAATCGTCGGCTCCATGTGCCAGAGGGCACTCGCGAGCACGGTCCCAGGATACTGGCTGGACGTGTCAATCACGTTGCCGATCACCTTGACGTTCCGCTCCTTGGCGGCGTCCGACACGCCAAAGCGCTCTGCATACATGATGTCCGCGCCGCGATCGATCATCGCGAAGGATGCCTCCTTGGCCTTTGGTGGATCGTACCAGGAGTTGATGAAGCTAACGAGGAATTTGCTGTTCGGGTTCACTTCCCGAGCGCCGTCCATGAAGGCGTTCATGAGCCTGTTGACTTCGGGAATCGCGTAACCTCCAACCATTCCGATCGTGTTCGACTTTGTCATCTTACCGGCGACCATCCCGGTTAGGTAGGACGGCTCATGGATGAAGTTGTCGAACACTGCCAGATTGGGTTTCGAGGGTCCGAATGACGAGCCCATCAGGAACGCAACCTTCGGATAGTTGGCCGCCACCCGGCGTGCGGCCCGTTCGACCCCAAAGATCTCGCCAATGATCAGGTCCGAGCCCTCCTCGGCGTATTGGCGCATGATGCGCTCGTAGTCATTGTTAGCGATGCTCTCTGACCATTTGTACGTCACATCGCCGCGTTCTTTGGCAGCGTTGAGGGCCTTGTGGATGCGAGAAACCCACTGCTGCTCGACGGGAACAGTGTAGATTGACGCCACCTTGATCGGCTTGGTCTTTGCTTGTCCGAAGGCAGATCCGCCCGTTGCTGCTACGCTGAAGAGCCCTGCGCCGAAGCCAAGAACGGAACGGCGCGAAAATCTATAATTGGACATAGTGCTCCCCTTGCTCCCTCACGTTCTCCCCGATGTAAGCACAAAGTGTGCCATTTGTATCGAGGGATCAAGGCTAGCCGAGGCAAAGGAGATGTCCTGTGCAACTGGTTGCGTGACCGGTTGCCTTTGACCAAGCATCAGCCCAAGCCAGCCCAATAAGAAGTATACGCTTCGACCGGCTTTATCGCGAGCGGTTCGTTCTAGAGCTTCTCCGATTTCAGTATTGAACGGCCAGGGCTTGATACTATGCCTCTTTGGCATGGATCGATCTTGCCAACGTACCCCACAAGGAGCCCGAGCGTGATGCTCAGGACTGCGAGGGCCGATGCAAGAAATGCTTCAGCCTGTATTTTGTCTGCTCATCGAGGATAGTCCTCTGGTCGGACTCGATCTCGCGGATGCGCTGGGCGCGAGTGGGTACTATGTTGCGGGACCTTTCCCCTGCGGCAGGGAAGCATCTGACTGGCTGACTCGGTTCACCCCCGATGTGGCTGTCGTTGGGGAGCATAAGAATTCGTGGGGCCATGGGTGACGATCGGGTCCAGATGGCCGCCATTATGCCTGATCGGTAGCAACTTAAAAAGGCGCGCGGCACCGTGGGCAACAGGGATGCCCCACAGATCCTCATGCTCCCCTCAATGCAGCAAGTGAAGCTGCCTTATGTGAAAATCCTGGTTGGCTTATCCGCTGGACGGCTCGGGGCCGGGTTTGATCCGCGGACGAACGCGCTCCACATCTTGATTCGCCGTCGCCTGCAGCCTGGCATCGGGTGCCCGTGCGGCGTCGTGCTCGCGAAGCACCTCGGCAACGGTCTCGGGATCAATCCCCTGCGCCATGACCAGAAGGCGATCCGCCTCCTCGTCATGGCCAGCGGCTTGCTCATGCAGGCCCTGCTCGGCCAGCCGGCGGGCCTGCGCCGCTGGACTTGAATCGGTGCCTAAACGATCATATCTGGGATCCGCCATTCCGCCCTCCCCTCATAGAACTCAGCGCCCTTGGTGGCTCAAACCGTCACGCCAAGCGGCCATGGCGCAAACTCGTCAGTTCCAAAGTCGAACAGCTCGCTTTTCGTGCGCTCGCCGGAAGCGACTCGCAAAATGAGATCGAAAATCCGCTGACCGGCCTCCTGCACGGTCTCTTCGCCATCGAGGATGGTGCCGCAGTTCACATCCATGTCCTCTTCCATGCTCCGGTACAGGGGCGTATTGGTCGCGATCTTGATCGACGGCGACGGCTTGCACCCGAAGACGCTGCCCCGTCCGGTTGTGAAGCAGACGACGTTGGCGCCACCCGCCACCTGACCTGTTGCCGAGACAGGATCGAACCCCGGCGTATCCATGAACACGAAGCCTCGCGCTGTCACAGGTTCTGCATACTTGATCACGTCCACGAGATTGGTGCTGCCAGCCTTGGCCATCGCGCCGAGCGACTTTTCCAGAATGGTGGTCAGCCCTCCCGCTTTGTTGCCGGGCGACGGATTGGCATTGATCTCTGCCCCGTGTTTGTGGGTGTACTCCTCCCACCAGCGCATCAACTCGACCAGCTTCTCGCCCACCTCGCAGCTAACCGCCCGGCGCGTGAAGATGTGCTCGGCGCCATAGGTCTCGGTCGTCTCGGACAGGATGACCGTGCCGCCATTGCGCACGACAAGGTCACTGGCCGCTCCGAGCGCTGGATTGGCCGAGACGCCGGAATAGCCGTCCGAACCGCCGCATTGCAGCGCAACCTTCAACTCGCTCGCGGGCACCGTCTCGCGCTGCACGTGGTTCGCCTCAGCCAGAACCTCCCGCACGAAGGCCATACCGGCCTCAACGGTTTTGCGGGTGCCGCCCATGCTCTGAATATCCATGTTGCGGATCCGGTCAGTGAGCTTGTGCTCCCTCAGCATCTCGCCGATTTGGTTCACCTCGCAGCCGAGGCCGAGCACCACGATGTGGGAGAAGTTCGGATGCCGCGCATAGCCGGCCAACGTACGACGCAGCAACTTAAGCGGCTCGCCTTCCGGCATGCCGCAGCCCGTCTTGTGGGTGAGTGCGACCACGCCGTCGACGTGCGGGTAGTCGGCCAGGGGATCAAATCCGGTGAAGGGGTGGCGCTTGAACGCATCGGCCACCAAGCCCGCCACATGGGCGCTGCAGTTCACCGAAGTCAGGATCCCGATGTAGTTACGGGTGGCCACGCGCCCGTCCGGGCGACGGATACCCTTGAAGGTTGCCGGGCTGTCGACGTACTCGGTCGGCGTTGCATCCTGGCCATAAGCATAGTCCTTCGCGAACTCGCCCATGCCCAGGTTGTGGACATGCACGTGCTGACCGAGGGCAATCGGCATTGTGGCGAAGCCGATAATCTGATTATAGCGCCGCACCTCTTCACCCGAAACGATCGGGCGCACGGCGACCTTGTGCCCGGCAGGAATCCGGTCGGAGGCCACGATGCCATCTGCGATCGGGGTACCGGGTAGCAGTGTCGCGCGCGCGATCACGACGCTGTCATTGGGGTGAAGCCAGATGACGGGTTGCGGAGTGACGGCATGCACATTCATAGCCGGTGTTCCTCTGCTGTATGGTTCTTCTGCCCTCATGCCGACGGCATATTCGTCCGACCTTCCGGCAGTCTGCCGTGGGCGCCCGAAGATCTGGATAAGATCGTCAACTCGGTGAGCCCCTCCCTTCCTTCGGCCTACTACGGAGCCGTCAGCACGACCTTGACGCTCTGCGAGCGGTCCAGGGCCAGGAGAAATCCCTCCAGTGCCTCCGAGAGCGGCCGCTGCGCCGTGACGATGGACAGAACATCGATCTTTCCCTTGTCGATGAGGCGAACGGCTTGCTCGAACTCCTGGCCGAACCGGAACGAGCCTTTCAGATTGATTTCCCTGGCCATGACCGCGTTGGCCGGCACCGGGATTGATCCGCCCGGCAAGTTGCCGATCTGAACGACCGTACCCCCACGACGAACGTTCAGGATCGCCGATGACAATCCTGCAGTCGTGCCGGAGACCTCGAAGGCAACATCGAAAGGCCTCTCGGCCGCGAGGTCCTTCAGACCCTCCTCGCCTGCCGAGAGATCCACGATGTGATCGGCGCCAAGACGTCGGGCGAAGGCGAGCGGAGCGGCGGCCACATCGGCAACGGCAATCTCCGCCATCCCGGCCCGGTGGGCGGCCAGAAATGTCAGAAGGCCGATGGGGCCTGCGCCGAACACGATCCCCCGTCGTCCTTCCACCAGACCGGCTCGATTCACCGCGTGGAGACACACGGCGAGAGGCTCCGCCATAGCAGCGGCAGCGATCGGCGTGCTGTCCGAAACTTTGACGCATTGATCCAGGACAGCGTCGAAATATGTCGCAAAGCCGCCTTGCATATGCGGTGTCTTCGACGCCGAACCCATGAAATAGATATTCTCGCAAAGGTTCTGACGCCCTTCCCGGCACCTTGCGCAGTGACCGCACCATCTCGAGGGATTGACGGCGACCCGATCGCCAATCTTCAGATCCGTCGCGTCAGTGGCAATATCCACAATCTCGCCGGCGATTTCATGGCCGAGGACCAGGGGAGACGTGACCACGAAGTCGCCAGTCCGGCCATGTCGATAATAGTGCAGGTCCGAGCCGCAGATTCCGCCTGCGCCAAATCGCACTCGAACCATCCCGGGTGCAAGAGGACCGATTGGCTGCTCCACCATCCGAAGGTCTTGCGCTCCAAAGAGCGTCGCGGAAAGAACGGTGTCCATCATTTTGCCACTCCCATCGTTCGCGGCAGCCAGAGGGTCAGCTCCGGGATGTAGGTGATCGCCACGAGGGCCAGCAGGAGAGGAACTAGCCAGGGCAATATCGCGACCGTAGTGCGCTCGACCGAGAGTTTGGCCACGCGCGCGAGGACGAACAGCACCATACCGAGAGGCGGGTGCAGAAGACCGATCATCAGATTGAGCGTGATGATCAGGCCGAAATGGATCGGATCGATTCCCAGCTTGAGAACGATCGGCAGCAGGATCGGAACCAGGATCGTGATCGCCGCGATCGTGTCGATAAAGCAGCCGACGAACAGGATCAGCAGATTCGCCAGGAACAGAAAGACCCACTTGTTCTGCGTGACGCTCAAGATCGCGTCCGAAAGAACCTGAGCAGCCTGGCTGACGGTGAGAAGCCAAGCGAAGATCGACGCGGCGGTGACGATGAACAGCACGGAGGCCGTAGTTTCAATCGTGTCAAAGCTCGCTTTGGCTAGCGTCCTCAGGGTCATGGAGCGGTAGCGCACGAGGCCGAGGAAAAGCGACCAGATCACGGCTGCTACGGCTGCTTCGGTCGGCGTGAACAGCCCCAGGGTCATTCCCCCGATAAGGATTACCGGCGCCATCAGGGCCATGACGGCGGAGAAGTCGAAATACCAGTCGAGTGCGAGAAGAATTGCGAGCGCGATGCCGATGGCGGCGTTCGTCGACAGACCCAGTTGCGTCATGACCCAGACGGCAACCGGGAACATCAGGACGACGACGATCTCTATGGTCGCATTGGCAAGCTGGCGCCATGAGAACGGGCTGTCGCTGCCCCATCCGTTCTTATGAGCGAAATACGCCACTGTCGCCATCATCATGAGGGTCATGACGACGCCCGGGATCAGTCCGCCGAGGAAAAGTGCCCCAATGGAGACATTGGCCATCATGCCGTAGATCACGAAAGGCAAGGAGGGCGGGATGATCGGTCCGAGAGTGGCCGAGGCTGCGGTAACACCCACCGCGAACTCGGTCGAATAGCCGTGATCCTTCATGGCCTTGATCTCGATCGTGCCCAATCCCGCGGCATCCGCAATCGCAGTTCCGGACATCCCTGAAAAGATCACCGAACCGATGATATTGACCTGCCCAAGCCCGCCCTTCATCCACCCCACCAGCGCGACCGCGAAGCTGTAAATCCTCCCCGTGACGCCGGCGATATTCATGAGGTTGCCGGCGAGGATGAAGAAGGGCACGGCCAAGAGCGGAAAGCTCTCCACACCGGCGATCATGCGCTGGGCCAGAACGACGTCCGGCGCGGTTCCTGTTATCAGGATGTATATCAGCGATGAAACCGCCATCGCCAGAGCGACGGGTAGGCCAAGAAGCATCAGAGCGAGGAATGAACCGATCAGGAGCAGCATTGACCTATTCCGAGCAAATCTTGAGAAATCGAGATAGGGCAGCGATCAGATTGGGGCCGCATCAAACGCCTCCGGCTTCTCCAGGATCGAGTAGCCCCGGCGCCAGTTATCGATGGAGACCTGAAACGACCGGATGAACATCAGGATGAATCCGGCGAAGACGCAGGCATAGATCCAGTTCTTCGGCAGCATGATTGTCGTCATGGTCTCGCCTTCGACGATCGTCATGAAGTTCCAGACCAGATAGGCTCCATAGGCGAAAAAGACCGTGCGAATAGCATCGATCCCGGTTGCCAGCGCCCTTGCGACGCCTGCCGGTAGATAGCGGAAGAGCAGGTCTACATGGATGTGCCGTCCAAGGCGTACGCACATCGCCGCACCGAGGAAAACCACTGCAACGAGACAGTAGGTCGCGATCTCTTCAGTCCATGCCAGGGAATCGTTGAGAACGTAGCGAGTGAAGAACTGCAGAAAGACCGCGAAAGCCATTAGCCAGAAGATGGCCAATGTCACCCAATCCTCCACAGCATAGTGCTTGAAATCGATATCGGGGGCCGACTCCTCGAAGGCATGAGCCAATTCCTCAGCCGAAATCTCGGTGTGCTCCTCGGTCGCCATCCCGTTTCCTCCTGTCTCTTTGCTGAGTGGTCGAGGCATTCGACGTATATAAGCCACGAACAACCTGCCAGGAGGCGCCGTCTCCTGGCAGGTCAGAGATCGAGCTCACAAAGCCGGTTCGCTCTTGATCGACTGGATCCTGTCGTAATCCGCCTTACGGTATCCGAAGGATTCGAACGTAACGTTCTTCAGGACGTTCTGTTTGAAATCTTCCTTGTCGACTTCGGTCACCGTCAGGCCCTTCTGCCTGAAGAAGGCGACCAGCTCTTTTTCCTTGGACTGGATTTCCGCGGTCGCGCGGGAGGCTGCCTCCTGGGCGACATCCGAGAAGATCTTCTTGTCCTCGTCGGAGAGCTTCTTCCAGAGATTGGCAGCTACAACCGTATTCAGATGGTCGACGATGTGCCCGGTCAGCGCAATATGCTTCTGGACCTCGTAGAACTTCTTGGCTTCGATCGTGGTCAGCGGGTTCTCCTGCGCCTCGACAGTTCCGTTCTGGAGCGCGAGATACACCTCCGCGAAGGCGATGGGGGCGGTGTTGGCACCGCAGGCGCGCGGCATCGCCAAGTAGGCCGGAACGTCAGGGACTCTGATCTTCAACCCTTTCATGTCGGCACAGGTTTTAATCGGCTTGTTCGAGGATGTGTGGCGTGCGCCATAATAGGTCACGGCCAGAATCTGGTGTCCTGTCTTGTCCGTGTAGCCCTTGGCGAGCTCCTTGAATACGTCGCTCTTGGTATAGGCCAGGAGGTGATTTGCGTCGCGGAAGACGTAGGGATAATAAGTGACCCCGATTGGCGGGTAGCTCCGGGCGGCAAAGCTTGATCCCGAAATGATCATGTCGACTGAGCCGAGGGAGAGCCCCTGGTTGATGTCCGTTTCCTTGCCGAGCTGCGAAGAAGGATAGACGTCGATCGAGTAGCGCCCGTTCGTACGCTTGGCGATTTCGCCGGCAGCCCAGACCGACTGGGTGTGGAACGGCTCGTTGGGCTCGTAGACATGGGCCCATTTCAGCTTTGTCTGAGCCTCTGCCACACCGCCGGTGATCGCTAGACCGAATGCCGCGGCAACAAGTGCTGACCATTTTGTCGTCATCTCAGTTTCCTCCTGGTTCTTGTGTGCAGTTCCTGCGGCTTAGCCGCTCGACTGCGAAGACCGGGCATAGTTTTGCCCGTAGCGATTGACGGCGTCACTGGCTCGCCGAAACCTCGCGAGAAACGCTCTTGGGAGCGCCTCAAATGATCTCTCATGGTGCTGCGTGCCGATTCAGCGTCTCCTGCCGCGATGGCGTCGCGGATCAGTCTGTGTTCGGCCAGAGCGTGACGCCATGTGTTTGCATTTTCGAAGTAACTGGCCAGTCTTTCGAAATAGGGATTGATCCGCAGATCGAAGATCTCCCCGACGAAACGCACCAGCACGCCGTTCTCTAGAATGCCGGCGATCGTAACGTGAAACTCGCGATCAAGAGCAATCCAGTCATCATTGCGACTCTTACATTGCTCCATGCGCGACAGGATCTGATCCAGCGCCTTGATGTGTTGGGGGCCAGCCAGTGCGGCGGCTTCGGCTGCAACAGACGATTCCACGATCTCCCGCGCGTGCAGAACTTCAAATGGTCCTTCAGGGGGGATCTCAAATGGAGATCTTCCCGGCTCACCCGACGATGTTCCGAGAACATAGATACCCGAACCGACATTGATGCGGACAAGCCCTTCAACTTCGAGGGCAATAAGCGCCTCGCGGACACTCGGGCGGGAAACACGAAGGCTATCGGCAAGCTCGCGTTCAGACGGCAGGCGCCCGCCGACAGGGTATACGCCGTCGTCGATCAGCCGACGAAGCTGCTCGGCAATCTGTCTGTAGAGGCGACGCGATGCAACAACCTTGAGCGGCAAGGTGCCTCTCCTGCAATCGTTCCCGCCCCTGGTTATTTTTAGGCCATTATTTAAATTGGTCTGGCCAATTTTGATAAAGAGGATCGCAATATCCGAGATGTGTCAAGCCACCCTATGCCTAGCGGCACGAAATGCAGCATCGCTCATGACTGCTTGGGCGCAAGACAAACGCAGCTCGTCGCAAGCTTTTACGTCTAAATTCCCAGCGCGATGTCGACGCGATTGCTTTATTAAGCGTGAGAATTCCCTTCCAATCTTCGCTGTTGAGCGCTGTGGAACTTGGCTATAGTCCACCACCCGAGTATTTCACTTGGCAACCTCGACTGCATGATATCAGGTCGCAGCTTTCCAAATCCTAAGACATCGACTGTTTCGTGGTCCAGCGGGATATCGCTGAGATACCGCTCCACCTCGACAGCCCATGACCAACGTGCCCGGCTTGGATCATGGTAGGTCGTGATCTTTCGGAACGTCAGCAGTGGGTCGAGCCTGTGTCAAAACGCGAACGAGCCGCTCCGTGGAGCAATTTAATTTCTTACAAGCCCCGATAGACCGGGAAATCGCCGGTACATGGGCGTGAACTTATACAAATAGTTCGTCGAGGTGGGGCGTGTTCGAGTTTTGACACATCCAGGGTCAAAAGCAGCCCGTAAGCGCGGCCGTGTAAAGGTCTGCTCACCACGCGCAACTCCGAACTTTCGGCTGACAAGCGCAACGTGAGTCGCGGCTCTTCGCTGCTCAAAGTTTGTCTGCTGTTACCCTCAGCGTTACCCGATAGAAAATATGATGCGGGACTGCAGACGAAGAAAAACTGCGGAACCCTTGCCGGTTAAGGGTTTGAGGTGGTGAGCGCGCTGGGGCTCGACCCCAGGACCCTCTGCTTAAAAGTCAGATGGCCTAAACTCATGTGCTCGGCCACCCCTCAATGCCCCGGCAGCACCGACGTTGGTGCGTAATTCGGCCTGAGGTGTCGCGCTAAGGCAGGGGTGAGGTATAGAGGCGGTCCTCTGAAGCTGAGAGCTGCATGCCCTACAAGGTCAATCAAGAGCGCCGCCACAGGATTCCAAAGGCTCGCTACCGTGTAAAGAATTGGCGCGACTACGATGCGGCACTGTGTCGGCGCGGCGACCTGGCGGTGTGGGTGACGGCTGAGGCGATTGAGGCATGGACGCCGGCATATAC
>KI912019.1:21473-25653 GCA_000517005.1 Microvirga lupini
AAGCCGGTATCCCAGCGCATCACCTGAGCCCCGACGTCAGGGCGTCAACGCAGCCCACATCTGAATTACGCACCAAAGTCTCGGACGAGAAGTCGGATCCGATGAGTTCTGCACCTCAGCAATCCTGGGGCCATCTCAAAACCGCCGGTGGTGCGTCCACTTAAAGGTCCGATGCTCGAGCGCCTGCCCGACAGGAGGGAAAGACGCCCGGATTGGCCAGCGCTCTCCCGACAACCGGGATTGGGCACAACCATCCGTGGCATTCAGGCTCAGAGAAAGACGGACCAAGGATGATTTCAGGGTGTACTGAACGCTCTGGTCACGAGGACCAGTACTCCCGCACCTGCTGCCCATACTCCGGCCTGGAGAACGGCTCCTCGCCGGCTGGATAGCTCGGCGCGCCCATCAGCCGCTCCTTGTCGGCATCAACGACGTAGCCATTCTTGCCGGTGTCATACGTCAGGGTATTCCACGGCAGCGGGTGATACTTCTGGCCGATGCCGAGAACACCGCCGAAGCTCATGATGGCATAGGCCACCTGGCCTGAGCGCTTGCCGACCATGAAGTTGTAGACTTCCCCGAGTTTCTCACCCTGAGGGTTGTAAACCGCCGTACCCTCGACCTTGTTGGAGGCGATCAGGTCGGTCGTTTCATCCTTTTCAACCGAGCTCGACGCGCGGGCTTGACCCTGCTGGCCAAGGTGGCGACCAAGGCCGCCTCTTGCGGACCGGCTTCGGGTCGGGCTGCTGCTCCAGCTTGTTCCGCGGACCGTCGTCGCGGTCATGTAGCCGACGGCCCCTCCAAGAAGGATCCCGAGCAAGACAATGCTGTCCTCAAGAAACAGGTCAGCGGTCCGTCCGCGGCGGCGCTCGTCGTTAT
Source organism: Microvirga lupini (assembly GCA_000517005.1). Taxonomy (GTDB): domain Bacteria; phylum Pseudomonadota; class Alphaproteobacteria; order Rhizobiales; family Beijerinckiaceae; genus Microvirga; species Microvirga lupini. Next base: position 22,353 of record KI912019.1, read on the forward strand.
CGGTCCGCTGGGTGTAACTGCGGGCTTCCACAGCGTCGGTTGGGGAAGGGGGGTGGCGCGAAGCTCCAGCGCCAGAGGATCCGGGTTCGGCTCCGGAGGCCTCAGAGCTGCCGGTTTGATTGGTCGCGGCCATGGACGTTTCCTCCTGAGCATGGATCAGCCTTCGCCCTTTCTGGGCTTGCCCAGCCTGGCTGATTAACCCGCCGGCCAGGTGATGGTTCACGGATCCGGCTTGGTCGACAAGGGGCCGCGCTTCCCGATGCTCCATCGGGAGCTGTGACGGGCACCGCGCTCACCATGCCGGCAGAGGGTGCCAGCGGTGCTCTCATGCCCCAGCAGGTCGGCTCGATCTTGTCGGCGTCCCTACACCCGAGATTGCTATACCGTGACCGCGGCGGATCTCGGTCCCCCGCCGATCAGGTCACGCCGCCACCTGGGACAGACCGCGCCCCGATAACAAGGGCGCCCGTCCTGCGCGAGCCGGGCTTCAAATCCTGGATGGGCCGGCATGGTCTGGGAGCGCCGGCCCAGCCGCAAGGAACTGGCGATCGTGGTGGCCGCAACCTGCCCAAAGCTGCCGGAGGATCAGAGAACGCTTCTTATCAATGACCGGCGCGCATGTTCAAGCCGCGGTGCTGGCGATCGCCCCCACACCGGGCCTCATCACGCGAGGGGCCATGCCTTGCTTCTTGAGCAGCTTGCACAGGAGGTTCGGCAGGCCAGTTTCGCGGTGCCCCACCCAAAGGCGCAGCACAGATATTGAATCATCATGACCGCGCCATCGAACCCGGGGGCAGCAATAACGGAGAACCGGCCCGAGGATCTTTCACTGTGTGGAAGCATTGGGGACACAATGGGTCTGCGACGGGCGAGCCTGATGGGTCTGAGCGGCACCATGATTAGGTGGAAAGACGTGCTCGTCCGGATCATGGGCGTCGCTGCCCGACCTGTCCACGAGGCTCAAGGCAATGGCGGTGTCGTCATTCAGCCCTACCGGGGATACGGATCCCGCAACGAGATCTTTCTGATCGGCCGGGTGTTCCGGCAATCGCGCCCTCGTTTGGAGGCTGGACGAGGTGTCCTCCTCACCGGTTTGCGAGACATCGGCCGACGCATTGCCCGCCGTGCCGTGCCGGGTGCCGCTGTCACAGCCCGGTTCTATGGCGCCGGGGAGACCTTCACCACTGACCGGGACGGCTATTTCAGGGTGCACCTGTCGCCGCTCCAATCGCCCCCGTCGGACTGTTCGTGGCACAGCATGGATCTGACGCTGGACCAGCCCCAACCGGTTCAGGCGCAAGCGCAGATCTTCATCCCACCGGCTGGCTGTCGGTATGTCGTCATCAGCGACATCGATGACACCATCATGGAAACGGGCGTGGCCAACAAGCTCAAAATGCTCTGGCGCCTGTTCGTCCAGGATGCCGAAAGCCGGGTCGCCTTCCCCGGGGTCGCTGCCTTGTACCGCGCGCTCCATAACGGCACGTCCGGCCATCAAGAGAACCCCATGCTCTATGTCTCACGGGCGCCATGGGGCATTTACGAGGTGCTGGAGGAGTTCTTCGATCTGCATAAGATCCCAGTTGGCCCCATTCTGTTTCTGCGGGAATGGGGTGTCTCCTGGACAAGTCCGCTGCCCCGTAAGGCTGAAGAGCACAAGCGTGAGCTGATCCATCACATGCTGGCGCTCTACAGTGATCTGTCGTTCATCCTGATTGGAGATAGCGGGCAGCATGATCCCGAGATCTACCGCCAGATCGTTGACGAGCACCCCGGACGGGTGCTGGCGGTGTACATTCGCAACGTCTCTCGGGATCCCAAGAGGATCAAGGAGATCGAGGACCTGGCCGTGGTGGTCGCCGGCGCCGGCAGCAGTCTGGTGCTGGCGGCTGACAGCGTGGCCATGGCGGAGCACGCCACCAAGCTTGGCCTTGTCTCACCGGAGACGGTCTCAGAGGTCAGGAATGAGAAAGCGGCCAGTGCTGAGATAGGAGTGCCGCCGAAGATACGCCATATCGAGCGGTCCACACCCGACGAGACGAGTGAGGCTGTATCTCAGGGTGAACTGAACAGCCTTCTCCAAACCACGCCGGAGAACACGCCGCCCAGCATTGTTGTTGAGCCGGAGCGGCGGGAGCCTTCACGCCGCTCTGACAAGTAGGCGGGCGACAGTACAGACCGATTCCTTGTGTAAAGGGAGCATCTCGCCACGGGGCTCTCAGGTGATCATTCGTGTTGCAAGTTATGCAGAGCCTTCGTCAACCATCGCGACCATGCATGGCAGACTTAAGATCACACTGCGTCACTCACGGTATCATAGGCTCTCCCTGTTGCTCTTAAGTGGCCATCTGCGTGCATCACAACATGAAGCTCGACGACCAAAGCCGATCGAAGAGGAGACGGGTTAGAGGCGCTCTGTCTCGCCTGAGCGCTGGTTGGCTGAAGCTTTTGCCTCACCTCGCCGCCAAGGCAGGTGGCCCTCAATCTCCACCTGGAGTGAAAAACTCAGGAAGGTTCGGATCAGAACAATCAGCCCAAGCACGGTGAGGTTTTCAAGGGACGGCGTGATCGCCACCGTGCCAATGATGTCGGCGGCGACCAGCAACTCAAGCCCGAGAAGAATGCCGCGCCCGAGATTAGCACGATAGTGATGAAAGGCCCTCGACCAGCCGGTTCCGACGAGGCCACCATGGAGAAAGAGCAAGGTCGCTGACGCGGCTCCGATCACAATGATGCCGACACCCGTCAGCTCAATCCCCGTCGCAATCCCGTGCAGGACCGCATCGATCATATCTCGCCCTGGCCCGCCTTGCTCGGGGCCTCGGGACTGAAGATTAACAGCAAGTGCGGCGGGAGCAAATAACACCAGCGCAGAGTCCACGAGCCCTTGAAGCATCAACGTCCTCCATCGCCCGACAGTGTCGTCATGAGACAGCTGGCTTGATGCCGGATTAGGTGATCGCGACGGCTGTGATCAGACCAGGGAGCGCTCATCGGCGGTCCCTTGGCCTTGCCTCAGGGGCGCGGCCCACCGCTCTGGCTGTGCGGGCCACCGGGCTGCGAGATGCCGGCCACAGCTGCGCCGGCTGTGCTGGGCTCGTCCGTCACGGCCATGTCCCCAAGCGAGATGATGCCGACCAAGCGCTTATCCTGGTTCAGCACCGGCAGACGGCGGACCTGAATGTCGGCCATGTTGCGGGCCACATCCTCGGTATCATCGTCCTCGTAGCAGTACTTGACATCGTCCGTCATCACCTCGTGCACAGGGGTATCAGGCCCCTTGCCCTGGGCCACCGCCCGC
>KI912019.1:25753-25844 GCA_000517005.1 Microvirga lupini
TCCACTGGCCTGAAGGTGTTCGGGACCGGCGAATGGCAGCGCGAGAAGCATGGAGGCAAGGGGCGCCGGACCTGGCGCAAGTTACATCTCG
>KI912019.1:25944-28629 GCA_000517005.1 Microvirga lupini
CACCAAGGCCGTTGGGGGGCGTCCACCCCATCAGATCCCACATGCATCCTCGATGTAAGGACATTCCCAGTCTGCGCGCTTCAGCTGCGCACGTCGCCTTGTTTGCTTTGAACCTGTTTACCATTGTGGCGTTGTTGGAGCAGGAGTTCCCGCTGAAGGTCGTTCGCGCGTTCGACAGGCGGAGCAGTTCGCAGCATCCTTCTCGACCAGCATGGGCGCGGCGGCTGCCAAATCGTCAAGCTTGCCCCGACCGCTCCGGAAAACTCTCCTGGCATCTGTCGAAGGGCTCACGATGGCGACTCCGATCTTCATGTTTGCAACGGGAATCGAGAACAGCTATCCCACCATTAATGGCGGCCGCACCCGGGTCGACGAAATGGAAAAGTGCGGCCATTACGAGCACTGGCGCACGGACTTCGACCTCTTGGACGATCTCAACATCCGCTACCTGCGCTACGGTCCGCCAATCCACAGAACATGGCTCGGCGAGGGCCAATACGACTGGGGCTTCGCCGACCAGACGTTCGGCGAGCTTTACGCACGCAATGTTGTTCCGATCGTCGATCTCTGCCATTTCGGCGTACCGGACTGGATCGGCAACTTTCAGAATCCGGACTTTCCGGAACTGTTCGCGGGATATGCACGCGCCTTCGCTGAACGCTTTCCGTGGGTTCAGCTCTACACGCCAGTCAACGAGATGTTCATCTGCGCCACCTTCTCCGCTGCCTATGGCTGGTGGAACGAACAGCTCTCGAGTGATCGGGCGTTCGTTACGGCGTTGAAGCACATCGTCAAGGCGAATGTTCTCGCGATGGCGGAGATCCTTGTGGTCCGCCCCGACGCCATCTTCGTTCAGAGCGAGTCCTCAGAACATTTCCATCCTGAGTCCCCGGCGGCAATCAGGCCCGCCGAGTTCCTCAATGCCCGACGCTTTCTGTCGCTCGACCTCAACTACGGGCGCCGTGTTGACTCAGATATGCTGTTTTACCTTCTCGATAACGGCATGTCTCGTGACGAGTATTGCTTCTTTATGGACAGGAACCTGAAGCGCCACTGCATCATGGGCAATGACTATTATGTGACGAATGAGCATGTCGTCGCCGCCGATGGCGGCACCTCCGCCGCCGGCGAAGTGTTCGGATATGACGAGATAACGCAGCAGTACTACGACCGCTATAAGCTCCCGGTCATGCACACTGAGACCAATTTGAACGAGGGCGTGCTCGGGAATGAGGCCGTCAAGTGGCTCTGGAAGGAATGGGCCAACGTTCTGCGGGTCCGGAACACCGGTGTGCCGATCGTCGGCTTCACCTGGTACTCCTTGACCGATCAAGTCGATTGGGATGTTGGGCTTCGCGAGGAGCGGGGCACCGTCAATCCGCTCGGCCTCTACGATCTTGATCGTAACATCCGAGCGGTCGGACGAACCTACAAGCAGATGATCAGGGACTGGTGCGAGGTCTTGCCGGCGCAGAGCATCTGCCTCCGCGTGCCGGTCATTCCGCCGCACGCGTATCACGAGCCGATGGCCGAACGTCAGCGCGAGGGCGCTCGGAGAATTGGCAAGACAACTCCCGCCGAACCCTCGGTCGCAGCATGACGCGATGGCATCGTCAACTTGAACAAGTAAGGGCTGTTTCAAGGTTGCCACGTCAGCCCTCAACCCTTGAAAATACGTCACCTGCCCCTGGTCAGAAATCCCCAAGAAGTGAGCAACAACCGTTAAGTTGACGATGCCACCGATTCAGCCTCTTCCCCGAAGGGGTAACTCCTGCGCTCCGATGGAGTATGGTTTCCCAGGATGTCGCTCTTAGGCGGCCTGGAACGCTCGACACGCGCGCTCCCGGATCTCGTCCAACTCATCCTGCAAGGAGTTGATCTGGCCGTCGATCTCCGCGAAGGAGGCGCACTCCGGCGTGATGAACAGACGTCCGTCCTCGCCTCGGGTGTATCGCAGGAGGGCAATCTTGAGGCCGGCCGGGTTGTCTGGGGTTCCAGGCCGGATTTCCAGTTCCAGGGCTCCAAAGAGGTGCATGGGTCCATCTCCTCAACCTCAGAGGGGCGGTAGAGCGCTGCTGCGCCAGTGCCTCTGTCGGTCTCACGGTTTACGAACAAGACCCGATACGCCAATCCGGAAGAGGGGGGTCGCTGAACGTCAACCCGGCTGGAACACATTCCGGGCGGCTCCTATCCATGGTTGAGCGCGGCGGAGAAGCGGTGGACCCGGTTGTTTCTGGATCTTTGATATTGCCGAACTTCTGGGACCAGAGATGATGCTGCCACGTGCCGGAGGCAGTGTCCTCGGTTGCGGTATTCTCGGCTGCGGCAACGGAGAGCGTAAGGCCAGCCAAGTACACTGCTGCGGCGAAAACTCTGAAGCCGATCATTGTCGCCTCCATGGTAGGACCGAGAATCAATCCTCCTGTGACCAACAGCGTTCCCACCAGGCGGTGACCTTTGTTCCCCTTCGCGCGGCCATGCCGACGTTCCGTAGCGCTCATTCGTCGAAGGTAAACACGCAGACAGCACAGTCGCTGTGCGGTCAGGCCCGCATGGAAGGAAGATATAGAGCGGTCGAGATGGCCCACGCGCACAAGCCGGAAGCTGTTTTGGTTTAAGAGCAAAGCCAGAGCCGAGGTCTCTGTCGTCCCTCAGGCAGATCGGAAATCGGCGAGCCATGGCTCA
>KI912020.1:0-484 GCA_000517005.1 Microvirga lupini
CCGTTCAGAGCACCCGATGCGTACAGGGCCTCCATCTGCCGGTCAGCATCTGCTGTGTCTGTCGCGCGGATGACGGGATAGCAAGGAGGTGCCTGACTGGCGGCCGATGCCTGCTCCAGGCGAAGGGTCCGGGTCTTCAGGGTTCGGGTCATTTCAGTCTCTCCGCTTCGAGGCTTTCCAGCCGTTCCAGGATGTCAGTGGTTTCAATGGCTCGGACATAGCGGTCCACGAGGCGGGACAGGTCCTCTGCCTCGGAGGGCGTGAGGTCGCCGCACGCGACGGCCTCGACGAGAGCAGCGGAGGCCTTTACCGCATCGGCGAGCGTCTCCAGTTTCGGCAGGGCGAACATCACGGACCGGTCCTTCGGGGCGGCAGGATCCGGTCCATCACGAGCCGCATGGCCGTCGTGTCGCCCTCCAGCGCCATCTCAATGGCCTTGCGGGTCAGAGCTTCCGCCTCGCCATCGAGAAGAGCCTCCAGGGCC
>KI912020.1:584-1737 GCA_000517005.1 Microvirga lupini
CTCTAAGGGGAGACAAAAATGCTCTGTCTCCTAAAGTGCTGCAAAAATGACAGAAGCCCTTGCTCCTTAGGGACCACAAAAGTGCCTTACGGTCCCTTGGCTCCTTAGGATCACCAAAGACGCGTTCGCCCGCCTCTCCTAAAGTGTCACAAAAGTTTCAGGAGGCTTCGCCTGCCTCCTTAAGGGGGAAGAAGATGTAACCCCCGGAGCTTCTCTCCTTAAGTGTGCCAAAAGTGTAATTCTGTGCTTCCCAACCTCCTGCACTCCGCTTGACGTGACAACTATAAACGTTCATATTGAGTTGACACAGAGACGAGAGACACGATGAAACAGGCAATCGCTTACATCCGGGTCAGCACTGCAAAGCAGGGTAAGAGCGGCCTTGGCATGGATGCACAGCGCGAGGCCATTGAGCGTTTCGCGGCCTCCGAAGGTATCGAGGTTATCTCGTGGTTCACTGAGGTAGAGACAGGCAAGGGTTCCGATGCTCTGGACCGTAGGCCGGAACTCGCCAAGGCCCTTTCCACCGCCAGGAAGCTCAAGGCTCCTGTGATCGTCGCGAAACTGGATCGTCTCTCCCGTGATGTTCACTTCATCTCTGGCCTCATGACACAGCGTGTGCCCTTCTTGGTCGCAGAGCTTGGAGCAGATACAGACCCCTTCGTTCTCCATCTCTATGCTGCTCTTGCTGAGAAGGAGCGTGCTCTTATCTCCATCCGTACAAAGGCTGCTCTCCAGGCTAAGAAAGCCTCAGGAGCTATGCTTGGGAACCGCACGAACCTTGAGGACGCACAGAAGATGGGGGCTGCTGCCAATGCGGAGGCCGCTGATGCCTTTGCGGTCAATGTTCTCCCCATCGTGCAGAGCATCAAGGCTGCTGGCGTGACCTCCCTTCGTGGGATCGCTGATGCTCTTAATGCTCGTGGGGTACAGACGCCTCGCGGTGGACAATGGCACGCCCGTTCGGTTGCTAGGCTCATGGATCGTGCTGCCTAATGTCTGAAGGGTAGATCTACCCGTGCTCCTTTCCTTCATAGCCGATGGATACCCACGAGACTTGAGAGGGCAGAGGTATACTGTGATCGAGAGCTTCTCGTGCTTCCAGTGAGGAGGAGCGGGACTCCTACGGGTCCCTCCGCAGCCCTTTGGCTTT
>KI912020.1:1837-6347 GCA_000517005.1 Microvirga lupini
TAACTCCTCAGCGACGACGTTTCCAAACCCTACAAACATTTACATCCCCCACGCCCGTAACGGGTTTAAGGCTGAATCTTAGGGCTAGGCGATTCATTGCTATAGCCCTCGTCCCCGCTGTCCACAGGTTCCCCTACGCCCCATTGGCGAAACCGTAGACCCCATGAGACGTTCCCTCTCTGTTCTCATGGAGATTCGCTGTGCCGATCCGAAAACGTAAACTGACCACCGAGCAAGTTCTTGAGGCTCGGCTCAGGTTTGCGACTGGTGAACGTGAATGGGGAAGGTTCTCTAGGGACTACGGTGTGAGCCGGGAGACAATTAAAGCCGCCGTCCTTGGGTTCACGTTCAAGGATTTGCCGATGCCTCCCAAGAAGGCGCTACACGATAGGCCCTTCCCGTACGGGTGAGCCGCCCAGGAAAGTCCCACGCCCTTGGATTCCTCTCAGAAATAGCTGAAAGCCGACTCCTCATGAAGTTCAGTTGGTGTAAGCAATCCATAAGCCAAAGCTTACAATCCTACCGGAGTTAAGATGCTAAGATCGCGCACTGTTTTCATCGTGGGAGCCGGTGGAAGCTACGAGTGGGGGATGCCTGTAGGGGATCAACTCAGAACGCTAATCTCTGAGGCTCTGGACATACGGTTCTCCGATGGATTTCGGCGGGATGGCCTTGGTGATCGCGAGATTGAGAACGCACTCAGACGGCTCGACAACAACATCAATCCCTATCTGCACGAATGTTGGAAAATCCGTGACGGCATAATTTTAGGGCACTCTATCGATAATTTTATTGATGCCCATAGAGACAACGCCAAAGTACAGCTGCTAGGAAAGCTAGGCATTGTTAAGTGCATACTTAAATCAGAAAGAGAGTCGAAGCTCTATTTTGACCCTAATGAGTCAAACACCAACATAGACTTCAGGGAAATTCAAAACACTTACCTAGTAAAGCTTTGGCGCATACTCCAAGAAGGAGTCCCTATTGCGGAGGTTGATCGAATATTTGATAATTGCTCGATTATCACCTTCAATTACGACCGTGGGATCGAGCACTTCCTCTATCATGCTCTGCAAGCTTACTATTATGTGAAACCTGAGAAGGCCGCCGAATTAGTCGAGAAGCTGAATATTCATCATGCCTACGGCACTGTAGGAAATTTGCCTTGGCAAAGTCAGGCAGACTCAACTCCGTTCGGAAAGGGAGATGGTTTCCCAGGCATTATTGGTCAGCGTCTACTCGACCTAGCCTCTCAAATCCGTACTTACACTGAGCAGGTTAAGGACAATGATGAGCTTATGGAACTCCGTCACGAGCTACAGAAGGCCGAAACGGTTGTGTTCTTGGGCTTCGCCTACTTCAAGGAGAACTTAAGGCTCCTCAACCCTGGAACGGTCCCTAAGGCAAAGCAGGTGTATGGAACAGCGTTCAATATGTCAGCGGCAGCTACAGATTGGGTGCTCAACGAGCTTGATACAATATTTGGGCCGCTCAGATCGAATCCTGAACGGATAAAATTACATCGCGACCTTACCTGTAATGGTCTATTCGACGAGTACGCTCGTCAGCTTGCGGCCTGAGGTGCTACGAAAGGTGATACAAGGGCTTCACACTCGACCTATCTTCTCTTATCTTTCAGGTAGTTAGAGCGCGAGTGTGATCCCTAAAATACCGGCCAGGGGCATCATGGTGGTCACTCGCACTTAATAAAGACGCTCATGAGCTTCGCCTGATCTGCGAGATCGGCAGAGGCAACAGCTTGCGCAGTAGTGCCCTGTTCAAGAGGGACGCGATTGCTTTCCAAGAAGCTCGCAGCAAGGGTTCCCTTGATGGCAAAATTCACGTTCTGTGGGATGTCTCCGTTCGTGGCGACCATCACATTTAGCGCGTTGAGTTTGGCGGATACCACGCCAACAACATTGCCATTTTGATCTAACAGCGGCCCTCCTGAATTGCCTGGCTGGACCGGAGCGGAAACTTGAAGATAGCGGCTGTCATCCCTCAACCCTGAGAGAGCAGTGACGTTGCCGAGAGTGAAGTTCCCAGAACTGGACAACAGGGTGTTGAGTGGGTAGCCGAACGCCGCCACACCTTCACCTAAGCGGACCCCTATACGGAAAGCTGCGACCTTCGCTGGCTTCAAGCTTGTTCTCAAGAGCGCAAGGTCATTCGCCTTATCCTGCGCAAGAACCCTGCCTTGGACGATATCGCCGCCGTCAACCTTCACCTCGATGGTCGAGCAGGCTTCAACTACGTGGGCGTTAGTCAGGATGTGGCCTTCTTGCGAAACGAAGAACCCCGTGCCTGAAGAGGGTCCTTTCGCCTTGGGCTCCTCTTTCGGCGCAGGGATTGATTGCGGGCCTGGGATCGAAGCTGGTTCGGGAGCTTGAGGCGGAGGCACTATAGGTTCTGTCGGTCGTGCTACGGCTACTGCTTCATTCGAGCGTGGGGGCGAAGGCGAAATTGGATCGATGAATGGTGCCCCTGTCATCGTTGACCAAAGAGATGCTGAGATCAGCGTCGTCATTCGCTCTGAATGCAGATAATCCTGACCTTTGTTCCAGAATATGAAGAAGCCAAGGATGCCATCGCCATCTCGGTGGAATCTGTAGTACCCGTCGATGCCATTCCCTGTGGTAACGGAGATCACATAAAAGTCCTGGCGGAGCACACGGTAGTGCACTTGGCCCCCACCACTTAGGATCGTCGACAGGGTCCGCTGATACGTGTTGTTGAGGTCGGTATTGGGGAAGTACGAGTAGGACATAACAATTGAACGCTGTGCATTCGTCCAATTAAGACCATCTGCATCTCTCTTGGCGACCAACCCGAGACCGATAGGAACCCAAATAGGGTGGGCTCTGGTCGGATGGGGAATCGCTCTAAAGCCATATGTCGCGAGAATAGGGGCAGCCACATCAACAAGCTTATCGAGCTGTTGCTTGTCGATGATGCCATTGGTTAGGTAACCATTGACCGATTGGAAAGTCAGGATCGCGTCAAAGAGCCGATTGTTAAAGTTCACATTCGGAACTGCTGGCCAATAGCCATTCGCAGTCAGAACAACCTGGAGAGCGATCCTGTCTTGAACCGAAAGGCTTGAGAAGGCTCCCTCAGCCTCAAGATAGCCAGGGCGGCGCGGCTGAGCGGAGGCTGCGCTTAGAAAGCCCAATAGAGCCAGTACAGCCACAAGCCACCGCATAGTCTTCATTCCCCCTGCCCAGTTATCCTCGAAAGTGCCATAGGTTACGAGCTGGAATCCATAGGCTACTTAGGATTTTCATCTGGCAAAAAGGGTGAGCCGAAGAAGGAACTCGCAAGAGACTTGGCCGTTGGCTTCATAGACTTCATTGGTTCCCTCTGAGGAACTTACGAGCCTGACGGTCCTCCATCAGGCTCATTTCTTTTGTCCCCCTAGCTCGTCAATCGAGCCAATTTCTCAGCAACCTTCTCCGGCCTCAGATGCGTGTATCGGCTCAACATCCGTGGATCACGATGACCGCTGATCAGAGCCACCTCAGGGACCGTGAGACCATACTCAAAGAAGCGAGAGACAGCCTCGTGTCTCAGGTCATGCAGCCGTAGGTCCTCAATACCAGCCCTCGTCCTGAGCCTCTCCCAAGCCAAACGGACGGCATTAGGGGTCACAGGGAACACGCGATCCGAGGTCTTAGGTAGTCCAGAGAGCGTCTCAAGAGCCTTCGGTGTCAGAGGGATGGTTCTAGGATGTCCGTTCTTGGTCTGCAGGATGCGGACAGTAGGAGCCTTCCAATTAACGTCTTGCCACTTGATAGAGAGTAGCTCTCCTCTCCTCATGCCAGTTTCGACCAAAAGAGAGATAAGCGGACGAAGATACCAAGCCGTATTGGAATTGAGAGCTTTGAGGAGCTTCGTGAGGTCGTCGTGAGGGAGGCGTCTTGAACGGGCCTTGGCCGTGTCAGGCAACTTGATTTCAAGCACCGGATTGCAGGGCAGGGGAATACCCCATTCCCTCTTAGCAAGGGCAAAACAGTGCTGGAGGATCGCAAGCTCTCGCCTGACTGTCCCTGGCTGTACCAGCACAAGGCGGTCGTCCCGATACTTGGCCGCTGAGGACGGAGATAGCTTGCTCAGGGGAGCCTTTCCAATCTCATGGGCTAAGAGAGTTGCGAGCCGATAGCGCTCTGGTCCTGCTCCACGCTTGGTTGGTGTTACCGTATCACGGTAGCGGCGCAAGAGATCGCCAACGGTGAGGCCCCTGAGTTCTCGCGTGGAGGTAGGAGCCTCGGCACGGTCAATAGCTCTCTCTTGGTCCCTAGCCCAAGCTTGAGCGTCAGCCTTTGAGGCAAATGTTTTTGAAAGGGGAGAATAGCCCTCACGGCGCACCTGAGCCTGCCAAGTGGAGCCGCGCTTACGAATGGAAGCCATACTTGTGATCCGTCTAGCTGTGACAATGCTGTGACAGATCGATCAATTTGGTGGCGGGAGGGCCTGAGCCTCGCCCCGGAAATCCCTATGATTTCCTAGAGTT
>KI912020.1:6447-12787 GCA_000517005.1 Microvirga lupini
CAAGTTTTAGGCCTGCCTGCTTTGGTCTGTCAATCGGCCGGCGAGGGGATGGGAACGGCGTCCGGACGGGACACGGCAGGCCTGCAAGGCGGTTATGGGTTGTTCAGCCCCGCTTCAAACGCTACATGAGCAACGCCGATCCCTGACAGGTTTTCCATGCGCGCGCTCCTCAACGTCATTCTGCTGGCCCTGCAGCTCTATACCTATCTCATCGTCGCCTCGGCGATCCTGAGCTGGCTCGTGGCCTTCAACGTGGTCAACACCCGCAATGATTTCGCCCGCTCGATCTGGAACTTCCTGGATGCGGTGACCGAGCCGGTCCTGCGGCCGATCCGGAACATCCTGCCCAATCTCGGCGGAGTCGATATCTCGCCCATCATTTTGATTCTGCTGATCATTTTCATCCAGAACCTGATCGTCGACTACCTGATGCCGATCGCCTTCTAAAGGGGGCGGAGGGTTGGCCTGGAGCACCCGCCCCGACGGGCTCGAGGTCCGGGTTCGCGTGACGCCCCGGGGCGGGCGGGACGCGATCGACGGGATCGAGACCCTTTCGGACGGCAGGCCGGTCTTGAAGGTCCGCGTCAGGGCTGTGCCGGAGGATGGGGCCGCCAACGAGGGCGTCCGGCGTCTGCTGGCGAAGGCGCTCAAGGTTCCGGCCTCGGCGGTGAGCCTGGAGGCGGGCGCCACGGCCCGGCTGAAAACCTTTGTGATTTCAGGCGAGGGAAAGGCGCTGGCCGCCGCTCTCGCCGCCTTGACAGGACGAGACGACCCATGAGCGCCACGATCATCGACGGAAAAGCCTATGCCCAGGGCCTGCGCGCCCGCATCGCGGAGGCCGTTTCCGGCTTGTCCGGGCAGGGCGTCGCGCCGGGGCTCGCCGTGGTCATCGTCGGCGAGGATCCGGCCAGCCAGCTTTATGTGAAGAACAAGGCGCGTCAGACCGTCGAGGTCGGCATGCGCTCCTTCGAGCATACGCTGCCGGCCTCCACCAGCGAGGCGGAACTCCTGGATCTGGTCGCCCGGCTCAATGCCGATCCGGCGGTGGACGGCATTCTCGTGCAATTGCCGCTGCCGAAGCAGATCGATGCGCAGAAGGTGATCGAGGCCATCGATCCGGCCAAGGACGTGGACGGCTTTCACCCGATTAATGCCGGGCGGCTGATGACCGGCGTGCCGGGCCTCGTCTCCTGCACGCCCCTGGGCTGCCTGCTGCTCGCGCAATCGGTGCGCCGGGATCTTTCCGGCCTCAATGCCGTGGTGGTCGGGCGCTCCAACATCGTCGGCAAGCCCATGGCGCAATTGCTCATCGCCCAGAGCTGCACGGTGACGGTGGCTCATTCGAAGACGCGCGATCTTGCCGACGTCTGCCGCAGCGCGGATCTCCTCGTCGCCGCCGTAGGGCGGCCCGAGATGGTGCGCGGCGATTGGGTGAAGCCCGGCGCCATCGTGATCGATGTGGGCATCAACCGGGTGCCGAACCCGGCTGCCGGCGAGGGCAAGACCAAGGTGGTCGGCGACGTGGCTTACGCGGAAGCGGCTAAAGTTGCTTCCGCGATCACGCCGGTGCCGGGCGGCGTCGGCCCGATGACTATCGCCTGCCTGTTGCGCAACACGCTCGAGGCCGCCTGCCTGCGGCGCGGGCTCACGATGCCGGCGGTGGACTTTGCCGCCTGATCAGTTCACCGCGAAGCAGTAGAATAGGCCCGCGCCGCCGGTGCCGCGTAGGGCATCCTGGCTGCAGCCGCCGCCCGTGGGGTGCGACGTGTTCCAGGACTTGGCCGGCGGCGAGTCGTCGAGGCCCATGCGGTCGTGGTGGCCGACCATGGCCGCGCCGTCCGTGCCGCTCTTCGTCCAGTTGCCGCAGGTCATGTCCTGATTGCCCGCGAAGGCGGTGCCGTCTGCTTGCGTCCCGGTAAGGATGTCGTGCTGGTTCGGCTGGTCGCCGCGGCCCTTCACCATCTCGCCCTTCTCGGTCAGCGCCGTCTGCTTGGTGAGATTGTTGTTGGCGCCGTGCAGGTCCGCGACGTCCTTGGCGATCACGACGCCTTTGGCGTTCTGCCAGGGGCCGCGGCCGATGCGGTCCTTGGCATTGACAGCCGTTGCGCCGCCCGTCGCCTGAGTCGAGAGATAGGCCCGCCACATCTTTCCGCGAATGCCGGCGGCTTCGGCCAGCGTCTGGCAATGCCGGTCCGCGCCCTCGATGCCGCCGAGATCCGCGCCCTTGCCGGAGCCGGCGCTGGTGACGAAGAACGTGGTGTCCTGGGCGCTCTGGGCCCGAGCGGCTCCCATGGGAGCGAGGGCAAAGAACCCGATTGCGGCGATGAGCCAACCGCCATTCACGTCGCGCATTGTTTCCTCCTTTGATGGATTGAGACCGTCCTGTTCGAGATGGACGGTTCTACAGACAATCCAGGCCCGAGAATCATTCCCGCCTCACGGCGTTTTGAGGACAGGCAGGGGAGGGGCGCGTTCGCGATTGCGTGAGCGGTCAGGCCTCCTGTCGCAAATGCTCCACCAATTGCCGTGCCGAAGGCGCCAGATCCTTCAGGGAGCGGATGCAGAGCGTGAGGTCGCGGGCGGCCCAGGCATCTTCCAGCTCGACCGGGATGATGGCCGTGGTGCGGGCGGCACGGCGGGCTGTGGTCTCGGGCACGATGCCGAGGCCGACACCGGCTTCCACCATGCGGCAGACGGCATCGAAGCTGCGCAGCTGCACCCGCAGGCGGATGGGCTTGCCGATGCGCGTCGCCTTGCCGGCGAGGAAGCGCTGGAGGGCGCTCGCCCGGTCGAGGCCGACGAAATCATGGTCCAGCACTTCGGCGAAGGGGATGCTGGCGCAGGAGGCGAGGGGATGGGTTTTCGGCACCACGAGCACGAAGCGGTCGCTGCGGAATGGATAGGTCTCCAGCCGCCCCGTATCGACGGTGCCGGCCACGATGCCGAGATCGCCGACGCCTTCCGCGATCAGGCCGACGATCTCGTCGCTCAAACGCTCCTCGAGGTCGATGGAGACCTGCGGATGCCCAGCCAGGAAGGCGCCGAGCGCCTCGGGCAGGAACTCGGTGAGGGCGTTGGTGTTGGAGAGGATCCGGATCTGGCCGGTCAGCCCGCCGGTATAGGATCCCAGATCCTCCCGCAGGCGCTCGGCCTGGGCGAGCAGGGCGCGGGCATGCTGGAGCAGGGTCCGGCCGGCGGGGGTCGGGGTCACGCCCTGGCGATTGCGCAGGAGGAGGGGCGCGCCGAGGGACTTTTCCATGTTGCGGATGCGGGTACTCGCCGCCGCCAGCGCCAGATGGGCCCGCTCGGCCCCGTGGGTGATGCTGCCTGCCTCGACCACGTGGCGGAAGAGACTCAAATCCGTCAGATCGAATTGCATGGGTCTTCCTTCGTCATTCGCGAAGGTAGATAAGAATTATTAAAAATTGTGCAGTAAGCGACCCTGGAACTATCTTCGCGGCTGACGAAGTGTGTCGTGTTGCTGCCTGTCCGGGCCGAAGGCACATTGCGGTGTTGCCGCGCATCAGATACGAACCATTCCAAACTATGGGCGACAGGGCGTCGCCGACCAGGAGTGTATACCATGGCTGAGGCGAAAGTGGCCCCGAGGCCCTTGTCCCCCCATCTGCAGATTTACCGGTGGAGCTGGACGATGGCGATGTCCGTCGCCCACCGTCTCACGGGCATCGCGCTTTATGGCGGCATTGCGCTTTTCGCCATCTGGCTCGTGGCCCTGGCCTCCGGGCCGTCGGCCTTCGAGGCCGTGCAGTGGTTCTTCGGCTCGCCCCTCGGTTACCTGATCCTGTTCGTCTATACCTGGATCCTCATGCACCACATGCTGGGCGGCGTGCGCCACCTTGTCTGGGATTTCGGCTACGGCATGGAGCCGGAGCAGCGCATCAACATGGCCCGCTTCACCCTCATCGGCTCGATCATCCTCACGCTGGCGATCTGGGTCGTCGCCTTCATCGCTTTCTAAGGAGCAGGACCCATGGCCGACAACAGGGCTGATACCCGCGTTTCCATGCGCACCCCGCTTTCCCGCGTGAAGGGCCTCGGCCCGTCCGGGCACGGCGTCGAGCATTGGTGGATCCACCGCGTCACGGCGGTGTCCAACGTCCCGCTCATCATTTCCTTCGTGATCATCGTCGCGGCGCTCGCAGCCTCCCCGTCCTACCAGGAGGCCATCGCCATCATCTCGCATCCGCTGATCGCGATCATCCTCATCCTCGCGGTGCTCTCGGTCACGAACCACATGCGTCTGGGCATGCAGATCGTCATCGAGGACTACGTCCACCACAAGGGCCAGAAGATCGCTGCCGTGATGGCGAACAATTTCTATGCCGTGATCGTCGGGGTGGCCTGCCTCTATGCCATCCTCAAGGTCAGCCTCGGCCGCATCTTGCTTTAAGGAATCACACATGGCTCAAGCAACGAACGGCGCCGCCGTCAACGGCAAGGCCTATACCATCATCGATCACACCTTCGACGTGGTGATCGTGGGTGCGGGCGGCGCGGGCCTTCGCGCCACCGTGGGCTGCTCGCAGGCCGGCCTTCGCACCGCCTGCATCACCAAGGTGTTCCCGACCCGCTCGCACACGGTGGCAGCGCAGGGCGGCATCTCCGCCTCGCTCGGCAATATGGGGCCGGACGACTGGCGCTGGCACATGTACGATACCGTGAAGGGCTCGGATTGGCTCGGCGACCAGGACGCCATCGAATACCTCGTCCGCAACGCGCCCGCGGCCGTCTATGAGCTGGAGCACTGGGGCGTTCCCTTCTCCCGCACGGCCGAGGGCAAGATCTACCAGCGCCCCTTCGGCGGCATGACGACCGATTTCGGCAAGGGCACCGCGCAGCGCACCTGCGCGGCCGCCGACCGCACGGGCCATGCGATCCTGCACACGCTCTACGGCCAGGCGGTGAAGAACCAGACCAACTTCTTCATCGAGTATTTCGCCCTCGACCTGATGATGGACTCGGAAGGCCGCTGCGTCGGCGTCGTGGCCCTCAACCAGTCCACCGGCGAGATCCACCGCTTCCGCGCCCATATGACGATCCTCGCCACGGGCGGCTACGGACGCGCCTATTTCTCGGCGACCTCGGCCCATACCTGCACCGGCGACGGCAACGCCATGGTGCTGCGCGCCGGCCTGCCGCTGCAGGACATGGAGTTCGTGCAGTTCCACCCGACAGGCATCTACGGCTCCGGCTGCCTCATCACCGAAGGCGCCCGCGGTGAAGGCGGCTATCTGACGAACTCGGAAGGCGAGCGCTTCATGGAGCGCTATGCGCCGTCCGCCAAGGACCTCGCCTCCCGTGACGTGGTCTCGCGCGCCATGACCATGGAGATCCGCGCCGGCCGCGGCGTCGGCAAGAACAAGGACCACATCTATCTCCACCTCGACCACCTCGACCCGAAGATCCTGCACGAGCGCCTGCCGGGCATCTCGGAAAGCGCGAAGATCTTTGCCGGCGTCGACGTGACGAAGGAGCCGATTCCGGTCCTGCCGACCGTCCACTACAACATGGGCGGCATCCCGACGAACTATCACGGCGAAGTGCTGACCCTGAAGAACGGCAACCCGGACACGGTGGTGCCCGGCCTGATGGCGCTCGGGGAAGCGGCCTGCGTGTCCGTGCACGGCGCGAACCGTCTCGGCTCGAACTCGCTGATCGACCTCGTGGTGTTCGGCCGCGCGGCGGGCCTGCGCTGCGCCGAGATCCTGGAGCCCAACGCCCGTCACGCGGATCTGCTGAAGAACGCCGACGAGCTCGCGCTCTCGCGCCTCGACAAGTTCCGCTATGCCAACGGCTCGACCTCGACCGCGGAGCTGCGCCTCCAGATGCAGAAGACCATGCAGAACAACTGCGCGGTGTTCCGCACCGGCGAGGTTCTGGAAGAGGGCAAGAAGCTCATCCACGACGTCTGGAACGCGGCCGCCGACATCAAGGTCACGGACCGCTCGCTGATCTGGAACACCGATCTCCTCGAGACGCTGGAGTTCGACAACCTGATCGGACAGGCGGTCGTCACCATGGAGGGCGCCCTCAACCGTCAGGAATCCCGCGGCGCGCATGCCCGCGAGGACTTCTCCGAGCGCGACGACAAGAACTGGATGAAGCATACGCTTGCGTGGATCGACGACACCTCGCACAAGGTGACCCTCGATTACCGCCCGGTGCACACCTACACCATGTCGAACGACATCCAGTACATCGAGCCGAAGGCTCGCGTGTACTAAGGAAGACGAAAAACGATGGCTCAGTTCACTCTTCCCAAGAATTCCAAGTACACCGAAGGCAAGACCTGGCCGAAGCCGGCAGGCGCCACCAACGT
>KI912020.1:12887-16074 GCA_000517005.1 Microvirga lupini
GCGCTCACCCCAAGCGTAGCCAGAACTTCACCCCGCTCGTCGGGTTCTCCTTGCTGCATACGAATTCAAGCGATGTCCCAAGGAGTTCATCATGGCGGAACGGAAAGCTCCCCATTCATTGAAGAAGCAATCGGCGGACCAGATCCGCAACGAGCAGCGCGGCGGCATCGACAGCCCCGTCGATCCGAACCGGGACGATGGTGTCGAGGGCAATGCCACGATGCGCAAGGTGTGGGATGAACCTGGGGGTGAGGCTTATGCCTATCGCCAATCGAGAGGTGGCGCTGGCAACCGCGACGAAGGGCATTCCGACCTGACGGCAGCCGAAACGCCTGAGACCACCAAACACCTGAGCGATGCGAGCCTTTCGCCGAAGGATAAGGATGCGACCGCAGAGGCCATCGAGCGCGCGACGGCGATCAACGGCAAGGACAAAGGTTGAGAGGAGTGCGCCATGGGCAATGCAGGTTACGGCAACCATACCGACGATACGGCCAAGGATGTCGGCTCCAAACGGCCGAATCCGCAGGCGGACTCCGCCAAACCTGCCGGCGACAGGATTCCGGCAGCCGGGCCGCACGACAAGCCGCATTTGACGAACCCGGATGCGACGCCCGGAACCGGCTCCTTGCCGGAATCGGGCGATCATGATGCGACAGATTCGACGAGTTCATAAGGAGAAAGATCTCATGGCCCGAAACCGGAACTCGGGACC
Source organism: Microvirga lupini (assembly GCA_000517005.1). GTDB lineage: Bacteria > Pseudomonadota > Alphaproteobacteria > Rhizobiales > Beijerinckiaceae > Microvirga > Microvirga lupini. The sequence continues at coordinate 13,603 of KI912020.1, forward strand.
CCGCGTCCCTACGGAACGTCCCGATCCTGAAGAAGCAGCCCGCAATCCAGGCTTCGGCGCGCAGGATCGTCCCGGCTTCGATCTCGGTGGATCCACCGACGAATCCAGCAAGACCGAGGTGGGCTCAAGCACCGTTCCCGGCGGCCCGAAGGGGAGAACCCCGGCCAGGACCGGCGGCTCCAAATAATGTGAACCTCACGCGACATGAACGAAGGAAACAGGCCCATGGCGAAACCCGACAAAAAGTCCAGCAAGGCTACGGAAGAGGATATCAGCGCGCCCCGGCTGACCCCACAGGGCCGCGAGAATCCCAAGGCCTCCGGCGAGGATTCGACGAACCCGATGGGCGAGGGTGCGAAGAAAGGTCAAAGCAGCAAGGCTGAAGGGTAGTACCCCACGTCATCACCAGCCTTGTGCCGGCCATCTCGAATGGGTCAGTGAAATGAAAAGGGCCGCCCACAGGGCGGCCCTTTCTATTTGGCTCAACACGCAGCCTTTAAGCGCTGAGCGCTTCCTTCTGCTTCTCGGCGCGCTTGCGGTCGTTCGGATCGAGGATCGCCTTGCGGATGCGGATCGACTTCGGCGTCACCTCGACGAGTTCGTCGTCCTCGATCCAGGCGAGCGAACGCTCGAGGGTCATGCGGATTGGCGGGGTGAGGCGCACCGCCTCGTCCTTGGAGGTCGTGCGGATGTTGGTGAGCTTCTTGCCCTTGAGCACGTTCACCTCGAGATCGTTCTCGCGGTTGTGCTCGCCGACGATCATGCCCTGATAGACTTTCCAGCCGGGCTCGATCATCATCGGGCCGCGATCTTCCAGGTTCCACAGCGCATACGCCACGGCTTCGCCCGAGTCGTTGGAGATCAACACACCGTTGCGCCGTCCCGCGATCTCGCCCTTGTAAGGCTCATACGAGTGGAACAGGCGGTTCATGATCGCCGTACCGCGCGTGTCGGTCAGGAGTTCGCTCTGGTAGCCGATGAGGCCGCGGGTCGGAGCGTAGAACACGAGGCGCTGACGGTTGCCGCCGGAGGGCTTCATCTCGACCATTTCGGCGCGGCGCTCGGACATCTTCTGCACCACGACGCCGGAGTGCTCCTCGTCCACGTCGATGACCACTTCCTCGATGGGCTCGAGGAGCTGACCGTTCTCATCCTTCTCGAACACCACGCGGGGACGCGACACGGCAAGCTCGAAGCCCTCGCGGCGCATGGTCTCGATCAGGATCGCGAGCTGCAATTCGCCACGGCCGGAGACGTAGAACGAATCCTTGTCGGCGGCTTCCTCGATCTTGAGGGTCACGTTGCCCTCCGCTTCCTTGAACAGGCGGTCGCGGATCATGCGGCTCGTCACCTTGTCGCCCTCGGTGCCCGCCAGCGGCGAATCGTTGACGATGAAGGACATGGTCACGGTCGGCGGATCGATGGGCTGCGCCTGGATCGGAATGTCATTCTCAGGGGCGCAGAAGGTATCGGCCACGGAGCCCTTCACGAGGCCCGCGATGGACACGATGTCTCCTGCCTCGCCGATGTCGATGGGCTGACGCTCGAGGCCGCGGAAGGCCAGGATCTTGGACACACGGCCCGTCTCGACCACGTTGCCTTCGCGATCGAGCACCTTGATCGACTGGTTCGGCTTCACCGTGCCGGAGCTGATGCGGCCGGTGACGATGCGGCCCAGGAAGGGGTTGGCTTCGAGCAGCGTTCCGAGCATGCGGAACGGGCCTTCCTCGGTCTTGGCCGGCGGCACGTGCTCGAGCACGAGGTCGAAGAGCGGAGCCAGGCCCTCGTCGCTCGGGCCTTCCGGCGACTTGGCCATCCAGCCGTTGCGGCCCGATCCGTAGAGGATCGGGAAGTCGAGCTGCTCGTCGGTGGCGTCGAGCGCCGCGAAGAGATCGAAGACCTCGTTGATGACCTCCTGATGGCGGGCATCGGGACGGTCGATCTTGTTGATGGCCACGATGGGCTTGAGGCCGATCTTGAGGGCCTTGGACACCACGAACTTGGTCTGCGGCATCGGGCCTTCGGCCGCGTCCACGAGCACGATGGCGCCGTCGACCATGCTCAGGATGCGCTCCACCTCGCCGCCGAAATCGGCGTGGCCGGGAGTGTCGACGATGTTGATGCGGGTATCCTTCCAGACTACCGAGGTCGCCTTGGCCAGGATGGTGATGCCGCGCTCTTTTTCCAGGTCATTCGAGTCCATGGCGCGCTCTTCCACGCGCTGGTTCTCGCGGAAACTGCCTGACTGCTGGAGCAGCTTGTCGACAAGGGTGGTCTTCCCGTGGTCGACGTGGGCGATGATGGCGATATTGCGTAGTTTCATACGGGGTCTTTCAAAGCAAAGCGGCCCGGCACGCGACAAGCGATGCCGCGCCCCTGGCTCGTACCGGGCGGAAATCTGATGTGCTGCAATATAATGATAAGAGAGCGGCGGCAATAGGGCAGGGTGGCGCCTTTCTGGGCAAAGCGGGT
>KI912020.1:16174-16325 GCA_000517005.1 Microvirga lupini
CACGATCATGAACTGCGCGAACACCTGCCCCAAGGGCCTGAACCCGGCCAAGGCCATCGCCGAGGTCAAGAAGATGATGATTGCGCGGGTCGTATGACGTTGCGTCGGTGACTTCCTTGCAACAACTTCACGAAAAGGCGCCTCAGGCGCC
>KI912020.1:16425-52854 GCA_000517005.1 Microvirga lupini
ATCGAGATGGCCGGCACAAGGCCGGCCATGACGTGGGAGTGTACAGCGGATGTCATTCCCGGCCGGAGATGGCGAAAGCCATCGCAGGGGAAGGGAATCCATCAGCATTGAGCGCGTGAGTGGATCCCCGTACCGGCCCTTTGGGCCGCCGGGGACGACACCTGCGCCGTGAAGGCTGAGCCCGTCTCAACCATCAGCATCTTCAATTTGTCGGCAGACCGGCGCCCCCTGCCTTTGCCTGAGACGCTCTTCGTTTTGCGTCCTATTGGCTCTGCGGAATCGGAGCGCCGGCGGCCGCCACGCGCCACACGGTGTTGCCCGCATCATCGGCAATGAGGAGCGCACCGGTGCCGTCGATGGCGACACCGACGGGCCGGCCACGGGCCTGGTCGCCGTCGAGGAAGCCGGTGACCACATCCTGCGCCTTGCCTGCGGGCCTGCCGTTCTCGAACGGCACATAGACCACCTTGTAGCCGTTGAAGGCATTCCGGTTCCAGCTGCCGTGCTCGCCGATGAAGGCGCCGCGCCTGTATTGCTCCGGCAGCGACGAGTTTATGGAGAAGGTCAGGCCGAGCGCCGCGACATGGCTCGACAGCGCATAGTCGGGCTTGATCGCCTTCTGGACCATGTCCGGGCGCGGCGGATGCACGCGCTCGTCCACGTGATTGCCGAAATAGCTCCAGGGCCAGCCGTAGAAGCCGTTCTCCTGCACGGAGGTCAGGTAGTCGGGCACGAGATTGGGCCCGAGCTCGTCGCGTTCGTTCACGACCGTCCACAGGACACCGGTTTCGGGATGGAACGTCAGGCCGTTGGGATTGCGCAGGCCGGAGGCATAGAGGCGGGCCATGCCGGTCACACGGTCAACCTGCCAGATCGCGGCCCGGCCCTTCTCGGCCTCGAGCCCGCGCTCGCCGGCATTCGAATTGGAGCCGACCGAGGCGTAGAGAAACCGCCCGTCCGGGCTCAGCGCCAGGTCCTTGGTCCAGTGGTGGTTGATCGGCCCGCCCGGCAGCGGCGCCAGCACCTTGGGCTCGGCCGTGATCGTCGTCTCTCCGGGCTGGTAGGGATAAGCCAGGATCGCATCGGCTGCGGCTACGTACAGCGTTCCCTCGTGCCAGACCACGCCGAAGGGCGAGTTGAGGCCCTTCAGCAGATCGTGACGCTCGTCGACCTTGCCGTCGCGGTTCGTGTCGCGCAGGAGCGTGATCAGGTTGCTTTCCTTCGGCGGCCCGCCGCCGCCTCCTTTTGCCATCGACATGACCCATTCGCGGATCACATCCTTAGGCCGAGGCAACGGCTTGCCCTCAGGCGCTCGCGATTGCACGACGAGCACGTCGCCATTCGGCAACGTCCGCACCATGCGCGGATTGACGAGATCCTTGGCGTAAGCCGTCACGGTGAATCCTTGGGGGACCGTTGGCGTCTGGCCCTCCTGCCAGCCGACGACCTCGGCGATCTTCAGGTCGGGCATGAGTTCCGCACTGGGCTCCGGCAGAACCGGATCGGGACCGATCTGGCTGGAGATGTCGAAGTTTCCATTGCCGTCGTTGCAGCCGCTGAGCGCGAGGAGGCAGGTTCCGGCAAGGACGTGATGCAGGCGGAGGCGATCAGCCATAGGTGTGCCCTCCCATGCCAGGATCATGAACAAACGACGTGCTGAGCCAGACCGTGACGAGCATGGCCAGCACCGTCAGGACCGAGAGGGGCAGTCCCCAGGGAATGATTGCAGTCCAGCCGTCGGCCGCGTGAACCAGGTTGTTGAAGAAAGCCAGGATCAGAACGACGAGGGTTCCAACAGCGGCGGGCCAGCCGAACCTCACGGTGCGGGTTCCGAAGCGAACCAGGAAGAAGGCCGCGCCGAAGAGGGCCGCAGCGACGCCGACGGTGATTCCCGCCAGCAGGAGCCAGGCGGAGAACTCCAGCCACATCAGATTCGACGTCCGCCAATAGGCGATGTCGGTTGCGAGCGCGAGCGTGAAGCACGCGATGGGAAACGACGCCAGCAATCGGTGGATCATGTGCCCGGCCACCGCAGCTTTCGATGGCGGGTACGGAGCATGGAGCGACGGCATCCGGCCTCTCTTAAGTCGATGGGACTCTATGTCTACGGCCGAGGTTCAGTTAAGTTCCCGTTCTCCTCTCAAGGCATCCTCACATCAACGAGAGACAATCGGGAGTGGATGCACGCGGATCGGCGTAACCGGCGCGGGTCACGACGCAAGATATATCAAGCGCTTGTCGAAAGACGAAAATGGCCGGGACGAGCCCGGCCATGACGTGATCTTCTCTCTTACGGTCTTCTTATAGCCCCAGCTTCTTCTTGCGCTGGGCGAGCGTGCGCAGGCGCAGGGCGTTGAGCTTGATGAAGCCGGCGGCGTCGCGGTGGTCGTAGGCGACGGCGCCTTCCTCGAAGGTGACGAGGTCCTGGTCGTAGAGGGTGTAGGGGCTGGTGCGGCCGATGAGGTGGACGCCGCCCTTGTAGAGCTTGAGCGTGACGTCGCCGGTGACGAATTCCTGGGACTCGTCGATCAGCGCCTGGAGCATCTCGCGCTCCGGCGAGAACCAGAAGCCGTTATAGATGAGCTCGGCGTATTTCGGCATCAGCTCGTCCTTCAGATGCGCCGCGCCGCGGTCGAGGGTGATCGACTCGATGCCGCGATGGGCCAGATGCAGGATCGTGCCGCCGGGGGTCTCGTACATGCCGCGGCTCTTCATGCCGACGAAGCGGTTCTCGACGAGGTCGAGGCGGCCGATGCCGTTAATCTTGCCGAGCTCGTTGAGCTTCGCGAGGAGATCGGCGGGGCCCATCTTCTTGCCGTCGATGGCGACCGGGTCGCCCTTCTCGAAGGTGATGGTGATCACCGTCGGCTTGTCGGGCGCGCTTTCCGGATCGTTGGTGCGCGAATAGACGTAATCCGGCACTTCCATGGCCGGATCCTCCAGCACCTTGCCCTCGGAGGAGGCGTGCAGGAGGTTGGCGTCGACGGAGAACGGGGCCTCGCCGCGCTTGTCCTTGGCGATCGGGATCTGGTGCTGCTCGGCGAAGGCGATGAGCTGCTCGCGGGAGCGCAGGTCCCATTCGCGCCAGGGGGCGATCACGGTCACGTCGGGCTTCAGGGCATAATAGCCGAGCTCGAAGCGCACTTGGTCATTGCCCTTGCCGGTGGCGCCGTGGGCGACCGCATCCGCACCGACCTTCTCGGCGATCTCGATCTGCTTCTTGGCGATCAGCGGCCGGGCGATGGAGGTGCCGAGCAGATAGAGGCCCTCGTATTGCGCATTGGCGCGGAACATCGGGAACACGTAATCGCGCACGAACTCGTCGCGCAGGTCCTCGATGAAGATGTTCTCCGGCTTGATGCCGAGCAGCTCGGCCTTCTTGCGCGCCGGCTCCAGCTCCTCGCCCTGGCCGAGATCGGCGGTGAAGGTCACCACCTCGCAGCCATAGGTGGTCTGCAGCCACTTGAGGATGATGGAGGTGTCGAGGCCGCCGGAATAGGCGAGCACGACCTTGTTCACGCGCTTCTCAGCCATAGCAAGGGTTCCGTTGATAAGGGTGCTCGCGACTTAAATCGGAAGCGGAGTCAGTGCAACGGGCATTTATGGGGCCGGCATGCTTCCCCTGCATTCCTGACCGGAAAGCCAGGGGCTGCCATAACCTATGGGGATAAGATAGGTCGGCATCCGGGGGTAATCGCCGGCTGACAGGAGGTACAGTCTTGCTGTCGGTAGGGCCGGCACCGAGAGACGCTCATGATCCGCCAGCCACAGGTCGAATTCTGGTACGAATTCGCCTCCACCTATTCCTATCTCGCCGCCATGCGCATCGAAGAGGCCGCGGCACAGGCCGGCGTGGTGCTCCTCTGGCGTCCGTTCCTCCTGGGGCCGGTCTTCAAGGCTCAAGGAATGGAGACGTCGCCCTTCGCGCCCTATCCGGCCAAGGGACGCTACATGTGGCGGGACATGGAGCGGGAGACTGCCCGGCTCGGGCTGCCCTTCTACTGTCCCAAGACCTTTCCGCAGAACGGACTCACGGCGGCGCGCGTCGCCCTCCTGGGCATCGAGCGAGGCTGGACCCCCGCCTTCACGAAGGCGGTCTATACGGCCGAATTCGGTGAATGCCGCGACATTGCCGATCCGGAGGTGCTGACCGGGATCCTGACCGGGCTGGGGCTCGAGGCCGAGGCCGTCCTGGCCGAGGCGCAGGCGGATGCCAACAAGATGCGCCTGCGCCGGATGGGCGACGAGGTTCAGTCCCGCGGCCTCTTCGGGGCGCCGACCTTCTTCACCGAGGACGGGGAGATGTTCTGGGGCAACGACCGGCTCGAACAGGCCCTCAACTGGGCCGTCGCCCAGGCGAGGCGCTCGGACTGGCCGGTTTGACCAGCGTTCCGGCTGGCTCTATGTCGGGATCAACTACATAAGGCCGCCGCGAGACGCCAATCGCTGCCGCCCCTTCCGACAATCCTTCCATCCCCCCGCAAAGCCATGCGCTCCCGATGCTCGGAGCGTGTGCCCACGTTGGAAAACGAGTCGCATGATGTTGATGAAAAACAGTGTCGCCGACCAGAAAGGCCGTCTGAAATCGATCCTCGGCGGATCGGCCGGCAACATGGTCGAGTGGTACGATTGGTATGTCTATTCCGCCTTCACCCTCTATTTCGCGCCGATCTTCTTCCCCAAGGGCGATCAGACCGCCCAGCTCCTGAATGCCGCCGCCGTCTTCGCGGTCGGCTTCCTCATGCGCCCGATCGGCGCCTGGATCATGGGCATCTATGCCGACCGCAAGGGTCGCAAGGCGGGCCTCACCCTCTCGGTGACGCTGATGTGCACGGGCTCGCTGATGATCGCGGTCACGCCGGGCTACGAGAGCATCGGCGTGTTCGCTCCGGTCATCCTGGTTCTGGCGCGCCTGCTTCAGGGCATCAGCGTCGGCGGCGAATACGGCGCCAGCGCCACTTACCTGAGCGAGATGGCGGGCAAGAGCCGGCGCGGCTTCTTCTCCAGCTTCCAGTATGTGACCCTGATCTCCGGCCAGCTTCTCGCGCTCGCCGTGCTGCTGGTTCTGCAGCAGGTCATGCCCGAGCAGGATCTCGAGGCCTGGGGCTGGCGTATCCCGTTCGCCATCGGCGGTGTGCTCGCGGTGATCGTGTTCTATCTCCGCCGCGGCCTTGCCGAGACGCAATCCTACAAGAACGCGAAGGACAGCGCTGCACCGCGCTCCAGCGGCCTCGCCCTCTTCACCAAATATCCGCGCGAGGCCTTTACAGTGATCGCGCTCACCGCCGGCGGCACGCTCGCCTTCTATGCCTACACCACCTATCTGCAGAAGTTTCTGGTCAACACCTCGGGCTTTTCCCGTGAGGCGGCGAGCCAGATCACGGCGGCGGCCCTGTTCGTGTTCATGGTGCTGCAGCCCGTGGCCGGCGCCCTGTCGGACAGGATTGGCCGCAAACCGCTGATGGTGGGCTTCGGCGTTCTCGGCGTGTTGTTCACCTACCTGATCTTCTCGACGCTCGCCGGCACGAAGGATCCCACTACGGCCTTCGCCCTCTGTCTCGCGGCGCTCGTGATCGTCACCGGCTATACCTCGATCAACGCGGTGGTGAAGGCGGAGATGTTCCCGGCTCATATCCGGGCGCTGGGTGTCGCCTTGCCCTATGCCATCGCCAACACGATCTTCGGCGGCACCGCCGAATACGTGGCGCTGTGGTTCAAGCAGGCGGGCATCGAGTACGGCTTCTTCTGGTATGTGACCGGCATGATCGGCCTGTCCCTCGTCGTCTATCTCCGGATGAAGGACACCCGCGAGCACAGCCTCATTCACGAGGACTGAGGACCAGTCTCCTCCACTGATGTTGATCGACCCTTTTCACCCCCGCTTCTGGGAAGCGGGGGTGAATGCTTTCTGGCCGCCGGTCCCGCAGAAATCGTTTTACGGGTGACACAAGAGGATAACTCTTACGAGTCAGCCCTTGACTGAATTCCTTGAAAGAACAGTTCCAGCCTCGCTTGTGGGATTCTGCCCATGAGCGAGGCTCGCGGTCGGCCGACCAGTGGGTGACAAAGACGCCGAAACAGGGAGGTGTCCATGACTTCGCAACGCCATTCGCCGGTCGAGAATCGCGATATCCTGTCCAGACGCAGTCTCATCAAGGCCATGGGGGTCGGGGCCCTTGCGGCGGGCTCCGGCAGTGCCCTGGCCCAGACGCCCGCCCAGCCCCCCAGCACGGTGACGAGTCCCCCGCGTGACTTCGGCCCCGGCGGTGCGCCCACCACCTATTTCACCGACCCGGACGTTCTCACGGTCGACCCGCTCTTCAACCAATATGCCCAGCCGAACAGCGCCATCACCCGTCTCTGGACGGGGGCGCTCTGGTCCGAGGGGCCGGCCTGGAACGCCCAGGGGCGCTATCTCGTCTGGAGCGACATCCCGAACAACCGGCAGATGCGCTGGCTCGAGGACGACGGCCGCGTGACGGTGTTCCGGATGCCGTCGAACAACAGCAACGGCAACAGCTTCGACTTCCAGGGGCGCCAGCTCTCCTGCGAGCATCTGACCCGGCGTGTCGTTCGCTACGAACTCGACGGCTCCGTCACGGTGCTCGCCGATTCCTTCGAGGGGAAACGCCTCAACTCGCCCAATGACGTGGTGGCCCATCCCGATGGCAGCTACTGGTCACGAACCCGCCCTATGGCGGTCAGCTTTACGAAGGCGCGCCCGACGTCCAGGGCGGACCGAGCAATGCGGGCGGTCGGCTCAATCCCAGGCTCGGCCAGCCTGCCGGCATCGGCACGGCCCGGCGGGAACTGCCGACGAACTGCTACCGCATCGATCCGAGCGGCCGCGTCGACCTCGTGGTGACCGAGGATCAGGTTCCCGATCCCAACGGCCTGTGCTTCTCGCCGGACTACAAGAGGCTCTATGTGGCGAGCACGGGCAAGGGGCCAGGCGACACGGGCCCCGGCGGCAAGGGCTACATTCACGTCTTCGACGTCGGCACCGACAACAGGCTCTCCAACCGCCGGCTGTTCACCGACTGCATGATCGACGGGGTGAAATGCGGGCCGGACGGCCTGCGCTGCGACGTGGACGGCAATCTCTTGGCTTCGAGCAATGCCGGCCGGGCGGTCGGCTACAGCGGCGTGACCGTCTGGACGCCGGAGGGCAAGCTCATCGGACGCATCCGCCTGCCCGAGGTGTGTGGCAATGTCTGCTTCGGCGGCCCCAAGCGTAACCGTCTGTTCATGGCGGCGAGCCAATCGCTCTATGCGGTCTACGTGAACACACAGGGCGCGGCTCCCGGGTGAGCGTTCGGGGCGGGAACCCGCTTTTCGGCAGGATGGCTCAAATCCTTGAAAGCCTTGTGATCGGGGGCTATTTGGGATATTAGAACCCCATCCTACAGGACATTGACGGTCAAAGTTGTGTAAGGGTGCGTCTCACGCGCCCTTCCGTTGTTCCGCTAAGGTCTTGAGGAACAAGCGTTTCCATCCGTCGATGATACGCCGGCCCGCTTGATGAGCGGCATGCCTTGGACATGGCCCTTAAAGGGGCGTCCTCAGGCAGCGGCGGCTGGAAACGGCCCGTTAACACGAGCCGCCGGCGTTGCCCCTTTAAACGAGGGCCATTCAGGAGAACCTATGTCTGCAGCTTTGCAACAGCCGAGCCGTGAAGATTTCGCGGCCCTGCTCGAAGAATCCTTCCGCACCTCCGAGATCAGCGAAGGCTCGGTCGTGAAGGGCAAGGTGGTCGCGATCGAAAAGGACGTCGCGGTCATCGATATCGGCGCCAAGACCGAAGGTCGCGTCGCCCTGAAAGAATTTGCCGGCCCGAACCGCGACCAGACGGTCAATGTCGGTGACGAGGTCGAGGTCTATGTCGAGCGCATCGAGAATGCGCTGGGCGAGGCCGTCATCTCCCGTGACAAGGCCCGCCGCGAAGAGTCGTGGGTGAAGCTCGAGAAGGCCTTCGAGGCCGGCGAGCGCGTCAACGGCACCATCTTCAACCAGGTGAAGGGCGGCTACACCGTCGACCTCGACGGCGCCGTGGCGTTCCTGCCCCGCTCCCAGGTCGACATCCGCCCGGTCCGCGACGTCACCCCGCTCATGGGCGTGGCTCAGCCGTTCCAGATCCTCAAGATGGATCGCCGCCGCGGCAACATCGTCGTGTCGCGCCGCACGGTCCTCGAGGAGAGCCGCGCCGAGCAGCGCTCCGAGCTCGTGGCCAACCTCGAAGAGGGTCAGGTCATCGACGGCGTGGTCAAGAACATCACCGAGTACGGTGCGTTCGTTGATCTCGGCGGCATCGACGGTCTGCTGCACGTCACCGACATGGCATGGCGCCGCGTGAACCATCCGTCCGAGGTCGTAACCATCGGCCAGACGGTGAAGGTGAAGATCATCAAGATCAACCACGAGACGCACCGCATCTCGCTGGGCATCAAGCAGCTCCTGGCCGATCCGTGGGAAGGCATCGCCGCCCGCTACCCGGTCGGCGCCAAGCTGAAGGGCCGCGTCACGAACATCACCGATTACGGTGCGTTCGTCGAGCTCGAGCCCGGCATCGAAGGCCTGATCCACGTCTCCGAGATGTCCTGGACGAAGAAGAACGTCCACCCCGGCAAGATCATCTCCACCTCGCAGGAGGTTGAGGTCGTGATCCTCGAGGTCGATCAGGTGAAGCGCCGCATCTCGCTGGGCCTGAAGCAGACGCTTCAGAACCCGTGGGAGGCCTTCGCCGAGAAGCACCCTGTCGGCTCCGAAGTCGAAGGCGAGGTCAAGAACAAGACCGAGTTCGGTCTGTTCATCGGTCTCGAGAACGACGTCGACGGCATGGTCCACCTCTCGGACCTCGACTGGAACCGTCCGGGCGAGCAGGTCATCGACGACTTCAAGAAGGGCGACGTCGTCCGCGCTCAGGTTCTCGATGTGGATGTCGAGAAAGAGCGCATCTCGCTGGGCATCAAGCAGCTTGCGGGCGATCCGTTCGCCGAAGCCGGCGAGATCAAGAAGGGCCAGATCGTCACCTGCGAGGTTCTCGAGGTGAAGGACGGCGGCCTGGAGGTGAAGATCGTCGACACCGACCTCACCACCTTCATCAAGCGTTCGGAGCTCGCTCGCGACCGCGCCGACCAGCGCCCCGAGCGCTTCGCCCCCGGCGAGAAGCTCGATGCCCGCGTCACGCAGTTCGACCGCAAGGCCCGTCGCGTCACCGTCTCCATCAAGGCCCTCGAGGTCGCTGAGGAGAAGGAGGCCATGGCCCAGTACGGCTCGACCGATTCGGGTGCTTCGCTCGGCGACATCCTCGGCGCCGCTCTGAAGGCCAAGGACAAGAAGTAATCGGGCTCTGACTTTCAGAGTTTGATGGATCCCCGGGCTTAAAGCCCGGGGATTTTCTTTTTCGGAGGACCCGTGCGAGCCATCGTGCGGGTTTTTTTGTTGGCGGGCTTGCTTGCCGCCCTATCTGTCTTCGCAGCGCATCGTGCGAAAAAGTGGATCCGGTTTTCCGCCCAAGACGATGCGCTCATTCAGGAATTGAGCATCGGACGAATTCCAAAAGTGGTTTCCACTTTCGGGTCCGATGCTCTAGGGTGCTGCCCCTTACGGGGCTTGTCCTCGCATCCGACTTGGAACCAGCAAGAGACGAACCGATGTCCATCGATGCCGAAGCCATCGCCGACCGCCGCCGTCTGCGCCGCAAGCTCTCCTTCTGGCGCGTCGCCGGATTCTCAGGGTTGATAGCCGCCGTTGCCGCGATCGGCTATGCCGCCGCGGACCGAGCGGGATATGGCGCGCTCCAGAACCAGATCGCGCGCATTTCCATCGATGGCGTGATCACCGGCAGCCAGCGCCTCGCCGACCTGATGCAGCGCGTGGGCGATTCGAGCGCGGTCTCCGGCGTTGTAATTTCCATCAACAGCCCCGGCGGCACCACGACGGGCTCCGAGGAGCTCTACCGCAACATCCGCAGGCTTAGCCAGAAGAAGCCCGTCGTCACCTTCGTCGACGGCACGGCCGCTTCGGGCGGCTACATCACGGCGATCGCGACGGATTACATCGTCGCCCGCGAGACCTCCATCGTGGGCTCCATCGGCGTGCTCTTCCAGTATCCCGACCTGACGGGGCTCATGGGCCAGGTCGGCGTGAAGCTGGAGGAGGTGAAGTCCTCGCCGCTCAAGGCGGAGCCGAGCCCCTTCAAGCCGACCTCGCCGGAAGCGCGCGCAGCCATGCAGGCGGTGGTCAACGACACCTATGACTGGTTCAAGGCCCTGGTGCGCGACCGTCGCCGTCTCAGCGAGAGCGAGCTGGCGGCCGCCTCCACGGGCCAGGTCTTCAGCGGCCGCCAGGGCGTGCCCATGAAGCTCATCGACAAGATCGGCGGCGAGCGCGATGCGGTCGCATGGCTCGAGCAGACGAAGGGCGTGGCCAAGGACCTGCCGATTCGCGATTGGAAGCCGAGCAGCGACCGGGATCTTTCAATCTTCGCCATGAGTGCGACCGTCGCCGATCTCTTCGGCTTCGAGCGGGTGGCCGAGGCGCTGCGCAGGACATCGGCTCATGCGCAGATTGCGCAACTTGACGGCCTCCTGGCTGTCTGGCAACCTTTGGAAAAATAAAGCAACGTCAAAGATATAGCCATTCCATGATCAAATCTGAACTGGTGCTCAAGATCGCCGAGCAGAATCCGCATCTCTACCAGCGCGACGTGGAAAAGATCGTGAATGCGATCCTCGACACCATCGCGGACGCCCTTGCCAGGGGCGACCGGGTCGAGCTGCGCGGCTTCGGCGCATTCTCGGTGAAGAAGCGCGATGCCCGCACGGGCCGCAACCCGCGCACGGGCGAATCCGTTTCCATCTCCGAAAAGGTCGTTCCCGTCTTCAAGACGGGCAAGGAAATGCGTCAGCGGCTCAATGCTCCGGCTCCGAAGGTGCTTAAGGCCGCGGCCGCTCAGTGAATGCGTTGAGAGGTGTTCGTGATTCGCTTTCTGAAGGCGCTCATTCTTCTGCCGATTGCCATCCTGATCGTGCTGCTCGCGGTCGCGAACCGCGCGCCGGTGACCCTGTCGCTCGATCCGTTCTCGCAGGATGCGCCGGAATTCGCCACGCAGCTGCCGCTCTTTGCCGTGATCTTCGCCGCCGTCATGCTCGGCGTGGTGATCGGCGGCACGGCGAGCTGGCTCGCGCAAGGCAAGAACCGCAAGTCGCGCCGTGAGCTCCGGCGCGAGACGCGGCAGCTGCGCTATGAGACCGAGCGCCTCAAGGCGCAGAGCGCTCCGGCCACCACCCTGCCGGCCACCGTTCCCTCTTCCCAGGCCCGTAGCTTCTAAGATCATCCCATGCGCGTCGTGACCTCTGCCGAGATCGATCGGGTTCTCACCTTTCCTGCCCTGATCGATGCCTTGGCCGAGGCCTTTCGCGGCGACATGATCACGCCGGTGCGCCATCACCACGAGATCGAGCGTCCGGGCGCCCATGGCACGCTCCTGCTCATGCCGTCCTGGACCGGTCCTGCCGCGCAGGACGGATTCGTCGGCGTGAAGATCGTCTCCGTCTTCCCCGAGAACGGCGCCAGGGGCCTGCCCAGCGTGATGGGCTCCTATCTCCTGATGGACGGCGCCACGGGCGAGCCCGTTTCCGTCCTCGACGGCACGCGCCTGACGGTCTGGCGCACGGCTGCGGCTTCCGCACTCGCCGCGCGCTATCTCGCCAGCGAAGATGCCAGCCGTATGGTGATGGTCGGCGCCGGATCCCTCGCGCCCTTCCTCATCCGCGCCCATATGAGCCAGCGCCCGATCCGTGAGGTGGCGCTCTGGAACCACCATGGCAGGAAGGCGGAGAAGCTTGCCGCCGAGCTGCGAGCCGAGGGGTTGCCCGTCACCGCCGTGACAAACCTGAAGGCGGCGGTGCGCGAAGCCGATCTCGTCTCCTGCGCCACGCTCTCGACCGCGCCCATCGTCAGGGGCGCCTGGCTCAAGCCGGGTGCGCATCTCGATCTCGTGGGCGCCTTCAATCTCAAGATGCGCGAGGCGGATGACGAAGCTCTGCTGCGGTCTCAGGTCTATATCGACACGCCCGCCGCCAAGTCCGAGGGCGGCGACGTGGCCGTGTCGCTCCAGAGCGGCGCGATTGCCGAGAGCCATATCCGCGGCACGCTCACCGATCTTTGCCACAACCCGCCCCGTCGCGACCCGGCGGCCATCACCGCCTTCAAATCGGTCGGTGCGGCCTTGGAGGATCTGGCTGCGGCGATGCTGGTATGGCGCTTCCTGGCAAAAGCGTTGTAAAATAGCTCTTATGGATAATCTGGTGAAAATCTGCGGGCTCTCCACGCCCGAAACCCTCGATGTTGCCCTGGGCGCAGGCGCGGACATGGTCGGCTTCGTGCGTTTTCCCAAGAGCCCCCGTCACGTCAGCCTCGATCTCGGTCACCGTCTCTCCCTGCAGGCCAGGGGCCGCGCCCAGCGCGTGGTGCTGCTGGTCAATCCGGAGGACGAGGCGATCGCCCAGGCCGTCGAGGCGATCAACCCTGACCTGATTCAGCTGCATGGAAGCGAGAGCCCCGAGCGCGTGGCCGAGATCCGCTCCATGGTCAAGCGGCCGGTCATGAAGGCTCTCGGCATAGCGCAAGCCTCCGATCTTCAGGCGCTTCGCCCCTATGCGGGCGGCGTCGACCACATCCTGCTCGATGCCAAGCCGCCCCGCACGGCCGAGGCACTCCCGGGCGGGAACGGGATTGCCTTTGATTGGCGGCTCCTCAATGGGCTTGACCCCAAGCTTTTCTTCATGCTGTCAGGAGGCCTCAACCCCGACAACGTGGCGGAGGCGATCCGGCTCACGAAGCCGCAGGCCGTCGACGTGTCGTCCGGGGTGGAAAGCGGGCCGGGCCTCAAGGATCCGGCGCGGATCGAGGCCTTCATCAGGGCCGCCCGGACAGCATTCGCTGCTGCCCATCACTAGAACAAGAGGGTACGTCCTCGTCTGGGCGTGCCTTTCAATCCTGAAGGCAGGACAGGCCGTGTCAGCTCAAGCCCAACCCAATTCCTTCCGCACCGGTCCCGACGAGCGCGGGCATTTCGGCCAGTTCGGCGGCCGCTTCGTCGCCGAGACCCTGATGCCGAACATCCTCGAGCTGGAAAAGGCCTACGAGGAGGCCAGGAACGATCCGGCTTTCCACGCCGACATGGCGAGTTACTCGACCCATTACATCGGCCGCCCGAGCCCGCTCTATTTCGCCGAGCGCATGACCGAGCATCTCGGTGGGGCCAAGATCTACTTCAAGCGCGAAGAACTGAACCACACCGGCGCGCACAAGGTGAACAACGTGCTGGGCCAGATCCTTCTCGCCCGCCGCATGGGCAAGAAGCGCATCATCGCCGAGACCGGCGCAGGCCAGCACGGGGTTGCCACCGCGACGCTCTGCGCGCGCTTCGGCCTCGACTGCGTGGTCTATATGGGCGCGGTCGACGTGGAGCGGCAGAAGCCCAACGTGTTCCGCATGAACATGCTCGGCGCCAAGGTCGTGCCGGTGCAGTCCGGCACGAAGACGCTGAAGGATGCCATGAACGAGGCCCTGCGCGACTGGGTCACCAACGTGGCCGACACCTTCTACTGCATCGGCACGGTGGCGGGGCCGCATCCCTATCCGGCCATGGTGCGCGACTTCCAATGCGTCATCGGCAACGAGACCCGCGAGCAGATGATGGAGGCGGAGGGCCGCCTGCCGGATTCCCTTGTCGCCTGCATCGGCGGCGGCTCCAACGCCATCGGGTTGTTCCACCCGTTCCTCGACGACAAGGACATCGAGATCTACGGCGTGGAGGCGGCAGGCCACGGCCTCGACAAGCTCCATGCGGCCTCGCTCTCCGGCGGCCGTCCGGGCGTGCTCCACGGCAACCGGACCTATCTGCTCATGGACCATGACGGACAGATCCAGGACGCCCATTCCATCTCGGCCGGCCTCGATTATCCCGGCATCGGCCCGGAGCATGCCTGGCTGCATGAGATGGGCCGCGTGAAATACATCTCCGCCACGGACGAGGAGGCGCTGGAGGCCTTCCAGCTCTGCTCGCGGCTCGAGGGGATCCTGCCCGCGCTCGAGCCGAGCCACGCGCTCGCCAAGGTGATGGAACTGGCGCCGCAAAAGCCCAAGGATCACCTGATGGTGGTCAATATCAGCGGCCGCGGCGACAAGGACCTGTTCCAGATCGCCGAGCATCTGGGGAACCAGATCGTTTGATGGCGAACCCTGCGCGATGAAGCGCAACCGGCCCTCTCCCCCCTTGTGGGGGAGAGTTGGAGAGGGGGGTGTGAGCGATAGCCTATCAAGCTCTGGCGCCAGCACCCTCCTCCCTAGCCCTCCCCCACAAGGGGGGAGGGGATATGCGGCGCTCTTCACATATTTCGCCCCGCCTTCCTCTCATGCTAAAGACCCGCCCATGACAAAGCGCATCGAAGCCCGTTTCGAACAATGCCGCGCGGAAGGCCGCGCCGCCCTCGTCACCTATGTGATGGCCGGCGACCCGGATCCCGAGACCTCGCTTGCGATCCTCAGGAGCCTGCCCAAGGCCGGGGCCGACATCGTCGAGTTCGGGCTGCCCTTCACCGATCCCATGGCCGATGGACCGGCGATCCAGGCGGCGGGGCTGCGCGCCCTGAAGGTCGGTCAGGATACGGTCAAGACCCTCGACCTCATCCGCAGCTTCCGGGCCGAGGATGCGGACACGCCCGTGATCCTCATGGGATATTTCAACCCGATCTTCGTCTATGGCGTCGACCGCTTCCTAGCGGACGCGAAAGAGGCTGGCGTCGACGGCCTGATAGTCGTCGATCTGCCACCGGAGGAGGACGACGAACTCTGCCTTCCGGCGCTCAAGGCCGGCCTCGCCTTCATTCGCCTCGCCACGCCGACGACCGATGACAAACGCCTGCCGGCTGTCCTCGCGAACACGGCGGGCTTCGTCTATTACGTCTCGATCACCGGCATCACCGGCGCCGCGACGCCGGATTTCGGCAAGGTCGCCACGGCCGTGGAGCGGATCAAGCGCCACACGCCTCTTCCCGTCGTGGTGGGCTTCGGCGTCAAAAGCGGCGCCCATGCGGCAGCGGTGGCCAAGGGCGCTGACGGCGTGGTGGTGGGCTCGGCCCTCATCGACGCGCTGAAGGGCACCCTCGATCCCGAGGGTCGCGCAACGGCAGGCACCGTTGAGGCCGTGACGAAACTGGTGAAGGAATTGAGCGAAGGCGTGCGCTCGGTGGCAAAACGCGCAGCGGCCTAATACATAAGGCACGTCATACCTGCCGTGGCAGGCATCCACGCCTCCAGCGTGGTCAGACGTGGATGGCCGGGCGAGACCCGGCCATGACGAGAGGATTGAAGCGATGAACTGGATTTCCGAAGTCGTCCGTCCGAAGATCAAGACGCTCTTCAAGCGCGAGACGCCGGACAATCTCTGGATCAAGTGCCCGGAGACGGGGCAGGTCGTGTTCCACAAGGATGTGGAGGCGAACCAGTGGGTAATCCCCGGCTCCAACCACCACATGCGCATCTCCGCGACCCAGCGCCTGCAGCTCATGTTCGACGGGGCCACCTGGCTCGACGTGGCCCTGCCGGAAGTCCCCGTCGATCCGCTGAAATTCCGTGACGAGAAGCGCTATATCGACCGCCTGAAGGACGCCCGCACCAAGACCGGTCAGCAGGACGCGTTCAAGGTTGGCTTCGGCCGGGTCGAGGACCTGCCGATGACCATTGCGGTGCAGGATTTCGGCTTCATGGGCGGCTCGCTGGGCATGGCGGCGGGCGAGGCCTTCATCAAAGGCGCCGAGACGGCGCTCGACAAGAAGACCCCTTACGTGCTCTTCGCCGGCTCCGGCGGGGCGCGCATGCAGGAGGGCATCCTCTCCCTCATGCAGATGCCGCGCACCACGGTGGCGATCCGCCGCCTGCGGGACGCGAGGCTGCCCTATATCGTCGTGCTCACGAACCCGACCACGGGCGGTGTCACGGCGTCCTATGCCATGCTCGGCGACGTCCATCTGGCCGAGCCCGGCGCGCTCATCGGCTTTGCCGGCCCGCGCGTGATCGAGCAGACCATCCGTGAGAAGCTGCCCGACGGCTTCCAGCGCTCCGAGTACCTGAAGGAGCACGGCATGGTGGACGCAGTCGTGCACCGGCATGATCTGAAATCCACCATCGCCCGCCTGTTGCGCCTCTTCACCAAGGCGCCGGCTTCTGCGCCCGAGACGACGGCCGTTGCGGTTGCTGCCGAGTAACTTTTTATTGTCGCATGATCTTGCTGAAAAACCGGTTCCCACTTTTTCAGATCATGCTTGGAGCAGGGCGATGGAATCCTCCGATGCGCTGATCGCGCGCTTTCTCGCCCTGCACCCGAAGACCATCGATCTCTCGCTCGGGCGCATCCAGCGGCTTCTGGCCCAGCTCGGCCACCCCGAGCGCCGCCTGCCACCCACGATCCATGTGGCCGGCACCAACGGCAAGGGCTCGACTATCGCTTTCATGCGGGCGATCCTGGAGAGCGCGGGGCTCGCCGTCCACGTCTATACCTCACCCCATCTCGTGCGCTTCCACGAGCGCATCCGCCTCGGACGGTTTGGAGGTGGTCGCTATGTGACAGAGGAGAGACTCGTCGAAGCCTTCCGGCGCTGCGAGGCGGTGAATGCGGGCGAGCCGATCACCGTGTTCGAGATCACGACCGCGGCCGCTCTGCTGATCTTCTCGGAAGAGCCTGCCGACGTGCTCCTGCTGGAAGTGGGTCTGGGTGGGCGCTTCGACGCCACGAACGTCATCGACAAACCAGCGGCCGCCGTGGTCACGCCCATCGGGCATGACCACGCGGAATATCTCGGCACGACGCTTCAGGCCATTGCCCGGGAGAAGGCGGGCATCTTCAAGCGCGGCTGCCCGGCCGTCATCGCGCCGCAGGATTACAGGGAGGCCGACCAGACCCTGCGCGATGAGGCGGAACGGATCGGTGCTTCCCCGCTCATTGTCGGCCAGCAGGATTTCTCCGTGCATGAGGAGGGCGGACGGCTCGTCTATCAGGACGAAAGGGGCCTTCTCGACTTGCCGCGTCCCAAGCTCATCGGACGGCATCAGTTCACGAATGCCGGAACGGCGATCGCCGCCCTGCGCGCGGCGGGCTTCGAGCAGTTCGAAACCTCGGCCTTCGAGGCGGGCCTCACCCGCGCCGAATGGCCCGGCCGTCTGCAGCGCCTCAACCGGGGCCGCCTGCCCGAGATCGCACCCAAGGGCTGTGAGATCTGGCTCGATGGCGGGCACAACCCCGATGGCGGCCGGGTGCTCGCCGCCGCCATGGCGGACCGGAGCGAGCGCTCGGATGCGCCCCTCGTGCTGATCACCGGAATGCTCGGCACCAAGGATTCTCAGGCCTTCTTCAAGAACTTTTCCGGTCTTGCCCGCGAGGTGATCGCTGTGCCGATTGCAGGCCAGATCGCGGCACGCCCGGCGGAAGAGGTCGCGGCCATCGCGGGAAGCGTGGGGCTCACCACCTCGACGGCGCCCAGCGTCGAATCGGCGCTCGCCTCGCTCCACAACTACGTCTGGGAACACCCGCCCCGCGTGCTGATCTGCGGCTCGCTTTACTTGGCTGGCGAGGTTCTGGCGGCGAACGGGACGTTGCCGGAGTAAATCAAGGCGGTCATCCCGGACGGCGAAGCCGAGCCGGGATCGCGAGCGGGATGGGCTCCCGAAACTCAGCACCGTCATCCCGGCGAAGGCCGGGATCCATAACCACGACCTTCGACCAGTTCGGGACCGTCAGCGGTTATGGATTCCCGCCTGCGCGGGAATGACAGTGTCGAAATTCCAGCGCCAGATCCTGCAGACGATCCCGGATCTCCGCTTCGCTTCGTCCGGGATGACACCAAATCAAAAAGGGGCCTTTCGGCCCCTTCCATCATCTCGAAATCTCAACCCGATCAGGCCGAAGCCTGGATCCAGCGAGAGAGCTCGCCCTTGGGGGCGGCGCCGACCTTCTGGGCGACGACCTTGCCGTCCTTGAACATCATGAGGGCCGGGATCGAGCGGATGCCGAGCTGGGAGGAGATCTGCGGGTTCTCGTCCACATTGAGCTTCGCGATCTTCACCTTGCCGGCCATCTCGTCGGAGATTTCTTCCAGGGCCGGGCCGATCATGCGGCAGGGACCGCACCATTCGGCCCAGAAATCGACCACAACGGGCTCGGAGGATTGCAGGACGTCCTGCGCGAAGCTTGAGTCGGTCACCTTTACGGTTGCCATCAGATCACCTTTGACTTTGAACGCGACTCAATGACGAGCCGCTCGGCTATAGGGCCAAGGTAAGAACCCGGCCGGAGGGAATCAAGCAAGGGTCCTTTTCCTCACGCCGCTTTGATGAGGGTAAGTGCCGATTCCAGGTCGGGTTCCATGAGTTCGTGGATCACGGGCCCGGAGGTCCAGATCAGGAAGGTGCGGATCCGCTTGCCCGGATAGATCTCGGCGAGCAGCGTCCGGTAGAGGGCGAGCTGCGCCACATAAGATGGCGGTGGCGGCTGGCCGACTTTAGGCGGCCGCGCCGTGGTCTTGAAATCGGCCACCAGCACTTCCGTATCGAGGACGGCGAGCCGGTCGATCTGGCCCGACACCATCATCTCGCCTTCCGCCGTCACCACCCGCCCGGCGATCGGCGCCTCGGCCCGCGAGCCCTTGCCGAAGAGGGGCTTGAGGTCGGGATGATCGAGAACGTCGAGGGCATCGGCCAGGATCGATTCGCGCAGGTCGGCGGCAAGGCGCGGGGCGCGCGCCTTAACGTAAGCCCGCGCCATGCTCTCGCGGTGCTCGGGCGCCAAGGCTGGCAAGCGCTCCAGCAGGGCATGGACCAGGGTGCCGCGAAGCCTTGCCTCGGGCGCGTAGGGGCCGTCGCCCGGCCGCGTCATGCGATCGGCGGCCCCCAGTGCGCTGGAGGGGCGGATCGGCGGCAGGGGTTCGGGTTCGGGCAGAACCGCCGTCGTCAGCCAATCCGGCACGGCGATGGGATCGAGGAGCGGGACATCTGATTCGGCCGCGAGCGTGCGCGCGAGCGGTGAGCCGTCGCGCCAGACGGCGATCGGGCCGTAGGGAGCCTCGTCGAGTTCCAATCCGTCCGCCTTCTCGACGAGCCCGTGGCGGATCATCTCGCACCAGGCTTCCTGCCGGGTCTCGTTGCCGGTTGTCCGGTACGGCGCTATCACCAGCCGGTCCTTGGCGCGGGTCATGGCGACGTAGAGCAGACGGTTGTGCTCCTCGTAGCCCTTGGCGTGCAGGAGATCGCGCGCCTGCGTCATCACGCTCGAATCGGAATTCTTGCCCGGCGACCAGACCGGGATCTTGTTGCCGGTTGCGGTCTGCAATTGCAGCAGCGACGGATCGCGGCCCAACACCTCGCAGCCGTCGATGAGCACCACGATGGGAGCCTCGAGTCCCTTCGCGCCGTGCACGGTCATCACGCGCACTTCGTTGTTCACGGAATCGAGGTCGCGCTTGATGGTGTGGGAGGCGGATTCGAAACGGTTGAGGAAGACGGTGAGCGAGGGCGTCTCCGTCATCTCCGATTGATGCGCGAAGCACAGGAAAGCGTCGATGGCATCGCCCGCTTCACTGCCTAAGCGCGCCACGAGCAGCGAGCGTCCGCCGCGCGGACCAAGCAGGGTGGCGAAGAAGCCGAAGGGGCCATGAATGCGCGCGAGCTCGCGCCATGCGTGGAGAGCCTCGCATCCGCTCCTCGCCTTTGCATCGCCTGCTGCCGCATGGCGCTCCAGGGCGGCGTGCAGCGATTCCTCGTCGGCACGGTCGGCGGTGATTCGGATGAGATCGTCGTCGGTCAGGCCGACGAGGGGAGATTTCAGCGCGGTTGCGAGGGTGAGATCATCGTCGGGCAGAAGCGCCGCGCGGCCGGCCGCCACGAGATCGAGCACGGCGATGTGCTCGCCGATATTGAGCCGGTCCGCGCCGGCCACCGGCACGCCTGCTTCCTTCAGCGCGCGGATCACCGCCTCGAAAGCCGCGCCCCGCTTTCGCACCAGCACGAGCACGTCGCCGGCCGTCCAGATGCGGCCCATCTCGTCGCCCTTGGTAGTCCAGCACTTCACGGCCTGCGCGATGCGCCGCGCGACGACGACGGGCGGAGATTGCTGCTCGGGCTCGTCGATGGGCAGCACCCAGGCCTCGGGCTCTTCTTCTTCCGCGGGCGTCTCGACCGGCCACAACTCCACGAGGCCGGGCGCATGGGGACGCGCGCTCTCATGCACGGTGCCGACCGCCTTGTCCTCGAAGGACAGGCCCTTGAAATGCCTGTCCACCGCAAAGGTGGCATCGACCGCCGAGAGCACGGCCTTGGCCGAGCGGAACGACATGGTGAGCGACACGTCTTCGAAGTGAAGCTCCGCCTCGCGCACCTTCTGCGACCAGTTGCGGCGGGTGGATTCGAATTCCTGCGGGGCGGCTCCCTGGAAGCCGTAGATCGACTGCTTGGGATCGCCCACGGCAAAGAGCGTGCGCACGCGATTTCCTGCAGCACCCGCGCCTGCGGTGAAATCCTCGGTGATCTTGCGCAGGATCTCCCATTGCTCCGGGTTCGTGTCCTGCGCCTCGTCGATCAGCACATGATCGATGCCGCGATCGAGCTTGTAGAGCACCCAGGCAGTGTCGCCGCGGGAGAGCAGCGCCAAAGTCTTGTCGATGAGATCCTGGAAGTCGAGCGCGCCGAGGCGCATTTTCGCCTGCTCGACACGGGTGTGGATCTCGGCGGCCAATGTGAACAGCGCCTGTGTGCGCTCGGCGGCGCGTGCAGCCTTGCGCTTGTCGATGAGCCGCCAGATGCGGCTTTGTTCGTCGAGAAGCCGTTCCTTCAAGGCCGGATCGATGGACTTGGTTACGAGGCGCGATTCCGCGCGCGGCGTCCAATCGGATTCTTTCAGGAAGACTGACAGATAATGCTTGAGTTTCTCATCCGGATTCTGAGTTTCGGCAGCGGCGATGAAGGACGCGGCGCGCTCCTGATCGGTCGCTTTTCCGGCGAGCAGTTCCTGCGCGATGGCCGTCCATTCACCCGGTGCGATGCCGCCTTCCAGCATCGCAGACTCGATGGATTCGAGCGTATCCTCCGGCCCCAATCCGAGTTCCCTGCGAAGCCGCGCGGGACCTTTTGGATCGTGCAGGAAGGTCTTGCATTTCAAGGCCGCATTGATCGCGGCGGTGAGTGCATCGCCCACTGCATCGACGCTGACGATGTCGAGCGCCTCGGCAAGTTCCGGAAAGTTGCCGCTCGCCGCATCGGCCATCACGTTGGATGTCGCCTGCGCCAGCATCTCGTCGGTCTGGCTCTCGTCGAGCACAGCAAAGCGCGCGGGCACATTGGCCTCGAAGGGCACGAGATGCAGAAGACGCTCGCAGAAGGCGTGAATGGTGTCGATCTTCAGCCCGCCCGGCGTTTCCACCGCGCGAGCGAAGAGCGTGCGCGCGAGCTTCACCTGCTGGCGCGTCGGCTTCGCACCTTCGAGCTCGGTCAGCTCTCTGACCAAGCTCTCCTCATCGAGCGTCACCCAGCGGCCGAGGCGTTCGAAGACGCGGATCGCCATATTGGCGGCGGCGGCCTTGGTGAAGGTGAGGCACAGGATGCGCCCCGGCAGCGAGCCTGCGAGCAGCAGGCGCACGACGCGATCGGTGAGCACCTTGGTCTTGCCCGCGCCTGCATTGGCCGACACCCAGGCCGAGGCGCGCGGATTGGCGGCGCGACGCTGCGCATCTTTAGTATATTCCGGAATGACGAGATCGGTGCTCATTCGGATCCCTCACCGCCGCCCGCGCTCGCCAGCGACCATTCCTTCACGCGCGCCAGATGATCGTATTCCGAGAAGCGGCGCGCATATTTCGGGAACGGCCGCGACAGGTAAGCCGCCTCGCCCTTGGCGTAGCGCGCGATCATGCCCTCGAACCGGCGGCGATGTTCTTCCACGATTTCCGGGACAGAGCGCTCTTCGTCGCGTCCGGGCTTGATCTCGCGCGGCTTGATCGGCTCGCGACCGCCGGTGGTGTGGATGTAGATGAGATCGGGCGTTTCCTTCGCCATGGGCAGACCCTTGAAGGCGCCCCTCATCAGCATCATGGCTTCCAGCGTGAGCTGCGGCGAGAAGCCGGCATAGACCTCGCGCACGCCGGGCGGCTGGCCCGTCTTGAAGTCGACGATGGTGAAGCCGCCATCGCGGCGGTGCTCGATGCGGTCGGCACGGGCGCGTAAGTTGAAGATCGTGCCGTCCGGTAACGGAATCGACAGGCGGCCGGAGCGTTCCGCATAAACCTCGACGAGAGACGGTCGACGCGCCTGCTCCCACACCACGAACTCAGTGGCGAGCCGCGTGAAGCGCGGCCACCATTCCGCATAGAGCTCCGGGTACGCCTCGGTGATGTCGGCAAAGGCATCGGTGCCAAGAGCCAGCAACTCTTCCAGCGCGTGAGCGGGAATGGTCTTCGGATATTTCTCCGCGAATTGCCCGAGTACATCGTGAATGATCGTGCCGCGCTCCGCCGCGCTCGGCGTGACCGCAATCGCATCGAGCGCGTCGAGCTTGAGGATGTGGCGTGCGAAAATGGAATACGGGTCGCGCACCAGCGTCTCGATTTCCGTCACGCTCAAAGCACGTGGGAACAGCGTCGGATCGGGCTTCGGCCGCGGGCGGGCTAAGGGAGGCGCGGGCTCCGGCGTGTCGAGGGTGCGTGCGAGGCGGCGGTAATACTCGCCGGCCTTCGTCATGCGCTCCCACACCTCCTTGCCGGTGAAGGCCTTGAGGCGCTGCAGGAACCGCGAGGGCACCATGGGCGAGCCGTCGCGCTTGTGGGCGCGCGTGATCATCACTTCGTGCGTGCCGAGCGCCTGCACGAAATCGTGCGCCGTCTGACCGATGCGCCGTTCCGGCGGCATCAATCCGACGCGCGAGCGCATGGGGCGGTTGAGGAACGCATCCGTCACGGTGCGCGGCGGCCACGTGCCTTCATCCAATCCGCCGAGCACCACGCGGTCGACGGAGAGAAGACGCGCTTCGAGAAGGCCGAGAATCTTCAAACGACGATGAGTGGCGTGAGGCGACGGGCTCAAACTGCGCTGCTTGGCGAGCGTCGTGAAGAAGGTGGGATAATCGACGAAACGGCCTTGGAGCGGATGCCCTTCCTCGGCGCGGATGTCGGAATGCTCCAGATCGTCGAAGAGCGCGGCAAGCGCTACCTTCGAGGAATCGTCATCCTGCTCCTCCGCATCGTCGTCGGGACCGGCCCACAGCAGCTCGACCGCCCGGCGGTGGTCTTCCACCAGGGACATGAGATCGAGCCGCCCCTCGCCGTGCGCGGCCGGCGTGAAGGTGTCGAAGGCAACGTCGAGGCGCTGCAGCAATTCGTCGGCGAGGTCCCAATCGGCCTCAGTAAGGCGCTTGCGTGGACGGGGCGTGCGGTGATCGCTCTCGGTGCGGCGGCTGGCGAGCGCCGCGCGCATGCCCTCGATGCCGAGGGCGGGAGCAGGCCCGCGCAGAACGCCGATTTCGAGCACGCTCGCCGCGTGCTCTACCGTCGCACGGGACAGGCCGAGGCGCACGAGCGGATGGGCCAGCAGCGCGAGGAGCCGCACGGGCCTCAAATCGTCGGCGGCTGCCTCCGCTGCCAGCCGTGCGAGACGTCCGGCCGGTGTGTCGGACAACGGAATGCCGGCGGAATCCTCGACGCTCAAGCCCCAGCGCGCGAGTTCCGCGGTCACGCGTGCAGCCAGAGCGCGATCCGGCGTCACGAGGGCTGCCGTCTTGTGCGGGTGGGCGATGGTTTCGCGCAGCGCAAGGGCGATGGCGAGCGCTTCCTCGCGCTCGTCCATCGCTTCGACGATGGCGAGGCCATCGCAGCCGCTGGTGCTCAGGGCGACACGGTCCTCGGGCGCGATCACCGACCAGCGATCCGTGGTATCCGCCGGGCGTAGGGCTTCGGAGAGCAGGTGGTTGCGGGCTTTCGCGGCCTCCGGCACGTCGCCGAGGGCGGTGACGTCGGCGCGCTGGATGCGCAGATGCCTGTCGAGGAGGCGACGGAGGGATGCTTGCGGGTGTCCGTGCACCGGATCGGTTTCGTCGTCGCCGATCCCGCCGATGGTGGCCCAACTCTCCTCGTCGAGGTCCGTGTCGAGGCCGGGGAGCACGATGGCGCCTTTGGGCAGACGCGCGATGACGCTCATGAGGTTAGCGGTCGCCGGCACGGAGCCGGTCGAGCCCGCGACGATGATCGGATGCTCCGGCCGCTCACGGGTGAGACGTCGCGCTTCGGCCTCGAGCAGCGCATTGCGCCTTTGTGCCGGATCGCTCGCCTGGCGTTCGGCAAGGATCCTGGGCCAGTTCTCGCTCGCGATCTGCACGAAGTGGCGTGTGATCTCGAAATATTTCGAGTAATCCGAATCCACCGCCAGTTCGAGGGCATGCCAGTCGATGCCTTCCGTGGTGAAGGCGTCCATCAGGGTTTCCAAGTCGCCCGCGAGGTTCACCGCATCGGCGGGCGAGGCTGGCACCATGAAGGGCACTTCGGGCCCGAGCTGCAGCAGCGCGCGGTCCACCTCCGCCGACCAGCGCTGCACGAGGCGCGTGAGGATGAGGCGGCGCTCCAGGGGCGGGATCGGGGGCTTGAGGCTCGCGGCCTCCTGCAAAGGCGTGCCCTCCAGTCCCGTCAGCTCGAACTCGGCCTCGTCGGTTTCGCCCAAGGGAACGATGCGCGGCAAAAGCTGGGCCCTGCCTTCGCCACGTTCGGCGAGAAGCGCAATCAGCGCGCGAGTGGCGCGGCGGTTCGGAACATAGATCGTGATATCGGCGAGAGCCGCAGGATCGTCAGGCAGCGGGCCGACAAGGCGGCCGTCGAGCAGCGCGTCCACCAGGGTCGGCAGGAAGGCGCAACCCGGAGGGATGGAAAAGACACGCGGCGAAGTTTTGGAATCATGCATGACCTTGTCGGAAAACCGGTTCCCACTTTTCCGGGTCATACTCGACACCACGAAACCTCATCGCTTGCTGGCGGCAAGGCACTTTTCTGCCTCGGCGATCGCCTGAGGCTCCCCAACATGCAGCCATTGCCCCTCCATGCACAAGCCGTAGAGGCGCTCCTTTGCGATGGCGCGGTCGTAGAAAGCGTTGGCCGAGAACGCTCCATCCGGCGTCCCATGGACGAATTCCGGCTTCACGATGGCGACGCCCGCATAGGCGAAAGGAGCGCTCGGATCCGTTCCGCGGCGGCGCAGCCGGCCGCTGTCGTCCATGTGAAAATCGCCGCGGCCTTCGAATCCAATGCTTGTGGATAACGGCGCCACGAGCATCAGGATATCCATCCGCTCCGGATCCCAGGCCTTCACGAGGCGCTTCAGATTCGGCTCTTTTCCTTCGATCCAGAGCGAATCGGAATTGAAGGTGATGAAGGGCTCGTTGCCTAAAAGCGGCAATGCCTTCTTCACGCCGCCGCCGGTTTCCAGCAGCGCGTCGCGCTCGTCCGAGATGACGATGCGCGGCACCTCACGGGTGCGCAGATGCGCTTCGAGCATGTCGGCGAAATGGTGCACGTTCACCACCACCGTCTCCATGCCGGCCTCGTGCAGCTTGTCGAGGGCGAAGTCGATGAGGCTCTGCCCTGCCACCTTCACGAGGGGCTTCGGCATGGTGGCCGTGATCGGCAGCATGCGCTTGCCTAAGCCTGCAGCGAGAACGATGGCTTTTCGGGGCGCATGCGGAGAGGTCTGGGACAAGGAGATGGCTCAGGATTCGGGAGGGGTTTCATCCACATACGGGATGAGCCTCGGCAGATAGTTTTCATACCAGACCTTGAGTTTCCCCAGGGCCGGATGGGCGAGGTTGCGGATGAGATAGGCTTCGATCCGCGGCAGGTGCTTGAGGTAATGCGGCTTGCCGTCCCGCCGGTCGAGGCGGGCAAAGATGCCGAGGATCTTGGTGGCGCGCTGGCCCGCCATGATGGCGTAGGCGCGGGCGAAGGCCGATACGTCGAAGGAAGAATTGGCAGCCTTCCGGTCGCGGGCATAGAGGCCGATGAGCTTCAGTTCGAGCTCCGGCGGCACGGTCACGCGGGCATCCTGCAGGAGCGACGCGACGTCGTAGGCCGGCGAGCCCAGCACCGCATCCTGGAAATCGATCATCCCGACGCGCTGAAGGCCTTCGCGTCCTGGAAGCCAGATCAGGTTGGGCGAGTGGTAGTCGCGCAGGGTCCAGGTGACCGGGGCGGAGAGGACCTCGCCCAGGGTCTCGGTCCACAGATTGACGAACTCGGCTCGTGCTGAGCCCGAGAGCTGCGTGCCGATGATGTGCGGCACGTACCAGTCGAGCAGCAGCTCCACCTCGATCAGGAGCGCCTCGAGATCGTAGGGCGGGATCGGATGGTCGATGCCTTCCGTCACCGGCAGCACCTGCGGCAGGGTCTGACCATGGAGCTGCGCCAGAAGCCGCGTCGCCTCCGCGTAGCGCTCCGGGATCGGCCCGTTCTTGTCGGTGAAGGGCTCGGCGCCGAGATCCTCGATGAGGAGGAGGCCCGCCTCCAGGTCCTCGCCGTAGATGTAGGGTGCGCTGAATCCCAGCGCCCTCAAGCCCTTGTCCATGGCCACGAAGGCATTCACCGTCTCGGCGAGCTTCGCGATGGTCGTATAGGGCTTGCCACGCCGCACGGCGGGCCCGATCGGGCGCGGGGGCGAGATCATCAGGAGCGCGGTTTCGCCGGAGGGCTTCACGAGGCGCTCGTATGAGCGGATGACCGAGGCATCGCCCGTCATGGGGTAGCGCGAGGCATCGCCCCAGCCGCAGCGCTCGACCAGGTTGCGGTAGGCCTTCATGCGCTGGAGCCGGGACGCGAAGGCGCCCGTTCCGGTGAGCATGGCGATGCGGCCGCGGCCCTGGCTGCCGGGGGCGAAATCGAGGCGAATGTCGAGGTGCTCGGGTTTCAGCGCGTCCTCGGCGCGCTCGGGCCATTCCACGAGCGCGATGGCATTCTCCGTCATCTCGTCCCAGCCCAGCTCCACCAGCTCGTAGCCGCCGGAGAGGCGGTAGAAATCCGCATGGACGATGGGGCAGCGCGGGCCGTCATAGACCTGCATCAGAGTGAAGGTGGGGCTGGGGACCTCGAGCTCCGGATCTCCGGCGAGCGTGCGCACGAGGGCGCGGGCCAGCGTCGTCTTGCCGGCGCCGAGCCCCCCTGAGAGGGTCACGAGATCGCCGGCTTTCAGCTCTTCGGCCAGGATCCTCGCGAAGCGTTCCGTCGACTCGTGGTCGGGAAGCGTCACGATCCATGCGGCCTGCAAAACATCCTGCTCGGGCATGAGGGCCAGTCCATTCACCATCGCTGTTCCTACTCGGCTGCGATTGGAGTTAGCGCAGATTGCGCGGATCGGCCATCGGACGGCGTCTCGTGCCGGTCATTGGGGAAGATGCACGTGACCGTGGTGCCGACGCCCGGGGCGGACGAAACCTCGATGCGTCCGCCATGCAGCTCCACGAAGGAGCGCACGATGGACAGGCCCAGACCGACGCCGCGGTGGCGCGTCCCGAGCGTATGGCTCTCGAACCGCTCGAAGATGCGCGCCTTGATCTCGGGCGGAATGCCGCGGCCCTGGTCCTTCACGTCGAAGATCACCTCGCCGCCGCGCTTGCGCGCCGAGACCCGGATCGTCTGGCCGGGCGACGAGAATCCGACCGCGTTGGAGAGCAGGTTGAACAGGATCTGGCGCACGCGCTTGCCGTCGGCGACGAACGTGCCGATGTCGTCCGGCGCATCGATGACAACCGTGAGCGAGGATTCGGCCAGCCGATCTTCCAGTCCGCGCATGGCGGCCTCGATAGTGGAGCGGATGTCGACGATCTCCGGCGTCAGCTCCAGCGAACCGGTGTCGATGGAGGCGAGATCGAGAATGTCGTTGAGGATCGCGAGCAGCGATGCCGAGGAGCGCATGATGTGATCGGCGTAATCGCGCTGGCGCGGATTGAGCGCACCCACCGTCTCGTCGCCGAGCAGTTGCGTGAAGCCGATGATGTTGGTGAGCGGCGAGCGCAGCTCGTAGGACACATGGTGCACGAATTCGTCGCGCAGCCGGGAGGCGCGCTCCAGGGCTTCGTTGCGTTCGGTGAGCGCGCGCTCCACGTTCACGCTCGCAGTGACGTCGGTGAAGCTCAGAAGCGTCGCGCCATCGGGCAGAGGCTGCGCGGTGCAGTCGAGGGCAGAGCCGTCATGACGCTCGATGCGGCAGGTCAGCCCCATGCGCATGTCGGCAAGGCCCGCCACCGCGCCGCGAATGTCGATCCACGGCTCGTCCTGCGAGGCCAGCAGGCGGCAGGCCTTGATGATCGTGTCGATATGCGGGTTCTCAGCCGTCATCTCGGGCGACAGATTCCACATCTCGGCGAAGGCGCGGTTGTGCAGCTTGAGGCGCCCGTCGGAACCGAACACGGCGACGCCTTCCTTCAGCGTGTCGAGGGTCTCGCTCTGGACGCGGGTGAGCGAATGGACCTGCGAGGCCAGCTCGAAGCGCTCGCTCACGTCGTCGAAGAGATAAGTCACGCCGCCCTGCGGATTGGGGTTGATGACCACGCGCAGCGTGCGACGATCGGGCAGGTGCCACCAGGTCTCCTGCTGCTCGACCGAGTGGTAGCCCTGCAGAAAATCAGCCTTCCACGCGCGGAAATCCGCCTGCTCGGGCAGCTTGCGGCCTGCCCGCAGACGGTCGAGCACCTCGCTGTCCGTGGGGCGCGATGCGAGAAAGGCCGCATCGAGGCCCCAGAGGCGCTGATAGGCGGCGTTGCTGAAGATGAGGGACTGCGAGCCATCGAAGATGGCGACGGCCGTCGGCAGCTGATCCAGGGTGCGCACATGGGCGTCCATCTGGCGCTGCAGATCGGTGCGGACCGCTTCGAGTTCCGACACGTCCACTGCGATGCCCGCGCTGCCACCGGCGGTCGGGCGCTCGATCACGTCGAGAACGGCGCGATGGCCTGCCACCACGGCCGTCACTCTTCCTGAGAAGGTGACGCCGGATTGGCGCTGGCGTCGTGCCTCGTCCCGGGTGGTCGCGCCGAGGAGTTCCAGGGAGCGGGTGATGGCGTCATCGAGATCCTTGGCCTCGACCGAGCGCAGATAAGCCTGGTTGGCCCAGAGCAGCTTGTCGTCCTGGTCACGAATCCAGAGCGGATAGGCGACGTCGTCGAGCAGCATCGTCATGGCGCGCAGGTCGCTGCGCGCGGTCGCCAGATGATTCTGGGCCTTCAGGAGTTCGGCCCGGTCGCCCGTCACGTCCCGCAGGCGCAGGATCGCCCGTCCGCCGATGGTGCGGCCTTCCACGTCCACGAAGCGGCTGCCCGCCGTGCAGCGGGCCGTCAGGCGAAAGGCCTGGCCGCGAACTTTAAGCTGTTCAAGGGCGCTTTCCACGGCAGCGGCGTCGGCGGGACTGAGCCAGGCACCGAAGGCCAGAGCGCGCTGGGCCGGCGCATTCTCGCCGACGATGGTGGGATCGCCCTGGAAGCGGGGTTCCCCGTCCCGGCCGTGCCAGCTCACGAGGAGCTGACGCTCCGAGCCCATGAGAAGGGCTGCGAGATCGTCCGCACCCCGCAGGGCATCGAGCTCATTGCGCAGACGCCGCTCCATCCGGGCGGCGCGCTTCTGCTCGCGCATCAGCAGCAGGGCGGTGGTGGTCGAGAAGGCGACGAGGCCCATGAAGAGGCCGAAATAGGCGGCGTTGTGCAGGTCGAAACTGTGCAGGAAACCGAGGAGATCCGAGGCCCCTTCCGCGATGGGAAGCAACAGGTCGTTGGCGAAGGCCGCCTGAGAGGTGCCGGCCAGGAGCATCAGGGACAGGGGGACGCGGGCGGAGCCGACGAGGGAAACTTTCCCGTCGCTGCTGCCATCCTGACGCTCCCATTGCCCGGCCATGCCGTGCTGCCCTTCCATAGTTGGCGGCCCGACGACCAGGCCAAGTTGGATCGATCCCCGGCCGCGTTTCGATACGCCACAGAGGTCAACCGTCTACGCATGAACGGAACTGCCGGCGCAGGTTCGAAGCCACAGCACAGCCGGTCGATTCGTGTTCACTCTAGACCACCCCTGACTCCGCCAGGAAGAGGGTTAACACTGGCTTAAACTTCCTTTGGAGAACCTGTGTGCAATTCGTCGAACCATATTGCATTTGTGACACACACATGCCGGTGCGACATTCTGTCGATTCGTTTGCCGCCGAACAAAGAAAAAGCCCGGCCGAAGCCGGGCTCTCTGGATTGGTGTAATCGCAAGGCCGATCAGTAGCGGTAGTGATCCGGCTTGAACGGGCCCTTCTCGGAGACGCCGATATAGGCCGCCTGGTCGGGGCGCAGCTTGGTGAGCTTCACGCCGATCTTTTCGAGATGCAGCGAGGCGACCTTCTCGTCCAGGTGCTTCGGCAGGGTGTAGACCTTCTTCTCGTACTTGCCGGCGTTGTTCCAGAGCTCGATCTGGGCGAGCGTCTGGTTGGTGAACGAGGCCGACATCACGAAGGACGGGTGGCCCATGGCGTTGCCGAGGTTCACGAGACGGCCTTCCGAGAGCAGGATGATGCGGTGTCCGTCGGGGAACGTGATCTCGTCGACCTGCGGCTTGATGTTGGTCCACTTGAGGTTCTTCAGAGCCGCGACCTGGATCTCGTTATCGAAGTGGCCGATGTTGCAGACGATCGCCCGGTCCTTCATCGCCCGCATGTGCTCGATCGTGATGACGTCCTTGTTGCCGGTGGCGGTGACGAAAATGTCGGCGCGGGGAGCCGCATCCTCCATCGTCGTGACCTCATAGCCTTCCATGGCGGCCTGGAGCGCGCAGATCGGATCGACTTCCGACACGAGCACGCGGCAGCCGGCCTGGCGGAGCGAGGCGGCGGAGCCCTTGCCCACGTCGCCGAAGCCCGCCACCATGGCGACCTTGCCGGCCATCATCACGTCTGTGCCGCGGCGGATGCCGTCGACCAGCGACTCGCGGCAGCCATAGAGATTGTCGAACTTCGACTTGGTGACCGAGTCGTTGACGTTGATCGCCGGGAAGAGGAGCTTACCTTCCTTGGCCATGATGTAGAGGCGGTGCACGCCCGTGGTGGTCTCTTCCGACACGCCCTTGATCGAGGCGGCGATTTCCGCGAACCAGCCCTTCGGCTTTTCCTTGAGCAGACGCTTGATGAGCGCGAAGAGAACTTCCTCTTCTTCCGCGCCGGGCTTGTCGAGGAAGGCGACGTCGCCCTGCTCGGCGCGCAGGCCGAGATGGACCAGCATCGTGGCGTCGCCGCCGTCGTCGAGGATCATGTTCGGCACGCCGCCGCCATGCCAGTCGAACAGCTTGGCGGTGTAGTCCCAGTACTCGGTGAGGGTCTCGCCCTTATAGGCGAAGACCGGAATGCCGGCGGCCGCGATGGCGGCGGCGGCGTGGTCCTGGGTGGAGTAGATGTTGCAGGACACCCAGCGGATGTCGGCGCCGAGGGCCTTCAAGGTCTCGATCAGCACCGCGGTCTGGATGGTCATGTGGAGCGAGCCGGCGATGCGGGCGCCCTTCAGGGGCTGCTTCGGGCCGTATTCCTCCCGGACGGCCATCAGGCCCGGCATTTCGGTCTCGGCGATCGAGATTTCCTTGCGGCCGAAATCGGCAAGGCTGATGTCTTTGACGATGTAATCCTGCGCCATGATGGCCTCTCTTTAGCACCTGTTCGGTTGAATTGGCGCTTCTCTATCAGAGCTCGCCGGGAGAGGCAATCAAGATATAAAGATGTCTTTATATGTCGTTTGGGAGTGCGGACGCTGATGACGGCCCTCGCATGGAGCTCTGCGACGTCATGGCCAGTCTTGTGCCGACCATCTCGATTGGACGAGCGTTGCGCCTGAATGCATCGGGATCACCGGCACGAGGCCGGTGATGACGGGCGGGATTCAGAGAGGGTGCCGAGAAAGGCTTACTCGTCCTCGCCGAATTTGTTGGCGAGGAGGTCGTCGATGGCCTGGAGGCAGAGAGCGGCGTCTTCACCCTTGGCCGCGACGGTGATCGAGGTGCCCTGCGCCGCCGCCAGGGTCAGAAGGCCCATGATCGAGCGCCCGCCCACGGTCTCGCCGCAGCGGGTCACCGTCACGTCGGAATTGAAGCGCTCGACGGTCTGGACGAACTTGGCCGAGGCGCGGGCGTGCAGGCCCCGGCGGTTGATAATGGGAAGCTCCCGAACCTCGGCTCCATCGGGCACGACGGCAGGCGGGCAGTCCTGATCGAAGGGCCGGTCCATGGTAGTTACTTTCCCGAGAGAACGCGCGAGGCGATATTGATGTATTTGCGCCCCGCTTCCTGGGCATGGGAAACGGCGTCGGACAGGGGTTCCTCGTCCCGGACGGAGGCCAGCTTGATGAGCATGGGCAGGTTGATGCCGGCCACTACCTCGACGGAGCCGCCATTCATGCAGGACAGAGCCAGGTTCGAGGGCGTGCCGCCGAACATATCCGTCAGGACCACGACCCCCTGGCCCGAATTGACCCGGCACACGGCGGCCATGATGTCCTTGCGCCGTGTCTCCATGTCGTCGTCAGGGCCGATCGTGATCGTTTCAAGCTGCTCTTGAGGCCCCACGACATGCTCAAGCGCCGCTTTGAATTCCGTCGCGAGCTGCCCGTGGGTGACGAGCACCATTCCAATCATAATGTTACAAGTCCGAACGCTCCAAGAGCGGAGCCGCTATTTTGTGCACCGCGAAGCCAAGCGCAAGAGCATTGAGAGGAAAAGTTCATCACAGTGTCACTACCGTGTCGCAAACACCACTCAGGCAGCCCAGGGCGACGTCTGCCGAGATTGCCCCGGCTTGCATCTGGATGCGAGGGACCATGACGCCGCAGAGGACGACGTGCCTGTCCTCCTCGTCCGGATAGCGGGCCGGGTCGTCGGAGAGATCGACCACCAGACGGACAACGGCAGCGTTCTCGAAGGGGCGCCGGATGATGCCGAGACCGAAGACCTCGATACAGCCGCCCAGTGGCTCGACCGGCCGCGCCAGAAGACGGCCATGGTGCGCCTCGAGGCGGGTGCGATCGTCGCTGACCAGCCGACCGAACCGGCCGGCGCTGAGGGCGAGAGACATCACCTCACGAGCGAGCCTCGACTTGCCCGACCCCGATGCGCCCCGGATCAGGAGCCCGGCTTCGCCGACGAGCACGCAGCCGGCATGAATCGTCTCTGCCTCGCTCACGGTGCCTTCTTTCCCGGTTCGCGCTTGGCTTTATCCTTGTCCTTCCTCTCCTGTTCCTTCTTGGCTTTCGCTCCCTCGATCGGCAGGCGAATGATGAAACGGGCGCCGAGGCGCCTGGGCTCGCCGTCCTCATCGGGAGGACCGAGCCGGTTCTCGGCACGGATCGTGCCGCGATGGGCCTCGATGATCTGGCGGGAGATGGACAGGCCGAGGCCCGAATTCTGGCCGAAGCCCTGCTCGGGCCGGTCGGTGTAGAAGCGCTCGAAGATCCGGTCGAGGGCATCCGGCTCGATGCCGGGCCCGCTATCCTCCACCAGGATTTCCACCTGGTTCTTGCGCCGGCGCAGGGAGACATTCACGGTCTCGTCGGGCGGCGAGAAGGAGCGCGCGTTGTCGATCAGGTTGTTGAAGACTTGGCCAAGGCGGCTGTCGTGGCCGAGGACCAGGAAGGCGTCGCGGCCCTGAGCCTGCCTGTCGATGCTGAGCGTGATGAGCGGATCGCCCTCCTGCCGGCGCTCATTGGCTACCGACACCACCGCATCGAGGAGCCGTACCATGTCCACCGGCTCCGCATCGGCGCGGGCGAGCTCCGCATCGAGGCGCGAGGCGTCCGAGATGTCGCTGATCAGGCGGTCGAGGCGCTTCACGTCGTGCTGGATGATCGACAGGAGACGCTGGCGGGACTCGTCGCTGCGGGCGAGCGGCAGGGTCTCCACCGCGCTGCGCAGCGAGGTCAGCGGATTCTTCAATTCGTGCGCCACGTCCGCCGCGAAGCTCTCGATGGCGTCGATGCGGTTGTAGAGTGCCTTGGTCATGTCGCGCAGGGCGCCGGACAGATGGCCGATCTCGTCGGCACGGGCGGTGAAATCGGGGATTTCCTGACGCGATTTCGTGCCCCAGCGGACCCGCTCCGCCGCCTCCGCCAGCCGCCGGACCGGACCGGCGATGGCGCCGGCGAGGAAGAGCGACAGGACGATCATCACCACGGCCGCCACCAGGAAGACCTGGAGCAGGGCGAAGCGTTCGGAGGCGATGATCGCGTCGATGTCGCCCTCCTGGGTCGAGAGCAGGAGCGCGCCCTGGACCGTGCGGAAGCGCTGGATCGGCACGGCGACCGAGACGATGGTCTCGCCGCGGTTGTTGACCCGCACCACGCTCGATTGCTGACCCGCGAAGGCCTGCTGCACTTCCGGCAGGGACTTGCCGTTGGCGGGACCGACCTCCTCCTGCACGGGACGTCTGGTGCGCCGGAACATCTTGCGGATGCTGTTCCAGGTGCGTTCGATGAAGCTCGTCGTATCCTCGACATTGGCGACCGGCGGCAGATCCATGCGCAGGATGTCGCCGCGGGAGTAGAACGACCTGGAATCGAGGAGCAGCATGCCTTCCCGGTCGAAGATGCGGGCGCGGGTCTTGGTCGGCGTCACCAGGCGGCGCAGCAGGGGGGCGACGCGTTCGGGATTGATGGAGAATTCGAGGGACGAGAAGGATTCGTCGGTGAACCGTTCCGTCTCCCCCGCCTGCATTTGCAGGAGCTGGTCGGGATCGATGGTGATGGTGTTGGTTTCGACCGTCGCGGAGCTCGCGATCGCGCCCGCAATGATCTCGCCTTGCGTGAGGAGGCTCTGAACCCGGGCCTCGATAAGGCCTTCGCGGAACTGGTTGAGGTAGAGAAAGCCGACGAGCAGGGCCACGAGCCCCGCGAGGTTGAGCACGACAATCCGGCGCGTCAGGCTCGACGAGCCACGCTGAACGATCATGCGGCCGAAATGCTTCAGCCGGGCCAGGACGCCCTGCGGTGCGGGCGGATCGTCGAACGCCGCCTCGGCGTGGATGGGGTCAGCCTTCATACCACTCGTTCAAGCATGGACCGGTTTTTTTCTTCCACCGGACCATGACCGACTTTCCAGGTTGCTTGCGCCGTCAAAGCGTCAGGCTTCCTTGAAGCGGTAGCCCACGCCGTAGAGGGTCTCGATCATTTCGAAACTCTGGTCAACCGACTTGAACTTCTTGCGCAGGCGCTTGATGTGACTGTCGATGGTGCGGTCGTCCACATAGACCTGGTCGTCATAGGCCGCATCCATCAGGGCGTTGCGGCTTTTCACCACCCCCGGACGCGTGGCGAGCGCCTGCAGGATCAGGAATTCCGTCACGGTGAGGGTCACCGGCTCTCCCTTCCAGGTGCAGGCGTGGCGTTCCGGGTCCATCTTCAGCTGGCCGCGTTCCAGGGCCTTCGGATCAGCCTCCTTCGGGGCGCTCTGGTCCTTGGGGGCGAAACGCCGCAGAACGGCTTTCACGCGCTCGACAAGGAGGCGCTGGGAGAACGGCTTCCGGATGAAGTCGTCGGCGCCCATCTTGAGGCCGAACAGCTCGTCGATCTCCTCGTCCTTGGAGGTCAGGAAGATCACCGGCAGGTCCGATTTCTGCCGCAGACGGCGCAGGAGCTCCATGCCGTCCATGCGCGGCATCTTGATGTCAAAGATCGCCAGATCCGGCGGGGCGTGCTTGAGCCCGTCCAGAGCCGAGGCCCCGTCCGTGTAGGTCTGAATGCGGTAGCCCTCCGCTTCGAGGGCGATGGAAACAGAGGTCAGGATGTTGCGATCGTCATCGACAAGGGCGATCGTTGGCATGAACTCTTCCTTAGCTTGGCACGGACGATTGTCAGCGTTTCGTCTCGTCTGACAACGCAGAGGGCCCTAAAACGTCCCAACTGCGCCTTTCTCGTGGCATAAATATGGTTTTGTCCCAGGCCGTGACCAGGGATGATCCTTTTAGACCAGGGAACGGCCCTGATAGTGGTGCTTAAGGGCAGCGGGTTCAACCGCAGATGAACGATCCATAACAGTTTGGACAGAATGCCTTTTCGCTTGGCCCAGCCCCATGCCGTAGCGATAGGGGCGCGGATGTTGGGCAAAAAGCCCGCCAATCATACGAAAGAATTCCGAAAATACCTTAAAATTCGAGGGATTAAGACAGAGGGTGGTCTGGTTCTCGGAAAAATAGAATGCGATGAAACAGCTTTAGTTGACGGCACCGTCAGCTGACCTAAAGAAGGTTCCATGTTCAAGCGAGACGGCAAAATTTTGCCAGGATTGTTTGACCCTACCCATGTGACGGTCATTGGACGGCGGCCGATCCGGCTGCGGGGTGACCGCCAACCAGGAGAAG
>KI912020.1:52954-81568 GCA_000517005.1 Microvirga lupini
TGACGGATCGATCGATTATGCCCTAACGAAAGGCGGCTCACGGGCCGCCTTTTTCATTGGCCTCTCCCGCCGATCTTGCTCCCCACCCATGCGCTGCGGGAATTCCGGCTTTGGCAAAAGGCTGTATGATGACAGGCAAATAAGGTGAGGCCGCAGCCTCATGAGTCAGGTGGGATACGCCCGTGAGCCGATTGACAGGTGTCCTCTTTGCGATTGCCGCAAATGGGCTTTTCGCGACCAGCGACACCCTCGTGAAGCTCCTCTCCCTGCGCTATCCCATCTTCCAGATCATCGCCATGCAGGCGTCTGTCGCCTGCCTCGTAGTGGGCATCATCATCTGGCGCGACAAGGCGTACAGGCTCTCGGCGATCCGCAACCCGAAGATGCTGATCGGCCGCGGCTTCCTCGCCGGTATCGGCACGGTTTCCGGCTTCTATGCCTTTTCGCTCCTGCCGCTTGCGGATGTCTACGCGATCACCTTCGGCTCGCCGCTCGTCGTCACGGTTGCAGCCGCGTGGCTGCTCGGTGAGCGCACGGGGCTGGCGCGCTGGGCCGCGATCCTCGTGGGCTTTTCCGGCATCCTGATCATGGTGCAGCCGGGCTATGCCGCCTTGTCGCACGGGCATCTGGCGGCTTTCCTGAACGTCTTCGTCGGCGCCGGCGTCATTCTGATCATGCGCACGATCGGCTCGCAGGAAAACCGCGCCATCATGGTGGCCGCCGTGATGGCCGGGCAGCTGACGGCGAGCCTGCCCGGCCTGTTCCTGAGCCACACTCCCGCATGGAGCGATGTGGGTCTCGTGACGATCTCCGGTCTCGTGATGGTGTCGGCGCAGTTCCTGCTGCTGGAAGCCCTGCGCCGGGCACCTGCCTCGAGCGTCGCACCCATGCAGTACACCAAGCTCGTCTGGGCCATCCCGGTCGGGCTGTTCGTGTTCGCCGACGAGCCGAAACTGCATGTTCTCGCCGGAGCCCTCGTGGTGATCGGATCGGTTCTGTACCTGCTCGATCATCAGCGAAGGACTGACAACAGGCTGACTCGGCTGCGCAGGGCGACAGCTGGTCATTCCGCCCCTTCAACGCAGCCGCAATGTCTCGAAGGGAAAAAGCTTGGTTGAACGTCAAAGCGCTATGCCGATGGCAGTTATCTCGCCTCCAGCATCTGATCAGGTGTTGGCGACGAAGAACGGGATGCGCATCACGTGGCGATAAGTCTCGCCGGGGCGCAGCACCGCCGAGGGGAAATGCGAGATGTTCGGCGCATTCGGGAAGTTCTGCGTCTCGAGCGCGAAGCCGGCATGTTTCTCATAAACAACGCCGCCTTTGCCGACGGCCGGAGCCTTGCCGAAATGATTGGCCGTGTAGAACTGAACGCCTGGCTGGTTGGTCCAGATCTCCAATCCCCTGCGTGAGACGCGATCGAGTGCGCGCGCAGCACGGCGCAGAGGCTGACCGTTGTCGTTGAGGCAGAAATTGTGGTCGTAGCCGGCTTCCGGGAGTTGCGTGGTGTCGTCGATCATCGCGCCGATGGGGCGGGACGATCTGAAATCGAAGGCCGTTCCGGCAACCGATGCGAGCTCACCCGTCGGGATCTTGCCGGGGCCGACTGGCGTGTAGCGATCGGCATCGATCAGGAGGTGCTGATCGCGGATAGGGCCGGAATCGTGACCGGCGAGATTCCAATAGCCGTGATAGGCCAGGTTCACCACGGTCGGCCGATCCGTCGTCGCCTCCATGACGATCTCGAGCGCCGGATCGTCCGTGAGCCTGTACGTGACCGATGCGGTGACGGCGCCCGGATAACCTTCATCGCCGTCGGGCCGGCTCAAGGTCAGGCGAACGGCGTTGTTTGCCGTATCCGGCTCACCCGTCCAGATTCTCTTGCTGAAGCCGCCGAAGCCGCCATGGATGTGATTGGGCGGTTCATTGGCCGAGAGGGAATAGGTCTGCCCATCGAGCGTGAAGCGCGCATCGGCGATGCGGTTGGCGTAGCGGCCGCAGATCGCGCCGGCCGAGCCCCGGTTCTGAACATAGGAGACAGGGTCGTCGTAGCCCAGGACGATATCCGCCCATCGGCCTTCGCCATCGGGAACGAACAGCCGGCTCAGGGCGGCCGCGTAGGTGATGAACGAGGCGCGGATCGGGCCTGTTTCGATCTCGAAAGCTTCGACCTGTTGGCTGTCGATGGCGCCGAAGACGGTTTTCTGGATGCTCATGGGCAGACACAAAAATGCTGACAGCGCCGCCGCGTGGCCTTGCTGTCAGCAGTTGGGGAGAACTAATGAATCTCAGGCTCCGGTACGCCGCCGGATCCTTCCAGGAAGTCGAAATCGCAGCCTTCGTCCGCCTGGCGGATGTGCTGAGCGAAAAGCTTGTTGTAGCCGCGCGGATAATCGCGCGGCGGCGGCGACCAAGTGCGCAGGCGATCCTTGATCTGCTCGTCGCTCACATGCAGATGGATCGAGCGGTTCGGCACGTCGACGGTGATCAGGTCGCCCGTGCGTACGGCGGCGAGCGGGCCGCCGATATGCGCTTCCGGCGAGACGTGCAGGATGCAGGCGCCGTAACTGGTGCCGCTCATGCGCGCGTCAGAGATGCGCAGCATGTCGCGCACACCCTGCTTGAGGAGCTTTTTCGGGATCGGCAGCATGCCCCATTCCGGCATGCCCGGACCGCCGATGGGGCCGGCATTGCGCAGCACCATGATGTGATCGGGCGTGACGTCGAGATCGAGGTCGTTCACGGCCTTCGTCATCTCGTCATAGGTGTCGAAGACGATGGCGGGGCCCGTGTGCTGCAGCAGTCGCGGCTCCGCGGCCGGCGGCTTGATCACGCAACCCTTCGGCGCCAGGTTGCCGCGCAGGATCGCCGTGCCGCCGGAGGCCGCGATCGGCTTGTCGAGCGGACGGATCACGTCGTCGTTGTAGACGGCCGCGCCTTCCAGCGCATCCCGCAGAGTTCCCGTCACGGTACGCTCGTCGAGATGAAGCAGCGGCGCGAGGCAGGAGAGCAGGCCGCGAATGCCGCCGGCGATGTGGAAGTCCTCCATCAACCATTGTCCCGAGGGACGCAGGTTGGCGATCACCGGCACCTTCTGGGCGAAGTCGTCGAAGTCCTGCAGCGTGACCTCGACACCTGCGCGGCCCGCCATCGCCACGAGATGGATCATCGCGTTCGTCGAGCCGGCCAAAGCGTTGTGGACCATCAGGGCGTTCTCGAACGATCGCCGCGTGAGGATGTCGCTGGGCTTGAGATCGTCCCAGACCATCTCGACGATCTTCCGGCCGGTGAGGCTCGCCATGCGCGGATGAGCGGCGTCGACCGCCGGAATGGAGGCAGCGCCGGGAAGGCTCAAGCCCAACGTCTCGACGATGGAGGTCATGGTGGAGGCCGTGCCCATGGTCATGCAGGTGCCGGGCGAGCGCGCGATGCCGGCCTCCATGTCGTTCCATTGCTGGTTCGTGATGGTGCCGGCTTCCTTTTCGGCCCAGTACTTCCAGATATCGGAGCCCGAGCCGAGGATCGTGCCGGCATGATGTCCGCGGATCATCGGGCCTGCGGGCATGAAGATCATCGGCAGGTTCATGCTGATCGCGCCCATGACGGTGGCGGGCGTCGTCTTATCGCAACCGCCCATGAGCACCGCCCCGTCGACAGGATGCGAGCGCAGGAGCTCCTCCACTTCCAGCGCGAGGAGGTTGCGATAGAGCATCGTGGTCGGCTTGACGAAGTTCTCCGACAACGACATCGCCGGGAGTTCGATGGGGAAGCCGCCGGCCTGCCACACGCCGCGCTTCACGTCCTCGACGCGCACGCGAAAATGCGAATGGCAGGGATTGATGTCGCTCCAGGTATTGATGATCGCGATCACCGGCTTGCCCATGAAATCCTCACGCGCATAGCCCATCTGAAGCGTCCGAGACCGATGCCCGAAGGAGCGCAGGTCGGTCACGCCAAACCAACGGTGGCTTCTCAACTGCTCAGGCGATCGCTTGGTCATTCTTGGTTCACTCCTCACGCCTTCGGCGCAAAAGCCATATATCATACAAATTTAGAAATTCGTCGCCGTTTTGGGGCTGGCTGTCAAGTACGGCAGCCTCTTTTGCGCGGCTTGCTCTGGCTCAGGCCTTCGCGGCGGAGCGGACCTTGGCGGCCTTGGAAGCGGGCTTGGCGGAAGCCTGCAGGATCCGGGCCGAATAGCGGTTGCGGCTGTTGGCGAGATGCGCGCGCATCATGGCAGCGGCGAGGTTCGAGTCGCCCATGGCAATCGCATCACGGATCGCCCGGTGCTCCCGCTCGATCACGCCGAGATAGTCGCGCTGACGCTGATCCTCTCCCACCGGGTTCATCGGACCGGAGCGGCGAGGCACGGCAAACTCTCCGAGGAAGTCCAGGAAGCGTGCGAAATAGGGGTTCTTGGTCGCGCCCGCGAGGATGCGGTGGAACTCGAGATCCGCCGCGATGCCGTAATCCTCGCCCTTGACGATATTCTCCAGCGCCCGATCGAGCGCGGCCATCTCTTCGTCGGTCCGACGCACCGCAGCAAGCGAAGCGGCTTCCACCTCAACGGCCAAGCGCAATTCCAGCATGGCCAGAATATCGTCGACCTCACCGTTGCTGAGGGAAGCGAAGAAATCCGATTTAGGTGGGGGCGGCAGCACGAAGGCGCCGGCGCCCTGGCGGGTCTGGACCAGCTTGGCAGCCTTGAGCGCCGCCACGGCCTCGCGCACCACCGTCCGGCTGACGCCCGCGGCCGAAGCCAGCTCCGCCTCGGTCGGGAGGCGATCTCCCGCCTGCAGCCGCCCTTCGGCGATCTCACGCGAGATCGCTTCCGCCAGATCGCTCACGAGATTGCGCTTGCGAGCGACGGTGTTGAGGGACAGGCCGGAGAGGAAAGAGCGTTCGTTCATGGAGCCGTTGAGTGCCTCTTGTAGGCGCTGAAAACTGAAGATGTCCGAGGCCGCCGCCGATCGTTCGGAAGCGATCCGTCAAGCCTGCGCCGGGTTCCGGCGCAGCGGCCGGTCCTCACAGGTGAATTGCCCGATCCGGCAGGCCAACTTGTCGTATGTCTCACTACTTGCTGGCACCTCCCAAGTCAAAAGAAATCGTTATTACAGACGCATCCTCTGGTGGAAAGCTGTCCAGGCAAGGGAAGTGTGACCTGACTCATCTCGCTTGTCAAAATTTGTATGTTGCCATACAAGATATGCCGCACTGCGAGCGGTAAAGCTCAACAACGGAGCAGGGAGGTAACACATGAAGAAGTTTCTCGCGGCGATCGGCCTCTCTCTCCTTGGGCTCGGCGCCGCCCAGGCGCAAAGCCCGGCCTGGCCGCAAAAGCAGGTCACGATCATCGTGCCTTTCGGCGCCGGCGGCACGACCGATCTGTTCGCCCGCATTGTCGCCGAGCAGCTCCAGACCAAATACGGCAAGCCCTTCGTCATCGAGAATCGCCCGGGCGCCGGCGGCAATATCGGAACGACGGCGGCCGCCAAGGCTGCGCCCGACGGCCATACGCTTCTCGTCGGCACGGTGAGCACGCATGCCATCAATCCTTACCTCTACAAGAGCCTCCCCCATGACGCCGAGAAGGACTTCATCCCGATCACGGGTCTGGC
The DNA here is from genome assembly GCA_000517005.1 of Microvirga lupini. Classification (GTDB taxonomy): domain Bacteria; phylum Pseudomonadota; class Alphaproteobacteria; order Rhizobiales; family Beijerinckiaceae; genus Microvirga; species Microvirga lupini. The sequence continues at coordinate 58,573 of KI912020.1, forward strand.
CAAGCTTCCCAATCTCCTGGTCGTGAACCCTAAGATCCCGGTGAAGACCTTTGCGGAATTCGTCGAATACGCGAAGCAGAATCCCGGCAAGCTGAACTACGGCTCGTCCGGTGCGGGAACGTCGCAGCACCTGGCGGCCGAGCTGTTCCAGCTCAAGACCGGTGCGAAGATGACCCACGTTCCGTTTCGCAGCTCGCAGGATATCGTCAACGGTTTGCTCGGCGGCCATATCGATCTCGCCTTCGACAATATGACCATCGCCTGGCCCCAGGCGCAGGCCGGCACCGTGCGGGCGCTCGCCGTCACAAGCCCTGAGCGCAGCCCGCAGGCGCCGGAGATCCCGACCGTGGCCGAGACGCTGACCGGCTTCGACGCAACCTCATGGAACGGCCTGTGGGCGCCGGCCGGCACGCCGCAAGCCATCGTCGACACCATCGCGGCGGACGTGAAGACCATTCTCGAAAAGCCCGAGGTCCAGAAGAAGGCCGCCGAACTGGCCTCGACGCCTGCGCCGATGACTCCGAAGCAATTCGCCGAGTACATTCAGGGCGAGCGGCAGAAATGGTCCGAGGTCGTCAAGACCGTCGGCATCCAGCTCGGCCAGTGAGCATCCGATTGTTTGAAGAACGAGGCCGGGTGATGCCCGGCCATTGCGGAACGCCCCTAAAACAGCGAGACGACATCCATGCTGACGAAGATTGAAACCCCTCAACTTGCCCGCTCCGTTTTGGCGGTTCCGCCCTTTGCCCTGACGTCGGATTTCGAGATCAACCGGGAGGCCAACGCGAAGCTGATCCGCCATCTCGAGGCCGGCGGCGTCTCGTCGCTGCTCTATGGTGGCAACGCCAATGTGCACAACTGGCCGGTTTCGAAGTTTGCCGAATGGCTCGACAGCCTCGAGGAATCGGTTGCCGACAACACGTGGCTGATCCCCTCGGTTGGACCCGATTGGGGTAAGCTCGTCGACGAAGCGGCGATCCTGAAGTCCCGCCGCTATCCGGTTGCCATGGCGCTGCCGATGATCGCGCCGCAGACGCCGGACGGCGTGGTGCGCGGATTGCAGGATTTCGTCGATCGTTCCGGCGTGCCGCTGATCGTCTACATCAAGACCGATCAATACGTGCCCGCCAAGGCGATGGCCCGGCTGGTGGAGCAGGGTGCCGTGTTCGGCATCAAATACGCCGTGCCGCGCAATGACCTGACGCAGGATTCCTATCTGCAGGAGCTGATCGATGCGGTCGGCGCGGAGCGGATCGTCAGCGGCTTCGGCGAGCCGCCGGCTTTCCCGCATCTGACACACTTCAAGCTCGCCGGCTTCACCGCAGGCTGCGTCTGCATCGCGCCGCGTCTGTCCATGTCCTACCTTCATGCGCTGAAGCGCGGCGACGAAGCCGAGGCGAAGCGACTCCTCGACGTCTTCCTGCCGCTCGAAGCCATTCGCGAGCGCCACAACGCGATCCGGGTTCTCCATACCGCGGTGTCCCTGTCCGGCGTGGCCGACATGGGTCCGATCCTGCCGCTCCTCACCGAGGCCGATCCCGCGATCCACGGCGAGATCAGGGAAGCCGCAAAGGCACTCCTCGCTGCCGAAATGACCGCTCGACAGCAGGCCGCTGCTGCGTAATCTGACCGGCATCGTCGGTCAGCCGGCCTTGTGCCGGCAACATGCAGGGCGTCTGTGATCTCCATGCCTGAATCCCACTCCGATCTCCTGGGCGTGCTCTCCGCACGCCTGGGAGCCAAGCACGTCATCGTCGAGCCCGCCGCAATGGAGGGTTATCTCGTCGAGGAGCGGAAGCTCTATCGCGGCACGGCCCTGGCCGTGGTCCGTCCCGGCAGCACGGAGGAGGTAGCCTTCGTGGTGCAGGAATGCGCGAAAGCGGGTGTCGCCGTCGTGCCGCAGGGCGGCAATACCGGCCTCGTCGGCGGAGGAGTGCCGCACAGGGGCATCGTCCTGTCGCTCACCAGGCTCGATCGCATTCGCGAGGTCAACGCCTTCAACGCCACCATCACGGCCGAGGCCGGCTGCATCCTCAAAGCTGTTCAGGATGCGGCGAAGGAGGTGGACTGCATCTTCCCGCTGTCGCTAGCCTCGGAAGGCTCATGCCGGATCGGCGGCAATATTGCGACCAATGCCGGCGGCGTGAACGTGCTGCGCTATGGCAATACCCGCGATCTCGTGCTCGGGCTCGAAGTCGTGCTTGCCGACGGGCGGATCTGGAACGGCCTCAAGGGCCTGCGCAAGGACAATACCGGATACGACCTGAAGAACCTCTTCATCGGTTCGGAAGGCACGCTCGGCATCATCACGGCGGCCGTGCTGAAGCTGTTCCCGCGACCCAAGACCCAGGTCGTGGCCTTCGTCGGGTGTGCTTCTCCCCATACGGCGCTCGACCTTTTCGAAGGCCTGCGCCAGACAATGGGCGACGAGCTCACCGCCTTCGAGTTCATGCCCCGCTTTGCCCTGGAGATCGTGCTCAGGCACGCGCCCGGTGCCGTCCGTCCGCTGAGCGGCGATCACGCCGCCTATACCCTGATCGAAGTCTCGTCGCCCGATCCGGAACTCGACCTGCGCGAGCTTCTGGAGAAGGCCTTGGAAGCCGCCTTCGAGAAGGGCACCGTCGAAGACGCGACCATCGCCGCCAGCGAGGCCCAGAACGCAGCGCTCTGGCACTTAAGGGAAAGCCTCTCCGACGTGCAGGGACTCGAGGGTGGATCGATCAAGCACGACGTTTCGGTGCCCGTCTCTGATGTCGCGGATTTTATCGTGACGGCGAGCAAGGCCTGCGAGGAGGCGCTGCCCGGCGTGCGCGTCTGCGCCTTTGGTCATTTCGGCGACGGCAACATTCACTTCAACCTGACCCAGCCCGTCGATATGGAAAAGTCGCTCTTCCTGGCCCAATGGGAGCGATTCAACCGGATCGTCCATGATATCGTCCATGCCATGAACGGCTCGATTTCCGCTGAGCACGGCGTCGGCCTCATCAAGCGCGACGAACTGGTGCGCTACAAGGATCCGGTGGCGCTCGATCTGATGAAGACGTTGAAGAGGGCTCTCGATCCTCAGAATATCCTCAACCCTGGGAAGGTCGTGGCCCTGGAGGGAGATCTTCCGCCTGCCTTGCCACTGGCGCGCAAGGTCTGACACGGGCTTCATCCCAGCCGCTTCGGTTTGCCGGGGGTTGATGGTACAAGGCTGAATGTGCACGCTGGCCTTGCCATCGCGAGACCGCAATAACCTGGATTGTCATGAACGCCCCAGCCGTCAGCAAACAAGCCATCCGAGACGCCGAAGCGACGAAGCGGCGGATCCTCGAGGCGGCGACGGCTGAATTCGCCGGCCATGGCTATGGCGGGGCGCGGGTGGACCAGATCGCCGAGGCCGCGCGCACGAACAAGCGCATGCTCTACTACTATTACGGGAGCAAGGAGGCCCTGTTTCTGGCAACCCTCGAGGCGGCCTACGACCATATCCGGGCCGCGGAGCGGGAACTGCACCTGGAGGAGCTTTCCCCCCTCCAGGCGCTTGAAGAGCTCGTGCGTTTCACGTGGAACTATTTCGTCCGGTATCCCGAATTCATGATGCTGCTCAACGCGGAGAACCAGCACCGCGCCAAGCACCTGAAGAAATCCACGCGGGTGCACACCATGAATTCCCCGGTCATCGAGACGATCGGTGTCATCCTGAAGCGCGGCGAGAAGTCCAAGGCCATCCGCCCCGGCATCGATCCGGTCCAGCTTTACGTGTCGATCGCCGGGCTCTGCTATTTCTATCTGTCGAACGTCTATACCTTGTCCGTGGCCTTCGGGCGCGAGCTTCTGTCCGCCCCGGCCATGAAGGAGCGCATCGACCACGTGGTCGATTTCGTTCTGGCCGGCGTGCGCGCCTGAATTTCCCAAACGGCGCTTGACATGTCGGACAACCCGGCATCTAATTAACTGGTTGGTTACATAGAGCGGCTGAAGCCGCCACGACACCCCTTTGGAAACGCTCTTGAGGAAGACGCTTCATGACGTCGAAGCTCGCGCGCGCAAGTCAAAACCTGCTGAATTCCGCCTGGATCAAACCGTTCGGGCTTCTCGTCCTCACGGTCGTGCTCTGGGACCTCACGGTGCGGATCTTCGCAATCCCGCCCTACCTAGTCCCGCCACCGAAGGACGTGGCGGTGGCCTTCTGGAACGAGGGCGACAAGCTCCTCATTGAGGCCATCCCAACGACCATGGCCACGCTTGGCGGGTTCTTCCTCTCCGCCCTGTTCGGCATTCCGATTGCGATGCTCATCGCCGGCTCGCGGACGGTCGAGTCTTACGTCTACCCGCTGCTCGTCTTCTCCCAGTCGATCCCCAAGGTCGCTGTGGCACCGCTCTTCGTGGTGTGGTTCGGTTTCGGCATGGCCCCGAAGGTGATCTCGGCCTTCCTGCTCGGCTTCTTTCCCGTGGTCGTTGCTGGCGTGCAGGGCTTCAAGTCACTTGATCCCGAGATGCGCGATTTGGTGCGCTCCATGAAGGCGTCGCGCCTGCAATCCTTCACCATGGTCAGCCTGCCGCATGCGCTTCCGGCCATCTTCGCCGGCCTGAAAGTGTCCGTGACGCTGGCCGTTGTCGGCGCGGTCGTGGGAGAGTTCGTCGGCGCCAATTCCGGCATCGGCTTCGTGCTGCAGCGGTCCATCGGCAATTTCGAGCTGCCAACCATGTTCGCGGCTCTCGTGATCCTGGCGCTGATCAGCGTCATCCTCTTCTGGCTCATCGATCTGATCGAGCGTTTCACCGTGCCGTGGCACGCCAGCCAGCGGCACGATTTCGCAGCAACCGCCTAAACCATAAGGGCGGAGCACACAACCGGAGGAAACTGATGAAGAAACGTACGTTCCTGAAAGCCACTCTCTTTGCAGCTACCGCGCTCATGCCCTTCGTCTCGCTGCCGGCTCAAGCCGCGGACAAGGTCGTGCTGATGCTCAACTGGTACGTCTATGGCGAGCATGCGCCATTCTTCTACGGCAAGGAGAAGGGCCTTTACGCCGCTGAGGGCATCGATCTCGAAATCCAGGAAGGCCGCGGCTCGGCCGGAACCGTGCAGGCCGTGGCCGCCGAGACGGTGGATTTCGCCTATGCGGACGTTCCCACGATGATCCGCGCTGCGGTGAAGGGGGCTCCCGTCATGTCCCCCGGTGTGCTGCTGCAGAAGAATCCCATGTCGGTGATGGGCTTCTCCGAGAAGAACATCCACAAGGCCGAGGATCTGCGCGGCAAGACCGTCGCTACGACTCCGGGCGATTCCATGTCGCAGATCTGGCCGCCTTCCTCAAGAAGGCCGGTCTTAAAGAGAGCGAGATGCGCATCGTCTCCGGCGATGCCCAGACCAAGCTCAATGCGGTCATCAACGGCCAGGCCGACGTGCTTCTCGGCTACGTCATGGACCAGAGCATGAAGATCAAGGACGCGACGGGAAAGAGCGTCACGCCGATCATGTTCGCGGATTACGGCGTCAATCTCGTCTCCTCCGGCATCATCGCGCACGAGGACACCCTGAAGGAGAAAGCCGACCTCGTTCGCCGTTTCATGAGCGCGACCACCAAGGCGATCGAGGGCGCCGAGAAGGCTCCGGCCGAGGCGACGCAGGCCGTGCTCAAGGCGCTGCCGAAGGCCGGCAAGCCCGATACGCTGCAGGAGGGCTTCGAGCTGACGATCCCGCTCTATCGCACCGAAGAGACGAAGAGCCAGCGTCCGTTCAACGTCACCGATGCCAACATGGCCGAGACCGTCAATCTGCTCATCGAGTATGGCGGCCTCGACCCTTCGGCGAAGGAGAACCCCAAGGCGTTCTACACCCGCGACTTCCTGCCGAAGGCAACCCAGTGAGCAGGAACGCACAGGCCATGGCACACCTTCGTGTCATTCCCAAGAGCGAGGCGTCCGCGCCTCGCAACATGATCGAGATCCGCAACCTCTCGAAGACCTACCGCACCCGGGGCGGCGACGTGCCGTCCTTGCGGCCGATCAGCCTCGACATCACCGACGGTGAATTCGTTGCCGTGGTCGGACCCTCGGGGTGCGGCAAGTCCACGCTCCTGAAGCTGGTGGCGGGCCTCATCCCGCCGACCGATGGTGAGATCCAGATTGGCGGCGTCCCGGTGCAGGAGCCGCCGGATGACGTGGGCATCGTCTTCCAGAGCCCGGTGCTGCTGCCCTGGCGATCGGTGCTGCGCAACGTGATGCTGCCGGTCGAGGTGCGCAGGCTCGACCGGGAGAGCCATCTCGCCCGCGCGCGCAAGCTCCTCTCGATGGCGGGACTCGAGGACTTCCAGAACAAATATCCCTGGCAGCTCTCCGGCGGCATGCAGCAGCGCACCGCTATTTGCCGCGCGCTGGTACACGACCCGAAGATCGTTCTCATGGACGAGCCCTTCGGCGCCCTCGATGCCATGACGCGTGAGCGCATGAATCTCGAACTGCAGCGAATCCACCACGAGACGGGCAAGACGATCCTGCTGATCACCCATTCGATTCCAGAAGCGGTGTTCCTGGCGGATCGCGTGGTCGTCATGTCGGAACGGCCCGGCGCCATCGCCGCCATCTACGACGTTACGCTGCCGCGCCCGCGCAGTCTGGAGATCATGGGACATCCGACCTTCGTCGACCTCACGCAGAAAATCCGCGGCCACTTCTACGCCCGCGGTCATCTGGACTGAATATCATGTCAGGCGCGAGGCTTCGCATCGTTGAGATCCAAACCTTCGAGCGGCCCATGCGCTTCGCACGACCGTTTCGGTTCGGACTCGTGACTGTCGACGAGGCGCCTCAGGCTTTCGTGCAGGTTGTCGTCGAAGTGGAAGGCACCGGCTTGGCGTCCGGTGTCACTGCCGAGATGATGATGCCGAAATGGTTCGACAAGAACCCGACCAAGTCACCGCAGGACACGATTGCGGACCTGAAGGCGAGCCTTGGCGAGGCTGCCCGCACCTACGCCGAGGCTCAGGATTGGGACACGGCCTTCGGTCATCACTGTCGAGGCTTCTCGGCCCAGAAGATGTGGGCCGCCGATCAGGGTTTGCCGGGACTCGTTGCGTCCTTCGGGCCCGCGCTCGTCGACAAGGCCGTGGCCGATGCGCTCCTCAAGGCCCTGGGGCTCGGTTTCCCTGAAGGATTGCGGCGCAATGTCTTCGGCATCGATGCGCGCCAGACGCCGGATCTCGGCGAGGAGCGCATCCGGTCCTTCCTGTCAGACGTTCGGCCGGTCGGCGATGTTCTGCTGCGGCACACGGTCGGACTGCTGGATTCTCTCGATGGGGCAGGTGGCCTCGAAGACGAAATCCGGCTGGCGAACTTAAGACTCTTCAAGATCAAGATCGGCGGCGACGTCGATGCCGACATCGCTCGCCTGCAGGCGATCCACGATCTCCTGTCGCGCCATGTTCCGGATTATCGCGCAACCCTCGACGCCAACGAGCAATATGACCCGGAGCGTCTGCGCGTTCTTCTTCAGGAGATGAGCGGCGGCAGGTTGCGTGCCTTCCGCGAGCATCTTCTCTATATCGAGCAGCCCTTCGATAGGGCCGGAACCTTTGCCGCCCCTCTGGGCGATCTCGCCGGTGAGATCCCGTTCATCATCGATGAAGCCGATGGTGATTACGGCGCCTTCCCGCGTGCGGTCGAGCTCGGTTATCGCGGCGTATCCTCTAAGGCCTGCAAGGGGTTCTACAAGTCCGTCCTGAATGCCGTCCGCGTCTCCGCCCTGAATGAGGCGCGGCAGGCTAAGTTCTTCGTCTCCGCAGAGGATCTCACGTGCCAAGCAGGGCTTGGGATCCAGCAGGATACGGTACTCGTCGCCACGCTCGGTCTGACACATGCCGAGCGCAACGGACACCATTACGTCGAGGGCTTCGGCCCCGCATCGGATGCGGAAGCGGCGCGCTTTGCAGCCGCGCATCCCGATCTCTACCGGAAACATGCAGACCGCTTTGGCCTTGCTTTCGAGCGCGGCTCGTTGCCGACCGCTTCTCTCTTGTCTGCTCCAGGCTTCGCCAGCGGTGCCGAGCCTGACTGGAGCAGTCTCGTTCGACTCGCACACCATCCTCTTTGATAGGAGACATTCGTTATGACTCAACGCAGGTTAGGCATTGCCATGCATGGCGTGACAGGCCGCATGGGAATGAACCAGCACCTCATCCGCTCCGTCGCGGCGATCCGCGCCCAGGGCGGCGTGACGCTGTCCGACGGCTCGAAGGTTCAGCTCGATCCGATCCTGGTCGGGCGCAACGCCGACAAGATCCAGGAGCTTGCCAAGACCTACGGTATCGACCGCTGGACGACCGATCTCGATGCCGCCATCGCCGATCCGAAGGATGAAGTCTTCTTCGATGCGGCGACGACGCAGATGCGTCCCACCCTGCTGGAGCAGGCGATCAATGCCGGCAAGCATATCTATTGCGAGAAGCCGATCTCCACGAACCTGCCGGAGGCCCTGCGGATCGTCCGCCTCGCCCGCGAGAAGGGCGTGAAGAACGGCACCGTGCAGGACAAGCTCTTCCTGCCGGGCCTGCAGAAGCTGAAGATGCTACGTGATTCCGGCTTCTTCGGCCGCATGCTCTCCGTGCGCGGTGAATTCGGCTATTGGGTGTTCGAGGGCGATTGGGGCCAGCCGGCGCAGCGTCCGTCCTGGAACTACCGCTCCGAGGACGGCGGCGGCATGATCCTCGACATGGTCTGCCACTGGCGCTACGTGCTCGACAACCTCTTCGGCGAGGTGCGCTCGGTCTCCTGCATCGGCTCGACGCACATCCCGGAGCGTGTCGACGAAAAGGGCAAGCCCTATCCGGCGACCGCCGACGATTCCGCCTATGCCACCTTCATGCTCGATGGCGGTGTGATCGCCCACATCAATATGTCCTGGTGCACCCGCGTCTATCGTGACGATCTCGTCACGTTCCATGTGGACGGAACGCATGGTTCGGCCGTCGCCGGCCTTACCGATTGCATGATCCAGCCGCGCCAGGCCACGCCGCGTCCGGTCTGGAACCCGGATCAGAAGCAGACCATCGACTTCTACTCAACCTGGCAGCCGGTGCCCGACAACGTCGTCTACGACAACGGCTTCAAGACCCAGTGGGAGATGTTCGTCCGCCACGTGGTCGAGGATGCGCCGTACAAGTACACCCTGGTGGAAGGTGCCAAGGGCGTACAGCTCGTGGAATGCGCGCTCGGAGCTGGCGCGAGCGCCGCTGGGTCGACGTGCCGCCGCTGAATGTCGGCGCGGCGAAGGAGAAGCAGCATGAACCGGCCTGAGACCGTCAGCGCCCTGTCGATCCGCCTGCCGCAGGCGGATCGCAGCCTGGAGACCTATAAGCTCTCGGCGCCGAAATCCTTTCCCGACAAGGTGAGCGGGCCGATGAACCGCATTGCGTTCTCGGCCGCCCATGTGGTGGCCGATCCGCTCGCCGATGCGGATCCGTGGTTGCAGGCTGCCATCGATTGGGACAAGACCATCGCTTATCGCGAGCGCCTGTGGGATCTCGGTCTCGGCGTGGCTGAGGCGATGGACACGGCACAACGCGGCATGGGCCTCGACTGGCCGACCTCGCTCGAACTGATCCGCCGCTCGGTCGGCGCCGCCAAGGCGCGCGGCAATGCCCTGGTGTTCTCCGGCGCCGGCACGGATCATCTGGCTCCCGAGGCGGCGCGCAGCATCGACGATGTGATCCGCGCCTATGAGGAGCAGGTCGCCGCCATCGAGGCGGTCGGCGGTCGCATCATCCTGATGGCTTCGCGCGCTCTCGCCCGCGTTGCCAAGTCCGCCGATGATTACGTGACGGTCTACAACCGGATCCTCGGTCAGGTGAAGGAGCCCGTGATCATTCACTGGCTCGGCGACATGTTCGATCCGGCCCTTGCCGGCTATTGGGGCACAGGCGATCTCGATGCCGCGATGGACACGGCCGTGTCGATCATCAACGCCAACGCATCCAAGGTGGATGGCGTCAAGATCTCGCTCCTCGACAAGGACAAGGAGATCGCCATGCGCCGCCGCCTCGACAAGCGCGTGCGGATGTATACGGGCGACGATTTCAACTATGCCGAGCTGATTGCCGGCGACGATCGGGGCTACTCGCACGCGCTGCTCGGCATCTTCGATGCCATCGCACCGGCAGCCTCGTCGGCTCTCGTGAGCCTTGCGGCCGGAAACCTCGACGCATTCCATGAGGCGCTCGCGCCGACGGTTCCGCTGTCGCGGCACATCTTCCGGGCACCGACGCGGTTCTACAAGACGGGCGTGGTGTTCATGGCCTATCTCAACGGCCACCAGGATCACTTCACCATGGTCGGCGGACAGGAGAGTGCCCGCTCGACCCTGCATCTCGCCGAACTCTTCCGTCTGGCGGACAAGGCCGGTCTCCTGCGGGATCCGGACCTCGCTGTCGAGCGCATGCGCTTCGTCCTCGCCACGCATGGGGTGGAGGCGTAAGAGATGCGTGACTTTTCCGGCGATCACCGCGCCCTGTCGATCAACACGGCGACGGTGAGAAAGCAGGGCGACCTCGTCGCCATCACGGAGGCCTGCGCCAGAGCCGAGATCAAGGCGATCTCGCCCTGGCGCGACCAAGTGGCCGCCGTTGGTCTCAACCGGGCCGTAGCGGCCGTGAAGGATGCGGGGCTCGAACTCTCCGGCTATTGCCGCGGCGGCATGTTCCCGGCCGATGCGGCACGGCTGCAGGAGGCGACCGACGACAATCGCCGCGCGGTGGACGAGGCGGTGGCGCTCGGCGCTCCCTGTCTCGTGCTCGTGGTCGGTGGTCTGCCGCAATATTCGCGGCCGGGCTCGCAACCGTCGAAAGACATCGACGCCGCCCGCGCCATGGTCGAGGACGGCATCGCGACGCTGCTCGACTATTCCCGGCAGGCGGGCCTCCCGCTCGCGATCGAGCCGCTTCATCCGATGTATGCGGCCGATCGCGCCTGCGTGAACACGATGCGCCAGGCCGTCGACATCTGCGACCGGGTCGATCCGGAGCGGACCGGGATGCTCGGGCTTGCGGTCGATGTCTATCACGTGTGGTGGGATCCTGAGCTGAAGGAGCAGATCCGCCGCACGGGGAAGGACCGGCTGCTGGCCTATCACGTCTGCGACTGGCTCGTGCCCACCACGGATCTGCTGCTCGACCGCGGCATGATGGGCGACGGCGTCATCGATCTGCGCGGCATTCGTGAGACAGTCGAATCGGTCGGTTATGACGGCTATTCGGAGGTGGAGATCTTCTCCGAGAACAACTGGTGGACAAAGCCGATGGACGAGGTGCTCGCCACCTGCATCGAGCGGCACCGCACGGTCGTCTGAACGGGCCGCAGAAAGAACACATCCTGACGAACAGGAGATTCACGATGGTAGGAAACGTCTCACGCCGGACCTTCATGGTCGCCACCGGCGCATCCATGATCGTTCACAAGGCAGCATGGGCGCAGGAGAACACCCGGTTCCGGATTTTCTGGTGGGGATCCAAGGAGCGCGCCGACAGAACCTTGAAGGCGGCGGCGCTGTATCAGCAGCGCAATCCGCACATCAAGATCGACGGCGAGTCCCTGTCCTTCACCGATTACTGGCCGAGGCTTGCGACGCAGGTCGCCGGCCGCAACGCGCCCGATCTCATTCAGATGGATTATCGCTACCTCGCCGAATATGCTCGGCGCGGCGTCCTTCTTCCGCTCGATGAGTTCATGGGGAGGGATCTGCAGATCGGCGATTTCGGTCAGGCCTCCCTCGACAGCTGCAAGGTGGATGGAAAGCTCTATGCGATCAATCTCGGCAACAACTCGCATGCTTTGATCTACAACAAGGCGGCGTTCCAGAAGGCCGGCGTCGATGAACCGGTGACCGGCACGAGCTGGGACAAGTTCATCCAGATCTGCGCCGAGGTCACGAAGGCTCATGATGGTTCCTATTTTGGGACCATCGACGCCGGCGCGGACGAGGCGGCATTCGAGAACTGGCTGCGCCAGCGCGGCAAGGCGCTCTACACGCAAGACGGCAAGCTCGGGTTCGACGAGGCGGATATCGGCGACTGGCTTGCGCTCTGGGTGAAGATGCGCGAGGTGAAGGCCTGTCCGCCCGCGGACATTCAGGCGCTCGACAAGAGCGGTCCCGATACGAGCCTGCTCACGCAGGGACGCGCGGGCTGTGCCTTCAACCACTCCAACCAGTTCGTCGCCTTCCAAGCCATCAACAAGAATACTCTTGGGATTGCCACCTATCCGCAAGGCGCCGGTCCCCATCCGGGCCAGTACCTCAAGCCTTCCATGATGTGGAGCGTCTATGCCCGTACGAAGGTGGCGCCCGAGGTGGTGAAGTTCGCCAATTTCACCGTCAAGGATCCGGAAGGGGCGCGCATCCTCGGCGTCGAGCGCGGCGTGCCGCCCTCGCCGGCAACGCGGCAGGTGGTGTCGGATCAGCTCGACGAGATGAGCAAGAAAGTGGTCGATTTCATCGCGGAGGTGTCGCAGCGTGTCGGCCCCATTCCGCCCGCGCCGCCGCAGGGAGCCGGCGAGATCCAGGTTCTGCTCAGACGCGTCAACGAGCAGGTCGGCTTCGGGCGCGCGTCCGCATCGGCGGCGGCCAAGCAATATATCGCAGAGGCGAATACGATCCTGTCGCGCGTACGCTGATCGGCTGAGCTCCCGCCCATGCGGTGGGAGCCTCTGCCACTGTCAGGCGGCTATAGCTGCCCGCAAGAGGTAAGGGGCGCCTGCCGCTTCCGCGATCTCCCGTATTTTCAGTTTCAACGTCTCAGGGATCGGAATGCCCTTGACGAGCCGCTCTTCACGGGCGGCCCATTCCGGCTCGCCCGGCACGAGGACCGGCTTGTCCTCACGGATCGGCTTCGTGGCGTGCAGGGTGTCGATCACGGTCTCCACATCCGCTTGAAATTCGTCGAACGGCCGAAAGGCCGCCGGATTCAGGGCCATGAAGAAATGGCCGATATTGTCGGGATCGGACGGTTTCTGCGTCCGGTTTCTGATCGGCGAGAAGGAGGCGCCGGACAGGCTGCCTGACAGGATCTGGGCGATCAGTCCGAGCCCGTAACCCTTGTGCCCGCCCATGTCGCTGCCATCGCCGCCGATCGGCGTGAGGCCGCCCTCCTGCCCCTCGAAAATCTGACGGAAGGCTTGGGCTGCATCGGTGACAGGCTGCCCCTGGCCGTCGATCACCCACCCGGTCGGAAGCTCCTTGCCCTGAAGGGCATAAACCTTCACCTTGTTGGCTGCGACGACGCTGGTGGAGATATCGACGCAAACGCTCGGATGGGATCCTGCCGGCACTGCAACGGCAATTGGATTGGTGCCGAGCACGCGTTCGACTCCGTTCGTCGGCACGACGGAGATCACGCGGGTCGTCGACGATACGACACCGATCAGCCCACGTTCTGCGGCCATCGTGGCGTAGTAGCCGGCAGCACCGAAATGGTGGGAGTTGAACACCGACACGACCCCGACATCGTGCGCCAGCGCCTTCTCGATGGCGAGATTCATGCCCATCAGCGCGGCGGGATGCCCCAATCCGGCTCCGCCATCGATCAATGCCGTGCTCGCGCTCTGCCGGACGATTCTGGGTTCAGCCTGCAACTGCAGCTGTCCGGCCCTCTGCATCTGCGCATATTGGGTCAGCATCGAGATGCCGTGCGAGTCGATGCCGCGCAGATCGGTTTCGACCATCACCTCGGCCGTCAGGCGCAGCTTCTCCTCGCTCATGCCCCAGGCCCGCAGGATCGCCTCGATCTGGGCGCGAATCACATCCGCCGAGAAATTCTCGCTCGCGATCATGGCGTGCTCTCTTGTGTGGTCAGTTCCGCAGCTCCGCCTTGCAGAGCGGAGGGGGAGGTGGCATCTGCCACCTCCTGTGTTTCATCAGGCTGCAATCGCCTGCGCCGGATCGAGCAGCTTGGAGACGCTGACCATCTGGCCTGTCTTCGAGCTCTGAAGTGCAGCGATCCCGCACAACACCGACATGGCGCCGGCACGCGAGCCGGCTCGCTGGTTCAGCGGGTCAGGAGTGCCCGGCTTGAAAAGCATGTCCTGCAGCTTCGGATCGCCGCCGAAATGCCCGCCCGGCTCGTGCGGAACTTGGATGGTTTCGACGCCGCCGAAATTCCGCACGAGCTGGATCTCGTCGTATTCCGGCGTTTCCCAGGGCTGGCGCTCGTATTGCCGCATCTGGATGCGGCCCTTGGTGCCATCGAAGGCGATGAAATGACCCTCGATCGGCATGTAGGTGTTCACCGAATAGGTGACCTGCACGCCTTTCCGGTAGCGGATCATTGCCGACATGGTGTCGGGGATGTCGATCTCCTCGCGGAACACGCAGGCATCTCGGACATAGCCGTCCTCGCGGGAGGGATCCTCGTAGAGGGCCTCGAGCCAGGGATCCTTGCTGATGTCCATGTAATAGTCGCAATAGCTGGCATGCTCACAGGTCTTGCAGCGCTCGCCGCGGAACGGATTGACCTTGCCGTATTTGCGCAGGCTGGCGAAGGCGAAGACCTCTTCCGGGTCGTCACCCAGGTACCAGTTCATCAGGTCGAAATGGTGGGTGCTCTTGTGCACGAACAGGCTGCCGGAATTTTCCTCGACCGCGTGCCAGCGCCGGAAATAGTCCGCCCCATGCTTGTTGTCGAGAAACCAGTGGAAATCGATGGAAGTGACGTCGCCGATCACGCCGGAGTTCAGCAGCTCCTTGATCTTCCGGACGGTCGGAGCGTAGCGGTAGTTGAAGGTCACGTCGACGCGGCGTCCGGTCCGCTTCTCGGCGTCGAGGATGCGCCGCACCTTCTCGGCCGTGGTGGTCATCGGTTTTTCGGTGATGACATCCACCCCGGCCTCGAGCGCCCGCACGATCATTTCATCGTGATTCGAATCCCGGGTGCAGACGATGACCTGGTCCGGCTTGATGGCCGCGATCATCTCCTGGGCATCGGTATAGATGGGGGCGTCGATCCCCAGAAAACCCCGAGCTCGCTCGGCACGAAGCCGGTTCGTGTCGCAGAGGGCAACGATGTCCACGTAGTCGCTATAGCCCTTGACCACGTTGATCCCCCACATGCTCGTGCCGCGATGGCCCGTGCCGATAAGGGCGATGTGTTTTTTGCTTGAGCGATCCATTCTCTTAGGTTCTCCTGCTGCTTCGCTCTTTTAAGGCTATTTGAGCGTTAAATTTGTCTGACAAATTTGAGCTTCGGCCGTTGGCAAACCGGCGGTGAGGCTGTCTCTCTACCAGATATCTCTAGGGAAGCTTCGGTGCAGAAGCTTAGATTGCCAAATTACATCATACAACTGGTTGACATACAACCATTCTAAATTTTAGCTTCATGTCGGATGGCGACAAAAGAAAAGCACTCCCGTAACGTATGAGGCGAAGCGACCGGAACCTCGGCGGGACGGGTGCCAAAGAAAAAGAAATGTCGCCGAGAGAGGCAACAAGTCCGGGCGGCCGTCCAAAACGGTGCCCAAGAGGGAGATACGCCACATGACTCACGACCTAAATCGTAGGACCTTGCTGAAGGCGGCCCTTGGGTCCGCCGGTCTCAGCGCTCTGGGAAGCCTTCCGGCTTTTGCCCAGGATGCTCGCATTCGCCTGTATTGGTGGGGCTCCAAGGAGCGCTCCGACCGCACTCTGAAAGCGGTTGCACTCTATCAAGAGCGCAATCCGAGCGTGAAGATCGACGGCGAGACCCTGGCCTGGGGCGATTACTGGCCGCGGCTCGCAACCCAGGCAGCCGGCCGCAATGCTCCGGACCTGATCCAGATGGATTATCGCTATGTCGCGGAATATGCCCGTCGCGGCGCGCTGCTGCCGCTCGACGAGTTCCTCGGCAAGTCGCTCGATATCGGCGATTTCGACAAGGCCTCCCTCGACAGCTGCAAGGTCGATGGCAAGCTCTACGGCATCAATATCGGCAACAACTCGAACGCCATGATCTATAACAAGGCGGCGTTCCAGAAGGCCGGTGTGGCGGAGCCCATCGACGTGACCTGGGACAAGTTCTTCGAACTCGCCGCCGCCGTCACGAAGGCTCACAACGGCGAGTATTACGGCACATCCGACGGCAGCGGGGAAGAATCGCCCTTCGAGAACTGGCTGCGCCAGCGCGGCAAGGCGCTGTTCACCGAGGACGGCAAGCTCGGCCTGACCGAGCAGGATGCTTCCGATTGGTTCGCCATGTGGGCCAAGGCGCGTGAAACAAAGGCCTGCCCGCCGGCCGACCTGCAGGCGCTCGACAAGAACAATATCGAGACCAACCTGCTCACGCAGGGCCGCGCAGCCTGCGCCTTCAATCACTCGAACCAGTATGTCGGCTACCAAGTTCTCAACAAGAACCCGCTCGGCATCACCATGTATCCGCAGGGCGCAGGCCCGAATCCGGGCCATTATCTCAAGCCGTCGATGATGTGGAGCATCTACGCCCGCAGCAAGGTGGCCGAGGCGGCGGTGAAATTCGCGAACTTCACCGTGAAGGACGTCGACGGCGCGAAGGCCCTCGGCGTGGAACGCGGTGTTCCGGCCTCTCCGAAGATCCGCGAGGCCGTGTCGGCGGATCTCGACGCCCAGGGCAAGCTCGTGGTGGACTTCATCTCTCACGTCACGCCCAAGGTCGGGCCGATCCCGCCTGCTCCGCCGAAGGGTGCCGGTGAGATTCAGACCATGCTGCGCCGCATCTCCGAGCAGGTCGGCTTCGGACGCCTGTCCGTGGCCGATGGCGGCAAGCAGTATGTCAGCGAAGCTCAGGCCATTTTGAGCCGCGCCTGACGACAAGCGCCTCCTGACTCACCAGGCCGACCCAGCCGAACCGGGTCGGCCTGTCCGTCTATCATGACATTGCTGTGAGCCATTCCGTATGACAACAACTGCTCAAATTCCTTTGACGATCAGCGAGCCGGAGAAGCGCAGCAAGCGTCGGGGAGGATTGTCCCGTGCGCTCGTCTCCTACTCCTTCCTGGCGCCGTGGCTCATCGGCTTTCTCGGGCTGACGCTGGGCCCCACGCTTGCATCCCTCTATCTGTCCTTTACCAATTTCGATCTGCTGCAAGATCCGCAATTCATCGGAACCGCCAATTACCAGCGCATCGTCACCAACGACGTGAAGTTCTGGCATTCCATGCAGGTGACGTTCACTTACGTGATCATGGCCGTTCCGCTGAAGCTCGCCTTCGCGCTCGGCCTCGCGATGGTCCTCAACCGCGGCATCGCCGGCCTGCCTCTCTACCGGGCGCTCTTCTATCTGCCCTCGCTGCTCGGAGCGAGTGTCGCCATCGCCGTGCTCTGGCGCCAGCTCTTCGCCAAGGACGGTCTCGTCAACGTGGCGCTGGCATTCTTCGGCATCGAGGGGCCGAGCTGGATTTCCGATCCGAACTACTCCCTCTATACGCTGGTGCTGCTCAGCGTCTGGCAGTTCGGCTCGCCGATGATCATCTTCCTCGCCGGCCTGCGGCAGATCCCGCCGGACGTGTACGAGGCTGCCAGCATCGACGGTGCCAACAAGGTGCAGCAGTTCTTCAAGATCACCCTGCCGCTGCTCACGCCCGTGGTGTTCTTCAACGGCATCGTGCAGACCATCGACGCGTTCAAGGCCTTCACGCCGGCCTTCATCATCAGCGAGGGCACAGGCGGGCCGATCGATTCGACGCTTTTCTACACCCTGTACCTTTACCAGGAAGGCTTCGCCTATTTCCGCATGGGATATGCGTCGGCTCTGGCATGGATCCTTCTGATCATCATTGCCTGCTTCACCGCCTTCTCGTTCCTCACCTCTCGTTACTGGGTCCATTACAATGACTGACGCTTCAGCAACTGTAACGACGCAGAATGTCAGCGGAGCTCGCTCGCTTCTGTATCACGTGATCCTGTGCGTCGTGTCGCTGCTTATGCTCTATCCGCTCCTGTGGATGCTCGCGAGCAGCTTCAAGCCGGACGACGAGATCTTCGGCAATGCCTCGCTCTTGCCGGAGGCCTTCACCATCGATGCCTATATCCGCGGCTGGTCCGGCCTGACGGTGAGCTTCGGAACCTTCTTCTGGAACTCGCTGGTGATCTCGGTCCTCAGCGTGATCGGCAACGTGGTCTCCTGCTCGCTGGCGGCCTATGCCTTCGCGCGCTTGAGGTTTCCGCTGAAGAACTTCTGGTTCGCGCTCATGCTCGGCACGCTGATGCTGCCCTATCACGTGACGCTCATTCCCCAGTACGTGCTGTTCCTGAACCTCGACTGGGTGAACACCTTCCTGCCGCTGGTGGTGCCCAAGTTCCTGGCTGCGGACGCCTTCTTCATTTTCCTGCTCTACCAGTTCTTCCGCGGCATTCCGCGCGAGCTCGACGAGGCGGCGATCATCGACGGAGCCGGGCCCTGGCGCATTTTCTGGAGCGTCATGCTGCCGCTGTCGGTGCCGGCGCTCGCCACGGCTGCGATCTTCACCTTCATCTGGACCTGGGACGACTTCTTCGGTCCGCTCATCTATCTGAACGATGCGAGCCAGTACACGGTCCAGCTCGGTCTGCGTACCTTCGTGGACTCGACGGGTAAGTCGGATTGGAGCGCTCTGTTCGCCATGTCCGTGGTCGCCCTGATCCCGGTCCTGCTGTTCTTCGTGGTCTTCCAGCGCCTGCTGATCGAAGGCATCGCGACCACCGGTCTGAAGGGTTGAGGATCAAGCGAATGTCAGCATCCGGAATTCGCTTTGCCGTCATCGGCATCAATCACAACCACATCTTCGGCCAGGTTGATGCCCTGCTTGGCGCAGGCGCCGAGTTCGTAGCCTTCTTCGCCAAGGAGGACGATCTCGCCGCTCCCTTTGCGGAACGCTATCCGCAGGCGGAACGCGTTCATGACGCTCGCCGGATCCTGGAGGACGACAGCATCGCCGTGGTGCTGAGCGCCGCGATCCCAAAGGACCGCGCGCGGATCGGCATCGAGGTCATGCGCCACGGCAAGGACTACATGGTCGACAAGCCGGGCATGATCACGCTCGAGGAGTTGGCCGAGGTTCGCCGGGTTCAGAAGGAGACCGGGTGCATCTACTCGATCTTTTATTCCGAGCATTTCAGCAGCCGCGTCACCAACAAGGCCGGCGAGCTGATCCGAGCGGGTGCCATCGGCAAGGTGGTGAACACTCTGGGCCTCGGCCCGCACAGGCTGAATGCGCCCATCCGCCCGCCATGGTTCTTCGAGCGGGAGGCCTATGGCGGGATCCTGACCGACATCGCATCCCATCAATGCGAGCAGTTCCTGTTCTATACCGGCGCGACAGATGCGGAGGTCACCTACGCGATGGTGGCCAACCGCAACAATCCTCAGACGCCTGGCCTTCAGGATTTCGGCGAGATGACGCTCCGGTCCGCCGATGCCACCGGCTATATCCGTGTCGACTGGTTCACGCCGGACGGCCTGCCGATCTGGGGGGATGGACGCGTCATGGTTGTCGGTACCGACGGCTATATCGAGATGCGCAAGTACATCGATATCGCCGGGCGCGAGGGTAAGGATCATCTCTTCCTCGTGGACAAGACCGGCATGCGTCATCTCGACTGCTCCAACGAGGACCTGCCTTACGGGCGCGATTTCCTCAACGATGTCCGGGACAGGACAGAGACGGCCATGGGCCAGGAGCACTGCTTCAAGGCCATGGAGCTGACCCTCAAGGCTCAAGCGCTGGCAGAAGCAGCGTTAGCCGGGCAGGGGGCCCGGTGATGCTCGACTTCCGCCTGCTCAAGGATGTGCGTTGTGGGATCGGCGAGAGCCCCGTCTGGGACGATCGCCGCAAGGTTCTGTTCTTCATCGACATCAAGGCGCCCGCCATTCATTCCATCCGGCTCGACGGCACGGAGCATCGCACCTGGACGATGCCGAGGGTCGTCGGCTCCATCGGACTCGGGGAAAGTGGCCGGCTGGTGGTGGCGCTCGAACGCTCGATTGCCGTCTTCGATCCGGAGAGCGAAAGCCTGGACATTCTTGCGGAGGTCCCCGGCGAGCCTTCGTGGCACCGGCTGAACGACGGAAAAGTGGGGCCCGATGGAGCGTTCTGGGTCGGATCGATGGACGACCGTCCCCAGAAGGAGCCGCGCGGCTCCCTCTATCGCGTCGACGGGCGCGGTCAGGTGACCCGCGTGCTCGAGCATGTATGTCTCGTCTCGAACGGGCTGGCTTGGTCGGCCGACGGTCGCACCATGTTCCATTCGGATTCCCGCGGGCCCTGGATCGA
The DNA here is from genome assembly GCA_000517005.1 of Microvirga lupini. Lineage (GTDB taxonomy): Bacteria > Pseudomonadota > Alphaproteobacteria > Rhizobiales > Beijerinckiaceae > Microvirga > Microvirga lupini. The sequence goes on from KI912020.1 coordinate 78,802, forward strand.
CCGCTACGATTTCGAGCCGTCCTCGGGCCGTCTCATGAACCGAATGCGGATCGTCACGCTCGACGAAGCCACGGGACGGCCGGATGGCGGCGCCTGCGATGCGGAGGGGTTTTACTGGAGTTGTGGCGTTTCCGCCGGGCGCCTGAACCGCTTCACGCAGGAGGGCGAGATTGTTTCCTCTCATCCCGTTCCCGTGCCTGCGCCCACCATGCCGTGCTTCTGCGGCGACGATCTGAAGACCCTGGTCATCACGTCGCTCAAGCCGGACAATCCCGATGTGCTGGCCTCCGCGCCACAATCCGGCAGCCTGTTCATCGCGTCGTCCCCGGTGGCCGGCGCACGGGTCGAACGGTGGGCGGACGTTTGATGGGAGTGCTTCAGCACTAACGGCGACGATCCCGGCGGTTTACGTCAGGATCAGATCCTCTAATTCATCATATATCCTATAAATCAATTCCCGATCGTCAGCAGCGCGAATCAGTCATGATCCCGAAACGAATTCTGCTCACCGGCGCCGCAGGCCTTCTCGGAGGCGTTCTGCGCCGCTCCTTCGCCGGACAATTCCAATTGTTGCGCCTGTCCGACATCGTCTCTCTCGGGGAGGCCGGGGAAGGCGAGGAGATCGTCACCTGCGATCTTGCCGATGCTGCCGCCGTCGAGGCCTTGTGCAAGGGGATGGATGCCATCATCCACCTCGGCGGCATTCCCTACGAAACCGGATGGCCCGAACTGCTTCGGTCCAACATCATCGGCACCATCAACCTGTATGAGGGCGCAAGGCGTGCCGGAGTCGACCGTGTGATCTTCGCGAGCAGCAACCATGCCACCGGCATGCATCCGAACGACAGGACCCTGTCGGGCGAAAGCCCGGCCCGTCCCGATTCGCGATACGGGCTGACGAAGGCCATCGGTGAGGATGTGGCGGCGTTGTATGCCTACAAGCATGGAATCCGCAGCTTCTGCATCAGGATCGGCTCGTGCTTGCCCAAGCCGGACAACAAGCGCGCCCTGTCCACCTGGCTGTCCCATGGCGATTTCGTGCGCCTGGTCCAGGTGGGCCTGAAAGCCGATTACGTGCACGAGATCGTCTACGGCGTCTCCAAGAACACCCGCTCCTGGTGGGACAATTCCGCAGCCTACCGTCTCGGCTACGAGCCGCAGGACGATGCAGAGGTTTATGCGGCGGAAGTCGGGGATATCGAGCTCAAGACGGACCTCGCCCGTAACTACCAGGGCGGAAATTTCGTGCCGGATGAATTCTCAGGCCGAAAGGAATGGCTGGATTGAGATTGTTGCCCAGCATTATCGACTGACGCGATTGACGGAACAAAGAAAACCCGGGACGCCCCGTCCCGGGTTTTCCATGGCTGGGGATTATGCCCGAGCGGCGTAGCGCAGGATGTCGGCGCCCTTGTTCGCGAGGCTCCAGTTCGCATAGCGTGGATGATCGGGGCCGACCTGAACGGGTTGCGGGCGCTCGGTCTCAATGGACTGATAGAACGCCGTCAGCAGTTCCAGCGAGCGGCGCGCATCAGTCAGGGTGATGGGAAGTTCTCCCCCGGAGACGAGCGCCTCGTGATAGGGGGCGAACAATCCCTCGAAGCGCGTCGGAACGAAATTCCACCCCTCGAAGGCCTGATCGATCTGGGTCTGCACCTCCGGGGAGGCGGGAATGATCTTCCAGGGATCGTCGCCGGGTGCATAGGGCTTCTGGCAGCTTTCGAAGGTCACGTTCTCGAAGGAGAAGCGCAGGCGGCTGATCTCGTCCTGCGAGCCCAGGGTCGCGGCCGTGGAGGCCAGGGCTCCGTTCTGCATCTCCAGGCTGCCGACGACGCAATCCTCCACCTCGATGTTATTCACCCGGGTGGCGGCGCGCGCAAACACGGATTTCACCGGGCCCATGATGAAGGTGAGAAGGTCGTGCAGGTGAATCGCATGGGTGACAAGGACGCCGCCGAGTTCGGTTTCCCACCGTCCGCGCCAGGGATTGTCGTAGTACTTCGCGGTCCGCTTCCAGAACACCTCGACGGAGGCGAGATAGGGTTTTCCGGCGATGCCCTGGTCGATGATGTGCTTGGCCTTCATGATGCCGTTGCCGTAGCGGTACTGGAAGATCGGCAGCACCCGGCCCTTGGATTGCTTCTCGGCCTGGATCACCTTGTCCACATCCGCCACGGAGCCCACGAGGGGCTTCTCGCAGACCACGTTCTTTCCGGCCGCGAGGGCCGCCAGGATCTGTTCGAGATGGACCGCCGGAGGAGTGCAGACATCGACGATGTCCACGTCGTCCATGCGGAGTATCTCGGCGAAGTCCTTGGTCCGGCGCTCGATGCCGAATTCGTCGCCGATGCTCGCCAGACGTTCGTCATTGAGGTCGCAGATGGCGACCACGCGGAACTTGTCCGGATGGGCCACATAGGAAACGATGTGGGTGCGGCCGATTCCGCAGCCGACGACCGCAACATTCTTGATCATGAGCGCCTTTCTCCCTTCACTCCGAGCCGTGCAGGCTGTTTGGAGCTTGACGATGCAAACCCGGTTCCTGTGTGTGGGGGCAGACGGATCTGCAAACGGACGACAATGCTCATTATGGCTGAGCTTCAGGAACCGCAATCTTCACGATGCAACGGCACTCCGGCTTGCATGTCAAGATTTGTCGTGCAACATGATATGTGCTTAACTTGATCAAGCCATAGAAACACATACGATAGCGTAGCTGTATCAAGGTTCTGGCAGGGCACCCTTAGAGTGCCGAGAACGCACAAAG
>KI912020.1:81668-82286 GCA_000517005.1 Microvirga lupini
GACATCCAGGACGGGGAATTCGTCATCCTCGTCGGGCCGTCGGGATGCGGCAAATCCACCTTGCTTCGCATGATCGCGGGGCTGGAGAACATTTCCGGCGGCGAGCTGCGGATCGGCCCGAAGGTGGTCAACGACGTTCCGCCGAAGGAGCGCGACATCGCCATGGTGTTCCAGAACTATGCGCTCTACCCGCATATGACGGTCGCCGACAACATGGCCTTCTCGCTCAAGCTGAAGCGGGCGCCCAAGACGGAGATCAAGGCCAGGGTCGACCGCGCCGCCGAGATCCTCGGCCTGGGCAAGCTCCTCGACCGCTACCCGCGCCAGCTCTCCGGCGGCCAGCGCCAGCGCGTCGCCATGGGCCGCGCCATCGTGCGCGATCCGCAGGTCTTCCTCTTCGACGAGCCGCTCTCCAACCTCGACGCCAAGCTGCGCGTCGCCATGCGGACCGAGATCAAGGCCCTGCACCAGCGCCTGAAGACCACCACGATCTATGTCACCCACGACCAGATCGAGGCCATGACCATGGCCGACAAGATCGTGGTGATGCATGATGGCGTGGTCGAGCAGATCGGCGCGCCGCTCGAACTCTACGACCGCCCGGCCAACCTCTTCGTT
>KI912020.1:82386-82748 GCA_000517005.1 Microvirga lupini
GCCGGCTTCATCGGCTCCCCGGCCATGAACTTCCTCAAAGGCCACCTGCAGGGCGGCCGCTTCGTCGCCGAGAGCGGCATCACCCTGCCGGTGGCCCATGCACCCGCGGCCTCGGACGGCAAGCCGATCATCTACGGCATCCGGCCGGAGCATTTCATCCTCGACGAGTCCAACGGTTTGCCGGCGGAAGTGGCGGTCGTCGAGCCCACGGGATCGGAGACGCAGGTCTTCGCCAAGTTCGGCGGTACCGATGTGGTCGGCGTGTTCCGCGAGCGCGTCAACGCTCAGCCGGGTCAGCAGATCCGCGTCACGCCCGATCCGAAGCTCGTGCATCTGTTCGACGAGCAGACCGGCAAGCGCCT
>KI912020.1:82848-92156 GCA_000517005.1 Microvirga lupini
TCGTCGATGTGATGGAGGATGGCCGTACGGCCGAGGTAGAGGAGCATAAGGATCCTTGGGGCAGTCACTGATGAAACGGTCGCGGAGTGGGCCAACGCGATACGGCTACCAGTCCATTAGTGAGGGCAGAAGCCAAGGCTGCAGAATTGCCCTACAAAACCTCATGCTCTCGCCGCCTAGCCTACCATACCTAGTGTCAAGGCCTGTATGGTCGGGCCATCAGTCTCGCTTTCAAGCTCCGGCAGCACCTTGGAGCAGTTGTGGCGTCGGGGAGGACATCGATATACCCAATGGCGTGTGTTCGGTTGCCTCCGACCACAAGATGAATGAGGCCGCAGAGACCGTCTGTAATGACCACCGGTTCCAGTTCCTCCAGAAGCCTCAAGAAGATTGATACCTGCTGAACCAGAATCGTGCAACATCGAAGAACCTTGCGACTGAATGATCCACTCGGAGTACGGCCATTGCCCTGCAGCAAAGCGTTCTCCGACCAGCTACAGTTTCTTGGCTTGGTAGGAACGTCGCATGCTCCTGAATCAAGTGGAGAGGCCGGTGGTGCCCATCCCCGGCCTCTCTCGCTGCTCCGCGACACAGCTCTCTCTTGGCGACTAAGAGGAAGTAGACATCAGAGATTTTCGATGAAGAGATTGCTAACTCATAGAGGGCGGTCATAGACGTCCTGGTGATTGGCGCAGGGGTCGTCGGGCTCGCCATCGCGCGCGCGCTCGGTCTCCGCGGTCATAGCGTGATCGTGGCCGAGGCGACGGGCGGCATCGGCAACGGGGTCTCCTCGCGCAACAGCGAGGTGATTCATGCCGGGATGTATTATCCCTCCGGCTCCCTGCGCGCGCGCCACTGCGTCAACGGGCGGCGGATGCTCTACGCCTTCTGTGAGAGCCATGGCGTGCCTCACGCCAAGTGCGGCAAGCTCATCGTCGCCACCAACAATCTCGAGCAGGCCAAGATCGAGGGCATTTACGAACAGGGTCTTGCAAACGGCGTCGAGGGCCTCTCCTTTCTGACGGGCGAAGAGGCGCGTCGGCTCGAGCCGAATCTCGCCTGCACCGGCGCCGTGCTGTCGCAGGAGACGGGAATCATCGACAGTCACGCCCTCATGCTGGCGCTCCAGGGCGATCTGGAGAATGCCGGCGGCGCCGTCGCCTTCCATGCGCCGGTGGAGCGGATCGTCCGGACTGGAACCGGGTGGGACGTGCATGTCGGCGGATCGGAGCCGACTGAATTGACGGTCGACGCAGTGGTCAATGCGGCAGGCCTTGGCGCCCAGGCGCTCGCCCGCGCGACGGAAGGCTATCCCGTCGAACGCGTGCCGCCACTGGTGCTCGCCAAGGGCAATTATTTCGGCTGTCTCGGCAAGCCCGCCTTCTCGCGCCTGATCTACCCCGCGCCCGTCGATGGGGGCTTGGGCACCCATGTGACGCTCGATCTTGCCGGCCGCATGCGCTTCGGGCCCGATGTGGAATGGATTGAGCGGGAGGAATACGAGGTCGATCCGCGCCGGGCGGAGAGCTTCTATGCCTCCATCCGCCGCTACTGGCCGGGGCTTCCCGACGGTGCCCTCGTTCCTGATTATTCCGGCATCCGCCCCAAGCTCACGGGGGCCGGCGAGAAGGCCGCCGATTTCATGATCGATGGCCCTGCAGAGCATGGGCTGTCAGGACTCGTGCATCTCTTCGGCATCGAGAGCCCCGGCCTGACCTCGTGCCTCTCGATTGCCGAGGACGTGGCGGAGAGGTTGAGCGCTTAACATCATTGACCGTCATCCCGGGGCTGCGCAGCAGAACCCGGGATCGTGGGACGAGAATAGTGCCTTATCCTGAGAGCGATCCCGGATCGCCTGCGGCGTCCGGGATGACGGGTGCGGCTAAGCCCTGAAGAACAGCAGCGTGAGCAGCAGGAAGGTCGGGATCAGGATGGCGCCCGACCAGAGCAGATAGCCGAAGAAGCTCGGCATCCTCACGCCGCCTTCGCGGGCAATCGCATAGACCATGAAGTTGGGTGCGTTGCCGATATAGGAGTTGGCGCCCATGAAAACGGCGCCGGCCGAGATCGCGGTGAGCGTCAGTGCACCCGTCGTCATGAGCTGCTGCGGATCGCCGCCGGCGAGTTCGAAGAACACGAGATAGGTCGGCGCGTTGTCGAGGAACGAGGACAGCCCCCCCGAGAGCCAGAAATAGGCGGCATTGTTGGCGCTGCCGTCCGGATTGGTCACGAGCGCGACGAGCGGCGCGAAGGCGCCGTTCGCGCCGGCCTTCAGCATGGCGAGAACCGGAATGATCGCGATGAAGATTCCGGCGAAGAGCTTCGCCACTTCCTTGATCGGCCCCCAGGAGAAGCCGTTCTCGATCCGGTTGGCCTTCGGCGTCGTCTTCAGGGAAATGATGGTGACCACGATCATGATGAGATCGCGCAAGGCATTGGCCAGCTCGATCTCCACGCCGAGCAGGGTCACGCGGCCGAGATCGGTGGTGGCGCTCATGAGGATGGCGGCGATGATGATGAAGATCAGCAGGAAGTTGAGGCCGCCCGTGACGCGGACCGGATTGTCCGGCGTCGGATCGGGACGGACGCGGCCTTCCTTCTTGTAGATCGCGAGATCAATGACGAAGAAGAGGGCGAGCAGGACGCCGCTGGCGAAGAGAGTCTCCGGCAGCAGATGCGTGGTGGTCCAGAAGAAGTCGACGCCGCGCAGGAAGCCCAGGAAGAGCGGCGGATCGCCGAGCGGTGTGAGCGAACCGCCGATATTCGACACCAGGAAGATGAAGAACACGATCACATGGACGTTGTGCCGTCGGTCGTCATTGGCGCGCATGATCGGCCGGATCATCACCATGGAGGCGCCCGTCGTGCCGATGAAGCTCGCGAGCACGGTGCCGAGGCCGAGCAGCATCGTGTTGGTGCCGGGGGCGCCATGGATGTTGCCGCGCACGAGAATGCCGCCCGCCACCGTGAACAGCGCCAGCAGCAGCAGGATGAAGGGAATGTATTCGAGCAGCGCCGTATGGGCGAGGGCGTGGATCGCGGCCGTCGGACCGAAGGCCAGTGCCATGGGGATCAGCACCAAAAGGCCCCAGGCCGCTGCGATCTTGCCCTGGTGATGCTCCCAGAAATGAGATGCCAGCAGCGGAAACAGCGCAATGGACAGGAGAATGCCCACGAAGGGCAGGGCCCAGGCGAAGCCGAGGCTCGCCCCGTCGAACTCCGCTGCGAAGGCCGCCTGAGGCAGAAAGGTCAGCGCGGCAGCCGGTGCCAAGCTCGAGAGGCGAAGCATATGTAGTCCCCATGCCGGCGCGGCCGACTCGTTCTTGGATGATTGCCGACGCTTTTATGGGAAGAGGCGAGGGGTCGCAACGGGAAGCGCAAAACGATGCGGCCTCCGAGAGAAGGAGCATCGGAACAGATCCCAAAAGTGCAAGTCCACTTTTGGGTCCGATGCACGACGCCGTTAACCGGCTATTCACCATAAGTCAAAGATAGTACAACATCACTACGAGGTTCGATGGCCTAAGGGGTTGCCGTAGACCGATGTGCCGCTTTCTCGCCTACAAGGGGGAGCCGATCTTCCTAGACGAACTCGTCTGCGCCCCGGCCCATTCGCTGGTCCACCAGTCGCTGCACGCGGTCGAGGCCAAGACCGGGACGAACGGGGACGGTTTCGGGATCGGCTGGTACTGGGAGCGCAGCGAACCGGGCACCTACCGGGAGGTCCGCCCCGCCTGGTCCGACGAAAACCTGAGAAGCCTGTGCGAGCAGGTGCGATCAAAGCTCTTCTTCGCCCATGTGCGCGCCTCCACCGGCACCTCGACCACCCGGGCCAATTGCCATCCCTTCGCCCATGGCCGCTATCTCTTCATGCATAACGGCCAGATCGGCGGCTATGGGCGCATCAAGCGCCGGCTGGAGGCCCTGATCCCGGACGAGCTCTATGACCGCCGCCTCGGCACCACGGATTCGGAGGCGATCTTCCTCCTCGCCCTCGCCAATGGATTGCCGGACGAGCCCGTCATCGCCATGGCGCGGACCCTCAAGCAGGTGCGCGGCCTGATGGATGAGGCCGGCATCGAGGAGGCCCTGCGCTTCACCGCCGCCTTCACCGATGGCGAGAGCCTGTGGGCCTATCGCTGGGCTTGCGATGCCAAGCCGCCGACCCTCTATTTCCGCGAGGACAAGGGCAATCTGCTCGTGGTCTCCGAGCCCATCGACGACAAGACCCGAGGCTGGCGCGAAGTGCCGAAGGGCTGCAGCCTCGTCGCCAAGGCAGGCAGCGTTTCGGTCGAGTGCCTGAACGAGGCCATGGGACGCGTGGCGGCGTAACGGCGCGCAGGCTCGTCCTCATCAATTCAGGCTGTCGGCTGGCCGGGAGATCAGGGACATCAAGGCGCCCTTGAGGGCTTCCATCTGCAGTTCGGTCTCGGTCCGGGCGGATCCGGCATCCGGGCTGGCAAGGGCTCGCAAGCGCGCATTCTCCGCGGCGAGCCGGTCGTTCTCGGCCATGAGGATCGCGATCTTCTCTTCGGCGATCCGAAGGCGGGTCTGAACCTCGTTCCGCTCCTGCTCGCGCAATTGCGCGCGGTCACGCCAGAGACGGATCGCAACGCCCTCGGTATCCTCATTCATGGTCTGCTCCTGATCCCCCTTAGAATCCACAGGCAGCGTGGAAGAATTGAGGCATGACGCCATCCAGTCCTACCGATCCTTAAAAAGCTCTTACCGGTCCAGTTCGGGGTAGCGGCGGAAGATGCCCTCCTCGTTGAAGGAGATGCGCCGGGGGCTGGCGAGATAGGTTTTTATGCGCGGCCGTTTCGCCACGGCCGCGTGCAGGGAAGCGACGCGCGGCGTGTCCTTCAAGGCGCGCTTCGTGGCCTTGGGGAAGGCATAGGTCAGCCCCTCGACGAGTTGGAACAGGGAGAGATCGACATAGGTGAGCGTGCGTCCGACGAGATGCCCATCGCCGGTGGGATTGCGGGCGAGGATCGTTTCGAACCAGTCCAGGAATTTCGGGATCCGGTTATCGCGAAACTCCTTCGCCCGCCGGAGCGCCTCGGCCTTCTGGTCCTCGTAGTAGAGGCTGATCGCCACCGGATGGTGCGTGTCGTGCGCCTCGGCGACGATGTCCGCGATGGTGAGCTGGATCTGGTGCGTCCAGAGCCCGCCTGCCGGATCCTTGGGTGCAAGGTCATGCCGCGCACCAAGATAGAGCAGGATGGCGGCCGTCTGGCCGATGATCGTCTCGCCGTCCTTGAGAAACGGCGGCGCGAAGGGCGGGCGCTCCACGTGATCCATCATCCGTATCATCACGGCGAGCCCCTCCGATTCCCGGGCCACATCGATATAATCGGCGCCGGCTTCTTCGAGCGCCAGCCGCACGAATTCGCCGCGCCCCTGGATGGTCGGCCAGTAGTAGAGTTCGTAGGACACGAGGCATGCTCCGGTCGCTTCTCTCCGGAGAACACATGGGCCTCGATGGACGTTCCGCCAGAGTCGTCTTGGAGAGTGTTCAATCGCCCTCATGCCTGCCGTGGGCCAACGATATGAGATCTTCCCCATCCAGGCGGAGATGACGGTGAAAGAGGTCACGCATCCCGAGGGATTCGTAGAACCGAATGGCCGGTCGTCCTTCTTCGACGAAGAGCTCGATGCGGGCCCAACCGCGTTCCAGGACAATTTTTGCCACGCCGGACATGAGCGCCCGTGCCGCTCCGGAGCGCCGATGATCAGGCACCACATAAAGAGCATGAACGATCCCCATGGGCTTCCCGCCCCAGCCGGCATAGCCACGGAAGAAGGAAACGAAGCCGACAGGTTGACCGTGCCGCTCGGCAATCAGGGCTTCAAATAACGGATCCGGCCCGAAACCGTCCTGTCGGATCTGGTGCGGCGAGGTCCAGGGTGCCTGTCCGGGCAGGTGATCCTCGATCAATCCGGCCATGAGGGTAAAGAGCGTATCGGCGTCTTCGGCGGTCGCGTGACGAATGAGGATGTCTGTCATGGCAGGATAAAGTTGATCGGGGCTGTTCATCTTAATCAAGGCAGGGACTATCGGATGCTGTCCAAAAGAAAAAGGGCGCCCTGCGGAACAGGGCGCCCTTGCAAGTTGGGTCCGGCCTGAGGGATAGGCCGAAGTCCGGTTTAGATCACGAAGAAGTCCTTGTAGGTCATCTTCAGGTTCTTCGAGAGCGTGGCGATCTTCACCGCAGCAGAGGAGCCGGTGCCGTCCTTGTCGTAGTAGAGCACGCCCTTCTTCTGGTCGTAGATGATCCGGTCGTCCCGGTCGTGCGCCTTGGCGCCCTTGTAGAAGTACTTGCTCGCCATCTGCTTCGGCTTCGAGAACGAGCCGGAGCCGACCTTGAAATACGTGTTCTCGAGATAGATCGAGTCGTCGCGGACGTTGTAGTCCAGGATCTTGTCCACGTTCGTGCTCTTGTTCGGCCGCTTGTCGAACACGAAGAAGTCTTTGTCCGCTCCTCCGGAGAGCACATTGTTGCCGTCCTGGCCGTAGATCGTGTCGTTGCCAGCGCCACCGTCCAGCCAGTCGTTGCCGACGCCGCCTTTGAGGGTGTCATTGCCGCCGTTGCCGCGCAGGGTGTCGTCGCCAGCTGCGCCGTCGAGGATGTTGATGCCGTCACTGCCGTTCATGATGTTGCTGTCGGCCGTTCCGGTGAACGTGAAGGCAGAAGTGCCGACGCCGGTGATGTTCTCAATGCCAGTGAGCCTGTTGAGGTCGTAGGAGACAGTCACGATCACGGTGTCGAGACCGCCGCCCGTGTCGTTCACCACATCGCCGGCATCGTCGATGACATAAGAGTCGTTGCCAGCGCCGCCGTCCATCGTGTCGGCGCCGCCGTTGCCGTTTAGGTTATCGTCGCCCGCGCCTCCAAGAAGACTGTCGAACCCGTCGCCGCCGGTGAGAACGTCATTGCCGGTCCCGCCGTCGAGGGTATCGTTTCCGACGCCGCCCTGCAGGTTATCGATGCCGTCCTGGCCGTAGATCTTGTCGTTGCCGTCGCCGCCGTCCAGGGCGTCATTGCCGGCTCCGCCATCAAGGGTGTCGTCACCGCCGCCACCCAGCAGGTAATCGTCGCCGATACCGCCGTCGAGGACGTCGTTGCCGCCATTGCCGTACAGGGTGTCGCTGCCACCATTGCCGGTCAGCCGGTTCCCGGCCTCGTTGCCGGAGATGATGTTGCTGCTCTCATTTCCGGTGAGGTTGATGGCATCGGAGCCGGTCGCGAACAGGTTCTCGATCCCGGCCGAGAGGGTATAGGTGAAGGACGAATAGACCTGGTCATATCCGCCGCCGGATTCGTCGATCACAGTGTTGCTGGCGGACACGACATAGGTATCGTTGCCGGCACCGCCGATCAGGGTGTCCGTCCCGGTTCCTACGAAACCGTTGAGGGTATCGTCTCCCGCCCCGCCTTCGAGCTTGTTGGCCACGGCACTGCCGGTCAGGGTGTCGTTGAACCGCGAGCCGATGATGTTCTCGAAGTTCTTGTAGATATCATTGTTTGCATCGCCTGCCGAACCGCTCTGAGTGGAGAGATTGACTGCGACACCGGCCGTGCTTTCCTTGAAGGTCAGCGTGTCGACTCCCGCGTCGCCGTCGAAATCGTCGGCTTCATGCTTGGACGGGGCATAGATGTCGTTCCCACCCGTGCCCACAAGCCCCACCACCTTCGCCGCACGGGCATCGATGATCGCCGTTTCAATGATGCCAGTTCCTGTACAGCTATGCCAGGAGACGGCGAGACGTCCGTCACGAAGCTCCGAGATCGAGGGCGAAATCTGATAGTCGGGAAGGGGGATCTGTAGTGCTGGTTTGGAATTCCCGTCAGCATCGAAGACCTTCACCCAGACATCAGAGAGGCCTGCCCCCTTATAAGCGACAGCAAAGCCGCCATCACGGAGGGCAACGATGTCCGTTTTGTACCCGGTGGTATCCAGCGCCCCGCTCATAATTGTAACGGAGGAATCTTCAACGAACACGCCGTTGGTGCCGACGTGATAGATCTTGACGATGGTGTCAGTGCTGGTCCGGTAGTTGACGGCGAATTTGCCGTTCGGGCTTCCGTCGGGGTTCTTCAACGCAACGACACGGGATTCTTCGACGCTGTTGATGGTGTGCGTGGCGGAGATCGATCCTCCCTTAAACAGACCGAATGTAAGGCCATTATTGGTTGAGTAAGAAACGATATAATCGACGGCTCCAATGCGGGCGATGTCCATCCTTCCGGCTGCTGCGAGTGAACCACCGTCTGCGGTTTTGATCTCACCCTTGGTATTAGTGCTTACATCGTGAATGTAGGGATGATGGTCAGCTTGGATGTAAGCGGTGATCCAGCCGCCTGCACCGTCATCGGTGATGCCTGCACCATCGAAGAGGACAGTTGAACTCACGGTCTTGATGACGGGAGTGTTGTTAACGACAACGGTATTGCCGTTGGCATCGAATTGCTGGTGGCGCAGAATGCGCCCGCCGCCGGAGGTGCCCAACGGCTCGGTCCAGCCGATGACGAAAGTGCCGTCGGCATTTGTGGTCAGGCTGGGCTCCCACTGGGCCAGCGGGGTGCCGCTGGCATTGGTTGTCGGTGCCGCGACGAACTGCATGCCGCCGACCTTGTCCCCATTGCCGTTGTAGATCTGGAATCCGACCTTGCTGTTCTGCCGGAAAGCCACCACGTAGCCGCCATTGGGCAGCATGGTGATGGCGTCGAGATCGACGCCCGTTGCGGTGACAACGCTTGTGGTTCCCCAGATCCTCGGATTCTCTACGGCCATCTTCTATTCTCCTGAAAGCGAAGGGAGTGTGTCGGGCGGCTGAACCGTCGAGCGATGCTCACAGGCGCAGGCGCGTGGAAGTTTTCGGCGGCCATGGTCGCCGGATTTGCTTGGTGGGTGAAAGGTGATCTCTGTATTGCGCAGACGATTGCCGTAACGATTGCGGCGATCGAAGAATTCGATTGCGCGAAATCATCAAAGCAGCTTGGATTTAAGGCTATACGGGTGAGGGCCTAGGTGAACAACTCTCCGTTTAGAGAGGTGCGGCCGTAAGGGAAGATTTCCCTAAGGTCATTTCTGGGCGCCCGGTTCCATATAAGTCTTTGCCATGGCATCGAAATAGTCCCGTGTCTGCGACAATGTTGCAATATGCGGAATAGCGAAGCTTGGCTGTGTGCTGGAACACATGATCCGGCGGGATGCGCCGCTTCCCACCGGAAGGACGATCCTGGCAGGCGCCTGCGCGGTCGGCAGCCTTGATTCCGCATAGGTGAGAACTCAGCTAGCTGTGA
>KI912020.1:92256-92935 GCA_000517005.1 Microvirga lupini
CGGCCGCCGAACACCGGCTCAGGCCCTCGCCGGAACAACCTGATCAGAACTCACACTTAGGCATCGGATGCGAGAAGTGGATCGAGTTTGGGGTCAATTCCGGCGCCCGGCTCCTGAAAGTCCGACTCATAAAGTGCTGCGCCTGTTTCCCTCCCCTTGCGGGGAGCGGCGGGGTGGAAAGCCCGGGTGCGGCCTGAAACCAGCGAGGCGCCGGCATACCTCTCCTTGAGGGAGAGCTCGCGCCGGAGGCGCGGGTGAGGGGTTACAGGTTCATCCGGAGAGGGCGTATCCCCTCATCCCTGCTGCGCTCGACCTCTCCCAACCACAAGCCGGGTGTTCCCGCTAGCACAAGCGGATGCCCGTCTCAGGCCGGCTTGAGATGGGTAGGGAGGCGAGCCGCCGGTACTTTATGAGCCAACTCACAGGACAAGGTCCGAGGTTGAGCCAGACCCTGAGAGCGCACGCCTTCACCCCTGCCCCTCTCCCGCCCGGGAGAGGGGACAAGCGACGCGCCGTGTCATTCCCGGCGGCCGCAGGCCGGGAAGGGATCTACTCACGGGCGCTGCGTTATGGATTCCCTTCCCCTCCGCTGCGCTCCGGCCGGGAATGACACTGTCCCTTTCATATTCTCCCGTCATGGCCGGGCTCGTCCCGGCCATCCCAATCCTATGAGGCGCGG
>KI912020.1:93035-104164 GCA_000517005.1 Microvirga lupini
GCCGGGCGCGACGAGCAGTTCGGCTCTCGCCTTTCCATCATAAACGTCGAGCCGGGCTGCCCATCGCGCCACCCTCGATCACCCACAGGCTCGCAGCGCAAGCTGCGGGCCCCAAGGTGCTGGCTCTTTGACATCCTTCTTCCCGTCACAGCCTCCCCGGCCTCGTTCCGGTCCCCGGTCAGGAAACACCGACCTCATCCTGAGGAGGTCGCGCAGCGACCGTCTCGAAGGAGGATCCAATATGCACTGGAGCCGCCCTCGTCCTTCGAGACGCAGACTTCGTTTGCTCCTCAGGATTAGGGCTGAGCGAAAGAGGATGAGGAGCACCTGTATACGGCCGGTGATGACGTGGAGCGAATTGGAGCTGAGGAGGCGCTCCGGGCATCCGGACAGGCCAAAAAGTCCGGCACTAGCCCTGGCTTTCATATCGACGAAGGGCAGGTGGATCTCTGCACGAGACGCGGACCGCATGGTTTGACGGCGAACCGGATCCGCTTCTCCGAAAAAATCTCTAATGCGCCTCGTCCCAGTTCTGCGCTGCGCGGGCTTCCACGGCCAGCGGCACCTTCAGGCTGATCGCCGGGAAGGGGGCTTCCGTCATCACGCGGGAGATCACCGGCAGGGTGGCGTCGACCTCGTCGTCGGGCACCTCGAACACCAGCTCGTCGTGCACCTGCAGCAGCATGCGGGCGGAGAGGCGCTCGGCTTTCAAGGCATCGTCCATGCGGACCATGGCGCGGCGGATGATGTCGGCGGCGCTGCCCTGGATCGGCGCGTTGATCGCCTGGCGCTCCACGCCGGCGCGCTCGGACGGATTGCTCGACTTGATCTGCGGGTAATGGCAGACGCGGCCGAACAGGGTCGTCACATAACCCTTGTCGCGGCAGAATTTCTTGATCTCGTCGATATAGGTGCGGATGCCGGGGAAGCGCTCGAAATACTGCTTGATGAAGGCCGAGGCCTCCGCATTGCCGATGCCGAGGCGCGTGGCGAGGCCGAAGGCCGAGATGCCGTAGATGATGCCGAAGTTGATGGTCTTGGCTTGGCGGCGCAGATCGCCGGTCATCTGATCGAGCGGCACGCCGAACATGGCTGAGGCCGTCGCCGCGTGAATGTCGATCCCTTCCGCGAAGGCTTCCTGCAATTGCGGAATATCGGCAATGTGCGCAAGCAGCCGCAGCTCGATCTGGCTGTAATCGGCCGAGATGATCTTGTGGCCTTCCGGCGCCACGAAGGCCTTGCGGATTTTTCTGCCCGCCTCCGTGCGGATCGGGATGTTCTGCAGGTTCGGATCGGACGAGGAGAGACGCCCCGTCGTGGTGGCTGCGAGCGAGAACGAGGTGTGCACCCGCTTGGTCTCGGGATGCAAGTGCTCCTGCAGCGTATCCGTGTAGGTGGATTTCAGCTTGGAGAGCTGGCGCCATTCGAGGATCTTCGCGGGCAGCTCGTGACCGGCCTGCGCCAGCTCGTCGAGGAGAGTCGCAGGGGTCGCCCACTGGCCGGAGGGCGTCTTCTTCGCGCCGGGCAGGCCCATCTTGCCGAAGAGAATGTCGCCGATCTGCTTCGGCGAGCCCAGGGCGAACTTTTCGCCCGCCATCTCATGGATCTCGTCCTCGAGCCGCGCCAATGTCTGAGCGAATTCACCCGAGAGGCGGCTGAGGATCTGCCGGTCGACCATGATGCCGCGCATTTCCATGCGGGCGAGCGTGTCCACCATGGGGCGTTCCAGCGTCTCGTACACGGTGGCACGCCGCTCGGCGACGAGCCTCGGCTTCAGGAGCTGCCACAGGCGTAAGGTGACGTCCGCATCCTCCGCCGCATAGGCCGTGGCCTTGCCGATCTCGACCTTGTCGAAGGTCACCTTGTTCCGGCCCGTGCCGGCGACGTCGGAGAAGCTGATGGGCGAGTGGCCGAGATGGCGGCGCGAGAGCTCGTCCATGCCGTGCGAGCCCTTGCCGGCATCGAGCACGTAGGAGATCAGCATCGTGTCGTCGTAAGGCCGCACCTCGATCCCGTGGCGCTTGAACACGATCCAATCGTATTTCAGGTTCTGTCCGATCTTGAGGACGGACGCGTCTTCAAGGAGCGGACGGATGGCATCGAGCGCCTCGCCGACAGGGATCTGGCCTTTGACGAGACCGCCGCCGAAGAGATCGGATTCATCGCGGTGCTGCAGCGGCACGTAACAGGCCTTTCCCGCCTCCAGCGCCAGCGAGAAGCCGACGAGGTCGGCCCGGTTGGCATCGAGATCGCTCGTCTCCGTGTCAACGGCGACAAAGCCCTGCTCGCGTCCTTGCGCGACCCATTCCTTCAGCCGTTCCAGGCTCGTGACGGTCTCGTAGGCAGTGACGTCGAAGGGCGCGGACGACGCTTCCGTCGCGCGCCTTCCCGCAAGCTGCGACGGCGTGCCGAGGCCTTCGACGGGTTTGCGCAATGTCGCGGTCTCCGGCAGGTCGAGACCGGCGAAGGGATCGACCTCGCCCGCTACCGTGTCGACCTTTCCGAAGAAGGGCACCGCATCGTCGGTGGGAGCCGTCACGCCGGTTCCCGCGCCGTTGCGCTCCCAGCGGATCGCCTCGCCGCCGGGCATCAGGCGCTGGTCGGGCTCGATGGCGGCGGGGTCTGCCTCGTAGAGCTCCGCCACCCGCCGGGTCAGCGTGTTGAACTCCATGGCCTTGAGGAAAGCGATCAGCGTCTTCGAATCGGGCTCGGGCAGACGCAGATCGTCGAGGGGCACCGGCACCGGCGCCTCGCAATCGAGCGTCACGAGCTTCTTGGAGAGCCGCGCCGATTCCGCATTGTTGATCAGCGTCTCGCGGCGCTTGGGCTGCTTGATCTCGGGAGCGCGCTCCAGGAGCGTTTCGAGATCGCCATATTCCTTGATCAGCTGCGCGGCCGTCTTCAGACCGATGCCGGGCACGCCCGGTACGTTGTCCGAGGTGTCGCCCATGAGGGCCAGCACGTCGCCGATCTTTTCCGGCGGAATGCCCTCCCATTTCTCGGTGACGGCGGCCTCATCCAGGTTGCGCTCGGGCCGGTAGCCCGGCTTGCCCTTGGAGCCCGATTCGAAATCGTAGAAGCACACCTTCGGCCCTACGAGCTGCATCAGGTCCTTGTCGGAGGAGATGATGAGCACATCCGCCCCGCGGGCCTTCGCCTGCTGGGTATAGGTGGCGATCAGGTCGTCCGCCTCGTAGCGCTCCAGCTCCACGGGTTCGAGCCCGAAGGCGCGGATCGCCTCGCGCATGATCGGCATCTGGACCTTCAGGTCCTCCGGCGCATCCGGACGGTGGCCCTTGTAATCCTCGTAGAGCTCCTTGCGGAAAGAGCCCTCGGACTTGTCGAGCACGATGGCCAGATGCGTCGGCTTCAGGCCCGCTGCGCCGTCGCGCATGAACTGCAGGAGCTTGGACACGAAGAGCCGCACGGCCCCTGTCGGCATCCCATCCGAGGAGCGGGCATTGTACTTCTGGTCCTGGTTCATGGACTGGAAGTAGGCCCGGAAGATGAAGGAGGAGCCGTCGACGAGGAAGACGTGGTCGCCGGCTTGGACGGGACGGGAGGAAGCCATGGGTCTCTGTTGGTGAGAAATCGACCCGCAAGAGATAGTGTTTTCCGAGGCATCTGGCTACGCCTGCGGCAGGTTTATGCAGCCTTGAGACGGGCGAGGTCCAGATCGAGTTCGCGCAAGGCCTGCATGACGACGCCCTCTGTCAGCAGGTCCATGGAGGATTCCACCACATGGACGGCGGCGAGCGCCCGCAATTCGGGAATGGTCTGCGATTCGAGCGCCGCCTCGAAGGAGGGGCGCAACAGGTCCATGGCCCTTGTGCCGGGGCCGCAGATGACGATGTGATCAGGTTCCAGCGTCTGGATCAGGATGCCGACCGCATCGCCTAAGACTTCGCCGGCCGCCTGGAAGAGATTGAGGAGGGCGGGATCGCCCGCCCGGGCCTGCTCGACGATCGATCCCATGGCGTCCTCGCTCGGCAGCAGCAGGGTCGGGGCCGGGCGGTGATCGATGAGCTGGGCGTCCCGGTGCAGGGCGTAATCGGCGAGATAGGCCTCGATGCAGCCGCGTCCGCCGCAGCGGCATTGCGGCCCACTCCGGCGCAGGCGCACATGGCCGAACTCGCTGCCGCCGAAACGGGCGCCGCGATAGAGCTCGCCCTGGATGAGAAAACCGAGACCCACGCCGTCGCCGACCATCAGGCAGGCGGTGCGCCCGGATCGCAGCTCCGAATTTCGCTGCGTGATGGCGAAGGCCATGGCGCTGGCGTCGTTCTCGATGAGAACGGGCTTGCCGAGCCGCTGATTGAGGCCCGAGGCCAGCGGGAGATCGCGGGTGCCGAGCACCGGACTCCAGGCGACGATGCCGTCCCGGGTGTCCACATAGCCCTGGCAGGCGAGGCCCACCGCCTTGACGTTGTGGGCGCCGGTCTCCTCGGCGAAAGCGGTGATCGTGCTTGCCAGCACGTCCATCAGCTCCTCGGCGCCGAGATTGCGTAAGCGGCGCTCGACATGGCGGCTGGCGCGGTTGCGTCCGGCGCTGTCCACGAGCCGCAGCTCGATGCGGTTGAAGCCGGTCCAGACGCCGATCACCGAGCCGAGGGTTTCCGCAAAGAAAAGGCGCGTCTTGGGCCTTCCGCGGATCAGGCCGGAGGCCGGGTCGGCCGTGTCCTCCGCGATCAGAATGCCTTCGTCCAGGAGGCTCGCCGTCAGCTCGGAGACGCTGGTCGGGCTCATGCCGAGATGCTGACCGATCTCCACCCGCGCCATCGGGCCTTCCCGGCGCAGGGCATCGAGCAGGCGCCGCCGGGCCGTTTCACGAGGAGAGAGGGGAAGTATGGTCAACACGGTCATTTGTTCGATCTATGAATAAAACAATTCCAAGATATATGGATATGAGACGAAAATATAAGCGGATAGGTGCTTGAAGGTCGCAATAGGTGGGGCAATTATTTCCGCGCTCGAAATATAAAGCATGGCAGAGCGAGCCATGCCGTCGATCCGCCTCGGACCGACAGCCTGCCATGAGCAAGGGACTTGCAAGGGAACGCAAGGTCCAGGAGGAAGCCGATGCTATCGAAGAAGCACGTACTGATCAGTCTTGCCGCTCTGGCCCTGTCCGCCACCGCCGCCTTCGCCCAGAAGGGCCCGGTCGTCGGCGTCAGCTGGTCGAACTTCCAGGAGGAGCGCTGGAAGACCGACGAAGCTGCCATCAAGGCCGCAGTCGAGAAGGCCGGCGGCACCTATGTCTCGGCGGATGCGCAATCCTCGCCCGCCAAGCAGCTCACCGATATCGAGAGCCTCATCTCCCGCGGCGCCAAGGCGCTGATCGTGCTGGCGCAGGATGCGGACGCGGTTCGCCCGGCCGTCGAGAAGGCCATCGCCGAAGGCATTGCCGTCGTCGGCTATGACCGCCTCATCGAAATCCCGCAGGCCTTCTATCTCACCTTCGACAATGTCGAGGTCGGCCGTCTCCAGGCCCGCGAGGTGCTCAAGGTGAAGCCCGAGGGCAACTACGCCTTCATCAAGGGCTCGGGCTCCGACCCGAACGCCAACTTCCTGTTCCAGGGCTCGATGGAAGTTCTCAAGCCAGCCATCGATGCCGGCAAGATCAAGAACGTGGGCGAGGCCTACACCGATGGCTGGCTCCCCGCCAATGCGCAGCGGAACATGGAGCAGTTCCTGACCAAGAACAACAACAAGATCGATGCGGTGATCGCCGCCAATGACGGCACCGCCGGCGGCGCCATTGCGGCTCTCGCGGCGCAGGGCCTCGCCGGTTCGGTCCCGGTCTCCGGTCAGGACGCCGATAAGGCGGCGCTGAACCGCGTGGCGCTCGGCACGCAGACCGTCACGGTGTTCAAGGATGCCCGCGAACTCGGCCGCAACGCCGCGGAGATCGCCATCCAACTCGCAGGCGGCAAGAAGCTCACCGAGATCCAGGGCGCAAAGTCCTGGAATCTCGGTCCGAAGAAGCAGAACATGACGGCTCTCTTCCTCACCCCCGTTGCGATCACGAAGGATAATCTCGACGTGGTCATCAAGGCCGGCTGGGCTTCCAAGGAAGTGGTCTGCCAGGGCGTGAAGGCGGGCACCGTGAAGGCCTGCAACTAAGAACGGCACCATGAATTGACCGCCTCCGTGTCATCCCCGGCCGGAGGCGGCAAAGCCGCTGGAGGGGAAGGGGATCCATGCGCAATGGCCTATGGATCCCCTTTCCTCGCTTCGCTTGCCGGGGATGACACTTCATTGATTCTTTGCGTGACGTCATGACCGCACCCGTTGCCACGACTGCCCCGCCGCCGAGCGCAGCTTCCGGCTCGCTCCTGTCGAAGCTCGAGATCGATGTTCGCATGCTCGGCATGCTGGCGGCGCTCGCCGTCATCTGGATCGGCTTCGACATTCTCTCCGGCGGCGTCTTCCTGACCCCCCGCAACCTCTGGAATCTGTCGGTCCAGACGGCTTCCGTGGCCATCATGGCGACCGGCATGGTGCTGGTCATCGTCACGCGCAACATCGACTTGTCGGTGGGTGCGATCCTCGGCGTCGTCGGCATGATCATCGGCGTCGCGCAGGTGCAGTGGCTGCCCGCCTATCTCGGCCTCGAGCATTGGCTGACGGCACCGCTCGCCGTGCTGATCGCCCTCGTGATCGGCGGATCGATCGGCCTGTTTCAGGGCTGGCTCATCGCCTATCTCGGCATTCCCTCCTTCATCGTCACGCTCGGCGGCCTGCTGGTGTGGCGCGGTGCGGCCTGGTGGGTCACGACGGGCCAGACCGTCGCGCCCATGGATACCCGCTTCAAGGCTTTCGGCGGCGGTGTGGAAGGCGCGCTCGGCGCCACCGCCACCTGGATCATCGCCGCCGTTGCCTGCGGCGGTATCATCGTGGCTTTGGGACTTGCCCGCCGCCGTCGTCTGCGTTTCGGATTCCCGGTGCGTCCTGGCTGGGCGGATGCGGTGATCGCCGGTGTCGCATGCATCGCGGTGCTCGGAGCGGCCGCCATCGCCAATGCCTATCCGCTGCCCGCCGGCACGGCGCGCCGCTGGGCGGAGGCGAACGGCATCGCCTGGCCCGAAGGAGGCCTGTTCATTCCGCACGGCGTCGCGCTGCCGGTGCTGATCGCCGTCGTGGTCGGGCTGATCATGACCTTCATCGCCACGCGCCGGCGCTTCGGTCGTTACGTTTTCGCCATCGGCGGCAATCCGGAGGCGGCAGAACTGTCCGGCATCAATACGCGCTGGACGCTGATGAAGGTATTCGGCCTCATGGGCCTGCTCTGCGGCATCTCCGCCTGCATTTCGACCGCGCGCCTGAATGCGGCGACGAATGCGGCCGGCACCCTCGACGAGCTTTACGTGATCGCTTCCGCGGTGATCGGCGGCACGTCACTTGCCGGCGGCATCGGCACGATTGCAGGCGCGATGCTCGGCGCCCTCGTCATGCAGTCGCTGCAATCGGGCATGGTGCTGCTTGGCGTCGACACGCCGCTGCAGAACATCGTCGTCGGCGCGGTTCTCGTGCTGGCGGTCTGGGTCGACAGCCTCTATCGCCGTCGCATCAAGTAAGGACAAGCGCATCATGCACACGAATGGAACGACGCCTCTCGTCGAGATGCGCAACATCTCCATCGCTTTCGGCGGCATCAAGGCCGTGGACGGCGTGTCTATCGATCTGCGCCCGGGCGAAGTGGTGGGCCTGCTCGGCCATAACGGTGCCGGCAAGTCGACGCTGATCAAGATCCTTTCCGGCGCCTACAAGCCGGATGCGGGCGAGATCTACGTGAACGGCGAACATGCCGACATCGCGACGCCACGCGATGCCAAGCGCTATGGCATCGAGACGATCTATCAGACGCTGGCTCTTGCCGACAACATCGATGCCGCGGGCAACATCTTCTTAGGAAGAGAGGTTCTCACGCCTTACGGCACCCTCGACGATGCCACGATGGAGGCCGAGACCCGCAAGGTCATGGCGCGCCTCAACCCGCATTTCCGCCGCTTCAAGGAGCCGGTGAAGGCGCTTTCCGGCGGCCAGCGGCAATCGGTGGCGATCGCACGTGCGATCTACTTCAATGCCCGCGTGCTGATCATGGACGAACCCACAGCGGCGCTCGGCCCGGCCGAGACGCAGCAGGTCGCCGATCTCGTGCTGCAGCTGAAGAAGGAAGGCATCGGCATCTTCCTTATCAGCCACGACATCCACGACGTGTTCGGTCTCGCCGACCGGGTGAGCGTGATGAAGAACGGCAAGCTCGTCGGCTCGGCCAATGTGCAGGACGTCACGCAGGACGAGGTGCTCGGCATGATCATCCTCGGCAAATGCCCGCCCGGCGCCACCCCGGGACCGGGCGCGAGCTGATTTCTTTGGCGTCATCCCGCACGAAGCGTAGCGAAGATCCGGGATCGGCTGCAGAATACCGTGCCATTCTCGTCAAACGATCCCGGGTTCTGCTATGCAGCACCGGGATGACAGCACGTTCATAAGGTGAAGATTGATGACCCAGACGATTTACGGCTCCCTGAAGGACAAGACCGTTCTCATCACCGGCGGCGCCAGCGGCATCGGCGAGAGCATCGCACGTTCGTTCCACGCGCAGGGCAGCAAGGTCGCCGTCCTCGACTACAATGCCGAGGCCGGACAGGCTCTGGCGAAGGAACTGGGCGAACGCGTGCATTTCGAGCACAGCGACGTGCGCGACATTCCCGCTTTCCAGGCGGCGATCCGGCGCGCGAGCGATGCGCTCGGGCCCATCACGATCCTCGTCAACAATGCTGCGCGCGACGACCGTCACACCATCGATCAGGTGACGCCGGAATATTGGCGGGAGCGTTTCGCCACCAATCTCGATCATCAGTTCTTCGCGGCCCAGGCCGTGCTGCCCGACATGGAGAAGGCCGGCGGCGGCTCGATCATCAACATGGGCTCGACGAGCTACATGGTGAGCGACGATTCCTTTGCGGCCTACAAGGCGGCGAAATCCGCCGCGGTGGGCCTCACCCGCGCTCTCGCCCGTGAACTCGGGCCGAAGAACATCCGCGTCAACTGCCTCGTGCCGGGCTGGATCATGACCCAGCGCCAGATCGACCTCTGGCTCACGCCGGAAGGCGAGAAGGAGCTGCTCAAGCGTCAGTGCGTGAAGCGCAAGCTCGTGCCGCAGGACATCGCCAAATTCGCGCTTTTCCTCGGTTCCGACGATTCCAGCGCCATGTCCGCGCAGACCTATCTCGTGGATGGTGGCTGGGTTTAATCGCAAACCCATTCTGCGTCGTCCAGGACGACGAAGGCCGATCCGGGATCGTGTGCAGGATGTGGCGCTTGAACCACCACTGTCATCCCCGCGCAGGCGGGGATCCATAACCACCGACGATGCCAAACTGGTTGAAAGTCATGGATATGGATCCCGGGCTCCGCTACGCGGCCCCGGGATGACAGTGCTGGACTGGTCTTGACGATCCTGGGTTCTAGAGCGCAGCTCCGGGATGAAGGAAGCCTCAAGCCCTTGAGCCAGCGCCGACCGGCGCGGCTGGGATATCGGCAGCTTCTTCCTTCTCCGCAACTGTTCTCATCGTATCCCGCCGCACGATGAGGCACAGGATGACCAGCGGGATGCCGATGCTGGCAGTGGCGGTGAAGAGGAGGGGATAGCCGTAGGCATCCACCACCGCGCCGGAAGTGCCGCCGATGAGCTTGCCGGGCAGGGCGTAGAGCGAGCTCAAAAGTGCGTATTGCGTCGCTGCAAAACCCGGTGAGGTGAGGCCGGACATGTAGGCGATCAGGGCAGAACCTGCGAAGCCTGCAGCGAAATTGTCGAAGCTGATGGTCAAAGTCAGCAGGTCCAGCCGCGCTCCCTCCGAGGCCAGCCAGGCAAACATCAGGTTCGATGAGGCTGCAATGATGGCTCCTACGAGCAGCGTCCACCAGAGGCCAAGACGTGTGAGCGCCAAGCCTCCGGCAAAGGCGCCGATGATGCCGATCCAGACTCCGTAGAGCTTCGACACATTGGCAATGTCTGTCTTTGAGAAACCAAGATCGATATAGAGCGGGTTTGCCATGACGCCGGCGACGAAATCCGGCAGACGAAAGCAGGCGATGAGCGCCAGGATCGGGATCAGGATCAGGCCTTTGCGGCGGAAGAGATCGGCCAAAGGCTCCGTGATCGCGGCGCTGAAAGGAAGTCGCTGTCTAACAGAGCCTTCGTCGGCCCGTGGAGCAAGCAGCGTCCCGACGAGGCCCACGGTCATCAGCGCTGCCATGGCGGAGTAGGCGCTGCGCCAGTTCACGAACTCCGCAATATAGAGCGCCCCCGCACCCGCGCAGATGAGCGCCAGCCGATAGCCAAGCTGGTAGGAGGCAGCCATCATGCCCTGGCGCTCGGTCGAGGCCACGTCGATGCGCCAGCCATCGACCACGACATCTTGCGTTGCCGAGGCAAAGGCGACGAGAAGTGCTGAGGCGATGGTGAGAGGCAGGCTCGTCTGTGGGTTGCTGAGGGCAATGCCGAGGAGACCAAGCGCAGTGACGATCTGCGACAAGGCCATCCATCCACGCCGACGTCCCAGAAGGCTTGCAAGCACGGGCACATCGTAACGGTCGACAATGGGAGCCCACAGAAACTTGAAAGAATAAGCCAAGGCCACCCAGCTCAGCATTCCGATCTCGGTGCGGGAGATCCCGGCTTCGCGCAGCCAAGCCGAAAGCGTGCTGAAGACGAGCAGGAAGGGAAGACCCGAGGAAAACCCCAAGGGCAGCATGAGCGCAATGCGCCCGTCGGTCAGCACATCGCGAAGGGAAAGACGGCGTTTGGGTGCGGCGGCCATGAAATCATCTTGGATATGAGAAAGGCGGCCACATTGGCACAAGGCGGTGCCGATGCAAAATCACGGGCACTCCTCTTTTTTCTCAACCGCCTCGCTCAGCTTGGTGAGAAACCGTTCGAGGGCCTGTTCCGGCGGGCAATCCTTCTCCATCAGGACCTGCAGGCCCCATTGTTCCAGAACCGCCTGCTCCACCGGGTTCGGGCGCAGCATGAACACATAGGATTGCGGCCGGTCCCGCTCGTAGCCCGAGCCGGCCCAGGTCTTCCAGAGCCGGTGCAGCAGGAAGCGGATGTTGAGGTC
>KI912020.1:104264-105613 GCA_000517005.1 Microvirga lupini
CCGAAAACGCTGTTCAGACAAACCGAGCCACCTCAGTCCGTCATGCTGTAGCCGATGAACAGGATGGTCTTGCCGAGCGCATCGGAGCGGAACTTGATGTCGAGGGGCGATTCGAAGGACAGGCGTTCGAGATAATCGGTTTCCGCAATGACGATGGATCCGTCGTCGTCGAAATCGCCGTGATATTTCACGATCTGCGAAACCCCCGGTCGGATGCGGGCGATGTCCTTGGCATTGACGACTTTCACATATTCCTTGCCCTGCAGGTCGAACGAGGTCTCCAGGTTGCGGTCGAAATTCGTCGTGTAGATGATCGGGAAGTCGAGCTTGCAGATGAGCTTGTGCACACGGGACTTCTTCAGGGTCTCTTCCGGAATGCTCCAGTTCCGGTCCATCCAACTGCGCAGGGGTCCGATGCTACCCTGCTTGAGGCGGTAATATTCCGCGAGCGTCAGATGGTTGAGGTCCGTTCCTCTGAAGTCGGACAGGTCGATCTCCAGCTCATGCGCAATGTGTTCGACCAGGGTGCTCCAGGAGGGCAGGCTGACCGTCATGGAGACCCCGGCCCCGGCAAACAGAATGGCCTGCCTTCTCTTGATGGCGGCAACCAGACCTTCGAGCACGCGACTCTCCTTCACCATTGCCTGCCCTTAACGCACGAACCCGGCACTCTGCTTCAACAGGGCTTGAGGGATAACTTGAGCGTTTCGCGGGTTGTCTTAAGCTTCGGCATCATCGAACAGGAGAGAGCGGGACGTGGCAGGCTATCGGGTCCAACGGGTCGAAACCCTCTATGAGGGCTGGCGCAAGCTTCTCAAGATCACGGTCGAGATGCCGGATGGCCGGACCATGGCGCGGGAGGTCCTCAACAGCACCGATGCCGCCGCCGTGCTTCCTTACGATCCCGAGAGGCGTAAGGTCATCCTGATCCGGCAGTTCCGCGCGCCCGTCATGCATGTGGAGGGCCATCCGGACTTTCTGGAGGTTGTGGCGGGCCTGCTCGATGGCGATGAGCCCGAGGCCTGCGCCAGGCGCGAGACCATGGAGGAGGCGGGACTTCGCATTGCCAAGCTGGAGCCGGTGGGAACGGCCTAGTCGGCGCCCGGCATGACGACGGAGCGCCTGCACCTGTTCCTGGCCCCCTATACGGCCGCCGACCGGATCGGCGAGGGTGGCGGGCTGGCCGAGGAGCACGAGGAGATCGAGGTGCTGGAAATCAGCCTCGACGAGCTTGTCGGCCTTCTGGACAGGGGCGCCATCGCCGACATGAAGACCCTGGCCCTGATCCAGGCACTGCAGCTCCGGCATCCGGAGCTGTTCGGCAAGGTTTGAAGCGGTGCTTCTTACAG
>KI912020.1:105713-126935 GCA_000517005.1 Microvirga lupini
ATGCTCGTGTCCTCGTTGTGATTCGGTGTCCGGACTATGTGAAGCCGCGTGATGGAAGGTCAATAGAAGCGGCTCCCCGACCAAGGCTTCCCAGACACGGTCTCAAGGCATATGTCTGCTCCAAACATGTGAAGGAACGACTTGTGCCCGATGTCCGCGCTACCATCATTCCCGTGACGCCTTTCCAGCAGAACTGCACGTTGCTCTGGTGCGAAAAGACGAAGAAGGCCGCCGTGGTCGATCCCGGCGGCGATCTCGACCGCATTCGCCAGGCCATCGCGCAAGCCGGGGTAAGCGTTGAAAAGATCATCCTCTCGCATGGCCATATCGATCACGCCGGCGGAGCCGCCGAATTGCGCGAGGAACTCGGCGTTCCGATCGAAGGCCCGCACGAGGCGGATCGCTTCCTTCTGGAGCGGCTTGCGGAGCAGGGGCAGGCCTATGGCTTTCCAGCCCGCGCGGTCACGCCGGATCGCTGGCTGAACGAGGGCGATACGGTCACTGTCGGTGATCACACCCTCGACGTGCTGCATTGCCCCGGCCACTCGCCGGGCAGCGTCGTGCTCGTGTCGCCGACGCAGCGCTTCGCCCTCGTCGGCGACGTTCTGTTTCAGGGCTCCGTCGGACGCGTGGATCTTCCCGGCGGCGACGGCAAGGCGCTGATCCGCTCGATCAAGGAGAAGCTCCTGCCGCTCGGCGACGATGTCGCCTTCATCTGCGGCCACGGCCCCATGAGCACCATCGGCCAGGAGCGGCAGACCAATCCGTTCCTGCAGGGCGAGGGGCTTTTTTAATGTTGAACATACTCAGCCCTCATCCTGAGGAGCAGCCGTAAGGCTGCGTCTCGAAGGAGGATCCAGAGAACACTGGAGACGCCTCGTCCTTCGAGACGGTGCTCCGCACCTCCTCAGGATGAGGCTATGTTGTGCTATCATGGAATAGAAAACGGCCCGGGATCGCTCCCGAGCCGCTCCATTTTGCCCCTACGGCGTTTTCTTTATTCCGCAGCCTGGATCAGCACGGCACCCTTGAGGCCCATGCGATCCGCCACGCCGAGGCCATAGGCCTTGTCGGCGAGGTAGAAGTGCACGATCTGGCGCTTCACGATCTCCTGCGGCACGCCCTGCATCGCTTCCGCGATATTATCCATGAGCCGGTTCTGCTCATCCGGCGTCATCAGGCGGAACAGGTCGCCGGGCTGCTTGTAGTCGTCGTTGCCGGCGCGGTGATCATACCGGTCGGCATCGCCGGAGATCTTGAGCGGCGGCTCGGCGGCACGCTGCGTCTGCACCGGACCGTTGAAGGAGTTCGGCTCATAATACGCATTGCCGCGGTTCGGGATGTCGAACAGCATCGAGCCGTCGGAATGATAGTGATGAACCGGGCAGCGCGGACGGTTCACCGGCAGCGCCTCGTAATGGGTGCCGACGCGGTAGCGGTGCGCATCCGCATAGGCGAAGATGCGGCCCTGCAGCATCTTGTCGGGCGAGAAGCCGATGCCGGGCACGATGTTCGACGGCGAGAACGAGGATTGCTCGACCTCGGCGAAGTAATGCTGGGCATTCCGGTTGAGCTCGAGGATACCGACCTCGATCAGCGGATACTCGGCGTGCGGCCATACCTTGGTGACGTCGAACGGGTTGTAGGAGGTCTTCTCCGCGTCCGTCTCCGGCATGATCTGGACACAGAACTTCCAGCGCGGGAAGTCGCCGCCTTCGATGGCCTCGTAGAGATCGCGCTGGGCGCTCTCGCGGTCCTTGGCGATCACGGCCTCGGCCTCGCGGTTCGTCCAGGTCTTGATACCCTGCATGGACTTGAAGTGGAACTTCACCCAGAAGCGCTCATTCGCCTCGTTGATGAACGAGTAGGTGTGCGAGCCGAAGCCGTGCATGAAGCGGTAGCCCTGCGGCAGGCCGCGATCCGAGAACAGGATCGTCACCTGGTGCAGGCTCTCGGGGCTGAGCGACCAGAAATCCCACATGGCGGTCGCCGAACGAAGATTCGTCGCAGGATGGCGCTTCTGCGTGCGGATGAAGTCGGGGAACTTCACCGGATCGCGCACGAAGAACACCGGCGTGTTGTTGCCGACGATGTCCCAGTTGCCTTCTTCCGTGTAAAACTTCAGTGCAAAGCCGCGCACGTCGCGCTCCGCATCGGCCGCGCCGCGCTCGCCGGCGACGGTGGAGAAGCGCAGGAAGACTTCGGTCTGCTTGCCGATCTCCGAGAAGACCTTCGCCTTGGAATATTTCGTGATGTCGTTGGTGATCGTCAGGGTGCCGTAGGCGGCCGAGCCCTTGGCATGGACCACGCGCTCCGGAATGCGCTCGCGGTTCTGGTGCGCGAGCTTCTCGATCAGCTGGTAGTCCTGGAGCAGCAGCGGGCCGCGGGCACCAGCGGAGAGGCTGTTCTGGTTGTCGGCAATCGGCGCGCCGGCCGTCGTGGTCATGGTGGTTGTTTTTGTCATGGTCGTCCCCATTGAGTGCCGGGCAAGATGCCGATGAGGCTCGATAAGGTCCAATTGTATTGATTACAAAGTGCGATCAGATATTCTTATCGCATGGTGACCCTCCGGCAGTTACGTTACTTCGAAGCTCTTGCTCGAACGAAGCATTTCGGCATGGCGGCCGATCAATGCGCCGTCACGCAACCGGCCCTCTCCATGCAGATCAAGGACCTGGAGCGAGAGCTCGGCGTAGAGCTCGTCGAGCGTCGCGGTAACACTATTGCCGTGACCGTCGCGGGACAGGAGATCGCGGCCAGGGCCGAGGCGATTCTGAACCAGGTGCGCGAACTCTCCGACTATGCCCGCCAGCATCAGGGTGTCCTCACGGGGCCGTTGCGCCTCGGGATCATCCCGTCGATCGCGCCCTATCTGCTGCCGGCGATCCTAACCGAGGTGGCAAAGCATTATCCGGCCCTCGACCTCCAGATCCGCGAAACGCAAACGGGGGCATTGGTCGAGGAGCTGGTTCGGGGCGATCTCGATGCCACCCTCCTCGCGCTGCCGATCCAGCAGCCGCAGGTGGAGACCATGGCGCTGTTCGATGACCGTTTCCTCATCGCCGTTCAGAGCCAAGCGGCCCAGAGCTGGGCCAACAGCGATCTGCGCACCCGCATCGGGCAGGAGCGCCTGCTCCTCCTGGAGGAGGGACATTGCCTCAGGGATCAGGCCCTGCAGTTCTGCCACATCGCCAACATGCAGGCCCGGAAGGCGCTCGGAGCCGCGTCGCTGACCACCATCATGCAGATGGTGGCGGCCGGACATGGCATCACGCTGCTTCCCGAATTGTGTGCCCAGGCCGAGGTCGACCGGCAGCGGGTCGCTCTCATCGAATTTCCCGAGGACGCGCCCATGCGCACGGTCGGACTGGCCTGGCGCCGCACATCGACCCGGAAGGGCGATTTCATAACTCTGGGCAATCTGATCCAATCCCTCAAACAGACCGATCGGAACGAAGGAAAACCTGCCGCTCCCTGATGCGTTGACAGGGGCGGTCGAAGGAGCGCGTGCATGCCGCAGAACAGTCCCGTCCGGATCCTGGTCTGGAGCGATTATGTCTGTCCGTTCTGCTATCTCGAACGGCCCGTTCTGGAGCGCGTTCAGAATGAGCCCGGCAGCGACGTCGAGATCGACTGGCGCGCCTTCGAGCTCCGGCCGGAGCCGGAACCGACGCTCGACCCCGATGCGGAATACCTGCATCGGGTCTGGAACCAGTCCATCTATCCGATGGCGCAGGAGCGCGGCATGGTACTCAAACTGCCGCCGGTTCAACCGCGCAGCCGCAAAGCCCATGAGGCGGCCGAATTCGCCCGGGAGGCGGGCCGGCTCGACGCCATGAACCACGCCCTGTTCAAGGCCTTCTTCGAGGATGGACGCGATCTCGCGGACACGGAAGTCCTGCTCGATGTCGGACAATCGGTCGAGCTCGATCCCGATGACTTGCGCGCGGCCCTTGCGAGTGGCCGCTACGAACAGCGTGTGATCGAAGACCAGCAGCTTGCGCGGCAGATCGGCATTTCCGGCGTTCCGGCGCTGATCATCACGGCCGGCGCGCAGGCCTATCTCGTTTCAGGAGCGCAGCCCTATGAGACGGTGAAGGACGTGATTGCCCGCGCAATCGCTGCCAGAAAGGCCGATGCCTGATGAAGGGGGCTGAGTAGATCTCAGCCCCCTCCTGATCAGCAGCCGGTAAGCTTCACGCGTTCCACTTCAAGACCGAAGAGCGGACGCACGCGCGTTCCAACAACGTTGCCGGCAAAGGCCGCCACGAGCCAGACCCATCCGTGCAGGCTGCCGGATGCGATGCCTGAGAAATAGGCGCCGATGTTGCAGCCATAGGCCAGCCGCGCGCCGTAGCCGAGAAGCAGGCCGCCGACGACGGCCGCGATGGCGGAGCGCAGCGGGACCTTCCAGGTGGGGGCGAAGCGGCCGGCAAGAGCCGCGGCCAGAAGCGCGCCGAGGATGATGCCGAAATCCATCACTGTCGTGATGTCGTTGAAGATGCTGCCGTTGAGCTCGGCCTGACGGGCCGGTGTGGACCAGTAGGGCCAGCTCGCGACATCGAAGCCGATGGCGGCTGCGATCTTCGAACCCCAGAGGGCGAAGGCCGAGGTCACGCCCCAGGGACGACCGGCGAGATAGAGGGTCAGGAAGTTCAGCAGGGCCAGGGCGACCGCGCCCGCCACCAGTGGCCATGGCCCGCGCAGGAAGCGTGACAGGCCCTCGCGCGGTGACGGATCGGCCGTGATGAGACGGCCGTGGCGACGCTTCTCGAACACGACGGTCACGGCGGCGATGAGGGCGAAGACCACGAGCTGCACGGCCAAAGCCGTCCAGGGGCCCCAGCTCTTGATGATCGAGATCGCCGGCAGGCTCGGGAGCGCGACCCACCAATGCAGATGCGCCGCGCCGATGGCGGAGCCTGCAATGAAAGCGGCGAGCGTGATCAGCATGCGCGTGGAGCCGCCGCCGACCGTATAGAGCGTCCCCGAGGCGCAGCCGCCGCCCATCTGCATGCCGATGCCGAAGATGAAGGCGCCGAAGACGACCCCGATGCCCGCAGGCGACACGTTGCCGGCGACGGGCTGACTGACGAGGGAACCGGAGGCGAGGACGGGGAAGAACAGGATGGAGGCGATGGCCAGCATCACCATCTGCGCTCGCAGGCCCTCGCCGCGGCGATCTGCGATGAAGACGCGCCAGGCCGAGGTGAAGCCGAAGGCCGCGTGATAGAGCACGAGTCCTAGCGCCGCGCCGAGCACATAAAGCGCGGCCTGACGCGGGTTGATGACGGCACCCAGCAGGGCCGCGCCGCCGATGATACCGGCTGCGGCCACCAGGGAGACTGGGGCATTGATGGTCAGGCTTGCACGGTTTCCGACGGAAAGAGGCGAAGCCACGACAGAGCTGGACATGGTCGCTCCTGAGCTTTCGTGAACGGGATCGTGAATTGCCAGGAGCTCTAAGTCCTCGCAGACCAAACAATGTGGTTCGTTATAAAGAACGTCAAGGATTGTATTTTAAATTTTAATTACATAATATTGACGTGAATAACGGTCGTGAACGTTCATGCCGAACGGCTTACACCCGGTTCTCCACCCGCCGACCTTCCTCCCAGCCCTCAGTTAGGTGCCATGACCATCCAGCCCGACGTTCCCGCCGCCATCGGCAACACGCCCCTGATCAAGCTCCGCCGTGCCTCCGAACTCACCGGATGCACCATTCTGGGCAAGGCCGAGTTCATGAATCCCGGCCAGTCGGTGAAGGATCGGGCGGCCCTGTTCATCATTCAGGATGCGGTGAAGCGCGGGGCGCTGCGCCCGGGCGGCGTGATCGTCGAAGGGACGGCCGGCAATACCGGCATCGGGTTGGCCCTGGTCGCCAATGCTCTCGGCTTCCGGACGGTGATCGTGATCCCGGACACGCAGAGCCAGGAGAAGAAGGACATGCTGCGGCTCGCGGGCGCCGAGCTCATCGAAGTCCCGGCCGTGCCCTATGCCAATCCCAACAACTACGTGAAGGTCTCAGGCCGGCTGGCGGAGCGCCTCGCGGCATCGGAGCCGAACGGGGCGATCTGGGCCAACCAGTTCGACAACGTGGCGAACCGGCAGGCGCATATCGAAACGACGGGACCGGAGATCTGGGAGCAGACAGGGGGCGAGGTCGACGGCTTCATCTGCGCGGTCGGCACGGGCGGGACGCTTGCCGGTGTCGGCATGGCGCTGAAAAAGCGCAATCCGAAGGTCACCATCGGTCTTGCCGATCCTCTGGGCGCGGCTCTCTACAGCTACTACACGACGGGCGAGCTGAAGGCTTCGGGTTCGTCCATCACGGAAGGTATCGGGCAGGGCCGCATCACGGCCAATCTGGTCGATGCGCCCATCGATGTCGCGTTCCAGATCCCGGATGAGGAGGCCGTGCCGATCATCTTCGATCTCCTGGAGCAGGAGGGGCTGTGCCTCGGCGGATCGTCCGGCATCAATGTTGCAGGCGCTGTCCGTCTCGCCCGGCAGCTCGGACCGGGGCACACCATCGCCACCGTCCTGTGCGATTACGGCACGCGCTACCAGTCCAAGCTCTTCAACCCGGATTTCCTGCGTTCGAAGAACCTGCCCGTTCCCGCATGGCTCGAGAGAAAGAGCACGATCGATCCGGGACTCGTGTAGCGAAAACAAGACGTGCAGGCGCCGCGCTCGATGGGTTCGAACGCGGTGCTCTTGAAGATCAGGCCGCCGAAGACGTGGCCGCTTCCGAATTTGTGGACGTCGTGGAACTCGGAGATGTCGAAGAGGTGCTGGTGTCGTCGGAACGTTGTTGCTGCGGCCGGCTGAGATTGGCCGGCGAGCGATTGGTGGTCTGCGGCACCGCACTCGGCTTCGCATTGACGGTGTGGAGATCGGACTGGATGCTCTCGATCAGGTCGACCAGCCAGGTTTCTCCACTCTGAATGCGCTCCCGAAGGGCCGATTTGGCGATGTCGAGTTTGGCGGAAATCTCCATCGTGGTGCGCGACGGCAGATCGCTGAAATCCTGTTCGATGGCGGCAAGCTCGCGCAGGAGCTCGTCGCGCAGCGCGCGCTGCTCGTCGGCCATGATCAGCGGCGAGTTCAGCATGCCGCGCAAGGCAGCCCATCGCAGGCCGAGGGCGCTTACCGATTGCGTTCCGTCGAGTCCTGATAGGTTTTGGGATTCGGCCACGAGCATTTCCTTTTCGCGAGCGTTGAGAATCGAGTTGTCGCAGGAAGGAGCATGGTTGTGGCGTGAATCGGGCAGCCGCTTCCAAAAAGCCGCCCGATCTCGTGCTATTTCGAATATGGTTATCGAATTCAGCGGATAAAGAAATACAGTGTCAGCGCCGCGCCGACGGCGATGACCAGCCAGCGGATGACGCTTGCCGGCAGCCGGCGGCCGAAGACGACCCCGAGATAGCCGCCGATCACGGAGGCTGCGCCGACGATGATGGTTTCGGGCCAGCTCACGAGACCGGCGGCGATGAACAACACGACGGCAACGAGCTGAATCAGCGTCGAGCACAGATGCTTGGCGGAATTGATCAGATGGAAGTCGTCGCCTTCGGTGATCGCGAGCGCCGCCAGCATGACGATGCCCATGCCCGCCCCGAAGAAGCCGCCATAGGTTGCGACGCCCGTCTGGAACGCGAGGCCAGCGGCCCATGCCCTCGTCGATGGATGATGCCCTTCATGTTTGCCGATGGCGCGGGCGAGCGCCACGATCTTCGGACTTGCGGCAAAGAGCAGGGTCGCGAACAGCAGGAGCCATGGCACGAGCAGCCGGAAGGAGTCGTTGTCGGTGACGGTGAGAATGTAGGCGCCGATCACGCCGCCGATGAGGCTCACGATCCCTAATGCCGCAAAGCGCCTGACATTGGCGGCGAGTTCTTTTCGGTACGCCCAGGCGCTCGAGAGATTGGCGGGCGTCACCGCCACGGCGCTCGTTGCATTGGCGACGACGGGCGGGAGACCTGCGGCGACGAGGGCGGAGAAGGTAAAGAAGGTGCCGCCGCCTGCAATCGCATTGACGAGGCCGGCCGCGAGGCCCGAGGCGGCGAGAAGCGCCGCAGTGGATAAGTCCATGATTCTCTATCTAACGGGGAATACGACACAGGAGGGGTGAAGACGCCCGGCCATAGCACAATGGGCGCACTCAAGCCCATTGGGCCATTGTCTAGGCCTGTTTTCCTTTCCGTGAAATCAGCTCGCTGTCTCAGGCAGGGGAAATCAGCTTGTAGAACACGGTCGTGTCGCAGAACCCGCCCTTCGGCCACAGGGCATAGTTGGGAATTAAGCCGGACTTGGTCCAGCCGACGCGCTCGTAGAGACGCTCGGCATCGCCGCCCGTGACCGTGTCGAGCACGAGCACGGACTTTCCGGCCATGCGGGCCGCCTCTTCGGCGGCCCGCATCAGGGCCGCACCGATGCCGCATTTCCGGGCTCGGCGATGAACGAGCATCTTGGCGATGTCGGCCCGGTGCGGCTGGTTCTCCGGCTGCTTGAGCACGACCTGCACGGTACCCACGATCCGTCCGCTCGTGTCCTCCTGGGCGACGAGCAGGATGCGCTCGCCGGCCGCGACACTCTCGGAGACGCTCTGCCAGAAGGCATCGGCTCTCTCCTGGGTCAGGGGCGACATGAAGCTGACCGAAGCGCCGCCCTCGACGCAATCGATCAGAACGGCGGATAGGGCGCCGACCTGCTCCCCGGCTTCCTGCGGAGAGAGGGGGCGGATGGTGATCGATTCGGTCATAGGGTCCTCAGCGCTGGGTGCCGGACCCGGCCCGTGCGTCGGTGGCAAGAGCCACCACGTAGCGGGCGGGTCGTTCGGCAAGATTGCGAAAAACGGTCGGCTGGTCGAGGCGCATGGACAGGCAGTCGCCCGTACTCAGGCGAAAGGTTTCCTCTCCCAAGGTCAGATCGATCTCGCCCTCGATGATCCAGATCTGCTGATGAACCGCGGAGGCGCGGTGGCCCGTGTCGTAGGCCACGCGCGCGCCGGGCGGGAGAACCACTTCGACGAGTTCGATGGGCGAGAAATATCCGGGAGCCGAGAGATTGCGACGCATGTAGCCGCTGTCCGGATCGCGCCAGACGCGCTGATCGGCGCGGCGCGCGAGCGGGGACGCGCTTTTGCTGTCCCTCTCGGCGAAGAGGGACGCCAGGGTCACGCCGAGGCCCGCAGCCAGCTTGTCGAGCACGGCCGCCGTCGGGCTGCTCTCGCCCCGTTCGATCAGCGAGATCATGGAGCGGCTCACGCCGGTGCGTTCAGCCAAGCCATCGAGCGTCAGGCCGCTTTCTGTTCTCAGGTCGCGAAGCCGGCTTGCCAGATGAAGATTGATGGCCGAGATGTTATCCATGAAGGTAGAATATTTATCCAATATAATGGAGTCAACAGGCCTGACTCTGAATGTCCTCGCCTTTGCGAACCGCAAAACGGAGCGCCATGAAGCTTGGCAGGCGTTAAGGCTGCGGTTTGCTGTGGATCGCGCTGGGGCGGTCCATTGCCCTCGGCAGAACAAAAGAAGATTTTCAGAGCATGTCGAACGTGATCCCTCTCGCTCCGCGCCTGAAGCAAGGACGCCCCCCTGCCGCCGAGGCAGAGGAGAGGGCTGCGCTCGCCGCCGACCTGATCAACCTGATCGAGCGGGTGAGGGAACTGACCGAACATGTGGCCGGCCTTCCCGGTCCGGCCCTGCAGATCCAGCAGACGGCCCAGCAGTTGCTCGATGCCGGTACCGCTCTCGAGCGTGCCGTCGACTCCCTCACCGAAGGCGGTGAGTGGGTGCCGTTCTAGAGCATTTTTCGGCGAAGTGGATCCGGTTCGCCGTTAAAAAATGCGACACAGAAAAGAACAGAGATGATTCCACGCAAGTGGAAACAGCTTTAGCGCCGCACGAAGCCTCAGGCGGTCACTTCAGCGCTTCCATTCGTTCTCCGGCTTGGGTGATCCCCATCGCGCGAGCCTGCGCATAGAATTCCCGAGCCTTGGCGGCATCGCCACGGATCCCCAGGACCCCCATCTTCGACAGCACGTTCGGATCGAAGGTCTCGGCCAAGAGGAAGGCCGCGCGTGCATTGCCGCTGCTCAGGGCCCGCTCAAGGAGAAGACGGGCTCCGCTGACATCGCCTTTGCGGAAGAGTTCTTCCGCCCGGTTCGTCAGCCGGTCATCGACCCTGGGTGCCTCCTCGGGTGCGCTCACCTTAGGGTCTGCTCCGGACGACGGTTCAGTCTTCGTCGGCGCCATGTTCGTCGTGCCGAGCGGCAACGGCTGAATCCCGTCAGGCAGGGCTGCGATCACGACGGGAGCTGCCTCCTTCGGCAGCGCGGAGGTCACATCCGGCAGCGCCTTTCCGGAAGCCGCCAGTGACGGCTTCGCCTCGGCTGCCGGCGAAGGGGATGATGCCTGAGGAAGCTCCTCCTGCTGCGGCGGCGCAAGTGGGAGCTCCGTTCCGGCGGCCGCAAGGCGGAACACCACAGGCGTGGGGCTCGGGCGATGGGGCTCCTGAAGCGCGCGCAATTCGTCGGTGGTGTCCACAAGCTCCTGGATCAGCATGTCGCTGCGCATCTGCGCCCGTGCCAAGGCCTTCTCCAACTCCGCGGCGCGGGCCATTTCGGATGCCACCCTCTCGTCCTTGGCGGCTTGGAGATCGCGCAGCTTCTTCTCGGCGCTGGCGAGCTGGCGCTCGGCATTGTCACCTCGCTCTCGTTCCTGCCGCAGACGCATATCCAGTTCGGACGCATTGGACACCGCGGAGGCCTTGTCCTGATCCCTGGCGGCCTGCAGGGCACGGTAGTCTTCCTGAAGCTTTTCCAGTTCCTGCCTGACGGCCTTGATTTGGTCCTGCTCCCGCTGCAGGGCCTGCTGCATCTCGGATTCTGTGAGCGCTTGAGACTCCGTCTCCCTCTTCAGGTCCGCTTGGAGGGCATTGCGTTCCTGCATGAGGCTCGCCAGGTTTTGCGAGATCATGCTGCTATAGGATTGCTCCCGCTCAAGAGCCAGCTGCATGTCGGCCAGATTGACCGCGGTGGCGGGTGCGGGAGGGGCCGGGCAGGATTCGGCCGCCGCCTTGTCGGCGACAGTGGGCTCTGACGTCGGACGGACATCGCCCCGGATGCCGAGGCCCTGCAGAGTGCTGACGAGGTTCGGATCCCTCAGGTGATCGACGAGAACGATCGCAAGAGTGCCGACCTCGATGGCCGCGTTGAGACTGTTCTCCGCCATTTTCAGGTCGCCCTTCCGGATGGAAGCTTCGAGGTCCGCCGCAAGCCGTCTCCGATCCGGCGAGGTGAGGAGAAGTGGAAGGAGAGTGAGAAGGTTGTCCGTCTCCGCCGCTTTGGCAGAGGTGCCTTCGTTGATGGGAACGCTGTCACCTGGGAAGCCTTGTGCGGCTGCGGGTCCGAGAAGCGCGATGCCGATCAATGTGGTGGTCAGCAATTCTGCGGTCAAAGTTTTCAATCCAAACTCATTGTGCCCAATCATGTCGGACCTCCTTCGGTGGCCGCCAAAGGCTTCGCGTGAGCCTTTGGCTTCGGTCCTGTCTTGGATGCTCAGCGCATCGTGCGGACCCGACGGGCCACGCCAGTGACCCAAAGGGCCGTGTCAGCGAAAAGTGGATCCGGTTTTCGATGGCGCGGACCTCCGGTTCCGCTCTAGTCTTGCCGGGTGACCCGTCGGGCGGCTCTTTGCCGGTCGCTCTGCCAGGCGAGGAATTCCCGGAACAGAACCTCGCGCTGCTCAGCCGAAACATCGAGGCCTTTGCTCTTCATGAAGCTCTCGAAGCTTCGGCCCTGGGGCGAAGGCTTGCTGGCTTCCATGGCGCGGTCGAGCCAGTCCTGCGCCGGCCTCACGCGCTCCCAGCCGGGCACGTCGGCGGCGAGATTGACCTCCTTCCATTTCGGATGTCGGCCCGGCTGCAGAAATTCGTCGAACCGGGAGAAGAACGCATCCACGAAACGCCTGACGCGGTTGTAGCGATCGGAGTTCTCGGGCCAGTTGAACACGGCGAGCAGGCTGCCGACCGCCAGGGTTTCGACGGGCTTATCCTTATCGACCAACTGCGGATAATCCGCATTCGCGAGGCGAGCGGGGAAATAGCTTTCCGCGATCTCTCCTTCGAATGGAATCGGGAGAAGATGGAACTGTCCGTCGGTCTGGAACTCGGCGATGGCGCGAACCGGGCGCCCGGCCACATAGACTGCCGCCTGGATCTCTCCCGACTTGAGTTTCGCGTAGGACGAGGCCTGGTCGAAGGTGGTCATCTCAGGCTTGATCCCGAGCTTGTCGAAGATCAGCCGGGAGGTCAGATTGGTGCCGCTTCCGGCCTTGTCGATATTGACCTTCTTGCCTTCGAGCTGCCGGATGTCGGTGATCTCCCGGTTGGCGATGATATGGACCTCCTCGTTATAGAGGCGGGTGATGAAGCGCAGGCGCCGCACCGCATCGTTCTGGAGGTTTTCCGTTTTCAGCTGCTCGCGCGCATCCATCTGCACGATCCCGATATCGACTCCGCGCAGGAACATGATGTCGCGCAGGTTCTGCAGCGAGCCGCGGCCGATCATCGGCAGCACGCGCAGGTTCTCGCCGTCGAGCACATTGGCGAGATCGGCCGCGATGCGGATATAGGTGCCGTCCGCGCCGCCCGAGATGACCCCCAAGGTGCCTGCATTGGCGCGGGACGGGTTGAAGGCAGGCGCCGTTTGGGCCGATGCGCAGACCGTGCCTGAAACGAGGACCGCGGCAACAACGGCAACGTGACGTGAGAAATGACCGAACGATCTGCGTATGGCAGAGAAAGGATTGACCCGACCCGACATTCTTCATCCTCCCAGGAGGAGCCCTGCGGCTGTTTGTCGATTCGTTCGTTTCGCCCTCGTTTCTATCGATTGAAAAATGATCTAAGCAACGATGAAACAAAACGAAAGAAGGATCATCGTATGCCCCTGGTAAGCTCGGTCAATTGAGCTTTGAGGACGGAGTAATACTCAATAAGTGCTATCTTATAATCAGAAAGAGATATGTTTTATCTTTATATTCCTTGAAAAAGTGGAATTTCTTATCCTGGCCTCAGGGTTTATCCGAACTGGCGCTTCAGGATTTCTGTGAATTCATCCTCCCCACGGCGGGAAAATTGTTAGCGCCCGGAGCATCCCTTTAACGGTCCGTTAACCATAAACGGTCGAAATCATGGGGAATTAAAGGAATCTGAACTCCCGTGACCATTGCCGTTCGCAACCGTCCATCTCTTCGCTTCCGTGGCAGGTCCTTCATGGCCCTGGTCCTCGCGCCCGAAGTGCCGCTGAGAGACTGGCTCGAGGATCTCGATGCCGTATCGGAACGCTCGCCTGGCTTCTTTACAGGGCGGCCCATCATTGCCGACGTTTCATCGTTAAAGCCCTCCAAGTCCGAGCTGAAATTTCTCCTCGCAGCCTTCAAGATGCGCAACATCCGCATCATCGGCCTCGAGGGCGCGGCTCCCGAGAATGTCGATGTCGACATGCCGCCGCCGATCACCGGCGGCAAGCCGACGGGCGAGATCGACGTGCCGGATGCGGCCAATGCGGCCGTTGCCGCGGCGGGTTCGCCCTTCGGCGATGCGCCCGTGCCGGAAAAGTCCCTCCTCATCGAAGGCTCGGTGCGTTCGGGACAATCGATCCTCCACCCTGAAGGCGACGTGACGGTTCTGGGCTCCGTCGCCTCGGGCTCGGAGATCGTCGCGGGCGGCTCGATTCACGTCTATGGCACCCTGCGCGGCCGGGCCATTGCCGGCTGCACGGGCAACGGCAAGGCCCGCATCTTCTGCCGCAAGTTCGAAGCCGAATTGATTGCGATCGATGGGCTCTACAAGACCGCTGACGATCTCGGGGGCAAGTTCCTCGGTCAGCCCGTGCAAGTGAACCTGGATGGCGACTCGATCATCCTGAAAACATTGGACTGAGAGAAAGAGAGACGACAATGGCCAAAGTCTTGGTCGTAACTTCCGGCAAGGGTGGCGTTGGCAAGACAACGTCTTCGGCAGCTCTGGGCGCGGCGCTGGCGCATGGCGGCGAGAAGGTCGTCGTCATCGACTTCGATGTCGGCCTGCGCAACCTGGATCTCGTGATGGGCGCCGAGCGCCGCGTGGTGTTCGATCTCATCAA
The DNA here is from genome assembly GCA_000517005.1 of Microvirga lupini. Lineage (GTDB taxonomy): Bacteria > Pseudomonadota > Alphaproteobacteria > Rhizobiales > Beijerinckiaceae > Microvirga > Microvirga lupini. The sequence continues at coordinate 119,866 of KI912020.1, forward strand.
CGTGGTGCAGGGCGATGCGAAGCTCAACCAGGCTCTCATCCGCGACAAGCGGCTGGAGAACCTCTCGCTGCTCCCTGCCTCGCAGACCCGCGACAAGGATGCGCTCACGGAAGAGGGTGTCGCTCGCGTGCTGAATGAGCTTCGCGAAAAGTTCGACTGGATCATCTGCGACAGCCCGGCGGGCATCGAGCGCGGCGCGACGATGGCCATGCGGCACGCGGATGTCGCGGTCGTCGTGACGAACCCGGAAGTCTCCTCGGTCCGTGACTCCGACCGCATCATCGGCCTCCTCGATTCCAAGACGGAACGGGCGGAAAAGGGCGAGCGCATCGAGAAGCACCTGCTGCTGACCCGCTACGATCCCGCCCGCGCCGAGCGCGGCGAGATGCTGAAAGTCGAGGACGTGCTCGAGATCCTCTCCATTCCGCTGATCGGCATCATCCCCGAAAGCGAAGAGGTTCTGCGCGCCTCGAATGTCGGCTCGCCGGTCACGCTGAACAATCCCGCCAGCGCACCGGGCCGCGCCTATTTCGATGCCGTGCGCCGGCTCAAGGGCGAAACCGTCGAACTCACCATCCCCACCGACAAGAAGGGGCTGTTCGGCAAATTGTTCGGACGGAGAGCTGCATGAACCTTTTGAGTTTCTTCAACCGGCGCACCTCCGCGCCCGTCGCGCGAGAGCGACTGCAGATCCTGCTGGCGCACGAACGCGGCATCGTCGGGGGCAAGCCCGATCTCGTCGCGCAGCTCAGGGAAGAGATCCTGGCCGTCGTCCGCCGCCACGTCATGGTCGAGCAGGACAACGTTCAGGTGAAGATGAACCGCGATTCCGACATCTCGACCCTCGAGATCGAGATCGAGATTCCGGCTCCTGCAGGGGCAAGCGCTTAAATTCCATGACGATCAGCTCGCGCATCGTGCGGACCTCCGGTTCCGCTTCAGACGATGCGCCAGCATAACGAATAAGCATCGGATGGGTCCCAAAAGTGCAATCCACTTTTGGGTCCGATGCTCTAGCGGCCCCTGTCGATGCAGGGGCCGCTTTCTCATGGCTGCTGCGTGGCCCAGACGCCGATCTTCGCCTCGCGGGCCTTGTCGGCCGCGGCTTTGAGCTCCGGCGTCGCATCGTTCGTCGGCCGCCCGCCGCCATTGAACAGCACGACCCGGGACAGATCCTGGCCGCCGACCTGGCACCGGTACACGTCGTTTCCGCCCGCAGGATCGCAGGCCACTTCGCGACCGTTGAGATATTGGGTCAGGTCTTCGGGCTTGCCGGCACCGGGAGCCCACTCGACGCCGAACAGGCGCACCACTTCGCCGTTCAGGGATAGGGTTGCCGTATCGATTACGTCCGGCACGCCACGCAGCGTTCCTGAGGCGCCTGTCGAGCCCGTCACCACGGGCTCCGGCTCCCGGATCGGCCCGGACGCGACCGGTGCCGCGGCGCTGGCTTGAGGCGCTGCCGCGTCGTCGCTCTGGAACAGGAACGCGCCAACGCTCAGGAGAGCGAGAACGGCCACCGCGCCGAGCGCGAAGGCCGGCCGCACCCAGGAGCGCGTGCGCATGTCGCCGAAGACGTTCCGCTCATGCTCTTCCGCAAGCGAGATGGAATGATCCTCGGCCCAGTCCTTGGAGCTGCCGTCGGGCGTGACGGAAGCTTTGAGCGACTCGAGAGTCTTGCGTGGCCATTCCGCCCTCGGCAGCCGTGCTCCTTGTTCATCACGAACGGCAGCGGGTTCCTCCAGCGCTTGCGGTGGTTCGGCTGCAGGTCGAACTCCATCGGGATCGAGGTTCAGCCAATCGCGCTTCGGCTTCCCGCGCGGCCGGGACGTTTCATCCGCCTCTGCAAGCGCCGGTGCGTCGGGTTTCGCCGGCCTGAACAGCACCGGATATTTCACGCGCAATTCGTCCAGGAGATCGTGGAGCGTGAACTCGGCTTTCTGCCCGTTCCTCTCGATTGTTCGCGGCTTGCCGTGATGATCGATGATGGTGAGCTTGAGCGCACCGTCCATCTCCGACGGGCGCACAGAGGATTCGATAATCAGCTCGAGAGCACGGCGGGCATCGTCGGTGGGATGAATCTTGTCGAGCTCCGCGTGGATGGTTTCGCGCATTCTGTCCCGCATCTGAGCCCAGTTGCGGCGCGGATCCGACTTGGGATCGTGGATGATGGAATCGTCACTCATGCGAGGCACCCTCCTGGACAAGATTTCGCTTGCGCTCCTGACCGAGCAGCGTGCTGTGTTCCGCGACAATAACCGGCTTGTCGCCGATGAAGTGAATGATGAGCTGCAGGGCGCCGGTGCCCTGCGAGACGCGCCGCCGTTTGGGGTGGGAGGCGGTGAAGTCGAACACCGCATGCACCGTGCAGACCTCTCCTGCCGGGTTGCACACGGTTCCCATGGCATCCCGGCGCGGACGATAGTCGCGCTCGGGCCAGCGCCGCGCGAAACGGCGCTTCTCGTTGAAGAGCCGCTGCATGCTCACCTCCCGGCCGTGAAAGAGAATACGCGGCGCATAGAAGGCGGCTGTGGCTTCCAGGGCGACGTCGTTCGAGGCCGACCAGGATTCCAGGTAGTCGATGGCAAAATTCTCCGCCGCGGACACCCGGGCATTGCGCTTCTCGGCATCGGGATCCTTCGGCGTCTGAGCCGTGACGGCCGGAGCGGAGGGGGCGGCTTCGGGCGGTTGCTCGGCCTGGCGAGACGGAGGCGCGTCAGGCTTGGCGGCAGGCGCCTGGGGCTGCGCCGATTGCATCGGCGGGGGCGCCGGTGTCGCTGCCTGTGGCGGAGGGCCGGCAGGCTCTTGCTTCTGGGGCGTCGGGGCTTGCGACGGCGCTGCTACGCCTTCGGCGGGAGGGTCGACCCAAGCCCGTCCCGTCTGCGCCACGGCTATGGGGGCTGCAGCCGTCAGCAGCGTCAGGAGGGCAGTTGTCGATGTCAGCGCTCGGCCGATCTGCATGCGTTTCCAGTGGCCTCTTCCTGAGAAAAAGGTGACCGGGGGAAAGCGGGTAAAAGGCTTCTCGGTTCCATGAACCGCCCTGGCAGGAGACCCCGGCCAGGGCGGTTCGCAAAGGTTAAGTTTCACTATGATTTGGTAATGAAAAGGGCAGCGGCTCGAGAGCCGGCTTTTTAAAGCTGGGCAACGTCGACGGAGCCGACGCCGGAGATCCCGATGGCCTGCGCCGAGGCCTTTGACAGGTCGATGACACGGCCATGGGCATATGGACCACGATCATTGATACGCACGACCACCGACTTGCCGGTCTTCTTGTTCACGACGCGGACCTTGGTGCCGAAGGGCAGGGTACGGTGGGCAGCGGTCAGATCGTTGGTATTGAAGGTTTCGCCGCTCGCCGTCCGCCGTCCGTGAAAGCCCGGGCCATACCAGGAGGCGCGGCCGCTCTGAAGCACCTTGCCGGATGACGTGTTAGGTTCCGCATAAGCGGCAGGAGACAAGAAAATTGCCGAATCAGAAATGAATAGGCTTGCGAGCGCGAGCGTCACCTTGCGTTGATCCACAATGCATTCCCTCGATTGTTATAGATGGAACGCAAAATGAAGGCTAATGGGGCAACATTAAGACGATATAATCGGCGCTGGCTTGGCGGGTATAGCCTCAGTATCGAATATGCCTATTCAGTTAAATTACATTGATATTGTAACAAATTGAATTTCGAACAAATTAATCTCAAATAAGCTTTTGTCTTTTTGCTTGGTCAGGCACGATTTTTCACTGCTCGGCCTTCCGCAGCGGAAGAGTCATCAGCCGGATGGCGAGGGCGAGCGCGGTCGTCAGCAGAAGGGTCACGAGAGCCGAGACGCCGGGCCAGCCCCAATGGGTCCAGAACACGCCGCCCAGGGTGCCGACCGCGCTGGAGCCGAGATAGTAGCAGAACAGGTACAGGGCCGAGGCCTGCGCCTTTCCCGTGAGGGCCCTGTTTCCTACCCAGCTGCTGGCGATGGAATGGGCGCCGAAGAAACCGAAGGTGACGGCGACGATGCCGGCCAGAATGAGCGCGAGATGGTGGAAGAGCGTGAGCATCACACCGGCGAGCATGATCGCGATCATCGCCCACAGGACCCGCCTGCGGCCCAGCCGCCCGGCCAGCTCGCCGATCCAGGCCGAGCTCAAGGTCCCGATCAGATAGGCGGAGAAGATCGCCCCGATGGCGGTCTGGCTCAAGGAATAGGGCGCTTCCGTCAGGCGGTAGCCGAGATAGTTGTAGATCGTCACGAACCCGCCCATGAGCAGGAAGGCTTCCGCAAACAGGGCCCGCAGGCCTGGATCCCGCAGATGCTCACCGAGGGAGCGCAGAAGCTCTGCCGGACGGGCCGGGCGGGGACGAAAATGGGCCGAGGCCGGCAGGCTCCACCAGGCTGCAATGGCCGAGGCCAGCCCCACGGCCCCGATCAGCCCGATGGCGAGTCGCCAGGACCCGAGATCCGTCAGCACGCCGCTGATGATCCGTCCGGCCATGCCGCCAACCGCATTGCCGCCGATGAAGAGGCCCATGGCGAGGCCGATGGACTTCGTGTCCACCTCCTCGCTCACATAGGCCATGGCCACGGCGGGCAATCCGCTCAAGGTGATGCCGATCAGCATGCGGGCGAGGAGGAAGCTCGTCCAGTTCGGGGCTGCGGCGGAGAGAAGGGTCAGGAGGGCCGAGGCGAAGAGAGAGGCCACCATGACCGGCTTGCGTCCCAGGACTTCCGATAAGGAGCCCGCCACCAGCATCGCCACGGCGAGAAGACCGGTCGACAGCGACAGGGACAGGCTGCTGACGGCAGCACTGACATGGAATTCCTGCGAGAATTCCGACAGCAGGGGCTGGACGCAATAGAGGATGGCGAAGGTCGAGAAGCCGGCCGCGAACAAAGCCAGGTTCAGCCGGCGAAAGGCGGGTGTCCCGCTCACCAGGCGACTTGGCGTTTCCGGCACATGATCCTGCATGAAATCTTTCCGGTGCCTGCTGAGGGGCAGATCTTGAGAGGCTGATCCCGAAATAGGGGCGGCTTCAAGACTCCTATGCTTAAGGTGCAAGTGTAGGCCAGTCGACGAGCCTATCCATTCGCCAAAAGCATGGAATATGTGCCGTCTTTGCACTTCTCTGCGCGAAGAAACAGTATTTTATGCAAAGCCATATCCTCCAAACTTGAGACCCTCAGGCTCGTTGCGTCACCGCGCGAGCCTCATTTTTTGAGTCCTTCATGACCTCCGCCCCCATGGCCCGGAAGAATGCGGCCCCTATCGTGCAGGCCTCTCCGCTGCGGGGCATCCTGTTCCTGATCACCTCCACGGTCGTGTTTTCCGTGGCGGATGTCATCACCAAGCAGCTGGCCTCCACCCTGCCGCCGGCGGAAGTGGCCTGGATGCGCTATGTCACCTTCGCGCTCGTGATCATCCCCTTCGTGCTGATCAAAAGCGGCCCTGCATTGTTGCGCTCCCAGCGGCCCGGCCTGCAGGTGCTCCGGGGATTAGGCATGGTGGGCTCGTCCATCATGTTCATCCAGAGCCTGCCCCATCTGCCTGTGGCCGATGCGACCGCGATCTTCTTCGTCTCGCCGATCCTGATCATGGCGCTCTCGGTGCTCTTTCTCGGAGAGACCGTCGGCTGGCGGCGTTGGACGGCAGCGGCTTTTGGCCTGATCGGGGTGATGATCGTCGTGCGCCCCGGAACCGGTTCCTTTCAGCCTGCGGCCTTCCTGCCGATCCTCAGCGCGTCGAGCTGGGCCGTCGGCGCCGTGGTCACCCGCAAGATCACGGGCGATCATGCGCTCACGACGCTCGCCTACTCGGCTTCGGTCGGCAGCATCGTGCTGAGCGCGCTCATGCCCTTCAACTGGGTGACGCCGAACGGGACCGAGATTGCGCTGGGCCTATGCATGGGCATCCTGTTCGCGATCGGCCATTGGTTCGTGGTTCTGGCCTATCGGCACGGCAATGCGTCGCTGATCGCGCCGTTTTCCTATGTCCAGCTGATCTGGGCCGGCACGCTCGGCTACTTGGTCTTCGGATCGCTGCCGGATTCCTGGACGATCGCAGGGGCCGGTCTCATTGCCATGAGCGGCTTCTACACGGCCTATCGCGAACGCGTCCGGGCCATGCAGAAGAGATTTACGACCTGATGACGATCAGGTGCCCGAATGGACGACGCGCAGGCGCGGGCGCGCCGTGCGGCTGTAGAAGTTGAGCTCCACGAATTCCCCGTCCGCCGCGCCTTCGACGAGGCGGTAGCCGAACTGCTCCACCAGGGCGCGCATCTGGCCCAGGTTGTCGTTCGAAATCTTGCGGGTGAATTCCGTCAGATCCTGACTCATCAGCGCTGCGACGATGCCGATCTCGACCCCCTGATCAAAATCGGCGCTGCGCGCCGGAAAACGAAGCCGCATACCCTCAGCGAGATGAATGTGGTTCATGGGATCCTGGTCAGTTCACGCTTAACAACTGGCCGCGTTTATCGGGCACAAGATCCTACCGGTTGCTTAAAGTCCGGGAGGCGGCGCCCGTCGGGCGAGAGCGTGGTTAACCTTTCGTGCAGACGCCTGCGATGGATCCTGGAGGGCAGCTTTGCATTAATCCTCGGCAGGCCTTGCTATTCCGGCAAAACGGGTCCGGCACGGCCTGCCTTTTGCAAACTCAAGTGAGGTGCAGCATGAGGCGGCTATTGATGGGGATCGCGCTGGCGGCCGGTCTGATGGGATCGGCAGCCCAGGCGGCGGATGTGACGAGGGGCACCCGATTCGAAGCAGGCCGGATTGAACCAGGTCGTGCCGTCTCCCGGCTCGCCGACCAGGGGCTCGGCTATTCCGTGCTGCACGATGCGCCAGCCGGTCCGCAGGGCTTCTATCGCGTCCACGTCACCTGCGCCATCGACGAGAGCTTTATGCAGACCTATTGCCCGACACCGGCTTATGCATCCTATTGCCCAAGGGCTCGGATTCTGTGCGCAGACGGCGGCCAGAGCGTTCAAGCACTGAGGTTGAAATACTGAAGCGGACCCTCTCGTAGTCCATCTGCCACGTTCCCATGCGAGGCCTCGCAGGAGAGCCGTCTGCTTTTCCACGAGG
>KI912020.1:127035-127687 GCA_000517005.1 Microvirga lupini
TTCCTAAACCCTTGTAGAACTTGGGTTTCAGGTACAAAGGCTAAGCCTCCCAAACGGCGCAGAAGTCCAATCCGTCACAGCCCTGTCACAGCTGAACGGAAAAAGACCTATGGCGACCATCCGCAAACGCGGCTCCTCCTGGCAAGTGCAAGTCCGTCGAGACGGCTTCCCGCCTCTAACCAAGTCCTTCTCAACCAGAGCTGATGCCGCTGAATGGGCAAGGGATAAAGAGAGGCAAATTGATCGAGCTGAGCTTCCGACTACAATCAGAGACTTCAAAGGTATGACCGTTGCTGACCTTCTCAGGAGGTATGAGCAGGAAGTCACCCCTACGAAGCGAGGCGCGAAGTTCGAGCAATCTCGGCTGCGTCAGCTTCTCAGCCATAGCATTGCTAGCATCAGCCTTCACAATCTGTCAGGGGCGTCAGTATCCCACTATCGGGATGATCGGTTGAAGGTTGTTAAGCCAGCATCAGTCCGACGAGAGCTAACGGTGCTTCGCCACGTCTTTGAGGTGGCACGGACTGAATGGGGTGTGCCAATTCGTGCCAATCCCGTCCATCAGATCAAGCTTCCGAATGACTCCAAGCCAAGAGAACGGCGTCTCGAAGAAGGGGACGACGCACTATTGGCTGATGCGATCAGCTCAAAC
>KI912020.1:127787-128877 GCA_000517005.1 Microvirga lupini
TCAGCGTGGTATCTCCGCCCCTTGATCGCTCTCGCCATCGAAACAGGGATGCGCCGGGGTGAACTCCTGTCGATCCGATGGAAGGACGTTGATCTGACTGCTCCGACCATCCGCATCTTGCAAACCAAGAACGGCCACCCTCGGACAATCCCGCTCACACCTAAGGCGGTCGAGATACTGGCTTCGATAGATAAGAAGGATGAACGGGTCTTCCCCGTCACACCCAATGCTGTGCGGCTGGCTTGGGAAAGGCTGAGGCGAAGGGCTGGCTTAGAGGACTTACGCCTCCATGACCTACGCCATGAGGCTGTATCCCGCTTCTTTGAGTACGGCCTCACCGTTCCTGAGGTAGCTCTGATCAGCGGTCATCGTGATCCTAGGATGTTGAGCCGATATACGCACCTGAGGCCCGAAAAGGTGGCTGAGAAGCTGGCGAAGGCGGTGGCTGACTAACCAAAAGAAAAAGCCTGATGGCAGACCCGTCAGGCTCATGAGTTCAATCAGAGGGAACCAAGAAGTTCATAGGCCCAACGGTCAAGCCTGTTGCTGGTTCCCTCTTAGCTTCACAGATCGGCAAGATACTTTGCTACCAATAGCGCCAGCACGATGAGAGCCAAGGCTCCAATCGCAGGAAGGCCCTCGGCATGGGCATCCAGCAGCTTCCAGATACGTACAGAGAGGCGAGGCAACCTCATTCGTGGTCTCCCTAATCATACCGTTAAGAGTACCACGGAATGAGAACAAATGCAGAACATTCTGGTTGGGCTGTGGATGACTGTGGATTAGCTTGGGTCCAGAGGGGCATCAAAAAGCCGTCGGTGTAGGTCACGTTAGAGCCAAGGAACCGCCAGGAGCTGACCGGGGCCAAGGCCATGCCGGATGTTGAAATGACAATCCAAGTCGCTCACGACAGGACGGCAACAGCAATCGAGATTGCGTCTCCTGGGCAATCACCACAGCGGCTCGTACTTGCGCTTGACGAGCTTGATAGGCTGATCAGCGAACTTGGAACTGCAAGAAGCAAGATGGTTGAGGGGCAGCCAGCCCCTGACTTTGAGAGCGAAGAGGTGTCTATCAGCACCGTCGCTAA
>KI912020.1:128977-131661 GCA_000517005.1 Microvirga lupini
GCCGCTCCCCTGGAGCGGCTTTTTGCTTTCTGCCAAAGGAGGTTCTTGTGAGCCATAAATATTCCATAGGCCAACTGGTTCATGCCGCCGCCGCCCATTTCGCCGATCGCACGAACGGGACTTACGAGATCATCCGCCTGATGCCGGAGAACAGCAGTGGCGAGCTGGGTTATCGGATCCGGGACACGGTGAGCGGCGCCCAGCGCGCAGTCGGAGAATCGGAAATCCGCGCAGTGAATACAAAGCGGACCGCAAACGGCCATTGAGACTTACCTTCCGGACCGCAGCATATTAAGAACGCCTGCGTTCAGCGCGGGCTCAGTCACTTTGCAAGACACGAAATCAAGCGGCGTCTACGGGACGCCACCGGCCGAACTGGCCGAGATCCCCATCGGGGCCATTCAATTTTCCCCCCTTATCCCCGGTTCCGGACCCTTGGAGCAGCAGGAGGAGGGGAGCCTCGGCGAGATGGTCGTGCTGGCGCCGCCGGGAACGGTGGAGCGGCGCTACACCATCGCCCTGGCCTTGCGGGCGCTCAAACCTGGCGGGTCCCTGACGGTTCTGGCGCCCAAGGACAAGGGCGGCTCGCGGATCGCCAAGGAACTCAAGGGTTTCGGCTGCGATGTCGCTGAGACCTCCCGCCGCCATCATCGGATCTGCAGCGCTGAGCGGCCCGTACTGCCGGTAGGCCTTGATGAGGCCCTGACCGAGGGCAGTCCTCGCCTCGATGAAGCATTGGGTCTCTGGACCTGGCCCGGCGTGTTCAGCTGGAACCGCCTCGATCCCGGCAGCGCCCTGCTGGAGCAGAACCTGCCCCCCTTGAGCGGCCGGGGCGCCGATTTCGGCTGCGGCATCGGCATTCTAGCCCGCGCGATCCTGGCCTCGTCCAAGGTCGAGCACCTGGCCCTGATCGATATCGATCGACGTGCTATCGAAATGGCGGCGCGCAACATCGACGACGCGCGGACGGAGGTGCATTGGGCTGACATCCGCAGCGGTACCGGACTGAAGGGGCTCGATTTCGTGGTGATGAACCCGCCGTTCCACGACGGCGGCGCCGAGGACCAGAGCCTGGGCCAAGCCTTCATCCGTCGGGCGGCCGAGGCCCTCAGGCCCGGTGGCGTTCTCTGGCTCGTCGCCAACCGTCACCTGCCCTACGAGGCCGTGCTGAAGACCCTGTTCAAGCGCGTGACGCCAAAGATCGAAGCGAACGGCTATAAGATTTACGAGGCCGTCAAATGAGCAAGGTCCCGACGTTTCGCCTCGACCGGCTTCTCGCCAATATGGGCTACGGCTCACGCCGAGAGGTCCAGGCCCTGGTCGATGCGGGTCTGGTCACGTTGGACGGAGCCGAGATCGAGGATTCCGGTCAGCGCATTGCGGTGACCCGCGATCTCACGGAACGGATGCGCATTCAGGGTAAACCGCTCGATCCGCCGCCCGGCCTGGCCCTGATGCTGCACAAACCCTTGGGCGTCACCTGCTCGCACAAGGAGGCCGATCCCCTGGTCTATGGCCTGCTCCCCGATCGCTGGCGTCGGCGCGACCCGGCCATCTCGACGATCGGACGACTCGACAAGGAGACGTCGGGGCTGCTGCTCATGACCGATGACGGCAACCTGCTGCACCGGATCATCTCGCCCCGCGCGAACATCCCCAAGCGCTACCACGTCACCCTCGACCGCCCCCTGCGCGGCGACGAGACGGAGATCTTCGCGGCCGGAACGCTGATGCTCGAGAACGAGGACAAGCCCCTCCTGCCGGCGCAGATGGAGGTGATCTCCAGCACCAGCGCCTACCTGACTTTGACCGAAGGCCGCTACCATCAGGTCCGGCGCATGTTCGCCGCGCTCGGCAACCACGTCACGGCTCTTCACCGCGACCGGATCGGCCGCCTGGCCTTGCCGGAGGATCTGGAGCCGGGACAATATCGCCTGCTCGGCGAGGCCGATCTCGCCCTCGTCCTGCCGCCCGCCCAGAGGGGCTGAGCGCAGGGGGGATCGACCGATACCGGTTAGTCCTGTTCGCGACGATCACGGCGTCGCGGCAGCGATGAGCCCGGCGGTGTCGTAATACTCTTCGAAATCGACCGCCTTGCCGTCCCGGAAGCGCCAGATATCGACTTTTCTGGTATCTGCTACCTTCCCCGTCCTTTTATTGCGCCAGACGGCCCGGCCGACCACGGCCACACGATCGTCCTGGGCGATGAAGTCGTTCATGGTGTGCGAGATCATCTCCCAGTCACGCATGAGATCCTCGAGATAGGCGCGAACGCCGGATTTGCTGCTCCGGCGTGCCGTAAAGGGCACTTGCGGCGATCCCTCCGCCAGGGAGCCGAGAGAAACATCATCGGCGATGATGTTCATCCAGCATTCGCAATCGCTGCCTCTGGACTTGACCCATTGGGCATAGGCTTCGCGGAGAATGGAAACATGATCGTCATGGGCTGCCATTGAGCTCTCCTATGGAAAGCAAGCTTGAGCGAGTCGCCCGGACGGAATGGTGCGGCAGGATCGGCCGCTTGCACAATGTCTATTAAGTTCTAGCGGCCGGCATAGCGGTAACGCCGTCCGGACGGCCGCAGCCTCTTGCGCCGGCAGAGGTTGCCCTCAAGATCGTAATCGGGTAGGGAAGGAGCAGGCCCACCGCCTCAAGCACCCGTAGCTCAGCTGGATAGAGCGTTG
>KI912020.1:131761-132780 GCA_000517005.1 Microvirga lupini
CTCTAGTGAAAGGATCAACCACTCCCTCGCCGGGTCTTGCATTGACGCTAACCCAAACGCGCACAAGATCACCGACTTTGAACTGATGCTCGGCCATGCCACTCCTCCATAGGAGCGAAGAGGACGGTCAGATAGGTTCGGATGCCCTGCGGCTGGCACATACCATTATGCCCGATCCTGAAGCTATCCAGTCCCCTGCCTCATCTAAGATGCCGCATTAACATAGGTTATGCCGATCCGTTAGGCTGACAACTGGAACGATGATCTAATCCTTCCGACAACACGGACTACGCAGCCATGCCCCACTATTACATTGACGTGCGCAGTAGGTTTGGGGTTGATGAGGACTGCGATGGCATTGACCTGCCTGATCTGACCGCAGCGCGGGGCGAGGCGCTCAGAGTTGGGCAAGAGTTATTAAACCGCTACTCAGAAATTCCGCCGGACGCTCACCATGACATTATCATAGAGGTTATTGACCAGAGACTGCGGAGCGTCCTGAGGGTTTCATTAGCCGAGGTTCACGACGGGCTTTAGAGTTCGAGCGTGAAGGTTTTGCAAGCTGAGACCATCACTAAGCCCAATTTCAACCCAAACACTGACCGAGTGAGGCTATAGCTCAGCCCTCGGCTGTTCTGATGGGCTCTCAACTCATCTTAACTAAGCAAATGAGTAGCCCTGACACTAAGCTTCTAAAGATCATGGTGTGGGGTTGTCTCGGTCTATCCCTGAGGTTCATCCATTTTGACTACCATACGCAGGACATTGTGCGGAGCTTCCGTAAATCGGACTGCTCCTCCAAGTGTCATGACATACCCCGAGCATAAACGTGATCTCCACGAGAGGGACAAATGGCTTAGCCATCGGTCTAGCCATCCCATTATGAATACCAAAGAAGTAACAACAACAAGTCTCATACAGTTAGACCAGTAGTGTTATGCATGTGGTATGTTGACTGTTATGTCATAGGGTGATGCTAAGGCTAATCCTAACCTATCCTCTCATCAAATAGGATCCAT
>KI912020.1:132880-133707 GCA_000517005.1 Microvirga lupini
GACACATCGGCTATCCCGACAGGGAAGCCATTTTCCTTAACGAAACACATCGAACATAGAGATTGAAATGACTACGCAGAACGAAGGGCAAGCTATTGTCTTCACCGATGGCGCTTGCCTGAAGAACCCCGGACCAGGGGGTTATGCCGCCATTGTCACCATTGCAGGCGAGGAGCAGATCATCGTCGGGCGCGATCCGGCTACCACAAATAACAAGATGGAAATGACAGCGGCTATCAAGGCGGTTGAAACTGTTCCCCACTACACTCCGATTATCATTCACAGTGATAGCAAGTACGTGATTGATGGGGCGACTAAATGGCTTCGCGGGTGGAAGGCTAAGGGTTGGCGTAAGGCCGATGGTAAGCCTGTGCTAAACCAAGACCTCTGGCTTCAATTGGATGGACTGATCAGCGGTCGCACAATCACTTGGCAATGGGTCAAGGGTCATGCAGGCCATGAGCAGAACGAGCGGGTTGATGCGCTCGCTAATGCTGAGGCACATATGGCGGCTATGGCGATTGGGTTTGCAGGAACAACACGCTAAGAACTAACCTACTGCTTAACTTCGACCCTCTCGGAAGCTTATCACGGTAACTGAGAGGGTTTGCTGATCTGTGGGTATGTTCGGGTATTTTAGAACGGGGTTTTCCTAAGTGGCAGGAGAGATTCCACACGTTTAATCCGTGGAATAAATCCTCTTGCGCCATGCCTTTGTTCTAGGCTCAAGTAAGTCATACCTCGCGAAAACTGGTGGCTAGTGTGAACGATACTGATAACTTATATAAAGTTACGTCATCAGAGGACGCCGAGTATAATGACTTCTG
>KI912020.1:133807-136241 GCA_000517005.1 Microvirga lupini
GTAAGCGGTGTTCTAGCCGCACCTTACATTCGCATGTCTGAGCAGCGAGACTGACGATCTCGGATTGAGGATCGTTTTGTGTCGATGGTTGACCATATGCTTGAGCCGCCGCGACCGGTGCGACGTCTTGAAGTGATCACCGGGGCCGGCGGGCGCCGGCGCTGGTCGGCCGATGAGAAGACGCGGATCCTGGAGGAAGCGATGGAGCCGGGCGCGGTAGTGTCCGAGGTGGCCCGCCGCAACGGCATGTCGCCCCAGCACCTGTTTACCTGGCGTCGTCAGGCCAAGCGCGAGGCGGACGATCCTCCTCTGGGCTTTACCCCGGTTGTTGTCGCCCCTGACGTCCCGCAGCCCACCCCGGCCGCCTGCCGGGAGGCGGTGATCGAGATTGTTGTGGCGGGCGCCGTCATTCGCGTCCCGTCCGGAGCCGATGGAGCGACATTGGCCCTCGTGCTGCGAGTGCTCAAGGACACGCGATGATCGGGCCGAGCGGGACTGTCCGTGTCCTTGTGGCGACCAAGCCCGTTGACTTCCGCAAAGGGGCGGATGGCCTCGCTGCGCTCGTGCGCGACACCATGGGAGCGGATCCGTTCTCTGGGACTGTTTATGTCTTCCGCGCCAAACGCACGGATCGCGTCAAGCTGGTGTTCTGGGATGGCACTGGCGTGGTTCTCGTCGCCAAGCGATTGGAGGATGGCGAGTTCCGCTGGCCCAAGGGGCAGGAGGGTGCCCTTCATCTGTCAGCCGCCGAGCTCTCCGCTCTGCTCGAGGGTCTGGACTGGCGCCGCGTGCATGCGCCGCGGCCGACCTCTGTGCCTGTCGAGCCCAGCTGACCCGATCCCATCCCTAAGAGCAGTCGTCGCCCGCAGCAAAGCATGATTCACTGCCCCTCGTGACCAGCGCGATGCAAGCTCTCCCGGATGATCCTGATCTGCTCAAGGCCATGCTGCTGGCCGAGCGGGCGCGCGCCGAGCGGCTGGAGCAGATCATCAAGGCGATGCAGCGTCACCGCTTTGGTCGCCGCGCCGAGAGCCTGCCCGAAGATCAGCTGCTGCTGGGCCTGGAAGAGGCCGAACAGATCGAAGCCGCTGAGGAAGCTAAACACGAGCAAGCGGATCCGGCCGAGCGCAAAAGCCGCGCGGCTCGGCGACGCCGGAACCGGGGAGCGTTGCCGGCTCATCTGCCGCGGGTGGAGACGATCATCGACATCGACGATCCCGCCTGCCCCTGCTGCCGCAACCTCCTGCACCGCATCGGCGAGGATGTGAGCGAGCGGCTCGACATCGTGCCGGCGCAGCTGCGCGTGCTGGTGGTGCGTCGGCCCAAATACGCCTGCCGCGCCTGCGAGGAGGGAGTGGTGCAAGCACCGGCTCCGGCGCGCCTGATCGAGGGCGGGCTGCCCACCGACGCGCTGATCGCGCAGGTGCTGGTGTCGAAATACGCCGATCATCTGCCGCTCTACCGGCAGGCTCAGATTTACGCGCGTCAGGGCCTCAGCTTGGATCGCTCGACCCTGGCCGACTGGGTCGGACGGGCGGCCTGGCATCTGCGGCCGGTGCATGAACGCCTGCTGACGCAGCTGAAAGCCTCGTCGCGGTTGTTTGCCGATGAGACCACCGCGCCCGTGCTCGATCCCGGCCGCGGCCAGACCAAGACCGGGCAGCTGTTTGCCTATGCGCGCGATGATCGGCCCTGGGGCGGCACGGATCCGCCTGGAGTGGCGTACGTCTATGCGCCGGATCGCACGGCGGCGCGGCCGATCGCGCACCTGGCGGGCTTTGCCGGTGTGCTGCAGGTCGACGGCTACAGCGGCTATCGAACTCTGGCAGGAGGCAACCAGGTGACGCTCGCGTTCTGCTGGGCGCATGTGCGGCGGCGCTTTTACGAGTTGGCCGCGGCCGGCGCGGCGCCGATTGCCAGCGAAGCGCTCACGCGCATTGCGGAACTCTATCGGATCGAGAGCGACATTCGTGGCAAGAGTGCTGGGGAGCGGGCCCGGATTCGTCAGACGAAGAGTCGTCCGGCGCTGGAAGCTCTGGAGCCGTGGTTACGCGGCAAACTCGGTCTGATCAGCCAGAAGAGCAAACTGGCCGAGGCGATCCGGTATGCGCTTGTGCGCTGGGATGGGCTGACGCGCTTCGTGGACGACGGGCGGATCGAGATCGACTCCAACGTGGTCGAGCGGGCGATCCGGCCGCTGGCGATCGGCAGAAAGAATTTTCTGTTCGCGGGCTCGGATCGCGGCGGCGAGCACTGGGCGATCATCGCCTCATTGGTCGAGACCTGCAAACTGTGCGGGGTGGATCCGCAGGCTTATCTGGCCGACGTGCTGAGCCGCATCGTCACCGGCCATCTCAACACCCGCATCGATGATCTGCTGCCGTGGGCCTACGCCGCGACGCCAGACCTCAAGGCTGTGGCCTGAGACACCGCT
>KI912020.1:136341-137161 GCA_000517005.1 Microvirga lupini
TGTCCTACGAGCGGCTGCAAAGCGCGTTCGCGGACCTGTTCGGTCTCACCGTCAGCCAGGGCGGCCTGATGAACATGCTGCGCCGGGCGCAGGGCGCCTTTGCAGCCGAGCGCGACAAGGCTGTCGCGGCGTTGCGCCAGGCCAGGGTCGTCGCTTCCGATGAGACCGGCGTCCGGATCGAAGGCTGCAATGCCTACCATTGGGTGTTTCGCTGCTCCGAGGCGGTTGTCTGTCAACGGGCTTTGAACCTCCCGCAAATATGGGCCTTCAATTTTCCCGACCTGACGAGTGGGGTTGGGTCCGGTGATCAGCCGGTTGGGTGATCCATCGATTTCCCTCCTGGAGGTCGGCCGCGGCGCCTTGGTGCCGGTGGCGGGGTGATCAGGGCTTTCGAGCGCACGTGCTCGGGAACAAGTTCGGCATGCTGGCGCAAGCGGTAGCTCGAGCCTTCGATCTGGATCACCACCGCATGATGCAGAAGGCGATCCAAAAGTGTCGTGGCCACAACGGGATCGCCAAAAACCTCGCCCCACTCCGCAAAGCCGCGATTGGAGGTCAGGATCATGGCGCCTTTCTCATAGCGGGCGTTGACCAACTGGAAGAACAGATTGCCGCCGCCGGGTGTGACCGGCAAGTAGCCGATCTCATCGACCACCAGCAGCGCGGCCCGCGACAGAAAGCGGATGCGCTCGCGCCATTGCCCCTCCCGCTCGGCCTTGGCCAAGGTGGCAATGATCTCGGCCAGGGTCGCGAAGTAGACGCTCTTGCCGGCTTTCACCGCCTCCACCGCCAGGGCGGTGGCCAGGTGGCTCTTGCCCGT
>KI912020.1:137261-137674 GCA_000517005.1 Microvirga lupini
ACGCCAACGCAAGGCCCGGCTGTAGTATTAGGATCAGCGCTAGAAGGGGGCAGATCGGAATCTATGCTAGCCGTCTTGTTATAGCCGAGTTTGCTACTTACCTATCGACTATGAAAACCCTGCTCCTGTTCATCGGAACTGTTCTTCGTAGTCGCATCATCCAGCGGAAGGGACTGGGGGCAATCCCGGTCATCTACAAACTTATCCTCTACTGGTGGGCCTGGACCCCGGCTCAACCAGACCCGCAAGCCCCCAAGTCTCCGCTGTGTCTGAACACCAAGAGCAGTCATAAGGGGGCATTGCTATTAGCCGAGTCAAACCCGTAGCTCAGTCTTGAGCCTTACCCCCTCAGGGTCCGAGCTAAAGCGAATTGCGGATCAGGGTAGAGCATAGCCGGCGTGCCTGAACCAGCC
>KI912020.1:137774-139425 GCA_000517005.1 Microvirga lupini
TGCAAGACCCGGCGAGGGAGCGATTGATCCCGTCACTAAGAACCACATCAGTGGCATCCATGAAGTGATCTGCCTCATGCCTTCAATGGGAAACGGTGAGCCTCTGTACCGGATCAAAGGCTGCGCTGATCGAGGAGAGCGCGTCGTGCGCGAGAGCCAGCTTGCTTCGGCGGTTCACTTTCCTCAGTCCCGCCGCTGACCAATGCAGACTCCCCAAAATAGCACCCACTTGCAGTCGCCCTTTTGATCCATGTGGAAGCCTTTATGCCAGGACCGTGCGAGGCTCTGCTTTGCACAGGTTTAGGAGAATGGTCATGGGGATATGACGAGCCTTGTCTGCCTCGATGCTCTTCATGAAGCCTACCGTGAGCTTGAACAGGCGCGGCTCCGGTGGCGTGAGGCCGCCGATGCTCTCGCAACGATCCGCGAGACATTGGGTCAGGCTGTAGAGCGTGCCTACGAGCAGCAGTCATTCGATCCACTTGGAACTCTCTTTCATGACGAAGAGTCTGCTCTTGCGGTCTATGAGCGAGCCGTTTCCAAGCTTGCCGAGGCCGAGGAGCGGTGGTTCGCCCTGAGTGCCGCCCTGGCTTACGAAAAGGAAATGACGCTGAAGGGGCAGGTATCCCGTAGCCGAATGAACTGATTGGTGGGTGCAGCCCAAGTAACTCCTAGGAGTGCGTTACCGGATAGGATTATTCGGCTACTATATCGGAGCCATGCCGACCTATGACGTATACGTCTGGACCAAATCTCGCCGTCTGAAGTATCCGCGCGGCTTGAACATTCCAAGCCTAGAGGCAGCACACGGCATTGCGCTGAGGATGGCGCGAGTGTTCATCGGTCTCAAATCACCCAGTGGTCATCTCTCGCTGGCAGAACGTGACTTCCTGATCGAGGTCGTGAACGAGGATGGCCGAGCCGTTCTGACGGTTCCGGGGCGGTGGATGGGTCTGGTTCCTCATCGGGTGCGGTAAATACACCCACAGGTGTCTACGAACCTAAGCAGGGTTCCACAACGGCTTCGCACACGCAGCTTCACTCGACTGCACCCTGCGTTCCAGCTCAACAGCAGTCATCCCTGACGGCGGAACCGGGATTAACCTGCATTAATTGATCTTACATGACCGGGCATAAGCTCCGTGTCGGCGATCTTTGCACGTTTGGGTCAGCGTCAATGCAAGACCCGGCGACGGAGTGATTGTTACCGTCACACAGTGGAGGAGCGCCATGACAAAGTATGTGTTCAAGATCGGTCAGGTCGTACAGGCTAGAGGAACCTCGCCTAAGCTTCCGCGCGGTCATCTCAGGGTTCTTCGTCATCTCATGCCGACACCGTCCGGGGTTCCACGGTACTGTGTACAGAGCGAAGGAGAAACGACCGAGCGTGTGGCTGAGCAGAACCAAATAGAGCCAGTTGTGCGGTAGCTCTGAAAGGCAAAGCTTACGTCAAAAGGAACCAGCAAGAGGCTTAGCCGTTGGCCTGACGAACTTCATTGCTTCCCTCTGGTTAAACTCATGAGCCTGACGGTTCTTCCATCAGGCTCTTTTCTTTTGGTGTTAGGCAAGGGTCGCTTTAGCCAACTTCTCAGCACCTTTTTCGGCCAAGGTGAGTGTATCGCCTCAACATCCGTGGATCACGACAGCCGCT
>KI912020.1:139525-139914 GCA_000517005.1 Microvirga lupini
AGTCATGGCACCGTAGCGCTCGGCGAGATCGCAGATCTGGCGGATCGGGGAGATATCCCGTCCATGGAATAGACGCTCTCGAACACGATCAGCTTGGGCCTCGCCGGCCGCCTGGAGCAGCTCTTCCAGGTGTTCGAGGTCGTTATGACGGAAGATCGCCTTGTCGCAGCCGGACTGGCGCACACCCTCGATCATCGAGTTGTGGTTGAGGGCATCCGACAGGATCAGGCAGTTCGGAATCAGCTTGGCCAGCGTCGAGATGCCGGTCTGGTTCGAGACATAGCCCGAGGTGAAGACGAGCGCTGCCTCCTTGCCGTGCAGGTCGGCGAGCTCGGCCTCGAGCGTCACGATGGGATTGCTGTTGCCGGAGATGTTGCGCGTGCCGCCGG
>KI912020.1:140014-152552 GCA_000517005.1 Microvirga lupini
CCCCGGTGCCGAGCCGCCAGGCGGCCTCGACCATGGCGCGGGTCACGTCCCGGTTCTGGCCCATGCCGAGATAGTCGTTGGAGCACCAGACGGTGATGGGACGCGGCCCCTCCGGAGAGTGCCAGATCGCCTGGGGATAGCGGCCGGCCAGGCGCTCGATATCGGCAAAGACGCGGTAGCGCCGCTCGGCCTGGAGACGCTCGAGGGCAGACGTGAAGAAGTTTTGGTAATCCATCATCTCACCGGGTGGGCAATACGATGCCCGGGGATAGTGAACTTATTATGCCAGATCACATTGATCCGGGTCAAAGTCCTGAACCGTGATATTGCGGTTGAGAGCCGCTTGCGAAGCCTCTATTTGATAAAGGCGACGATGGGTCGCGTGAACCATGACTGACGTGAAATCGCAAGAGAAAGCTGACCGGCTGAAGGCGGCCTTGAAAGAGAATCTTAAGCGTCGCAAGGCTCAAGCTCGGGGACGGCAGGCTGTGAAGACGTCTGGAACCGAAAGCGGAAGCTTGAGCGTTTCGGTTGAGCGCGACAAGCCGTCCGACTAGCCTGTAGGGCTCAAGGCGCGCATAGCGCATGGCTCGCTAAAAGTTTTGCAAGGGGAATTCGATGGATCGCATTCGCATCCGGGGCGGCGCGCCTCTCAACGGCTTGATTCCGATTTCAGGTGCCAAGAATGCGGCCCTGCCTCTGATGATCGCCAGCCTTCTGACGGAGGAAAACCTGGAGCTCGGCAATGTGCCGAGGCTGGCCGACATCTCCTCCCTCCTGCGGATCATGAGCAATTTCGGCGTCGATCATTCGATCGCCGGCCGCCGGCCCGGCCAGTCCTCGGAGACGGGCCAGACCATCCGCCTGACGGCCAAGAACATCATCGACACCACCGCCCCGTATGAACTGGTCTCGACCATGCGGGCGAGCTTCTGGGTCATCGCTCCCCTGGTGGCCCGGTTCGGCCACGCCAAGGTGTCGATGCCCGGCGGCTGCGCCATCGGTACCCGGCCGGTGGACCTCCTCATCATGGCGCTCGCCAAGCTGGGCGCCGCCATCGAGATCGAAGGCGGCTATGTGGTGGCGACCGCCCCCAAGGGGCTCATCGGTGCCGAGATCGACTTTCCGAAGGTGACGGTCGGCGGCACCCATGTGGCCCTGATGGCGGCGACGCTCGCCCAAGGAACCACCGTGATCCGCAACGCCGCCCGCGAGCCGGAGGTGATGGATTTGGCCGAATGCCTGGTCAAGATGGGCGCGAGGATCCAGGGTGCCGGCACCTCGGAAATCGTGGTGGAGGGCGTGTCCCGCCTCGGCGGCGCCTCCCATGACGTCATGCCCGACCGGATCGAGACCGGCACCTATGCCATGGCCGTGGCCATGACGGGCGGCGACCTCGTTCTGGACAACACCCGGCCCGAATATCTCCAGGCCGCCCTCGACGTGCTGGGCCAGGCGGGCGCCGACGTCTCTTCGACCCATGGCGGCATTCGCATCCGGCGCAACGGCAATGGCATCCAACCGGTAGATGTTACCACTGATCCCTTTCCAGGTTTCCCGACCGACCTGCAGGCCCAGTTCATGGCCCTCATGACCCGGGCGAACGGCACGTCCCGCATCCGCGAGACGATCTTCGAGAACCGCTTCATGCATGTGCAGGAACTCGCCCGTCTCGGCGCGCAGATCCGCCTCGACGGGGACAGCGCCTATGTGGACGGCGTAGCCGTCCTCAAGGGGGCGCCAGTCATGGCGACGGATCTTCGCGCCTCCGTGTCCCTGGTCATCGCGGGCCTCGTGGCCGAAGGCGAGACCACCATTAACCGGGTCTACCACCTGGATCGCGGCTTCGAGGCGCTCGAGGCCAAGCTCGCCCGCTGCGGCGCTCAGATCGAGCGCCTGAGGGGTTAAGGATATTGGGGCCGGCATCAAAGCCGGCCTTTCTTTTCCCAAACCATGAAGAAGAAGCCGACGTGGAAAGGTTGCGCCGGGGCAGGGGGCTCTCTACCTAAACCTTAAAGTTCAACAATAGGTTGGTGGCCCCATGGACCTCCTGAGACTTGTCGCTTTCGATCCGGAAGACCTTGCCGTCATCTCCGCTCACTTGCAGGATTCTCTGCTGCGGGTAGGCGACATTGCCTATCTTCCCAAGGAACGGCGTTTCGCCATTCAGATCCGCCGTTACGATTGGGAGGCGGCAACGCCTCAGCGCCGGCTGACCTGCATGCATTTCGAGAATGTCACGGGCGTGCGCGTCCGCGGCATCGACCAGACCAACAAGGATGCGGTTCTTAACCTTCTCGCCATTGCCTTCGAGGAGACCAATGCCCCGTCGGGCACTGCCACCTTGATCTTTGCCGAAGGTGGCGCCATCCAGGTGGACCTGGAGTGCATCGAAATGCAGATGAAAGACACCGGCCCGGTCTGGGCCGCCGAAAGCCGCCCCTCGCACGAGGAACAGCTTCAGTCGGCGGAGCGCCTGTAATGGTGCAGAGGCTCGATGCGCGGGAGCCGTTCTTCCCGCAGGCTTTCGCCGCTCTCCTCGCCGCCAAGCGCGAGGTGTCGGAGGATGTGGATCAGGCTGTGCGTGCCATCATCGAGGACGTGGCGGTGCGCGGCGACGAAGCCCTGATCGATTTCACCTATCGCTTCGACGGGCTGGCGCTCCAGCCTGAGACCCTGCGCATTTCGGATGCCGAGATCGATGCCGCCGAGGCCCAGTGCTCGAAAGAGGCGCTTGACGCTCTGGCCTTGGCGAAGGAACGTATCGAGACCTACCACCGGGCGCAGCGCCCGCAGGATTCCATGACCACGGACCCGCTCGGCGTCACGCTGGGGTGGCGCTGGACCGCGCTTGAATCCGTGGGGCTCTACGTGCCCGGCGGTCGGGCCAGTTACCCATCCTCGGTCCTGATGAATGCGGTTCCGGCGAAGGTCGCGGGCGTTCCGCGCATCGCCATGGTGGTGCCGACCCCGAAGGGCGAGACGAACCCGCTCGTCCTGGCGGCCGCGCGCCTTGCCGGTGTCGACGAGGTCTTCCGCATCGGCGGCGCCCAGGCGGTGGCGGCCCTCGCCTATGGTACCGAATCCGTGCGGCCGGTCGCCAAGATCGTCGGCCCCGGCAATGCCTATGTGGCGGCCGCCAAGCGCCGCGTCTTCGGCCAGGTCGGCATCGATATGATCGCAGGCCCT
Source organism: Microvirga lupini (assembly GCA_000517005.1). Taxonomy (GTDB): domain Bacteria; phylum Pseudomonadota; class Alphaproteobacteria; order Rhizobiales; family Beijerinckiaceae; genus Microvirga; species Microvirga lupini. Next base: position 143,204 of record KI912020.1, read on the forward strand.
TCCGAGGTGCTGATCCTGGCGGATGCTCACGGCAATCCTGATTGGATCGCCGCCGATCTGCTGGCCCAGGCGGAGCATGACCCGGCCGCACAGTCGATTCTCGTGACGGACAGTCCCACTCTTGCGGATGCGGTGGAAAAGGCGGTCGAACGCCAGCTCAAGACTCTGCCCAAGGCGGAGATTGCTGGCGCGAGCTGGCGCGATTACGGCGCGATTATCCTGATCGACCGTTTGGAGAACGCCATTCCCCTGGTGGACCGGCTCGCTCCGGAGCATCTGGAGATCGAGACGGAGAACGCGGAGGAGCTTGCCTCCAAGGTGCGCAACGCAGGCTCGATCTTCCTCGGCAGCCACACGCCGGAAGCCATCGGCGATTATGTGGGCGGTCCGAACCATGTCCTGCCCACGGCCCGGTCGGCCCGGTTCTCGTCGGGATTGGGCGTGCTTGACTTCATGAAGCGAACCTCGACCCTGAAATGCGACGCGGAGGCTCTGCGTGCGCTCGGCCCTGCAGCAATCACGCTCGCGCGGTCGGAAGGTTTGGAGGGGCATGCGCGGTCGGTCGCGATCCGCCTGAACCTTTAACGGCAAGGGGAGGGGGATGGCGAGCGAAGCGAAGGAGCGGGCCCGGCTGGTCGCCGTCACGCTCGACGAGGCCTCCATCGGCCGCGGCAATCCCGATCAGGAGCACGAGCGGGCCATCGCCATCTACGACATTCTCGAGGAAAACACCTTCGCTCTGCCGAATTACGACGGCGGACCGTATGGCTTACGCATCTCGCTCATCGAGAAGAAGCTCTGTTTCGAGGTCACCTCGCAGGACGGCGCGCATCTCGTCTCGCATTATCTGTCGCTGACGCCGTTCCGCAAAGCCATCCGCGATTATGAGCTGATCTGCGACAGCTATTATCAGGCCATCCGCTCAGCCTCGCCGGCCCAGATCGAAGCCATCGACATGGGGCGGCGTGGATTGCACAACGAGGCGGCCGAACTCTTGATGAAGCGCCTGGATGGCAAGCTGATCCTCGATTTCGACACGGCGCGCCGCATCTTCACATTGATTTTCGCGCTTCACTGGAAGGGCTGACGCTTGGACGAGCCCCGCTCGAAACGGATCCATTCGGTTCTGTTCGTCTGCGCCATGAATGCGGTGCGCTCCGCCATGGCCGAAGCCATTGCGCGCCATTACTTCGGCAAGTCGATCTATGTGCAATCAGCCGGTGTTCGCAAAAGCGAGACGGACGCCTTCACGGCATCGATCCTGTCCGAGATCGGGATCGATGGCTCCAAGCACAGGCCGCGCACACTCCAGGAACTGGAGGAGTGGGAGGGGCTCAATTTCGACCTCATCATCTCCCTTTCGCCGGAGGCGCATCACGCGGCTCTGGAACTGACGCGAACCATCGCCGCCGAGGTCGAATATTGGCCGATGCCCGATCCGACGATCACGCAGGGCTCGCGCGAGCAGGTGCTCGATGCCTATCGCAACATCCGAGACGGGTTGATGTACCGCATCCGCCTGCGGCTCAAGCAGGGCTCATCCAAAAGCCCTGATGATGGAGAGGGTGCCTAGCCCCACGACGAGACCGACGATGTCGATCCGCGTCACGGCCATGGCCACGATAGCCGCGGTCAGGGCAATGATCGCAGGCAGACCATTGTCGATCACCACCGGCAGGATCGTCGCCAGGATGATGGAGCCGGGAAGGGCGCGCAGGCCCCGCTCGATGCGCGGCGTGATGCGCACCCGGCTCATGACCACAACGCCTGCGATACGGCACAGGAATGTCACCAAGGTCATGGCGGCTATGGCGAGAACGGAACCCCATGGGCTCGCGATGACGGCACCGAGCGAGTTCATTCGATCAGCATCCCGGCTGCGACCCCGGCCAAAGCGCCGGCGATGATGAAGACATAGCCGGGCACGAGGGCGTGGACGACGAGGGAGACCAGGCCCGCCACGAGCCAGGGCAGGGCGGGCCTTGCGCCTTTCCACAAGGGCACAAGCATGACGCCGAAGAAGATCGGCATGACGAGATCGAGGCCGAAGCGCCTTGGTTCCGGCACGAGGGCGCCCGCGAAGAAGCCGGTGAGCGTTGCGATGAGCCAGATCAGCCAGAGGATGATCCCGCATCCCAAGAGCACGCCGACATCGCGGCCGCCCTCGCTGTGATAGCGGGTGCCGACGAGCCAGCCGGCCTCGGTGATGAGGAACAGGTTGAGGGCGGTGCGGGCGAGCGGCTCATCCTTGAGCCAGGGCTGAAGCGTGGCGCCCAGAAGGATCATGCGCGCGTTCACGACGGCCGTGACGGTCATGATCGTGAGGATCGTCGAGGGCGTCCAGACCTGCTGCCAGATTTCAAGCCCGACCATCTGGGAGGCGCCGGCATAGACGAAGGCTGAGAGACCTAAGGTTTCGCCGAGGGAGAGGCCCTTCTGGGCCGCTGCCGTGCCGAAGGCCACAGCAAACATGATGAAGCCGGGAAAGGCGGGCAGGGCGGCACGGGCGCCGTGCCGAAGACCTGCCGTGGAAAAATGAGGGCGGAGAGCGGGGGACATGAGCGACACGCTCTCTGCCTTCCCGCATCTCCGCCGTCAATTGGAGATTAGTGACCTGTTGGAGAACGGACGTCCGGTTCTCAGCCGACGGTGCCGTTGACCAGCGGATAAATCTCGAGGAAGCCCTCGTAGATCATCTTGAGCGCCACGTAGAGAATGATCGCCAAGCCCACATAGGCGATCCAGCGGTAGCGATGGAGCAGGCGGGCGATGTACGAAGCCGCAACGCCCATGAGGGCAATCGACAGAAGCAGGCCGAAGGCCAGAATGTAGGGATGCTCGCGTGCAGCACCGGCCACCGCAAGCACGTTGTCGAGCGACATCGACACGTCCGCGATGATGATCTGCCAGGCGGCCTGGGCGAAGGTCTTGCGCGGAGCGCCGCCGGCGATGGTGCCATCCTGATTGATGTCCTTGCCCTCGAGAGCTTCCTCTGCGGCCTGCTCTTCTTGCTCATGACCTGTGCGAAGCTCGCGCCACATCTTCCAGCAGACCCATAGGAGGAGAATGCCACCGGCGAGGAGCAGACCTACGATCTGGAGAAGCTGGGTCGTGATCAGGGCAAAGAAGATGCGGAGCGCGGTGGCGGCGAGAACGCCGAGCAGGATCGCCTTGTTGCGCTGCTCCTTGGGAAGACCGGCCGCGGCCAGGCCGATGACGATGGCATTGTCGCCGGCGAGCGCCAGATCGATGCCGATCACCATCAGGAAGGCGACGATCTCGGGTCCGAAAAACTGCGAGAGATCAAACATGCAGTGCCTCATATGTCGGGTTGGGGGCAGCGCATGCGAAACGCTCAAAAAGACGCATCTGGCACTGGCTTGGTCGGGAATTCTTGGAACCAGGAGCCGAAATGCAGGCAAAACCGTCTTTTTGAACGAACCCAGGCCGCCCTGGTTTTCATCCAGTCCGACATCGCCGCTCTAGAGATCAAGAGCGACCAGAGGGGCCCGGCCTGGCTACAGGGGTCCATCTAGACAAGATGCGGCGGAGGATCAAGTGATCTCCCGATGGGCTCGGGCCCCTGTCCTATAGTTTAATAGACGTTTTCTTCGGGGCTGTTCATTCGAAGAGGTCTTGTTGAGAAGCATTCTCCGCAAGACAACAGAAGCTTGATCCAGACTGCGGCCTCGGGCCATATCGGTCTCAATAACCTTGGGTGCGGGATGCGCCCGTCGGGAGGTCGTCCATGTCTGTTCTTCACGAAGGCTCTGAGCCTCCGCGGCACCGCGGACCGGTGCGTGCCCCACAGAGTTTGGCGGGCGGCCTTCTCCTCATTGCGCTCGCGGCTCTGGCGCTCTGGCTCACGCGCGGCCTCAACCAGGGCACGCTCAACGCCATGGGGCCGGCCATGCTGCCGCGCTGGCTGGCCATCGGGGTCGGGCTGGCGGGCCTGGCCTTGCTGGCCGCCGCCTTCCTCAAGGACGGCGACCGGCTCGAGCGCTGGAGCCTGCGCGGGCCGGTCTTCGTCATCGGCGCCATCCTGGCCTTCGCCGTCACCATCCGCGGCTATGCCTTCGGATCGCTGGTCGTTCCCGGCCTGGGCCTGCTGGTTTCAGGCCCGCTCGCCATTGTCATCGGCGGCCATGCCACCCCTGAGGCACGGCTGCGCGATCTCGTCATCCTGGCGCTCAGCCTGACCCCCTTCTGCATGGTGCTGTTCGGCGATCTGCTCAACCTGCCGATCCCCGTCTTCCCGCAGGCGCTCACCGGGCTGTTTCCGGCCGACTGGTCGCAGAAGGCGGTGCTGCGGGCCACCGCGGCGATTATGGCCGTGGCCGCCGTTCTCGTGTTCCTCACCACCCGTAGCCGCCGCCAGGCTTCGGTCGATGTCGCCGACCACAGCGGGAGGATCTGATGGGTGACTTTTTCTCCAACCTGAGCCTCGGCTTCGGGGTCGCCCTGACCCCGATCAATCTCGGGCTCGCTTTCCTTGGCTGCCTCGTCGGTACCCTGATCGGCGTGCTGCCCGGCGTCGGCCCGATCGCCACCATCGCCATGCTGCTGCCGATCACCTTCGGGCTGGATCCGACCGGCGCGCTGATCATGCTCGCCGGCATCTATTACGGCGCCCAGTACGGCGGCTCGACCACGGCGATCCTGGTCAACATCCCCGGCGAGGCCACCTCGGTGGTGACCGCGCTCGACGGCCACCAGATGGCCCGCCAGGGCCGCGCCGGCGTGGCGCTGGGCATTGCAGCCATTGGCTCGTTCTTTGCTGGCACGGTGGCGACCCTGGTCATTGCGGCGCTCGGCGCGCCGCTGACCGGCCTCGCCCTGATCTTCGGCCCGACCGAGTACTTCTCGCTCATGGTCATGGGCTTGGTCTTCGCCGTGGTGCTGGCGCGCGGCTCGATCCTGAAGGCCGTGGCCATGATCCTGGTCGGCGTGCTGCTGTCGACCGTCGGCACTGATCTGGAGACCGGTGAGGAGCGCATGACCTTCGGGCTGCCGTTCCTGGCCGATGGCATCGACTTTGCGGTGCTGGCCATGGGCATCTTCGGCATCGCCGAGATCATGCGCAATCTCGACCATACCGAGCACCGCGATGTGGTGCGCCAGGCCATCGGCCGGCTCTTGCCGAACCGGGACGACTTCAAGCAGGCCTACAAACCGGTGCTGCGCGGCACCCTGATCGGGGCGATCCTGGGCATCCTGCCGGGCAACGGTGCCGTGCTCGGGCCGTTTGCAGCCTATACGCTCGAGAAGAAGCTCGCCAAGGATCCGCGCCGCTTCGGCCGCGGCGCGATCGAGGGCGTGGCCGGGCCGGAATCGGCCAACAATGCCGGGGCGCAGACCTCGTTCATTCCGCTGCTCACGCTCGGCATCCCGCCGAATGCCGTGATGGCGCTGATGGTCGGCGCGATGACGATCCACGGCATCATTCCCGGCCCGCAGGTGATGACCAAGAACCCGACCCTGTTCTGGGGCATGATCGCCTCGATGTGGGTGGGCAACCTGATGCTCTTGATCATCAACCTGCCGCTCGTGGGCATGTGGGTGCGGCTGCTGAAGGTGCCGTATCGGCTGCTGTTTCCGGCGATCCTGATGTTCTGCTGCATCGGCATCTACTCGATCAACTCGCTGCCGACCGACGTCATGTTCATCGGGCTGTTCGGGTTCGTGGGCTACGTGTTGATCAAGTTCGGCTTCGAGCCCGCCCCGCCTGCTGCTCGGCTTCGTGCTCGGCAAGCTGATGGAGGAGAACCTGCGCCGTGCGCTCATCATCTCGCGCGGCTCGCTGGAGACCTTCATCGAGCGTCCGATCAGCGCCGGCCTGCTCGCCGTCGCCGCCATCCTGCTCGTGATCGCCCTGCTGCCCTCCATCCGAAAAGGACGCGACGAGGTGTTCACGGAGTAGCTTGCCTTCGATCCCGCCTTACCCACATGTAAGGCCATAACTTTTCCAGGGAGGAAACTGATGAAGAGAGTCGCATTGGCCCTCGCCGCTGTTGCCGGCTTGGCCGCAACGGGCGCCCAGGCCCAAAACTACCCCACCCGTCCGGTCACCATGATCGTGCCCTTCGCGGCTGGCGGCCCGACGGACGTGATCGCCCGCATCGTCACCGATCACATGAGCCGCACCCTCGGCCAACAGATTGTGATCGAGAACGTGGCAGGCGCCGGTGGTACCACGGGCATCACCCGTGCTGCGCAATCCCAGCCCGACGGCTACACCATCATGATGGGCCACATGGGCACTCACGGCGCCGCTCCGGCCCTCTATCCGAACCTGAAATACGATCCGACCAAGGATTTCGCCCCCATCGGGCTCGCGGCCGGCACCCCGATCGTGATCGTGGCCAGGAAGGACTTCCCGGCCACGGACCTGAAGAGCTTCCTCGATTATCTGAAGACCAACGGCGAGAAGGTGAACATGGCCCATGCGGGCGTGGGCTCCGTCTCCCACTCGACCGGCATCTTTTTCAACTCCGTGGTCAAGGTGAAGCCGACCATGGTCGCCTATCGCGGCACGGGGCCAGCCTTGAACGACTTGATGGGCAACACGGTCGATTTCATGACCGACCAGATCGTCAACGTGGCCCCGCAGATCCAGGGCGGCAACATCAAGGCCTTCGCCATTGCCACCCCTGAGCGCTCTCCCGTGCTGCCGAACGTGCCGACCACCAAGGAAGCGGGCCTCGATGGCTATGAGGTCAGCGCTTGGAATGCGGTCTTCGCGCCCAAGGGCACCCCGCCGGATGTGGTCAAGAAACTCAGCGACGCACTCATCAAGTCCCTTGAGGACGAGAATACCAAGAAGCGTCTTCTCGAGCTGGGCGGCGTGATCCCGAGCGCAACCGAGCGGACCCCGGAGGCCCTGCAGAAGCTCGTCGAGAGCGAGGTGGCCCGCTGGACCCCGGTCCTCAAGGCCGCCGGCGCCACGGCCGAATAAGCTTTCAAAGCTTGACTATTCGAGACGGCGGGCTCCCGGGCCCGCCGTTCTCATTTCGGACCCTGGCGCATCGATCGATGCGCCGCCCGATGCTCTTAGATCTCGAACAGGACTTGAAATTGCCCGTCTGGGCGATTACACCCTGCCTCACGTGCAGCCGTAGCTCAGTTGGTTAGAGCACCAGATTGTGGATCTGGGGGTCCCCCGTTCGAGCCGGGGCGGCTGTACCATCAAAATCAATAACTTAGCTCTCGCAGGTTCGAGGGCCGCTTCCCAGAAATCACAATTGGGAAGCATATGGGAAGCTTCTCGGCATATCTGTTCCTTACGGACGCTAGGGCTCTTACGTCTATCGTGCACTGCTGTCCGCCTAAAGTTTGTCGTGAAATGCAGGCAAGCGCACATCTCTCCTACAATTGCGAGCGGAGCAATTCGATTAAGATGGCGGCGGCTGTGGGGCATTCTCAGCCGGTGACGCTTCCTGCGCCCTTTGACCGAGCGCCTGCTGCAAGTCCGAGCTCAGCTTGTTGAGCGGAACGGCCTCATATTGCGACACTGTAATGCACCGCCCCTCAATGCTGGCCATCACCACAGCGTCGGCAGAAGGCTGCTGACCTTCACTCGCTTGGGCGTTCACCGAACTGCGGCGTTCCTCACTCGGACTGCTCTCTTTCCTCGCGGCGATGACGTACCAGACGTTTCCGGTTTTCGCCGCCTCGGCCAGCAATCGTGCTCGTTGCTTGGCCTCATTCAGGGCTTTCCGGCGCTCTTCAATCGACTCGCCTCGCGTGAAGGCGAGATTGGGTGGCGTATCTCCGCTCTCGCCATAGGGATGGACAAAGTTCAATGTCATCCGCAGGCTGTCGACCTTGACCTCTGTGACGGGAAGCGCAGCGGCTTCCTTTCGCCCCTGAACGAATTCGCGGACGGCCACATCGCACGACCGGAACTCGTCCGGCTCTTGCCCCGCCTGTTGCGGTGCCGGTCGTTCCTGAGCAGAGGTGTTACGCTTTCGAGATGGTGCGCCCTCCGCTGCGGCAGAGAGAGCAAGGACGCATGCGACCACTAACGGAAAAACTCGCACCATGGCTTCTTCCTCCTGAAGTCAGGAAGAACGTCGCCAACCCAGCCAACGGCCAAGCTGCTTGGTTGTAACGAGTCCCCAGCCGAGATGGCCACAGTCGAGAAAATAACGCTTGGGCTGGTTCTTAGTTGCTATGCGGCCGGAGAGGTCGCTTAGCCAATGCCAGACGAACACCCATGCAGTCCGCTCTGGGGACAAATTATCGTACCTGCATCCGCCTAAACAGCCAGGCCACTGCTTCTCTGAAGTAGCGTTGAAGGCACGCAAAGACCATACTGCTGTAGAATGGCGACGGAGACCTGCGAGGCTACTGATGGCGTGCGAAGATCTGGTTGCGCAATGCTTCATGGATGAGCGAGCCCCCTTGGCCGTTCCCGAGCTAAACCGCGAGCGAACCTTGAAGTACCTGGAGTGCTGCTATCTGCACGGGCTGTCGTGGGAAGATGCCAAGCAGCAGATTCAAGCCTTTCTTCAGCAAAGAGGCGTTCCCCACCAAGGGATTGTGCGGCAGCTGCAGCTTGCCAAGCCGCTGCTTCAGCCTTGGCTGGATTAACATTGAACCGACCCCAAACCGCTTCATCAGCCCCGCCGCTGCCATAGCAGGTTGCACATCGAGCAGAATCTCAGCTGCATCTTCGGGGGCTACCTGGCGCTCATAAGTCGCCAATCGCATCCCGAGCGGTGTAGGTACGGTAGAATTGGAGATGCGGGATCAACCTTCGCTCTTATGCTTCAGCGCTCTTATCGCAGCAGCAAGCTCCCGCGATAAGAGACTTCTCGTCACCAGATAATCCGGACCTAGGAGAATGCTACATCGCGTCCGACTTCCTAAGTGCACCGCCTCACATAGTTCAGCGGCTCTCTCTAACGCGTCGTTCTCGGCGTCACGAATAACAGCGGCAATCCTGGCAAAGCCCTTGTCTGTCAGTTGCCAGGAAGTCCCTTTCCCTTCAACCAAGTTGATATACAGATGAATCGTCTCACGCAGGCTTTCAGCGCGCTCTTGTGGTGTCATGACTGCCATCGCGACCTCCTGAGAGTTTCTGTCATTGCGCCTATCTCTCAGCGACTTTCATGGAGCAGACTATCTCTTTAGCTCTGGTCAATTCGACCGCGCTTGGATTCGGCGGCACCGTTCCTTGTATGTCGCCCAGCTCATGTCATCGGAGCTTGGGCGCCAACATGTCTGCGGGCAATCTGGCCTCAAGTTCCCTCTGAGGCAGCATCGCCGTCCTGTCTGACCTCCGCCCGCAGCCATTCTTGGACGGCATCGAGCCTGCCCTCGCGCAGAAGGGCCAGGATGTCATCAG
>KI912020.1:152652-153682 GCA_000517005.1 Microvirga lupini
TGCCATGTGGGCGCAGCAGCACTTGCAGCTGGACATTCAGCATCCTGCTTGAGGCGGCGGGATCGCAGGGCGTATTGTGCCGACGGAAAGGAAGGCTGCTCGTTAAGGGAACTCGAAACGAGCGAGTTCATTCCGATCCCCCCGCCGCTTGGAGCGGAAGCAGCGGATCGAACGGGGAGCCGAGCGGGCGTTTGACGCCACAGCAAAGTAATGAAAGCTGCCAGACGCGGCTGCCAATGTTTGCGTTTAAATGCAAACAGCAGGAAGCCCTCCAGGCGCGGTTTCCTGCTGATGGCAACGATCGGTTAGGTCAAGAACAACCATTTTTCTCCAGCCCTATCCCTTAGGGATAAATCGCATTTTCGTGAGAACAGGGTATTGTTCAAAGACAATACAGGAGTGGAGCTCAATTGGTCAGAGCTTTTGAGGCTTCCAACCCTCAAACGCACGTTCGAATCGTGCCGCTCCTGCCAATTTACCTCTCGACGAAAGATCCCCTCACGCAAGCGCAATGTGAGGGGCCAATTCGATGAGAGTGTTCTGCAGTCCGAGCCGTATGAGCGGCTCAACGAGACGCCGCGCAAGTGTCCGGGCTACCGCACGCCGGCAGAGGTTTTGATGAACGCATTGGATCCGGGTTCGCCGGGGTTGCACAACCCTGACCAATGCAGCCCCGGCAGCCCTTGGGTGAGTGGCTGCCCCGAGCACCCCGCTCGTCGCACTTCGGCTTGATTCCTCAAAATAAGCCAACGCACGACTTAACTAGTCGCAATCGTCATAGTGCCAGTTAAAGCTTGAGGCACGGCCCAGTTGTTGGCCCATCCAGGCCATACCCAAGAAGCCGCTAAACAACCGCTTGATCGAAATCAGGGGAGCGCCTGCTGGCTTCGCGTTTGATTGAAGCAAGTGGGTCATCGTGAACCCTCTGTTGATGATGTCCCCAGCTGGTTCAGCTTCTGCTCGAAGGGATGAACTCGCAACCAAGCCTTTGAGCTACTCCGGATCGAGTGCCTGTTCCATACTGGGATTC
>KI912020.1:153782-156065 GCA_000517005.1 Microvirga lupini
CCTCTGATCCGGTTGGGAGACCGGTGTCCGTGAGAGGTGGAAGTGGTGGAGTGATCCGCAACCGTTTGGCGCAGAATGCCCTCGACGAAGCGGCTAAAAACATCGTAGATCCGTCCACCCCAGTCCGCCAGGGCCTGCATGTAGCGGGCGGCAATCCGCGCCTTGATCCGAAGGCCTTCCGGCGAGCAGGTGGGCTGCACGAGAATGGCATCCTCGATGCCGGACACCTTATAGCAGAGACGGTAGAAGGCGATCCGACATGCTGGCGGCTCCGCTTTCTAGAGCCGCCTCAGCCACCTCGAGGCGGGCCTGAGCCTTGGCGTGCTTGGCCATGAGCCGCAACAAGTAAGGCGTCCGGATGTGGCTGGGCTGTATTCTTGAGAGTCGTGTGGGTGTTAGGTGTGCTTCGAGCCATGGATCGTCTCCTGTTCGTCAGCAGGTATGAGAACGCAGTACCGGAAGGCGACATCTGAGATATTGGTGATATCAGAATACTGTGAGGCTGCCCCTCATTAACAAGATGTCAATGATGAGTTTGATATCACTGATGTTCCATGCTAAATGAGAGGCAAGACAACAATGGCCAAAGAAAAGGTGATGGCACCACAGCGGATCATCCTGAGCATGCCGCCTGATCTCAGGGAGCGTGTCCGCGCCTTCCGGTTCGCGAAGCAGATCAACACTGAGGCGGAAGCTATCCGGACGCTTCTCGATCAGGCGCTCGAAACGAACGGCTTCGCAGCAGCGGATCAGCCCAAGCCACGAGGGAAGAGGAGGCCCTGAGCCGCCCTCTGGCCGGTAGACGGAGACGACAGGACGGATGACGCTAAGAGCGAATAGAGAACTGAAATCGGGCAGCCATGACAGAGCACGCGTCCGATGCTCGTAAAACGAGAAGAAAACGAGGGGCGGGCGACGGTCCGAGCCTGGCAATCCTGGACGTCCTAAAGGCTCCTGCAACAAGGCGGCTCTGGCTCTGGAGACCCCTCTCGACGGCGAGGCTGAAGCCCTGACCCGCAAGGCTATCGAGATGGCGCTGGACGGCGACACGACGGCCATGCGGCTGGTGATGGATCGGATCATGCCGCCTCCCAAGGATCGGCCCGTGATGTTCGCCCTGCCGAAGTTGGAGACGCCCACCGATGCGGTGAAGGCCTCCGCTGCCCTTGTCGCGGCCGTCGCGTGCGGCGACCTCACGCCCTCTGAGGCGGAGGATCTGTCCAGGCTCGTCGACCGGTTCGTCCGAGCCGTTGAAGCCACTGACATTCTGGAGCGGCTGGAAAGTCTTGAAGCGGAGAGACTTGCATCAACCGAACTCTGAAGACCCGGACCCATCGCTTGGAGTGCGCGACGGCCGTAAAGCCAAACGCGCCCTGTCGGTTTTGTCCTCCACGCGCCCGACGAAGCAGATGCTGATCGACAATGGGCAAACATCAAAGCCTCAGGCGCTCTGGACTGCGTAGAGGGACCCATTCCGGTCGTGCGTGTGTTCATCCCGAAGCCGGAGGAGCCCGATGCGGCATGACGCTGTCGACTGGATCAGGCTCTTGGCCATCACCATTGCTCTGCACGGCCTGCATCACGGCTTCCAGCCTGTCTATCCTAGCGATGTCGTTGCGCTTGCCGTGATTGTTCTAGTCCTGGCTTATTGCATATGGGACCAGCACAGCTCTCCGGCAAACAGGGCACGGCGGGTCCACTATTCCGCACGATGCGCCAGGCTTGGAAGCGGGGCCTCCATTCCAGCAGACCTGCGGGCCCATCCTCTTCCCAGGTTCCCTAAGCGGTAGTCCATCAGTTTTCGATGAAAGAGCTTTCTGTGGTGCTATGATCCGGTTCACGTGCTTTTAAATGAGCGAGCTATTCTTCCTGCTGCATCCCCTCATGGTGACCCCGTTAGCAAATTGACCATGAGATCTAATGCGGAGCCTATGTAGTTCGAAGGAGATGCCATGAGGATCGCTTGTGTTGGTGCAGGACCGGCCGGCCTTTACCTCGCCATCCTGATGAAGATCCGAGATCCCCAAACCGAGGTTACGATTTTTGAACAGAACCCAGCGGGGGTTACCCATGGGTGGGGCGTTGTGTTCTTCAACAGCATGGTTGATGGATTGTGGAAGAACGATCCTGTCACCGCACAAATCATCCTTGATCAGTCCTATAGGTGGATTGATCAGGTCCTAGACATGAATGGTCATCCGCCTCAGCGCGGTCTGGGGGGGCTTCAGCATGCAGCGCCAGCATCTGCTGGACATCCTGACCCAGCGGGCAATAGATCTAGAG
>KI912020.1:156165-157065 GCA_000517005.1 Microvirga lupini
TAGGAGTGAAAATTCATTTTGAGCACAAAATTGCCCGCGTGGACGAATTACCCGAAGCCGATCTGATTGTTGCAGCCGATGGCGTCGGCAGCCGCTTACGGGAGCTTAATGCTCACCGCTTTGACACTCGTATCACAGAGGGGCGCAACAAGTACGTCTGGCTTGGCACGACTAGGGTCTTTGAAAACTTTACGTTTGGCTTCGCGCCGACGGAAGCAGGTTGGATCTGGTTTCACGCCTACGGCTTCAGCGAAGAGATGAGCACTCTCATAGCAGAATGCTCCCACGAAACCTGGGTCGGGCTAGGGTTTGATCGGCTCGGTCGCAATGAAGGTCTTGCACGGCTAGAGAAGATTTTTGAGAACCAGCTCGCAGGGCATCGTCTTTTCAGCAAAGCCAGTGCGGAAAAGGGGCTTTCGTGGCTCAACTTCCGATGGATCACCAATAAACGTTGGTATGCGGATAATATCGTGCTCATGGGAGATGCTGCACATACGACGCATTTCTCGATCGGATCTGGTACGCAATTGGCAATCCAAGATGCCATCTCTCTCGCCGACAGCTTGAGAGCACACACGGATATCCAGTCGACTCTCGCCTCCTATGAGGCGGACCGGCAACAACGCATGCAGAGACCCTACAAGGAAGCACGGTTAAGCGCGCAGTGGTTTGAGAATGTTGCTGATTACATACATCTCGATGCCCCGGAGTTCCTGAGGATAATGCTGGGGCGCCGTTCGGCTCTTCTCCATCATCTCCCGCCTGGAATCTATTGCCAGTTAGATAAGCTCACAAAAGAAAATGCGGCACTGCAGAAGATTAGAAAGCTTGCTTCTGCATTTTATCATGGGCGGCATCGCTAGCTGCTAGAGCATCGGAGCTTAATGGGACGCATATCCG
>KI912020.1:157165-161196 GCA_000517005.1 Microvirga lupini
GGATGTATCGGGATGGTTCCGGCAGGGCTTGATCGACCGTGCGTTTGGTCAGGCGAATGGTAGTCCCAGGTATGACGAATTTGTCCGAAAGTCGGGTCTGAAATTGTGGTCACCAAGGAGTGTTGGGTGACCACATGGTAATCACGCGGACGGGAAAGTCGACGAGACGGTAGAGGGTATCGGGGAATAAATATTTTTGTTTATCAGTAATTTAGATTGTTTGCAGGAAGCGGCGGGGAATGCCGGGAAATAGGAAAAAACCGATTGTGGATCTGGGGTCCCCCGTTCGAGCCGGGGCGGCTGTACCATCTATAAAGTAAGGCTTTCGACGGTTTCGAACCTTCGACCTGTGCTCGCTCCGGAGGCCTGGAGCATCGGGTTGGCCGTCCCGGTTCCTTCAAAGTTCTCTCAATCGATCATGAGATGCTCGGTGAGCTTGGATCAGCAAGCTCCTTCGACGCCAATTTTGCGGCGCTCGGTCGTCAAGGGACCAAGTTCTCCCGTAATTTCAGCGCAGACGGCAAGCATCAAGTGGCCGGCACGGCGTATTGTAACTGAGGTCCCGACAAATTGATGGTCGAGACGACTGGAGATGACGTCGTCGATCATCAACTGGCGATTAGGAGGAGATGCTGAAGGCCTCTGTTTCCTGTCTGAGGACCGACCATCAATAGCAAAAATCATGGATCCTTTCGGGAATAAAGCACAGGCCAGACTGTCTTAGGCAGGCGGCTCCACATGGGGCTTCTGACCAATCTGCGGGGGAGGGGTCCGATGCTTCCTGCAATCTCTAAGACCGCCGGCGATCCGTTCGGGGGATTGCGCCTGCCGGTGAGCGTTTGGAAAGCCCTTGAGGACGCGCGTATCACCAGCCTCGAACAACTCAAGGCCATGACGCCCGTCATCGATCAGATACAGGGTATCGGGCCGGAGGTGGCTCAGGTAATCAGAGACAGACTCGAGCGCTTGTCCGCACGGCGAACCGTCCGGGTCAGGCTGATCTTCCCCAAACGCTCGCGTCAGGAAAATAAAGCATCCCATGGATAGCAAACCTGTCGTGATGTTTCTCTCTCCTTCCACGCGTTCTGTCGTCCAGCATGAATCGAGCTGGCCTGTTGTCTCACCAAAGTCGGGGCTATCACCCTCGCACGAATCGAAATAGGACCGGGACGAGCGGGAGACCTCGCAGAGCAAGGCCTGCCCACTGAGGATCGGGCAAGGCTAGCGCATCGTGCGGAAAAGTGGATCCGGTTTTCCGCTCCGAACGATGCGTCAGCCAAGAGAAGGAGCATCGGATTGGATCCCAAAAATGGGTCCACTTTTGGGTCCGATGCTCTAGGGGGCTCATTATGGAAACAGGACTAGCGACTTCCGAAGCGCGGCGGACAAGAGTTGGCGTTCTTTATGCCTTGGCCGCATTCTTCATGTGGGGCTTGGCCGTTCCGCTTCATTTCAAGCTTGTGTCGGCCGTGCCTGCGCTCCAGATCCTCGCCCACCGAATCGTCTGGGCCAGCGTATTCGCGCTCGGCCTGATCCTTGTCGGCCGGCAATGGCGGAAGCTTGTCGAAGCGCTGACCTCCGGCAGCCGGTTGCTGCTCCTCTGCCTTTCGGCCGGTCTGATCGCCATCAATTGGCTCATCTACATCTGGGCCGTCAATTCCGGGCACCTCGTTCAGACAAGCCTCGGATATTTCATCAACCCGCTCCTGAACGTCGTTCTGGGCGTTCTCTTCCTTCGGGAGCGGCTGAATCCGGCGCAGGTCGCGGCCTGTCTGATTGCTGCGCTGGGTGTGCTGGTTCTCGCCGTCTCCTCGGGCGGGATGCCATGGGTTGCACTGGCCCTGGCTTTCAGCTTCGGCTGTTACGGTCTCGTCCGAAAGATCGTGCCAGTCGCCCCTCTGATCGGCTTCTGCGTCGAGTCGCTTCTGCTCACCCCTCTGGCGTTAGGCTATCTCGTCCGGACTGCCGTGAATGGCCAAACTGTGGCTTTCCAGGGAGATCTGCGCCTGGACGCGCTCCTCATCCTGACGGGGCTCAGCACCGCCTTGCCCCTTATCTGGTTCGCGGCGGCTGCTCAAAGGCTGAAGCTCTCCACCATCGGTTTGCTGCAATATCTGGCGCCCTCGGGCCAGCTTGCGCTCGGCGTTCTCGCCTACGGGGAGGCGTTCGGGTGGATCGACGGCATGGCCTTCGGGCTGATCTGGATCGCCCTCGCGATTTACACCTTCAGCGCCCTGAGGCCGGCCCCTTCGGTTACGAAGCCGGTGAACGCCAGTTAGGGAAGGGAACCCTGGGTACAGGAAAGGCGTTCTGGCGGCCCGGTGGACTTTTTGAGGGCTTGGCCCGATGCTGGGGCCAAACCGCGGCCGGGCCTGCGCGATGCCTTTCAAGTCGGGCCCTGAAGAGAGTGCTTGTCTGCAATGCTTGGATCCTTCTGGAGCAGAGTGCTGGCAGCAGCCTTTTATAGCGCGGTTCTCCTGTTCCTGGCCTCCGCAGCCTCTCTAGATGCCAGGGCCCAGCCCGCGCCGGCTTCAAGCCCTCCTCCGCCCCAGGTTCAGCAACTGCTGCAGCTCCTGCAGGATCCCGCCGTCCGCTCATGGATCGACGAACAGCAGAAGCCTCCCGCCGCAGCAGCGGCCCCTGCGCCCGAACCGACGGTGTCGGAGATGATGATGCAGCGGATCACGGGCCTGCGGGAGCGCCTTGAGACCTTGGCCGCTGCCGTGCCGCGACTGCCGGACGAGTTCCGGAATGCCTCCGGTCGCCTTGTCGACGAAATCCAGGGGCGAAGGCCGCTCGCCGTGCTGCTCCTCATCGTCGGGTTTCTCGCTCTGGGAGCAGGGGCTGAGTGGCTCTTTCGAAGGGTGACCGGTCCATCTCGGCAGCGGATTGCGACCCGGCCAGTGACCGCTACCTCCGAGCGCCTGCACGCGATTGCCCTGCGTTTCGTTTTCAACCTGGCCGACATCGCGATCTTTGCCGTCGGGAGCATCGGAGCCTTCCTGGCTCTCGATTGGCCGCCGCTCCTCAGGCAGGTGGTGGTTGCTTATCTTTTTGCTGCCGTCATGCTGCGACTGGTCCTGATGGCGAGCCGCTTTCTCCTCGCACCCAATCGTTCCGCACAAGAGGGGACGGAGCGGTTCCGCCTGATCCCGATAGGCACTGCCGCGGCACAATTCTGGCATCGGCGCCTTGCCCTGTTCGTCGGCTGGTTCGCCCTCGGATGGGCGACCGTCGATGTCCTCAAGATCCTGGGCTTCACGCCGGAGGCGCGCGCTGTCGTGGCTTATGCCCTGGGTCTCGGGCTTCTCGCCATTGCCCTCAACATCGTTTGGACGCGGCCCCTGCCGGCATCGAGCGAAGTTCCGGAGACTGGAGCGCCGAGGCGCGTATCCCATACGGTCGCGGCCAGCCTGCTTTCTGTTTACTTCTTGCTTCTCTGGGGTCTGTGGGTAGCGGGCCTCATGGGCTTTTTCTGGCTTGCCGCCGTCGCCCTCCTGTTACCGGCTGCCATTTCCATCACCGAGAAGGCAAGCCGTCATGCCCTGCGCCCGCATGACGGTTCGGCGGTCGCGGATCAGACAGGTTTGATGGCGGTTTATCTGGATCGCGGTATTCGGGCGCTGCTCATTGCCGGAGCCGTTCTGCTGCTGGCGGATGCCTGGCACATTGATCTGGTTGAGATGACAAGCCGCGACACGCTGCTGACGCGCCTCATTCGGGGAGCCTTGAGCGCCGTTGTCATCCTGCTCGTCGCCGATCTGGTCTGGCAGGTGACGAAGACCTTGATCGACAAGCGGCTCACACGGGCGCAGTCTGTCACTTCTGCAAACATTGAAGTCGCGTCACGGGAGGCGCGGCTACGAACGCTTCTGCCGATCTTTCGCAATGTGGCTTTCGCTGTTCTGGCAATCGTCGCCGTGCTGATGGTTCTCTCCGCGCTGGGGGTGGAAATCGGCCCATTGATCGCAGGCGCAGGTATCGCGGGTGTCGCCATCGGCTTCGGTGCGCAGACACTGGTCAAGGATGTG
>KI912020.1:161296-162456 GCA_000517005.1 Microvirga lupini
CACGTATGGAGCGGTGACGCTCAACGGCGGAACCGGACGCGACACGCTTCTGGCCAACTCAGGCCGCGACCGTCTCCTTGGCCAGTCTGGCAATGATCAACTGAAGGGATATGGCGGCAACGATTACCTGAACGGCGGGAACAACAACGATTGTCTGTATGGCGGCCGCGGGAACGACAAGCTGGTCGGGGGATCGGGACACGACTACCTCTACGGGCAGTTCGGCAAGGATACGCTCACGGGCGGAAGCGGCAACGACAGGTTCGTTTTCGATGTCTCCTTCACCAAAGCGAACATGGACACGATCACTGACTTCTCCGTGAAGCATGACAGTATCCATCTCGCCCAATCCGTCTTCACCAAGGCGGGATCGATGGGAGGCTTGAAGGCCAAGGCGTTTTGGAGTGGATCGAAGGCGCACGATGCGAGTGACCGGGTGATTTACAACGAAAAGTCCGGCTATCTCTATTACGATGCCGATGGGACAGGCGATGCTCCCATGCGAGCGATTGCGAAGCTGTCCAAGAACCTTGAGATCACACACAAGGACTTCTTCATCGTTTAAACGGCTACCGCCTTCCCCGCTCCCCGAGGGGCTAATCCGCCAGCGTCAGGTGAGTACCGCCCCATGGTTAGCCATCGGACCAGTTCTTAATGCAGTATTGAGTCATTGGCCAAAGGGCTCAGGGGCTTGTCGGGATATGAGGCACGAAGTCATCGTTAGGAGGCAATCGCAATTGATTGTCTATAGCGCCTTTTCGCGCATCTCCCCCTGCTGATCTGCAGCAACACCGTCCTGCACGCCGGTCTCAGGCACATTCTCTCCGACACGCCATTGATCCTGACGGAAGACGTCTTCGAGCCAGAATCAGACATTTCGGCCTTTGCTGAGTCTGAGGCTGTTCTCATCCTGCTGTGTGAGAGGCTCTCGCTCAACGAATATCTGAAAACTCGTGAGCGGCTAAAGGCCCAATGTCCCTCGGCTTGGATGGTTGTTGTAGCGGACCCTTCGGATACCGACGCCATCGTGCGTCTGTATGAGGCCGGGCTGAACGGGCTTTGCTCCCCAGCCATGGTGGGGAGTAGCCTGGTCAAGGCTCTGGAACTGGTGGCGGATGGTGAGACCTTCGTTCCGGCTGTGGTCGGCCTGGCTCTGCTCG
>KI912020.1:162556-172521 GCA_000517005.1 Microvirga lupini
ATCAGCGGAGTCTTCTATCTCCTCGACGACGCCTTCCGGGTCGGAGAATACATCCAGAGCGGCAGCTACAAGGGGACGGTTGAATCCTTCTCCCTGCGCTCGGTCAAACTGCGCCACCATCGCGGGCCGGTTTACACGGTGCCCTTCGGCGAGCTTGGGGCGGTGGAGAACATGAGCCGGGATTGGGTCATCGACAAGTTCCAGTTCAACGTTCCTTTTGACACGGATCTCGAGAAGGCGCGCAAGCTAATCAAGGCCATCGGGCAGGAGATGGCGACCGATCCGGAGTATGCTCCGAACATCATCGAGCCGCTGAAGATGCAGGGCGTCGAGCAGTTCGGGGAGTTTGCAATCCAGATCCGCTGCAAGATGACGACTCGCCCAGGCGAACAGTTCGTGATCCGCCGCAAGGCATTCGCCCGCATCAAGCAGGCGTTCGAGGAGAACGGGATCAAGTTTGCGGTCCCGACGGTTCAGGTCGCAGGCGGTGAGGCGACTGCTGCCGCCGTTGCACATGAGGGGCTTCAACTCGTCAAGCCGCCAGGAGCAGCAAAATAAGCCTCACGGCAGAGACGGCGCTGAGTCAGAGTGCGTAAGACAATCGCCCTGTAGAGGAGACGTCCTCTCCAGGGCGTAAGTTCACCTTTGAATGCGATGTCAGCTCACTTCAGCATGGAAGCGACATTGTCCTTCGTCACGCGGTCGATGCCGGCATAGACGATGTCCTGGACCTTCTCGCCTTTCTTGAGCTGCAGAAGGATGTCCATCGCCTTCTCGCCCATTTCGTAGGGACGCTGGCCGACGAGGGCGTTGGCATAGCCGTCACGCAGCAGCTCGAGCTGGACCTTGAGGGTATCCGCCACCACGAGGGTGAATTTGCCCTGGTTCATGGCTTCCTTGTTCTTGTTCACGAAGCTCTTGTAGGCCTCGGGAACGAACATCGGCCAGCCGCCGACGGGCACGATGGCGGCGAGATCCGGATTGGCGGTCTTGAGGTCCTGCATTTGCTGCACGGCAAGCGCGAGGTCGTCGTTGCAATAGGTGGGAGAGCCGGAGACTTCCGTCCACTTGGAGCCTTTCAGGGCATCGCGCACGCCCTCGACGCGCTCCTTCAGGTTGGCGGCCGCCGGGCCACCGGAGACCATAGCGTATTTGCCGCCTTCAGGACGCAGCTTCAGGAGTTCCTCACCAAGGGCGCGGCCCATGGCCCGGTTGTCGGTGCCCACATGCGCCTGGCGGGCGGAGTTCGGCGCGTCCGCGTCGAAGGTGATGACGGGAATGCCGGCATCGCGCGCGGCTTTGATCACGCGTACTGCTGCGGCTGCATCCGACACGGAGATGGCGATGCCGTCGACCTTCTGGCTGATCAGATCTTGAATGATCTGCGCCTGGCTCGCCGGTTCATGCTCGACAGGACCCTTGTAGATGCATTCAACGTTTCCGAGCTCCTTCGCCCGCTTGATGCATCCGTCGCGGGAGAGATCGAAATAGGGATTGTTCATCGCCTTCGGCACGATGGCGAACTTGTAGGTCTGCTGCGCCATGGCCGGGGCGGTGAGCGCCGCGGCAGCGACCGCGGCGAGGATCAGGCGTTTCATCATGTCTTCCTCCTGGGTGATTGGGCGCCCCATGCCTGGGGTCTCGTACCCGGCTTCAATTGACCGGTTCGCGTCCGCTTTCGGGGCAAGACGGTCTTGCCTCCGACAGCGGTGTTCAAGACGTCATGCGCAAGGTCCGCAGGCGGTCGACCAGGACCGCCAGGATGATGATCCCGCCCACGAGCACGATCTGCCAATAGGCATTGATGCCCGCGAGCACGAGGCCGTTGCGGATGACTTCGATGAGAAGGGCGCCGATGACGGCTCCCGCCGGCCCACCAATGCCGCCGTTGAGGTTCGCGCCGCCGATGACGGCCGCAGCAATGATCGTCAGCTCATAGCCTGTCGCCAGATTGGCCGGAGCGGAACCGAGCCATCCCACCATCAAGATGCCGGCAAATCCGGCGGAGAGCGCGGACAGAACATAGACGGCGATCTTCACCCGTTCGACTGCAATGCCGGTGAGAGCGGCCGCTTTCTCGTTGCCGCCCAGCGCGAAGATGTGCCGCCCGAAGGCCGTGTGATGAAGGATGACGCCGATGATCGCAGCGAGAACGAGGAGATAGATGATGGCCACCGGCACGCCGGCGATATTGCCGTCGGTGATATCGTAGAAGAGGTTCACGTCCGGCCCGGTCGGGGCCTGCCCGCGCCCTTCCGTGACCGCATAGGCGAGGCCGCGGACGATCGATAGCATGCCGAGCGTGGTCACGAAGGGGGAGAGCCCGACGCGAGCGATCAGCAGGCCGTTTGCCAGGCCGATCAGGAGCGCGACACCAAGACCGGCACCGAGCGAGACCAGCATGCCCGCCAGCGGAATGCTGTCGAGCACCGTGCCGCTTACCGCCTGCATGACGATGGCGCAGGTGATGGCCGACAGGGCCATGGTCGAGCCGACGGAGAGGTCGATGCCGCCGGTCACGATCACGAGAGTGACGCCCAGCGTCACGATTCCGACGAAGGAGAAATTCTTGGCCACGTTGGCCAAGTTGCCCGGGCTGAGAAAGGCCGAACTCAAGAACGACATCACGATCATGATGACGATGAGGGCAGCCGCCACATAGGCGGTCTGGCTCGCGAAGAAGCCACGCCGCCACCAGCGGGCTCTGCCCACATTCGAGAAGTCGCTCGTTTCCGTGCTGGTTGCTGGAGAGAGTTCGCTCATCACGCTGCTTCCTTGGCACCGGTAATCAGCGCAGTGACTTCCTCGGGGCTCGATTGGCCGATCGGCTTGTCCGCCACCTTAGTCCCGCGCCGCATCACGACAACCCGTTCGCATACCGAGAACACATCCGGCATGCGGTGCGAAATCAGGATCACGGCGATGCCTGCATCCTTCAGGCGGCGGATGAGATCGAGAACCTCGGCCACCTGGCGAACGGAAATGGCTGCGGTCGGCTCGTCCATGAGGATGAGCTTGGCCTTGGCAAGGCGTGTCCTGGCAATCGCCACCGCCTGCCGCTGCCCGCCCGACATGGTGCGGACGAGATCGTCGGGACGCGTCTCGGACTTGAGCTCGCGAAACAGGGCGGCCGTCCGCTGGTTCATGGTGGCATGGTCGAGGAACGAGAATGGCCCGACCTTGCGTCTCAGTTCGCGCCCGAGAAACACGTTCGCTGCCGCCGTCAGATTATCGGCAAGGGCGAGATCCTGATAAACGACCTCGATGCCGACCGAGCGGGCATCAACCGGTCTGGTGAAATGAACCTCTTGATCCTCGAACAGAACTTTGCCGTGCGAGGGCGGGAAGTTCCCGGCGATAATTTTCACCAGGGTCGATTTGCCGGCGCCGTTGTCGCCCATGAGGCCGACGACTTCACCGGGCTTGATCGTGAGATTGACATGGGACAGGGCCCGGATGGCGCCGAATTCCTTCCCGACGTCCTGCAGGACGAGGAGTGACAAGATCGTTCCTCCCTATGACTTCAGGCTGTCGCCTGTGCGGCGTCTGCGCGCCATCGTTGATCTAAGCACGGGGCTCCGTGCGATGTCATCTGCACCTTGGTAGAAAAGATGTGAGCGAAGTCGATCCTCCCCCCATGCTCAGCATCATGCCATTCCTTCGTTCCGACTCACGTCGAGCTTGTAGAAACGGCTGGCATTCGCGCCGAAGACCGCATCGTGATAGCGGGCCGGAACGAAGTCCTGGCACATGGCGAGCCAATCCGCGTAGTCGCCTGCAAGCCTCAGGACCGGCCAGTCGCTGCCCCAGATGAGGCGCTCCGGGCCGAACAATTCGAAAAGCGTAGCGGCATAGGGCCTGATCGCCGCCGCGTCGCGTTGCTCTCCCGCTTCCGTCAAAAGACCCGAAAGCTTGCAATGAACGTTAGGGAGGGTGGCCAAGCCGGCCATGGCTTCGCGCCATTGGCGGATCTCACCCGTTGCGATGCGAGGCTTTGCGCCGTGATCGATCACGATGGGAAGGTCGGGGTGACGCTTGGCAAAAGCAGTCAGAGCCTTAAGATGCTGCGGCATCACCAGAGCGTCGAAGCGAAGATCCGCTTCCTTCATGGCCGCGATGGCAGGATCGAGATGCGGATCGTCGATCCAGTCCACATCCTGGATGTCCTGCAGCATCGGCCGCAGGCCCTTCAGTTTCGGATGGGCTGCGAGGCGGGCGATATGGAGAGCGGCATCGGCCGACTTGAGATCGATCCAGCCCACGACGCCTAGGATGAAGGAATGCCGATCCGCCAGATCCAGCATGAAATCGGTGTCGTCCATCGTCGGAAGCGTTTGCACCAGGACGGTGCCGCAGATGCCGCAGGCCCTTAAGATCGGCTCCAAGTCATCCGGCATGAAATCGCGATGGATCTCTGCAAGTTCCGGCGGCGGCCACTGACCCTGTCGGTTGCGCATCAGCCAGAAGTGCTGGTGAGCATCGATCCGCATGAGAGTCATTTGCCTTCGCGAGGGAGGGGGGAGGCTTCGTCCACCAATCCGAGTTTCCGGAGCTCTGTCCAGAGTTCAACCGGGATGGAACTCTCGAACCATGCCACATTGGTCTGCAGCTGCTCTGCGTTGCGGACTCCGGTCACGCAGGAGACAACGGCGGGATGGGCCATGGGGAATTGAAGGGCCGCGGCAGGCAGCGGGACGTTGAACTCGTCGCACACGGCCTTCAGTGCCCGGACGCGCTGCACAACATCCGGCAGGGCATCCTCGTAGTTGAACTTGTTGTTGCCGACGAGGATCCCCGAATTGAACGGCCCCGCGATGACGATCCCGGTTCCTGCGCGAACGCACTTCTCCAGCAGTGGAAGGCTCATCTGCTCCAGGAGCGTGTAGCGGCCCGCGAGCATGACGACATCGAGATCCGCTTCCTGCATGGCATCCTGAACGACTTCCGCCTCGTTGACGCCGAGACCGATAGCCGTGACGCGTCCACTGCGACGCAGTTCCAGAAGTGCCCGAAACCCGCCGCCGGCGGTGAGCTGGCGCCAGTAATGCTCATGACGGTCGCCGTGGGTGTAGGGGCCGATATCGTGAATGTAGAGAATGTCGATCTTGACGATGCCGAGGCGCTGCTGGCTGTCCTCGAAGGATTTCAGGATGGCGTCATAGGTGTAGTCATAGGTGGGGCGAAACGGGAGAGGGTAGACCCAGCCATTCTCTTCATCGCTGACGCTCTCATCGGGTACCATCAGGCGCCCGGCCTTCGTGCTGATGACATAGCTGTTCCGATTGCGGTCGCTCAGCAGAACGCCGAGGCGGCGCTCGGAGCGCGTGTAGCCGTAATAGGGAGCAGTATCGAAATAGCGGATGCCATGAGTCCAGGCGGCTTCGGTCGCAGCCTGAGCCTCGGCGTAGCTGGTCGGGCTATAAAGTCCTCCCATCGGCGCGCTTCCTAGTCCAAGCGCGGTGAGGGACAGGTCTCTGCGGGGAAGGGCGCGGCGCTCGGAGGCCTTCATGAGAAGTCCTCGCCTGTTGCCCAACAGAGATTGGCCACCCGCCATGCCGCTAGAGGCTTGGTCTGCGTGCTGGCGCAATGGCGGAGAAGGGCTGTTACGCCTTTCATGCTTCCTCCCTCTGCAACTTGGCCCCGTTCTCTGCAGGGCTCTTCCATGGCTGAAAATTGGTCAGGCCAGTCTGAGTGTAATAGGAATATGGCCGGGAGGAATAATTGGTCAAGCTAAAAGGGTAGAAGAATGCAGGGCCGCTCCGCACCTGATTGCCAGGGAATGGATGGCGACATATGGTCAGGCCAATTTCAGGTGTCCGCTTCGTTCAAATGGCTCTGCGTTCATGTCGATCCCACTCAAGCCTATCGAGCCTAGGCGCCTTTACCAGCAGATCGCCGATCAGATCCGTGGCTTGATTCAGGACGGGCAGTTCCTGCCGGGAGCCCGTCTTCCTGCCGAGCGGGATCTCGCGCATCAATTGGGCGTTTCGCGTCCGTCGCTTCGGGAGGCCCTCATCGCCCTCGAGATCGACGGCAGCGTCGAAATTCGCTCCGGGTCCGGCGTTTACGTCTGCACGCCGGTGGAGCGGTCCGCTCATACGATGCGCTCGATGGGGGAGAGCCCATCGGAGCTCATGCAAGCCCGGGCTGCGATCGAAGGGACAGTTGCCGCTCTCGCCTGTGCGCGCATGACACCGGAAGGGCTTGCATCCCTGCGTGCGACGCTTCAAGCGATGCGAGCCGACATTGCGGATGGACGTGACCCACTCGAACAGGACCGTCAGTTCCATCTCGCTATCGCGGGGCTCTCCGGCAATTCCGTGCTCATACGCATCGTGCGCGACCTGTTCGACGAGCGCCACAGCCCGATTTCCGCTCAGCTCAGCGTGAGGTTCGACAGCCGCGAGGGCTGGCACACCGCACTCTTGGAACATGAAGAGATCTATGCAGCCCTGGAGGCTGCGGATCCTCTTCAGGCACAGGCTGCGATGCGGATGCATCTCGATGCATCGAAGAAGCGTTGGCTCGGAGATTGAGGCCTGTCTTGAAGCCGCTTCTTCGACTGAGTGCTGAGGATCTCAGCCTCCGTGCAAAGAAAAAGGCCGGGATGTTATCCCGGCCTTGAAAGGTCAAATCATGGGCCGTGATTAATCTTTTCACAGCGCATGACTGGAAGCGCAATTAAATGACAATGAAATCAGCTGCCGTGAGCTTGGCGAGGTTCTCGATAACGGCAAACTTCACCGCAGCCGTCGAGCCCGCGCCGTCTGCATCATAATAGAGCGCGCCCGTCTTGTCGTTGTAGATGATGCGGTCGCTGGAATCCAACGCCTTCGTTCCGACGACGAAGCTGCTCGACGAGAGCTTGCCGTATTTGAGCTTGGTGAACGCCGTGTCATTGAGGCGGATCGTGTCTTCGGCGACATTGAAGTCGACGATCACGTCCACATTCTTGCTGCCTGGCTTCGTGTCGAAGGTGAAGGTATCCTTGCCCGAACCGCCGATCAGCACGTCGCTGCCGTTCTTGGCCCAGATCTTGTCGTCACCGCCCTTGCCGTCGATCAGGTCGTTGCCGGAGGTGCCCGTCAGGCTGTTGGCGCTGCTCGTGCCATTGATCGTCTTGGTGGTGGTGGGCCGCGGCGAGGGCGTCGGGGTGGGGGCCGGGGGCGGAGTGGTCTCTGACACGTCGGCGATTTTGAAGGTTACTGTGCCGGTGTCTGTGTCGCCGTCCGCATCCTTGGCCGTGTAGCTGAAGCTGTCCGTGCCGAAGAAGTTGGCTTTCGGCGTATAGACGAAGGAGCCGTCCGCATTGAGCTTCACGCTGCCGCCCTGAGCGGTCGCGAAGGTGCCGGCAATCGTCGCCTTGCCGCCATCGGCTGCAACGTCGTTGGCGAGAACGCCCACAGCCGAGGAGACCGTGAGAACCGTGTCCTCCGTCGCAGCATAGGTGTCGTCCGCCGCAGTGACGGAGTGGTCGCTCGTATCGGGTGTCGGATTCGGCGTCGGGGTCGGCTGCGTCGGCGTGGTGACGATGCCGTTGTGGTTGAAGCGCAGGGCATAGAACGACGTCTGGCCATAGCCCGAACCATTGCTCTCATTCGCGCCGAGATAGGCGCCGGCCTTGAAGTAGAACTTATCCGACTGCCACACGCTGTTGATCTTGCTGACCGACTTGTAGATCTGGCCGTCAGCGAAGATCGTCACCTCAAGGTTGTCGCCCTTGGCGTTGATCGTATAGGAGAAGCGCTCGTCCAGGGACACGTCCGGCTGCTGGCCCGAGGCGTTCACAAAATAGAACTTCGTCTCGGTGTTGTTGGAGCCGGCCTGATCGTTGGCGAAATAGAGCTTGCCGTTTTCCCAGTAGAGACGAACCAGCTCGTCGTCTTGGCCATGGATCTGACCGACGATGATGCGCCCACCCACGCCATCGCGGTTCGGAGCGGCATCGACTTCAAGGGTGGCGCTCATGAAGCCGCCGGTCTGGAGGTTCCAGGCGGCGTTGGCGGTGCCGTTCATCTCGCGCAGCTCGGAGCGGGCGTAGGACGAACCGCTGGTGGTGGCGCCCTCGACCGGAGCCACGAAGGTCATGGCGCCGTCTGCAGCGGTGTAGAAATACTTGGAATGCTGGTAGCCGGAAAGATTCTTTACTTCCATGGCGGTGCCGCTGAATCCGCCATTCGAATCCACGGGAAGAGTGATCTTCCAATTGGACAAGTCAAAGTTGCCGCTCGGTGCGACAGAAGAATTCAAAGCCATGATGTCTGCCCCAAAATTGAGCGAGCCTCTTTCACGAGGCTTTTGAATAAAACTTGTGCAGTTCTACAGAGAACATGCCAGGATACTGGCCGAAAGAAACGCGGGATATGTACAGGTAGGGGTGAACGGTAATGGAGACGCTCACAATACTGCGGATCTCGAAATTAATATCTCGCTATCCGCTTGTGATCTTGTGCTGATTGAATAAGGCAACATCTTGGCATTGCAAGAGGAATCTAACTTGAGAGTTAAGGATCCTGTCTTCTTATAAGATTATAGAGAATCATAAGGACTATAAGCCTGAATATTACTGTCGCGGAAGCTTTGTCGAAAAGGCATGCTCGTTTGAAGACATGGCTCATGATCCCGAGCGACGATCAAAGATCTGCGTGAATGCCGCCTTCGACTTCCTCAAAGAAAGAGCGCCTCGTCGTTTGGCGCTCTAGGTGGGCCGCCCTTGCGGCCGAGAGGGAGGACCGTGCCAGCCAGGCCCAGGACTAGGCTGCGCCTGAAAGGTAAACGGGTGGTTACGAAATGCGCGTAACGGCTAGTCCTTTAACGCATCTTCCGGTCGCGCGATGTCGTGCAGGTCCGCATTTTGAATGGGAGCATAGCCGAACCGCTTTGAGAGGCTGTCGAACGAGTCGCTGGTGTCGTGCCCGCTCTGCACGCCGTGGCAGACGGCAAAGTACGCGATGACGGCATTCTCCTCGGCTCCGGACGGCGAAGTCAGGTTCAGGACGGCCATCTTCCATTGTCCCGCATCGTCCTGCCAGATCGTCGAGGGCTTGGTCTTGGAACAGAAATAGTAACCTGTCGACGCCTCACCGCCTGTCCTGGGACGGTGCTTGTCGTAGGTGCCGTTCGGGTGATGGGAGGTCCATTCCTTGGAAATCACCTTGAAGAGGGCACCATTCGCATTGGAGCCGACGATGTCGCGGCTCTCGATGCTGAACCAGGCGCAATAATCCATCCGGCAGCGGCCCCGCATCAGTTCGGCCGAGAGCGCAGCTCCACTCGATGCGAGGCTGGCGATGCAGGTGATGAAAGCGGCAGTGTAGGCACGTGTCATAGAAGCCCTTCAGCATCGACGTGGCCCGTCAGTGCAAGACGAGAAGCCAGCCGACCAGAGCCACGGGGGCAATGATGCCGAGAACGAAGGAAACAGCATCGTGGGCCATAGAAACCTCCTGCCGATTTCCCTAACGTAATCTTAAGGAGCTCAAGAGGCGGTGCGCTGCAGCACGTCCCATGGGAGCTGGCTCTCCGGATCAGGATTTTCGGTCGCCTAACGAGCCTGCTTCGGGAGGAGAGGGTGGGGTCGATCCATCTTCGGAAGGTGTACCGTTTCGAGCCTTGCGCTTCTTGTCGAGCCATTTGAACAGCATCCATCCCAAGCCCGAGCTGAGGGCCGCGATCACCACGAGCCCGGAGCTCGGATAGTCGCGGAAGTTGACACGCTTCATGCCATTCAGCTCTTCCAGTTCATCTTCCGGCTGTTCGTCTGTCTCGGGCATGAACGCGTCTCGTAGGGGATGCTTCTCATATAAGCCTCACAACCCAGGTTTCCATCGCTTTCTGACGGCGCATGGCATGAGCTGGAAACGCCTCTCATGTGAGTAGAGCAAAAGAAAACGCCCGGCTCAGATAGGCCGGGCGGGAATTTAAAGTTGTCTCTGGGTTAGATTCAGGCTGCTTTTACGCCGGAC
>KI912020.1:172621-172939 GCA_000517005.1 Microvirga lupini
CCTCCTGCACGTTGCGGGCGATCTCGGCCGTGGCCGCGCCCTGCTCCTCCATGGCGGCGGCAATCGCGGTCGAGATCTGGCTCATCGCGGTGATCGTGCGCGCAATCTCCTGGATCGCCGACACCGTCTGCCCGGTCGCCTGCTGCACGCTAGTGATCTGGGCCGAGATCTCCTCGGTGGCTTTCGCCGTCTGGCTCGCCAGCTCCTTGACCTCGGTCGCCACCACGGCGAAGCCCTTGCCGGCCTCGCCGGCGCGTGCCGCCTCGATGGTCGCGTTGAGCGCCAAGAGGTTGGTCTGGCCGGCAATGGTGTTGATCA
>KI912020.1:173039-196553 GCA_000517005.1 Microvirga lupini
CACGGCGGAGGCGACGCCAACCGACTGGTGGGTCGTCTGGCTGGCCACTGCCGTCATCGACTGGGCGGTGGCCTCCATTTCAGTTGCCGCTGAGGACAGGCCTTGCGTCAGGGCCGAGACGTTCTGCTCGAAGCGCCGCGTGAGCTGATCGAGCACCTCGGCGCGGCGGGTTTTTGCGTCCGCTTCAAGGGCTGCCGCCTCATCGGCCTGCTTCTTGGCGATCAGGGCATCCTTGAAGACCTGCACGGAACCGGCCATCACGCCGATCTCGTCACGGCGGGATGTCCCCTCGATCACCACGCTCAGATCGCCACCGGCAAGCGCCCGCATATTCTCCACAAGCCTCTGGATCGGCTTGGAGATGCTGCGTCCGAGGCCGAAGGCGATGAGGAGGAGGAACGCTGCAGCGCCGGCAACGAGCGTCAGGAAAAGATTGCGATAGGACGCAGCGATCATCGCAAGATCGTCGATATAGACGCCGCTGCCGATCACCCAGCCCCATTTGTCGAAGTTCGTTGCATAGGAGAGCTTCGGAAGAGGCTCCGGCTGGTTCGGTTTCGGGAAGAGATAGGCAACGAAGCCGCCGCCGGCCCGACCTGCATTCCCGATCTCCTTGAGGAATGCGACACCATTGGTGTCCTTCACCGCCGAGTTGTCCTTGCCTTCCAGGGTCTTGCTGAAGGGATGCATCAGCATCACCGTCTGGTAATCCTGGATGAAGAAGTATTCGGACCCGCCGTAACGCAGAATGCGCAGCGTCTCGGAGGCGCGCTTCTTCGCCTCGTCCTCGGACATCTCGCCCCGCTTCGCGCGGGCTTCGAAATCGGCCACGATGCTGACGGCCGTTTCGACAAGGTGCTTGAGCTCGGCTTTTTTCTGCTCGGTCAGAACCGTCGAGATCGTGACGGAGCCGAAGATCGCAAGCGCAATCAGGGCCACGATTCCTGCCGCGATGCCGGCATAGAACCGACCGGCAACGCCGGAGAACGAACGTGTCAGCTTGTTTAGGATGGTAGAACTCTTATCAGACATTTTTCTTTGCGAACCTGCCCGCATCGCCACGGGGGGCGCGTGCCCCCACGACACGCTCTACCAGGTCCTACAAGTCTGAAAGAGGTGTGCAGTAAGTCAATAAGTGAAAACACTTATTGTTTCTGTAGTTTTTATTATCCGTTTTTTAACAGATCCAGTAACTGGCAAGATTGACATGTGAATATTGTCATTAGACTAAAGAAGAGGCCGCGGATCCGACAAGATCCGCGGCCAACTACACTGAGATAGATGGATAGAAGTCGGGATCGTCTTACCGGCCCCAGCGCAACACCATCGGATCGACGCGACGGGCAACCTCGATCAGGCCCTTGCGGGTCTCCGGATGCAGGGGCTGCAGCGGATGGCGTACAGCTTCGGATTTGATCACACCGCCTTCCCTCATGAGCGCCTTGGCGGCCGAGAGGCCGCACTGCCGGTTCTCGAAGTTGATGAGCGGCAGCCAGCGCTCGTATGCCACCAAGGCCTCCTCCCGGTTACCAGCAAAATAGGGATCGATGATCTTGCGGATGCCATCCGGATAGGCTCCGCCCGTCATCGCGCCCGTCGCGCCGGCATCGAGATCGGCCATGAGGGTGATCGCTTCCTCGCCGTCCCAGGGTCCCTCGATGGCATCGCCGCCGAGAGCGATCAGTTCGCGCAGCTTGGATGCCGTGCCGGGCACTTCGATCTTGAAGTAGGAGACATTGGCGATCTCCTTGGCCATGCGCGCAAGGAAGGAGGCTGACAGGAAGGTGCCGGCCATTGGCGCGTCCTGGATCATGATCGGGATGGTGATGGCATCCGAGACCCTGCGGAAGAACTCGTAGATCCCGAACTCCGACACCCGCAACGTCGCGCCGAAGAAGGGCGGCATGATCATGACCATGGCCGCACCCGCAGCCTCCGCCCGTCGGCAGCGATCGGCGCAGATCTCGGTCGAGAAATGGCTGGTGGTGACGATGACCGGAACCCGTCCGGCAACGTGGTCGAGCACCGTCGTCATCACGGCCTCGCGATCGCTGTCGGTCAGCAGGAACTGCTCGGAAAAGTTCGCCAGGATGCAGATGCCGTCGGAGCCCGCATCGATCATGAAATCGATAGCGCGCTTTTGCCCTTCGAGATCGAGCTGACCATTTTCCTGAAAGATGGTCGGGGCCACGGGGAAGACGCCGCGATAGGGGCGCGTGGAGGTCTTGCCAGACGAGGACATGGTTTCTCCCTTCGATATTGACGGTGTCGTGTTCAGTGGTTGTCGCGCGGAACGGGCGAACCTGTCCGCCCGACGAGAAAGTCCAGATCGACACCTTTGTCGGCCTGCAGAACGTGGTCGATGTAGAGCTTGGCCCAGCCGCGGTCGGCATGCGGCGTCGGCGGGATCCAGGCGGCGCGCCGGCGCTCCATCTCCTCGGTCTCGACGTGAAGATGCAGGCTGCGCGCTGCCACGTCGAGGGTGATCAGATCGCCATTCTGCACCAGGGCCAACGGTCCGCCGGCCGCCGCCTCGGGCGCCACGTGCAGCACCACTGTGCCGTAGGCCGTGCCGGACATGCGCGCATCCGAGATGCGAATCATGTCGCGGATGCCCTTCTTGAGCAGCTTCTGCGGCAGCGGCATGTTGCCGACCTCGGCCATGCCCGGATAGCCCTTCGGGCCGCAGTTCTTCAGCACCATGATGCAGGTCTCGTCGATGTCGAGATCCTCATCGTCGATACGATGGTGCAGATCCTCGATGGTCTCGAACACGACCGCACGGCCCGTGTGCTGCATGAGCTCGGGAGAGGCTGCGGACGGTTTGATCACCGCGCCGTTGGGAGCGAGGTTGCCTTTCAGGATCGCGATGCCGGCTTCCGGCTTGAAGGGCTCCTCGAAAGTGGTGATCACCTCGCGGTTCCAGCACGGCGCGTCCTTCACGTTCTCCCAGATCGGCTTGCCGTTGACCGTGAGCGCATCCTTGTGCAGCAGCCCGCGCTCGCCCAGCGTGCGCAGCACGACCGGCAGGCCGCCGGCATAGTAGAAATCCTCCATGAGGAAGCGCCCGGAGGGCATGAGATCGACGAGGCAGTGGATGTCGCGCCCGAGCCTGTCGAAATCGTCGAGGGTCAGGTCGATGCCGACACGTCCCGCAATGGCGAGAAGATGCACGACCGCATTGGTCGAGCCGCCGATGGCCGCAAGGGTGCGGATGGCGTTCTCGAAGGCCTGGCGCGTCATGATCTTCGACAGCACGAGATCCTCGTTCACCATCTCGACGATGCGCCGTCCGGCCATGCGGGCGAGATGGTTGCGCCGTGCGTCGGCGGCCGGGATCGCGGCATTCTCCGGCAGGCCGACGCCGAGAGCCTCGACCATGGAAGCCATGGTCGAACCGGTGCCCATGGTCATGCAGTGACCGGCGGAGCGGTTCATCCCGCCTTCCGCTTCATGGAATTCCTGCAGCGTCACCTCGCCGGCGCGCAGCTGCTCGCTCATGGAAATGATGTTGGTGCCGGAGCCGATATATTTGCCGCGGTAGACGCCGCGCAGCTGCGGGCCGCCCGACACGCCGATGGTGGGCAGATCCGCCGAGGCTGCGCCCATCAGCAGGGCAGGGGTCGTCTTGTCGCAACCCATGAGAAGAACGACGCCGTCGAGGGGATGCGCGCGAATCGCCTCTTCGACATCCATGGCTGCGAGGTTGCGGAACAGCATGGCCGTCGGGCGCATGGTCACCTCGCCCAGAGACGAGACGGGAAATTCGAGCGGAAAGCCGCCGGCATCCAGCACGCCGTATTTCACATGTTCGGCAATGGTGCGAAAATGTGCGTTGCAGGGCGTCAGCTCGGACCAGGTGTTGCAGATGCCGATCACGGGCCGGCCTTCGAACTGGTCCTGAGGGAAGCCGCTGTTCTTCAGGAAGGAGCGGTAATAGAAGCCCATCTTGTCCTGGCGCCCGAACCAAGCTTGGCTGCGCAGCTGGCGTTTCTTGTCTTCGCTCATCCTTATTTGCCTTTTGAAATTGTGTTGCGCCTTGCCAAGGGAGACTGATCGTCCACAACTTTGGTTGAATAGGCGGTCACTTTGATTCATATAATAGTACTAATAGTCAGCTGATAAGGCTGCTAAAGTCGAAGAGCAATGACAAATTTAGGGAGAAAGCTCATGAAGGCCCGTCATCTTCTGACGACAATCGGCATGGCTGCGTTGATGCTGTCCTCAGGCGCCGCCTACGCCCAGAACAAAATGACCATCGGCTTCTCTCAGGTCGGATCGGAATCCGGCTGGCGGGCCGCCGAGACGAAGGTCTCGAAGATCGAAGCCGAGAAGCGCGGAGTCGATCTGAAGATCTCCGACGCACAGCAGAAGCAGGAAAACCAGATCCGCGCCGTCCGCTCCTTCATTGCGCAGGGCGTGGATGCCATCTTCATCGCGCCGGTCGTGTCGACCGGTTGGGACGCGGTTCTCAAAGAGGCCAAGGACGCCAAGATCCCGGTCGTGCTGCTCGACCGTTCCATCGACACGAAGGATGAGTCTCTCTATCTCACCGCCGTGACGTCCGACACCGTCTATGAGGGCAAGGTGGCCGGCGAGTGGCTGGCCAAGGAAACCGGCGGCAAGTGCAATGTGGTCGAACTGCAGGGCACGGTCGGGTCGAGCCCGGCGATCAACCGCAAGAAGGGCTTCGATCAGGTCGTTGCCGCCAATCCCGGCATGAAGATCGTCCGCACCCAGTCCGGCGACTTTACCCGCACCAAGGGTAAGGAAGTGATGGAAAGCTTCATCAAGGCCGAAGGCGGAGGCAAGAACATCTGCGCCGTCTATGCGCATAACGACGACATGGCGATCGGCGCCATTCAGGCCATCAAGGAAGCCGGCCTGAAGCCCGGCAAGGACATCAAGATCGTCTCCATCGACGGCGTTCCGGACATCTTCAAGGCCATGGCCGATGGTGAGGCCAACGTCACGGTCGAGCTGACGCCGAACATGGCAGGCCCTGCGCTTGATGCGCTCATGGCCTTCAAGAAGGACGGCACGGTGCCCAAGAAGTGGATCCAGACGGAGTCCAAGGTCTTCACGCCCGAGACGGCGAAGGCCGAATACGAGAAGCGCAAGGATCTCTACTAAAATCGTGAAGTGGTCAGGGCAGCAGGCGGGCCATCGCCTGCTGCTTTGTATATGAGCCGGCGAGGACGTGATGCCACTACCGACAGAGCAGCCTCAGCTTCTTGAGATCCGAGGCCTCACGAAGGGTTTCCCGGGCGTGCAGGCGCTCGATCATGTGGATTTCACGCTGCAGGCGGGCGAGATCCACGGACTTCTGGGTGAGAACGGCGCCGGCAAGTCGACCTTGATTAAAGTGCTAACCGGCGTCTTCAAGCGCGATGCCGGCACCATTCGCCTCGATGGACAGGAGATCGAGGCGCGGGATCCTGCAGACGCGCTCTCGCTGGGCATCGGAACCGTCTATCAGGAAGTCAATCTTCTGCCGAACCTGTCGGTGGCGGAAAACCTCTTCATCGGCCGTCAGCCACACCGTTTCGGCCTCGTGCGCACCGGTGAGATGCGCCGCTTGTCCGAAGAGCTTCTCGCCGGCTACGGTCTCGACATCGATGTCGCCAATCCCTTGAGCACCTATTCGGTGGCCGTTCAGCAGATCGTCGCCATCGCCCGCGCGGTCGATCTCTCGGCCAAGGTGCTGATCCTCGACGAACCGACGGCGAGCCTCGACGCGCATGAGGTCGAAACCCTTTTCAAAATCCTGAGGGATCTCAAGAACCGCGGCATCGGCATCGTGTTCGTCACGCATTTCCTCGATCAGGTCTATGCGGTCTGCGACCGGATCACCGTGTTGCGCAACGGACGTCTCGTGGGCTCCCGTCCCATCGCCGAATTGCCGCGCATCGAACTCGTCTCGATGATGCTGGGGCGCGAGCTCGCAGCGGAAGCCCTTCACCGCAACCGGCGCAGCGCCGTCACGGGAGAGCCGCTCGTTGCGTTCAAGGATTACGGCAAGCGCCGCCTCATGGAGCCGTTCGATCTGGCGGTGCGTCCCGGCGAGGTGGTGGGCCTTGCCGGTCTCCTCGGCTCCGGCCGGACTGAAACGGCCAAACTGGTCTTCGGCATCGAGCGCGCCGACAGCGGGCAGGCCTTCGTCGACGGCAAGCCCGTTCGCATCGCCACGCCGCGCGATGCGGCCCGGCTGCGGTTCGGCTTCACGCCCGAGGATCGCAAGACGGAAGGCATCGTGGCGGAATTGTCCGTTCGCGAGAACATCATCCTGGCGCTCCAGGCGCAGCGCGGCTGGCTGCGTTTGATCCCGAGACGCAAGCAGGAGGAGATCGCCGACCGCTTCATCAAGCTTCTCGACATCCGCACGCCGGATGCGGAAAAGCCCATCGGGCTTCTCTCCGGCGGCAATCAGCAGAAGGCGCTGCTCGCCCGCTGGCTTGCCACCGAACCGCGCTTCCTCATCCTGGATGAGCCGACACGCGGCATTGACGTCGGGGCGCATGCGGAGATCATCCGCCTGATCGAGCGCCTGTGCGAGGACGGGCTCGCCCTTCTCGTCATCTCGTCGGAACTGGAGGAGATCGCCTCCTACAGCGATCGGGTCGTCGTCCTGCGCGACCGGCGGCACGTGCGCGAACTTTCCGGTGCCGAGGTGAGCGCCGACACCATCATGACAACGATTGCGGGCCATTGAATGAGCGGCATGATTCAGGCTAGCAGCCCTCGCACACTTCCCAAGGGACTTCCGCAGGTCGCGGCGCTCCTCATCGTCTTCCTCGTCAACTGGCTCGTCTTCCGCGACTTCTTCGCCCTGCGCCTGCAGGATGGGCGTCTCTTCGGCAGCCTCATCGACGTGCTGAACCGTGGCGCGCCGGTCGCGATCCTAGCCCTGGGGATGACGCTCGTCATCGCGACCCGCGGCATCGATCTCTCCGTCGGTGCCGTGATGGCGATCGCGGGCGCGACGGCCGCGACATTGACGGCGCAGGGCTATCCGCTGCCGGTCGCGCTGGCCGCCGCCGCCGGGATCGGACTGGCCTGCGGCCTGTGGAACGGTTTTCTCGTTGCCGTGCTCGAAATCCAGCCCTTCGTGGCGACCCTGATCCTGATGGTGGCCGGGCGCGGTTTCGCGCAGCTGATC
This sequence comes from Microvirga lupini, assembly GCA_000517005.1. Classification (GTDB taxonomy): domain Bacteria; phylum Pseudomonadota; class Alphaproteobacteria; order Rhizobiales; family Beijerinckiaceae; genus Microvirga; species Microvirga lupini. The sequence goes on from KI912020.1 coordinate 180,199, forward strand.
ACGGAGGGACAGATCATCACCTTCGTGAGCGAGGGTTTCGCCGCCATCGGCGGCGGATCCTTCCTGATGCTGCCGATGCCGGTCGTGATCGCCATCGTGATGCTGATCATCACCCACTTCATCGTCCGGTACACGGCCCTGGGGCTCTTCATCGAATCCATCGGCGCCAATGTCCGCTCGAGCGCCTATGCCGGCATCGGCACCAAGGTCGTGACCATCGCAGTCTATATGTGGTGCGGCCTCTGCGCAGCGATTGCCGGTTTGATCGTCACGGCCGATATCCGCGGCGCCGACGCCAACAATGCCGGTCTCTGGCTTGAACTCGATGCAATCCTCGCGGTGGTGATCGGCGGCACGTCCCTGTTCGGCGGACGCTTCGGCCTCGGCCTCTCCGTTGTCGGCGCCCTGATCATCCAGGCGATGAACACCGGCATCCTGCTGAGCGGCTACCCGCCCGAATACAATCTTATCGTGAAAGCCATCGTGGTGCTCGCCGTGCTTCTCGCCCAGTCGCCGGTTCTGTCGGCCGTTCGTTCCGTATGGAAGGCAAAGGCATGATCAGGCGTCATCTTCCCGTCCTCATCACGCTCGCCGTCTTCGTCGTCGGCTACCTGATCTGTCTCGCGCAGTTTCCGAGCTTCGCCTCGACTCGGGTGATCGGCAATCTGTTGACCGACAATGCCTTCCTCGGCATCGTGGCCGTCGGCATGACCTTCGTCATCCTGTCCGGCGGCATCGATCTCTCGGTCGGATCCGTCATCGCTTTCACCGGGGTGTTCCTCGCCGTCACCATCGAGAAGTACGGCCTCAACCCCTATCTGGCCTTCGTCCTCATCTTAGGGATTGCGGCGCTGTTCGGGGCCGGCATGGGTTTCCTGATCCACACCTTCCAGATCCCGGCCTTCATCGTGACGCTGGCGGGCATGTTCCTGGCGCGCGGTCTCTGCTTCGTGCTCACGACGGATTCGATCCCGATCAACGCTCCGGCCTATGGCCAGATCACGGACATCGCCTTTCGGATGCCGGGCGGCGGTCGGTTGACCTTCATCGCCATGATCATGCTGCTGACTTTCGCCGTCGGTATCGTCCTGGCTCATTTCACGCGTTTCGGCGCCAATGTGTATGCGCTGGGCGGCAATCGGACTTCGGCGGAGCTGATGGGCGTGCCGGTAGGGAAGACGACAATCCGCATCTACATGCTGTCGAGTTTCCTTGCAGCCTTGGCCGGAATCGTCTTTTCCTTCTATACGTCCGCGGGTTATTCCCTGGCCGCGACCGGGGTCGAACTCGACACGATCGCGGCGGTCGTCATCGGCGGCACCCTTCTCACGGGAGGCTACGGGACGATCATCGGCACGCTCGTGGGCGTGCTCATTCAGGGATTGATCCAGACATACATCACGTTCGAGGGAACCTTGAGCTCCTGGTGGACCAAGATCGCCATCGGCGCCCTGCTGTTTGCCTTCATCGTGCTGCAGCGAGGCCTGTCAGCGGCATCGCTTCGGACAAGGTAGAGTTGAAAGGAGAATGGTGTTGCTGAATGATGTCCAGAGGCCTTCGAGAGCGCGATCAGCCCATGATCTCGTCGCCCATGGGATCGGCCAGAACATCATGCAGGGGCGTTTCCCCATCGGCAGCACTCTGCCGGGCGATGCGGAGCTGATGGAACTGTTCGGGGTCTCACGCACCGCTCTCCGGGAGGCGTTGAAGACGCTGGCGGCGAAAGGCCTGATCGAGTCCAAGACGAAGGTCGGCACGAAGGTTCTCGACCGTAACAACTGGAACATGTTCGATGCCGACATTATCGAGTGGCATCTCGAAATGGGTGTCGATGCCCGCTTTCTGGGATGGCTCTTCGAGATCCGGCAGATGCTGGAGCCTTTGGCCTGCGCCACCGCTGCCGTGCGGCGTACGCCGGAGCAGCTCAAGGAGATGCACAGGGCGCTTCAGGCCATGTACCAATGCGAGAGCAGCCGGCAGGGCTTCACCAAGGCGGATCTCGCTTTCCATCAGGCCATCCTGGAGGCCTCCGGCAATCCCTTCCTGCAATCGATCGGATCCGTCATCGGCGCGGCGCTCGCCACGTCGTTCACGATCAGCTCCCCTGTTTCCAGCGACGACCGCTTCCGGGAGGTCATGCGGCAGCACCAGGCGGTCTATGATGCCATCGAGCGGCGTAATCCCGCTGCGGCAAGCGAGGCCATGTCCGAACTGATCCTGCAGGCGGCGGAAAGGGTGCAGATCAAGCACGTGGAAAGCTCGCTGGCGACGATCCAGATCCATGCCTTCTCGGGGGTGGAATGAGCCAAGCATTTGTTAGCTCCCGCCAGAGATGATCTGTCAAAGCCCTGTTGCGCAAAATAGTATTATAGTATGATTTATGGGCCGGTGGAGGAGATTTACCACTCGGCCCGGAGAGGGGAGGCAGGGCTGTCCTAAGGGAACGCTCTGCGCTTATCATGGCCCAAAGGGGGGGGCGAGCAGCGAAAGCCACGTTCCGATCTGGGTCCTGGGACGAAGAACACTGAATATGCGCCGGGCGCATCGATGTCGCTCCGGGCATGGATGAGAGGGAGAACGACCTTGAAGATATTCACGACCACATTGGCGGCCGTGGCTCTTGGAGCCTTCGGCATGCTCGGCGCCGCACAGGCGCAGGATAAGGGCACGGTCGGCGTGGCCATGCCGACGAAGTCGTCCGCGCGCTGGATCGACGACGGCAATAACATGGTCAAGGTGCTGAAAGAGAAGGGCTACAACGTCGACCTGCAATATGCGGAAGACGACATCCCGAACCAGCTCTCGCAGATCGAGAACATGATCACCAAGGGTGCCAAGGTTCTCGTGATCGCGGCCATCGACGGCACGACCCTCTCCGACGCACTCCAGCAGGCTGCCGACAAGGGCATCAAGGTCATCGCCTATGACCGCCTGATCCGTAATTCCAAGAACGTCGACTACTACGCCACCTTCGACAACTTCCAGGTCGGCGTGCTCCAGGGCGGCTACATCGAGAAGGCGCTCGGCCTGAAGGAGGGCAAGGGCCCGTTCAACATCGAGCTGTTCGGCGGCTCGCCCGACGACAACAACGCCTACTTCTTCTACAACGGCGCCATGTCCGTGCTCGACCCCTACATCAAGAGCGGCAAGCTCAAGGTGCAGAGCGGTCAGACCGGCATGGACAAGGTCTCGACTCTGCGTTGGGATGGCGCGGTGGCCCAGGCTCGCATGGATAACCTGTTGTCCGCCTTCTACACCGACAAGCGCGTCGATGCGGTTCTATCGCCCTATGACGGCCTGAGCATCGGCATCATCTCCTCGCTCAAGGGCGTGGGCTATGGCACGCCGAAGCAGCCGATGCCGGTGATCACCGGACAGGATGCGGAAGTGCCGTCGATCAAGTCGATTCTGGCCAAGGAGCAGACCTCGACGGTGTTCAAGGACACCCGCGAGCTCGCCAAGGTCGCGGCCAACATGGTGGACGCCGTGCTCTCGGGCAAGCAGCCCGAGGTCAACGACACCAAGACCTATGAGAATGGCGTGAAGGTGGTCCCGTCCTACCTGCTGAAGCCGGTCAGCGTCGATGCCTCGAACTGGAAGGAAGTTCTGGTTGGCAGCGGCTACTACAAGGAAGACCAGTTCAAGTAATCGGCTTGCTTAATAGAATGGACCCTGCGCACCCGCGCAGGGTCCTTGCTCATTTCTGGAAGGCTGCTGCCTGAGGTTATGCAATGAATGCAATCCTTGAGATGCGGAGGATCACCAAGACGTTTCCGGGCGTGAAGGCGCTCGACAACGTCAACATCACGGTGAAGGCAGGCGAGATCCACGCTCTGGTGGGTGAGAACGGCGCCGGCAAATCCACGCTGATGAAGGTTTTGAGCGGCGTCTATCCGCACGGTTCCTATTCCGGCGAGATCCACTACGAGGGCGAGGAGCGGCGCTTCTCGGGCATCGCCGACAGCGAGAAGCTCGGCATCATCATCATCCACCAGGAGCTTGCCCTGGTGCCGCTCCTGTCGATCGCGGAAAACATCTTCCTCGGCAACGAGCAGGCCAAGTACGGCGTCATCGACTGGTCCGTCGCGTTCGCAAGGACAAAGGAGCTGCTGAAGCTCGTCGGTCTCAAGGAATCGCCCGAGGAGCTGATCACCAATCTGGGCGTCGGCAAGCAGCAGCTCGTGGAAATCGCCAAGGCGCTCTCGAAGAAAGTGAAGCTTCTCATCCTCGACGAGCCGACCGCCAGCCTGAACGAGAAGGACAGCGATGCGCTGTTGAACCTGCTGCTTCGGTTCAAGGAGCAGGGCATTTCCTCGATCCTGATCTCACACAAGCTCAATGAGATCTCGAAGGTGGCCGATTCCATCACTGTCCTGCGCGACGGCGGCACGGTCGAGACGCTCGATTGCCGTGCGGAGCAGGTGAGCGAGGACCGCATCATCCGCGGCATGGTGGGCCGCACCATGGAAGACCGGTACCCGAAGCGCGAGCCGAAGATCGGCGAACCGATCTTCCAGGTCGAGAACTGGTCCGCCTATCACCCGCTCCACAGCCATGTGCAGGTGGTCAAGAACGTCAACCTGAATATCCGGCGCGGCGAGATCGTCGGCATCGCCGGGCTGATGGGGGCAGGGCGGACCGAGTTCGCCATGAGCCTGTTCGGCCGCAGCTACGGCCAGAACATCTCCGGCCGGGTGACCCTGCACGGCAAGGAGATCGATGTGAGCACGGTCGAGAAGGCCGTCTCCAACGGCCTCGCCTATGCCACCGAGGACCGCAAGACCTATGGGTTGGTGCTGGCCGAGGACATCCGCAAGAACGTCACGCTCGCAAATCTCGAGGGGGTCTCCAAATACTTCGTGATCGACGACATCCGGGAACTGGCGGTCGCCAACGATTACCGGGCCAAGATGCGCATCCGCAGCCCCAACGTGTTCCAGGAGACGGTCAACCTCTCCGGCGGCAACCAGCAGAAGGTGGTCCTGAGCAAGTGGCTCTTCTCCGACCCGGAGATCCTCATTCTCGACGAGCCGACCCGCGGCATCGATGTCGGAGCGAAATACGAAATCTATACGATCATCAACAGGCTGGCCGATGCCGGCAAGGGTGTTCTCATGATATCCTCGGAGATGCCGGAACTGCTCGGCATGTGCGACCGGATCTGTGTCATGAACGAGGGCTCCCTGATTGCCGAGCTCGACATTGCCGAGGCATCCCAGGAAAAGATCATGCACGCTATCGTTAAGTCGGGGAGACGCTGAGATGGATACCAGGACCGCCGACGAGATTCAGGTTCCCCAGCAAAAGACGTCGTGGACGGATTTCATCAAGGCCCATTTCCGCGACTACGGCATGCTGCTGTCGCTTCTGGTCATCATGCTGTTCTTCCAGGTGGTGACGGACGGAACCCTGCTGCGACCGCTCAACCTCACCAACCTGGTGCTCCAGAACAGCTACATCGTCATCATGGCGTTGGGCATGCTGCTCGTGATCGTGGCCGGGCATATCGACCTCTCGGTCGGCTCCATCGTCGGCTTCGTCGGAGGCCTTGCCGCCATGATGATGGTGCGTTGGGGCTTCGATCCCGTCACGACCACCATCGCCTGCCTGATCGTGGGTGGCATGATCGGCGCGGCGCAAGGTTACTGGGTGGCGTATTTCAAGGTGCCGTCCTTCATCGTCACGCTCGCCGGCATGCTCGTCTTCAAAGGCCTGACCCTGGCGCTTCTCGGCGGTATGTCGGTCGGCCCGTTCCCGGTCGTGTTCCAGCGCCTGAGTTCCGGCTTCATTCCGGACGTCTTCGGCGGCGAGGGTTTCAACTATACCGCGCTGTTCCTCGGCGCCGCCAGCGTGGCTGCAATCATCTATTTCAGCTTCCGCAGCCGCGCCAATCAGTTGAAGCATGCGGTCGAAACGGCACCCTTCGGCCTGTTCCTGTTCAAGAATGGCCTGCTTGCCGTTCTGGTGATCGCGTTCTGCTATCTGATGGCGACCTATCGCGGCCTGCCGAACGTGCTCGTCATCATGGCGGTGCTGATCGCGCTCTATGCCTTTGTGACCAATCGCACCACCATCGGCCGGCGCATCTATGCGCTGGGCGGCAACGAGAAGGCGGCCAAGCTGTCGGGCATCAAGACCGAACGCCTGACCTTCCTCACCTTCGTCAATATGGGCGTGCTGGCGGGCCTCGCCGGCCTGATCTTCGCGGCCCGTCTCAACACGGCGACCCCTAAGGCCGGTCTCGGCTTCGAACTGGACGTGATCGCGGCCGTGTTCATCGGCGGAGCCTCGGCCACCGGCGGCGTCGGCAAGGTGACGGGCGCCGTCATCGGTGCCTTCGTCATGGGCGTCATGAACAACGGCATGTCGATCCTCGGCATCGGCATCGACTACCAGCAGGTCATCAAGGGCCTCGTGCTGCTCGCGGCCGTGTCCCTCGACGTTTACAACAGGAAGAAGTGAGCGGACTTCCAGCCGCGAAGTTAAGCAGAACGGCGAGCCTTTGGCTCGCCGTTTCCTTTTGAGCATACTTAAAGGTGTCGGCTTATCGAGCAGCCGTCCTGCCGGCGGCTTCCGGCACCGGACTCTTGGTCAGGGTCATCTTGTTGCTGCTGCGGTCGCAGGACACCGTGACGAACCCGTCAGAGGCGTTGATCCGAACCGTGACCATGTCGCTCGTGCTGACAAGCTTGACCGGTTCCTCGTCCACTTCCTGTGCGGCCTCGTTGATGATGGAAAGGCATTCGCCGAAGGGCATGGATGCAATGCGGGTGTCGGCAGACTGAGCCAGAGCAGCCGAGCTGGCAGCAAAGACACCCATGGTGCCGAGCATTGTTGCAAGCAAGGTGGAGCGCATTGACCGATTCTCCCAACGCCCGGAGATCACCACACCCGAGGTCTTCCCGATGTGTCCCATCGCACAGGGAGGGAACGTGCCTCACCACGGGCCGTTCCTCGTTGTCAATGTCGCAGGGAAGGGTGGCGGCCGTCATCGACAGATATCGCACGACCACCGTTAGAGAAGGATGAAAACCTTAGCCGCTCGCTTCCTTTTCGTGTGCGGAAATCTGGCGCCCTCTTCGCTCGGCCCTTTCCAGGGCTTCAGCGAGAAGGCGGCGGCTTTGCATCAGGGCATGTTCATCGGGCATCGCCGTGCTCAACGTGGCGAGGATCCTTTCGGCCTCCATCTCATGACGCGTTTCAGGCATGACAATCTCCAGCAAGCTATGCTGATGCAACTGCCTGACGTCGTGCGGGTTCCTGCGTGCCGTGCCCGTTGGGAGAAGGATCATATTTCTGACGTAATAATATCTACCTTGAGCAACATTGCTTGAGGGCTTCAGGGACTATGTTCCTGGACGGCAAAACCGATTAATACTCGATCTCTCACATTACGCGTTCAGACATGATTCATCCCAAGATTGTCAGGGATGGTCCCATGACGACCGGCGGACCAGACCCTTTGAAGGATGCTCTCGCACTCCAGGCTCGGGTGAAGGGCTTGCAGGCCCTGCTCGAATTGCAGCGCTGGCAGATCGAGGTGCTCAACAACAGGCTTTATTCGTCTGAGCCTGGCGGCATCGCCGCGCGACGCCTGCTGGACCTCAAGAGACGCGAGATGCAAAGGGGTGAGTTCAAGGTGCCGAAGGGCGTGAACGATCCTTGACGCACCTCGTGGCGCCGAACACGCAAAAGGCCCGGTGACAGCACCGGGCCTTTTGCTTTTCGAGCGGAGTGCTCGATTAGTTGAACTTGTAGTTCACACCGGCGCGCAGCACGCCGAACTCAGCATCGCGATCCACGTTGACGCGGCCGCCGAGGTTGTAATTGTCCTTCGTGTCGAGATTGACATAGAGACCTTCGACCTTGGCGGTGAAGTTGTTGGTGATGGCATATTCCACGCCGCCGCCGAGGGTCCAGCCCCAGTTGATCTCGTCGCCGCTGTGATAGCCGAGCAACGGATCGTAGCCCCGGTTGCCGCCGATATCGCCATAGGCGAAGCCGCCGGTGCCAAAGACAAGGGCACGGTCGAAGGCGACACCGGCGCGGGCGCGGATTGTGCCGAAGAAGCCGTCGGAGTCGCCCGGATAGTAGATGGTGCCGTAGGAAGCACCCTTGTTGCCGACGGCGGCATACTGAAGGTCCGTCTCAAGGCCGCCCACGAACATGCCGAACTGGTAATTGTAGCCAGCCTGGGCGCCGCCGACGAAGCCGCCGCTGCGGCGACCTCTGACCGTACCGAAGGCCGGATCGTAAAAGCGGCTGTCACCGGCATTCCAGCCGTAGCCGGCATTCAGACCGGCGTAAAAACCGGTCCAGGTGAAAACGGGAAGCGCATTGTAGGCCGGAGCAGGAGAATAGCGGCCCGGCAGGTCAGCTGCGTGGGCTGTCGAGGCCGCAAGGGCGAGAGCCGCTGTGGCAGCGAGCAGTCCAAGAGCAGAGGTACGCATTACTGTATTCCGTGCTTAGCAACAAAGATCAGATAGGCATTTATTACCTGTCACGGGTCTAATAAGGGATTACGAGAGATTGTTGCAATATCGGCAGCCGTAACCATTCGAAACATGATTGACGATTAATGAATGTTTACTGTTCATCAACCATAAAGTCTGCGTTTGGCTTGAGATCACAGGCCGATTATGCGCAGATCGCGCCGTGAAGTTCGGCCGTGAGGCCCCAAAGCAAGAGACAAAACTTGGCCTCGCCTTCTCGAGGCGAGGCCTTTTTGTTTGCGCTCACCGTTCAGAGATCGCCCAGGTTCGAAGCCGAGGCGAGCGCTCGCCGGGCAATCACGTCCACATCCGCGCTCATCGCAAGCGTGCTCGGATCGAGTTGTGCGACGGGAAACCAGCGCGCCTCGAGGGCATCGTCGCCCGCAACGGGCTCGCCTGAAATCCAGCGGCATTGAACGGCTATCAGGATGTAATGCTGCTCCACGGTGCCGGATGAGCTCCGCACCAGAACGTCGACCGTTGTGACGACGTCCTGAGCTTCTGCGTGGACGCCGGTCTCTTCCAGGAGCTCCCGGACCGCCGCATCTTTCACCGTCTCACTGAACTCGATCTTGCCCCCGGGAAAGCCCCACATCCCGGCATCGGGCGGGTTGGCCCGCCGCACGAGCAGGGCATAATCATCACGGATGACGACGGCGATGACGGCAGGGATCGGTGAAGACATGAAAAAGGCTCGGCCTAGGATGGCCGAGCCTTAAAGCATGATGCTGCTGACGAACAGCGGAGTTAGCGGCGAAGCGCCGATTGCAGCGGCTCCAGGCTCCTGGTGAACCAGAGAGCCGTGGTCTCGGCAATGTCCTTCCACTGGGCGGAGGCTGTCTCGTAGGCCTGGCGCGTCGCCTGGCTCTGTGCCTTGAAGGCCTCAGGCAGAGGGGAGGGGCTGATGGCCGAGCGCCACAGATCGAGGGCAGCATGGCGCTGCGCATTCACAGCCTCGATGATCTTGTCGTTCACTTCCAGGGCACCCTTGGCCGAAGTCGCCACGACCTCGCTCATGGCCTGACGAAGGACGTCACCCTGCTTCTTGGCGGATAAGAAGATGGCACCTGCCTCAACGGGAGCCGCGGTGATCGCGGGCAACGAAGCAGGCTTCGCCTCCGTGACGGCCTCGATGGTCTCGGCTGTCGAGATGGCTGCCATCTCGACCAGATCATCGGCCTTTTGCACGCTTTTGGCTGTACTCTTGGCTCTGGGCTTCTTCACTTCCGCCATCGTGACGTCCTCAAGGTTTAAGGGAGAAGGAGATTACTTCTTGGACCCGGGCTGCTTCATGGCCGACTGGGCCAGGGAGCCGAATTCCTTCATCTGGGTCTGCATCGCTTCGAACTGGCTACGGACGAACTCGGCCTGGATCTGCATGGCCTCCTGCATGTCCTTCGCGCGCACCATCCTTTGGGCGAGGTCGAAAGCGGCATGCAGGTTCTGTTCGGTGTAGGTGAAGGTCTTGCGCGCGGCGTCCTTGGCGCTGACCTGGACGGTGTTCGCTGAGCCTTCGAACGTATCGGCCGTCTTCTGAGCCGCGCTCATGAAGCCGTCGATGGCCTTGCGGGCCTGCTCGACGCTCTTCTCTGCGAAATCGCGCATCTCCGGGGGAATTTCATAACCTTGGGTCGGGTTCGTGGCCATGGGCTGCTCCTTGTTGCGAGGCATTTGTGCAGTGCAATATCACATTGTGCGCCGCAAAATCAACCCCCTCATGCCTCGCCTATTAAGGTTACCTCAAAGTAAAAGGATTCAAGTGTCCTGCCTTGCATGCTTGGCCGCAGATATTAGTCTAGAAGCTCTTCCAGAGGAGACTCTGAGAGCTTTCACAGCAAGGGCCGGTGATGACGGTTGGTCCCAACCCATTTGAAGCGCTGATCGCGCGGCTTGCCGCCGAACCGGGCCTGAGCCTTCTGGCCGGCCCCGGAGCAGGCGTGCTCGTCTGGGATCAGGCCGGGGAGAAGCTGCTCTGGACCTCGCCGGCCGCCGAGGGATTGCCGGCCGCCTTCACCGATGAAGCCGGTCGGGTGATCCCAGGCTTCCGGGCGCAAGATCGCATCAAGGCTTTGGCCGGCGGTCTCGCGCCCCGGCAAGGCACCCGCCAGGAGCGCCTGCGGCTCGACCCGACCCGCCCCTGGCTGCCGGTCGCAACCCTCTGTCGTCTGGCATCGCTGGAGAACGGCGAGACCGTTCTCGTGACGGCATTCGTGGGGCCGGTGCCGAAGGCGCCGCCACCCCCTCGTGGGGTGCAGCAGACCGAGGCCGCTGTTCTTGAACCTGTTAGGCCAAGTGAAGCCGAAGCCGCTTCTGGCCCGGAAAGGCGCCACGGCCCGATCCGCTTCATTTGGCATACGGATGCGGAAACTCGTTTCACCGATGTATCACCCGATCTCGCCCAGGCTGTCGGTGCCATGGCCGGCAACATCGTCGGGCAGACCTGGGAGGAAGTGGCGCGCTCGGTCGTCGAGGATCCGGACGAAGTCATTGCGGCCCTGTTCGCCCGCCGCGAGACCTGGAGCGGTCGCACGATCCTCTGGAGCATCGACAATTCGCGGCAGCAGGTGCCCGTCGATTGGGCCGGGATGCCGGTCTTCGGTCCGGGCCGGGAGCTCATCGGCTTCCGAGGCTTCGGTCTCCTGCGCATGGATGCCATCCAGGAGCGCCAGGCGTCGGACGAAGCCTCGATTGCCGCCGCCGATCTGATCGCGCAGAGCCTGGTCAACGACGAAACGCTCCCGTTCCGTCCACCCGAGGAAATGCCGGCGGAAAGGCTTCCCGAGACCGAGCCTTCCGAGGAGGAGAACTGGTTTTCGAACCTTCGCGACCAGGTGACCGAAGCGTTGTCCAGCGCCAATCCGCCTGAGCCGGAGTCTGTCGAACGGAGCCGTCCAGCAGACAAACCGCCTCAGACCTCGGGCCTCTCCAATGCGGAGCGCAACGCTTTCCGTGAAATCGCCCGGGCCCTCGGAGCAGGTCTGGAAGAGGACGCGCCTCCTCAGGATGAGGCCGCCGCTTCCGAAGAGGAGAAGCCTGCGGCAGAGACCGAAGTCCCTCCTGCGTCGCGGCCAAGTGTTCCCGCCAATGGCGACCGGGTTCTCGACCGATTGCCGATCGGGATCCTGGTCCATCGTGGCGAGACCGTTCTGTTCGCCAACCGCTTCCTTCTCGACCTGACTGGCTACGACGACGTCGATCAGATCCGGTCCGATGGGGGGCTCGTGCATCTGTTCCGCGGCTCTCCCGCCCTCGGCGGGATGGATGACGAGGATTCCGCTCTCGCGCTCACGAGCCGCCGGAACGAGAACATCGCCGTGACCGTGCGCTCCTCATCTGCCGACTGGGACGGCAAGCCGGCAAACCTGATGGTCATCCGGAAGGCGTCGAGCAATGACGTCTCGCCGCCTCCGCAGGACAGCCGTGTCCATGAGTTGGAGGCGATCCTCGATACGGCGACGGACGGCGTCATCGTCCTCAACGAGACGGGGCGCATCCTCTCCCTCAACCGCTCGGCCGAAGCGCTCTTCGGCTATGACGAGCAGGCGGTGGCAGGCGATGCCATTACCGTGCTTCTGGCGCCCGAGAGCCACATGGTGGCCCTCGATTATCTCGAAAGCCTGCGCTCTCCCGGCGTCAGGAGCCTGCTCAACGACGGGCGCGAGGTTATCGGCCGGGAGCGCCAGGGCGGATCGATCCCGCTCTTCATGACCATGGGCCGCCTCGGCGACGGGCCGGATCGCCGGTTCTGTGCGGTCCTTCGCGACATCACCGTCTTCAAGAGGGCCGAAGGCGAGCTGATCGGTGCCAAGCACGCGGCCGAGGAGGCTAGCGCCCAGAAATCCGATCTTCTGGCCAAGATCAGCCATGAAATCCGCACGCCCCTGAATGCCATTCTCGGCTTTGCCGAGGTCATGCTCGAGGAGCGGTTCGGGGCCATCGGCAACGACCGCTACAAGGAATATCTCAAGGACGTCCACGCCTCCGGCTCCCATGTGATCAGCCTCGTGAACGATCTCCTGGATCTGGCGAAGATCGAGGCCGGCCGTCTAGAGCTATCCTTCACGGGCGTCAGCCTCAACGAACTGGTCTCATCCTGTGTGACCCTGCTCCAGCCGCAGGCTGCGCGCGATCGCATCGTCATGCGCATGAGCTTCGCGCCCAAGCTGCCACCTGTGGTGGCCGATGAGCGCTCCATGCGCCAGATCGTGCTCAATCTCGTCTCCAACGCCATCAAGTTCACCGATGCGGGTGGACAGGTCATCGTCTCCACGGCCATGACCGATCGGGGCGAAGTCGCCTTCCGGGTGCGCGATACCGGCATCGGCATGACGCCGGAGGAGGTCGAGGCTGCTCTCGAACCCTTCCGCCAGCTCGCGACCTCGCGCAAACGTGGCGGCACCGGTCTCGGATTGCCGCTGACCAAGGCGCTGGTCGAAGCGAACCGGGGAGCTCTACAGATCGCAAGCCAGCCGAGAGAGGGAACGCTGGTCGAGGTGATCTTCCCGCCGACGCGGGTTCTGGCCGAATAGTGACTCGCTTCGCTCTGCGCCCTGCCGCTCTGTCGGACATGCCGATTGTCGCGCGGTTGAACCGTCATGTGCGCAAGACATGCCTGCCTTACCTGCCGGATCTTCATACACCGGATGAGGATCTGGCCTTCTTTCAAGAGCAGGTTTTTCCGGCATCCGAGGTCTGGCTGGCCGAGGCAGAGGCGCAGTTGATCGGATTTGCCGGGGCAAGGCTCGATTGGCTGGATCATCTCTATGTCGATCCGGCGTGGCACGGCCGGGGTGTTGGATCGGCTCTCCTGTCCGCGGTCAGGAACAATCGCACTGAGCTGAATCTGTGGACGTCTCAGAAGAACGCACAGGCACGCCGCTTCTATGAGCGAAAGGGCTTCAAGCTGATCGCCATGACCGATGGTTCGGGCAATGAAGAACGCTGTCCGGATGTTCATTATCGCTGGGTGCGCGATCAATCCTGAAGGATCGGCGTTAGAGCATTTTGGGGCAATGTATCCCGTCCGTCCACGACTTGCGGTCAATCAACGGCATCGGCGCATATTGCGGTTATAAGAGGCTGCAATACGTTCTGACTCCGGATACCCCACGAGACGAAGGATCGTCATGTCAACCTATCGCCTCGACAAGCTGTTCGCGCCCCGTTCCATCGCGGTGGTCGGTGCAAGCCCACGTCCAGGCTCCCTCGGCCTGACCTTCCTGCGCAATCTCATTGCAGGCGGTTTCGAGGGAGAGCTTTTTCCCGTCAATCCGCATCATATCGAGGTCGAAGGGAGGCCCTGCTTCGCCTCCCTGGCTCAGCTTCCTGAAACACCGGATCTTATCGTCGTGGCCGTGCCGCCCGAAAGAGTGCTCGGCGTGATCGAGAAGGCCGGGAGCGTGGGCGTGAGCGCCGCGATCGTGGCAACGGCAGGAATGGGCTATGGGCCGAATTCTCTGGGCGATCAGGTCAGGCTTGCGGCGCGCGCCCATGGACTGCGCGTCGTCGGTCCCAACTGCATCGGTGTGTTGGCGCCTCGTGCCAAGATGAATACCAGCTTCGCGGCACGCAGCGTCAGGCCCGGGGACCTGGCGCTCGTGTCCCAGTCCGGTGCGCTCGCAGCGGGCCTCGTGGAATGGGCGGCACAGCGGCAGGTGGGCTTTTCGGCCATCGTTTCGCTGGGCGACAAGGTCGACGTGGATTTCAGTGACTGCCTAGATTTCTTCTCCGCCGACAGCGGCACCCGGGCGATCCTGCTCTACATCGAGTCCATCGACAACGCGAAGAAGTTCATGTCGGCCGCCCGTGCCGCCGCTCGCGTGAAGCCCGTGGTGGTCATCAAGGCTGGGCGACATGCCCCAGGGGCGAGGGCGGCAGCGACCCATACGGGGGCCCTGGCCGGCTCCGATGCGGTCTATGACGCAGCTTTCCGCCGGGCCGGCCTGCTGCGGGTTCTCGATCTCGACCAGCTCTTCGCGGCGGCGGAGACGCTCGGCCGGCAGAAGCCGTTTCCTGGCAGCCGATTGGCAGTTCTTACCAATGGAGGTGGTATCGGGGTTCTCGCCGTGGACCGATTGGTCGATCTCGGCGGGACGCTCGCCACCCTGTCGGAGAAGACGCGCAACTCCCTCGACGCCATCCTGCCGCCGACCTGGTCCCACGCCAATCCCATCGACATCGTCGGCGACGCGGATCCCGCCCGCTATGCAGGCGCTCTCGAGGCACTGCTGGCCGATCCCGAGAACGATGCGGTTCTCATCCTCAACGTGCCGACGGCCATTGCCGGGGCCCCGGATGTGGCCGCCGCCGTCGCCGAGGTGGTCAAGCGGGACCGATCGCGAGGTTATCGGCAGAAGCCGGTCTTCGCCGCCTGGATCGGGGAGGATCCGGACTCGGCCCGCGTCTTCGAGGAGGCGCGCATTCCTCATTATGCGACGGAAGCCGATGCGGTCCGCGGCTTCATGCAGCTCGTGCGCTACCGGGAGGCGCAGGACGAGCTGATGGAGACGCCGGACAACCTGCCCCATGATTTCGAGCCGGACACGGAGGCAGCCCGCGCCGTCATCGACCATGTGCTGGCGCAAAACCGCCGCTGGCTCGATCCGCTCGAGGTCAATGCGCTCCTGCGGGCCTATGACATCCCGACCGCCCCGGTGACCCTCGCGACCACGCCGGAGGAGGCCGCGGAGGCGGCCCGGCCCATCATCGCCGAGGGCGGCACGGTGGCCGTCAAGGTCCTCTCGCCCGACATCGTGCACAAATCCGACATCGGCGGCGTGAAACTCGATCTCACGACCGAGGAGGCTGTGAGAAAGGCCGCCGCCGAGATCTTCGAACGCGCCGCCCACCTGAAGCCGCAGGCGCACGTGACCGGCGTCACCGTCCAGCCCATGGTGCGGCGGGCGAAGGCCCGCGAATTGATCGTGGGTCTCGCGGACGATCCCTCCTTCGGTCCCGTCGTGCTGTTCGGGCGCGGCGGCACGGCGGTCGAGGTCATCAATGACAAGGCGCTCGCCTTGCCGCCGCTCGATCTCAAGCTCGCCAACGATCTGATCGCCCGCACCCGTGTGTCGCGGCGTCTGAAAACCTACCGGGATGTCCCGGCCGCCGACGAGGGCGCGATCGCCCTCACATTGGTGAAGCTGGCGCAGATGGCGGCCGACATCCCTGAGATCCGTGAGCTCGACATCAATCCGCTGCTGGCCGACCATACCGGCGTGATCGCGGTCGATGCCCGCGTGGCGGTCGCGCCCGAAACCCGCAAGGGTAGCGGCCATCCGCGCTTTGCGGTGAGGCCCTATCCCAAGGAATGGGAGCGTCATATCAAGCTGCGCAACGGGCGTACGGCCTTCGTGCGGCCCGTGCGGCCCGAGGACGAGGAGGAATTCCGCCGCTTCTTCGGGAAGATCACGCCGGAAGACTTACGTCTTCGCTTCTTCGCCCCGGTCCGGGACTTCAGCCACACTTTCCTCGCCCGCCTGACGCAGCTCGATTACGCCCGCGCCATCGCGTTCGTCGCCTTCGATGAGGAGACCGGCGAGATGATGGGTGCGGTCCGCCTCCATGCGGATGCCAATCACGAGACCGGCGAATACGGCATCCTGCTCCGCTCCGATCTCAAGGGGCTCGGCCTCGGCTGGGAGCTGATGCGGCTGATGATCGAGTGGGCGAAATCCGAAGGCCTCCGTGAGATCGACGGGCAGGTTCTGCGCGAGAATTCCACCATGCTCGACATGTGCCGCAGCCTCGGCTTCTCCATCCGGATCGATCCGGACGATCCGGAACTGCGCCGCGTCACCCTGCCGATAGCCTCGATCGAGGAGCCAGGAAAGCTCACGCAATCGGTGTGAAAAGAACGGCCCG
>KI912020.1:196653-214535 GCA_000517005.1 Microvirga lupini
GGAGGAAGGTTGTCGGTCCTTTATGAGCCAGACACTGAGGAGGCCGTCAGGCCGTCTCGAAGGACGAGGCGTCTCCAGTGCACCCTGGAACCTCCTTCAAGACGCCTGCTCCGCAGGCTTCTCAGGATGAGGGTGGTTCCATAGGGCAAAATCTTAATCGTGGTCGTCTTCGAGCCCGCCGATATGCTTCTGGGAGTAGAGCTCGATGCCGACCTGCTCGACGAGGTTGAGCTGGGTCTCGAGGAAGTCGATATGACCTTCCTCGTCCTTCATCAGATCCTCGAACAGGATCTTGGAGACACGGTCGCCGACGCTCTCGCAATAGGCCGCCGCCTCGCCGTAGAGGTTGCGAGCGTCGTATTCCGCCGCGAGGTCGGATTCGAGGATCTCCTGGACGGTCTGGCCGATGCGCAGGGGATCGAGCACCTGCAGATTGGCAAAGCCTTCCAGGAAGATGATGCGCGCGATGAAGCGATCGGCGTGGTGCATCTCCTCGATGGATTCCTTGCGCCAGGTTTTCGCAAGCTCCTTGTATCCCCAATCGTCCAGGAGCCGGTAATGCAGCCAATACTGGTTGACCGCCGTCAGCTCGCTGCGTAGGCCGCGATTGAGATACTCGATTACCTTGGGATCACCCTTCATCCTACCCTCTCGTCCACTAGCGCATCGTGCGGGAAAGTGGATCCGGTTTTCCGCACGAACGATGCGCCCATCCAGGAAAAGCATCGGCTGGATCCCAAAAGTGCAATCCACTTTTGGGTCCGATGCTCAAGGCGCCGGATGCGCCGGATCCTTCTTTAGAGGATTTATGAGCTAGGGCGAAAGTCCTTTTGTTCAAAGGGTGGGTTCGGCAGCTGCTTTTTCCAGAGCCGTCGGGCAGCAGCCGCGGTTGCAGGCCGCGATGGGTTCCACGCCCGCATCGATCAGGGCCTTGTCCATGATGGCGCGGATCGTCCGCGCGCAGCGCCCGCAATTGGGGCTGCAGCCGAGACAGCGATAGACCTGCGCCGGAGTGCGGGGGCATTCCGGACCCGGCTTGAGGCACGCTTTGACATCACCGTCGGAGAGGATGTTGCAGGAACAGACGATCATTTGTTGTTCTAGTTTAGAATGACTAAAAACTACATGTAATTTCAATTACTTAGCGGAAAATGAAGCAGGACGCTAGCACAATTCCCTGTGCCCAGATGTCACGGTTAAGCCGTAACACTCAGCCTGGAGCATCGGACGTGAAAAGTGGATTTGCCCGTTTGGGATCCATCCCGTGCGCTAGAGGCGCTTGAACAATCCGGCATAGTCGAGGACGAAGCCGTCCTCGTCCACGGGGAGGTCGGCGGTGAATCCGCTCTCCAGACTTTCGAAACGATAGAGCGAGCCTGCTTCGAGCGCCGTGTAGCGCTGGTTGGCCGGGGAGACGATGAGGTCCGGGACCGTGACGTAGCAGAGGCGGATTTCCATGCTCTCGCCGGTCTCCAGGTCGAGGCGCCGGATAGGCAAGGTGTTGGTGAGCGGCGTTGCCTGGATGTCGACATCGATGCAGCCCTGAAGAGCCGGCTGGTCCTTGCCGTTCTCCCGCCAATGCCCCCGGCCGTCGCTTTCCAGATGCAGCACATGGCCGGAGGTGGTTCTTAAGTGAACCTCCTTCGTGTGCCACAGGGCATCCAGCTTGAGGCGATAGGAGAGGCCGAACTCGTCCTCGCCTTCCTGGGCGATCACGACGCCGGAAATATCGAGCCCGCCGTCGCCGGGGCGCACATCCACATGCTCCATGCCTGTTTCGCAGCCGTCCCAGGCCGACCAGCGGATGGCGCGGAAGATCAGTGTCGGGATGGACATGCCGTGGCTCCGAGCTTCACAGCTTATATGCCGGATGATTATGGCTCAGCTGGAGGAGTTGTCGAATCGAGTGCTCTTAAGAGGATGGTTTGTACAAACCACGCGCTGCTTGTCCTCGGCCTCTTGCGGGGAGGGCAGGGGCAATTGGGCTGGGCGAGAGCGAACCAGCAAGGCGCTTCTCCCTCTCCCGCCCGGGAGAGGGGAACGTTGTACAAGCCTCGTGCAGTCTTGAGAAAGCCCAGCATGCCGACTTGGCGCCCTTCTGTATCTCTCGCCGCAAGGGGGAGGGAAATACGCGTCGCTCTCTTCGAGTCAGTCTTTGAAGATCCAAGCCTGATCGGCGTATCTATGTCTCCAGCCGAATAGGCCACTCGCAGCTATTCGCGCTAGATCCGTTTCATGACCGTGATCTTGTAGACCTCTCCTTTGGAATCGTAGGTGGTCCATTCACCGACCTGTCTTCCGTTCTCGAAGTAACCGGAGCGCAGCTTCGTGCCGTCCTTCCGGAACCACTCCCAATAGCCGGTAGGGATGTCGTCGAGTGTCTGTCCTTTCGCCCACAGAGAGCCGTCCTTATGGCGCTTCTCGAACGGCAAGATTTCCGGTGCCATCAGTGAGCCTCCGTCAGTCGAATACCATCATGCGCAATGGGATGATGCGGATTGAGTTCTGGCCTATTCCCGCACCACCACCACATGCAGCCGTCGCGGCCCGTGGGCGCCGAGGAGCAGGGTCTGCTCGATATCGCCGGAGCGGGAGGGGCCGGTGATCCAGTTCACCGTGCGCGGCATGGCGCCCTTGCCATAGGCGAAGCGGATCCGGTTCCAGACGGATTCGTAATCGCCCGCGATGTCCTTGGCCGAGACCACGATGATGTGATTGTCGGGCAGGAAGTTGAGGGTGGAGGGATTTTCAGGCCCCGACACCATGGCGAGCGTGCCGGATTCGGCGATGCCCCCGAAGGCATGGCTGACCGCGTTGAGGTCGCGGCCCTCGCTCGGGCCATGGGCGATCTCAAGGGTTGTGTCCGACCAGGGCATGGCCTTCAGGCGCGGGTCGTCGCCCATGCGCAGGGTCGCAGGCAAATTGTGGTTGCGCAGGAAGAGCGCGATGGATTGCGGCACCTCCGCCGGAGAGGCGACCTCCGTCACCGTGGCAAGCGCCGTCTCGACCATGGTCTTGAACAGGGCGATCCGCTCCTCGCCCGAAACCTGCCCGCGCTTGGGGATCACGCCCTTCGGGGCGCGCTCCAGGCGGTCCGCCACGATCTGTTGCCGGATGGTCTCGCCGCCTTTGACGCCGAGAGAGCGGCGGATATTGGCGAAGATGTCGTCGCGGGCGCTCATGCGGAGGCTCCCTTGCGCTCGCGCTTCCAGCGGGCTTGAAAGGTCTCGCCCTGCGGGGCGGGGAAGTCGCGGTACTTGGTCCAGCCCTTGGCCATGGGCAGCCATGAGAAGCGTCCGCGCTGGCGGCCTGCCAGGGCGAGCGCGCCCATGGCGGCGCGGGTCGCCAGCCGGTAGAGGGCAGGGCGCCGGGCGAAGAAGCCCCAGAGCTGGAGCCCGGAGCGGACGGTGGCGGGCGTCAGGTGCCGCTCGAATTCCCGCTCGCGCCAATGGCGCATGAGCTTGGGGAGAGGAATGCGCACGGGGCACACGCTCTCGCAGCGCCCGCAGAACGTGGAGGCGTTGGGCAGGTGACCCGCCTTGTCGACGCCGATGAGGGAGGGTGTGAGCACCGCGCCCATGGGACCGGGATAGACCCAGCCATAGGCGTGTCCGCCGACCGCATGATAGACTGGGCAATGGTTCATGCAGGCGCCGCAGCGGATGCAGCGCAGCATCTCCTCGAAGCTCGTGCCGAGCATGGAGGAGCGGCCGTTGTCGAGGATGACGACGTGGTAGTTCTCCGGCCCGTCCGCATCCGCGCTGCGGCGGGGACCGGTGGAGAAGGTGGTGTAGACCGAGAGTTCCTGGCCCGTGGCCGAGCGGGCGAGCACGCGCAGGAGCTGGCTCACATCTTCCAGCGTCGGAACGAGTTTCTCGATGGAAGCGAGCACGATATGCGTCTTCGGCAGGATCTGGGTCAGATCGCCGTTGCCCTCGTTGGTGACGATGATCGAGGTGCCGGTCTCGGCGACGAGAAAGTTGGCGCCGGTGATGCCCACATCCGCCGCGAGGAAACGCTCGCGCAGAACGGCGCGCGCTTCGGTGAGCAGATGCACGGGCTCGGAGAGATCGCGCTTGGCGTCGAGATGGGTGTGGACGCGCCGGAAATCCTCCTCCACCTGCGTGGCATTGAGGTGGACGGCAGGCGCGATGATGTGGCTCGGCAGCTCGTTGCGCAGTTGGATGATGTATTCGCCGAGATCTGTTTCGACAGGCCGGATTCCGTTCGCTTCCAGGTGATGGTTGATCCCGATCTCCTCCGAGATCATGGATTTGCCCTTCGTCACCGTCTTCGCGCCGGCCCCGCGGCAGATCTCTAAGATGATGTCGCGGGCCTCGTCGGCATTGCGGGCGAAATGCACATGCCCGCCAGAGGCCTTCACCTTCTCCTCGTAAGCTTCGAGGTAGAGGTCGAGATGCTCCAGCGTGTGGTTCTTGATGTCCCGTGCCGCATCCCGCAGCGCCTCGAATTCCGGCAGCTTGTCGGCCGCCGCCTTGCGCTTGTCGATGAAGCCCTGCTTCACGTTGCCCAGCGCCTTCTGCAACTGGCTGTCGTTCAGCGCCCGCGCGGCATTCTGCTTGAACTGGGGAGAGGTGGAATGAACGGTCATGGGAGACTTTTACTTGACGGCAGCGGCTTTGGCGACACCGATCGGCGGCTCGTCGGTCATGCCGGCGAGAACCTCCGCTACATGGCGGACCTGGATCTGCGTGCCGTCGCGGGTGAGCTTGCCGGCCATGTTCATGAGGCAGCCGAGATCGCCTGCGAGCAGGGTCGGGGCATGGGCCGCCTCGATGTTCTTGGCCTTGGCATCGACGATGGCGCCGGAGATGTCGCTGTACTTGACCGCGAAGGTGCCGCCGAAGCCGCAGCAGACGTCGCTGTCCTTCATCTCGACCAGCGTCAGGCCCTCGACGCTGGCGAGAAGCCTGCGCGGCTGGGTCTTCACGCCGAGTTCCCTGAGCCCGGAGCAGGAATCGTGATAGGTCACGGCACCGTCGAAGGAGGCGTCGACCTTCGTGACGCCGAGCACGTCGACGAGAAAACTCGTCAGCTCATAAGTCTTGGCGGCCAGCGTATCGGCCTTGGCACGCCAGTTGGGGTCTTCTTCGAAGAGTTCCGGATAATGGGCCTTGATCGTGCCGGCGCAGGAGCCTGACGGCGCGACCACGTAATCGTAGCCCTGGAAGGCTTCGATCACCTGCATCGCCAGATCCCGCGTCGTGCCGCGGTCGCCCGAATTGTAGGCCGGCTGGCCGCAGCAGGTCTGAACGGGCGCATCGACGATGCAGCCCGCATCCTCCAGGAGTTTGACGGCGGCGAAGCCCACCGAGGGGCGCATCAGGTCGACGAGGCAGGTGACGAAGAGGCCGACCCGAGGTTTCGCGGGCCGGCCGTGGGAGGGCAGATCGCTCATTGGGCGACCTTCTTGCCCGAAGCGTCGAACTGCTTGAGATAGGCGACGAGGTCGTTGATTCTCTGCTCGTCCTTGAGGCCGGCATAGACCATCTTGGTGCCCGGTATCTTGGCGCGCGGGTTCTGGATGTATTCCTTGAACGTCGCCTCATCCCAGGTGATGCCGGAATTCTTGTTCGCGGGGGAGTAGTTGTAGCCCTCGATCGAACCCGAGTGACGGCCGAAGAGACCGTTGAGGACGGGACCGACGGCATTCTTTGCGTTTTCGCCGACTTGGTGGCAGGCCCGGCATTGTGCGAACACCTTCTCGCCGGCGGCCGCATCCTGGGCTTGAGCTGACCCGAGCCCGGCCAGAAGCAGGGCGGCGGAAAGAACGAAGGAACGCATCAAAAACTCCTTTGCTGGACCCCTGTCCCATCTTAGAGAGATTCTACATTATTAGAAAACGCCATCAGGGAAAGCTGCCTTATTGTTAAGGTAGCCATACCTTGAACGCAGCGATGATTCCTTAAGGAGGCGTCATGACCATTGCATTTCCACAGCCGGACAGAGCGGTTTTGGCGCGCCGGAAGGAGATCGTCGAGGGTTTGGGACGCCTTGTCGCGTCGGAGGCGCTGATCGTGTCCGAGGACGAACGCCGCGCCTTCGAGACCGACGGCCTGACCGCCTATCGCCAGATGCCGCTCGCCGTCGTGCTGCCGTCCACGACGGAGGAGGTCTCGGCCATCCTGCGCTTCTGCCACGAGAACGGCGTGAAGGTGGTGCCGCGCGGGGCGGGGACCTCGCTCTGCGGCGGGGCGATCCCGCAGGAGGACGCCATCGTGCTCGGCGTCGCCAAGATGAACCGGGTGCTGGACGTCGATTTCGAGGGGCGCACGGCGCGCGTTCAATCGGGCATCACCAATCTCGGCATCAGCCAGGCGGTGGCGCATGAGGGCTTCTTCTACGCCCCCGATCCGTCGAGCCAGCTCGCCTGCACCATCGCGGGCAACATCGCCATGAATTCGGGCGGGGCTCATTGCCTGAAATACGGCGTGACCACCAACAACCTGCTGGGCGTCACCATGGTGCTCCTCGACGGCACGGTGGTGGAGATCGGCGGCGAGCATCTCGACGCTCCGGGCTACGATCTCCTCGGCCTCGTCTGCGGCTCGGAAGGCCAGCTCGGCGTGGTGACGGAGGCGGTGGTGCGGATCCTGCGCGCAGCGGAAGGAGCGCGGCCCGCGCTCTTCGGCTTCTCGTCGGTGGAGGATGCCGGCGCCTGCGTGGTGGCGATCATCGGGGCGGGCATCATCCCGGTGGCGCTCGAATACATGGACAAACCCGCGATCCAGATCTGCGAGGCCTTCGCCCATGCGGGCTACCCGCTCGACGTGGAGGCCATGCTGATCGTGGAGGTCGAGGGCTCCGATGCGGAGATCGACGACATGCTCCGCCGGATCGTGGCGATCGCCGAGCCGTTCAAGCCGAAGACCATGAAGGTCTCGCAATCGGAGGCCGAGAGCGCGGCGATTTGGAAGGGGCGCAAATCGGCCTTCGGTGCCACGGGGCGCGTGGCCGACTACATCTGCATGGACGGCACGATCCCGACGGGGCAATTGCCTTACGTGCTCAGGCGTATCGACGAGATCGTGAAGTCCTACGGGCTCGGCGTCGCCAACGTGTTCCATGCGGGCGACGGCAACCTGCATCCGCTGGTCATGTTCAACACCAACGTGCCGGGCGAGATGGAAAAAGCCGAGAAGGCCGGCGAGGACATCCTCAAGCTCTGCGTCGAAGTCGGCGGCTGCCTCACCGGCGAGCACGGCGTTGGCATCGAGAAGCGTGATCTCATGCCCTATCAGTTCAATGCCACGGATCTGGAACAGCAGATGCGCGTGCGCGGCGTGTTCGATCCTGGCTGGCTGCTCAACCCCGCAAAGGTGTTCCCGCTCGACGGAAGGTTCGCCGCGTGACGACCCATACTCCCCGCGACGAGCAGGACGCATCGATCATCATCCGCGAGGCCGCCAGCACAGGCACGCTTCTGAACGTTTCCGGCAACGGCACGAAGGCGCCGATGGGGCGGCCTAACCAGACCGACGCCTCGATTTCGTCGTCGGCCATGACCGGCATCACGCTCTACGAGCCGGCGGAACTCGTGATCTCCGCCCGCAGCGGCACGCCGGTGCTGGAGGTCATGCGGGTTCTTGCGGCGAAAGGCCAGGAACTGCCGTTCGAGCCTATGGATTACCGCGCGCTCCTCGGCACGAAGGGCGAGCCGACCATCGGGGCGGTGGCCGCCATGAACATCTCCGGCCCGCGCCGGATCATGGCGGGCGCCGCCCGCGACAGCCTGATCGGCGTGCGCTTCCTCAACGGGCGGGGCGAGGTGGTGAAGTCTGGCGGCCGCGTGATGAAGAACGTCACCGGCCTCGATCTCGTGAAGCTCATGGCCGGATCCTGGGGCACGCTGGGCTTTCTCACGGAAGTCACTTTCAAGGTGCTCCCCAAGCAGGAGCGCATGGCGACCCTCGTCATCCGCGGCCTCGACGACAAACAGGCCATTGAGGCCCTGTCGATGGCGCTCGGATCGCCCTTCGACGTGACCGGCGCCGCGCATATTCCGGATCGCGACCGGAAGGGTGGAAACACGCTGATCCGGCTCGAAGGCTTCAGGGTTTCCGTCGATTATCGCATGAACGAACTCAAGCGGCTGCTGAAGCGCTTCCGGTTCATGGATCTGCTCGAAGGCGCCGGGGCGGAAGCGCTCTGGCAATCGGTGCGCGATGCGACGCTGCTGACCGATCAGGGTCTTCGGGCAATCTGGCGGGTATCCACCGCGCCCACGAAAGGTCCCGACCTGGTTGCCCAGGTCGCGCGATCGCTCGATGCGCAATGGTTCTACGATTGGGGCGGCGGGCTCGTCTGGATCTCGACGCCCATCGACGGCGATGCGGGCGCCTCTGAACTGCGCGAAGCGACCAGAGCCTTCGGCGGCCACGCCACCCTGGTGCGCGCGCCGGCCGAGATCCGCTCCACCCTCGACGTGTTCGAGCCGCAACCCGAGACATTGATGACGCTCACCCGCGGCATCAAGGCGTCCTTCGATCCCGCCGGGATCCTCAATCCGGGCCGGATGTATGCGGGGATCTGAGATGGCGGGCACGGCTTCTCTCGCGCCGGAGGCAAGGGTGTCGAACGGCTCGCGGACGGCGCTCATCGGCGGGCTCGCCCTCGGTCTCATCGCACTTACTGCCGCGATCCTGCTGATGATGGGCCGCACGCCGATCTGCAAGTGCGGCACCATCGAGCTGTGGCATGGAACCGTGAAGGATTCCGGCAATTCGCAGCATTTGACCGATTGGTACACGCCCTCCCACGTCATCCACGGCTTCCTGTTCTATTGCGGAGCCTGGATGATCGGTGTCCTGCGAGGAAAAGCGCTTCCCTTCGGCGTCGCGCTTCTCATCGCCATCGGGCTGGAAGCCGCGTGGGAGATAGCCGAGAACACCGACGCCGTCATCGAGCGTTATCGTGCAACGAATATCGCGCTCGATTATTATGGCGACAGCGTCATCAACTCGGATTCGGATATCGTCGCCATGATCGTCGGGTTCGTGCTGGCGCGCCTCTGGCCGGTCTGGCTCACCGTTCTCGCGGCGTTGGTCATGGAAGCTTTCGTCAGGTTCTGGATCCGCGACAACCTGATCCTGAACATCATCATGCTGATCCATCCCGTTGAGGCCATCAATCGATGGCAGGGGGCGATGTGAGTTAAAACGATGCAAACCAATTTCACGCCCGATCAGCTCAGAGATCCCGCCATGGCCAGTTCGGAGAAGATCCTCCGGACCTGCGTTCATTGCGGCTTCTGCACCGCCACCTGCCCGACCTATCTCCTGCTCGGCGACGAGCTCGATTCCCCGCGCGGGCGCATCTACCTGATGAAGGACATGCTGGAGAGCGGAAAGCCCGCCTCGCCGGAGGTGGTCAAGCACATCGACCGCTGCCTCTCGTGCCTGTCCTGCATGACCACCTGTCCGTCCGGCGTGCATTACATGCATCTGGTCGATCACGCCCGCGCCTATATCGAGGCGACCTATACCCGGCCCTGGCACGACCGGCTCCTGCGCTGGGTGCTGGCGAGCGTGCTGCCCTATCCGGGCCGCTTCCGCTTCGCTCTGGGCGCCGCGATGCTGGCCAAGCCCCTCAAGGGGGTAATCGGCGCGTTGCCGCTCCTCGGCAGCCGTCTGCAGGCGATGATCGATCTGGCGCCGGCGAAAGTCCCCGCCCGCTCGCCCTTCGACCAGCCCGGCACCTTCAAGGCGCACGGGGAGCACCGCGGCCGGGTCGCCATCCTGTCCGGCTGTGCCCAGCCGGTGCTCAAGCCCGGCTTCAACGAGGCCGCCATCCGTCTCCTCAACCGTCATGGGGTCGACGTGGTCCAGCCCAGGGGGGAGGGATGCTGCGGCGCGCTCGTCCACCACATGGGGCGCGACGAGGAGGCTCACGGCTTCGCCAAGCGCAACATCGATGCCTGGATCGCCGAGATGGACGGCGAGGGGCTCGATGCCATCATCATCACCGCCTCCGGCTGCGGCACGACGATCAAGGATTACGGCTTCATGTTCCGGGAGGACCCGGATTATGCCGAGAAGGCAGCCCGCGTCTCCGCCATCGCCAAGGACATCACCGAATACGTCACCTCCCTGAAGCTCATGGAGCCGGTGCGCGAGACGGATCTGGTGGTGGCCTATCATTCCGCCTGCTCCATGCAGCACGGACAGGCGATCCGCACCGAGCCGAAGACCCTGCTGAAGCAGGCGGGCTTTACCGTGAAGGACGTACCGGAAGGGCATATCTGCTGCGGCTCGGCCGGCACCTACAACCTGCTCCAGCCGGAAATCGCCGCCCAGCTCCGGGCCCGCAAGGTCGCCAATATCGAGCGCACCAAGCCCGATCTCATCGCCACCGGCAATATCGGCTGCATGACCCAGATCGGGAAGGGGACCGAGATCCCCATCGTCCACACGGTCGAGCTTCTCGATTGGGCGACCGGCGGTCCCATGCCGGAAACCCTGGAGGCGGCAGGGTTCCAGAAGCGGCTCTCGCAGCCGTTAACCATCGCGGCAGAGTGAGACTGCTACATTCTTACGCAACGAAATTTCATTTCCAAACTGCTCTCATTTGAGCTAAAAGTTGGGAAAGTGTGAATTTCAGGGGCGTAAGGGCCGGCACATGTCTTCGGGTTGGACGTCTTTCAGGAACCGTTTTGGCAGGAAGCAGGATGAGGCCGTGGTCGGCTCCCTGCCCGAGAGGGGCGATGGCGCCGAGGCCATGACTGCACCTGGCGCTGCACCTCCGGACAAGGGTGAGGCGATCGTCGTTCGCCCCAACGGAATGCTCGATTCCGTCGGCCAGAAGAACGAGCTGATCCGCGTCCGCTTTGCCAACATGATCCACCGGCTGGAGGAGCTTCGCAGCCTCAAGGAGGATTTTGCCCTCCTCAACGAGCCCGTGAGCGAGCTCATCCGCGCCTATCCGCAGCTTCAGTCGCGCCTCCTCGAAACCGAGGCGGTGCTCAAGCAGGAAACCGAGACGACCCTGGCCCTGCGCCGGGAACTCGGCGATCTCAACAGCCTCCATGCCCGGACGGCGGACGACCTGAATTCCGCCGTTTCCCAGCTGCGCAAGGCGGAGACCAGGGTCCGCGAGCAGGAGTCGTTCATCGAGGACCTGCGCCTCAACGTGAAGGACAAGGAGGTGATCGTCGCCGACCTGGAGAACCAGCTGTCCATCGAGACCGAGCGCGCCCGCAACATCACGGAAGAGAACCAGGCCCTGCGTCTCGAAGCCCAGGAGGCCGACCAGACGGTGGCCCGCGCCGAGCGGGAGCTCATCGAGACCCGTGAGCGCAACGGCCTGCTCGATCACGAGGTCAAGCGCCTGCAGAAGGTGGCGGAGGAGCAGAATTACCGCCTTTCCAGCCTGACCAACCGTTATGGCGAGCTGGAGACGCAGCTCGAGGCCACGCGCCAGCGCGCCTCCGAGCTCGAAACCAAGCTCATGGCCGAGCAGGTGCTGCGCCAGCGCCTGGAGACCCAGATCGATTCCGAGCGCTCGGCCCATCAGACCGATCTCTCGGCGCTCGACATGAAGATCGAGGGCCTGAATTCGCGCCTCTCCGCCACGGACAAGATCCTGACCCATACCCGCGACCAGCTGCGCGACAAGAACGAGGCGCTGCGCGGCGTCGAGCGCAATCTCAAAGAGACCACCATCGAGAAGAACACCCTCGACCGCCGTCTCGAAGCGACCCAGCAGGAGGTCGAGCGTCAGGTCGCCATGGTCAACGAGCTCCAGCGCTCACGGATCGAGCTGCAGGAGCGCGTCGAGATGCTCAACAAGGCCATCGCGGCCAAGGACTTCCAGATCGAGAGCTCCGACAACAAGCTGGCGAGCCTCACGGAGCGCATCGATCAGCTCACCAAGCGCTTCGATCAGGAGCGCAGCACCCTGGAGGCCGCCAACCGCCGCCTCACGGAAGAGCTGCAGAACGAGAAGGCCGAGCGCTCCCTCGTCCAGGGTGCCCTCGAAATCGCCCGCGAGAGCCGCACCAAGATTCAGAAGAAATACGTGGCCCTGCGCAAGAAGACCCGCCTCGACCCGCAGGAAGAGGACCCGACCCTCTTCGAAGAGGACGAGATCGAGACGAATGTCCGGCCTCTGAAATCGCCGGATGCGGAATAGACCTTTTACCTCCAGAACCTCGCAGAGATGCGGGGCTTTTTCTTTCGCTCCCTCACACGTCATCACCGGCCTTGTGCCGGTGATCCCGATTGTCTGGAGCGCGGCGTTCTTCGGATCGGGATGGCCAGCACAAGGCCGGCCATGACGGAGCGGGTGTCATCTCCGGCGGCTGTAGGCCGGGAAGGGATCCATAATCCAGGGCGGTGAGTGGATTCCCTTCCCCTCCAGCGGCAGTCGCCGCTTCCGGCTGGGAATGACAACGCTCAGAACGCTGCGCCGGACGCAAGCGGTCAATCCGTCTGTCAGTCTTGGCGAACGATCCGCTGCGCGCCACTTTGGGCTCATCGTCGAATCGCAGACGTCCCCAGAGCAAGAACGAAGGATCCCAGCGATGGCCCAGCATCCTGCAATCGCCCCGAACCGCGTCGCCGTCGTCACCGGAGCCGCGAGCGGCATCGGGCTCGCGGCCGCCAGGCGGTTCGCGGAACTCGGCATGAAAGTCTGCCTTGCCGATCTCGAGGGCGATGCGCTCCGGCGCAGCGCGGAGGACGTGGCGCGCATTGCCGGCAGGCCGGAGAACGTCCTTGCGGTGGCGACCGATGTCAGCCGACTGAACGATGTCGAGAGCCTCAAGGAGAAGGTCTATGCCGCCTTCGGCGAAGTGGCACTGCTGATGAACAATGCCGGGACCGAGGGTGGTGGGCAAATGTTCGGCGATCTGCAGCGCTGGCGCGCCATTCTCGACACGAATCTCTGGGGCGTCATCAACGGCGTGCAGGTCTTCGCACCGGCCATGATCGATCAGGATACCCCATGTGCGATCATCAATACGGGATCGAAGCAGGGGATCACCACGCCGCCCGGCAACACCGCCTACAACATCTCCAAGGCCGGCGTGAAGGTTTTCACGGAGGCCCTGGCCCATGCCCTGCGCAACAGGCCCGGCTGCCGGGTGAGCGCGCATCTCCTGATCCCGGGCTTCGTCTATACGGGCTTCACCAAGGCGAGAGGCATCACCGAGAAGCCGGCCGGCGCCTGGGAGCCGGAGCAGGTCATCGATTTCCTGTTGTCTGCTCTGGAGCGAAACGACTTCTACGTGCTCTGCCCCGACAACGAGACGACGCGGGAGATGGACGAGAAGCGCATTCGCTGGGCCGCCGAGGACCTCATCGAGAACCGCCCGGCGCTCTCACGCTGGCATCCCGATTACAAGGATGCGTTCGCCAAGGTGATGGAAGGTTAGGGGATCTTATCCGTGAGTTTCGATCCGGCAGCCTTCCGCTATCAGGTCAGGACGATTCTTGACGATCACGCGCGGGCCTTCGGCGTGCCCGATGAACGACACGCGATCCTCCGCCGCCAGATCGAGACCGGGGGTGACATTCATTCCCGCCGCACCTTTCCCGGGCATGTCACGACATCGGCGTTCATCCTTGATCGAATGGGACGGCGAGTCCTTCTGATCCATCACCGCTCCCTCGGACGCTGGCTGCAGCCCGGCGGCCATTACGAGCCGCCGGATGATCTCATGGGCTCTGCCCTGCGCGAGGCGGTCGAGGAGACCGGGATGCACGGCCTTGTGATCGACCCATGGCATGAAATATCCGGCTTGCCCGTCGATATCGACAGCCACCGCATCCCGGCACGGCCCGAACGGGACGAGCCCGAGCATTGGCATCACGATATCCGCTATGTGGTGAGGGCAGAGGAGGGCAGCGCCGTTCGGCCCGAACTGCGGGAGGTGCATGGTGCCGAGTGGCGCGACCTTCACGATCTGGAAAGCATCGCCCCACAGACCCTGCGGAATATGCGTCAACTCGGCCTTGTTCGCCCCTAACAAAAGCAGGGGCCATGCTTACATCCTTCTCCAGCAAGCCTTGAAGGAGACTTCCCATGAACGATCAGGAACGCCAGGTCATCAGCGATATCTTCCGACGCCTCGAGCAGGTGGCGGACCAGCCGCGCGATCCGGAGGCCGAGCGCTTCATTGCCGAGAAGCTGCGCCAGCAGCCCTATGCGCCCTATGCCTTGGCGCAGGCGGTCTTCGTTCAGGAACAGGCCCTGGCCAATCTTCAGGCCGAAAACGAGCATTTGCGGGCCGAGCTGGATCGGGCGAGCCGTCAGCCGCAAGCCGGCGGTTTCCTCTCCAGCATCTTCGGCGGCGGTCATGCATCGCGTCCGCCCGGACCGGCCTACAACACGCCGCCGACCCGGCAGGCCTCGCCCTGGGGCCAGCCACAGCCCCATCCGCAGCAGCATTACGGCGCTCCTCAAGGCGGCATGATGAGCGGTGCGCCCGGCCCCTGGGGCGGCGGGATGCAGCGCGGCGGCGGAAGCGGCTTCCTCGGAACCGCTCTTTCGACGGCGGCGGGCGTTGCGGGCGGCATGATGATCGCCAATGCCCTGACCCACGCCTTCAGCGGTGACAACAATCCCTTGAGCGATGTGGCGTCTGCGGCAGGTCTCGGAGGCGCTGACAAGGCGGCCGATGCGGGCAATGCCGGCATTACGGATTCGCTCTACAACGAACCGCAGGAAGACCAGGGCGATTTCTCGGACTTCGGCGGTGACGGCGGAGACGAGGGCGATTGGGCTTAAACTCTGGCCTGATATTCACCATGCCTAGAGCCCTCATCCTGAGGAGGTCACGTGAGTGACCGTCTCGAAGGATCAGGGCGTCTCCAGTGCACTCTGGATCCTCCTTCGAGACGCCACTTCGTGGCTCCTCAGGATGAGGCCAGAGATTGATAAGCCGGATGTGAAGAACGTCTCGTCTCTTCTTTCGGAAGCGCCCGCCGATCGGCGGGCGTTTTTGTTTCAATGAACGGCTGTTTTGGAAAAGACATTGATGATCAGCACGCCCGCCAGAATGAGGGCCATGCCGATGATGGCGGGTAGATCCAGCGACTGGCGGTAGAGCAGCAGACCCACGAGCGCGATCAGCACGATGCCGACGCCGGACCAGATCGCATAGGCGATGCCGATGGGAATGGTGCGCATGGTCAGGGACAGACAGTAGAAGGCAAGGCCATAGCCGACGATCACGATGACCGACGGCCAGAAGCGTGAGAAGCCTTCTGCCGCCTTGAGGGCGGAGGTCGCGATGACTTCGCTGATGATGGCGGCGAAGAGATAGGCGTAGTTCATGGCGAGATCCATCCAGCGGGCGATGCTGCCTTACATCAGAGTGCACGCGATTCTCAAAAGCGAATGGCCGGGGCGAGCCCGGCCATCACGAACGACAGTGATTTTCGAGTGCGGTGCGATCAGATCACGATCACTGGCGTCCCTACCTTCACGCGGTTGTAAAGGTCGACCACGTCTTCGTTGAGCATGCGGATGCAGCCCGAGGAGACGGCCTGACCGATGGTATGCGGCTCGTTGGTGCCGTGGATGCGGTAGAGCGAGGAGCCGAGATAAAGGGCGCGCGCACCGAGCGGGTTGTCCAGTCCGCCTTCCATGAAGCGGGGGAGGTCGGGACGCCGCCGCCGCATCTCGGCCGGCGGACGCCAGGACGGCCATTCGCGCTTCATGGAAACGGTCTTGCGGCCGGCCCATTCGAAGCCCGGACGCCCGACGCCGATGCCGTAGCGGATGGCGCGTCCGCTCTGCTGAACGAGATAGAGAAACTTGTTGTTCGTATCGACGATGATCGTCCCCGGAGGCTCTCCGCCGCGATAGGAGACGATCTGGCGCTGGAACTGCGGGGCGATCGCATAATCGATGCTGTTGTCGTAGCCCATGCCGCTCCCGTAATCCTGCGGCAGGGAGGCAACCGTGCTGCCGGTCGAGCGCACGTCATAGGGATAGCCCGCCATGCGCTCGGCCTGATAGGCACGGACGCGAGCGGAGGGACGGGTCACGAGAGGATAGCGCTCCGAATAACCATCCTCGGTCCGGGCATAGGGATAATCGTAGCCCGGAGAGATGTAGGTGTTGCCGTAGAAACCACCGCTCCTCACCATCGGCTGTGCGGAGGCTGCAGCCGGAAGAAGAACGGCCAGAAGCATTGCAGAGCAAGAGGTCCAAGCACGCATCGGAGTCATCCTGTCTATATGTTTTGCAAAATAAACGGGAAGCGCGGCTTTTGTTTCCGCCAAGCTCGATGAATTTAAGCTGAAGTCCGAGGAGCGCTTTCCTGTCGACGTCCTGAAAAGAAGGATGAAGTCGCCGGGAAAGTGCTGTAAGAGCCTCTTTTCTTGGCGGCGCACATTCCGGACGCCGGCTTCACATCGTCGTGACATCATGAAATTCGGTCCCGCCCTGCGGGCGGCCGCGGGCATCGCGGTTCTGTCCATCATGGATGCGGTCATCAAGGGGATGTCCGCCCATTACCCGACCTTCCAGGTTGCCTTCCTGCGCTTCATGTGCGGCAGCCTCGTCGTCGCCGGCGTCGTGGCCGTCCTGAAACCCGGCTGGCCGAACCGCGAGACCGTCGCGGCCAATGCGATCCGCTCCGTGATCGCGGTCGTCACGGCACTGAGCTTTTTCTACGCCCTGGGACAATTGCCGCTCGCCGAAACCCTCGTCCTGTCCTTCCTGTCGCCGATGTTCATCGCTCTGTTCGGGATGCTGATGCTGCGGGAGAAGGTCGATACCCGGATCGTCGGCGCGATTGCCATTGGGTTTATCGGAACGCTCGTCGTCGTCGTCGGCCAGACGGAAGAGACCGGGGCGGCACGATCCTGGGCCGGCGTCACGGCGGCTCTGGTTTCGGCCGTCACCTATGCGCTGAGCCTTGTGCTGCTGCGTCAGCGCGCCCAGCGGGACAAGTTCCTGCACATCGTCATCTTCCAGAATTTCGGGCCGTTCATCCTGGTCGCGCCGTTCGGCCTCTGGGCCTGGCAGCCGCTGAATTACGCTCACCTCGCCTGGTTCCTGCTGATGGGCGTGCTGGGCGTGATCGGCCATGTGCTCATGGCGACCGCCTATGCCAAGGCCGAGGCGGCGCGGCTCGCTCCGCTCGAATACACCGCCCTGATCTGGGCGGTGCTGATCGGCTACGGCGTGTTCAGCGAGATCCCGACATGGGCGACGCTCGGCGGCGGCATCCTCATCGTCGCCGCGGCGATGCTCACGTCGCGGCGTTAAGCTGCCTTGCGGGCGGCCGCATCGAAGATCATGCAGGTCTCGGTACCGTGGGCGAGAAGCCTGCCCCTGGCGTCGAAGAGCTTGCCCTCTGAGGTCGCGAGCGTGCCGCCGCGATGGATGAGAACGCCCTCGCAGGTGACCTTGCCCATGCTCGGCAGGATCGGTCTGACGAAATTCAGCTTCATCTCCACGGTCGTGTAGCCCTGGCCGGCCAGCAGGGTCGTGTGGACGGCGCAGGCCATGGCGCTGTCGAGGATGGCGGAGGTCCAGCCGCCATGGATGGTGCCGAGCGGGTTGAAGAAGGCCTCCGTCGGCTCGCCCTCGAACACCACCCGGCCTTCCTCCACATGGGTCATGTAGACGTTGGTCGAGCGTGAGAAGGGTGGGGCGGGATAGCGGCCTTCGAGCATGCTGCGCAGGAAGGCGAGCCCGGGCTCTGCCGTCAGAACCTCCCGCGATACGATTCCGTGATCCCGTTCGAGCATGGCAATCTCCATCTGTGCAGATACACGGTACATCCGGACTGGTTGCGGCGCAAGATGTGACGGCTGTTTCCCTCCCCCCTTGCGGGGAGGGATTAAGGGGGCGGGGCGAAAAGTCGGAGCATTGTGCTTGATAGGTCTCGGTAACGCTCTCTACTG
>KI912020.1:214635-214737 GCA_000517005.1 Microvirga lupini
TATCGTCGGCTGATCGGCCGCCATCGCCCATACCTGAGAATTTTTCCAATTCAACTGGAGGCTTAGCCCATGGCTGCCAAAGACGTAAAGTTTTCCTCCGAA
>KI912020.1:214837-215066 GCA_000517005.1 Microvirga lupini
CGCCGAGCTGCCGAAGAAGGAATCCGCTCCGGCGATGCCCGGCGGCGGCATGGGCGGCATGGACTTCTAAGACGTCCCGCCGAACACCTCTGACTTTACGGGAGGCCCCGGAGGAAACTCCGGGGCTTTTCTTTGAACCGAGCCAGCAATCAAGGTTGTTACATGATATAAAATATCATAAGAGTAGATTCCTCTCTGTCGGCGAGGCATATCATGACGATTTACCGCA
>KI912020.1:215166-215299 GCA_000517005.1 Microvirga lupini
TTAAGGCCTGTGGACATTCATTTGAGGGCTATGAGGCTGGCGGCGAGATAGATCATGGCCTGAGAAGCTCTGATCGGTTTTGTCGTAGCGCGTGGCAATGCGGCGGAACTGCTTCAGGTTGCAAAAGAAGTTC
>KI912020.1:215399-216218 GCA_000517005.1 Microvirga lupini
AGATTGCACCCAGTTCGACCACCTCCACCCCTGCTCCTCCTTGTAGGGGAGGCGATGCATGGCTTTCGTGAGCCAAACTCTCAGGACGGATACGCCGCCTTCCGCAGAGCCCGCATGGCCTGGCGGGCCTCCTCCGCATCGGTGTCCTTCAGTTTGGCCTCCAGCTGGTTCTGGGCTTTCTGCCAGAGCGGGATGGCTGCTTCCAGGATGGCTTGCCCGGCCGGCGTCAGCCTGTGCCGCACGCCACGGCCATCCCCCGTCACGGGCTCGATCCAGCCTTTCTGGGCCAAAACCTTCAGGTTGCGCACCAGCGTCGTCCGCTCCAGGCCCAGCCGGTCGGCCAGAACAGTCTCGGAGGCCGTCGTTCCATGCCCGATGGCGCCGAGGATGCCGAACTGGGGCAGCTTGAGGCCCAAGGGGCGAAGCGCTGCCTCATAGGTCCGGCTCAGGAGCCGGGCCGTCATGCGGGCGTGAAGGGCAAAGCAGGTCTTGCCGATGGTTTCCAGATCGGTCATGAAACGATCATGACCTGCCTTTAAGGAGCGTCAAGCGTCACTTTCTGATGCTGACCCTGAGCATCGGACCTAAAAGTGGATTGCACTTTTGGGACCCATCGATGCTCCTTCTCTTGGCTGGCGCATCGTTGATTCGGAAAACCGGATCCACTTTTCCGCACGATGCGCTAGGCAGGCGTCTTGACTCCCCCGTTGCATATGCCTATCTCGCCGCCAGCGTTAGCACTCGTCGATGGATAGTGCTAACAGCAAAGAGACCAGGTGCGGCCAGAGGGGTTGCACCCATCGTCAAAGGGGAAGTTCC
>KI912020.1:216318-216810 GCA_000517005.1 Microvirga lupini
CGGACTACGACCGGAGAAGCTGCAGGAGCGTCTCGCCAAGCTCGCCGGCGGCGTCGCGGTGATCCGCGTCGGCGGCGCGACCGAGATCGAGGTGAAGGAGAAGAAGGACCGCGTGGATGACGCCCTGAACGCCACCCGCGCTGCGGTGGAAGAGGGCATCGTTCCCGGCGGCGGCGTTGCCCTGCTGCGCGCCAAGGCTGCGGTTGCCAAGCTCACGACGGACAACCCGGACGTGAAGGCCGGCATCAGCATCGTCCTGCGCGCCCTTGAGGCTCCGATCCGCCAGATCGCCGAGAACGCCGGCGTCGAGGGCTCGATTGTGGTCGGCAAGATCTCGGAGAACAAGTCCGACGCCTTCGGCTTCAACGCCCAGACCGAAGAGTTCGTGGACATGCTCCAGGCCGGTATCGTCGATCCGGCGAAGGTCGTGCGCACGGCCCTACAGGACGCCGCTTCCGTGGCCGGCCTGCTCGTCACGACCGAAGCCATGGT
>KI912020.1:216910-217122 GCA_000517005.1 Microvirga lupini
CGCGCCAAGAAGGTTGCCTCCTCCGATGAGGTGGCCCAGGTCGGCACGATCTCGGCCAACGGCGACAAGGACATCGGCGAGATGATCGCCCATGCCATGCAGAAGGTCGGCAACGAGGGTGTGATCACGGTCGAGGAAGCCAAGACCGCCGAGACCGAACTCGACGTCGTGGAAGGCATGCAGTTCGACCGTGGCTATCTCTCGCCGTACTT
>KI912020.1:217222-227702 GCA_000517005.1 Microvirga lupini
CAAATTTGAGCCAGAGCGGGAATCCCTGAGGTCACCTGAATGTCCACATGCCTTAATCCGAGCAATCCACTTCCCCCCGTCTATGGGGAGGGCGAGAGCGCGCTCGTTATTGGGGACGGCGATACCGTTATCCTCGGACAAGGCGCTGAAATCGCCGCTTATGGCCGAAACGGCTGGGGGCTTCTCGGCGGATTGGGCAATAATCTCCTCATCAACGGCAGTGTCCATAGCGAATGGGCAACAGCCTTCGCCGCCCCATGGCGCCATCACCATCGGCACAACGGGACGTGTCTATGGTGGGTGGACCGGGCTTCAGCTCGGGAACGACTCTTCCCTCGAACGACCCAATATTCTCAACAATGCGGGCATTATCTCGACAGGAGAGGATGGCGTTGCGATCTTGTTGCAAGGAGCTTCGAACATCATCGTCAATAGCGGTGAGATCAGAGGCGTGGGAGGCATCTGGGGGGATAACGGTCAGCCTGGCGGTGGAACCTTCACCCTCTATAATTCCGGTCTGATCCGCGCTTCGGCCGGTTTGGCACTTGCAGGAGCCTTGTTCGGCACGAACCACATCGTCAATACCGGTCACATCGTCGGCACGATCATTCTTGGTCACGGAAAGGACTTCTACGATGGCCGCGACGGCACTTGGTCGACCGAAGGCGGCGGCGATATTTTTCTCCTCGAAGGCGACGATGTCTTTTATGGCGGAAGCTCACCGGAGAACATTCACGGTGACGCGGGCAATGACAACCTCGATGGAGGCGGAGGTGATGACGATCTCCTGGGACGAAGCGGGGACGACTTTCTTCGTGGAGGCTCGGGAAACGACGTCATTTGGG
The DNA here is from genome assembly GCA_000517005.1 of Microvirga lupini. GTDB lineage: Bacteria > Pseudomonadota > Alphaproteobacteria > Rhizobiales > Beijerinckiaceae > Microvirga > Microvirga lupini. The sequence continues at coordinate 218,068 of KI912020.1, forward strand.
GTGAATCGGGCATCGACGTCGCTGCCTATTCCGGCTCGTTTGCCGATTACACCATTCGCAAGCAGGCGGACGGCACTTACTCCATCGTGGATCGTCGCTCGGGCCTGAATGATGGCTCCGATGTGCTGAAGACCGTCGAGTATCTCCAATTCGCCGACCGCACGATTGCGCTCACGGACACCTCGAACTCTGCGCCCACGTCGATTTCCTTGTCCAGCACCCTTGTCGATGGTGACGCGCCTGTTGGAACGCTCGTGGCGATCCTGAGTGGGGTTGATCCTGACGGGGATGCGCTAGGCTACTCTCTGGTCAGCAATCCCGGCAATCATTTCCGCATCCACGGCAACAAGCTGTTGGTCGATAAGGCCTTCACCGACCGTGACGCCGACATCACCATCACCGTGCGTGCGAGCGACTCGCATGGAGCCTCCATCGATCAGACCTTCGTCATCAATGTGGATCCGGACGTGATCCGTCTTGACCCAATAGAAGAGTCCTCGGACGTGATCTCGATTCCCATCGAAGAGTTCCCGGAGATTGTTGAAGAACCTGCAATCGCTCCCACGGCCGTCGCTTCTCCCACCCTAACCGGCGGTAAGAAGGCGGATGTGCTGAAGGGTGGGGCAGGGGACGATCTGCTCAACGGCGGGCTCGGCAAGGACAAGATGACCGGCGGCTTGGGCGATGACGTGTTCGCCTTCACGACCAAGCTCGGCAAGACGAACGTGGACCGGGTCGTCGATTTCAGTTCCGTCGAGGACACGATCCATCTCGCGTCGAAGACCTTCGGCCGGATCGCCAAGGGGGCCCTGTCGAAGGAGGCGTTCCACATCGGATCGAAGGCGCACGACAAGAGCGACCGGATCATCTTCAACGAGAAGACCGGTGCGCTCTCCTACGATGCGGACGGCTCGGCCACAAAGTATGCAGCGGTCAAGTTCGCGCAGATGAGGGCCAAGACGCTGCTGCAGGCCGATGATTTCTTCATCGGGTGATGGCCGAGACCTTCTTCACATCCCCAAAAGGCCCCGGAGGAAACTCCGGGGCCTTTGTCATGGGCAAGGGATGAACGCTTACGCCGCCTGCTTCTTGAGTCCTTCCACCTCAAGAGCTTCCTGCACCTTGGGGCGCGCGGCGACGCGGGTCATGAAGGCGCTTAAGTGTTTGAACGACGCGATGTCGATGGCGTGGAAGTTCGTCCAGTTTACGACGGTGAAGAGATAGGCGTCCGCAACCGTGAAGGTCTCACCTGTCAGGTAGGGCTGCCTGGCCAGGATCTCGTCGAGATAGGCGAACCGGGTGGCAAGGCGATCCTTCGTGGAAGCCTTCACGGAATCGGGCGTGGCAGGGTGCCAGAGCGGGCCGAAACCCTTATGGATCTCGGAGCTGATGAAGGTGAGCCACTCGATCAGGCGATAGCGCTCCGGGGTGCCGTTCGCGGGCGCCAGGCCGGCGCCGGGCTGCTGGTCGGCGAGATACTGAAGGATCGCAGCCGCTTCCGTGAGGACGGAGCCGTCATTCAGAGCGATGGCCGGCACATAGCCTTTCGGATTGATGGCAGCGAAGTTCGCTCCTGTTTCGGTGGTGCGCTTGGCGAGATCCACCTTCTCCAGGGTGACCGGTAGGCCGGCTTCGCGGGCCACGATGTGCGGGGCAAGCGAGCAGGCACCGGGGGCGTAGTAGAGCTTCATGAGTGTGGTCCTTGTTTCGGAGCATCGGCAAATTCAATGCAGATGCATGAATATACATATGCACTTGCATGAGAATGTCAAACATGATGCAATTGCATGGAAACAAGAGGAGCTTTGCCGTGGCGCAAAATCCGCAGGAGCCGTCGGATGCAGTCACCGATGCCTGGATCCGCTTGATCCGGGCGGGCAGGGCGGTGGTCGGCCGGATCGAGGCGGAGCTGAAAGGTGCCGGCTTCCCAGGCCTGTCCTGGTACGATGTGCTCCTGCATCTGAAGCGCCAGCCCGATGGCCGCTCCTCGCCACGGGCGATCGAGGATGCGGTGCTCTTCGAGCAGTACAATCTTTCGCGCCTCCTGGATCGCATGGAGGTCGAGGGACACGTGCGCCGCATTCCGTATCCTGGCGACAGGCGGCGTCAGCTGGTCGAGATCACCGAGGAAGGGCGCTTGCTGCAGCGGCGCATGTGGGGGGTCTACGGCCCGGCCATCAGCCGCCATATCGGTGCAAAGCTCACCGAGGACGAAGCCGGGCACTTGGCCGCTCTGCTCCTCAAGCTGATGCAGCCCGGGAATACCTGACGCCCTACGAACGATCTGGACCGACGGGCGTTCATGAGAGAAGACGGCTAAGTTCCGGCGGCCGACGAGGGATCACCCGTGAAACCAAGCTCCTCTTCCTTCTCCAACCTGCGGCGCAGCATCCTTGCCGGACTTGGCCTCACCCTCCTCGCAGCCGTTTCCTTTGCGGAGTTTTCTCCAGTGCGGGCGCAGTCGGCATCGTCCTTGCGCTCCAGCTCCACCTCCATCCGGACGCCGGATTTCGATGAGACCGTGCGTTGGTATCAGGACAAGCTCGGGTTCCGGTTGATCGGCAGTCAGAGCCTCGTTCCCGGGCGCCGGGCCGTGCTGGAGCGGAGCGGCTTCCTGTTGGAAGTCACCGAGGTCGATCACCTGTTGGAGACCACTCAAGATCCACATGCGACCGGCAACGTCGCGGCGACGCCGCTGCCGGTCATCAGTTTTCTCGTTCCCGATGTGGACAAGGAGGTCGAACGCCTCCGGAAGGCAGGCGTGGAGATTCTTCAAAATCCCGAAGACGAGCTTGACGGCCGCTACCGCACGGCGCAGATCCGCGACAACGGCCGCCATCGGATCGAGCTGCGCGAGCCGATCGACGAAAACGGCTTCAACGCGATGGGGCGGTGAAGAAAATATCGTGGCGTCGGGAATAATGCCGAGCGCGGGGTGTCTCTGAGATCGTGGTCATCATCGACCTCGGGAGGACATCCATGAAGCTGTTTCTGCGTCCGGCCATTCTGGCAGGGGCTCTCGTCGCCGCATCCGTCGCGCTCGCGCAAACCGCAACTCCCGCGAAGGTGGCGGATACGAGCAAGGGCAAGGCCCTCGTCGATGCCAAGGGCATGACTCTCTACACCTTCGACCGCGACACGGCCGGCAAGTCCGCCTGCAACGGCCAATGCGCCCAGAACTGGCCTCCGCTCATGGCGGCTGCGGGCGCTGCCGCGTCGGGCGACTGGAGCGTGATCACCCGCGACGACGGCTCCAAGCAATGGGCCTACAAGGGCAAGCCGCTCTATCTCTGGGTCAAGGACACCAAGCCGGGCGAGGTCACGGGCGATGGCGTCAACAATGTCTGGCATGTCGCGGCGCCTTAAAACTTGCAGGGAGCTTCGGTTCGTCCTTGAATGATGCTGCCAACTGAGAATTGACCTTGGACGAGATCGCTTCCCTTCTCGAGCCGCAGATTCCGGGCCTGCGCCGCTACGCCTGGGCCCTTCTGCGCGACTGCGAGGCGGCGGACGATCTCGTCCAGGACACCCTGGAGCGTGCGATCAGCCGCTGGAATCAGAGGCGCGAGGGCGATCTGAGAGCGTGGCTCTTCACGATCCAGCGCAATCTCTTCATCAACGGTATCAGGCAGCGCAAGGTGCGCGGCACGCGCGTGGGAGAAGAGGCTCTCAACGATGTTCCGGCGCCCGGGATGAGCCCGGAGGGCCATGCAGGCCTGCACGACGTTCTGAAGGGGCTCGATGCCTTGCCGGAAGAGCAGCGCTCGATCCTGCTGCTGATCGGCGTCGAGGACCTGTCCTACGAGCAGGCCGCACAGGTGTTGGACATCCCGCTCGGTACGGTGATGTCGCGCTTGAGCCGGGCGCGGGCGCATTTGAGAGAGTTCATGGAGAGCGGGCGCAGCGCCGTCTTGAGGAGAGTGAAGTGACGGGTGAGCGACCCATCGGAGAAGACGATCTGCAGGCCCTTGTCGATGGCAGGCTCCCGCCCGCACGGCGCGAGGCGGTGAAGACGTATCTCGCCGATCACCCGGCAACGGCCGAACAGGTCGAGCGCGAAATCGCGCAGCGAGAAGCTTTGCGCGCGCGGCTCGCCTTCAAGGCTCAGGAGCCCATTCCGTCACGCCTGCGCGTCGCCAATCTCGTCGCGGCCCGGCGCCGTTCCTCGCCGGTTCGTCCCGCAGCTTTCGCCGCCGCATTGGCGTGGCTTGCGATCGGCGGAATCCTTGGAGCCTGGGGCGGAATCTGGTGGTCCTCCCGGCTGCAGATGCAGGCAGGGGCCGTGAGCGTTGCCGATAACGCCATTGCGGCGCACCGCATCTATGTCAGCGAGCGGGTGCACCCTGTGGAGGTTCCAGCCGATCAGGAGGCCCATCTCGTGCAATGGCTGTCGCGCCGTGTGGGCAAGCCGTTGACGGCGCCGAACCTGAACCCGTTGGGCTATCGCCTCATCGGCGGGCGGCTGCTTCCCGACAGCGGCGAGGCGGCGGCGCAATTCATGTATGAGAATGCGGGCGGCAACCGCCTCACGCTCTATGCGCGCTCGGGAGGAAACGAGGCGCAGACATCTTTCCGCTTCGAAGAGCAGGGCGGCGTGTCGGCATTCTCCTGGATCGACAAGGGATTGTCCTACGTGGTCTCGGCCAAAGCGGATCGGGCCCAGCTCCTAGCGATTGCCGAGGAGATCCACAAGCAGTTCGAGGCGACAAGCGACCCCGCGAAGGGCCGCTTGTAGCTTTCATCGCAACATTCAGGCGAAGACGGCCGGGTCGGGCCCGACACGACCGGAGGCATCGTCGAGGCCTTCGATCACACGCATATCTTCTGCATCGAGCTTGAAACCGAACACGTCGATATTCTCCCGGATGCGGGAAGGCGTTACGGACTTCGGGATCGCGATCAGGCCGTGATCCAGATGCCAGCGCAGAATGATCTGAGCTGGGGTCTTGCCATGTTTGCGGGCCACGGCAGCGAGGGCTTCATTCTCAAGGAGCGTGCCTTGTCCGAGCGGGCTCCAGGATTCCGTCACGATCCCGTTCTTGGCATGGAACTCGCGCAGCTCTTTCTGCTGAAAGCCCGGATGCAACTCGATCTGGTTGACGGAGGGCGTGACACCGCTTTCGTCGATCAGCCGCTGCAGATGCTGCACCATGAAGTTCGACACGCCGATGGATTTCGCGCGTCCGTCCTGCTTCAGCTTGATCAGTGCGCGCCACGTATCGAGATAGGCCTCGCTGCCCGCGACGGGCCAGTGGATGAGGTAGAGATCCACCGTATCGAGCTGGAGGCGCGCTAAGCTCTCGTCGAAAGCGCGCAAGGTCTCGTCGTAGCCGTGGCGGTCGTTCCAGACCTTCGTGGTGATGAAGAGCTCGTCACGCGAGACGGGCGCTGCGTTGATGGCGCGTCCTACGCCTTCCTCGTTGCCGTAGATGGCGGCCGTATCGATGGAGCGGTAGCCCGCCCCGATCGCCTCGCCGACAGCGCTCGCGGCTTCCTCATTAGAGATCCGCCAGACGCCGTAACCTAATTGCGGCATGGCGTTCCCATCGTTCAGGCGGACAGTGGGTATGGTCGACATAGACTGCTCCATTGACAGTGCGGCAGGTAGCTAGGGCCAAGTTGGAATAAGCAAATAGTGATCGCCTCGGGCAAGCGCCATGCCGGAACCGGCATGGCGACCCTGCGTTGCAAGCTTGGCACACCACACTCTTGTAGCAGGAGCTCGCCTTGGCCATTCCAGAAGCGCGGAAGGGCACGCCCGATCCGACCCTCGACGAGGCCGAGTTCCGCAAAAGGTTTCTCCAGCAGTTCCAGGATCCTGCCTTCGAGCCGTTGGGAGGCGAGCTTCAACAGATCGCCGATGCCGCCTGGGATGCCTATAGCCATCATCGAAAAAGCCCCAGGACCCGCAAGGCAGGCCCTGGTTTCGCCGATCCCGAATACGATCTCGCGGTCGATTGGATTGCCACGAAGGAAGCGGTCGACCTGGCGCAGAAGCGGCACGAGGACAAGACGGGCCCAGCCCGTTTTCTCCTCATCTCGGCATCGTCTCGCAGCGAGCATACCTGCCCCGGCGAGATGTCCAAAAGCTATCGCCTCGTGGAGATCGCGCATCAGGTTCTCGCCAGTGCTGGAAATACCGCAGTCGAAGTGCTCGAATTGAGCCGCCTCGCCGCCGAGTACGGCCGTCACATCCATCCCTGCAAGGCTTGCTTCTCGACAGCGGCCGCTTTGTGCCACTGGCCCTGTTCCTGCTATCCCAACTACTCTCTCGGGCAGACGCAGGATTGGATGAACGAGATCTATCCGAAATGGGTGGAGGCCCATGGGGTGATGATCGTCACCCCGGTCAATTGGTACCAGGTCGCGTCCCCCTTGAAGCTGATGATGGATCGGCTCGTCTGTGCCGATGGCGGCAATCCGGATCCGACCTCGACTCAGGGCAAGAAACCGGATCTCGCGAAGGATCTGGAGCTGAAGGGCTGGGACTATCCCAAGCATCTGGAAGGCAGGCTCTTCTCCGTCATCGTTCACGGCGATACCGAAGGCGCGGGCGGCGTCCGCCGCAGCCTCTCCGACTGGCTGCGCGCCATGGACCTCGTGCCGGCCGGAGGAGCCGCGGAACTCGATCGCTACATCGGCTACTGGAAGCCCTATGCCACCAATCACGAGGAACTCGACCAGGACCAGGCGGTGCAGGAAGAGGTGCGCAACGCCGCCTGGACCTTGCTGGAGGCCGTCAAAGCCAGGCGGAATGGAAAGCTTGTTGCCGCTGGAGAGAGCTTGAAGGAGCCGAGGCAGAAATAAAAAAGCCGGCCCGAAGGACCGGCTTTCTTGATGACGGTTGGCAGAGAACTTACCAGCTCGTCAGAACCGAGCCCTTGAACGTCTCTTCGATGAACTTCTTCACCTCGGGGGTGTGGTAGGACTCGATGAGCGCCTTCACCCAGGGCTTGTTCTTGTCTTCGCTGCGCACGGCGATGAGGTTCACATACGGACCTTTCGGGTTCTCGCGGGCAATCGGATCCTTCACCGGATCCAGACCGCCCGATGTCGCATAATTGGTGTTGATGACGGCGGCATCCACGTCAGCGAGCACGCGCGGCCCCTGGGCGGCTTCGATCTCGACGAATTTCAGCTTCCTGGGGTTGTCGGTCACGTCGAGCGGCGTGGGCTTGTAGCCCGTGCCTTCCTTCAGTTTGATCAGCCCCTTGTCCTGCAGAAGGATGAGAGCGCGGCCGCCATTGGTCGGATCGTTCGGGATCGAGATCGTCGCGCCGTTCGGCAGAGCATCGAGGCTCTTGTGCTTCTTCGAGTAGATCCCGATCGGGAAATTTACGGTGAGCGCAACGCTCTCGATCTTGAAGCCGCGGTCGGCCACTTGATTGTCGAGATAAGGCTGGTTCTGGAACGAGTTCGCCTCGATGTCGCCACCGGCCAGAGCTGTGTTCGGCACCACGTAGTCGGAGAACTCGACGATCTTGATGTCGAGGCCCTTCTTGGCGGCGATCGGCTTCACGGCTTCGAGGATCTGCGCATGCGGGCCGGGCGTGGCGCCGATGCGGATCGTCTGCGTCTGCTGCGCGAGAGCCGGCAGGGCAGCAATCGAGAGAAGGGCGGCGAACCCCAGTTTCTTCAGGAACATGTTGGTACTCCTTGTGCGAACTTTTTAATCGAGGATCAGGCGTGGCGGATGCGCTTGTTGAGGCGGCGTGCGAGGCGGTCGCCGATGCTCTGCACCGCCTGGACCAGGACGATGAGCACGACCACGACGGCGAGCATCATCTCGGGCATGAAGCGCTGATAGCCGTAGCGGATGCCGAGGTCGCCGAGACCGCCGCCGCCGACCGCGCCCACCATGGCCGAGAAGCCGAGAAGCGACACGACCGCGAGCGTCAGGCCTAGCACGATGCCGGGCAGGGCCTCGGGGATCAGCACCTTGCGCACAATCTGCAGCGGGCTTGCGCCGAAGGCGCGTGCGGCTTCGATCAGGCCCTGGTCGACTTCACGGATCGCGCCTTCGATGAGGCGTGCGATGAACGGGGTGGCGGCAATCGTCAGCGGCACGATGGCGGCATTGGTGCCGATGGAGGTGCCGGCGATCAGGCGCGTGAAGGGGATGATCGCAACGACGAGAATGATGAAGGGCGTGGAACGCGTGGCGTTGACGATGACGCCGAGCACCCGGTTGACCCAGGGAGCGGCGAACAATTCGCCCTTGCCGGAGGTGGCGAGAAACACGCCGAGCGGCAGGCCGAAGAGCGTCGCGATGAGTGCCGAGACGGCGACCATGTAGAGCGTTTCGCCCGTCGAATTGGCGATGAGGCGGATCATCTCAGGCGACATGGCCGAGGACCTCCGTGTCGAGACCGTGCTTGTTCAGGAAATCGAGAGTGGTGGCGAGGGACTGCTCCGGTACACCGACCACGAGGGTGCCGAAGGGACGTCCGGCGATTTCGTCCACCGAGCCCGACAGGATGTTGGCCTCGATGTTGAGATCGCGGGCGAGCCGCGCGAGAACCGGATCCGTCGCATGCGGGCCGCGGAAACCGACGCGGATGACCGCCTGGCCGCCGGGCGTCGCCTCGGGCCGAAGCCTGCTCTGCACATAGGGCGGCAGCGCGCGGCCGGACTCGTCGGCCAGGAAGGAGCGGGTCACTTCGTGCTGCGGACGGGTGAAGACCTCGAACACGTCACCTTGCTCCACGATGCGTCCGCCTTCGATCACCGCAACCTCGCGGGCGATGTTGCGGATCACCACCATCTCGTGGGTGATGAGCAGGATGGTCAAGCCGAGTTCGTCGTTGATGCGGCCGAGCAGGTCGAGGATCGAGCGGGTGGTTTCCGGGTCGAGGGCCGAGGTCGCCTCGTCCGACAGGAGAACCTTGGGCTTGGTGGCGAGCGCGCGGGCGATGCCGATGCGCTGCTTCTGGCCGCCGGAAAGCTCGGAGGGATAACGGTTGCGCTTGTCCGAGAGGCCGACGAGGGCCAGCAGCTCCTCGACGCGGGTCTTGATCTCGGCCTTGTCGTAGCCTGCCACCTCAAGCGGCAGAGCAATGTTCTCGGCCGCCGTGCGCGAGGAGAGCAGGTTGAAGTGCTGGAAGATCATGCCGATGGAGCGGCGGGCGTGACGAAGGGCCGCCTCGGGGAGAGCCGCGATATCGGCGCCGTCGACGATCACCTTGCCGGAGGAGGGCTTTTCCAGCCCGTTCACCAGACGGATCAGGGTCGACTTGCCGGCGCCGGAACGGCCGATCACGCCAAGGATGGAACCCTGCGGCACGGCGAGATTGATCTCGCGCAGCGCCGTGACGGGCTGGCCGTCACGTCCGGGGAAGGTCTTCGACACCTTCTCCAGGCGCACGATGGGCTCCGCTGGGATCAGGCGCTGGGCGGTCTGGCCGCCGAGATAGCCAAGAGGGGCGTTCATGAAGTCGCCTTTTCAGTGACGTCAGGGATGTCGAAATGACACATCAAACATCCCGTTCTCTAAGTCAACCTTTTCGTTCTTTAAATAGGACAATCTGTTTTGAAGAACACTCCGGGCTTCTAGCGAGCTGTCGCTGTCCTCACAAGACTGCTATCGCTTGTCACTGGGGGAAGTTCCTCCTTTCTTTCGCCACAAGCGCCATTGA
>KI912020.1:227802-233089 GCA_000517005.1 Microvirga lupini
AGCTGATCGCGCTCTATTCTGATAGCGATCCCGGATCTGCTGCGCAGCCCCGGGATGACACAGCTCTATGCAAAACGGAAAAGGCCGGCGATAAGCCGGCCTCTTATTCACGCGAAGCGGATGTTTCAGAGCGAGCGCTCCAGGATCAATCGACCACCGTTTTGGGTCTGGATGATTAGGTTGCGGCCCTGGATGTCCCACTTGCCCGAGGAGCGGAGCGCCACGAGGAAGGCCTGCTCGATGGCCATGGTGGCCTTGTCGCAGCTCTTCTTCGTCAGGGCGAAGGGGCCCACGGCCAAGCCCTGCTCGCGCAGGGGATAGGCTGCGGTGGCATAGGTGTTGCAGCCGCTGAAACCCGTGGCCCGGAGCTGGTCGTCGAGCCTGAAGCTTGGGCGTTCGCCGGTGAAAGGCTTGCCGTTCAGGCTGACGGCCACCCAGGAGGAGTTCAGCGGGAAGATCTTCCCTCCCTCACCCGGCTGCGGGACCTTGTTGTCCACCTGACGGGTCGGGCCGACCGGCCGGCCGAGGGTGGCGGCCGATTGGGCATGAGCTCCCGAGACGGCGGCGAGAGCCACCAGACATGTCGCAAGTCGAAGCGCGTTCATCGGAACCTCTACAACAGAAAAAACGCAGGGACCATAAGGGGCCTTGGGCGTTCAGGCAACGCCCAAGGTGATGCTGTCTTATCCCTCAGGAAAGGAAGCACGCCAAGCCTGAAGCCTTGGTGAAAGAGCTTGAGGATCAGACGCCAATCCGTCGCAGAAGCCGCTCGGTAAGCGCGTTGGTGGGACGGAACAGGTAGTCGAAGGCCCGCACCGAGATATCCTGCGCGCCGATGCCCTGGAGGGCCGCCACGATCTCGAACACTGTCGCCGCACGGCAATGGAGCACGACCTCGCGGCCCAGGGCATTGCCATAGGGGAGGGTGGCACCGTGATCCTTCGCCAGCGACACGAGCGCGGAGGCCCGGGCCGGATCGAGCGCCGCCCGCACCTCACGGCTGGTGCGGGCCTCTTCCTCGGCGGCGATGCGCGTCAGAACGGCGGTCGCGGCAGCCCGCGCCCGGGCCAACCAGGGAGCGCGGGCCGAGGCCACGAGATTGGCCTCCGAGCGCAGCATCACGCCGTCGTCCAGGATCTTCAAGGCATTGGCGGCGAGCGTCGCGCCGGTCGTGGTGATATCGACGATCAGCTCAGCGGAGCCCGCGCTTGGCGCGCCCTCGGTGGCACCCAGGCTCTCGACGATCCGGTAATCCGCCACGCCCTTCTCGGCAAAGAAACGGCGGGTGAGGTTCACGTATTTGGTCGCAACCCGCATTTTGTAGCCGTGGCGGGCGCGAAGATCGGCCGCGACCTCATCGAGATCGGCCATGGTTCGCACATCGATCCAGGCCTGTGGCACGGCGACGACCACATTGGCATGGCCGAAGCCCAGGGGGGTCAGCAGTTCCACTGACTCATCCGCATCGGCGATCTGCTCGCGGATCAGATCCTCGCCGGTGATGCCGAGATGAGCCGTGCCATTGGCGAGCTGGCTCACGATCTCGGAAGCAGACAGGAAGGCAACCTCCACATCCGGCACGCCGGCAAGCGTTCCGCGATAGTCGCGCGCCCCGCGTGACTGGGTGAAGACAAGGCCGGCCCGGGCGAAGAACGCGGCCGCGTTCTCCTGCAGGCGTCCCTTGGAGGGAACGGCCAGAATGAGAGGAGAATCGGTCATCAGAGCCTCTCCACGATGCGATCGAGCCAGAACGAGCAGCCGACCGCCGGGATCGGGGCCTCGGCGCCGAGGTGCTCGAGCAGGCGGTCGTAGCGTCCGCCGCCGACGACAGGCTTGCCGTCGCCGCGGCGCGGATCCTGTACCTCGAAGATGAAGCCCGTGTAGTAGTCGAGGTTGCGGGCGAAGGTGGCAGCGAAAGAGAAGGCGCTCACATCGAGCCCGCGCGCCGCCATGAAGCCGGTGCGCTCCTCAAAGGTGGCGAGCGCCCCGTCGAGTTCGAGTCCCGCATCCTTGGCAAGGGTCCTGACCGCATGGGCCGCTTGGTCGGGATCGCCCGCAATGGTGAGGTAGCGCTCCAGCACCTGTCGCGCCTCCTCGGGCAGACCGGTCCGGTTTGCCGCACGGGCCAGGAAGCGCTCGGCGATCTCGCCCGCGCTGCGCCCGCCGACGCGGGCGATGCCCGCAATCGACAGGATGTCCTCCACGAAAGCCTTGGCGGCCTGAGGCGCCTGGCCCTCGATTGCGGCGAGAAGGCCTGCGTGTTCTTGGCTACCCGACCCATCGGGCTCACAGAGGCTTGCCAGGCCCTGTCCCGACACGATGGCCCGGATCACGCGCCTTTTGGCGGCGGGCGCAATCCCCAAGGCATCGATGAGGGCATGGAGAAGGCCCATGTCGCCCAGCTTCACGATGGGAGCGGGACCGCCGATCTGCTTGAGGCCGTCCAGAGCAAGGGCCAGGATTTCGGCATCGACGGCTGAGACATCCGTTCGGCCGATGGATTCGAGGCCCGCCTGCAGGAATTCGCCGCTCTCGCCGGGACGCATGCGGAAGACCGGGCCGCCATAGGCATAACCGGAGGGTTGGGCGCCGTGTCGGGAGAGATGCTGCAGACAGACCGGGATCGTGTATTCGGGCCTGAGGCACAGCTCCGTGCCCGAGGCGTCCTGCGTCACGAACATGCGCCGCCGGATGTCCTCACCCGAGAGGTCGATGAACACATCCGCCGGCTGCAGCACCGGCGGCTCGATCCGCGCATAGCCCTCGCGCTCGAAAAGCGCGATCAGCGCAACAATGGCATCCGTCTCCGTCACAGGCCTCGCCCAATCCTTGTTCGGCATGCTTCCTAGCAATGCCGGGCCAGGAAGGCGATTGTTTTTGACGGGAAGGGTGAATGGGTAGGACTATCCGGTCATCCCGGACGGCGAAGCCGATCCGGGATCGGGTGCAGGATGTGGCGCTATTCTCCTCCCTCCTTGTGGGAGAGGGCTGGTCGTGCGCAATTCTGAAAACGGTCCCGGATCGCCTGCGGCGTCCGGGATGACGATCAAGTGGGAAAACTCAGTGCTTCCCGGCCGTATCGCTCTTTGCGCTCTTGGCCTTCGTCGACTTGCTCTTGCTGGTGTTGCTGGAGCGCTGGACGTATTTGACCTTCTTCGGCTCCGACTTGCCACCCTTCTCAGCACCGCCCTCTTCACCGACGAGACTGGCGGGCAGGAAGTGACGGGCGGCCTCGGTCACGACGCCAGCGACGGCGCCCGCGGCAGTCTGGGTCAAGTCGGCGGTTTGGGTGCCTGCGTCAGCTACGGCTGCACCAGCCTTCCGGGCCGGGCGGGTCTTGGTGAGGGCGGCAGCCGCAGCGCCGGCTGCGGCGATGAGGGCGTCGGCCAGAATCTCGCGGCCAAGATCGGAATTGATCAGATCCATGAAGCCGGATTTCTTCACGGACTTTGCCAGCTTTGCACCCTGGCTCTTGCCCGAAGCCTTCTTCGCTTTACCGCCGCTCTTCTTGTCCTTCGCCATATTCATCTCCTGATGGTCAAGCTTGGGAGACAACCCCTATGAAACCATAGGGGTTCCCGAAAGGCCAAGCTTATCCGAAATGGCGGGCCAGAACCTCGCGGACGGCCTTCACGAGATCCGCTTCAGGCACGGAGAACTGAGCCGGACGGGCGGCCTTCCACTCCTCGTTCGAGGCGATGGCCTGGGCGGCCTTGGCGCCTTCGATCAGGTCCTTGATCTCGACCTCACCGCGTTCGCGCTCGTTGGAGCCCTGGATGACGACGCAGGGGCTCTGGCGCCGGTCGGCATATTTCATCTGCGCCTTCATGCCCGACGAGCCGAGATAGAGCTCGGCCCGGATGCCGGCCTGGCGCAGGGTCGAGACCATGCGCTGATAGGCGGCGATCTGGTCCTTGTCCATCACCAGCACGACCACCGGACCGGGCTTCTCGGCGCCCGACACGATGGGGCTCTTCACCATCTGCAGCGCCGAGAGGAGGCGCGACACGCCGATGGAGAAGCCGGTGGCCGGAACGGGCTCGGAGCGGAAGCGGCCCACGAGGCCGTCATAGCGCCCGCCGCCGCCCACCGAGCCGAACCGGACGGGACGCCCATCCTCGTCCTGGACCTGGAAGGTCAGCTCGGCCTCGTAGACGGGGCCTGTGTAATATTCGAGGCCGCGCACCACGGAGGGGTCGATGGTGACGCGATCCTCGTAATCGGAGGAGGAGACGAGGGAGGAGATCTCCGCCAGTTCGTCCGCACCTTCGAGGCCGCGGGCGGAGGAGCCGACGACCTTGCGCAGGTTCTCGACCGTCGCGGCATTGTTCGCGCCCTTGGCGTCCGTGAAGGCGAGCACGCGCGCGATGGCCTCGGGCTCGAGCCCTGCGCCCTTGGTGAAGTCGCCGCTCTCATCCTTGCGGCCGGCGCCGAGGAGCTGGCTCACGCCCTCGGGACCGAGGCGGTCGAGCTTGTCGATGGCACGAAGCACCGTCAGGCGCTGACCGGCCTTGTCCTCGCCGCCGAGACCGATGGCCTCGAGCACGCCATCGAGGACCTTGCGGTTGTTGATCTTGATCAGGTAGTCGCCGCGCTTGAGGCCGAGCCGTTCCATCGTGTCGGCGGCCATCATGCAGATTTCCGCATCCGCCGCCACGGAGGCGGCACCCACCGTATCGGCGTCGAACTGCATGAACTGGCGGAAGCGGCAAGGACCTGGCTTCTCGTTGCGGAACACCCAGCCGACCCGATAGCTGCGGTAGGGCTTGGGCAGCGCGTCGAAGTTCTCGGCCACGTAGCGGGCGAGCGGGGCGGTCAGGTCATAGCGCAGGGACAGCCACTGCTCGTCGTCGTCCTGGAAAGAGAACACGCCCTCGTTGGGGCGGTCCTGGTCGGGCAGGAACTTGCCGAGGGCGTCGGTGTACTCGACGAAGGGCGTCTCGACACCCTCGAAGCCGTAGAGCTCGTAAGACTCGCGGATCGCCGCAAGCATGCGCTCGGTGGCGGCGAGGTCGGCAGGAGTGCGGTCGGCAAAGCCGCGCGGGGCGCGGGCCTTGATCTTGTCGGCCTTGGACATGGTTTCTACAGCAGCCGTTGAATTGGGAAAAACGTGCTGCGGTCCTACTCCCTGCGGCCGGGAGGGGCAAGAGATGTTGCTGTATATGCAATATTAACTGCCATCCCGGACGAAGCATAGGAAGATCCGGGATCGTTGGACGAGAGTGGCGCTGGAGCCCTCCTCCCCCTTGTGGGGAGGAGTTGGAGGTGGGGGTGTCGGCGCCTGACC
>KI912020.1:233189-233883 GCA_000517005.1 Microvirga lupini
CATTACAGTTGCGCCCTCCGCTTACGATGTGAGGTTTGTGCCATCGCCTGATGCGCGCGTCGCCAGGCGGACCAGGCAATCACGAAGGCGGGCTCGATGCGTCGCTGCTGGAGGCGTGTGGCCACGCGGCGGATTTCCTGGACAGACCAGCGTACCAGCGCTGCAGCTTCGCCTCGTTGCTTCTTTTTTGGGGTGACGTGAGCGTGTTGGCGCGCTGGCGCACCACCGCCAGCATGGCAAAGGCCAGCATCACCAGCGCCACATGCCGGTGCCAGCCGTGCCATGAGCGCGTCTCGTTGTGCGTCAGCCCCAACTCGGTCTTGGCGGTCTCAAAGGCATCCTCGATCGCCCAGCGCTGGCCTTCGACCCGCACCAACGTGTCGAGCGGCGTGCCAGCCGGACACCAGGTCGCGAAGAAGGCCAGATCTTGAGCGCTGATGGTGCGTCGGATCAGCAGGCCACGCGTCCACAGGCCGGTGAGATCGTCGTTGTCTTCCACAGCCTCGAGATCGGCGAGTTCGAGATAAGCCCAGTCATACAGGCGCGCTCCCTTCGTACCATCGCCGGCTGACAGGCGCGTCCAAGCCTCGGGAGCAAGAGCCTGCGCGATCTGCTCGGCCGTGCCGGCGACTTCGGGCTTGTCAATCCAGGACGAGAACTGATCGGTGGCATGCGCGCCGAGCACATAGCCCTT
>KI912020.1:233983-235745 GCA_000517005.1 Microvirga lupini
CGTTAACTGCCCAAAGCCAACGAGAATCTCAGGTTAAGTGCCCAAACTTTCGTCTCAGAGCCCAAGCTAAGTCACTGAAATGATTAGATCGCCTGTCTCACGCCAAAGTGCCCGGTGACAGTCACGGCTGATGGCGCATATGATGGCGAGCCCGTCTACCCGGCCATCGCCGAGCGGGATCCTGCTGCGGCAGTAATTATCCCACCGCGGTCAACGGCAGTGCCAAGCAACACGGCCGAGACGGCGCCCACCCAGCGAGACTGGCACCTCCAGATGATCCAGACGCGCGGGCGTCTCGGCTGGCAGAAGGCGGTCAACTACGGTTGTCGGTCATTGGGCGAGGTGGCGATGATGCGCTACAAAACCCTGATTGGTCGCCGTCTCCACGCTCGGACTCTGCCTATGCAAAAGGCCGAAACCGCGGCCGGCTGCAAGGTCCTCAACGTCATGACCCGCCTTGGCATGCCAGTATCCCAGCGCATCACCTGAGCCCGACGTCAGGGGGCAGCGCGGCCCACATCTGAATTCTGCACCAAAGTCCTGTCTGCTCAATTCGGGGGCTGCAACACCGAGGAGCGCGCCCCCGTTTCACTATCCCCTTCGCGCCCGGCACGCGGGACACGAGACATGATAGTCTTCATGCCGTTCCGTCTATTGAGCCTCTCAGTCGGCAGGTCCTCCGCGGAAATTGAGCGCCCGCTCCAAGTACCAAGAAGGGTCATCGCCGGACGAATCCGTCTCGACATATCCTTCGTTTTCGTCGCTCCTTCCTTCAACGGGATCCTCGCTCTCGGCTTGGAGATACTGTCGAGGCTTGTCTGCCCGCTGCCATTCACGGTCGTCGTTCAGCGTCCACTTATCGCCATGCCGTTTAGGATCAAGCACGAACTCGTTTCCACCCACGTCAACAAAGCCCATCTGCTCCAGACGGGACTTCGGGTCATCGTTAGCAGGACGCGACATGATTAAGGGCTTCTTGCCGTCGAGCCGAAGTTGATGTTCGAGCAGAACATCGCCCGCGTTCTCGACGAGCGGATGGGTCACTCGCATAGCCACAACCGATGAGATGTTTTTTCGCTCCGGAAAGTGCTCTTTCTGCCAGTCTTCCCCTTTGATGCGGAATCCTGGATCCACCCTTAGGAGCCCGACGCTCTTGTCGCCCAACTGGTAGCTGAAGTACTGCGAACACGGCTCGTCAGCTACGCTCGCACCAACTCTAGCGACCATTGCGGTGCGCGCGGCTTTATTGGACACGAAATCCGAATACTCTTGTGGATTATCGGCAATGTGCTTGATATCATCACTGTAGAAATTCTTCAGTTCTGCCTCGAACGTCTTCCTGTCCAAATCGTAGATAGGAGGTTCGGAGGTGAGGGAATACAGTCGCGTCGCCGACGACGAACCAGGCGCCGCCTCTGCGAGCGTTTCCGTAAACGTCTGGTGATCTGCTGCCTGCCCCGATTCATCGGCTTGGCTCGCGCTTGTAGATTGGCTGGTTGATCCAGTGATTCTGCTATACACGCGGTTCGCTCCCCTATCGAAATGGTTGCGCCGTAGTTATGTCAGTCTACTCAAGACCTGTTAGCAACTTAAGCGATCGAGCTGACGACGAGCTGACGTACAGGTTTCTGCCTGATGGCTGGCAAGATTGGGCCGCGAAATCAGGAGAGACGAAGAGCAGACGCGCACGCCGGAACCACACACCGGCTTTCAAGGCGAAGGCGGCGCTGGCCGCCGTCAAGAGCGATCAACGCTGGCTCCA
>KI912020.1:235845-238415 GCA_000517005.1 Microvirga lupini
CCGCTGGTCGCATTGATGCCGGAGGTCATGTTCGTCGGCACATTGCTGGAACGTTACCCCGAGATCCTGCCGATGCTTGAGGCGATGGAACGCGAGGCGCGAGGCGAGCGTGCAGGCTATGCTGGGATCTTGGCGCGACTTGCCGACGTCATATCCGCCTTCATCGTTCGGGCATGGGTGGAATGCGGTTGCGGCGACGCCAATGGCTGGGTCGCCGCCTTGCGCGATCCGCGGCTGGGCCGCGTCATTGCTGCGCTCCACCGGGACCCCGGCAGAGACTGGACCCTGGCCGAGCTCGCGGCAGAGATGGGCAGCTCCCGGTCGGTATTCGCCGAGCGCTTTCTGGCCGTGACGGGCGTCACGCCGGTCCGCTATCTGACGGAACTGCGGATGCGCCTTGCTGCGCAATGGATTGGGCGCGACCGCATGCCGATCGAAACTGCGGCCCATCGGCTTGGATACGGATCGCATGCCGCCTTCAGTCGAGCGTTCAAGCGGGTGATGGGGCATCCGCCCGGTGCAGTGCGCGCCGACGTGAATCCTGCGCCCTGGTGATGTGTTTCTGACGATCCGCTGCACAGGATCCAGAGCTGTTCCGAACCGACAGACAGATCCTGGATAAGGCTCCGCCGTGACGTGTGTGAGCCTTAGAATTTTAAACTTTCTCATCGAGCAATCGTAGCATGTTCGTCATCGATGATTGAAGAGAGCGAGAATGTTCTTCTGAATTTAGCTCGTGGTCCTAAAGATGCTGTTCTCTCCAAGGTGAGG
Source organism: Microvirga lupini (assembly GCA_000517005.1). Lineage (GTDB taxonomy): Bacteria > Pseudomonadota > Alphaproteobacteria > Rhizobiales > Beijerinckiaceae > Microvirga > Microvirga lupini. The sequence goes on from KI912020.1 coordinate 236,617, forward strand.
CCTGTAGAATTGCAAGAATATGATTGCAGGCTTTACCGACAGCATGGCTCGTGGACATTCGCGCTCTTCGCGCAAGATGATTCTCGGTATACTTCTTTTCTGGCTCACCGTCGGCGCGGCGGTAGCGGGCAGGGTCGCTTATTTCGATCAGATCTCACCACCTGCATCGGCAAAGGCATTGTGAGAGAAGCTTCAATGCTTCTCAAAGATCCAGCAGAGCGGGGCGGCCTGTTCGTTCGATGGTGCCAACTGACCTGCCTCGCTGAGAGCATTGAAAGCGCAGTCCAATTGAAGCGGAATGTCGCTTGCGGCGCCAACGGATGCTCCGATGGCCATGATCAATGGCCCGTCTTCAGGCAGAGGCTCGCCACGAGCCACATTCCCGGCGGTCGTGTGCAAGCTCTTCTGATCGTCTCTCGAAACATTGCTGATCGCGACAACAGGCGTATCGGGAGGCAAGCCATTCTCGATCAGGCGCGTCGCCAACTTGGATGCGGTGCGCCGGCCCATGTAGACAACCGTTGTCGCTTTCAGATCCACCAAGGCGCCGATGTTCAAATCCTCAGGAAGATCTCCATGCCGGTCGTGAGCGGTGATGAACTGAACCCTTTGAGCATGATCGCGATGGGTCAGTGAGGCATTGAGGGAAGCAGCCGCGGCACTGGCGGTCGTGATGCCGGGAACGATGCGGACCGGAACCCCGGCCTCCCGGCAGGCGACGACCTCCTCGCCGGTGCGACCGAAAATGGCAGGATCGCCGCCTTTGAGACGAACGACACGTTCACCCGCAAGCGCCAGATCGACGATCAATGCGTTGATGTCTTCCTGGCGGCATGATGCGCCATGGCCTTCCTTGCCGACATGGACCCGGCGGGCCTCCCGGCGAGCCAGCTCGAGAATGGCGGGCGTGACGAGGCGATCGTAGACGATGACATCGGCTGCCTGAAGCTCGCGCATCGCCTTCAAGGTCAGAAGCTCCGGATCGCCCGGACCTGCACCGACAATGACGACCTCGCCGAGCGTCCGTCTGTCCACTGCTTCTCCACGAATCTCATGCGCAAGTCGATCGAGAGTGCCGTTTAACTCGTGCGCATGAAATTTGTTCGCGAACGCCGCATCCACGAACTCTTCCCAGAACCGGCGCCGACCTTGCTTTGAGGGAACGATGTCCCGCAGGCGATCACGAAAGCCTTTTGCCGCCTGAGCCCATGCCCCGAGGGAGGCAGGCAGAACGGCTTCGATCCGCCGGCGTAATGCCTGGCCCAGAATGGGAGCGGCTCCATCGGTCGAGATGGATACGATGACGGGCGCGCGATTGACGATGGTGCCGAACTGGAAATCGCAGAAGGCAGGTTGATCGACGACGTTGACGAGGGCGCCGTGGCGGCGTGCCGTGTCGGCAAAGATCTCGGCCTCCTGTCGATCCTCGATATCCGCTACCGCGACCGAAGCCCCAATGAGGTCCGCCTCTCGCCAGGAACGTTGGACCAGGGTGAATCGCTCAGGGTCGTTGCGGACGAGGGCGAGCAGTTCGGGCGAGGGATCCTCGGCAAGGATTTTGACCGTGCCGCCGGCGGCCGCGAGAAGTTCGGCTTTCCAGGCGATCCCGTCGGACCCGCCCACCGCAAGGATTGAGCGCCCGGCGAGATCGAGGAAAATCGGCAGCTTCGGCAGGGCGTTGAGGCGTGCCGGGCGCCGATCCTCGGGCCGAAGGGGCGCGTTCATTCCGCTGCCTCGGCCAAAGGGCCCCTGTTGGCGTGGAAGTCCGGTCCATTTCCTGTCGCTGCGACGATGCCTGA
>KI912020.1:238515-239973 GCA_000517005.1 Microvirga lupini
CGGACGCTCGGCTGCTATCCCCTGACGGGCGCCGTGGAAAGCACGGCCGCCACTCTCCCCGACATCATTCGCGAAACGCTCGAGGCGCGCACATCCGAACGTCATGGCCGCGCCATCGACAAGGACACGGCGGCGTCCATGGAACGCAAGAAGCAAGAGGGCTATTTCTGATGACGGTTCATGTCGAACCTGACAGCTTCCTGCTGGAGGACTATCTCGCGGCCCATGAGCGCAAGAGCCTGCTGCGATTCATCACCTGCGGCTCCGTCGACGATGGCAAGTCCACGCTGATCGGCCGCCTGCTGTACGAATCCAAGCGTCTGTTCGACGATCAGCTCGCAACGCTCGAGCGTGACTCGCGCAAGCACGGCACTCAGGGTGGCGGTATCGACTTCGCGCTCTGGTGGATGGGCTCGCCAGCGAACGCGAGCAGGGCATCACCATCGATGTCGCCTATCGCTTTTTCTCGACCGACAGGCGGACCTTCATCGTCGCCGACACACCCGGCCATGAGCAATACACGCGGAACATGGCAACGGGTGCATCCACGGCCGATGTTGCCATCCTCCTCATCGATGCGCGCAAGGGCCTCACGCGCCAGACCCGCCGACATGCGCTTCTCGTGTCCATGCTCGGGATCCGCCATGTTGCCCTGGCGATCAACAAGATGGACCTCGTGGATGGTCCGAGGAGAAATTCAAACAGATCAGTGCGGAGTTCCGAGCCTTTGCGGTCAATCTGGGCTTCGATCGGATCGCGGCCATTCCGCTGTCGGCTCTCAACGGCGACAACGTCGTCGAGCTATCGTCACAAGCATCCTGGTACGCCGGCCCGATGCTGCTCTCCTATCTCGAAACTGTCGAGGTCGAGCAGAAGGCCGACGCTGAGCCGTTCCGCATGCCAGTCCAATGGGTCAACCGGCCCAACCCGGAATTTCGCGGCTTTGCCGGCTTTGTCACCAGCGGCCGTGTCAGGTCAGGAGACCGGGTGCGGATCCTTCCCTCCGGACTGGAAACCTCCGTTGCACAGATCGTGACGATGGACGGAAGCTGAATGAGGCCGTTGCCGGTCAATCCGTCACGCTCACCCTGTCCGACGAGGTGGACATCTCCCGTGGGGACGTCATCGTTTCCGTGGAGAGGCAGGCTCAGGTCTCCGACAGATCGACGCCCGCCTGTTCTGGATGGCGACGGAGCATCTGAAGGAAGGCGACCAGTTTCTGTTGAAGCTCGGTGCTGCGGCGGTGCCTGCAAGAGTGGTGCGCGTGCGTCAGAGGATCGATCTTGCCTCGCTCGCCTCTGTGCCCGTGTCGTCGCTGGGAGCCAACGACATCGGCCATGTGGTTCTCGCCCTGGACCAGCCGATCGCCTTCGATCCTTACACGCAGAGCCGTCGCACGGGCGGCTTCATCCTCATTGACCGGGAGAGCTTCGACACGGTTGCGATCGGTCTCGTGGA
>KI912020.1:240073-240625 GCA_000517005.1 Microvirga lupini
GCGGCAGCTTATCCCGCTCATGCAGGAGCAGGGCACGGCAGAGGAGGAGGCTGCGCTGACCCTTGGGGCCAGTGGCTGGCGCACATTCCTGACTGTGACGCTACCCAACATCAAATGGGGGCTGCTGTATGGCGTCCTTCTGTGCAATGCCCGCGCCATGGGCGAGTTCGGTGCGGTTTCCGTGGTCTCCGGCCACATCCGCGGCCTGACCAACACCATCCCGCTGCACGTGGAGATTCTCTACAATGAATACAACTTCGTTGCGGCCTTCGCCGTCGCCTCGCTCCTCGCTGGCCTCGCCCTCGTCACATTGGCACTCAAGTCATTTCTCGAATGGCGTCATGGAGCCGATCTCGCCAGTGGCACACATCGCTGAGCAGGGACAGGCGATCGACATCCGCGTCGCCGGCGTAACGAAGGCGTTCGCAGGTTCGGCTGCTCTACACGATGTGCACCTCGATGTCCGGCCCGGCGAACTCCTAGCACTGCTTGGTCCCTCGGGTTCTGGAAAGACGACGCTTCTGCGCATCATCGCGGGATTGGCGCAAGCGG
>KI912021.1:0-4266 GCA_000517005.1 Microvirga lupini
TAGGGCATCATTGACTGCCTTGAAGCGGTCAAGATCGATCAAGAGGATCGCGAAGCGGGCTTCTTCGCTCGAGAGTTGCTGCTGGATCCAGTCGTAGAGCATTCTTCGGTTGGGAAGATCGGTCAGCGTGTCGTGCAGCGCGATATGCCGCAAGGTGCTTTCGGCCTGCTTTCGCTCGGTTATGTCAACCGATGTCGTCAGAACGCTTATCTCGACACCTGAGAACGCGTGCATCAACGTCTTCGTCGTCAGGAATGCACGCTCAACCCGGGAGGTATCGGCAATGCTTTCCTCGAAGCTCACAGATGTTCGCTGGTTCTCGACGATGGATCTGTGGACCTGACGGCTGAATTCCGGCTTGTTGCTGCGTAGGACATCGCTCAGCTGTTTTCCCGTCAGGGCTTCCGGCGTGGAGTTGACGAAGTCGGCGAAGTGGGCGTTCACGAAGACGATGCGGCTGTCCTTGTCGGTCGCACTGACCAATGCCGGCACGGTGTCGATCACCTGTGCCAGAGCCTCCCGGCTGCTGCGGACCAGCTCCTCCTGAGAGCGCTCACTGATACGCAGTTGCAGCTCGAGAGCTTGCGCGCGGCCCTTGATCTGCTGCTGCTGGCGCTGCAGCTTGAGAAGATTCCGGGCGCGGGTGACGAATTCATAATGATCGACCGGAGACCGCAGAAAATCCGTGGCCCCCGCTTCCAAGGCGCGAAGCCGAAAGGCCCGATCATCATAGGCCGTTATGACGATGATCGGAACATCGATGCCATTGGTGGTGGCTCTGACGTGCCTGGTGAATTCCGCTCCGTCCATCCCGGGCATTCGAAAGTCGGTGACGATCAGGTCGGGGGCGTTGCCTTCGAGCCATTCAAGAGCCTCCACTGGCGAGGCAAAGGCATGCACGACCGCTCTCTCTTCGATCGTTTGAGCGAGCCGGGAAAAGATGTTGCGGTTGGTGCTTTTGTCGTCGAGGATCAAAATAACTGCCATGTGTTGCCCCCGGCATCCCCCTGCCTGTCAGCTCGATCGATGCTCTAGAGTCGCTGAGCTTTCTCAGTGATCAACTCAGGCGTTCGACCTGCTTCGTTGCTGTCATTCCATGGGGCGTGCGGCATATCCTAGCGCAAGTGCCGTTTTATTCCTCTTGAGAGACCATCTGTTTGTTCGCAGGTGAGCACCGCGGCATCTCGCTACTATATTTCACGAATTCTGCATTGCGTTGCATTGAACCCACTATTCATACCGCAATAACATAGGGAATATATGCTAGGCCGCTTCAGCTTCTATGAATTTGGTTAATCTAGTATTTTACTTTCACACAGCAAGAATGCGCGGTCCTCGCAAGTTATCCCGCCGCCAATAGTTATTGGCTTGGCGAAAGGCCCTAACATTAACCAAGTCCTCCAACAAATCTTCCTAGGTACTACCCACGAGGTCGTTAAAGGATCATTATCCTTAAGGAAGGTTGCCTCCGACAGGTGCGCACCGCTTTAAAGCGAGATGAAGCTCGCTTTGCTGAAGAATTCTCTATGATGGAGAGCAGGATGCTATCCCCGTTGGTCAAAGCCGATGACCATCCCTTTTCTGACGTTCAATCCGTAGACTATCGGGAAATACCGACCCCTGCAGCTCCAGCGCCGAAACCCTCGTCCGGGTCGGCGCAAGGCGACCCGACCAACCTTCTTCTGCCGTACATCGACGTCAAGCTCGACTTCGAGCAGAAGATCTATTGGGCGGCCATGCGTCCGAGCCCGCACCCCATGATCACGATGGAACTCCTGCGGGACATGATGTGCGTGCAGGAATCCGTGCGTGCGATCATGGAGGAGGGCAACCGCGAACAGTGTCAGCATCTGGAGTACTTCGTCGCCGCATCCCAGACGCCGGGCGTCTATAACTTCGGCGGAAACCTGGCTTACTTTGCGGACTGCATCCGTCGCAGGGATTATGACGGACTGCGGGAATACGCCTATGCCTGCATCGATGTGGTCTATGGCAATGCGATGGCGTTTCATACGCCTCTGATCACGATCGCGCTGGTGCAAGGCGATGCGTTGGGCGGTGGCTTCGAATGTGCTCTGTCTTTTGACGTTCTTGTTGCAGAGAAGAGCGCGAAGATGGGTCTGCCGGAGGTGCTGTTCAATCTGTTCCCTGGAATGGGAGCATACAGCTTCCTGTCTCGAAAGATCGGCATGGCTGCGGCCGAGAAACTCATCATGAGCGGCACGGTCTATACCGCCGAGGAACTGCATCGTCTCGGCGTCGTCGACGTCCTTGCCGAAGATGGCCAGGGAGAAAACGCGGTCAGGGACTATATCGCCCGCAACAGGCGCAAGCATAATGCTCACAAGGCCATCTACCGCTCAAAGAGGCGGATCGACCCGCTGAAATATGAAGAGCTGCGGGATGTCGTCGATATCTGGCTTGATGCTGCAATGAATTTGGGCGAACAGGATCTGCGCAAGATGGTGCGGCTTGTCTCAGCGCAGGAGCGACGATTGGATAGACAGGAACTGTGACCAATTGATCGCGCAGTGACCGTTTCCGTCCCGAGCGAAGCGTACTTCAAGGAAGGGCTCTTCGGCAGGATTCGAGGGGTACCACCCAACGGCCATTGGTCCAGCATCGTCAATGAATCGCTCTCTGTGAACGCCCGTCCGCCACTCTGTCGCCCCACCAGGACGATAGAAGGACATCAGGCTTGAGCGACCGAGGGCAAGGACATGAATGGGCCGCTCCTTCACTTCGAAGACCAGGGCAGTGAATCCCCTGCTTTGGTCTTCCTCCACTATTTCGCAGGCTCCCTGCGATCGTGGATCCATGTTGCCGGAGATCTGTCGAGCCGCAGCCGGTGCCTGCGCATCGACCTTCCCGGCTTCGGCCGCTCGGCACCACTGACCGCCTACAGTGTGCATATGGTGGCCCAGGCGGTCATTCAGCTCATCGAAGGGCTCCGCGTCGGAAGCTATGTTCTCGTCGGCCACTCGATGGGAGGCAAGCTGGCACTCGCCTGCGCGGCCGCGGATCCTCCAAGACTGGAGGGTCTTGTTCTCGTGGCCCCCTCACCTCCCTCGCCTGAACCCATGGACGAACGAGAGCGGAGCCGCCTGCTCGCAACCCATGGCGACCGCACCTCTGCGGAAGAAACCCTTCGCACGATCGCACGGCGCGCCATCTCGGCAAACGATGCTGCGGTCTGTATCGAAGACAATCTTCTAACCTCGCCCGAGGCCTGGCATTGGTGGCTCGCACAGGGCAGCCGCGAGGACATTACAGCGCAAGCCGGTCGGGTCACCTGTCCGGTCCTGGTGCTGGGCGGGAGCGATGATCCGGTTATTCCACCCCATGTGATCGCAGCCGAGGTCATGCCCCACCTGATCGACGCCTCCCGCATCGAGATCGCTGGGGCTGGGCACCTCCTCCCGCTCGAGGCTGCGCAGGAGGTCGGGGCCGCGATCCGAAGCTTCGTCGACGGGCGGTGCCGCCGCACAGGGAGCGGGGCTCCACGCCCGTGAGAGGTGTCGAGGGGTGGTCGTTCCGCTCGGCCTCCTGGGATGACGGGCGGGGTACGCCATAGGAAGCGACCGGCCGCTGCTGTCCGCCTTTGCGGTGACCCGCAATCAACGTATGATTTCGTGAGAGGCCAGTATCCTGCGTCGATCAGGCAAGACCGCCTGATCCTTTCGATCGAGGGGCTTTGGTGGGCCCTGCTTGGAGGTCCGCGATGGCAGCTCCCTGGTTCATGTTCGCGACCGGCATCGAGAACAGCTATCCGACGATCAAGAACGGCAGCGCCCGTGTCGACGAGATGGAGAAGTGCGGTCACTACACGCATTGGCGGAGAGATTTCGAACTGCTGCAAGAGCTCGACATCCGCTACCTGCGCTACGGTCCGCCGATCCACCGGGTCTGGCTCGGCCACGGCCGGTATGACTGGAGCTTTCCGGATGAGACGTTCGGCGTGCTCAAGACCCTCGACGTCGTCCCCATTGTGGATCTGTGCCACTTCGGGGTACCTGACTGGATCGGCAACTTCCAGAACCCCGACTTCCCGACCCTGTTCGCCGAGTACGCCAGCGCCTTTGCACAGCGGTTTCCGTGGGTGCAACTCTATACGCCCGTGAACGAGATGTTCGTCTGCGCCACCTTCTCGGCAGCGTATGGCTGGTGGAACGAGCAGCTTGCCAACGACACGGCTTTCGTGACGGCACTCAAGCACATCGTGAAGGCGAATGTCCTGGCCATGGCGACGATCCTCGAGATCCGCCC
>KI912021.1:4366-6887 GCA_000517005.1 Microvirga lupini
CTGGCTGAAGTGACGGAGATCGACCGGATAATCCGGCGGGCTGAACACGAGCGAGCCGGCATGGAGCAGGTGTGGCAGGGCGCCGGGATAGTCCTTCGGGTCGGGTGCGATTTCCGCGACCGTGACGTGGCCGGTGGCGCGGACGAAGTCGCGGAACTGCCGGTTGGTGACCGGCGTGCGGTCGATCCAGAATCCATCGACGGTGACGCGGTGGACCGGCGCCTCCTCGGGATAGTGCCGGTCCGAGCCCATCCGGAACGTGCCACCGGGAATCCAGGCCATTCCATCGTGTTCCGACGGCTGGTTGATAGAGGTGTCCGGCGTCCTTATGAGCAGGTCTGCATCCGTCATGAATCCTGTCCTTGCAAGCAGGGGCACTGTCGGCGTGGCGTGTCGGCGGACACGGCCGAGGTCTTCTCAATTGACACGCATCATCCTATGCCGGTGGATGAGGGCGTGCTTGACCCGTTGCGACAGATGCTTGATCGCTTGAGACACCGACTCTTGGATGCCGCTCCCGGCTGGCACGCCTGCCGGTTCCCGTGTCAGTAATGCCTGATGCGACTGGCGCCGGCACAACATCAGCACCGGGGCTTGCCAGGGCCTTCCGCATCGCGAACCGCAGGATGACGCCCACCGCGGCCGCCAACGGGATCGCCACCAGCAGGCCGACAAAGCCGAACAGCCAGCCAAAGGCGAACAGTGCGAACATCAGCCAGACCGGATTGAGCTTGACGCGGCTCCCGATGATGCGCGGGGACAGCACGTAATCAGCCAGGGTTTCCCCGATCAGAAAGATGCCACCCACGACCATCAGGGGTGTGCCATCCGGCCAGAACTGGGCCACGGCGACGCACAAGGCAACGACAAGGCCGGCGCCGGCCCCGAGGTAGGGCACGAAGCTGATCAGGCCGGCCGTGATGCCAATCAGCACGGCATGATTGAGTCCGGTCAGCTTCAGGGCCGTGGCGTAGAACACGGCCAGGATCAGGCAGATAACGATCTGCCCGCGCACGAAGCCGGCCACCGTGTCGTGGATCTCCCGCCCGACGGCCCGAACCTCATCGCGCCGCCCTGGGGGCAACCAGCCGTCCACCGTCACGATCATCCGGTCCCAGTCGATCAGGAGATAGATCGTGACGATCGGAACCACGACGAGCAGCGAAAGAAGGGAGAATAACGCCCTCCCACCGAACCAGGCTGATCGAAGGACATCATCGAGCCAAGCACCACCCATGGCCGCCGCCGCCTTGCTCGCGGTCTCCTCGATCCGGAGTTCCTCGCCCAGGAGCTTGTGCAGCCAGGGCCGGCTGGTGTCGGCCATGAGGGACTGAACCCGCGCGACGGTGCGCGGGAAGGACTCGATGAAGAACCTCAGCTCGCCGACGATTGCCGGAAGCAGCACCAAGATCACGCCGACGAAACCGACGACCAGCAGCAGGACGAGGGCCAGGGCTGCCACTGAGCGATTGACCCCGTGCTGCTCCAGCCTGTCGACCGCCGGAACGAGCAGGTAGGCCAGCGTCATCCCGACCGCGAACGGCAGCAGGATCGGGCGCAACAGCACCAGCGCCATCAAGGCAATGGCCGTGATCGTGATCCAGAACAGGGTTGGTCGGGACACTGTCATCGATCTTCTCCTCACCCTTCCCCGAGCCTGCGATGGAGCCTGGGCTGCACGCATGTCCCGCAGACGGTCTCAAGCTCGATGGTGCTCGGCCCGCCACGCGGTTGGGGTTTGTCCTGACCAGCGCCGGAAGGCCCGGGTGAAGGCACTCGCCTCAGAGAAAGCCAGTGCGGCCGCGATCTGGCTGAAGGTCATGCTGGTGTTGGCCAGGAGTTGGCGCGCGATCTCGAACCGGATCTCATTCACCAGGATGTTGAATGCCGTGCCTTCTGCGGTCAGGTGACGGTTCAAGGTGCGGCGGTTCATCGACAACAGGCCCGCGATCTTCGCAGCCGAGCAATCCTGTTGCGGCAGCCGCATCCGGAGCATGCGCCGCAAGCCGTCACTGAGAGTGCCGTCGTCGGATCTGGCCTCAAGGACCCCGAGACGCTCCTCGAACAGACGGCGCAATACCTCGTCCGCGCCCGCAATCCGCCGCTTGAGCCAGAATGCCGGGAAGATCAGGGCAGCCGTCCTGGCCTCAAACCGGACAGGAGCCCGGAACAAGCGCTCGAACGGCCCCGGATCGAGGGGCGGGGGGCGTGGCAGCAGCACCTCCGCGGGAGCCCAATCCGGTCCGCGGAGCGTGCGCATGATGTTCAGCGCCATCGCGATCGCGCCATCCGCAATCTGATCGGCGCTTTCAATTTCTGGATCCTGTACGGCATAGGTCAGGGTCGCCATGCCGCCGCTCACGGTCAGAATGGGCGCCGTGTCCGGGTCGTGCTGACGCAGGTGCCAAACCAAGTTTTGCAGAGCTCCACCGACCGTCTGCGATGGTGGCATCAGGCAGCCGGCCAGCCCAAGGGACGAGAGGATGTCCCCTTGGCCCACCAGGAGCCCGAAATGCGGACA
>KI912022.1:0-1077 GCA_000517005.1 Microvirga lupini
CGGAACCTTAGCGGTTGTTGCGGCTCCATGTTATTGAAACTAATAATACTTTAGGGCCAGGAAGGGTTAGGATTGCTGTTCTAAGCAACGAACGTTTTGGCTAAAGCTCGGCATTTGAGGTCTGATCGGACTCGATCGGCCTACCTGTCGCAACCGCTTTGAGATTTCACAGGGCGTTACGGAGCCTCTGTCGGGGCTTCTCCGATCTGTAAGGTCTCCGCACCCCTGGCGGGGGACGGGACTGGCGTTTTCGCCGCGATGTGCATGACATTTGGTGGCGCCCATGGGGCCGGCCGCTGCGGTCATCGCCTGGGAACGGCTCTCTGAGGTGCATCATTCTCTCCCGACCGGATCGAACAGATGATTCATCCATCGCTGAGCTTGGAAAACTCGCACGTTCGCGGGATTGGTGAGATCGTCGATATTATGGTCGCGCCTGGATACCTGACAGCAATGTGCCTTTGTGCTGTGCCCGCGTACAGCAGGCCCTCTGGCTGTCACTGCCCATAAGTCCTCCTGAACTCTGTCGTGAGAGTTCGCTCAAGCTCCCGTGTCAAGGGAGTTGGGTTGGCACGGTTCCATGCGCGCTGATGCCGCTGAACGAAGCGCTTCCGGCTGCGCTTGACCTCGCTGGGGAGATGAACCGCCAAAGGCACGAAGCTGCGACGCAGTTGAGCTTCTGTCCTTTTCCTGGACGGGAGGGCCGCCTCCGCAGCTTCCGCCGCGGCGATGTTATCTGGTGTTGGGTCCGGATGGCGGGACAGAGCCTCCGCCTCAATCTGGAGGAAGGCTTGGTGTTGTGCGGCATAGTGGTCTTTCAAGCCAGGGGCATGTTCGAGCAGGTATGCCTCGCAGGCTTCATCCCAGTCTTCTTGCTTGTGCCTAGCCAGAGGAGCCTGCTTGCTCTGATTGTTCGTCATTGAGGATGGCCCTTCTGACTCTTGCTGTACCAGGAGAAAGCAAGCTGCGGCGGGATGGCCCTGCCCTCCGCGCCGGAAACGATGAGGAACGATACGGGGGCCACAGCTCAGTGCTTCCGAGCTTGCACGAAGTAGGCCGGCACGGTTGTCTCTCCAA
>KI912022.1:1177-4861 GCA_000517005.1 Microvirga lupini
GCGACGTGAGGTCCATGACCTCTTCCGTGTATGTCAGCTCCCCCGTGTTCTTGTCGAAGCCTGTCTGAACCGTCCGCGTAATGACCTCGCCCTTCTCGCGCGCCTCGGAGACACGCGCATTGAAGCCGTCGATGTTGCGCACGCCGAGCTTCGCCATCTTTTTATAGCGATCCTCCATCTCCCGAACTGCCCAGCGCAGAGCGATGATCGCTTTCTTGGGATCGGTCACGACGGGGGTCAGGAGATGCGGGATGCCGTCATAAACTGAGAGCTCGAGCATCTTGGGGTCGACCATGATCAGCCGGCATTCTTCAGGCGTGAACCGATACAGCAAGGACAGGATCATGGTGTTGATCGCCACCGACTTGCCCGACCCGGTGGTGCCGGCGACCAAGAGGTGCGGCATGCGGGCGAGGTCGGCGATCACCGGCTCGCCCCCGATGGTCTTGCCGAGGCAGAGAGACATTTTCTGCGTTGAACTCCTGAACTCCTCCGACTCCAGGATTTCACGCAGGTATACCGTTTCGCGCGCCGCGTTCGGCAGCTCGATACCGATGGCGTTGCGGCCCGGAATGACCGCGACACGCGCGGAGACAGCGCTCATCGAGCGGGCAATGTCTTCGGTCAGCGCGATCACTCGGGACGACTTAATGCCGGGAGCCGGTTCGAATTCGTAAAGAGTCACCACTGGCCCTGGATGGACATGAATGACGTCGCCCCTGACACCAAAATCGCGAATGACCTTCTCAAGCCGGCCGGCAGCTTCCTCAAGAATGTCCTCCGTCAGGATTTCCCCTTCCCTTTCCGGGGCCTCGGTTAGATAGCCGATGTCCGGCAACTCGTAGGCAGGGATGACCTCCCGATGCGCCACAGGTCTGGGCAGCGTGATGATTTCTGCCGAAGGAAGGGAAGCCTCCGCTTCAGTCTCAATCTCCGGTTTTGAGTCGTCCTGCGTTTCCGAGCCGGTCTCGACCTCTATGCAATCCTCATCCACATCAGGAATAGGACTTAGGCCCAAGCCAATCACATCGGAGTGGATCCCGGAAGCTGTGAACGCGTCCTCGTTCATTGAGGCTTCCAGGGAGGGCGGCGGCACCATCAGACTGTCCTGGACAGGCTCAGGTGCAGAGACATCGCTGGCTCGATCAGGATGATCGTTCACCTCAGGATTGACGCTAATGCCGGGCTTCGTCATCTCGGCGTTATCAGCAGCCCCAACTGGTGCAACTGCGCTTCCGGCTTTGGCAGCCGTGGCAGCAGGTTCGGCTAAAGTCTGGATGACTGAGCAAAGCTCGTCGGGATAGAGCGCTAAGTACCCGAGATCCAGATCCAACACCTTGATGCCGACCGGTGTAGCTGAAGCTGCTTCGCGTCCGATGGAGGGCTCCTCAGTCTCGACAAACTCTGCATCCTCAATAGGCTCATTCGCTCCGTTTCCATCCATAGAGCCGGGGCTATTTTCAATTACCGCCGACGTGTGAGGATCATCCGATGCTATCGGCTGAACGGCAGAAGCGTCGGCCTGCCATAAACTGGCTTGCCAGGAGAAGGACAGGCCAACTGGTGCTGTCCAGAATGCGTTCTGAAAACGGGAGACAAAACCGTCGCGCGTCCCGCCTTCATTGTGGTGGAATGCTCCTACCTCAACCTCGCTCGCTTCCGGAGCCTCTGCCGAAGGCGCCGTCTCGGCAGAGGCTGCAGCAGTCGGGTTCCGTCCTTCAGACTGGTTGTCCAAGGCGGTCATGTCTTCTGGGTTGCTTCCGAACTCTGCACGAATCTGGGCAAGCTGGTGATGCACGACTGGATCCGTCTGTGGCCGGGACTGTGGAGGTGACAGCAACTGCTCGACCGTCGGTAACACGGAGGGCTGCACGGACTCTGAAGAATGGCGCTTGGAAATAGGGCTACGGCGGTTCAAATCGGGTTCTTTCTGTTTTGGTTCCTGCTGCAACGTCCGGCCCGGGTGATCGGGAGTTCGGGTCAAGACGAGGTTCTTGTCTACAACAAAAGCGTTCCACCAACCCGGCTCCGGCAGGCCCGCAGCAGCCCAGGGCGTAGGCCACGAGGGATCGCCACCGTGCCGCTGTTGACCGAGTGCGAGGGAAGAACGTTGCACTGGCAGTTCGGTGTTCTGGACCGGGGGCGTTGGCGCATCAAACGGTGGTTTCGCGGTCGGTCGCATGATCTCTCGGCACCCGGATGCCGCGGGTTGAATGCGGCGAAGGATCCCCGAAGGTTTAGGCATGAGTGGTAAAGGGAGCGTTAGAGACCTAGCTTGACCGTTCTTCGCCAGCCGCAGGGCAGAGGTGAAACTTCTTTTCACGGCTGCTTGCAGGCTGCACCATCAGTCAAGCTCATGAAAGGCCCCGTCAGGATTGGTCTGAATGGGCTGAAGTCTACGGAGTTCTGGTGCAAGGAGAGCACAGGGGCTGTGGAGCGCCTCCGCTACGGGATACCTCCCGTAGCTCGGTAATGTTGCGTTACCATGCTGGAGCATACCGGCAGTGATGATGAAGCGGGAGGAGCACATGGGCGAGTGGAAGACGGTCTATGAGGACGAGGTGGAGGAGCGCTGGGTCACCCTCAAAGTTTACGAGAGTAAAGATGACGAGGAGGAGGAGGTGGATGACGCCCCGGTTGTCCGCGTGACGGTAGCACCCATTGCCGATGAGGCAGGTGAAGCAGAACAGGCGGGCAACCGGCCGGAGCCCGCTGCGGGACGAGATGCGGACGACAATTCCATCACCTTGGATCCTGATGCCGTTGAGGATCTCGAAGAAGAGTTGATCGAAGTCGGCTTCAGCCCCGAGGCAGCCACGTGGATTGTCAGCAAGGTTCCAGGGTGAGCTGCCCGGCAGCCGTAAACGAGGGGTAAACGTGCCCCATCTGTTCCATGCTCCTTCAGCATGGCAGGGGCGACCACTTTCGGGTTTGTCCTGAACCGGGTGTGCAGTAGATGACCCCTCCTCCGCCACGGCCTCCCTGTGGCGGGTTTCCTCCCTAAACTCGGCCACCGCCATTCGGTGGCCTTTTTTCTCGCTGCCCGTGCGCGGCGCCTGTGCGCCTGGGCCGGCACATCATTGAGGTTGCACCATGTTCTTGTCAGTTGTTCTGTCAGGCCTGCGTCGTTGGCTGCGTGCCCGTGAAACCGCACGGCATCACATCCTCGATCAGGGGTAGACCTCCTGAGAGTTGTCGTCGCCAAAGAGATAGTAACGTCTGACGAGATGTATTTGTCGCATACCTCCATCTGACTGGGCGTAGCGATTTCTTCGGGTTCACACGGATGAGGCCCATTGCTCCATACTGCGTATGTCGTGCACGTTAATGTCTACGAATTGTTCACCTGAGTCGGACAGCATGGTGTACCGGGCGCGTTGCGTATCAGCCCGAACCGATACTCTGGTGTCTCAAGTGAATGACATTGGGGTTGTTGGAGGGCTTCCCCTCCCGTGTTGCCCTGGCAGAGGGGTTCAGACAGCACCCTCAGCCAGGGCGCATTCCGTCCGGAAGTAGCCTACGTCTGACGTATTGGTGCTGGCCTAAGGGAGATTGCCGTGGCCCGCTACTACTTCGACATTCTCGATGGCGCACAGAGCGTGCGCGATGATGAGGGCACCGAGTTCGACAGCCTGGACGCTGCCGTGCAGGCAGCGGCCCGCTCGGCCGCTGAGATTGGAACAG
>KI912022.1:4961-8878 GCA_000517005.1 Microvirga lupini
TCTGGTAGCTGTCGATGGTCGAGAGGATCTCCCGCTCCTTGATCTTGTTGCCGCTTTTGCGCGCAGCGTCGAGGTCGCGGAACAGCATGCCGAGTTCGCGAGCATCGGCTTGGCGCAGGAAGGTGTAGAGCTCTTCGATCAGTGCGGGGACGCTGGTCTTCTCGTGCATGGACTGATCGGGCAGCGGGCCGAACTCAGAACGCAGAGCAGCCACCATCCAGCCGGACAGGTAGAGATAGCGGCGTTGGGTGGAGCCGAAATGTTTCTTGATCGAGATCATCTTCTGCTGGCCGATGAAGCCATGCCAGCAACCCAGCGACTGGGTGTAGAGCGACGGGTCGGCGTCATAGGCCGCCATGTCCTCGCGCATGATCTTGGCCGTGTAGCGGGCAATGTCGAGGCCGGTCTTGAACTGGTTCTGCAGCCGCATGCGGGCGACGGATTCAGGGCTGATGCCGTTCCAGGTGCTCTGGCCTTCGATGAGCATTTGAGCCTGTGTGATCTGATCTTGGTATGCCACGGTCGTCATCCTCGTTCTTGTGAAGGTTGAACGAAGAAGTAGCGGGCATGTTCAGGGCCGGGAAGGCGAGTTAAGGTCCAAGTGTCAATCTTTACAACATGTGTAGTGTAAATCTGTAAAAGATTTACACCTGCCGGTAATATCTTGGATTCTGCTAAGTCTCTGATTTTGCTTGTTGGACACCGTCGCGACAGCTGCAGTCTCTCTAAAGCTTTGACTTTTAATGAAGAATGATTAGCCTAAAGGCGAAGCCGGTCTGGATGGTTTGGTCGAGTGAAACGCTTCTCGCCTTGTGACAAGAGGAGTGTCACTGTTTTTACAATCCAGTGACTTGTGGAGGCCACCCCATGCTGATATCGCCCACAACGACATCACAGACTCTGCCCCCCAATCCTGCCGTAGCCATATGCCGATTTTGGGTTTTAAAACGGTCAGAGTTATTCCGCCACTGGTCTGTTGCTGCGCTTGGGAGCTGACGTCACGTCTTATGGATACTCGCCTTCCAAGGTAAACCCAGTCTTGAGCACCACCTAGTGATGCTGATCCCGCTGGCCTGGATCATCGCCATGGCAACGGCATGCATCTCCATGATCAATGCCAGTCGGCAAGAAATGGGACTGGACTGCCGCTCAGGTCCGGCGGGAGGCTGCCGTCTGGCGAACAAGGCCCCACGATTTCGCTAGGTGCAGCGAGGATGAGACGCCCACATCAAGCATGAATGGTCCGGCTCCTCCTGCCTTCGCCTGAGCTTTCGTTCGGCGCACCGGCGTGCCATGACCCATGCCATCGATCAGATACTGCTCAATGACCGTGTCACCTTTTCTGTTCGACCATACCCGTCTGCGGTGGCCCGCGACCGACATCTGAATAAACACCTCTTCGCTGATGCCGTGCACACTGGTCCACTGGCTGAGCAACGCGGCTGCATTGGAGGCCGCAACCGTCCGGTCCTCTGCGCCATGCCAGATCGACACCGTCGGCCAAGAGCCGGTATATGACGACGCGGAGCGGACGAGGTCCCCCCATTGCTGGGGGGTGCGCGCCCGCGGCCTCTTCATGGCGAACATGACGTGGCGCATTCCGGCCGCCGCGCCGTAGGGAAGGCCGGCGATGATGCCGCCGCCGGCAAAGACCTCCGGGTAAGTGGCGAGCATCACTGACGTCATGGCGCCACCGGCTGAGAGACCTGTGATGAAGATCCGCGCAGGGTCGATGCTGTGGGTCCGCCGCATGCGGGTGACCATCTGGCGGATCGACAAGGCCTCGCCTGAACCACGTCGCGCATCGTGGGGCTGGAACCAGTTGAAACAGCGGTTGGGGTTGTTGGCCTGCGACTGCTCGGCATACACAAGGGCAAAGCTGTGCCGTCTCGCCAGCATCGACCAGCCGCTGCCTTCGTCGTAGGCGCGCGCGGTCTGCAGGCAGCCGTGCAGCACCACGACGAGAGGCGCGCTGTCGGGCAGTTGCGGCGGCACATAGGTCAGCATCCGGAGATTGCCGGGGTTGGATCCGAAGGAGCTGATCTCGGTCAGCTTGTCCTTCTTCGGTCGGGCCTTGCGCGGCCTGGCGATGAGCTTGCGCGAGGTCTTCGTGGCCCTGACGAGGGTCTTCTCCCACCGGCGCTGGGCTTTCAGAAGGTGGGCAATTGGAAGCTTCAGTCGCATGCGCACCCGCTGGAAAGGTTTCGAAGCAGGAGCGTCCCACGCCAGGAATACAGGCCATCCATGGATCGCCGGATGCACAGGACAGTCCTGCGGTTCTGCCCGGTCTCTGATGTGAGCTCCCGGCTCGCGAGCCGGGAGCGTCGTCAAGACTGACCCTTAGCGAGCGCGCTGATCGTGTTTGGGTTGTACCGTGAGGGTCCGGGTGGCCTCCTGGGCTACTTGGGCCGTGAGCTGCGCCAGGCGCTGGCTGTTCTCGAGCATGCGCTCAACGTTGCCGCGAACCAGAGCACTCTGGAGGCTGACGAAGTTCGGGATCGTCCGGCAGCTCAGAAGTTCAGTCATCCCCTCCAGGTTCTTCAGCAGGCGCTCCTGCCGGAGCCCGAACCACTCCAGCGTGATGGTTCCTGCCCCACCGGCCAGGATGCGATTGGAGCGGGCAACGGCTTGAAGGTATTCCGGCATCTGTTCGACCAGGGTCAGAGCCTCCCGGCCCTGACGGCCTAAGCTCTCCAGCGAGCGTCCGCCCAACTCGGATGCCGCCTGGGCACTGTCCTCAACAGCGTCCTGCACCGTTAGCTCGATGACCCTGACGTTCTCCGACCCAGCCTCGACGGCAGCCAGCAAGGTCCCGGCTGTGTCCGTCCCAGCATCGGCCAGCTTGCGGCCGCGCCGGGCTCGCCGTGGTTCAGCGGCGGCCTGCCTGGTCTCTGCGACCTCTTCCTCTACCTTCTCGACAACGGCCTCGGCCTCCTCCGCGCTCAAGACCTTCAGCACCACCGGCAGCAGCTCGTTCTTGTCGTTGCGGATATGCTGCTGAAACACCTTCCGCAGCTCTGCCACCTTGGCCAGGAACGGATCGCTGTCCTTCGGCATGGCCCCGAGTTCGCTCAGGAGAGCCCTGGTCTGCTGCTGGTCGTCCCGCGCGCTGCGGACCAGGTCCGCTGTCTCAGGGTTCTGCTCCAGCACGGGAAGGAGATGCTCCTCCTGGAGGCTGGCGAGCAGCTCAAGCTCCTGTCTCAGGTCTGAGAACAACCGCTCGCGGAGCTCGACCGCATCATGTGTTGTCTCGCGGAGCTCGACCGCATCATGTGTTGTCTTGAGAAGCTGGGCAAAGAGTTCGTTGGCCTGATCGGGCGGGGTTTGGCCGATGGTTCGGTTCGGGGTCATTGTTCCTCGCGAAGGTGGAAGGAGCGATCCAGGCCATCCGTGGCGCTGAGCCTTGGTGCGCTGATCGCAAGACCAGGACCTCTCCCTAAGGGAAAAGTACGTCGGGTGGGTACGCTGGATTGGACAAACTCACGCACGGGACTGGTGCCGGGAGGCAGGTGTGGGGCTGCAGAGTTAGCCTTGGCCGTAGGCACAAGGATCCATACTGCACCGCAGCATAACCTGGCAACAGCGAGCTTTGATCCCGTTGCAGGCTGCGGCATCTTGGTTCGACAACTGTTCATATCAAGGGAAGAGCGAGACAGGCGCAGATCATTGTGCGACGCACAAGACCTCTTGACATTTATTGTGCGCTGCACAATAAGAATGGGCCGCAGTATGACACGGCTCAATTCCTGAGAGGCGCCAAGCGCCCTCACCTTAGGGGCTGGAACAAGATCTGCTCCCAAACACACGGTAACGCAGTACGTAGCAAGAACGTTGGTCGGTGAACTGACCGAAGGACCTCCGCAAGGGCTGAATACAGCTTGGATCCTGGTGTTTGAGCTGTCATCCAGGCAGAACAC
>KI912022.1:8978-9430 GCA_000517005.1 Microvirga lupini
ATCAGTTCCGAACGAGATCATTGGACTGCTCCGCGACCGAACTGTCAGTCAGCTCGGCTGCGGTCGACCCCAACGTCACGAAGCATATGCGAGCTGAACTCGTGACGCAGCGCCTGCTCAAGTTCATGACGCAGGAGATGATCGAGTTCGGTTGTTGTTAGAGCCTGCTTGCGATCGTTCGCAGGCCTGCGCGGCACGCGAACGAGTTCAAAGCGGAATGCGAACCCTACAAAGGGCAGAGGAAATACGGTCGGTTTCATTGGAGCCACCAGCAGCAAGCGTCATGACGAGGAGAGCGGCGCGTTCGTAGGTGCAAATACGCATAGACATGTGACGCCTCCTCTGGCTGTGGCTGTGAACCGAGCGGAAGATCCGCGGGGCAGCTTCAATACCAAGTTTCTGTTGTTAAGACTAGCCCCATCACTTCGTTTATTGCTATTGGCCGTCTCCAT
>KI912022.1:9530-18076 GCA_000517005.1 Microvirga lupini
CAGGCTTGAGAAGTTGGCCAACGCAGCGGCCACTGCCGTGCAGGCCAAGCAGTGGCGGGCGCGCAAGAATGGTCTGCATCAGCAAGACGAACCGTCAGAGGTGCGCAACCTCTCTCACAACGCATAGGCAAGGGCACAGGCAGAAGAAGCGATGCGACAGATGATGGCGAAGCCGCCGGGCAAACGGCGCGGCCGGTGACAACCTGACGCCAACCGATGGGGTTGATTCTGGCGGATCGGTGGCAGAGCGAGGTTAGGGAGCTGTTGGATCTTTGATCGTCATGGTCCCGCCACCTTGCCGATGCAGATGGCAACCAAAAGTAACAACGGAGTAGCACAATGAAAGAAGCCAGAGCAGCCAAGAAGCCGAACCCGGCGCTGATGAAACCGTTGCAGCCTTCGGATGAACTGGCGGCTGTTGTGGGATCTGCTCCCCTGCCGCGCACCGAGGTGGTGAGCAAGGTGTGGGACTACATCAAGTCCAACAATCTGCAGAATCCTGAGAACAAGCGTGAGATCTTGGCCGACGCAAAGCTCCAAGCGGTGTTTGGCGGCAAGCGCAAAGTGAGCATGTTCGAGATGAACAAGCATTTCGCTCAACACCTCTCTTAGATCTATTTTCTCCTGCAGTGCCGGCTTATCTGTTCTCTACAAATTTTAAGCTTCGCTGTTTTAAGATGTGGGTATCGGGCGCGTTGCGTTTTGCCCGCACAAACTCCATCGCCCCAATGCGTGGAGCTGGCCCTAGCCGAGAGCCCTTACCTCTTGCCCGGGGCCTTTTTTCCGACAAATCCGCTTTGGGCGGCGCGACCTCGAAATTTTCCAAACTTCCGAGATATCCACGATCCTTGGTGCATTGCGTGCAGCGTTCTAGGCCCCTCCTGCGGCTCTTATGGCAGGAAACGGGTGTCGCTCCTTGGAGCCGGTTTCTAAGCATCCTCACTCCACAATTCGGAGCTGGCATGTCCAGCCCATAGGCGAGGGTGACAATGGACGACGATATCCGAACCCGGCCGACTGCCATGCAGCTTCTTGAGCGCATGTTTGAGGTCGAGATGAAGTTCATCCGATCAGGACCGAATAATGTGGAGGCTCTCGCTGAAGCCTTCCATTCCGATGTGGTGGTCCACGAGCCAGCGTCTCTGCCTTATCCGGGCGATTGGAAGGGTCTGGAGGGCGTTGGAGCTCTCTTCGGTAAAATGCGCGAGGTTTGGAGTGATATGCGGGTCGATGACCTCACTGCCACACGGGACGGCGACATCGTATTTATGGCCTGCACCCTTCACATGACATCCCGCTCCACTGGAGTGGCCATCGCACAGCCTTTCGCAGAGGTCTTACGGTTTCAGGATGAGCGCCTGATTGAAGGCACACCTTTCTACTACGACACCAGTGAGATCGTATCGGCTCTCGGGTAGGAGAGACCGACGGACCTACAAAGCCAGCGACACAGAGGCTCCCTTGAGGTGCCGCTGTGTCGCTCCGCAGTTTCGTAACCAGCCTTCCACGAAATTCAGGGTGATGGCTCCTGATGACTTCGGCTCTGCAGAGCCTGCTTTGCAGGATCAGGACATTCGAACTTTGCGGCTACACGCGAAATTTCGTTGAACATTTTTTATGGAACCTGACCGTGTCTTCTCCCATAGGAGATTGGCATTGGCAGCTATTTCGCCGCCAGCCGACAAGGTGCTTGGTTCAGGTGTAGGACGAGAACTCCGATGGCTTGAAGGACACCACTGTACGCGGCTCAATCGCCACCTCGCGCCCAGTCTTTGGATTGCGCCCCTTTCGTTTGCCACTCTGGCGCGGGACGAAAGCACCGAAGCCAGAAACCTTGACCGGCTCTCCTGTGACCAAGCAGTCGCTGATCTCCGATAGAACCACTCCAACAAGTGCCCAAGCCTCAGCTTGAGGCAGACCGGCCGCCTGGGACACGGCAAGGGCCAGATCGGCCCGCGTTATGCTCGTCGATCTCATCTCGTAATCGTGTTGAAATGGCGACTTAGCTTTCCTTCCCACGCTCGTATGTTAAGCAGTTCTCGCTTGTCGCTCGATGCAGAAAACAAGTTGGGACTTCCCTGCCCTACTGCGTCGGATACGTCGGGCCGGCTTCTCTGGTGTGAAACGGAACCTGCGTCACGTGTGACACGTGTGGCGGGACAAACGCGGCCAGCGTCTTATTGCGGGAGTTGTGGCTTGTTGTGGACGCTCGCATAGGATAGGCATAATTCCGGAAAGTGCTTACTCAATGCGCGCATCGGTCCGCCTCACCCTCTGAAACGTGAGACGAGGTTCTGCTACAATCGGAGCGAAAGCTCAGGGAACTGACTGAATCAAGAGGCCGCCCATCCGGGCGGCCTTTTCTTTTGTCGCTCAATGGAGCTTGGTCCGTTCTCAGCCCCATTGCGGACGCTCAGCGTACTTCTGGAACGTGCCAATAACCGACCTTCAGAACTATGTGCCCGAACCAGCGTTTCAGTCGCGAACCACATGGCGCCCAAACTGGAACGCAGGACAGAGGACTGCTGCGATTCAATGGTCCAGCCGTCCACGCAAGCCATTGGTTGCATACGAGGGCGGTCCGTTTGCCCACTTAGTCCGGAGGCGTTGATGTACGGTTCCCCCTGCCGTTCCGGGTGCAAGCGGGGACGGAATTCAGCTCGTGCCTTGAGATCGCCCGAGTCGGCGTGTCAGGTCTCGCCACAATAACCTTAACGATATGATGGCTGGGTCATGCGGGAACCTCTCCTCGAATGCTTGAATGCTCGGCGCTTCCTCTATCGGTGGCTTTGTCCGACGAGTCTTGTCATGGCTCTCACGCTGACCGGCGGATTGGAGGCCCAAACGGTTGCCGCTCCACCCTCGCCATCCAAGCCTCTCGTGACAAGGAACCATCCCGTCATGCCAGTCCCGGCCTGGATCCTCTTCTGCAAGCAAAGGCCTGAAGAATGCGCGGTCAACCCTTCCGAACCGGCGACGATCACGCTCACGCCGCAAGCCTGGGGGATGCTCACCCGCATCAACCGCCAGGTGAATGGCACGATCAGGCCCATGACCGACATAGAGCATTGGGGTGTGGCGGATCGCTGGGACTCTGCCGAGGACGGATACGGTGACTGCGAGGACTACCAGCTCGTCAAGCGCAAGCGCCTGGTCGAGGCTGGTTTTCCCCGGCGGGTGCTGCGCATGACGGCGGTCATTGATGAGAACGGCGAACCGCATGCGGTCCTGATGGTGAGGACTGATCGGGGGGATTTTATCCTCGACAACAAGCACGATGCCATCCTGCCGTGGCGGCGGACCGGCTACATTTACTTGCAGCGTGAAGACAGCACAGGATCAATCTGGGTCTCACTTGGCGAAGCCTTCACCTCACATGTTGCCACGACAATCGCCCCCGTACCGCGCATTGCCAGAGAGGCCTCGGCGCGCCCTGGGCAAACGCCGGGATTCCGGTAGCGGGCGCAGAACTTCGTGCTCCTGGCCTGAGTTCAAAGCGTCGACCAGCCTCAGCGCAGGCCGATCTCCACTCCGCTCACGTTGGCGTTCAGCTCCAGGCCAATGTTGCGACCACGCAGGTCGAGCACGACGCCCCTTGCATTCTGCAATCGAATGCCTGAGGCCCCGCCGCCGACGGCGCCTCCCGCGCCGACGGCCGTGTAGGTGCCGACAATGTCGGAGGCCCGGCGCAAGTTGTAGGCGCGCCCAACCAGGTCGGCCTTCGAGGCTCCAATCGTCGCGCCGAAGCTCAAGCCGCCGACGCTGAGGGGATAACGCCGCCCCTGAAACACGAGGGTGCCTCTGCCGCCTCCGACGCCGACGATGAACCCGGCCTTAACGACCTCGATGCGGACCGTCCCGGTCGCGGCCCAACCCGGCGTCACCATCATCGACGCGAACGTCACCGCAAGTGCGGTCAGACTGGAACGAAGAGCATATCGGACTGCGGGCATGAATGCCTCCCTCTTCTCGTGGGCAGAGACGGACTCAAGACCTATCATGCTCCTGATCAAGGGCGTTTGCTACTTGCCGACGCTGGCCACAAGCTAAAGTGCGACTTCGAACAGCGATGTGACCGGCGACTGTCTCGAACTGACAAACCGTTGTCTCAACCGATCAAGCGGTCCCGCCACTTCGTCCTAAAGTTGGCATCACGGTATCGATGTCCGGCCACGCACGCAGATCCGCACTGGCGTCGCCAGCCTATCGTGGCCGCCGGAACAAGGGCACGATCCCCGGATGGGCAAGAGAGCAGGAAGGCTGCTCCCGACCGAGTTCAAGCTCCTGACCGCGGGGCGGGTCGGCACGTTCGAAGAGATCAAGCCGGGCCCGAGCATCGGCAGCCGCCGACAGGCTGAGGGCAGACCGAGGCTTCTGACAGGAGGTTGCCATGGATGGAGACGGGCCGTCGACGGACCACGATGGGATGTCCCGGCGGAATTTCCTTGCGACGATGGGAGCGGCCGCTGGGACCCTGGCAAGCTATCGGTCTGTTGCGAGGGCGGCGTCCGGTGGAGCCACCATCGCGGTTGCGGAGGTCAAGCCGGGCGAGGACGTCTTCGCGTACATCAGCAGGGTCAACGGAAACTTCGACCAGACGCTTTATCAGCAGGTGATCGGCGCCGCGAACGATTTCAAAGAAGGGGATCGGGCCATCGCAGTGGGAGCCGCGGATGAGGCGACACGGGCGAATGCACGCGCCCTTCTCACAAACACGAAAATCGCGGATCTCCATCAGCACCCGCTGCTTGTGGACGACCTGCAGCGGTTGATTTGGCAGACGACCGACGAAGCCCAGTACGCGAAGGTCAAAGACTGGACCATAGGTCAGCTCAAGGAATTTCTCCTGACCGCGTCCGAGGCCGAGATCAAAGGCATCATGAATGGCCTGAGCAGCGACACGATTGGTTGCGTTCCAAAGCTCATGAGTAACCAAGAGCTCATTATCCTGGGACAGAAAATCTTCAATGTGGTGCCGGGCACCAGGATGGGGGCCAAGGGATACATGGGCGCCCGTATCCAGCCCAATTCTCCCACGGACCATCCCGACGACGTCGTCTGGCAGGTCTTTGACGCCTTTTCCTATGCAACGGGAGACATCGTCATTGGGACCAACCCCGTGGACAGCACGGTCCAGAGCGTCGTCACCGTTGAAAAGGCGCTCAAGGACGTTGTCGATAGCTTCGGCCTGAGGGAGACGATCCCGTGGTGTGTGCTCTCCCACATCGATGTCCAGGCCGAGGTGAGCGAGGCTTACCCAGGAACGGTGGCCACGATGTTCCAGAGCCTCGCCGGGACGGATGACTGCAACAAGACGTTCGACATTACCGTCGGGAAGATCCTGAACTACGCAACCTCGAAGAAGGGAGAGCGATACGGGCTCTACTTCGAAACCGGACAGGGTTCCGAATTCACCAACGGTGTAGCCAACGGCGTGGACATGATGGTCCTCGAATCCCGCAAGTACGGTTTCAGCCGGGCGGTGGGACAGGAACTCGCAAAGGTACAGCCCAGGGGCGCCTGGCTCCATGTCAATGACGTGGCCGGCTTCATCGGGCCCGAGGTCTTCAAGAGCCGCGAACAACTGGTGAGGTGCTGCCTGGAAGACATTGCCATGGGCAAACTTCATGGACTGCCCATCGGTCTGGATATCTGTTCCACCCTGCACATGTCGGTCAGTCTGGAGGATCTGGATTGGTGCCAGGACCAGATCATGCCGGCCAATCCCGTTTACCTGATCGCGTTGCCGACCAAAAACGATCCGATGTTGGGCTACCTTTCAACATCGTTCCAGGATCACGTCCGGCTGCGCGACAAATTCGGCTTCAAGGTCAATGATGCGATGTGGGATTTCTACAAACGCATCGGTATCGTGGATGAGACCAACAAGTACACCAGGAACTACGGCGACCCCCTCTGGGTGTATTACCAATACCGCTTGGCCAAGGGTGATGCGCGGTCCCAGGACGCCATCTACGCGGAAGGCCGGACGAAGATGAAGGAGGTCGAAGAGAGGGGCGTCGATCTGGCGACGGGGCACGGCGAGAAGATCTGGGATCTCAACCCCAAGCTCGCCGCCAAAGTGAACGAGCTGTACCATGATGCCAAGTCATCCCTGTGGGCCGAACTCACGCCGGACTTCATCGCCACCGTTCCGGGTGTCGTGCCGATCCGGACCCTGTCCAAGGACCGCAATGATTATATCGCCCATCCGAATTCAGGAGAGACGCTGAGCCCGGAGGCGATTGCCGTGCTTGAAAGGATACGGGACTCATGGGGGGGCAGTTTGCCCAAGGGCCAGATCGTCATCTCCGACGGCTTGAACGCCAAGGCCATCATGGACGATGGGCATCTTGCTCCTTACCTGGAGGAAATACGAAGGTTGCTCGCCGAGGCCAGCGTCCCGATCAGCGATCAAAACATCCTGGTCACGAGTGGCAGGGTCCGGGCCGGGTATCGGATCGGCGAGATGCTTTTTGGGAAAGCGGATCCCAACAGTTTCCGAGGGATCCTGCATGTGATCGGTGAGCGGCCCGGAACCATACACCACGCCTATTCGGTCTACATCACCGTTGCGAAGGGCACGGACTGGGCTCAGAAGAAGATCGATCACGACATCACGAAGCTCGTCAGCAACATCGCAGATACCGCCTTGCCGCCGAGGGAGGCAGCCAGGGAATCCCTGACGATCATCAGGGAAATCGTTGGGAAAGGCGTTAGCAGCAGCCGGCGGTTTGGCTCGTAAGAACGAAAAACAAGTAACGCCGCTTGGCAGACCCGCCGCCTGTGCTCTTATGGCCCTGGCAAGAACAATCAGCACGGCCTGGCCGACAGCGAATAATGGATACCCAACCGACCCGACGTCACCGGTTTCCAGAGGAGAACGAGACAAAAGTTGTATGGCCCTCATCCTGCCTGAACAGCACCACGACTGAGCGTGCCTCGGTCCGGTAGGTCGGGCCGCCCAGCGAAGGCGCCCTCTGCCATGGGACAATGTCCTCCGGAGAGGCAAGCGAGGTATCGATCCACCGGCGCCATGGATCTGATCCACTGTCATCCACCGGCGGCAGCTCGAAGTCCAACGGTTCCCAGTATGCGTTCAGGATCAGATAAACCCGGAGCTTCTCCTGCCGCACCTCGGCCTCAAACGCCAAGCTGTGGGAATCCTCGTTCCAATCCGGCTGTCCGACGCGCACACCATGCCACCTCTTTCTCGCCTGCTGAATCAGCTGGTTAAGGCTCACGCGCTGGCGCTCGTGCTCGGCGCCTCGCAGGATCCGCCGCGCGTTGAGCAGGGTCACGAACCGATGCACGTCCGCATGCTGGTCGAGCAATGACCAATCGAGCCAGCTTGTTTCGTTGTCCTGGCAGTAGGCGTTGTTGTTGCCAAACTGGGTGCGCCGCACCTCATCCCCCATCAGGATCATCGGCATGCCGAGCGAGAGCATCGTCACCGTGAGGAAGTTCTTCACCTGCCGGCTTCGCAGCGTCTCGATCGCGGGATCATCCGTCGGGCCTTCCATACCGCAATTCCAGCTGTGGTTGTCGTCCGAGCCGTCGCGATTGTCCTCTCCGTTGGCCTCGTTGTGCTTGCGGTCATAAGACACGAGGTCGTTGAGGGTGAAGCCGTCGTGGCACGTCACGAAGTTGACGCTCTGCTCGGCCTCGCGCTCCTCGTGCCCGTAGATCTCGGGACTCCCCAGCAGCCGGTCCGCGATGCGGGTCACCGAACCCGGCTCCCCGCGGAAGAACGCGCGGACATCGTCGCGGAAACGCCCGTTCCACTCCTTCCAGCTATCCCCGATGAAGCTGCCGACCTGGTAAAGCCCCGCGGCGTCCCACGCTTCCGCAATGAGTTTCGTGCCCGCGAGTGCCGGATCCGACTCGATGTCCCACAGAATCGGTGGGTTCGGGATCGGCTGCCCCGTCGCGTCACGCCCCAGTACCGAGGCGAGATCGAACCGGAACCCGTCCACATGCATCGCTTCCACCCAGTACCGGAGGCTATCGAGGATCATCCGACGCACGACGGGATGGTTGGCATTGAGGGTGTTGCCGGTGCCGGTGTAATCCGCATAGCGCGAGCGGTCCCTCTCCAGGGTGTAGTACATGGTGTTGTCCAGCCCGCGAAAGCACAGGGTCGGCCCGCCGTGGTCACTCTCCGTCGTGTGGTTGAACACAACATCGAGGATGACCTCGATGCCGCCCCGATGCAGCGCCTTCACCATGTCGCGGAACTCGTCCACCGGACCGAGCGGATCCTGGCGCGAGCTGTAGGCCTGATACGGCGCGAAGAAGGAGACCGGCGCATAGCCCCAATAGTTGATCTTGCCTGGCGGGCAGTCCTGCGCGTCGAACTGGAACACCGGCAGCAACTCGACCGCAGTAACGCCGAGCTCCTGGAGGTATGGGATCTTCTCGATCAGGCCGGCGAAAGTGCCGCGAGTCTGGTCGGCGACACCGGAGTTGGGATGGCGGGTGAAGCCGCGCACGTGCATCTCATACACGACAGTCTGGGCAGAGGGGCGGCGCAGGGGCCTATCGCC
>KI912022.1:18176-22736 GCA_000517005.1 Microvirga lupini
GTAGATGGATGGGTCCACGACCACACTCTTCATTGCCGTCGCGGTGTTGTCGCCAGGTTTCCGGGCCGCGTCGCGGCTGTATCTCTCCGGGACAGCGACGCTGCGGCCGTAGGGATCAAGGAGGATCTTGGTGGAATCGAACCGCATGCCCCTTGCGGGCTCGAACGGCCCATGCGCACGGTAGCCATACAGTTGGCCCGCCGTCAGTCCGGGGACGAACACGTGCCAGTAGTGATATGTGCGATTGGCGGCAGGATCCAGGCGGATCACGCGCCTTGCCGTTGCGTCATTGGCATCGTCGAACAGCAGCAGTTCGGCTCCGGTGGCATGCTTGGAGAAGACGCTGAAATTCACTCCCCCATGGCAGGGCGTTGCCCCCAATGGGGAAGGAACTCCCGGTGCAGGGGCATGGAGGAGACCTGGATGCGCTGGCACGCGTTCGAGCTCAAGCATCGTCATCGCACCCTCTCCCGAAATTCGATCCTGCCGCATCATATCCGGCACCAGTGGGAGATCGCGGCACGTTGCGCGCGTCGGGCCATTGAGGCTTCGGTCAAGACACCGGGCAAGGCCGCACGTTCCAGATATCGGACGCATACTCTGCAGTCGTTCGGTCGCTGGAGAACCTCCCGGAGCCAGCTACGTTCAGGATGGCCTTGCGCGCCCAGGCGTCAGGGTCGACGTAGAGATTGAGCAACCGCCGGTCCGCTTCCAGATAGGCGGTGAGATCCGCCAGATGCCTGTAATGGTCGCCGTGCGTCAGCAGGACATCGCGCAACGGTGCGAAGATGCCAGGTTCGTAGCGGCTGAAGTGATCCGAGACGATCAGGTCCAGCGCCGCGCGCGTCTCCGGCTCGTTGTCATAATGCCAGTGCGGGTCGTACCAGCCCTGGCTGCCGATCACCTGTTCGGCCGTGAGCCCGAACAGGAAGAAGTTGTCCTCGCCGGCGGCCTCGGCCATTTCTATGGTCGCTCCGTCGCGCGTCCCGAGCGTCAGGGCACCGTTCATCATGAACTTCATGTTGCTCGTGCCGCTCGCCTCGTAGCCCGCCGTTGAGATCTGGTTGGAGACGTCTGTGGCCGGGATCAGCCGCTCGGCCAGGGATACGCAGTACTCGGGCAGGAACACGACCTTGAGGCGCCCCCTCACCGCCGGATCGCCATCGATGGTGCCGGCCAGGTTGTTGAGGAACTTGATGATGAGTTTAGCCAGGTGGTAGGCCGGCGCCGCCTTGCCGGCAAAGAAGAAGGTGCGCGGCGCCATCTCAAGGTCCGGGTTCTCCCGCAGCCTGTTGTAGAGCACGACCACACGCAGCCCGTTCAGCAGTTGCCGCTTGTACTCGTGGATGCGCTTGACCTGGCTGTCGAAGATCGCGCCCGGATCCAGGGCTATCTCAGACGTTGCCTTGAGCCACGCCACGAACCGCGACTTGGCATCCCGCTTGGCCCTGTGGACGGCATCCCGGAAGCTTGTGTCATCGGCGAACGGTTTGAGTTTCTCCAACTCCGCGAGGTCTGTGATCCAGCCGTCGCCGATGGCCTCGGTGATGATCCCGGCCAGTGCCGGATTAGCCAGCAGCAGCCAGCGCCGCGGCGTCACGCCATTGGTCTTGTTGCTGAAGCGCTCGGGGAACATGTCGGCGAGATCTTTGACCGTCGTCGTGCGCAGCAGGCTGGAATGGATCGCGGCGACCCCATTGGTGCTGTGCGAGCCGACGATGGCGAGGTTGGCCATCCGGACCTTGCGCTCTCCGCCTTCCTCGACCAGGCTCACGCGCGCGATGCGCCCCTCGTCCCCGGGAAAGCGGGCCCGCACCTCCTCAATCAGGCGACGGTTGATCTCCAGGATGATCTCCAGATGCCGCGGCAACAGCACCTCGAACCACCGCAGGGGCCATCTCTCCAGTGCCTCAGGCAGAAGGGTGTGGTTCGTGTACGCGAGTGTCTTTTGGGTGAGCCCCCAGGCCTCGTCCCAATCGAGGCATGCCTCGTCGAGAAGGATCCGCATCAGTTCGGCAACGGCCAGGCTGGGGTGGGTGTCGTTGAGCTGGATGGCGACCTTGTCCGGGAGCGTACGCCAATCGGAATTGCTTTGGCGGAAGCGCCGCACGAGGTCCGCCAGCGAGCAGGCGACGAGGAAGTATTCCTGCACGAAGCGCAGGCCCTGCCCCATGCTCGTGGAGTCGTCGGGATAAAGGACACGCGTCAGGGATTCGGCCGTGAGCCGCTCGGCCAGCGCACCCACGAAGTCGCCGGCGCTGAACTCATGGAAGTCGAACGCCTCGGGGGCTGCGGCGGCCCAGAGCCGGAGCGTGTTGATGGTCCTGCCACCATACCCGACGATAGGTCGATCATAGGGGATGCCCAGAAGGGTCGACGGCTCACCAGGAAT
This sequence comes from Microvirga lupini, assembly GCA_000517005.1. Lineage (GTDB taxonomy): Bacteria > Pseudomonadota > Alphaproteobacteria > Rhizobiales > Beijerinckiaceae > Microvirga > Microvirga lupini. The sequence goes on from KI912022.1 coordinate 20,569, forward strand.
GACAGCAAGCGTCCCGCTTCGCACCTCGAACGAGCAGCCGAGCCTGACCTCCACCTGCTCCTGGGGTCGGGCCACCTCCCATGGATCAGGACGGCGCAGCCAATGGTCCGCCGCCTCCTGTTGCCAGCCGTCCCGGATGGTTTGCCTGAAGATGCCGTACTCGTACCGCAGCCCGTAACCCATGGCCGGGAGCTGCATGGTTGCCATCGAGTCGAGGAGGCAGGCGGCAAGGCGGCCGAGTCCGCCGTTCCCCAGGCCGGCATCGGGCTCCTGCTCAAGCAAAGCGAGCCAGTCGAGCTCCTTCTCCGCGGCGGCCTGCTTTACGGTCGGATCGACGAGAAGGTTCATGATGTTGTTGGCCAGGGAGCGCCCGATGAGGAACTCCATGGAGAGATAGTAGACGCGCTTGGGGTTCTCGTGCCTGTAGGTTTGCTCCGTGCGCAGCCACCGCTGCGAGAGGATATCCCGCACAGACCGCGCCACGGCCTCGTAGCGCTCACGCGGGCCGACCGCCGCCGGGTCGATCACGTTGTCGAACATGAGATGCCGCTCATAGAGGGCATTGTTCGTCCCGGTGAGCTGGATCGGCCCGCAATCGTACTGTTTGAGGAGATCCTTGACTCGCGGCGTCCGTGAGGCTCTTGCGACGGCTATCGTCCTGTCGCTGTTCATCACACATCCTCCTCAAGGCGGCCGCCGCCCAGGCCTGGATCAGCGGCTCCGGCGCAGCTCCCGACGAGGAACCCGCTCCAGACAATCATGGCGGGAACCCACGACAGTGGCTGACCACGCCCAAGCGGTCACCGCCAACGCATTCGTTGCGCTGGCGCCCTGCCGGCTCAGTTCGCAGACCTCGGTGCAGGGAGAAGAGGGAAGCACTCAACCGGGGACCTCGTCGTAGCTTCGCACGATGTCCCCGTAGATGCGCTCCACGTCTGCATGTCGGCAGAGCTCGGTCCCCGCCGTCAGGACTGCGGCGGTCCCGGCGGCCATACCCAGAACAAAGGCATCATCCGGACTTCGCCCTTGAGCCAGACCCAGGGTCATGCCTGCCAGGAAGCTGTCACCGGCACCGACCGCGCTTTTGGGCACCACCTTCAAGCCCTGCATGCGAACAGACTTGCCGCGGGACGCGAACAGGGCCCCGTCCCGACCGAGCGTCAGGGCAACGATCTCCGCCGCTCCCGAGGCGATCAGCTCCTGAGCTGCTGCCTCCTGATCCGAGGGCTCCGGGAGTTTCTGGCCTATCAGGCTCTCTAACTCGCCCAGGCTTGGCTTGATCAGATAGACACCTTGCCGCGTGGCTTCGCGGAGGGCCTCACCTGAGGTGTCGAGAACAAGTCTAGCCCCCTTTTCGGTGGCGATCTGACCGACCCGGACATAGAAGTCGGGCGGGACCCCACGGGGAAGACTGCCGCTCGCGACCAGGTAATCGCATTCGATCTCTTCCAGCGCGGAAAGACAGGCCTGCCATTCATCCGCAGCCACTGTTGGACCTTCCGGGACGAAGCGAAACTCCAGACCGGTCGAGCGTTCATGCACGGTGTGACTGACACGGGTGTGGCCCCTGATGGGAATGCGCCTGATTTCGATGCCGGCGGCTTGCACCAATTGATCGAGGATGGGGCCTGTCGCTCCGCCCGACAGGTAGACGGCCAAGGCGGACCCGCCGAGTTCCTTGATCACCCGCGCGACATTGATCCCGCCGCCGCCGGGATCATAGCGCTCGGCCCAGGTTCTGATCTTGTGAATGGGCTGGATCGCCTCTGCCTCCGCGGCTCCATCGATGGCCGGGTTCAGGGTCAACGTCACAATTCCGTTCATCACCCCGTCCTTGGGTTAGAAGCCACCCAACAAACTGATGCGTGCTAGCGACAGAGCCCGCGTAACGTATCGGCGAATGGCGCGACGATCTGGCTGCTGGTCACCGTCATTGGATCTTCATGACCACGCGGCCATCGATCTTGTTGTCGCGCATCCGGTCGAAGATGTCGTTGATCGCCTCCAGGGGTTCGAGCGAGTAATGGACCTTGACCTTGCCCTCGCCTGCGAATTGCAGGCATTCGGCAAGGTCCAGTCGCGTGCCGACAATCGACCCACGAATGGTCTTGCGCATGAGGACTGTTTCGAAGATATCGAGCGCGAACGAACCAGGCGGTAGTCCGACG
>KI912022.1:22836-24405 GCA_000517005.1 Microvirga lupini
GCCAACAGATCGGCGACTTCATTCGCGGATGAGGGACGGCCTAGACAGGGATGACCTGGGCATGGGAGCCAGGCCCACCGAGCGGGCATCGCGATAGAGCATGTCCGTCATGACCTCATTCCCGCTTCCAGCGAGGAGGTAATCCCTGCGCGGCCTGCACGCGTTCCTTGATCAGTAGAGACAATCCGCGGACAGTTTGAGCTATTCCTATTTTTGTTCGTCTTTGTATGGTTTTGACCGCTCAGTACTCGGACGGCGATGGAAGAAGCTTGGCAGATCAACCAGGTTCCGATCTCGCGCGCCCCCGCGCCCAATGACGCGAGTTGCCGCTACAGGCCTCCATCGCCATCGGCCAAGGCTTCTGGCCTGCAAAGAACGTGAGAGGCTGGTGCCGACGCATCGGCTCCGTGTCGACACCTGCAGTCAGGCCATCTCAGAACGGGGCTCCCTGCGCCCTGCGGAGGTAGCTTAGGTTTGGATATCCTGCGGCTGTACAAAGCGGAGGACCCTGCATGCAAGGTGGCCACTGTGCTGAGGCAACATAAGGTTCGCTCTCGCCATAGTAGCCGTAGTCATACGGATAACCGTAGTCATAGGGATAACCATAAGAATAGGGATAGCTCAGGGCTCCAAGGGTTAAACCGCTGATCAACCCGGCCGCCACCGCTCCACCATAATATGGATAGCGCCAACCTCGGCCATAGTAGCCGCGATAGGTACGGCCGGTAGGCTCCTGCGACGCGGCCATAATAGGGAGCCCGCCAACCGTATCGACCATAACCGCCACGATAGATGGCGCGAGGTGCGTACATGCCACCCCAGCCAGGTCGGGCCGCAATCGCGACACCTCGGCCCCTCCAGGCATTCAACCCAACCCGGGGCCCGCCCACGCCGCCCCGTGGGATGTACATCCTTGGGCCTGCACCAAAGCTGCCGCCTCGGAAGCCCCCGCCGCCCATGCGGGCACCGCCGCCGAACCCTCCAGCGCCAATGCGGGCGCCACCTCCGCCGCGGCCGCCGCGCTGGGCCTCGGCAACATCCGGGATCAAGAACGCGCCCGCTGCGAGCACGCTGAGCACCACGAGCGTCCTATTCATTGGCATCCTCCCTATGACTGCCCGGCGCATGGCACGAGGCAGACTGGAATGAACGGAACACGATGCATTCCCTTTGAGGGATCCGCTTGATTGTTTGGGACAAGCGATTGGTATTTTTGCTTGAAAAACCAGCTTTCTGCCGCGGATGCCGAGCCTCCGGATGGCAGCACGACCTTCGTCACCGGATGGGAGGCGCGTAGAGCTTCCCGCCCATGTTCCAAAGTTGGTTCAAGCCGCGAGGAATGCCGAGCCGTGAATTGCCACGGGGGTTGCGCTCGTAGATCTTGGCGTAGTTGCCCGCCGCCCAGTCGGGGAAGCTTGAGGCGCTCGGCAAAGAGCGCCGACTGATCCCGCGTCAGGATATTGCGCTGGCCAGCCTGAAAGGTCGCGAGAGCCTTTGTAGCACTCGGGAACGCGTGCTCGTCATAGGTCATGGAGTTCAGGAAAGGGGAACTTCGAAAATCCGATTTGG
>KI912023.1:0-1976 GCA_000517005.1 Microvirga lupini
GAATGGGCGCGTGGTCGACCGAGATGCCGCGCTCAGCCATCATCTCCTCCAGGTTTCTCAGACTCAGATTGTAGGCCAGATACCACCGAATGCAGAGCAGGATCACGGATCGATCAAAATGCCTGCCCTTGAACACGCTACCGTCCGCCCGCGAGATGAGGGAACAGTAGCTGAAACTCTGAAACAAATTGTTGCGACAGATCCATCGATTATTGCTATCGCAGCCGGAAGTGTCTCAGTGAGGCTTCTTTGACTAGAGCGTGTTTCTGGTAGGAAGTCGTCACTCATCAGGTCTGTCGCCTCGACAAACCGCTGTATTCATCCCAGGGTGTGCTCCTCAAGTATGAGAGCGCTACAGAGTTTAACCGGATCCAAGCGTACGAGACCTAGGAGATGAGGCGCTGCACGACGCTGAGAGGGTGGTGCAGATAGCGCCGGACGGCTCCTGAGCCTCACCAATTGTTCATTTGCCCGATCGTCTGCGTTGCCGCACCCTTGTGCAGTGTCAGGAGATCGAGAGCTCATGAAACCCTCACGTGCATCCTGCATGTCGACCAAGCCTGCCGTGCTCGGGCTTCTCCTCTCTCTTGTCACAACGGGCAGCCCATCGGCTCAATCCCAGGGCCCCCCGGCGGAACAAACCGAGCGGTTTCGAAGGATGTCGCAGGAGGCGGAGGCACGAGGCCTGGCAGAACCGTTCAAGGGCATCACCACGAATGGCCAGATCATTCCCAGCCTGTTCGCCCTCCGCTCGACCGGCGTCTCCACCGAGCCTGTGCGGCAGGCGGCTGCGGCGTTCCTGGCCTCCCTCTCCCCGGAGCAGCGCGCCAAGACCCTGTTCCCGGTGGAGGACGAGGAGTGGCGCAAGTGGATGAACCCGCATTTCTACGTGCGCCAGGGCGTCAGCCTGGCCGAGATGAGCGAGGCCCAGCGCCGGGCGGCTCTCGATCTCCTGAGGTCCTCGCTCAGCGCCAAGGGGCTGCAGCAGTCGCAGAACATCATGCGGCTGAACCACACCCTCGGAGAGCTCAACGGCAACGACTTCGAGCAATACGGCGAGGGGCGCTACTGGCTCACCCTCATGGGCGAGCCGCACGCCACCGAGCCGTGGGGCTGGCAGCTCGACGGGCACCATCTGGTGATCAACTACTTCGTCCTGGGCGATCAGGTGGTGATGACACCGACCTTCATGGGCTCGGAGCCGGTCACCGCGACGGCGGGCAAGTACAAGGGCACCGCCGTGCTCCAGAGCGAGCAGAACAAGGGGCTTGCCCTGATCAATGCGCTCGATGAGGCGCAGCGGGCCAAGGCGATGATCCGCACCGCCAAGCAGGGCCAGAACAATCTCGCCGAGGCGTTCAAGGACAACGTGGTCCTCGACACTGCCGGCATTCGCGCCACGGATCTGTCTCCTGCCCAGAGGGAGTCCCTGCTCGACCTGATTCAGGAACACGTGGGCAACCTGCGCGACGGCCATGCGAAGGTGAAGATGGACGAGGTGCGCCAGCATCTCGATGCCACGCATTTCGCCTGGATCGGCGAGACGAAGCCGTACAGCGTCTTCTACTATCGGGTTCAGAGCCCAGTCGTGCTGATCGAGTTCGATCACCAGCCGCCGATCAACATGCCGGGCGTGGAGCGGGGAAAGCCCACGCGCCAGCACATCCACAGCGTGGTGCGCACCCCGAACGGCAACGATTACGGCAAGGACCTGCTGCGGCAACACTACCAGCAGCACCCGCATCCTCACCGGCACTAAGTCCGGGCCTAGGCGGGAGATCAGGCGCTCAATCGTCGCGCGATTTCTCCACGCCTGCGGGGCAGGGAGCCCATGCCGGCGAACACTCCCGCCGCTCCCGCGGCGAGGACGGTGTTGTCACGTTAACTCGGTCCTGACCACGAGCCGTGTAGACGGGCCGGCATGAGCAAGCCCGTCAGCTACAAACGCCACCGCTTTCCGCCTGAGATCATCGCCG
>KI912023.1:2076-2413 GCA_000517005.1 Microvirga lupini
CCGCGGCTGCTCAGCGTCAGATCATGCCAGCAGTCGAGCACCGCTCGCACAAAGGACTTAATAACCGGGCGGAGAATTCGCATCTACCCCTGCGCCGGCGAGAACGGGCGATGCAGGGCTGTCGATCACCAGGAGGCCTGCAGCGGTTCGTCAGCGTGTTCTCGGCCATCCGCAATCTCTTCGTTCCGTCCCGCTCCCACCGCTCTGCCCTTGCTACCCGTCTTCACCGCCTCAACGCCATGGCGGAATGGAAATCTGTCGCCAGTGTCACTGCATGAGCCCGTCAGACAATCGACTTCGCCGCAACGCGCCCGATGTCAGTTAACGTGACAACACC
>KI912023.1:2513-8752 GCA_000517005.1 Microvirga lupini
CTCGGCCCGCCAGGAGGCAATCGCTTCCTCCGAGAACCAAACGGTGAGACTGCCCCTCTGACGCAGACTGGCGTCGTACTCGGCCCAATTCGTCACCCGATATCGCTGCTTGGGAATGCGATGCCGGCGAGCGGCATGAGCCTTGAACGGCATGACAGGGATCTTTGCTCGGACACCAAACAGGCCTCTATGCTACCCCGCCTCGGTTACCAAACCCCATCCATGCAACAAGGCGGCTGGATGTGACAACCTCGAAACAGCCCTTGATTGTTCAACTTGACGATGCCCCTCCAACTGCTCCGGCGTCCAGTGTGTCGGCCGCCATATGCTGCTGTCCATCGTGCATCACCTCACGATGATCTGCTCAGCCCGATGTTACACCTTTTTCGTGAAGATCATTAGCTTGGCTCAGCGTGGAGTGGCACGATCGCCTCGGCACGCACTGCGACTCGGACCACTTGCCCGACAGGGATCTCCGGCCCCGATGTGGCCGACGCGATAATAACCTGCCCGTCAGCAAGTCTCAGCTGAAAATCCGTATAGACACCCCGATAGGTCATCCGCTCCAAGGTGGCATCGAACGTGATATCAGCAGGATTGGGCTGGCTGTTGATGCGGAGATCTTCCGCTCGAATTGCGATTGCAGCCGGACTCGCTGGCTGGGTCAGTGGGTTCGGGAGCACGGCTTGGAATGAGGAGCATTTAAAAACGTTGCTGCCACTGTGGCTGGAAAGACGTCCCTCCACAACATTGCTGCCTCGAAAGAAACCTGCGACGAACTTCGTCTTTGGCCGGCGGAAGAGTGCATGTGGTTCGTCAACCTGAACAAGGTGGCCCCAATTGAGCACCGCCACCCTGTCACTCATCGTCAGAGCCTCCTCCTGGTCGTGGGTTACATAGACGAAGGTTGTTCCGGTCACCTTCTGAATGTCCTTCAATTGCGCCTGCATCTCGCGGCGGATCTTCTCGTCGAGGGCCGAGAGGGGTTCATCGAGCAAGAGCAGTCGAGGCCGAGGGGCGAGGGCACGCGCAATCGCGACACGCTGCTGCTCACCACCCGAGAGCCGCGTCACCGGGCGCTCCTCGAAGCCGGGCAAGCTCACGAGGTCAAGCAAATAGGAGACCCGTTTGCGAACTGCATCTCGGTCGAGGTTCCTGCGCCGCAGGCCGTAACCGACATTCTGGGCCACCGTCATATGGGGGAAGTTGGCGTATTGCTGGAACACCATTCCAAGCTCCCGCCGCCAGGGCGGGAGGTGGGTGACATCCTGCCCGTCGATGAGGATACGGCCACTGTCAGGCTGCTCAAGCCCCGCGATCATCCGGAGGACCGTGGACTTGCCGGACCCACTGGGCCCGAGCATCGTGAAGAACTCACCGTTCCCGACCTCAAGGTCGACCCCTGCAGCTGTGACCCGATCGCCGAACCGTTTCCAAATAGCTCGGACATGGAGAAGAGGAGAAGATGGCATTGCGTCCTGCTTGGGTGATTAGCTCGGATCGAGTGAGAGAGTCAGGATGGTGCCGACGGCATCGAGCATCATGTCGAGGCACATCGATGCCAAATCAGCTCGTTGGTGCAGCTCAAGACGCCCTTCGTTGCTGAGCTCGTCGAGGAGTTCGGCTACCTGTTGCGGGAGATAGGGCAGGTGGACGAACCCGCAACGGGCGCCAGTTCCGGCCCGCTCGCAAGCGCCGAGTGCCCGGAACAAGGTCGCGTTGCAGAGAAACGTGCCGGCAGTATCCGAGGTTCTCGCCGGGATCCCCTTCGCGCGGAGTGCAGGGATAATCTTTCCGACAGGAAGCGTGACGGCTCGGGCCACAGGTCCCCCCGGATCCACGTTCTCGTCGAGAGGTCGCTGCCCGTCATTGTCAGGCATCTCAAAGCTGGCGCGGTTGACCGCAACCCGCTCGAGCCGGATGACGGGCTCGCCCGGCCAAAGCCCGGCGGAGACCACGACAGTCGGACGATGCTCTGCGATTGCATCCTCGAGCGGCTGTTGGGCAGCCTTGAAAGAGACCGGAAGCAGCATGCCCCGAACCGAGCAGCCGGCGATCTTGGTTCCATCGAGAGCCCGGATGATTTCAGCGGAGGGATTGAGCTGACGCCCGCCATAAGGCTGAAAGCCGGTCAGGAGAATCTCAGGCATGGTCTGCGTTCCATTGGCTTACGGTGCCGATTGCCGGTTGCGTCCCAATGCAACGAGCACCAGGATCAGCAGCAGTGTGACGGCGATGATGATGCTCATGAGAGCGTACATGTTCGGGGTGAGGCCAACCTGCTGATAGCGTGACCAGATGAACGTCTGGACCGTGTTGTTGCCCCCCTGCACAACCGCTGTCCGGACTGTCTCATTGAAGGACAAGATGACCGAGAAGGTTGCCGCCCCACTGATCCCCGAGGCAATCTGCGGAAGCTCAACCTCCCAAAATGCCTGAGCACGGTTTGCCCCGCAGGTATAGGCGGCCTCCAAATACAGCGTATCAAAGCCCGACATCACAGTTAGAATAATCAAGAAGGCGAATGGAAGGGCCCAGAGCGTCTGGACTGTGGCCATTGTCAGCAGCGAGGGGTCAATCCCGGTGAGATTGAAGAAGAGACTCGTCGACACCCCCATGCTGACACCTGGAATGAAGAGCGGCAGCAGGATCACTGTGACGATCAAGCGAGGTACTCCGAAGCTCCGAACGGCTTGGGCGGCCGCTAGCCCCAGCAGTGGGGCAGCCACTCCGACAATTGCCGCGAGAACAACGGAGTTGATCAACGCTCCAACAAGTGTCGGATCGGAATGGATCGTCCCAAAATTCTGCAAGGTCGCCCGTCCAGTGGCGGGATCCTGAAGCGCCAGGAGCAGTGGCGGCAGAAGCGGAACATACAGAAAAGCCAGAACCGCTGTGAGGCAAAGCCAGACGAGAATGTGGGTCTGGGACCTCATGGTTATCGCCCCAGCATCTTGCCAAGGAAGAGTCGCAGATCAAACAACCGCAACCAGAGCAGGAGCAGGACCAGCATGCAGCCGACCACAACAGACGACATGGCAGCTGCCATCGGATAGTTCAAAACGTCCAGGGAACTCGTGATGGCGTTGCCCATGAGTTGATACCCGACGCCGCCCAGGATTTGCGAGACGGCCACCTCGCCAAACGCTCCCACAAAGCCGAAGATAGCGGCGGCAAAGACACCAGGCAAAGAAAGGGGCAAGACCACCCGCAGGAAGGTGCCGAGGGGAGGCTCGCCCAACACCCAGCTCGCCTCAATCAGTCGCCGGTCGATCGCACTCAGCGATAGCCAAATGGGATAGACCATAAAGGGCATGTACGCCGCGACCAGCCCCAGATAGACGGCGAAGTCGCTGAACAGCAGCCAATCGACCGGTTGGCTCGTCAGCCCCGTCCACTGCAGGAGTTGATTGACGGGTCCGGTTCGCCCGAGAAGGTAGGCCCAGGCAAAGGTCCGGATGACATAGTTCACGAGAAACGGAACCGAGAGAAGAAAGAGAAAGATCCGGGTCCGGTTTGGAGGGAGCTTGAATGTCACGAGGTAGGCGACAAGGTAGGCGAGCGCCAGCATGAGAACGGTCGAGCTCGCCGCAACCCAGAAGCTTCGCTTCAGAACGGAGAACCGCGCCCCTTCGAAAAACAGGGCGTATGAGGCCAGACTGACGCCCGGCCTCATTCCGATCATCTGGCGCTCCCAGAAGCTGATGATCAGCGTCAATACCAGCGGAACAACAATTGCGAGAGCACACAGGAGGACAGGCCCTCCGAGCAGAGCCATCGTCCCCAGATTCTGACGCTTAACCACGGCGCTCATCCCAAATCCGGATGATCGTTACGCTGCCTTGAAGCGCTGCCATTCCTCCTCGTAGGACTCGATATTCGTCGGCCAGCGGGCCTGCCACGTGCCGCCGGACTGGAATTTGGTCTTCACCCCGGCATCAATGTCGGCAATCTTTTTTGCAGTCGCCGGATCGAACTTGCCGGATTGTGAGGCGAACTTGGGAGCGTCTGGATTCGTCATGTAGCCCCGCAGGTTTGTGATCATCGCGCCGTACTCGGGGCTCAGCATGTAGTCGAGGAGCTGATAAGAGGCCTCAAGCCTCTCGGGGGAGCGATTGCCGGCGACGAGATAGGCGGCCATCGCCCAGAGCAGATAGCCTTCCTTTGGGACGGCATAGATGGCGTTAACGCCCTTGGCCTTGGCCGCGAATACCATCGGCTCCCAGCAGTCCATCACATAGACTTCCTGGTTCACGAGAAGGTTCACCGCCTGCTCGAAGCTGGACCAGACAACGCGAAACTGCCCTTCTTTCTTCTTCTGGATCAGGAAGTCGACGACCTTTCTAATCTCCTCCTTGGTCATGTCCGAAGGATCTTTGATGTCGGTCATACCCGCGGATTTCAGATAGAGAGCTGCCTTCTGGCCTGCGGTTGTGTAGTTGTCCTCGATCGCGACATAGCCCCGGAACTTCGGGTCGAAAAGTGCCCCGTAGGAATTCAAATCGCCGCCCGTCTTCTCCGGAAGATACGCGAAGGAATCCCCCTGGAGAACCGTTGGAACACCGAAAACCTTGCCCTCGTATCCGATGAAGTCGAACCCCTTGGAGCCTGGCTTGAAGTATGACGCGATGTACTCGTTGTTCTGCCAATTCTTCAGCCGACCGACATCAAGCGGCAGGATCAACTTGTTATCAACGAGCGGCTTCTGCATGCCGCCCACGATGTTGATGACGTCGTACGTCTGGCGGCCGCCTCCGGCGATCAGCTGATTCAGGACGGCCGACGGACCGTTGCCAATTGCGACGACGTTGACCTTATTTCCTGTCGCGTTCGTGTAGCCCGACCAATCCCCGTTGGGATCGCCGACGCCGATGTCGGCGAGAGTCACGGTTTGCCCGGCGGCGAATGCTGCTCTCGGCCGAAGGGCTAGGGCTCCGATGCCTAGCGCGGCGCTCGTCAGGAGGGTTCGGCGGTCAAGTCCTTTCAGATCTGTCGTCACTTGCTCCTCCTCATCTCCCACTCCTCGGTGATCATGCGGTGGGATGATGTCGATTACTTGTCGAAAACCTTTCCCTGCGGCCCTTCAGTCTGATCCTGGGTGCCACTCTGGTGATGGTGGCACCATTGGAGCCTGCCTCTTCAAGGAGCTTGGCCTGGCGGCATTGCCACCGGGGGCGTGACAGAAACAAGGCGACAAGTTCGGCCAGCTTGGGTTTCTGTGGCACTTGCTGTGACCTCGCTCATCAGTTCCCAGATTTGAATGAGGTGGCAACCACCTTGTTAGACGAAACTTTGATCGGCAGCCCAACGGCAACGTTCAATGGCTATACTTGAACTGGGCCGGGAGGGAGTGACCCCTCCCTCGCCTTGTCACGGGAACCTGAGCCGAGCCGCAGTTCAGGCTCGGTCTGGTCTTGTTATGCTGCTGCGGTCGCTATTTGCCACTGCTCCGCCGCCTCCGCCCTGAGGAGCCGCAGCGAACGACGGAAGATGAGGTGGCGCTGGAGGTTGAAGGCATTGCGAACTGCGGCATGGATGCTGAGGAACCGCTGCGCTGAAGCGGGTGACTTGAAGCCCAGCATCTTTTGCTCTCGTCTGCTCTCGTCGTCGCACCACCTGATGAAAGTTTCCCGCGCGGTTGTTCTTGCGTAGATCCTGCTCATGGCACGCGACAAGCCCAAGTTCCCGCCGAGCTGCTCCGTAGGACGGCAATTTGTCAGTGACGAGCACGTTGGGAGCATAGCCTTGCTTCTTCAGCAGTTTGCGCATCAGCTTCAGGGCAGCCGCTTTGTCCCGCTTGGCTTGGACGAGTATGTCCAGATCTCGCCTTCGCTATCAACCGCCCGCCACAGGTACGTGCGCTGACCCTGGATCGAGACGACCATCTCGTCCAGGTGCCACGTACCGGTGGGCCGAGGCCGCAGCCGACGCAAGTTTCGGGCGAAGGCAGGTCCGAATTTGAGCACCCATCGCTGGACAGTCTCATAGGAGCTGTCGAGCCCACGTTCGGCGAGGAGTTCGTCGACGTCGCGGTAGCTGAGCGTGAAGCGCAGGCAAAGCCAGATCGCGTGCCGGATGAGCTCGGGTGGAAACTGGCGGCGAGCATAGGAGATGGGCTGCATCCCCCGCCCTACTGCAGACTGGTGCAAAGCGTCACTGGTTCTCGTGACAAAACCGTTCCGGGCCTAAGAAACCTCCGCCTCGGGATTCCATGCGGACCCATGTGTCATGTCCAAAAA
>KI912023.1:8852-9711 GCA_000517005.1 Microvirga lupini
AAAGCGAGCAGGCGCAAGCCGCCGCTGTCGTGTTCCGGGCGCGCGATCTCCGCGTGACGCAGCGCACCCAGATCATCAATGCCCTGCGCGGACATCTGCCCGAGTTCGGGATCGTGGTGGCGAACGGCCCGGCTCACGGTCCGCAACGGGTACGGGCTGTCGCGGACGGGGCCGAGCCGATCCCGGAGCTCGCCCGACCCATCCGTCAAGGCCTGATCGAAAGGCTGCAGGCGCTGGATGACAGGATCGCTGGGCTCGCCCGCGCGCTTGCTCAGCGGGCCAAGGAGGATGAGACGGCGCGGCGACGGATGACCCGTCCCGGAGGGGGACCCGTCACGGCCACCGCCCTCGCGGCCCTCGCACCACCCGCTGAGACCTTCACGCGCGGACGGGACTGTGCCACCTGGGTCGGGCTCACGCCCTTGCCGCATTCCACGGGCGGCAAGCAGAAGCTTGGCGCTACCTCGAAGATGGGCGCGCGGACGCTGCGGCGCGTGCTGATCCGCGGCGCCAGCGGCGTCTGACGGTGGGTGGCTCGCCACGGAGCTCCGGCCGGCTCGGGGCTGTCGCGCATGCTGGCCCGCAAGCCGCCGATGCTGGTGCGGGGGGCCTTGGCCAATACGATGGCGCGCGTCATCTGGGCTTTGATGGCCAGGGGCGGGATCGACCGAGCTCCGGCCGCGCGCGTCTAAGCGCGCGCGGCGGTGGGGCGGTTGGAGCGGAGGAAGGTCGACGGAGAGGGATGGCGCACCGGTCGATGAGACGGGATCAGGACAACCAGTGGGCAACAACGCGCCTCGCGCGCGCCGCTTTGACTTGGACCTGATCCGCGAACTTCATCCGGGCCCGCGGCATGAGC
>KI912023.1:9811-9993 GCA_000517005.1 Microvirga lupini
AGTCACAAGATGACCACTGCCTTCAATCTGCTGCGCTCCAACGATCTGATCTGGCCCTACGTCGTTGACGTTTACATGAAGGGTCAGACGCCGCTGCCTTTAGACCTGCTGTACTGGAACTCGGACTCAACGCGCATCCCCGCAGCCAACCACCGCTTCTATCTGCGGCGCTGCTACATCAG
>KI912023.1:10093-10636 GCA_000517005.1 Microvirga lupini
CCGGAACCGGTACCAGTACTGGACCGGTGGGCCGCCTGTGGGAGAGCTCGAGACCTGGCTTGAAGCCGCAGAGGAGCATCCGGGCTCCTGGTGGCCGGACTGGCAGGCCTGGAGCGAGGCATTAGATCGGAGGCTCGTCCCGGCCCGGGAGGATCGGCGGGGGCAAGCTCACTCCCATCGAAGATGCGCCAGGCAGCTATGTTCGGGTGAAGAGCTGAGCACAGGAACACGGGCCATCGCCATTGATGCTATCCGCTTCGTCGGTCAGGCTGCCGCCGACCCGTCTCAGTTGCCACGGGGCTTCCTTCAAGCCCTCGCCCGCATGCTCCTGAGGCATCATCCAAGAGCCGCAAATGGGCGATGCCATAGGGCCGAACGCCCGTGAACAAGCGAAACCACGACCAGAGAATATCGTATGGCCAACCCAGCCGCTCCATTACTGGGTAGGTTCCAATCACATCCCAGCGCGGCTCACCAAGCGAAAGCTCCTCCGGACATGCCAGTCCCCATTTGAACTCAGCTCCGAGCTGGCGCAGGGACGCG
>KI912023.1:10736-12022 GCA_000517005.1 Microvirga lupini
CTCAGCCACGCGTGTCCTACCATCTGGGCACAGTAGTAGTCGTAGGCAAACTCGGCCGGGCCGCCCCTTTGCACCTCCGCGAGGTCCCGCGCCAATTGAAGAACCTGTGCACGCTCGAGATACATCAAGAGACCTTCGGCCACCACGAAAGTCGGGCCACGCAGATCTCCAAGTCTGGAAGTCCAGCCTGCCGCGGTGACTGAGGCGCTTAGGAGGTGTCTGCGCGGGTGGGGCGGGAAGAGGGTGCGTCGCAACTCCACGACCTCAGGGAGATCGATATCCATCCAGCGGAGCCGGCCGTTATCAAGCCGCTCGAACTGGGTCGACAGGCCGGACCCGAGACTGAGCACTTGGGCGTCTGGGTGACAGTTGAGGAAGTCACGCAGGAGCTGGTCCAGGACCAGACTGCGCTCGATCAAGCCCCGCAGCATCTCCCGATCGGCTTCGAACGGGCTGAGGTCGTAAGCAAGGCGCGCGACGATCGCCTCAGCAGCCGGATCGGCAAAGCCCCGGTTAGGGAGAAGACGCCGGGCAAGGGCGCGTGCGGCAAGAGGAATGAGCAGGGTCTGCTCGACGCAGCCCAGACCCGCAAAAGGGCGTCCGGTGTTCGGGTTGACGGTCACTGCCGCGCTCGCTTCCTCAATGGCAGTGGGCTGAAGTCCGAGAGAGCCGCGCCGCCTCGGAGAACTCCCGCCCGGCATTCGCGCGATTCCGGAGATTAAGATCCTGCACTGGCATAGTTCAGCCTCTGCGTTCAGCCTCTGCGGACGCGAGGCAGGTGTCAATCGGCGTTTGCACGCCGAAACACACCTGCTCCCGCTTCTACCGTGCCTGGCACTATTCAGGTATCACCTCGCCGGATCCGCCCACTGCAGCGGGGGCACCGTCAACTTAGCGCTCTTACTTGCTCTTTCCGGTATGTAGGTCCAGAGCAGGCCACGTATTTTCAATAGCTTAGACCTGCCGGGGAACAGCTGAAAACGCCAGAACACGGCCTTTACTCAGTTAAGTTGACGGTGCCTTTCAGATGACGATCCGCACGACGCTCTCTCTCCGCTCGGCCATTGAAACCGCGCTCGAGCGCAGCCGAGCAGAAGCTCAGAGACAACAGACACGCCGCGCAGGCCAAGGCCAGGCGCGCCGTTGTTCACAAAGTCCAAGATGGGATCAGAACAAGAGCTGACGGGGGTGGGGTTGGCACATGCTGAAAGTGGAGCAACGCTTGAGGCCCGGGCGGAAACCACCCGCGTACAGCAGGCCCAAGTCGCCTTGATGAGGTGGACGCC
>KI912024.1:0-1100 GCA_000517005.1 Microvirga lupini
TAGGCCAGATCCTCCGGTTCCAGGGCCGCCAGGAGCCAGTTCCGGTGATGCTCGGCCTTCGACGCTGAGGACACCATGACAGCCTTCAAAGCCCACTCGAGGGCACCGAACAGTATGGGGGGCCCTGGGTCACCCATGCAACTCAGATTAAAATCCCGAACGGAGTACTGGCCATGGTGGCTAACTTGGAGAGGAACCTTTTACTGGCTCTCTAGCCGGTCGCGTTGGGCAGCTTTGAGGTCATTTTCCGAATATGCTGAATTGCACCCTTGTCCGGCTCCATAAAGCAACTACGCGCAATTCGCGGACAATCTTCTCACGCATGCGCGCGTAGTTGTTATCATCCTTGAGACCAACGGCATTAGGGCTGCTGGTGCATCCGAAGGGTATGCAACAGATCGATATACGACTGGCGTCGCGTCTGATAGGCGGACCGGATCTTTTGTTTGACGTATCGCTTGATCGCCTCATCCGATGAATTTTCATCAACATTGTGAATTTCGACTTCACACTGGTAATCTATGTCGCCAATCGCATGCAAAACATGCCTAATCACTGAATATACATCATCTGAATAAGCAATGTGGGCTGTATTTGGCGATTTAGGCATAACATCTTCTCCCTTATACCTTAATTACCAGACGTAGGATTATCTGAGTCCGATCAATTACTAGCGAATATTAACGGCAAAAATGCGCCCCAGCCGCATCTTTGTCGCGCGAGCCGGTGCCAACGCGTCGTCTCAAAGCTTTCGGTTCAAGGACGGGCTGGGCTAATCAGGAGCGGTTTTCGAGGCTGTGACACGGGCCAGTTCCTCGCGGATCAATCGCGCCGTCTTGGAGCCAATGCCCGGCAGCCTGTGGATGTCGTCAGCCATGGCTCGGAGGCGGTCTAAGGTCGTGATGTTCTCTCGGCGCAGTGCCTCCCACGCATCGAAAGGCAACCGCAGTCCCCGGATCGGTCCCCCGATGCGTTCCCACCTCGGGTTAGGCATTTGCCTCACTCCTGCTCTTCGCCCTTTCAGGCGCAAGGTAGAAGGTGGAGGCTGAAAACCACTCCTGCTGATACCGAAATATCGATCCGATCATCCTTATTCCCCC
>KI912024.1:1200-1437 GCA_000517005.1 Microvirga lupini
CATCCGGTTACACTCGTCGTGCCCTCGTGGAGTCAGCTATCGGCCGGCTTAAACGAGTGATCGGAGATGCACTGCGCTCGCGGACGGACCGGCGTCGCACGACGGAGGTCGCCATCGCCCTTCAGGCCCTGAACCGCATGCTTGAGCTTGGACGCCCAAAGTCCGTCCGCATCGCTTAAGCAAAGGCCTAGGGTGGGCTCAGTACGTCCATCAGGCGATCCGTGCAACACAGCCCCT
>KI912024.1:1537-5239 GCA_000517005.1 Microvirga lupini
CGAAACACGAGCCGGTGCGGCTCCTGGCGCATGCGCGGCTGGCGTTTCGTGCGCCAGTGCTCGCGCGCCTGGCGCACGTCGGAGCGTCCTTGCTCGCTGGCCCGCAGCGTTTTTTTTGACGCTGTAGCCTTGGCGAATGAACCAGCGCGCGATCGAGGCGGGCAGGATCTTGGTGCCAAGGGCCGCCAGTTCAGCCGCAAGCTGCGGCATGGTGACGTCGCCCGTCTCGGCGATACGCCGGAGCAGGAACGCGCGATGCGGGTCGAGCTTGGAGGAGCGCCACCCGCCCTCTGGTTGGGCGGCCAGGCTGCCGGTGGTCCGATAGGCTGCCATCAGCCGCACCACAAAAGCGACCGACACCTCAAAATGGCGCGCAGCTTCATGGCAGGAATGCCCCGCCTCGACAAAGCGCGCCACCCGGCGCCGCAGATCCAGCGAGGAGGACTTGGTCATCGCTCATCTCCTCCAAAGAGGGCCAGGATGAGTGAATCACGAAGCCGCCACGCCGAAAAGCCTACGATTCAGTCAGAACTGCCGTTGCTCTAATTGCCCTCTTCCGCAGAGGGCCAGCTTGATGGCTGGACAAGGCCGGTCGGCAGCTTGGTCTCCGTGGTGCCACACGCAATGTCGATTTGAGCTTGGGTAAGACCAACCGCACCGCTCAAGTCGGCACCGCTCAACCGGGTCAGGTAGAGGTAGGACTGCGTCAGGTTCACACCCTTGAGCTGAGCCCCATTCAGATTGGCCCGCGAGAGGTTGGCATAGCTGAAATCCACACCGGTGAGCCCGGTATTCTGAAATACCGCCCGCACCAACTCGGCCTTCATCAGATCGGCGCCCGCCAGATCGGCGCCACTGAAATCGGATCGGTTCAATTCCGCTTTGTTGAACGTTGCTCCGGCGGCTTTGACCTGGGCAAAGTTCGAGCGGTTCATGTCGGCCGAATGAAACACCGCCTGCTCCAGAACGGCTTGGCCGAAATATACCCGCCATCCGATTGCCTTGGTAAAATCAGCCCGGGAGAGAATGGCGCCCTCAAACCGGGTGCGGCTGACCTGCGTCTCGTTGAGCTTCGCGCCCACCATGTTCGAGCCCGTGAAATCGCTCAGGGTCAGCAGAGCGCCGGTGAGGACTGCCCCAGTCAGATCCTCGTTCCGCAGCATGAGGCGAGCCTTGGAGCAGCCCGACCAGTCCACCCCTGGCCTGGGCGCATGGCGGCACCCCGCCTGGGCCATTGCCGGTTCGGCCAAGGCCCCCACGGCGAGGAGCACACCGACAAGCCTGCCAGCCCTTTTCATTCTGACCAGGAGAGGAATACGGCCGATCATTGCGGCTACGCCTCCCTATCTCCACCCTACTCATCTGGGTTCATTCGCAGCTTAAGGACTGTCGGCCGCAGAAGCCGCAGGTCCTGCAGAAAATTTTCTTTCCGGAGATGCCCGACATCACGCTTCGTCACCGGGCCGACGAACAACAGCCGACGCACCGCGTCGTAGCGGGCCTTCTCGAGCCCAAACACTTTCTGCAGCACGTAGAATGTCAAATAGTGGTCGTCGACGACTGCCCGCACCGGTTGTTCGGAGCGACAGACGATCTGGATCAGGTCGAGGTTGAACAGCTTGTCGCCATTGACGGGAGAGTGACGCTCCGGCCCATCGGAGAAAACAAAGTCGTAGGGCCGGTCGGGTACACTTTCGTACTGCACACCACGGAAGCATTTGTAGAACCCATCGACCTTGGGGCTGTGCAGGATCTCAACGGAGCCGCGGAGCTCTTCCGGCAGGCACTCCAGCGCCGTCTGGGCCCAGGCTTCATCCTCCTCCATGGAGGTCACGTGGCCCTTTGGTCCGCCTTCGGCCTCGTTCTCGCGCAGGGCCTGCGCCAGCACGATGGTCGACAGACCCGTACCAAGTTCGAGAATTTCAATCGGCCGATACCGACGGAACTCCTCGTAGAGCGTCCAGTAGTCGGAGTAGGAGGCGCCGATTACGGCGGACGCGCCCGCGGCCTGTGTCAGGAGATCCCACAGTACGACATGCCCGCGCAGCCGCTGCTCCGCCGCGGCGTTGCGAGCCGCGACGCACCAGTTGAGGATGCCGACACGCAACTGCCCGAGCGGCCCCAGGCAGGCGGTCTCCACCACGCAGGGCGGCGCCCCCGGAGCTCTCTCTGCTCGACGCGTCAGCCGCAGCGTCAGTCCCGGCAACATTGCCTTATTCCTACGTCCCGCAGACGCTTGTCAGGAATGACAGGGTGGTAGGCAGAGTATGGCCGCAAGCATCACAGCCTCCTCGCTTGAGGCGGACCATTATGCCACTGCGCGGGCCAGGAATTTGTGTGTTCACACACGCGGCGCGCTTGATCGATAACGCAGGCTCAACAGGCTGCTGCGAATTGCGCGTAATCCCCTTTATGGAGCTGTCCTCGTCACACCTGTTTGGACTGTAGTAAGATAGGCTCTCAGATGCCCCGATCCGATGGAGGCTGCGATGACGGAGCCGGATACCTCGTTTCGCGATTTTGAGCATCAAGGCTGGTCAGCGCCGGACGTCGTGACCGGATACCACGATCACCTCTCGCCCCTCACGACGCAAGCTGTCGAGGCGCTTCTCGATGCCGCCGGTGTCAGGCACGGCGCGCAGGTCTTGGATGTCGCGACAGGGCCAGGCTATGCTGCGGCTGCGGCCGTCGAGCGCGGCGCCGAGGCTGTCGGGGTCGATTTCTCGGATACACAGCTTGCCTTGGCGCGGCGGCAGTATCCGACCATCGAGTTCCGCGAGGGCGATGCCGGCGCGCTCCCGTTCCCGGACGGCGCCTTCGATGTCGTCATCAGCAACTTCGGGATGCCGCATTTTCCCGACCCGGATACCTTTCTCCGGGAAGCATTCCGCGTGCTGCGCAGCGGTGGCCGCGTAGCCTTCAGCGCCTGGGCACCGGCGCAGGAGTGCATCGGCTTCGGTATGATCTACAGTGCTGTGCAATCTCACGGGCGCATGGATGTCCCCCTGCCGCCAGGACCCAATTTCTTCCTGTTCGGCGATCCCGCCCAATGTGAGCGTAGCCTCGAAGTGGCGGGCTTCCGCTCTGTAACCGTCACTAAGGTCCCACTGGTCTGGCGGGTGGCATCGCCTGACGGACCCTTCGAGGTGATCATGAAAGGGACCGTTCGCGCCGCCGCCTTGCTTCGGGCGCAGACGCCGGAGGCTTTCATAGCCATCCGCGATGCGGTGCGACAAGCCGTCGGTGCTTACGCGCGGAACGGGGCATTCGAGCTAATGATGCCGGCCGTCGTGGCCACGGGCCAAAAGCCCTAAGCCTCCATGCCCGAGAATATTGTCCGCGAATTGCGCGGAAGGCCGTTTATGGAATTAGAGATCTTGCGCTTGGTCTTGCGGGTTAGCCTCCAGGATCAACCGTCGGTAGGCGTGCCAATGCTCAAGGATTTGTTCCAGATTACAGAGCAAGTTCTGAGCCAAGGTCGTATCAAGACGTTCCGCGCTCATCCACTTGATCAGGGCAATCTGCTCAGCCACGTGCCGTTCGCCTTCAGCGATGTCCCGGTCAATCTTAGCAAGCACTTCGCATCTGTTGAGTGTTTTGGGCATGGCGATCTGCCGAGCTGGGGCCAATGCCGAACTGCTGCTGATTATGCGCCTGACCGCACGCAGAGGCCACGTAAATCGCATCCCTCTAGGTGCCCCA
>KI912024.1:5339-8613 GCA_000517005.1 Microvirga lupini
CTCATTCTCAGCTACTCCGAGGCGCTGCTGGCCCAGACCTTTCAGACCGTCTCCTGCAATGCGCTCCACACGGTCGAGGCCCGCTGCAGCAACTGGATCCTGAACACCCGGGATCGGGTGGATGAGGACCTCCTGCCCCTGACTCATGCGGATCTGGCCGAGTTGCTGGGGGTGCAACGCTCCACGGTCAGCACTGTCCTGCGCACGTTTCAGACCGCGGGCCTGATCATCCAGCAGCGTGGGGGCATCATCATCGCGGACCGGGTTGGTCTCGAAGCGATCGCCTGCGAGTGCTACGGCAAGATCCGCCAGATCTTCGCTCGATTGCTGCCCGTGCCGTCCTCCTGAGGCACAGCACAACAGGCCAGTCGCCAAGGTTTCCTCGCCAAGCCGCGGCTTCCGATTTCGCTGAACGGGCCTTATAGAGCTGAGCTAATGAAGGGAGCAATTGGATAGGTGTTTCCGGAGCCTGATCTCATTTCAAAAACCCGGCCTCACCCGCTGAAACGGGCTGTTGTGAACATTGAGAATGCACTTTTCTGAGTCTCGCTCATCCTCTGCGGACGGCCGCAGTGACAGGCTGCGGTTTGTCTCAAATACTTCGAAACGTCGCATTTGCTTGCAAAGTGTCCAGCGCGGTCCTTTTCTTTTACATCCAGTGTGATAGCACACCGCAAGCTTGGCCGTTCTATGGGAACCCGGATGGCGAGTGGGGGCCAAATCAACGTGACAGACGGTCGTCGGTCTAGCGGCGGAAAAAGCGGGGGCACCCAGGAGGGTGCAGATCAGCTGGCGGAGCAGATCCGAACCCATCTTCGCGCCATGCTTCGCCGCCTGAACGGGCAGTTGGCCAAATCAAAGAAAGATTGCAGGCGTCGGGCCGCCGATGAGTGAGGTGACGATGTTCGACCAGAAACAGAGGATTGTTGCGGGTTCAAAAAATCAATATACAAAGCCTCTCTTCTGGGGGCTGAGACATCATGAAATCAAGCTATTTTGCGCTAGCAGTTTTGCTGGCGTCGAGCATTGGCGCCCGCGCTGAATGCTTTGGCGAGTATCCATACCGGGTCTGCACTGACAGCTATACCGATTCACGCGGTAACACGACTGTCCGCAGTTACGACACCATGGGAAACACCTACAGTGTTGATACTCGAGTGCGAGATCTACCGGGAGGTGGAACGGAGGTCGGGAGCTCTGACTCCGAAGGGAATTCCTACTCGATCAGGAGTTGGAGCGACAGCTCGGGCTCGCATACTGTCGACTCCGAGGGCAATCGCTGCACCATTACCCCGACCGGCCGAATGATTGGATGCGGCCAATGAAGATCTCACTCATCGTGGCCGGGATTGTGGCCGTCGCCATTGCCATCGCCTCCCAGTTCCTTACAATTTTCGTCATTCAGCCGATCGGAGCCATTCCGGAGGGCGTGACAATCATTACTAATCGTCGTGAAAAGACGAAATTCATCGACAGTGCGGACGCCATCTGCCTCCGAGAGTTCGGCCAGGTGAACCTGCTCTGCCGCGTGGGCGTCATGGGCGGTATCGCAAAGGGGGAGAACGGTAAAATCTACGGCCGCCTTCCATACATGCGGTCGCTGTATCTTTGGTCGACAGGCGGGAAGGAGTTCGACCGGTGAAGCGCTTCGAGATCGACAAAGTCGCAGTGTTCGCATTTGTCGGGCTGCTCGGCTTGATGTTCGTTGTCCCAAAGTTGCCGAACCCGCATCGGGGAAAAGCGCCCTTTTCCTACAGGCCAATGGCTCTCATCGATCTAAAAGTGGAAAAGAGCAGCATGGTAGGAAAAGGGTTTCAGGTAGAGGCCAGTCTCCAACAGACCCATCTCGCGGACTATGCCGTCCTATATGAGGCTCCGGGCGATCCCACGCCGCAATGGATCGGAACGGAGCGCGTGCCTAGCGATGTGAGAAAGCAACTGATCCGGCAGTGTAGCTCACCTGCAGCGATGTGTCAGGTTGTCGTGAAAGGCCAGGTCGTTCCTGGCTATCAGCACCCGCTGGCAGAATTCATCGACATCAAGAACTAGGCCCAACCTGACGCAAGTCGTTAGGTAGTGTGTAAATAGGGCCGCGGAGTTTCTTGCGGCCCTTTCCTTTCTAGGGGCTAGGCTTCGAAGTTCTGATCAGAGGATGAAGTATGCGTCTTTAAGGGTGCTCACGCCCTTCACTGTCAGCCAGTGATCGGCAATGCCGTCACCATCGGTCTCGAAAACCAGCATGTCGGTTCGGGTATTGTAATAGGCCGTTCCCGCTTCCTGCCAGGCGCGATCGGTCTTGAAACTGCCGATGAAGTCCAGCTTCTGCTGGCCGGCGGCCGTCAGGTCGGCGTCGAAGGCCCTGAAGTCCAGGCGATCGAGCTTGGTGAAATCGAACACGGCATCATGGCGATCGGGCGTCCCGAGCTCGTCAGCCGCGCGGAACACGAAAACGTCCTTGCTCGGATCCTTGCCGCCAAACAGCCGATCGGCGCCAGATCCACCAACGAGGGTGTCAGCACCAGTCTCTCCTCTGAGAGTATCATTCCCGTCGCGCCCATTAATCCGGTCATTGCCCTTTCCGCCGCGGGTCGAGTTGTTGATCTCATTGCCGGAGATTGCGTCATTACCGGATCCGCCAATCGCGTTTTCGATTTGCGTGAAGTGTCCTAGCCAGATTTGATCCGGGTCCAGGATAGAGGCGGATTTTTTCCTGATGTAATTATGAGCACCGCCGGCCAGGTCCAGGACGATCTTTTCGCGCAAATGTGCGGCCGTGATCGTGTCGGCTCCTCCGCCGTCCCAGATAATTTCATCATTGCCAAACTTGTAAGAATTGTTCCCGAGTCGAGCTTTCGCCGGGCCGTAGATGCTCTGTAGGGCGATGATGTCATAGGTCTTGAGAGTGTAAGTGACCGCGGTATCGGTGTATGACATGACCGTATTGTTTGTATTGTCCTCGTCCGGGTTCAGAAGAGTTTCTCCCTCAAACGGGTGCTTCAATCCCAGCGCGTGCCCAATCTCGTGGAGTGCGTGCAAGTAGCCGTTTGGACGAGTCGACCACGTGGCATCGAGCACGATTTCTTGCTGGAATTGACGCGCGCCGTCAGCGATCTTGGTAAACGGGGTATCCGCATAGCCTTCAGCGCCGACTATGTCGTACATGCCAAATAGCCAATCTGCGTCAGGAGAGTCGCTGACCGTAAAAGTCACTCCCGCAACGGCCGAAAAGGATGCCAGAGCTTTGGCGATCTGGCTTTTCTCTGCCTCTGGGGGT
>KI912024.1:8713-11671 GCA_000517005.1 Microvirga lupini
ACCCCGTTTACCTGCTCGTGGTGTTCCTGATCCACCCGGACCTCGGGCTTATTGTATCAACCACAGGCGTCCTGCTCTTGCTAGTGGCCTATGTGAATCAGCGTATCACCCATGCACCGTTCTCCGCTGCCAGCGCCTACTCCTCGCGGGCGAATCTGCAGGCAGACGCAATGGCCCGCAATGCGCAGGTGATCAACGCCATGGGCATGATCCCCGAGAGCGTGATCATCTGGGGCAAGGAGACTGCAGAGTCCCTCAAGGCGCAGGTGACCGCGCAGGATCGCAACATCATGATGTCGGCTCTGTCGAAGATCGTCCGTCTTGGCACGCAGGTCTGCATCCTGGGCTGGGGCGCCTGGCTCTCGCTCAACCACGAGCTTACCGGCGGCATGGTCATCGCGTCTTCTATCGTGGCGGGACGTGCACTCGCCCCTGTGGAGGGCACCATCGAGGGTTGGCGCAACTTCATCGGCGCGCGAGCCGCCTACGGGCGAATCCGTGGCCTGCTCGTCAACTCGCCCCTCAACCTGGAGCGTCTGCGGCTGCCGCAGCCCGAAGGTCGACTCTCCGTCGAGCGCGTGCTGTACGTGCCGCCGCCGAACAAGAAGGTGATTCTCAACGGCATCAACTTCACCCTCGAACCAGGCGAGTCACTGGCCGTAGTCGGCGCCTCGGGGACCGGCAAGTCGACGCTGGGCAAGATGCTGGTCGGCTCGATCACCCCGACAGCAGGCGCGGTGCGATTGGACTCCATGGATCTGCGCAACTGGGATCCGCGCCAATTTGGCGAAAGCGTCGGCTACCTGCCCCAGGACGTGCAACTCTTCCCTGGCACGATCAAGGCCAACATCGCCCGGATGCGCGCCGACGCCACGGACGATGAGGTCTTCGAGGCCGCCGCGACGGCCGACGTGCATGAGATGATCTCCCAGTTCGCACAAGGCTACGAGACGGTGGTGGCAATGGACGGCAGTCCGCTTTCGGGTGGCCAGAAGCAACGCATCGGCTTGGCCCGCGCCTTCTTCGGCAATCCTCGCCTCGTCGTGCTCGACGAGCCGAACTCCAACCTCGACAACCCCGGTGAGGTGGCGCTGGCTCAGGCCCTGCGACGTGTGAAGGAGCGCAGAATTACGGTGGTGGCGATCACTCAGCGTCCAGCCCTGCTCAAGAGCGTGGACAAGATCATGATCATGAAGGACGGCTCGGTGCAGGCATTCGGGCTCCGTGACGAGATCCTACCCATCCTGGCAGGACGGACAGCGGCTTAGATGCGTGAGATCGGAGGCGGTGATATGACGGCCAAGGCGAAGGGCAGCAAGGAATGGTACGCCGACGTGCCGCGCAGTACGAAGGGCCCCACCCTCTACGGGTTCGCAGTGATCGCAGTCACCCTGGGTGGCTTCGGGTTCTGGAGTGGCACGGCTCCCATCGCGGGCGCGGTCGTGGCCAACGGCGTCTTCGTGACCACAGGCCAGAACAAGACAGTGCAGCACCTGGAGGGCGGTGTTATCAAGGAGATCCTGGTGCGTGAGGGTGACACGGTCGAGCAGGGGCAGGCTCTGATCCGGCTTGACGAGACAGCGCCGGAAGCAGAGCTACGTCGGCTGGTGTTACGCCAAGCGCGGCTGGCCGCCATGGAGGCGCGCCTCGCCGCCGAGGCCCGCGACGAGGACCGCTTCGCTTTTCCGGCAGACCTGGTCAATGCGGGACTGGCAGACCGTGACCTGTCAGAGATCCTCGCCGCGCAACGCCTCGCGTTCGAGGCCCGGCGCAGCAACCTTCGCAGCGAGGCCGCCACGCTTCGGTCCGGCATTGATGCCTTGGAGGAACGCATTAAGGGCGGGTGCACCCAGCTTGATGCAGTTGGGCGCCAGCTCAAGATCATTGAGGAGGAGTTGGAGACCAAGTCGGCGCTGCTTAAGGGCGGCATGGTGCGCAAGCCAGAGGTCCTTGCCCTTCAGCGTGCCCAAGCAAGCCTGCAGGGCGAGACGGGCCGGCTGGTCGGCGAGATTGGCGACTCACGCGAAAGGATCGCGCGCATCCACGAGCAACTCCTGGGCTTGCGCAATGCGTCCAAGAAGGCCGCCGCCGAGCAACTGCAGGAGGTGCAGGCCGAGCTCAATGACGTGCGCGAGCGCATGCGCGCAGCGTCACGCATCGTCGTGCGAGGCACCATCGCCGCTCCGGTAAAGGGCGTGGTGGTGAAGATGCGCTACCACACCGCCGGCGGCGTCATCGAGCCGGGCAAGAGCATCATGGAGATCGTGCCCGTTCGTGATTCCCTGGTGGTCGAGGCCCGGGTGCGCCCGCAGGATATCGATGACGTACGCACGGGGCAGGCCGCCACTGTCCGGCTCTCAGCACTGAGCCAACGCACCACGCCCATGGTCGACGGCAAGGTGGTGTACGTCTCCGCCGACGCTCTGCCTGACGACAAGACCCCCGGCATCCGCAACGACATCTACGTGGTCCGGGTGGAGCTCGACGATGCGGAAGCTAGCGCGATCGAGCACTTCGCCCCAACCCCAGGAATGCCGGCGGAGGTCTACATCACCACAGCGGAGCGCACCTTCCTGGAATACCTGGTGCAGCCGCTGAAGGACAGCATGTCGAGGGCCTTCCGCGAGTCGTAGAGGAGGCTGAGACTACCGTGAGCGAACCTGCCAAGGCCATTCCAACCACATCGGGCCATGGCATCATAGCAATCAACAATCGTGATCCCGTGGATATTTTCCTGAAGCTCGACTCACCCGCAGCCGTAGCTCTCTTGCGATCTTCGACAGTTCCGGCCGCATCTCCGCGAGCTCCCTCTGCAGGCTCTCATGCTGGTCGGCAAGGCGGTCGACCTTGATCCTAAGCTCGGTATCCGTCCATCGCTCCCCACCATTTCCATCACCATTCTCCGTGCGGATGCCAGAAGGGGCGATGATTTCGTAAATCCTCGCCAGTACCTTCGGA
>KI912024.1:11771-11925 GCA_000517005.1 Microvirga lupini
CCCGCCGCATGCTGGTGCGCCCGGACAATGGTTGAGTCGATCATGACGTATTCGAAGTCGGGCTCATCCGCCATGGCGGCAAAAAGCCGATCCCAGACGCCGCTCTTGGACCAGCGCGAGAAGCGAACAAAGGCGCTGTTCCAGTTGCCGAAGA
>KI912024.1:12025-20415 GCA_000517005.1 Microvirga lupini
ATCAAATCCGATGCTCCTTCTCTGGGCTGGCGCATCGTTTTGAGCGGAAAACCGGATCCACTTTTCCGCACGATGCGCTAACGACGGACGCTCAGACCTCAAACCAAGCGTTTGAAGGCGTCGGTGAAGAAGTAGGGCCCAAGGCTCCACAGCCCGGCCCAGAGCATTGCCCCAAGGGCATTCGCCACGACGAAATGATGCCAGGGCATCCCGACCGAGCCGGCGACGAGGCCGTTGAGCTGCCGCAGCACGACGATGAAACGCGCCGTGAGAACCATGAAGAACCCCTTGGTCTTCGCCGCGTTCTCAAGGCTGGACAACCGTTCCGGCGTCAGCTTCACGGCAGAACCGAACCTGTTCAGGAGCGGCCGGCCGCCGAACCGGCCAATGAGATAGCCGGTACTGTCACCGAGCACGGCCCCGAGCCAGGCCGCCAGGAAGACGTGGCCGATCTCGAGATCGCCGCGGGTCGCCAGGAGAGACGCGGCGATCAGGGCGCTCTCACCGGGCAGCGGCGCTCCGAAGGACTCGAAGTAAAGGATGACGAGAAGAGCCCACACCCCATAAGTCACAATGGCCGGCTCGATCCAGGCCAGGCCCTGCTGGAGGAGGTTCATCGAAACACCCAAGTCGCTGGAATCAGTTCTGATTTGCCCACCTTGCACTTCCTGTGGGTGCGTCACAAACGTATGACCCCGGATCTTCACAACAGTGTCATACTGCCTATAGTCTAATCCGACGGGATACGACGCTTCTCTTGTCCTGCGCATCGCTCGGAAAAGTGGTTCCGGTTTTCCGGGTCCGACGATGCGCCAGCCAAGAAGAAGAGCATCGGCTAGGTCCCAAAAGTGATGTCCACTTTTGGAGCCGATGCTCTGAGGAGGTGAGGTGACGATACACGTCCAGCCTGTTGTGCGACCGGAGGCCTGCCCGGCCCTCGTCCTCAATGCCGATTACCGGCCTTTGAGCTACTACCCCTTGTCCATCTGGTGCTGGCAGGATGCGATCAAGGCGGTGTTCCTGGACAGGGTCAACATCGTCTCGGAATATGACAAGGTCGTGCGAAGTCCGACCTTCGAGATCCGCCTCCCCTCGGTCATATCGCTCAAAACCTACGTCAAACCGTCCCGTCACCCGGCTTTCACCCGCTTCAACGTCTTCCTGCGCGACCGCTTCAGCTGCCAATATTGCGGAGACCGCGAGGACCTCACCTTCGATCACGTCATCCCCCGGTCCAAGGGCGGACAAACCACTTGGGAAAACGTCGTCGCCGCCTGCGCGCCCTGCAATCTCCGCAAAGGAGACAAACTGCCCCGCGAGGTGGAAATGTGGCCCCGGCAGAGCCCCTTCGCCCCGACCGTCCACGACCTTCACTCCAACGGCCGCCTCTTCCCGCCGAACTACCTCCACGACAGCTGGATGGACTATCTCTACTGGGACAGCGAACTGGAGCCTTAAGGCCCCCTCCAGCGATCCCCGCAAGCCTGCCTCTCCCGCTCAGCGCACGCGCCATATCAGGCGAACCGCTCAGGTCAGACGGCCCCGGGCCGCGACAGGCAATTCGCCGACGATGCTGTCTCCCCGCACGGCGACCAGTTGATCCACCATGTTCACTACCACACAGACATGGTTCGGCACGATACGCACCACATCGCCGATCTGAGGACGATCGTTGCAGGCGGACAGGTCGAGAAACCCGTGCTCCTCTGCGAAGCGGGCGATCTTGGCCTGCGGATGCTCGAGGATGAGGCCGTGCCCCTCGAGGCCGCCCATGTCATAGGTCAATGTCTTCGAGCCGGAATCGAGGATTCCTCGCTCGGGACCGGCACGGCTGACCACCGTCGCATAGACCGTGAGCGCGCAATCCTCCAGCTGCGCGACGCCGGCCGCCAGCATCATGCGGTCGTTGAACACCGAGGTCCCGGCCCGGTGCTCGGTGGCGCCCTTGATCTTGCCCAGGTTGCGCAGGTTGGGGGTGCCACCCGTCGACACGATGCGCGGCTCAAGACCAAGCTCACGGACGCCGGCAATGGCCGCATCGAGGAAGGCCTGCGTCTCGTCCACAGCGTTCTCCGGCGGATACAGCATGAAGCCCGCGAACGAGAGCCCAGGACGGGACGCGATATCCCGGGCCAGCGCCACGGCTTCCGCCACCGTCTCGACGCCTGCCCGTTTGCGTCCCGTATCGCACTCCACGACCACATCGAGATCGCGTCCGGCCATGGCTGCAGCCTGCGGCAGGCCTGCGACGACGACGGGGTTGTCGGCCGCCACGGTGACCCTGGTTTGGGTCAGCAATCGGCCGAGGCGATTCAGCTTCTCCTCGCCGAGGATGTTGTAGGCGATGAGCATGTCGTCATGGCCGCTCTCGGCCATGATCTCGGCTTCGCCCAGCTTCTGGCAGGTGATGCCACGGGCGCCCGCATCACGTTGCATGGCGGCGATGACCGGGCTCTTATGCGTCTTGATGTGAGGGCGATTGGCGATCCTGGCCGCATCGCACAGGGCCTGCACCCGGGCGATGTTGCGCTCGACCACGTCGAGATCGATCACCACGGCGGGCGTCCCGAACTGTCGCGCGACCTCGTCCTTGAGAGCCTGAATACTCATGAAATGTCCCCGACCTGTTTGAGCGAAGGCTAACGGGGGTGTCGGCGCGGACGCAAGCCTCACCGGCCGAGGTAAATACCCTTGCGGGCCGCGAAGGCGGCAAGAGCGAGCGAGATCAGCACATTCCATCCCGCCAGCGACAGGCCGAGGAAGCGCCAGGCGGCTTCCGTGCAGCTGACCACGCGGGTGCTCTGCAACTGGTTCAGGAAATCGCCCACATTGCCCGTGCCTGCGCCCGATCCGCCGCCGCAATCGCTCGGCCCGGCAAAGAAGCCCCATTCCACGCCGGAATGATAGGCCCCGAGCCCTGCGCTGACGACGAAGATCAGCGCCAGACACCAGAGTCCGGCGCGCGCATAGCGCGGCGGCAAGAGCGCGGCCAGGAGGCCGAGCGGAATGGCGATGTAATAAGGATTGCGCTGGATCAGGCAGAGCTTGCACGGCACATAGCCGAAGACATGCTCGAAGACGAGCGCGCCGCCGACCGTGGCCGCAGCTCCCAGGGCCACGGCCAGAGCGGCCTGCCGCATGGTGAGGCTGATCTGCATGATCCTTCCCTCTGGCATCGGCCCCAAAAGTGGACACCACTTTTGGGATCTAGTCGATGCTTCCTCTTGGTTGGCGCATCGTTCGGCGCGGACCCAGCGGGCCGCACGATGCGCTAGAACAGATAGCGGAAGGCCACGAAGCCGCCAACGAAGGCCGCGATGGCCAGAGCCGCCACCAGATTGAAATTGTTGTCGATGACCGATTTGATCCGTGGCCCGAACTTGCTCATCAGGAGAGCGATAAGGAAGAAGCGGGCGCCGCGGGTCAGGATCGACAGCGCGATGAACCAGCCCAGGTGATAGCCCGCAAAGCCCGAGGTGATGGTCACGAGCTTGTAGGGGATCGGCGTCAGGCCCTTGAGCAGGATCACCCAATGGCCGTACTCGGCATAGGCGTGCCGGAACGTCTCGGCTCCCTCGGTGAGGCCATAGAGCTGGAACAGCCAGGCTCCGATGGAATCGTAGAGCCCCAATCCGATGAAATATCCCAGGATGCCGCCCAGCACGGAAGCGATTGTGCAGATCAGGGCATACGACCAGGCCTTGTCGGGCCGCGCCAGCATCATCGGCACGAGCATCACATCCGGCGGAACCGGAAAGAACGAGCTTTCCGAGAAGGAGACCAGAGCCAGCGCGTAAGGGGCCGAGGGTCGGGCCGCGAGGGACAGGGTCCAGTCATAGAGGCGTCTAAGCATTAAGGTTCCGACAGGTTCAGATCCGGATCGGGGCCTTTGCCCCGCGCCCCTTTGAGCACAAGGCGCTCGGAATTGCGAGGGTTTAGCCTTGCGGCTTCCCTTCACATCTCTTGCATTGACCAACCTTCGCCGCCCATGGTACGTCGCGGGTCCTTGCCCCTGTGGCGGAATTGGTAGACGCGCTCGACTCAAAATCGAGTTCCGCAAGGAGTGCTGGTTCGATCCCGGCCAGGGGCACCAAGACTTTCTTGGTTTTCCATTCAGGTTCAGCATCTTAGGGCTACTCATGGGGCGCTCGTGGTGATACACGAGGTCATACAGAGTGCCGAAAATCATACTTGATGTTGGATTCCTCAAGGTGACTGTCAGCTACCTTCAGCGCCGCTCAAGTGGCCTGTTCTACTATTACCGCCGCATTCCTGAGGAACTCCGAGGCCACTACGGAGGTAGGCGCTTTAGGCTCGAAAGCCTTAAAACGAGAGATGAGCGTGAGGCTATCAAGAGGGTCGCTCCCCTCGCTTCTGCTGACGATGCCTTATGGGCCTCTCTGAGGGCTCCTGAGGCTCATGACCTGGGCCTCACTACTCCTGAGGCAAGAGAGGGTGCAAAGGCTCTATTGAGCAACCTAGGACTATCTCCTGGGCAGGGCGCTAGGAACGGACACGACAGCCACGAGATATTCAGTAGTGTGGTTGAGGTTCTCGATGCCTACTTCATCCAGCGATACGGCTCGGATTACGAGCGCTCCCGTAACGACGAGTGGTTCGCCTCAATCAACCCTCCTGAGAGCTTCTATAGCCCCCTTGAGGCTGAGGCTGTCCGGCTCGTCATGAGTGATCCAAGGAAACCGCGCGTCCTCTTGAGCGATGCCCTCGATCATTACCTGAAGCACCACAAGAACCACGGCAAGCCGAAGTTCATCAACGATAACCGAGCCTACATTGGTCGTGTAGTTGCGGCTGTGGGGGACCTCCCCTTAAGTGAATACCGCCGATCTCATGCCAATACTGTGCGGGACAAGCTTATCGATTCCGGCATCGCTAAAGGCACGGTGCGCCGCACCCTCAATGCAATCTCTGCGATCTTCAATCACGGCCTACGGGAGTTCGACCTTAAGGGCTTAGGGAATCCTTTTGAAAAGCTCCCTATCCCCCAAGAGGGCGACGATGCTGCGGAGCGCGCACCCTTCACCACGGATGAGCTTAAGGTGATCGCTGGAGCCTGTGAGAAGCACGATGACGATATCCGTCACCTCGTGGCTATCCAGGCTGACACAGGGGCTCGCCTAGCTGAGATCGTGGGCCTCAGGGTCGAAGATGTGTTCCTAGACCAAGACGTGCCTCACATCTGGATCAGACCTCATGAGAAGCTCGGCAGGACCCTCAAGAACGCCAATAGTGAGCGTAAGGTGCCTCTGGTAGGAACGGCTCTGTGGGGTGCCGCAAGGGCTCTGAAGGCTGCTAAAGGCCACTCTAGGGGATGGCTATTCCCTCGCTATGCAGAGGACAACAATATCAAGGCTACCCATGCCTCTAACACGATCAACAAGTGGCTCCGTGCTACTACCAAGACAGATAAGACTAGCCATTCTTTCCGCCATTCTATGAGAGACCGTCTGAGACACGTAGGGACGCCTGAGGAGATACAGGACTCCATCGGGGGTTGGAGTAGCCAAGCCTCCGTTGGTCGTGGCTATGGTGAGGGGCATCTACTCAAGCAGCTTCATGAGTGGTTAGAACGAATTGTCGCCGCTGCCCCATTATAGGTCTGCGCAGAGGATAGCCGTGATCTGTCCAAGCTTCGGGTTATAGTTCTGGTGATAGCGGTTTAGGGTAAGTGCACCATAAAAGCCGCCTGAACGATCTACGACAACCGGAGGGGTATCAGTATACTTGTTGCAAGGGCTGTATTCTGAGTAGGCCCCGCCATAATCCCCATATTTGTTGTGCATCGATGTGTCAGAGTATTTACTGCCGTAGTCGCCGTATTTGTTCTGTACGCTATTATCATCATATTGAGAACAGTTCAGGCACCCTAAATACTGAGTACGATCTTTACCTCCAAAGACGTGCAGCGCCTCTTGAGCGGTCACAGGTAGGGGCAAAGTTAATGCGGCAATAGTGGCGAGGACAAGGTTTCTCAAGTGATTGAACTGCGTTGGATGTTATGGGAGGCTGAGATTAACGATCATTAGCGTAAGTCACTGTGGAACTACACTTGAAGTTCACAGGAATCTTGGACCCAAAGTCAGTCGCCTGTTATCATGTTGCATAATTGCAACACAATACTCCAGAGTTCAGTCTCTCATGCGCTGGTGACACACGGTGACACACGAAACAGGCTAAACACTAATGAACGGGGCCTCCCCGATGCTTAAGGTCCTTGAACTCCTTAGAAACAAAGGATTTCTCGTGTCTCGTGCATCGGGGGGACTCCTAGCGATTATGCTCAAATATCGAGCGTCTCTCCTGCCTTATAGCCTTTGGGAAGCTGCCAGAACCTCCCATGTTTCGTGCGTGTACTCGTGAACCCCAAGGCTCCTAAGTCCTGCGTGATTTGGCTATTAGGTGGCCTCTTGAACGATCCTGTGAACTCCAAAGAAGCTTCGATCAGCGGAATGGTCGTAAGTCCCTTAGAGACCTCGGGCACCTCACCACGCTCAAGCAGACCTGCTACCTGAACGTAGAATGCTGATCTGCTATCTTCGATCAGGCTGCGCTTGTGTTCCGTCTCAGGAGGTCTTGCGAACGGCTGGAATCTTCCGGTTCGCTCGATCTCCTTCATACGATCCTCAAACCACCGCCTGAGGCTCCCAAGCGCCCCCATGTGAGGCAAGCGTGTCTCAGGATGCTTAAGATACTTCCACCTATCAGACCACCACTCCGCAGACATGGCGTCCCGCTGTGGACTCTCAAAGGTGAACCACCGCCTATCCTCCTCATCGAGAACGATAGCTGATGATCGGTTGGAGAAAGCTAAGAAGTGAATCATGTTACGGGTGTTCTGCTGAGGCCCGTACTTGATATTCACGAACTGGCTTTCCTCGCTCTGCCACGTCTTAAGGTTATCAGCGAACCCATAGTCGCCTTGCTCATAAAGCTCGTTAACGACCGCGAGCGTGGTTCCCATCACGAACGATTGGAAGCCACCTTTCAGCGTGCCTGAGGTGATGTTCTTATAGTTCCTGGTTCCCACCATGAACTTAAGAGCCTCCGCAATGAAGCCCTTACCGGCACCTGTTAGGCTGGACACAAGCAATACCGACACAGGCATCTTCACATCTGGTCGGCATATGAGGTGTGCACACCAATCTAGGAAGTACTCACGCTCCGTCTCGTGATCCCCAAAGAACCTCTCCACTACGTCGAGAAACCAACGAGGCTCCTGATATCCCTTGGCCCTAATAGGTCTGACCTCAGGAGGGCTCCACAGGTTCCAGACCTTAGCTCCCTCAGGAAGCACAACGATACTCTCTTTGCCTGGATAGGTGTCCATAAAGTCCACCACCATGCGGTGTAGTGCCGTGAACCCCTGCTCATCGGCCTTGAGATAACTCCCAAGCGTCTTGTGCAGGATCGGGCTGGAAACCTCAGACAGTTGCGGAGCTTCATAGGAAAGCCTCACCTTTCCATCGTTCCTCCCATAAGAGAGCACAGGCTTCTCAGAGGAAAAGTCGAGATCAACCTTCATCTGTGCTGCGTTATCCCTGAGTGGCGTCCTATCGGCTCCAAGGCTCCGATAAAACCACGCATTAGCTGTAACAACGAAGATAAGGTTCTTCGCTACAGCCTCCCAAAGGCTTGCCATCATCCTGTGGTGCTCAGACGTTCCAGACCTAACAGCCTCTCCCGCCTTAAGAAGTCTACTCGCCTCCTCCACTGAGATTAGCTTTGAGTCTCTTGGCATAGTTGTTTGACGCCTCCTGCGTCCCTCACAAGTTCTTCTTTGTGTCGCATGGACACGGCGATTGCTGCGTTCACGAGTCTGCTCAGAGACAGCCCATGAACTCCTGTTATTTCTCCAAGTCGGTCGAGATACTCAGGGTTGATATAGACCCTCACAGGTACGGTCTCTCTTTGAGTGGCTTTTCCTCTCAATGAAGCCTCCCTTTGAACTCAAGGAGCCATTCTTCAGGTACAGCACCCTTACCGGCCCATGTGAATCCATTGGCCTCCGCCCACTCCGCATATGTGGTCGTGTCATCACGAGAGATCGCTTGGTTCTCACGCTGAAATACTATGCGAAGGTCGATTTCTGGGTGTTGTTGCTGGATAAGAACGAGCTTCCGACTATCCCGCTCTAGGTTCACAAATCTTCCTTTGATTTCAAGGAACGTGTCTGGACCTAGCTTAAAATCAGGGGTGTAGTTGTGGACCTTCCTGCCCATGATGTAGGGCAACGCCTCACCCTCATAAACAAACGGAATCTCAGCTTCCGTGAGTTGCAGTGAGATCTTCCACTCAAGATCAGAGCGGTACTCCGTTCTCGTGAGATTCCTAGACTTCCTCTTGCGTATCTTACCCTTAGTCATTGCTGA
>KI912024.1:20515-20768 GCA_000517005.1 Microvirga lupini
GCGGATTGCTTCAGCCGGTGTCTGTGATCGCCTAACGGCCTTTGAACAGAGAGCCGATGACACCAATAATCGACCCAGCGGTGGACATTGGGGAGGCTTGGGTCTTGGTCTTGGAGAAGCCCTCGCTACCCCAGAGCTTGTCACCTGTGATGCCATAGAAGTCACTGAGGACGGACTGCTTGAACTGGTCCCTGTTCTCCCAACGGGCAATCTTATTATCGAGTTTCTTTTGCTTCTGCTCGCGATTGAGGTC
>KI912024.1:20868-20995 GCA_000517005.1 Microvirga lupini
CTTCCCTCAGATACGCCTTGAGTAGCTCATCGAGTAGGAGGGGATTGCTAGGTGTTGAGCCTAGCCGCTTGGCGGCAATCTCGTGTGCCTTCCTGAAGAGTTCTCGGCTCTCTCCTGAGAGGCGCAC
>KI912024.1:21095-22305 GCA_000517005.1 Microvirga lupini
AAAGGGCTGCAAAAGTTTCAGGAGGCTTCGTCTGCCTCCTTAAGGGGGAAGAAGATGTAACCCCCGGAGCTTCGCTCCTTAAAGTCAATAAAAACGCGCAGCGCCCCGCGATCTCCTAAAGCGTCCCAAAATGGGCCTCTCTCCTAAGGTGCTGCAAAGACCTACCGGTTTGGGGTGCACTCCCCTTAACTGTGCCAAAAATGCGCGCGCTTGAGAGGTGCTCTCCCTAAGGGCTCCAAAAACGCACTGGTCCAAAATATCTCTTGTGAAATTTGTAAACGTCCATATACTGATTTCACAGACGAGGAAATGACCATGGCGGACGGCAATTACGTAGCGTACTACCGTACCTCGACCCGTACTCAAGACCTGGGCATCGAGGCACAGAAGGCTGCTGTCATCACGTGGCTCAATGGCGGAAAGCATCAGGTCATCGGAGAGTTTGAGGAGCACGAGAGCGGTAAGAACGATGAGCGTAAGCAGCTTCAGGCGGCTATCACCCTCTGTAAGAAACGCAAGGCCACCCTCGTTATCGCCAAGATGGACAGGCTCTCTCGTGACCTCGCGTTCATTGCGAACCTCATGAAGAGTGGTGTTGAGTTCGTGGCCTGTGACAATCCCCATGCCAACAAGCTCACGATCCATATCCTTGCCGCTGTGGCTGAGCACGAGCGGGATATGATCGCTAAGCGCACATCTGAGGCTCTCCAGGCCCTCAAGCGTTCTGGCAAGCGCCTTGGCTCTCCTGAGATTGAGAAGGCACAGGCCAAGAGCCGCGAGGTCAGGACCGTAAAGGCTGACCAGTTTGCGGCAAACGTCCTGCCTGTCATTGAGAAGCTCAAGGTTCAGGGGTTCACGACCCTGAGGGCTATCGCCTCTGAGTTAAACGAGAGGAACGTTAAGACTTCTCGTGGTGGCGAATGGTCTGCCAAGCAAGTGCAGCTTGTTCTTGAGCGTGGGCACCGCGCCTAATGTCTGAAGGGTAGATCTACCCGCGCTTCTTCCCTTCATGGCCGATGGATACCCACGAGACCTGAGAGGGCAGAGGTATCCTTTGGTCAGGAGCTTCTCTTGCTGCCAGTGAGGAGCTTGGGACTCCTACGGGTCCCTCCGCCGACCTTTGGCTTTCCTAGACCCCACCCGCCCCATCTTCAAAAAAGAGCTAAAGCCCCAAGAGTTGTTGTTAGCCGTTGCCGTGCAGTGTCGGGAA
>KI912024.1:22405-23667 GCA_000517005.1 Microvirga lupini
AGTCTGTGACAGCGGTATTGATGCCCAAGAGTCCTGCCTCGTTCGATAGGGCGTCGTTCATTGCGGAGTTGCCCATTGAGACCATTTCTCTCGCAAGGTCCCCACGGCCCCCATCGCCCATAAGGCTCTTAAGGACGCTCTGCTGATCCGCCTGAGACATCTTCAGCCCCGTACTCCATGCATTACCCCGTATGGCCGCTGAGGTATCACCCACGAAGTCAGCGACTCCGCGTTGAGCAATACCAGCCGCCACGCCAGCACGAGTGCCATTAGTGTTTCCTGTGGCCGTTGCGTTCTGGTTGATGCCTCGAATGGTGTCCTCGTTGAATGTCCTTTGAGCATCACGAGTAGAGGCTTCCACCATCGCATCCATGAACGGGTTGTTAGAGTACCGTCCCGCGTTATCGATGTGAGTCTGCGTCCAATCCTTCGCCGTAAAGTCCTTGAGGCTGCTATCGACCTCACTGAGGGCCTGAGAGCCTCGTGAGAACAGGTCTTGGCCTCCGGTAGCTTGAGAGTTCACAAGAGCCTGACCGGTGGTGTTCGCCCATCCCTTAATGGCGTTAATATCGGCCATATCGCCAGAGTTATAGTTGGCGATGAAGTCACCCCCATAACGTCCATTGTCTAGGCGCTGATCTTTGATGCTCTTGGCCGTATCGAAGGCGTCCATCAGGTAAGGCTGCTGTGGAGCCCATGGGTCCTTGTTCTCATAAGTTGTTTGTGTCTGCCCGCCACCCATTTGTTATTCCTTTCTGTGGTAGGAGGAGGGATGACAGTCTTGCTGGAAGCCCGTCATCGTTAGTTCTGTTTGGTTTTGGCATGTGTCTGAATCCTTCATGACAAACGAAAGAGGACCCGCCACGTGGACGAGTCCTGAGAGTTCGGAGAGAGGGGGAGAGCCCCTTCCCATAAGATGTTCCCGGAGAGAGAGATGCATGACACCGTGTATGGACGGCTCATGTCTCCTAAAGCGTCCCATTCTAGCGGGTGTGATGGATCGCATGAGCGGTACGCTCTCCTAAAGCGTACCAAAGATGACTCGGCTCTCCTAAGGGTTGGCAAAGTGCCTGCGCACCCGTGCTCCCTTAAGTGTCCAGTTTTGCCGGTTGGAGTGATTTCCCCTTAAAGGGCGCAAAAGTGCACCCATGCTCTCCTTAAGGCAGGCAAATGTGCTCTGTCTCCTTAGGGGCTCCAAAAGTGCCTTACGGCCTCTTGTCTCCTTAGGGTCTCCAAAGACGCGTTCGCCCGCCTCTCCTAAT
>KI912025.1:0-1216 GCA_000517005.1 Microvirga lupini
CTCGCGGATGGAAAGGGAGCAATCCAAGTCTAGGCTCTGAGCTTTGGGGCCGGTCGCACCTGGGTGGAATCAGCCAAGTCGCCGTGCCCAATTCCAGCGCCACGGACCGTTGGGCAGGCTCCTCGCCGATGGTCAGCCGAGCACCGGTTAAGAGATCCACGGGACATTCCCTCCAGGATTTGGATAGCAGATCCGAAAGCGACCCAAAATCGGCTGTCCACCGCCTCTACAGCGAACACGACGCCAATCTGAGCCTTATGGCCACCATCTGCCATCCGCAGCGGGGACACAGCCGTGCCTCTTTCCTATTTCGACATCCGCGAGGGGGTTGAGGTTTCGGCCTGATCGGGGCGGGGAGGAGTTCGAAGATCTGGGCTTTGCCAAAGGCCATGCCGTAAGTCCCAGGCGGTCACCGCCCGCGCGGTTGTTCAGTCAGGGGGGTTGATGCTGCGGGGTGCAGCTGGACTGGGCTGACGATATCCATTGGTTCGGTGAGCGGAGTGTCGACCGTGCAGATCACTCCTGTTGGGGCGAACTCGATCCGGGCCGTCCCGCCAAGGTCCTGAGCCAGGCTGCGCTCGATGAGCCGGGTGCCGAAGCCGCGGCGGATGGGTGGCGCAACCGGTGGACCATCCTTTTCCTTCCAGCGTAGCTTGAGATGTGGCGGCGTGTTGTGGTGGTCCACACACCAGGTGAGGTCCACCGCGCCTGAAGCATCGGACAAGGCACCATACTTGAAAGCATTGGTGCCCAGTTCATGCAGGGCCATCGCCAGATCGAGCGCCATCCGCGCCGACAGCCGCACGCCCGGCCCGCGCACATGAAAGCGGTCGTGCCCCGGCGCGCGGAACGGCGCCAGCGCCTGTTGGACGATCGCGTGCAGGTCTGCGCCCTCCCATTTCTCCCAGGTGAGCACATCATGGGCGCGGGAAAGGGCAATCATCCGCTGCTCAATCAGGTTCCGTGCTTCCGGCGGGGTCGGCGCGTTGCGCAGGGTCTGCGACACGATCGACTGTACGGTGGCCAGCGTGTTCTTGACCCGGTGGTTGAGCTCGTTGAGCAACAGTTGCTGGTACTCGGCTGCCCGCACCCGGGCCGTGACATCGCTGCCCTCGATGAAGGTACCGGAGACCTGCCCATCAGCTCCAATGATCGGCTGGTAGACGAAGTCGACGAAGATCTCCTCGGCAGGACCGTCCGGCTGACGCTGGACTCT
>KI912025.1:1316-2049 GCA_000517005.1 Microvirga lupini
GGGCCGGCCTGTCCGAGATCAACCGGAGGTTGCCGGAGCCCGCACAGTCCGGACCAAAGCGGAGATAGCCGTGGGGCGAGCCTGCGCTTTCGGGTCATCACGGGTCCTGACGAGATGCCAATCCCTGTGGATTTCGTGGAGAACGGGGACAAGAACGAGAATGGTCACCAGCCCTTGCTCGCCAAGGCCCAGAACTCGTTCTTGTGTTTATGAACCGAAATCTAAGCAGGTCCAGAGGCGCAGGAGCACAGTGATGCGCGATCACTTTCCCTGCACGGACGGCCGGAAGGCGATTCTGGACCTCCCGGCCGTCCAATGACGAGAGGAGAAGCCCATGAGCCCGTCGTCACAATGGACGCTGTTCCTCGCCCGCCCCGGAAGAGATCGGCAGCACGTCATCCGCGATCCCCGAGGCGAGCCCCGGCTCCTCTTTGGGAAGATGACGGCACGCGGATCAACGATCGTCTCGCCCGGTTCCTTGTCGAGAGCCTGAACGCGGGTTTCCATCCGAAGACCCGAACCCGGACGAGGGCTGGTTTCTGGATAGTCTGAGCGACGGTGACGAGCAGGATCCGGCCCTTCTCATTTGCGATCCGGATTTTGAAGTCAGGCTCGAGATCCTCGAGACAGGGAATTTCGAAGAGGATCAGGCGCTCGGCAGACGAGTTACAGCGCTGATCAATACCTATTTCCGCCAGGACGAACGTTCACATCCAAGCGTGTCCTCGTCCAG
>KI912025.1:2149-2407 GCA_000517005.1 Microvirga lupini
TGTAGAATCCTGGACTTGATTTGACAGACAGTGTCGGAGCGAGTTGCACTCTGGCAGCCTGAATGATGGCTTGGTACCTCTGCGGGTCCTCAAGCCCTGCGCCTGCGGCGCACCGCGAAGCGGCTCTGGGGCTTGACCACCCGCCTGGCCCAAGCTGAGGGCGACTATGCCAGAATGGCACGTTCTGAACTCGGCGATCTCGTGCAGAACGAAATCTCGTCCGACGCTGTCTGACAGGTCAAATCCTGACTTTCACAA
>KI912025.1:2507-2813 GCA_000517005.1 Microvirga lupini
CTGCTCATCCAGCTCAAAGCGCTGGGCTTCCGGGTCGACGATGCGCCGCTCAGCTCCCGGATGAGGCCGTTGCTGGCACGCAAGAAGGTCCTGGTCGGCCGAGAATTCTATGTCTTCTGGCAGCAGGAGCTTGAGGCCAAACGGGAGGCGTTCGTGCTCTACAGCGCGCCTTCTCCGCAGACCGTGACGACCCAAGAGGTCACCTTGCCTCTGGGACACACCATGCGGATCATCTTTGATGGAAAGCGCCCGATCGGCATCGAGGTCACGCCGCCCCGATCGACGACGATCAGCTCGGACTAGCGC
>KI912025.1:2913-3439 GCA_000517005.1 Microvirga lupini
CTGTGCGGCGATGGCAATCTGGCTCTCGGTCCGGTCTGTCAGGCCCTGAGCAGCCGCGATGGCCTCATCGAGACCAGGAGGATCATAGCGCGTGCGCCGCAGGCTCCACGCGGCAGGAGTGCTTTTCTTGTGTCCCATTGTCCCCTCTCCCCGGCATCTGACAAGCCAACGAAAGAGAACGCGATTTGTGCGATGCACAATTGTCGCAGCCGATGTTCAATGGAATAGCGAGTGAAGGGTGGATGGCAGAGGTGCACAAAGGGTGCTCGGACGCCCCTCTCTCCCGGCAAAAGTCGGGAGGTCCCTACAGGATCCGAAGAGGGCGTTGCTCACGACTTGTGCGGAAGTAGGCGCAAACTGAAATGACAGGCCAAGGGAAGTCGTGGGATCCCTCGCATGCACATTGTTTACTATGGCTACGGCAAGATGCGTGTACCGGGCGCGTAGCGTATCAGCCCGAACAGAGACTCTGGTGCCATCGGTGGACGGCATCAGGGGATAGGAGGCGCCTTGTTGCACGAATAGG
>KI912025.1:3539-3758 GCA_000517005.1 Microvirga lupini
GTGTTTCGGCTGGCTCTCCGGCAGACTGAAGGCCTGATCGGTTCCATTCTGCGGCTCCTGAGTCTGGATCTGGCCGTGCCCGATCACTCGACCCTGAGCCGGCGGGCCAAAACCCTGGAGGTCCCCAAGTCATGTCCAAACTCCGGAGGACCTGTTCACCTGCTGGTCGACAGCACCGGCCTGCGGCTCTGTGGACCCGGCGAGTGGCTGGTCGAGAGG
>KI912025.1:3858-4023 GCA_000517005.1 Microvirga lupini
GATCAAGCCTCTCGGCCGCTTTGCTCCGCAAGTCATTTCGAACGAGCAGACGATCTTCAGCTTGGTCTTACTCCGCACGCGGGCAGGAGAGTGACCGCTTGATCCAGCAGGGGTCTTTTGAACTGCTGCCAGCCGGGCGTTCATCTGCGCCGCTGCGGCTCGCCC
>KI912025.1:4123-4335 GCA_000517005.1 Microvirga lupini
TGTGGATCAGCTTATGCTCTTGCAAGCTCATGGTGTCGTGTAATCCGTTCTGCCCCTTGCTCACTCTTGATCACGTACAGGAGCATGCCATCCTCTGTGACAGGAAGAACGCGCACTACCTCACACAGACGTCCAGTCCCTCTTACGCGGACCAACTGACCAACCACGAAGGCAGATTGCATCACGCTCTCCCCGTCGAACCGGGTTGCCGA
>KI912025.1:4435-13295 GCA_000517005.1 Microvirga lupini
CAGCGTCGCAGGACGGAGGCCGCCATCGCCATTCAAGCCCTGAACGGCATGCTTGAACTTGGACGCCCGAAGTCCCTCCAAAGACATGAGGACGAAGGCATGGGGTGGGCGAGGCGCGTTCACCAACCGATCCGTGCAACACAGCCACGGGCCGCCTCAGGCACGGAACGGCTTAAGGCTGGTGATGTGTTCCGCCGGAACACAGGGCAGGACGATCCGCGAGGCATGAGCCGCATCGCAGTGCACGGTATTGCGCGCAATCGTGCGCGTCCGCCCCCTGCCCTCGGGGGCACCGGTGTTCGGGTTCACATCAAACTTCGGAAAGTTGGACGACGAGATGTCCAACCGGATCCGATGCCCCTTCTTGAAGAGGTTCGCTGTCGCAAAGGGTTCGATCGTGATCCGGAAGACCTCGCCTGGGGTCAAGAGCTCCGGATGCTCCCATGACTTGCGATACCGGCATCGCAAGATGCCATCGGTCAGGTTCATGGCATAACCGGTCGGATAATCCTTCGAGAGTGGATACACATCGATCAGCTTCGCGGTGAAATCTGTATCGAGCGCATCCGACGAGACCCACAGCTCGACCGTGATGGGACCGATGACGGCGAGGTCCTGCTCCAACGGCAGCGTCTCGAACGAGAGGATATCCCGACGGGCCGAGAGCGGCAGCCCCGGGTGGCGGCAGCCGAAGAACTGCGCCGCCTCGCGCTGGTCGAACGCCCCGCCTTCGAAAACCGGCTGGCCGCTCGTCAATGCGCCGCCGATGGTCGGCACGGGATCCGACGGATCGAAGTCGTAGCTCAGGGAAGCGGCACCCGCATCCGCCGGCGTCTCACGCAACTGCCCGTTATTGTGGATATAGAAGGACCGGAATTCGGTCTCGGGCAGAGGCCAGCGCGTTGCTTCGATCCAGCGGCCGCCATGATCGAGCTTGCCCGCATCGGTCTTGCTTCCCGTTCCTCCTCCCATCAGGAAGAGGCGAACGGGCGGGTCGCAATCGACGCTGTTCTCAATCCCCTTGAGCCAGCGCTCGAACCACCGCCGACGGAACTCCAGCCAGGACGGTGTGACATTGCCGGCGATCGTCGCATTCTCACCGAAATAGGCATCGCCGGAGACGGTCGTGTTCCGGTTGCCGTGCAGCCACGGCCCCATGATCAGCGAGATCGGACGCTCGCCGTTCCGCGACAGGCCCTCGTAATTGTCGAAGGTCGTGCGGACATAGGCATCGTACCAGCTCGACAGAAGAGCTACCGGCACCTCAGGGAACGTGTCGTACGAACCCTCCGCGTAGATGCCAACCTTCTTCCAGAAATCGCCAAAAGAGCCCTGGCGCCACTGCTCGAGAACATAGCTTTCATACTCGGGTACCCAGCGCACCGGCGAACGTCCTTCTGACCACGGCAGGGCACTGAACCAGGACTTGAGATCTTCCGCCTCGAGGGCGTCGACGATGAGCGGATCGTTCTGCGCCTCCGGGCTCTCCTTGGCATGATTGTAGGCCCAGGTGAGCTGCTTAAGCTCGAACGCGCCACCCTGCCGGATGCCGGTGCGATAGGCGCTGGAAAAGCCCCCGGAATCGAGAACCATGCAGGCGAGGCCCGGCGGGTTGAGGCAGGCCAGGGCGGCCTGCGTATGGGCCGCATAGGAAAGGCCCATGGTGCCGATCTTCCCGTCACACCATGGTTGCTCGACGATCCAGGCGCAGGTGTCGTAACCATCGGGCCCCTCGGACAGATACTTCGTGAACGTCCCTCCCGAATTATAGCGCCCACGGCAATCCTGATAGATCACCACGAAGCCCGCCCTCACGAAATGCATCGCGACTTCAGCCCGCGTCATTGGCTGCTTCATCCCGGGCTCGATCTCGGAGCGCGAGCGTTGTGTCTTGCCGTAGGGCGTGCGCTCCATGATCACAGGTAGGGGAGTCTCTACGAGCCGCCCGCCGACCGCCGGACGATACACATCCGTCGCGAGATGAATGCCGTCGCGCATGCGGACCATGACGTTCCGATGCACGACGACATCATCGGCGAGGACTTCCACCGCATGGGTGGTGGAGACAACGGACGGCAAAGCAGCTTGAGAGGTCATTGAGCAGTTCCCGCGAGGGTCGCCATCAGGTCTTCGCCGCGATTGGCC
Organism: Microvirga lupini; assembly: GCA_000517005.1. Classification (GTDB taxonomy): domain Bacteria; phylum Pseudomonadota; class Alphaproteobacteria; order Rhizobiales; family Beijerinckiaceae; genus Microvirga; species Microvirga lupini. The sequence continues at coordinate 6,581 of KI912025.1, forward strand.
GTGTAGGTGACGTTCGCCTTCGAGGCCCAGTAGACTTTCGGCCAGAACAGCGGAATGACGGCAACGTCATTCATCGCGATCCGTGTCGCTTCCTGCAGAAGGGCGATGCGCTTCCGCGGATCGAATTCCGACGTCGCCTCCCTCATCTTCTCATCGAACTGCGCATTGGAATAGCGCGTGCGGTTGAAGGATCCCGTTCCGGCTTCCTTGTTGGGCGTCATCAGCAGGTTGCGGAGGCTGGTCGCCGATGTCGGCGTCGTTGTCCCCAGCGAGAAGATGAAGGCGCTGAACTGCTGCTTGCCGGCAGCGGACGCATAGACGTTGTAGGGCTGGGCCACCACGCCGTTCACCTTGATGCCGCCCCGGGCCAGCATCTGTCCGATCGCCTGGGCGGATTCAGCGTCCCCTGGAAACCGATCGTTGGAGGTATGGATAGTCAGGCCGAATCCCTGCGGATATCCAGCCTCGGCAAGGAGCTTCTTTGCCCCTTCCGGATCTGCGACGGGTGACTTCAACGACGGATCGGCGCCGCCGATCCCTTCCGGCACGATCTGTCCTGCGGCCTCGCCGGCGCCGTCGAGAATGCGATCGACGATGAGCTGACGATTGATGAGCTTGGACAGCGCCTGACGAACGCGCACGTCCTTGAGCGGATTCGGGTTCAAGGGCTTTCCGTCGGTCCCTGTGACGAAGGGGCTCTCGTTTCGGCTCGCGTCGAGGGCAAGATACACGACGCGTGCCGACGGTATCGACCAGAGCTTGACGCCATTGACGCCGGACAGTGTCTTCACGTCTCCGGGAGGGACAGCATCGATGAGGTCCACGGAACCGGAGCGCAGGGCAGCCACACGGGCCGCATCATTGGCGATGAACTTGATCGTCACGTTTTCGAAGGCTGGTTTCTTGCCCCAATAGGCATCGTTTCGCACCAGCGTGATGTGGTCGCCGGGCACCCATTCCTTGATCTTGTAGGGGCCTGTGCCGATGGCCGCGGAACGATCGTTGAACGCCTCGATCGCCTTGCCTTCGGCAAGCTTCTTCTGAACGATATAGACGAGACCGACCTGCTCAATGAAGTCGGGCGTGGGACTCTTCGTCTTGAACTCGATCGTCTGTGGATCGACGATCGTCATACTGGCGATGGAGCCGATATTGCCGGTAAAGGGCGCCGGGCTGTTCGGGATGTCCTTCACCCGATTGAGCGAGAAGATTACGTCCTCGGCCGTGAGCGGAGAGCCGTCCTGAAACGTGACGCCGGGCCGCAGTTTGATCCGCCACGTGGTCGGATCGACGTTCTGCCAGGACTCCGCGAGAGCCGGCGTCACCTGCAGGTTGGGATCAGGTGTAATAAGACGGTCGAAGACCTGAGCGGCGATATTCTGATTGTTGCCAGTCCGCGAAAAGTGAGGATCGAGCGCCGAAGGCTCGGTCGAGCTGCCGATGATGAGATCAGCCGCATAAGCCGGCGACAGGGCGATTAGCCCGGCCAGTGATACCGTAACGCCGAGGCTCGTCAGATGTTGAAGCAGTTTCATGTGGTTCTCCCTTCTGGATCAGGATGCAGCGGCGATTTCCGGCCGTCTGTTGGTGGATTGGGAATCATTGAGATGGCAGGCGCTGATATGGCTTGGCGCGATCTCCCGCAGCTTCGGCGCTTCCTTGCGGCACCGCTCGAAGGCGTGCGGGCAGCGGGGATGAAAATGGCAGCCGCTAGGAGGCGAAAGCGGTGACGGGATCTCTCCCTTGATGGGCGAGAAGATGCGCCGCCGGTTGGCGATGCTGGGCACCTCGTCGAGAAGAGCCACGGTATAAGGGTGATTGGGCCGGGCGAAGAACTCCTCGGCCGGGGCGCTCTCGACGATGCGGCCCAGATACATGATCGCGACGCGGTCGCTGATGTGTTTCACGACGCCGATGTCGTGGCTGATGAAAAGGTACGTGAGGCCGAGATCGCGCTTCAGATCCATGAACAGATTGATGATCTGTGCCTGGATTGAGACATCGAGCGCCGCGACGGACTCGTCGCACACGATGAATTGCGGCTCGACCGCAAGAGCTCGGGCGATCCCGATCCTCTGCCGCTGACCACCGGAGAACTGATGCGAATACCGTTCGCGATAGGCGGGATCGAGCCCGACCCGCTCCATGAGGCCAGCCACATAGGAATCCTTCTCGCGCCGGGACACGATGCCGTGGGCGACAGGAGCCTCGCCGATGATGTCGATCACGCGTTTGCGTGGATTGAGAGACGACATCGGGTCCTGAAAGATCATCTGGGCGGAGAGCTTCGCCGCCCGGGCATCCCGCTGACCGAGCTTGCGGCGGTCCTGGCCGTTCCAGAGGATATCGCCCTGGCTCTGAGGCATGATGCCCGCGAGCATCCGGCCCAGAGTCGACTTCCCGCAGCCGGATTCTCCCACAAGGCCGACGATCTCGCCGGGCATGATCTTCAGATCGACCGTGTCGACGGCATGCACGACCTGCGGCTTGAGATCGGCACCCAAAAGACGCACGAGCCGCTCGGCGTAGTCCAGGTCCCGAACGAAGCGCTTCGAGACCTGAACGGCTTCGATCAGGGGCGTCATGCGGCTCTCCTCGCCTGGGGATGAAAGCAGCGCCAGGCAACGCTCCCGGCGCTTTCGAGGCGCGGCTCCGTCTCGCAGATCGATGTGGCGAAGGCGCAGCGCGTGCGGAAGGCGCAACCGGAGGGCCGGCTCAGCGGAGACGGCGCCATGCCGGGGATGGCCCGAAGCGGAGCGCCGCGCGGTACATTGGCCGCGACCGACTGCAGAAGTCCGATCGTGTAGGGATGGACGGGATGGTCGAGGACGTCGTCGGTCGGCCCCGTCTCGACGATGCGGCCGGCATACATCACGGCGATCCGGTGAGCGAGGCCCGCGACCACGCCCAGATCATGACTGATCCACACGAGCGCCATGCCGAGATCCTTCGACAGTTTCTGGATCTGAGCGAGGATCTGCGACTGGATAGTGACGTCGAGTGCGGTCGTCGGCTCATCGGCGATGATCAGGTCGGGACGATGCAGAAGCGCGATGGCAATGGCCACCCGCTGACGCATGCCCCCGGAGAATTGGTGGGGATATGCGGCAAGCCGTTCGTCCGGCGACGGGATTCCGACCATGCCGAGGGTATCGCGGGCTCTTGCTCGCGCGTCGCTGGTGCTCACTTTCTCATGGGCGAGAACGGCTTCGACCATTTGCGTGCCGACGCTGAGCACCGGGTTGAGCGTCATCATGGGATCCTGAAAGATCATCGCGATCCGCCGGCCGCGGATCTTCCTCATCTCGTGAGCAGGCAGCCCCACGAGATCTTGGCCCTGGAAGAGGATCCGCCCGCCGACGACCCGCCCTGGAGGATCGACCAGTCCGAGAATGGAGAAGCCGGTGATCGACTTGCCCGATCCGGACTCGCCGACAAGCCCGAGCACCTCGCCGCGGCGGACATCGAAGCTCACTCCGTCGACGGATTTGACGACGCCCTTCTCGGTGAAGAATTGGGTCTGGAGATTCTCGACTAAGAGAGTCGGATGGCTCATGACGCTCTCCCTCACCGCTCGAGTCGTGGGTTCAGCACCTCGCGCAGGCGATCGCCGACGATGTTGATGCTAAAGACGAGGAGGACCAGCAGAAGACCGGGATAGACACTGATCCAGTACTGTCCTGACATCAGAACCTCGTAGCCGTTGGCGATGAGGAGGCCGAGGGACGGCTCGGTGATCGGCAGTCCGATTCCGAGGAAGCTCAAGGTCGCTTCCGCCGAAATCGCATTCGCCACCTGCAATGTGCCGATCACGATGAGCGGTGGCAGGCAGTTCGGCAGTAGGTGACCGAAGAGGATCCGTGTCCTGCTCAGGTCGAGGCAGGCTGCCGCCTCAATGTATTCCTTGCCCTTTTCAACCAGCGCCGCGCTGCGAATCGCACGGGCGAATAGCGCCCATTGTACCAGCACGAGGGCGAACATGACCTTGCCCACGCCCTGCCCGATCGTGGCAAGCAGCATCAGCGCCACAAGGATGGTCGGGAAGCCGAGCATCAGGTCGACGAGCCGCATGATCAGCGCATCGACGCGGCCGCCGAAATAGGCTGCGATCAGGCCAAGCGCCGTCCCGATCCCGAGGGCCACGACGCCGCTGACGACACCGACCGCGAGGCTCGTACGCAGGCCATAGATCATAGCCGATAGCATGTCTCGCCCCTGCCCGTCCGTGCCGAGCCAATAGATGCCGCCCGACATACTTTCCGATCCGGGAGGAAGCCGTGCATCCATGATGCTGATCTGCATCAGGTCGTACGGATCCTGCGGCGCAAGCCACGGCCCGAAAACCGCCGCGAGCAGCAGCAGCAGGAAGACGATTGCCGCAATGGTCGCCTTCGGGCTCTTGAGGAGGCCGTTGAGGGCACGGCCGAGGAGCGTGTCCGTGCTCGGCCTTTGGAAAGCAAGGGCCGTCATGACGCGCTCCCCAGGCGGATACGCGGATCGAGTAGGGAATAGAGGATGTCGACTACGAAGTTGATGACGATAAACAAGGTCACGACCACGAGCAGGTAAGCGACGACGACCGGCCGATCGAGACGCATGATCGAGTCGATCAGAAGCTTGCCCATTCCCGGCCAGGCGAAGATCGTCTCCGTCACGATCGCGAACGCGATGAGGCTGCCGAACTCGACACCGACGACGGTAACGATGGGGATCAGGATATTCTTGAGAACATGCACGGAAACGATCCGGCGCTCGGAGACTCCCTTGGCCCTGGCGAACTTCACGAAATCGAGAGGCATCGTCTCCCGCACGCCGCTTCGGGTGAGACGGATGACGAGAGAGATATTGAACAGGGCAAGGTTGAGAGCCGGCAGAATGAGATGGGACAAGCCGGACCAGGTCACGAGACTGGTCGGGATTCCCAAGACGTGTCCGACCTCTCCGCGCCCGGTCGATGGCAGCCAGCCGAGCCAGACGGAGAAGATCATGATCAGCATCATCCCCTGCCAGAAGTTCGGCAGGCTGAAGCCGAGGATTGACCCTGTCATGACGGTCTCGTCGAGAACGGTGCCAGGCCGGAGGCCAGCCCAGAGGCCCAGCGGGATTCCCAGCACGAGCGAGAGAGCAAGAGCGACGAAGGCCAGTTCAAGCGTCGCCGGCATGCGGCTGAGGATGAGATCGATGGAAGGCTGATTGAAGACGAAGGAGCGGCCCAGATCGCCCTGGAGGGCATTCCAGATGAAAGTGCCATATTGTTCGAGGAGCGACCGATCCAAGCCAAGGGCCCGGATCGCTTGCTCCCGTTCGGCGGGGGTCGCGTCTCCGGCGATCAGGATATCGACCGGATTGCCGATCGCGTAGATCCCGGCAAAAACGATGATCGACGTGATGAAAAGAACCAGCAGGCTCTGCGAAAGGCGGCGGACGATGAAGACGCTCATCGAAGACGTCTCCTCCGGTGCAGCTCAGCCGATCGACCCATACAGACCTTTGTAGGTTTCCGCAGATAACGTTGCATGAAGACGCTTTCATTTGGATATTAGTCGGCAGTTAGGCACCCCTAAGGAAAGCGCGCAATAGTATGAGGAAATGCGATAGGGCAATGAAATTTCCGGAAAGCGCGCGTGGCGTTCGAAGCGTGTCTAGGCCATGAATCTCAAGCAACTCGAAGTCTTGAAGGCGATCATCGCGACCGGCTCGACGGTCGGCGCATCGACAACTCTGGGGATCTCGCAATCCGCCATCAGCCGGCATCTGACGACCCTCGAGGCGGAGATCGGCTTCGAACTCTTCATCCGGGATAAAGGGCGCCTAATTCCCAGACCGGAGGCCAAAGCTCTGGTGCCGGAAGTGGAAGAGCTGACGGAGGTCCTTGCACGGGTGAAGCGAAAGGCCGCCGACATCAAGGCAGGATCGGCGGGAGATACGCTTCTGCGTGTCGCCTTTCCGCACAGCATCACCACCAGTCTCCTGCCCCAGGTCCTCTCGCAGTACTTCAAGCTCTACCCCAGGGCCGTGGTCGAGACGCTGTCCGGTCCTTACAGCGCCATCGAGCAGATGATCCGGGCCCGAAGCGCGGATCTCGGCTTTGTTCGCCTGCCGACCGAAGATCACGGCTTCAATGTGCGCCCAATTCTGCGGGGAGAAACCACCTGTGTGATGGCGCCGGGACATCCGCTCGCATCGAAGGAGCAGATCCAGCTGAAGGATTTGGCCCGAAACGATCTAATATTGCTTGGTCGACAGCGGAGTGCGCGGCATGAACTCGAATACGAGCTCCGCGAAGCCAGAGCCCCCCATCACTGCAGGGTTGAAGTTCATTCGGTCGAAGCAGCCTGCGCCTGTGCTGCAGCAGGCCTCGGAGTGGCTGTCGTTCCAGCGCTGATCGCAAGCTTCTTCCGCTCCCCTGACATCGAGATGCGTCCTTTTCGACCTGCCCGAACATCTGAATACGGAATCATCTCTCTGCCCAACCTACCGCTATCGAGACCAGCAGAATACTTCGTCGGTCTCTTTATCAATGAGGTCGTCTCCAAGGCATCTGGCACCGTGCGCATTGGCTCGGCCGAAGGAGATGTCCCATGAACTGTGTATATCCGTTGAGCCTCCCGACCAAGTCAGCATTTGCATAGCTCAAGTTGTTGATCCCTCGCAGAAGATTTTTCCTTGACGGGTATAGGACAATAGTCAACGTTAGCGTGACATTCCTCAGGAT
>KI912025.1:13395-13887 GCA_000517005.1 Microvirga lupini
GCTGAACTCGGCCGCACCGTCGATGAATACCGCCAGAACTTCGTCGTGCGCCATCACAGCAGCGACCTGCTCCACCAGGGTCACTACCCGATTGATCGCGTTGTGGCCGGCGAGGCTTTCGAGGATGTGGTGGTTGTGGTGGCGCATAAAACCAACCAGGACCGGGATCGGACTCACCGCATTCGTAGCCTCGTCATCACCGATCATGCAGGCAATCCCGATTGTCTCGTGCTCATCATTCACGATGTCAGCGGGCAGATCGAGGCGGAGCACCGCTTCGAGCGCGCCTTTGCGGCCAACCCGGCGCCCGCCGCCATCTGCCGCCTCACAGATTTGCGCCTGGTGAAGGTGAACGACGGGTTCCTGGAGCTCACCGGCTACAAGCGCGAGGACGTGCTCGGCTGCACGGTCTACGAGGTCGATGTGCTGGAGCGTGCCGAACGCCGCAGTCTCGCGCTTGAGCGGCTGCGCGCGGGCGAGACCATCCCACAA
>KI912025.1:13987-14521 GCA_000517005.1 Microvirga lupini
CGGGCATGTGCTGAAACACGACATCAAAGGCTACCTGATCAGCCATACTCATCTCGACCATGTACAGGGCTTGGTGGTTGCTTCGCCGGATGCCAGCAACAAGACCATTTACAGCCTGCCGTCGGTGAGTGCGGAAATCGAGCAGAACTACTTCAACTGGAAAGTCTGGCCGAACATGCTTAATCGGGGCCAGCAGCCGCAGCTGAAGAAGTATCACATGGAGGATCTGAAACCTGGGGAAGCTAAAGATCTTGCCGGGACCAATATGACAGTAACGGCTTTCCCCCTGAATCACGCGGGAAGCGAGTCCACTGCCTTCCTCATCGAAAGTGGGGACGACGCCATCCTGTGTTTTGGGGATACCGGTCCTGACGAGGTTCAGAAGACTGCTAACATGCAGGACATCTGGAAGGCCATTGCCGACAAGGGGGGCAGCAGAAGTTGAAGGCGGTCATTCTGGAAGTGTCATACACCAGCGATCGGCCGGATCATCTGCTGTTCGGGCACATGACACCGAAATGGGTGCATAAATCG
>KI912025.1:14621-16381 GCA_000517005.1 Microvirga lupini
TCAAGTACTCATTGACCGATGAGCAGCCACAGGAAGCTATCCGCAAGGAGCTGGAGGCGGGCAACGATCTTGGCGCCGAACCGCGGTCCAGATCGAAGAAACACGCCAGATGCCCTACCTCATCGCGATTGCGGCCATCGATGTCTACCCACAGAAGCGTCCGCTCATCGAGGCCGACAAGGCATTGCTCGTCGAGATCGACCTCCTGATCATGTCCATCGGCGTTGTAGAGAAAGGCTTGAATCACGGCGTCGCATCCGGACGGGAGCCACTCCCATGAATTCTTGGCGTCATGCCGAAGCCTCAGTCACTGCCCGATGCTGGCGAGCAGAAGACTTGTTCCGATTAAGGTGCCGAAGGATGCAACAAAAAGAATCGAGGCACGTGCGAAAGACAATTTTGCGTCCGCGCATGACGGGCGCGAACCAACACCGTGAGCCTTCTCGACGCTTTGAACACGAACCATGAATCTATCCTGCCTGAGATGCATACGAACACGAGTACTGAACGGCAGTGGCAGGCGGACTATTCCCTCACGCAGCATCAAAAATTATTGTCAGAAGCTAAGGAACCATTCGTTGAAGCAAATTGCTCGCCCGGCCAAACAATTCCTCTGATTGAAATCTTCTCGAACTTTTGGCCTCGACAAGCGGCTTCGACTTGCATGGCGCACTTGCCGCAGTCTCATGTAAGGCTTGCGTTCAAACAATAGCTGAATAGGTCGCTATAACGATGGGCACCGTCACACATATAACCGTCGTCACCATCCTCTCGATGCGGTCGCTTTCAGCCTCGGCATCTCTGATTTTTGTCTGAATTTCCGAATCACGTGCATTCATCAATCTGTCCAAAACATAATTCAACTATGTGAGACTAACGTTTGCAGGGCGTGCTTGATCCAGAGAGCCGAGTTCCTGAACAGATACTGAATGGGCCGGAATGGCAGTCCCAAGCCGTCCCTATGCGGCAGTCACGTTGGTGCTCGGCGCAATGGCCATATGCTCCTGCGCCCAAATGGCGGCCTGGGTGCGGTTTCCCACCTTGACCTTCCGCAGGATCGCCTTGAGTGAACCTTCACGGTGGCTTCCGAAAGCCCGAGCTCCCGGGCGATGAGCTTGTTAGAGACACCTTGGGTGAGACACCGCAGGATCTGGGTCTCGCGTGGGGAAAGGTTGCCGACCCCTCTCGCCGCCGTACCTGCCGGAGCGCCCGGCAATGAGATCTGGTTTGATCTGTGCCGGAGCACTTCGAAGCCGATGGAGAACGGAAGAAAGGTCTCGCCGAGCATCACAAATTCCAAGGCCTTGAGCAGCGCGGACTGCGGCATGGCGGGTGGGCAGAGTCCCCCGAGGCCGACCTGGCAGAGGTGAACGACGTCCGAAGCGTCCATCCATCGGGCGTCCGACATGTCGGTGTCCATTGGCTGATGTATGCGGCTCCGTCGTCTCCGTGCATCGCATGAGATGGGCAGGTGGCGAGCCGATGTAAGGCAACAAGGGGACGGGCTGCATGAAACCCGCTGCATCGAGATCCGTTGAACCCGGGGCTAGAAGCGCAGAACGGGCCATCGGATGGCAAAGACAGGTGCAAACATGGATCGCTCCAATGGTCGGCGCCCAAAACCTGCGGGCACTGCCAGCGCCGCTGAACGGATTCATGCCAAGACGGGCAACGGTTCGAGCGATCAAGCCCCGGATCGCTCGCAACTGGAGCAGATCATTGCTGGCCTGACCGAGGGCGTGATCCTGGTCGAGCCGGAT
>KI912025.1:16481-17009 GCA_000517005.1 Microvirga lupini
TCTGGATGAAAGCGGCGTCACCACCAAGATGGCCCGTACCCATGCACGAGCACCGCAGGGGCAGCGGGCGTATGGATCCATTCCGCTCGGCTCCTGGCAGCGGCTGACGGTTCTGGGCGCCCTTGCGTGTGACGGCTTGGTGGCCACCATGAGCATCGAGGCGTCCACCTCGACCTCCGTGCTGTTGGCCTATCTCGAGCAGGTGCTGGTGCCCAAGCTCCGGCAGGTGAAGCCGGATGCCATTCTGGTGATGGACAACCTGCGCCCGCACCATGCGACCGAAGTCATTGAGCTTCTCGCCCAAACCGGGATCGGACTGTTGTACCTGCCCCGCTACTCGCCCGAGTTCAACCCGATCGAGCAGGCCTGGGCCAAGCTGAAAGAGCGGCTCAAAGCCAAAGCGGCACGCAGTCTGGAGGCTCTCGCGGCGGAACTCAAACCAGCCCTCGCCACCATCACCGCAAAGGATGCTCGAGGCTGGATCAGGCACGCTGGCTATGCTCTACACTGATCCCAAAAGCGCTTTAG
>KI912025.1:17109-24838 GCA_000517005.1 Microvirga lupini
GGAGTGGCGGCCACGCTGCCGAAGGCGCCAAAAAGGGGTACAGGAAAACCGGGTCGGGTAGTGCGGAATAACCACCGTAAAAATTGATGAACTTTAATGATTTGAATGGGTTAGGAGCTGTGATAACACAGTCAGCGTACTGATTGTGACGTGCACATCATCCTACCCCAGAGGCGATCATGGACAAGGATCGGGTTGCAGGCAGCGCAAAGCAGACCAAGGGCTCCGTCAAGGAAGCCATCGGCAAGATCACCGGCGACAGCAAGACCCAGGCCGAAGGAGCTGCCGAAAAGACAGCAGGGCAAATGCAGAATGCCGTCGGCGGCATCAAGGACACGGTGCACGATGCCACCAAGCCGCGCTGACGGACCTGCTGTCATCCGCAGAACCAACGCATCGCGGCTGACACCGTAGTGACCTAGTGACATCAAGTTCGTGAAGACCACACCGCACGGGCTGCCCCGCGGGCGTAGGCAGGATTACGCGCTCATCTCTCTTGCCGCGCCAATAGTGGCGTCTCGTCCAGACACAGGACAAGCCACCACAAAGTCCGAGAGGTTGGTCTTGTAGGAAAACGACCATGGTGATGCTATCGAACCTGCCGAGCAATATCCGGCATGACCAGGCTTCTCCCCAACAACGAGTGAGCCCGTCGATCTCGGCCGTCCTCGACAGCGGCATTCAAGCTCATCTCGGTCAGCACCTGCGGACCTGCTATGGCGATCCTGTCGGAACAAAGCTCCCGCATAGCCTTACTCGGCTCCTCGACCGGTTGGCTCAGGCGATCCGTGCCCGCAACGAGCCAGTCAACGAAGGGTTTGCTAATGGCGTCCTGGCAAGTGTGACGTCGCTTCGGGCTTTCGCAATCTCCCTCACACGCGATGCCGATCAGGCCGAAGACCTGGTGCAGGAGACACTGCTGCGAGCCATCAGCAAACACGAGCAGTTCGTGGACGGCACGAACCTTCAGGCGTGGCTCTTCACCATCCTGCGCAACCAGTTCTTCTCGGAACACCGCAAGTCTCTGCGCGAGGTGGAAGATGGGGACGGGTCCTATGCGGCAAGCATGATCGCCCTGCCGGACCAGGAAGATAGGGTCATGATCCATGATCTTGAGGCAGCTCTCGACAAGCTGCCCGAGGGTCAACGTGAGGCGATCATGCTCGTGGGCGTGGACGGACTATCCTATGAGGAAGCGGCTCAAGTCCTCGGCTGTGCGGTCGGGACCGTCAAGAGCCGGGTCAACCGCGCTCGAAACTGTCTCGCTGAGTTCATGAGGCTCGCCCGTGAGGATGACTTTGCCAGAGGGCACATTGCGGAACTGTGAGAGCAATCAGGCGCAGGGACTGCAAGGATGCAGGGCAGAGTTCGTGCGCATGTTCCTCGTATCTCAGTTCGCAGGAACGGCACATCACCCGCTCGATTGTGCCGCGCCGGGAGCCTGTGCTGCATCCTCTGATTCGTAATCAACAGCCAAGAGGCGTACCAATGCCCCGCTCCCAGCCTCAGAACCCGGATGATCCCTTCGATGGTCTGCGTCTGCCCATGAACGCCTGGAAGGCTCTGGAGGATGCGCAGATCACCAACCTCACGCAACTCAAGGCTTTGGCCCCTCTTATCGAACAAATCCGGGGGATGGATCCTGAGACAGCGCGGGTGATCAGAGACAGACTTGAGCGATTGGCTGCCAGACGGACCGTCAGGGTCCGGCTGATCTTCCCCAAGCAATCCCGTCGCGAGCCGGAACGGAGGAGAGCCGCAGGCAGCCGGCGTTCACACCGATAACCGGCGCCAGATGAGACGGCAGGAAAACAGGAAGGCCTAGCAAACGATCAGGGGAGCGCCTGCGTCAAGATCGGGTATGCCATCACGGCAAACATCGAAGTGGAGACCAGGATTATGACAGGCTGCTCTTTGAACCGGTCGAGTTCAACTTCGGTGTCATTGATCCGTACATCAAGACTAGAGTGGAAGTCGCTCATCCTTTTGTTCACACGTCGGGTCCCCAGGTGACAGACAAATGTCGCAGCCGCTCTGCGAGGTTCACGTAATCATGTCACAATCGCTCCTGCGCGGCGGCTGGTCTCCAGTCAGCGCCGCGCCGCGTGACGGTACGCCTGTGATCCTCTGGCTGGTCGAGGACGACACTCCACCCGTTCTCCCGCGCACCGTCGGGTTCTGGTTAGTGGATACTATATCAGGCAGTGGCTGCTGGCGGATCTTTGGAGAACTGGAGGGGGCCCAATCCTGCTCCGACGAACAGATCCGTGGATGGCGGCAGCTTCTGCTCTAGCAAGGCCACACCGGCTCAGCGCGACACGGCTCGGTACTGGAACGGCGCCGGCGATGCCACACTCTTCCCTGGACGGACCCTCTCGATGACCTTGGGCGAGGCAGTACGGATTATCATGGAGGAGTAGTCAGGCCTAAAGCTCGCCGATGATTTCATGGCTACCGTAACAGTCCCGGTTGATGGCTTTGAGGCTACGAGAGCGATTTTTCTCCGCGACAACTTCCTCGATCGGAGATTTGCCAGTTTGGCTGCGGAAAACAGCCGATGATCTACTTCATGGCACAGGCTGAAAGCCATCGCTGGAGAAAAGCCATCGCTGGAGAGCAGTCCGTACTCAAGCTCCGCCAGCGAGACTCTCAAAACGTTCCGCAGCCGTTCATCGACCACCTCGACGATGATCTCGGATCGGGCATCAGGCGGCATCTCCGCCCAGCGCTCCAACAGCGCATACCCGACTTTGAGGGCCTCAGTGCGTGCTGTGGACAGATCGGGTAAGTCAATGCCGTCGCAGTCCTCGTCTGCCGCAAACCGACTCCGCACATCGATGTAATAGCGGGGCATGGCTGCACCCGTCCTTAGTCCCTGCGAGGATCGATCAACATCCCTGTAAGTTGAACAACGGATGTTAACGGGTGCGGATCCGGAGATGCTCCGAAAGAGCTGGATGTGGCAAAGCAATCTCACAGTAGCGCGGAGATGCACCAGGCGAGCACAAGCAAGCTACTGCCGGATGAGAGACAACTGCCTTCTGAGCAGAAGGTGCGCAGAAGACCGTTCGGTCATCGCCAGACTCAATATAGGGATCTCGCTGTCTGAGGATGTCCTACTCATTCAGCTTCAGAGGCCGCAGGTGTCCTCGGATCCGCATCAGATGGCCCTCGACAACTCGCCTGCGGTCATTCGTCGGTTTAGCGCCGCCAGGGCGAGCTGCTCGTCCTAGGCAGCCCGCGTGACTTCACCAGAGCTTGTGCAGATCAGGTGGGACCCACCGACCAGTAATCCCGTACCTGTTGCCCATACTCGGGCCGCGAGAACGGCTCTTCCCCAGCGGCATAGTTTGGCGCTCGCATCAGCCGCTCCTTGTCGGCATCGATCACGTAGCCCTTCTTGCTCGTGTCATAGGTCAGAGCATTCCAGGGCAGCGGGTGATACTTCTGGCCGATCCCCAGAAAGCCGCCGAAGCTCATGATGGCATAGGCCACCTCGCCGGACCGCTTGCCGACCATGAAGTTATAGACCTCTCCGAGCTTTTCGCCCTGCCGGTTGTAAACGGTCGTGCCTTCGACCTTGTTGGATGCGATCAGGTCTGTGGTCTCATCCTTGTCCACCGAGCCCGAGGTGCGTGACCGGCCCGATTGGCCGAAGAAATGACGGCGGCCCGCTCTTTCTGACGCTCTGCGGGTTGGAGGGCTGCTCCAGCTTGTGCCGCGCACTGTTGTCGCGGTCATGTACCCGATGGCGCCGCCCACGAGGATCCCGAGCATGACGATGCTGTCTTCGAAGAACAGATCAGCCCGCCGGCGTCGGCGAAGTTCGTCGTAGCCACTCCGACCTGTGTTGCCGCGGATCTCCCGGCTATAATCGGAATAGGACGATCGGCTTGAAGCCTCAGCATCATACGGTTGGGACGCCGGTCCAGCTCCCGCATAAGAACGGCCAGCGCGATAGGTCTCGACCATGGCTGTTTCCTCCTGAGCTGAATCAAGCCTTACCCAGTCTTGGTGATTAACCCGGCGGGCAGACGATGGTTCGGCCTATCAGAGTCTCGGGCAATCCTCTGCTCCCTGAACAACGGTCAAGGATCAAAGCCAGCAAGGTTCACACTCCTGCTGCATGAGATCTCTGCCACCGCCGCCTAACCAGAAAGAGTGAGCAGGCTCACCGTTGCATACCTACAATCTGTTCCGACGCAACGACGCCGCATTTTCGTTGATTTTGCTCCACATGGTGTAAGCTATGACCGTCGGTGGCAACTCAGCCAAATCTGCACAGTTCGAACGCCAAGCCAGAGAAGATGCCAACGGCCCAGAGTGGCCGGCGCCTAGAAACGCCAGTCCCAGCATTAGCCTGCGCGTGTTCTCTCGCGTTGTCGACGAGATCATCCGGAACATCCAGCGCCGTCGTTGACTTAACACGGATCAATAAGATCAAGAACGGGTCGCCCCGCGCGGCCGAACTCAGGGATGAGCGCCCTCGAACATCAGTAGCCAGCGGACGTCGGACGAGTAGACCAATAGCGGGTCCGAGTAGCACACCACTGGTCCCAGCGTCACGTTGTGCGGCTCGAGTTTATCGACACACCGGTGTCACACACTATGGGCCAAGCTGAAGCTTGGGCCCTCTTTCGACAGCATGTGAGGGACAATGACGATGACCAGACGATTCAGCCAAGCCCCGCCGGACAAGGCGAACGAACTCTTCGAGAAGCTCCTCGCCACATCCGACAACTCGGTTAAAACCCGGCAGCGGCTCCTAACTGACCTCAAGGAAGAACTGGAGCTTCTCGCCTCCCTCCAGGAAGAATATCTGTTTCCGGTGCTGAGCCGACACGGAATGCAGGATCTCGTGCGGGGAGCAACCAACGACAACCAGCAAACGGCTGTGCTCCTCGGCGAGTTGGAGCGCATGCCGAAGAATAGTCCTGAGTTCATCGACAAGGTGGTGGAGCTCAGACAAGCCTTCCAGCAACACATCCGGGACGACCGGAAGGAGCTTCTTCCTGCCGTGCTCCAAGTCCTGAGTGACGAAGAAGCCAACGCCATAGCCGAGACAGTGGAGGACGAGATGGCAAATATCGACGAGACCAGACGAGCCGATGCGCGGCGCGCCCGCGAGCAGGTCGAGACTGTCCAGCGGGTGACGGAGGATGTGGCCGACACGCTACGGGCCGGCGTCGAAAGCGCCCAGACCATGGCACAGGCGATGCAGGAGACGGTGCAAAACAGCTTCGGCGCCTTCTCGGAGCTCGCCCGCCGCTCCACCGGACAGATCATGCCAGTGGTAAGCCGACCGGAGGGTGAATTCCAGGGGCTGACGGAGGAGGCCGCCCACAACCTCCGTGCCGTAGCCCAGTCCAGCACGGCCTTGGCGCGTGGGCTCCAGGAGGTATCACGCGAGGTGGTCTCCCGCAGCCAGCAGCGCCTGCAACGCAACCTCGACGGCTTACAGGCGCTCGCCCGCTGCCGGTCGATGACAGACTTTGTGGAGGTGCAGATCTCGCTGCTGCGCGACAACCTGGAGCAGACGGTGGAGAACAGCCGGCGCCTCGCCGAGCTCACGCTCCAGATGACCGATGAGGCCACCAGAACCGTGACCGCGCAGGCCGAGAAAACCGCCCAGCGGTTCAACCGCGCGGCCTGAGATCGGAAGAAATTGACAGGCGCTCCCGGCCCTAGGGCCGGGAGCGTTTGCACGCCTCAGAGCGCTCGATGGCGAGGACTGCAAGCCTCTCGTGTACAGGGTGACGTCGTATCGAAGGTGCTGGCCTTCCGCCATCTGGGAGCATGCTTGGGCTCCCCATCGTACGGCGAGCAACGCTCCCCACGCCAGTGAACCGCAATGAGCACGGGGCTCATGCAGAGGCGCAGGCTCTCTTAGGAACGTGGGATTCCGACAGCCGTTGACTGGCAGGTTCAGGCAGTGGACTGAGGGAGCTCATGACTATGCTCAGACGCTTGTCAGTATTGCTTGCGGGATGCCTCCTTACGAGCGGCCTTGCGGGAGAAGTTTCGGCCCAGCCTCGGATGGATCGGGACTGGGACGGGGATCGTGCTTGGCGGGATCGGGACTGGTACCAGGATCGGGACAGGGACTGGGATCAAGGCCGACGGTGGCGTGATCGGGACTGCTATTATGAACGGCGGCGCGAGAGAAACCGGTTCGGTGAGATTGTGATCAGGCGGTTCAGAATCTGCGAGGACTGATGTGAGGGGCCGATGGTAGGCCAGTCCACCACCGGCTTCGCTTCATGGCTGCGGGGACGACGTCGGCGCACTCGTTGCTGCTCGCGGCAGCGCTTGCACACGATCAAGCACTCGCAGGGCAGCATCGACGCACGCTTGCGTAGATTCCCGATCGCCACACGCGATGCGAAGCTGCGTATCGCCACTGCGCACAAAGAACCGAGCGTTTCCGCCCGACCGATCCTCCTCATCGTTGTCGCGCATGGCATGCCGGCGCCTGTCATCTCGATCGCCATCCCGCCGGTCATAATCATCATGCCAGCGGTCGCGGCGATCCCGATCGTCGTCCCGGGAGCTCTGGCTCCATGCTGACGTGCCAACGAGAGCCAGTCCAACTGCTAATAGAAGCACCTTACGCATGCGGACCTCCGTTAGAGCGACGCCACAGGAATACACGCGAACGCTCCGCTGAGGCAGCGCCTCCGGTCATGAAGGAACAACGCAGGGTGAACCGATAGGTGGCATTCAGGTTCCAACAGGCGGTTCCGCCACTACACCTCCACAGCAAAGTTAGGATCTAGTACAGCTTGGATTTGGCACCGGAAGGACCGCTTCGGGTCAGGCAGTGAAGTCCATTCACTTTTCGGAAGGTCTGGTTACGTGAGGATTGCTGCCTTCGAGCTTAGGTCTCATGAGTGCCGATACTGTTGATTTAGTCGGGCATTGATTGAGCCGTGTTGGCGTGATTCCATCCTCCTGTCGCTTTGCGGAGGGCATGACGATGATGGGCATGCAAGTGGCTCCGGCGCAGCTCTTCTACGACTTCTGCCTCGATGATTATGTGCCTGCCGATCACCTGCTGCGCCGCATCGACCGCTTTCTTGACTTGGAGAGCGTCCGCACGGCCCTGAAGCCCTTCTACAGCTCCATCGGACGCCCGTCTGTTGATCCCGAGCTGATGATGCGCATGCTGATCGTCGGCTACTGCATGGGCCTGCGCTCGGAGCGGCGCCTGTGCGAGGAGGTCAACCTCAACCTAGCCTACCGCTGGTTCTGCCGCTTGGGCCTGGACGGCAAGGTGCCGGACCACTCTACCTTCTCACGCAACCGCCACGGCCGCTTCCGCCAGAGCGACATCCTGCGCCATCTGTTCGAAACAGTCGTCGAGCGGTGCCTGGCCAAGGGTCTGGTTGGAGGCGAAGGCTTTGCGGTCGATGCCAGCCTGATTGCGGCTGACGCCAACAATCAGCGCTCCATCCCAGGCGGCGCGTGGACGGCTCAGGATCATGGCACAGAGGCCAGCCGCGCCGTTCAGGAGTATCTGGCCACTCTCGATGAGGCTGCCTGGGGTGCGGCTACCGCCGTTGAGCCGAAGTTCGTCTCGCCCTCGGATCCGGCGGCGCAATGGACCGGCGCCATGCGCGGTCCCGCCTTCTTTGCCTATGCCACGAATGACCTGATCGATACCCAGCACGCGGTTATCCTCGACGTGGAGGCCACGCGTGCCATCCGGCAGGCGGAGGTCGGGGCAGCC
>KI912025.1:24938-26404 GCA_000517005.1 Microvirga lupini
GGGTCATGCAGGGCTTGAGAAGCCAAGTCGTGTTGAGCCGTCATCGCTCAAGCCTCACACTTCGTGGCTCGTTGCAGGGCAATGTTGGGGATACAAACGAGACAAGATCCGCGAAGAAAAACTCACTCACGAGCGCCAGCGATGTTCCAGAGCCGGTCAGGATCATGGCTTTATGCTCCAGGATGATCTCAGGGCGTGACCGGCGGGCTGAGCCGCTGAACCAGGCTGGATCCTCGACAAGCTCATCAACGAGCGGCCAGACATTGGCAACCAACGTGCGGCGGACAGGGTGAAGCGGCGCGATGACAGTCCCGAATGGAACGTCTGTCTGGTTCAGGGCCTCGTTCATGTCCGCTGGCAGGCGTTGCGGCACGAACCAGTTCTCCGCGGCCGCCAGGGCAAGGGATTCCCGCATCAGCCGAACCTGCCGGTAGTGAACAGCCTCAGGCGTGACAGGACTTAAAGCGGCCATGACCTCATCCGGCACGACGGAAGGTGCGAAGCGCTGACGGACATCCACACTAATCGGTCCATGGGAGAGGCCATATTCCTCGCACCAGGCCAGCAGGGTGTCGGTGGCCGTTGCACTTGCGATCAAACGGGTGCTCAGAGCCCACACAAGGGCTTCAGTGTCCGACGGCGTTGTCATGACGGCTGTCCCCCTCCAGGGTGAGGTGACGCTTGGCGGCCCATCACATGCGAGACGAGCTCCAGCTCATGATCTGCCAGAGCCGTTGGTGGAGGGATCAGGAGCACGTTGTCGATTAGGCGCGTGGGCCCGATAGCGGCCGCGACACACAAGGCGGCGGGCTGCTCGACCGGGCCTTGAACAGCCTCCAAGGTCCTGGCATCCCGCAGCTCGAGGTACTGCAGCTGATCGACCTCTGTTATGTGAGCTCGTGCGATCTCAAGCAGCCGCTGACCGTCCCGCTCCCCCTCCCCGTACGCTGCCTGGGCGGCCAGCAGACCCTGACTGAGGCAGCGGGCTCGCAGGCGGTCGGCGGGGTTCAGGTAGCTGTTGCGGCTGCTGAGGGCCAAGCCGTCCGGCTCGCGCACGGTCGGCACCGTGACGATCTCAATAGGAAGATTGAGGTCCCGCACCATCTGCCGGATCACGGCACATTGCTGAAAATCCTTCTGGCCGAAAAAGGCGACATCCGGCTGCACAATGTTGAACAGCTTGCTGACGACGGTGGCCACGCCCCGGAAGTGTCCGGGCCTAACCGCGCCGCAAAGCGGCTCGGCCACGGGACCGGGTTCGACATGGGTCTGGAAGCCTGGCGGGTAGATCTCGCTGGCATCGGGCATGAAGATCATATTCACGCCGGCTGCGCGGCAGAGATCGTGATCCTGCTCAAGCGCCCGTGGGTAGCGGTCGAGATCCTCGTTGGGTCCGAACTGGGTTGGATTGACGAAGATGCTCACAACCGTGACGTCGCAGCGGGCGACGCTCTCATCGATCAGCG
>KI912025.1:26504-27003 GCA_000517005.1 Microvirga lupini
GCGATTGAGGAATACACCTGGCGCTTTGATGGCATGCGGCGGCCGTCTCGTTGCCGCAGGAGGACCTGATGCTCTCCATTCACCCGCAAGCCCGCACCACTCCAGCCGTTCGCCAGGAGATCGCCCGCTCGTCTGAGTATAGCGCGACAATCTGGGAGGAAGTTGCGCGACAATCTGGATGAGAATCTCGTGTCGCGGTGAGAAGAGATTACCGCTCTGATTGTCGCTGGCAAGAGCTCATGTGGGCGGTGATTGACGCTCCGCGACAATCTGCGGGGTATTGTTGATTGTCGCGTAAGAGGCAGGCCTTCCTCGCTGCCGCTTGGCCTCGATGGCGGATCGGCGTCTGTAGCTTTCGACATTCATCTCGAAGATCGTCGCATGATGGACAAGTCTGTCGACGGCGGCGAGCGTCATAGCAGGATCGGGAAAGACCTTGTTCCATTCTCCGAAGGGCTGATTGGCCGTAATCAGAAGGGATTTGCGCTCGTACCGAGCC
>KI912025.1:27103-27439 GCA_000517005.1 Microvirga lupini
CATTGCGATGGACTTGCACCATCTCCTCCTTGCCGGTCTCCCGGCGCACCTTGTTCTGACCCCTCATTGCTCTCCGAGTTGAAGGAGCGCATCCGCACAGTTCGCCTCAGGGCCGCTCTCTCCGTCAACCAAGAGCTGATCCTCCTCTACTGGAGCATCGGCCGCGACATCTTGAACAGACAAAGCGAAGCTGGCTGGGGCGCGCGCATCATTGACCGCCTTGCTGCTGACCTGCGCCGCGACTTCCCGGAGATGACGGGTCTCTCGTCCCGAAACCTAAAATACATGAGGGCGTTCGCCGAGGCCTTTCCCGAGCGTGAAATTGTGCAACAGGTT
>KI912025.1:27539-27994 GCA_000517005.1 Microvirga lupini
GTAGAGTAGGCGGCTAGCGAGTTACCGGTTCCGGCACTTTTCTATCCGCCCCTCCCCGAACCGGGCATGCGCCGTTAGGAGCACCCGGCTCTCCAGTGTCCAAGATGATTCCCAACACGGTTTTGGCGTTTCGCATCTCGCGTACCTCACCGTGCAGGTTTCAGGACACCTGCCACCCTTCCCCATGTGGACGGCTTTCCCGTCCTCGGAGTACTATGGTGGCTCCGTCGCCCTGCGCCTCGCGGCGCGGCGGGCGATCCCATATTCCCGTGATGCTGGACGTCTCGAGCGCGACGTAGGTGCCTCGTCCGCCCCCTTGAATGGGGTTTATTCCCTATCGCCCATCGCGTGGAAGGTTCGAGCGGCGACGGCTTTGCCGCCCTATCGCGATGGCCTCGACCTCAGACGCTGTGTCGAGGGATGTACGCTTGCATCGCCGGAGGCTGAGGTTCGGG
>KI912025.1:28094-30303 GCA_000517005.1 Microvirga lupini
TAGATGGTGTCTCATCATACGCATTGCGCCATTCGTTTGCCATGCGATTGCTAGGCCGCGGCGTCGGGGTAAAGACGATCGGTGACCTGCTCGGCCATCATAGCCTTGAGAGCACTTGTGTTTATCTTCGCATTGAGACGGACATGCTGCGTACGGTGGCTCTGCCCGTACCTGGCATTACCGGCTTTTAAGGAGAACGGCAATGTTCACAGCCATCTCTCCGACACCCCTGGATCAGCCGATTGTGGCATGGCTTGCCCACCAGCGCGCTCTTGGTCGCCGCTATTATCCGGAGGAAAGGGTTCTGGTGTCCTTGCGCGAATTTATCAGCCGCACCGGACAGGATCTTGACCGAACAAGCTTCGATCGGTGGTGTGCCACATTCCCTCATCTGGCAAGCAATACCCTGCGTTATCGCCAACGCGTTGTCCGCATGTTCTGCCTGTATCGACGGCGCAAGGAGCCGGGCTGCTTTGTCCCCGATCCCTTGTACTTCGCACGCCCTCAGCCTCACCGACGTCCCGTTATCGTGGAGCCTGGGCAAATAGCCAAAATGCTGGCGGCCGCTAACAATATGTCCGTCGCGTCGGGATCGCCACTGCGGCCAGCAGTTTATAGGATGGCCGTCATTCTGCTCTACACGACCGGGATGCGTCGCGGCGAATTGTTGCGTCTTACACTGGCAGACTGCGAGCCTGAAAGTGGAGTGTTACGGGTTCGGGAGTCCAAGTTCCACAAATCGAGAATATTGCCGCTGTCGCCTGACGCACATGCAGAATTGTGCAGCTACCTTCGAAAACGTCTCGCCCCACCGTTCAGCAGGGATCCCGACACACCCCTTCTCATCAACACGGAAGGCGGGCTTCGGGCCTATACCGGAACTGGGATCAGCGGGGGCATCCATGCTCTCTTCGAAACGGCAGGTGTTGAGGATAGCGAAGGCCGCCGCCCCCGCATCCACGACTTGAGACATAGCTTTGCAGTCGGCGCGCTCATTCGCTGGTATCTGGAGGGTGCCGATGTGCAATCGAATTTGCCGAAGCTGGCTCTCTACATGGGCCACGTGAGTATCATGTCGACGGCATGTTATCTGCACTTCCTCCCGAAGCTGAGGGCGATCGCCAGCGACCGCTTTGAAGAGGCTTTCGGCAATCTCGTCAGCGAGGTCGTGGCATGAAGAAGCATCAATCCACCGCATTGGGCCGAAGCATGGCACGCTTCTTTCAGGAATATCTTCCGGCTCTCCGGGGCATGAGCCATCATACGATCCAGAGCTATCGCGACACGATGGTCCTGTTCCTGCGATTTGCAGCGGCACAGACCAATGGATCCGTCGAAGGTCTCGAGGTCTCCGACATCAATGCCGACAGGATCGGCAGCTTTCTCACGTCGCTTGAGGTCGAGCGTGGCAACAGCATCGCGACACGCAACGCAAGGCTGGCGGCGATGCATACGTTTGCGCGATTCCTGATCTCGGAACATCCCGAATACATGGATACCCTGCAACTGGTGGTGACCCTTCCCTTCAAGAGGGGCGCGCGGGTGGCACCTGTCGAATATCTCGAAGAGCCTGAAATCAAGAGCGTCCTGGCGCGTATCGACCGGCGCACGCCTTCAGGACGGCGAGATTACGCGCTGTTCTCGCTGATGTTCAATACGGGTGCACGAGTGCAGGAAATCCTGAATCTTCGCATTTGTGACCTTCGTCTGGTATCGCCTTGTCAGGTGCGCCTGCACGGCAAAGGCAACAAGGTTCGTCTTTGCCCGATCTGGCGAAACACGGCTCTGCTTCTCCAGGAGTTGATCAACACACTGCATCCGCCCTCAGATGATCCCGCCGAGCGAAGGGTCTTTCTCAACGACCGCGGCACACCGCTGACCCGGTTTGGTGTTCGATACTTACTGCGCAAATATGTTGATATGGCTGCGGGGGAGGAATCCACCCTGGCCGAAAAAAGCATCCACCCCCACTCGTTGCGGCACACGACGGCCATCCACCTTCTCAAGGCGGGTGTTGACATTGCCACCATCAGTCAATGGCTCGGCCACTCGGGGCTGAACGTAACGATGCGCTACGCGCGGGCCGATATCGATATGAAGCGGCAAGCGCTCGAACAAGTCTTTCCCGACGTAATGTCATCGGCAAAGGATCAGACGATCATCGCTTATGATGGCGGGATGTTAGGCTGGCTGCGCCGCTTATAGACGC
>KI912025.1:30403-31384 GCA_000517005.1 Microvirga lupini
ATGCCGGTATCCCAGCGCGTCGTCTGAACCCCAGCGCCAGGGGATTAGCGCGGCCCACGTCTGAATTGCGCACCAAAGCCCCTATACAACAGATGAGGGGTGCATGCGCCTGCGTGCCGGCACTTTCCGATCAAGCGTGGGTGGTCGCCGGCGGATTGTAGGGGCAGGGCGATAGGCGTACTATACCTCGCGAGCGTGCCGCTGTGCATCCGGGCCGGCGGGTATCCAGGTCGGACGGTTGCCAGTCCTGAACAGGGACCACAGGCGCTTCGCCGGCATCATCTCGTTAGGCGACGTCGCGGTGATATAGGACAGCCATTATGCCGACACTGCTGCCATCGAGAGAGCGAGCGCGGCGTTGACCGTCCGCTCGAACACGGGACGCGCTATTGCGGATCTAGGCTGTGTCGAGCAGACCTTGCTCATTCCCCTTGCCGCACGCGTGCTTGCCCGCCGCCTCTTTCCCAGCCAGGGCTTTGCTGATCCAGCCGCCGAAGCAATCGCTGCGCGCCTCGCGTGTGACCTCACTCCGTTCGAAGCCGATCGGGACATGCTGTGGGGCTTGATCGAGCGCAGTCTGATCTTGGACCAGCTCTTACGCGACTTTCTCAACCATCACCCCGATGCTCAAGTGCTCAGCCTCGGGTCCGGCCTGTCGACCCAGTTCGAGCGGCTTGATAACGGCCGGCTTCACTGGGTAGATGTCGATCTCCCCGAAGTCGCGGAGTTGCGACGCACCCTGTTCCCACCCCACCCGCGCAGGCGCCCCGTGACCGCCTCCGTCACCAAGGCAGGCTGGACCTCCAGACTTGGAGATCTGCGTCGCCCGATGTTCGTGGTGGCCGAAGGTCTCCTGATGTATCTCGAGCGCGCGCAGGTTCTTGAACTGGCGCGAGACCTCGCAGAGTTGCAGAGGGGTGGTCCGGCCGAGTTCGCCTACGACTACTACTGTGCCCAGATGGTAGGACGGGCGTGGCTGAA
>KI912025.1:31484-32744 GCA_000517005.1 Microvirga lupini
AGGGCCGACGTAACCGGCCCCGGCAAGCGGGACGGCTTGTAAAGTTCGTTGTACCCGTCATAGGCATCGGCCTGCAGAATGCCGGCGAAGTCTCGAAGATGCCGGACGGGATATTCATGGCGTCGGTCCCGAGAGGCGTAATACAGCGCCGCCGGCGGTGCACGTCCGCCAAACGGCCGGTCGTCGCGGACATAGGTCCAGATGTGCCCCTTTACCGTCTTGCCCTTCGCCAGGATCGGCACCGTGGTGTCGTCGCCATGCAACCGTTCGGCGGACAGAACGTGGGCCTCGATCAGCGCATGCAGCGGCTGCAGCACCGTCGTGCAGGCCCCCACCTGGTCGGCCAGCGTCGAGAGGCTGAGATCAATGCCTTCGCGCCGGTATCGCTCGCTCTGGCGGTTCAGCGGCTGGTGCTGGCCGAACTTCTCGAACAGGATCATCGCCAGCAAATTCGGCCCAGCAAAGCCGCGCGGGGTAACATGGAACGGCGCCGGCGGCTGGGTAATCGTCTCGCATTCCCGGCACGAGAACTTCTCGCGCACCGTCTGGATCACCTTCCAGGACCTGGGGATGACCTCCAGCGTTTCGGTGACGTCCTCGCCGAGCTTCGACAGCTTCGCCGAGCCGCAGCAGGGACAATTCTCGGGCGCAGCAATCACCACGCGCTCACGCGGCAGGTGATGGGGGAAGGGTTGTCGCGAAGGCCGCTTGCGCTGGAATGAGCGTACCGTCTGTGCACCGGCCGCGGCCTGTTCGGCCGCCACCTCATCTTCGGTCGCGGCTGCTTCCAGGTCCTCCAGCTGCAATTCCATCTGCTCGAGCAGCCGCGCCTTGCGTTCTGAGCTGCTGCCGTAAAGCTCGCGCCGCAGCTTCTCGATCTCGAGCTTGAGATGGGCGATCAGCGCTTCCGTATTCGCGTTCACAGCCTGGGCGCGGGCTGCAACCGCCTCGGCCTCCACACGCGCAGCGCGCTCCTTAAGGATCATCGCGTGAGCGGCGGCGAGATCGGATGGAAGCGATTCAGATGCGTCTTTCATTAGACGATGGAATCACATCCGCCGCGATCCGCAAGCCAAAACTGTCAGCCGACCGACGTCGGCCGCCAGGTTTCCTGAGGATTGCGCCAGTCAATTCCGGACAGCAGGTAACCAAGCTGTGCCGGTGAGATCGTGATCGCGCCGTCGGCTGGGCTCGGCCACAAAAACCGCCCGCGCTCCAGCCGCTTGGTGAACAGGCATGCCCCTTGGCCGTCATGCCAGA
>KI912025.1:32844-36001 GCA_000517005.1 Microvirga lupini
CCAAACACTTCTGGCTCAGAAAGCTGTTGCAGAACTTTTGGCGACCTACTTAGAGCAGCATGCTCGATGCCGGCCATCGCGAGAATCAGCCACACCTGCGATCCAGGCCACTGCCGCTCTGCCAGGGGTTTCCCAGATTGCGCCTCTGTCTACCAAGCTGGTTGGAATCCACAAAATGCCGATGTTAGGCCGGCCCATTTCGCATATCGGCCCGGTCGCTCAACAAGGACTTACAGAACGCCGGGGTGAGCTTGCCGCGGTGGATTGCGACGTTGTCGTAACCCTTCTTAGCCCGGGAGGTCTGCCACTGCCGATTATGGCCGCGCTGTTCATTGGACTTGACGTGGCAAGCGGCGAACTCGGCGCTGTCCAGCGTTGCCAACTGCTGCGCATATATCTTTCGTGTCGTGTGGATGTGCACCCACATTGGACTCGGTAGTGTACGGTTGCTCAGCGCCTTGGGCTGCAGCCTGATCTCGAACAGCTCCCCTGGCTCCCCTGGTTTCACATTCAACGCGCACGGGGGATCCGCAGGCGTCAACTCCCGGGCCGACCGCAACTGCTCAAGGTAGTTTTGCGAGGGAAATGCGTACCTCTTCATGCAATCATTGATCATATCAGGCTTTTTTTTGTCCCAAGTTTTAGCCAATCCCCGCACCTCGCCCAACATGCGCTTGAACTGAACTGTTAGTTCGTGCACCTCGGCCGTTTTTGCCGCGTACTCCATGGAGCGAAGAGACGCCTCCAACGCTGGGAGGCAGGCCTCCATCTCGGCAGCCTGCGTTTGCAGGCGCTGGACCACGGTGTCGACGGTGTGTTCGGCGTCCTCGGGCTTGATGGAGCACGCTTGCGAGACCAAACTTTGCTGAGCAGGCAGATCGAACTGCAAAAGTTCCTCCGCCCGTGCGACTAGTGACTTCGTGTCCTCCCCCGTCGTTGGATTTTGCAAAATCGCCAAGCGTGCTGCCGCGGACGACGCACTGTTCTGCGCCTCCTCTGTACTCACGAGCTTCTTCGTACCTAAATCCGTGCGTACGAGCACCTTGGCTGCTGGCGCCGGGTCGCTGAAGGCCGCAGCGACTTGCGGCTCCGGCTGCCCGGCCGCCGAACTCCCAGCGCCAGCGGCCTGCTTGCTCTTGCCTTTCGTTTTCTTGCGCGCTGCGGTGCTTTCGGCCACCATAGTCTTGCCGGCAGTTCCAGTCGGTATCGCAGCGGCAGCGTCGGCCGGCAGTTCAGGGGCTGGCGGCTTCGGCTGCAGTGCGAGGAGGTTCGTAACCTCGTCCGAAGCGATCCAGGCGTCGTCCACGATCCGGGACAACAGTTCCAATGGGAGGCCAGCACCTGCTTGGTGATCCCTTAGCCTGTCAACCACGGCGTGCGAGGCCGACGCAAAATCCGCAATCCGCTCCACAACTCCTTCCAGAACGGCGCAGTGTTCCGCGTCGAGCGGGCGCCCTTCCTTCCTCAGTACAGCTTCGGCCGTCGAGACGAATGCCGGAAAAACCTCGCCGATGAAGTTACCCAGCAGACGCGTTTGCCCGTTGTCACCGATGAGGAGTTCCCTGACGGGTGCTTCGAGCATGGTCGCCTGCGGGGCCATGTTGACCTGCGCGAGATTTGTCCGCGCGAGATTGATCCGCGCTTGCAGCTGCATTATCTTTGAATTGACAACCCAGCCCGAGTGCAGCCGCAGCGCGGCCTCTTCTTCCCGCCGCATCTCGGCTGTTGAGCTTGGTAAGTCGGCTGTCGCGGCGCAGACGGACCGCATCAATTCGTGGTGCTGTACTTTCTTGTCCCAAAACTCCACGCCGGCCACGCGATACTTCGCCATACTGGCAGTCGCTCGGCTCAGCTGGTCGGCGGTGGCATTGGATTTGTACAAGTTGTGGAGAATGCCCTCCACCCGCTTCCGGTCCGGTTCCACCTCATTATCGTAGATCGTTTGGGTTATCCGGTTGGCAAAGTCCGCCCGATTAATCACGTCGTCGCGGTAGCGACGCACATCATTGTCGGACAGAGTGCTGCGCGCCACAGACTTGGGCAGTCTCGCGTAGCATTCCAGAAGTTCTGCGCCCGCATTAGCGAGCTGATCGAGCTCGTCTCGGACGCCCTTTATCGGTGTTTTGCTATGCAGGCTCCTCTTTTCGAGAACTTCGATTTCGTCAATCAGCGAGCGCATTTGTCGCTTTGTCTCGTTGATGTCTTCTGCCGAGGAACTGGGGACTGTCACACCCGAAGTTGACGGCTGGCTGGCGACCGGCGCCAGGGCTTCACCATCCGACGTTGAGGAAACACTGCGCCTCCGCGAACCGGCTGCACGTGGCCCGGCGGCTGCACGTGGCGCAGCCGCCGGGATTCGATGTGGGGGAACGGAAGGGCCTGAAGAATTGCCGCCAAGGTCACCATGGGCACCTCGCGCAGCGCCAGCCGAGGGTGAACCTTTACCTCGCTCAGAGTGCATCCGCTCCAGGACGGAACCGAACCCTTGGCTGCCTTCCCCGGAGGCAAGACCTGATTGCGAGCGCGAACTGCTCGATCCGGCTCCAGCATCTCCAATGCGCGATTTTCCAGATCGGCCAATGCCCGTCATTTTTTCATCTCCAATATAGGCGAGAACGCGCTGTCTGTGGATTGGGGCTGATGTGTCAGCCGTAGTGCATCAGGGCTCTGGCGGGTAAGTGCAATCGCCCAGATGACAGGTGGCATGACGTCTGAGAACCAGCGGCATGTTTTCGTCAGTCGTCATGGCCAGCCCGGATCGACCCTGGCGCGCCGGTCCAGCCTGAACCCAATGCAAAACACACGAAGACCTGTCGATCTCCACGATAGGAGGCCGCGAAACTAGCGAGTACGGGCGTGCCGGCGCTGGAGACGAACTCGCATTGAGATCAGGCGGCGCCATGTGCGCAAGTGCTTGCCAAAGCCGTCGCTGCCCTTTGACGGTACCGGGTCGTTAGCTTGGTTGGAGCTTTCGGATGAGCCACTTTTCCGACCGTACATGGCATTCGTTCCCTTTTTGGCGGAAGTCTTTCAATATGATTTTGAGTTTGTGAGGTCTCTCTCGAAGAAAGCTACTCGAACGAGCTGACGGTGAGCTGACGCGCTGTAAGCTAGTTCCGGCGGGGCGAGGCGTTGGTGCATGGGTCCGGACTTGAGG
>KI912025.1:36101-36506 GCA_000517005.1 Microvirga lupini
GCGCTTGGCCGCCTTCATGCTGCGGCGGCTCTGGAGCAGAACGTCGAGCACATTCCCATGCTGATCAACCGCTCGCCAGAGATAATGCAGTTTGCCGCGAATGCGCACGAACACCTCGTCGAGAAACCATTTGTCACCGGGTTTCGGCCGGCGCCGCTTGAGCGTGTTGGCGTAGGTCCGTCCGAAGCGCAGGCTCCACTCACGGATGGTCTCGTAGCTGACCACGATGCCTCGCGCCGCCAGGATCAGTTCGACTGTTGTTGCCCCCGAAAGATCAGCTCGACCTCCCGCAGGCTCAAGCTGAAGCAGTGATCAACCAGACCGGCTGGTTGATGATTTCGGCCGGAAAGCCGAAGCCTCAGTAGGGATTGGATGTGGTGCTCATGCCCGGGACCCTGCCATAGG
>KI912025.1:36606-37013 GCA_000517005.1 Microvirga lupini
GCTCGCCGGGTGGTGCTGGTCCGCAATCGCGCCGCTCAGGCCGACGCTCAGGCATTCCTGCGCGCGTTGCGACGCCAGTATCGCTGTGCCGGCTGGCTCTGGCTGCTCACCGACCGGGCCAGCGCCCACACCGCCCCGCAAACCCTGGCACTGGCGACCCGGCTGCGCATTCGCTTCGTGTGGTTGCCCCGGCAGACCCCCGAACTGAGCCCAATGGATCAGCTCTGGCGCGAGCTCAAGCGGCTGATTGCAGCCAACCGCCAGGCGGCCTCAATCGATGCCCTAGCCGCCGATGCAGCTGATTGGGTTCTGACGTTGACGCCGCAGCAGGCGCGTCGCAAGGCCGGCATGGCATCCAAACACTTCTGGCTCAGAAAGCTGTTGCAGAACTTTTGGCGACCTACTTA
>KI912025.1:37113-37283 GCA_000517005.1 Microvirga lupini
GGGGCTCACCCGACGTCTGAAGGCCGGCTGGCACAGGGGCGATCGGCTGCTGTGCCTCGACTGGACGCTGTTGCGGCTGTTTCCACCGCTGCGGGCGACTTGGGCGCTCAAGGGCACTCAGGCGGTTGTGCCGATCACCGGCCGCAATGCCAAGCGGGTGCTGTTCGGGG
>KI912025.1:37383-47706 GCA_000517005.1 Microvirga lupini
TTAGTCATGAATTGTCCCACGGCCGTCGCCGATAGCCTCAATGCCGCGAAAGCTGTCGTTGAAACGCACGGGGCACGACGGACCCCGGTACTCACGTGTTGGCTCGGCGAAACGGCGGCGTCCACATCGCGGCGGCTCTTCGCGGTTAACAGGCTTCCCACCTACGAAACGCCTGAAGGGGCCATTCGGGCGTTCGGGCACCTGGTGCGATATCGGCGGAATCAGGAACTTTTGATGGAGACGCCACCCTCAGTCTCGGATCTCATCACCAGTGACTCTGCCCGGGCCAATGCGATCATCAATGCGGTGCTCGATGATGGGCGCACCGTCCTGACTGAACCGGAGGCCACAGATCTCCTCTCGGCATTCGGCATCCCCACGGTCGAAACTGTGAAAACAACTGATCTGGACGAGACTACGTCGGCGGCCGAGCGCCTCGGCTTTCCGGTTGCCCTCAAGATCCTGTCGCGCGACATCACGCATAAATCCGATGTCGGCGGCGTGCAGCTCAACCTCACCTCGGCCGCCACTCTCACGCAGGCAGCGCAGGACATGGTCGAGAATGTTCGACGGAAGGCACCGGCGGCACGCATCGATGGGTTCACCATCCAAAGAATGATCCGGCGCCCCAAGGCACAGGAACTCATCCTGGGAATGATCGAGGACGCTGTCTTCGGCCCGGTGCTCCTGTTCGGGCAGGGTGGAACCGCCGTGGAAGTCATCGCGGACCGCGTGGTTGGTCTGCCGCCGCTTAATCCGGTCCTTGCGCGCGAGATGATCGAACGCACCCGGGTTTATCGGCTCCTGCGCGGGTACCGCGATCGACCCGCGGCCGATCTCGACGCCATCGCGCTGATGCTGGTCAAGGTATCGCATCTCGTATCCGAGATTGACCGGATTGCCGAGCTCGACATCAATCCACTCCTGGCGGACGCTACCGGCGTGATGGCGCTCGATGCGAGGATCGTGCTCAGACCGCGCGGAGTAGAGAGACGCCCCCTCGCGATCCGACCGTATCCACGCGAGCTCGAACAGGAAATCGAGACCTGGAGCGGCCGATACTTCTTTGCACGGCCCATCCGGCCCGAAGACGAGCCGGCTCTTGTGGACATGCTACGCCGCTCCTCCCTGGCCGACATCCGGCTCCGCTTTTTCGCGTCGATGAAGGAATTCCCCCATGCCTTCGCAGCAAGGCTCACGCAGATTGACTACGACCGCGAAATGGCGCTCATCGCGTTGACGCCAGAGAGCCAGGACATCTGCGGCGTCGTTCGTCTGGTCGCCGACCCCGACAACCAAGCGGCGGAGTTCGCGGTGATGGTCCGCTCGGATCTCAAGGGAGCAGGCCTCGGGTACAGCCTTGTCGCCAAGATCCTCGACTACGCGCGGGCCCGTGGCATCCGGCGCGTCTTCGGCGATGTGCTCCGCGAGAACACGACGATGCTCCAGATCGCTAAAGAAATGGGATTCGCACCCGAGCCCGGCGACGGACAATCCGATGCTGTAACGGTCGCGCTCGATCTCTCGTAGGGCAGCAGGGTATTTCCGACGCTTGGTTAGCTCAGGCTTGAAGGACGTACGTGCCCGGGGCGTCGCACAGGACCGGATATCCGCGCGTCGGCGCTCCCATTGCGGGCGGGTTCGCGGGTCCGCCGGAATACGAAGCAAGCCAACGGGTCCACTCCGGCCACCACGAACCATCGGAGCGCGGCGCGACCTTGGCCCAGGTGTCGGGATCAAGATAGCGATCCGTAGCCGATTTCGTCAGGACCTGGAAGCTGCCTCCCGGACGGTCCGGGTCGGCCACAATGCCAGCGTTGTGGCCTCCCGTCGTGAGAAGGAACGTCACGTCGGTGTCCGCGAGGAGATGAATCTTGAACGCCGAGCGCCACGGCGCCACGTGATCGCGCTCGGTACCAACAGCGAAGATCGGCACGCGGATATCACTGACCGCGACGGGACGGCCGTCGACCCGGAAGCGCCCTTCGGCCAGATCGTTGTTGAGAAAGAGCCGCCGCAGATACTCCGAGTGCATGCGATACGGCATGCGGGTCGCGTCGGCGTTCCAGGCCATCAGGTCATTGAGCGGCGTGCGCTCGCCCATCAGATAGTGCCGGACGAGCCTCGACCAGATGAGGTCGTTCGAGCGCAGAAGCTGGAAGGCGCCGGCCATCTGCCGGGTGTCGAGATACCCTTGGCTCCGCATCAGGTCATCCAGGAAGTGAATCTGGCTCTCGTTGATGAACAGCGTGAGCTCCCCGGCCTTCCGGAAGTCGGCCTGCGCTGCCAGCAGGGACATGGTCGCTAACCGTTTGTCTCCGTCGCGCGCCATTGCGGCCGCGGCGATGGACAGGAGCGTGCCGCCGAGGCAGTAGCCAACCGCGTGAACCTTGCGGTTCGGTATGACGGCGTTGACCGCATCAAGCGCGGCCATCACCCCGAGCCTTCGGTAGTCGTCCATGCCGAGATCCCGATCTTCCGCAGCCGGGTTCTTCCAGGAGATGATGAACACGGCGAACCCTTGGTCCGTCAGGTACCGGACGAGCGAGTTCCTGGGCGACAGGTCGAGGATGTAGTATTTCATGATCCAGGCCGGCACGATCAGGATCGGCTCCGGCCGGACCATCTCCGTCGTCGGCGCGTACTGGATCAGCTCGATGAGGCGGTTGCGGTAGATCACCTTGCCGGGCGTGACGGCAACATCGCGGCCCACCTGGAAAGCCTCCGTGCCGGCTGCAGGCTTCGAGTGGACGATCCGCTCCCAATCCTCGACGAAGTTCCGCAAGCCGTGCACGAGATTCTGGCCACCCGTTTCCAGTGTGCGCTGCTGCACGACCGGATTCGTCGCGATGAAATTCGACGGTGATGCCATGTCGAGGATTTGGCGCGAAACGAACTCGACCACGGCCTCATGCTGTTTGGTGACGCCGTCGATATCGGTCGTGGCGTTGTGCCACCACTGCTGCTGCAGCAGAAAAGCCTGATGAATGATGTTGAAGGGCCAGCGCTGCCACTCATCTCTGGCGAAACGGCGGTCCTGGGGCAGCGGCTCGATGCAGGGCTTGCAGTCCCGTCCGTCCATGGCACAACGTGAGGCAAACTGCGCCAGCCGGGCCCATTTGCGGGCTGCCTTTGCGGCGAGTTCCACCTGCTTGCCCGGCGAGATGGCAAGATGGACAGCCCAGTCCATGTAGGCCGCGGTGAGCGCCGCCGGCGACAGGCCGCCCGTGAGGCGCGCAAGGCCGGCATGGGCGGCATGATCGAGGGCGTCCCGAACTTGGTGAAGTTCGGCATCGCCCGACGTTTTGCCCAGGAAGGCGGGCGATGTCACAGCGGGAGAGGGAGCCGGATCGGGCTTCCGCGCAGGCAGCAGGACGACCGGGGCCGTGGGCGCGCGACCGCCTGCGAGAGCACCGGATGTACGGGACGGCATCGCAGCCTCCAGGGTTTGCCCCATGGGCCGGGGCCAGTGGATCATTTGACACTAGCCCGAGACCTTCTCGGACGAATTGCGCCAGATCAAAGTATCCACCCCGGTTTCGACCACATGATGATCGATAGTAGCTCCGGCACAGCAGGTGGGCGCAGGCACGCAGAGGGAGAGAGCAATGATCAAGGACATCATGGTGCATCTCGATGGAAGCCCGGAGGACGAGATCCGACTGGAGCATGGGCAGGCCATTGCGTCGGCCGGGCGGGCCCACCTGGTCGGGATCTTCACCAACCTGCTGCCTGACCTCACCGTCGCTATGCCGATGGATGGTGGCGCGGCCGCAATGCAGGTGCTGACCGAACTGGAGGAAAAGGCCCGTCAGGACGGCGACGCCACCGCCAGGCGCCTGACCGAGCGGCTGGCCAGCCTGCAGGTGCCAAGCGAGCTGCGCCGGTTCGACGAGACTTTCGGCGCCTTGTCTGCGAAGGTCGTAGAGCAGGCTCGGTGCGCGGATCTCTTCATCGCCACCCGGCCTTATGGTGAGGCTGACGCCCCTCTCTGGACGGATCTGGTCGAGGCGGTGCTTTTCGGCAGCGGGCGCGCGCTCCTTCTTGTACCGCCCGGCCGCCATCGGCAGGGATCCATTCAGACCGTGCTGGTCGCGTGGAACGGCAGCCGCGAGGCGGTCCGCGCCCTGCGCGAAGGATTGACCTTCATCGAGCAGGCGGCGCGCACCGTCGTCCTCGTTGTGGATCCCCCGCCGGACACAACGCCGTGGCTGGAGGTGGAGGGCCATCTCGCCCGGCATGGCGTGGTCGCGGAGGTCATCACGGCCGAGAGCCAGGACCGCCGGATCGCTGAAGTCATCCTCGACGAGGCGCACCGCGTGACCGCGGATCTCGTCGTCATGGGGGGCTACGGCCACACCCGCCTGAGGGAACAGGTGTTCGGCGGCGTCACACGAGACATGCTCGCGGCCGCGGAAAACCTGCTGCTGGTGGCCCATTGAGGCCAGCCGCCCCAACCGCTCACGGAGCCGGACATGCCTGTGCAGGCTCAAGCTGCATTGAACGATAATCACGCGGGGGCTGCGACCGTCATGCCCGCCAAGCTGACAGGCCTCGACGAGGCCGAGGCGCACCGGCGGCTTGCCCAGCATGGGCCGAACGCTGTCCAGGAAAAGCGTTCCCGCAACCTCCTCGATATCGTCCGCGGGATTCTCCACGAGCCGATGTTCCTGCTCCTGATGGCAGCGGCGGGGCTTTACCTGGTGCTCGGTGACGTCGGCGAGGGCCTTTTCATGATGGCCGGCGCCGTCGTGACCATCGGGCTGGTGGTGCTGCAGGAAGTCAGGAGCGAGCGGGCCTTGGCGGCCCTGCGGGAGCTGGCTGAGCCGTTTGCCCGGGTAATCCGGGGCGGGACCGAGCGGCTCATCCCGGCGCGCGACCTCGTGCCGGGCGATCTCATCCTCGTCGGGGAAGGGGAACGTCTGCCCACCGATGGTGTTCTGATCGCCGGCGACGCGCTGACCGTGGACGAGTCCGCCCTCACGGGCGAGTCGGTGCCGGTCTCCAAACGTCCATCGGCTGACCAGGTCGCGGCTGTCGGTGATCCCGAGCCTGGAGGAGACGGCACGCCGTACCTTTTCGCCGGAACCCTGAACGTGCGCGGCCAGGGCGTCGTGCACGTCGTCCGCACCGGCGCCGCGACCCGCCTCGGGCGCATCGGCGCCTCGCTGGCCGCCATCGAGAACGAGCCGACGCTGCTGCAGAAGACGACGGGCACGCTCATAGCCAAGCTCGGGATCCTCGCGCTTGCATTCTGCGGCATCGTCGCGGTTGCCTACGGCGTGCTGCGGAATGATTGGGTCGGAGGCGCGCTGTCCGGGATCACGCTTGCCATTGCGCTGCTGCCGGAAGAGTTCCCAATGGTGCTGGCGATCTTCATGGCGCTCGGAGCCTTCCGCCTCGCCCGCCATAACGTACTGGTGCGCCGCGCGGCTGTCATCGAGACCCTCGGGGCGGCCACCGTGCTGTGTGTCGACAAGACCGGCACGCTCACCGAAAACCGGATGATTCTCACCACGATGTGGCGCGACGGCAAGGTTCGCGATCTCTCGGGCGAGGGCGTGCCTCCCGAGCTCGACCGGCAAGCATTGCGGATCGCCCTGCGGGCGTCGGCCGTGCGCCCGGTGGATCCCATGGACCGCGCCATCCACGAGCTGGCTGAGCAGCTGCCGCCCGAGCCGGGTGGGGCGGCGCTCCCGCTGCGCACCTATCCGCTCCGTCCCGAGCTTCTGGCCTTCATTCAGGTCTGGCCGGATCAGGGCGGTGGTGTTCTGTTTGCCGCAAAGGGTGCCCCAGAGGCCATTTTCCGGCTCTGCCGCATGAGCGATGACGAACGTGCAGTCGTGGACAATGTGGTTGCTGGCTTGGCGGGCCGCGGCTTACGGGTGCTGGGCGTGGCATCCGCCCGCGACGGCCGGGACCACGCGACAGCTCCCGAAGACATGCCGTTCAGGTTCGAGGGCCTGATCGGCTTTGCGGATCCGGTTCGGCCCGATGTTCCGCAGGCCGTCGCCGAGGCGGTGCGGGCGGGGGTCACCGTTGCGATGATCACAGGCGATTATCCGGCCACCGCCCTGGAGATCGCCCGCCAGGCCGGGATCGACACGAGCGCCGGCGTGCTCACCGGCAAGGAGGTGGCCGACCTCGATCCTGAGAGCCTGCGGGAGCGGGTTCGACGGATCCGGGTGTTTGCCCGCATCATGCCGGAGCAGAAGCTTGCCTTGGTCGAGGCGTTGAAGGCCAACGGCGAGGTCGTTGCCATGACCGGGGACGGCGTCAACGACGCGCCGGCGCTTGAGGCCGCCCATATCGGCATCGCCATGGGGCAGCGCGGCACGGATGTCGCCCGGGAGGCCGCGGACATCGTGCTCCTTGATGACCGCTTCGCGTCGATCATCGGCGGGATCCGGCTGGGGCGGCGCATCTTCGCGAACCTGCGCAAGGCGTTGACCTATGTGACGGCAATCCATGTCCCCATCGCCGGACTTGCCTTGCTCCCCATCGTCATGGGTCTGCCGCCGATCCTTTACCCGATGCACGTGATCCTGCTGGAGCTCGTGATCGATCCCGTCTGCTCGCTCGTCTTCGAGGGCGAGCCGAGCGAGCGGCATGCAATGGAGAAGCCACCCCGTCCTGCCACCGAGTCGCTCTTCGGAGTGTCTCAGATTGCGTTCGGTTTTCTCCAGGGAGCCATCGTTCTCGGGGCTGTCTTCGGCCTCTATGTTTGGGCGCTGAACACTGATCTTGGCGAGACGCAGGCGCGGGCTTCCGCCTTCGTCGCCCTGGTGTTCGGCAACCTGGTCCTCGCATTCGCCGACGCTGCGGAGCCAGGAACCTCGTTCTTTGACATTAGAAGGCTAGCGTTCTGGGGGATTGGGGCCGGCGCTGTCCTGATCGTGGCTGTCATCCTGTCTGTTCCAGCACTGGCCGGCATCTTGCGGATGTCGCCACCACCCCTGTCCTGGCTGCTGACCGTTGCTGCGGTTGCGGTGCTCGCCGGCGGCTGGTTCGGCTTCGCCAGACGGCTCAGGGGAACGTGATGCCGCATCCCGATGTGCTGCCATTCTCGGCCGAGCAGTTCCTGGCGGTCTTTGCGGCCTACAACGCAGCGATCTGGCCGGCTCAGATCGGCGCCTATATGGTTGGACTGGTCGCCATCATCGGCATGGTGCACCCGGGAGCACGCTCGGACCGGATCGTTGCTGCGGCCCTCGCCGGGATGTGGCTCTTCACCGGGATCGCCTACCACTGGCTCCAGTTTGCTGTGGTCAATTCCACAGCCTATGCCTTCGGTGTTGGCTTTGTCCTTCAGGCCGGCTTGCTCCTCTATGCGGGATTGACCGGCCGCGTGCGGTTTGGTGTTCCGAAAAGCAGAATGCGGCTGGCGACTGGCCTCATGCTGATCCTTTATGCGGCAATCCTGTACCCACTCATCGGGATCGTCTTGCACGGCTATCCCGCGGTGCCCCTGTTTGGCATCACACCGTGCCCGGTGACGATCTTCACGCTCGGGTGCCTGCTTCTCACAATGGGGCGGATTCCTTGGTGGGTGGCGGCCATTCCGGTGCTCTGGTCACTGATCGGCGGGACGGCGGCCTTCCTGCTCGGCGTGCCCCAGGACTGGATTCTGCTGGTCAGTGGAGCGGTGGCTGTACTGATGCTGGCATCGACCAGCTTCCAGGACCCGGTATCGGGACTGGTTTCTGGCGAGAGGAGATCCGCATGACGCGCATCGCGATCGTCCAAGGTCATCCCACGTCCGGCGGTGGGCACTTTTGCCACGCGCTGGTGGACGCCTATGCCCAAGGGGCTGCGAAGGGCGGCCACGAGGTCCGCGTCATCCCAGTGGCCGAGCTCGATTTCCCGCTGTTGCGCTCGAAGCGCGATTGGGACAGCGCCCCGCCACCGCCTGCCATTGCAGAAGCTCAGCCGACACTTGCCTGGGCCGAGCATCTTGTCATCATCTACCCGCTTTGGCTTGGCGGGATGCCCGCGCTTCTCAAGGGTTTTCTGGAGCAGGCGCTGCGCCCCGCCTTTATGACGGGCGGCGCCGGGGCCGGTGCCAGTTGGAAGACCGTGCTCAAGGGCAGGTCCTCTCGGATCATCATCACGATGGGCATGCCCGCCTTCGCCTATCGCTGGTATTTTGGCGCGCACAGCCTCAAAAGCCTCAAGCGCAGTATCCTCTCCCTGGTCGGCTTCGGCCCGAACCGCCACACCCTCGTCGGTACGATCGAGGGCATGAGCGACGCCAAGCGCAAGGCATGGCTCGACACCGTGCGAACGCTCGGGACAAGGGCGCGGTAGCCGAGCAATGGCAGGCGTCGAAAGGATAATTCTGGAGCGCTCATTCCGGTCTCGGCTTTCCGGCGTGCAGGGAACCCGCGACCTCCACCGCTTCATCCGTCCCGTCCTCGTCATCCTGCCGCTCTTGGGCCTGCTCCTGGGCTTCGGCGCGCGCCTTGCCGGATACGGACCATGGATGGAATCGATCTGGGCCGTGGCCACGATCCCCGTCCTCACCGCGCTGCTCATCGAGATCGTCGCGAGCCTGCGGCGCGGGGATGTCGGCCTCGATGTCGTCGCGGCCCTGTCCATGACCGGCGCGCTCCTGTTCGGGGAGCATCTCGCGGCCATCGTGGTGGCGCTGATGTATGCCGGCGGGCAGTACCTGGAGAGCTTCGCCGAGCGCCGCGCCAAGCGCGAGATGACGGCGCTTCTGGAGCGGGTTCCCCGCAGGGCCGTCCGCTACCGGGACGGCCAGCTCGAGGAGGTGGGCCTCGATGAGGTCAGGCCGCGGGATCGCCTTCTCATCCGTCAGGGTGATGTGGTTCCGGTGGACGGGATCGTGGCCGGCGGCATGGCCGTCCTCGACCAATCCGCTCTGACGGGCGAGTCCCTGCCCGTCGAGAAGGCGGTCGGCGAACCCGTGATGAGCGGTGTGACGAACGCCGGCGACGCCTTCGACCTGTCCGCCACGCATCGTGCAGCCGAGAGTACCTATGCCGGCATCGTGCGTCTGATCGAGGCCGCGCAGGCCTCGAAAGCCCCCATGGCACGGCTCGCGGACCGGTTTGCCATGATCTTCCTGGCCGTGACTGTCGCCCTGGCGGGGGGCGCATGGCTGTGGACCGGGGATCCGATCCGGGCCCTGGCCGTGCTCGTCGTGGCGACGCCTTGTCCCCTAATCCTGGCCGTGCCCGTCGCGATCGTGTCCGGCATCTCGCAGGCAGCCAGGGCAGGGGTGCTCATCAAGGGTGGAGGCGCTCTGGAAACGCTCGCACGGGTGCGAGCGCTGGTGATCGACAAGACCGGCACGCTCACTCATGGCGAGGCGCAATTGACCACGGTCCAGCCGATGGCCGGGTTCTCAGCCGAAAGACTCCTCCAGCTTGCGGCCTCGCTCGATCAGGCCTCGAAGCATGTCATCGGTCGCGCGCTCGTGCGGGAAGCTCAGGCGAGGGGGCTCGCCCTGTCGCTCCCCTCTGACGTGGTGGAGGTTTCCGGCGAGGGATTGGAGGGGACGATCGATGGTCGGCGTGTCGTCGTCGGTGGCGTCCGCGATGTCGCCCAAAGGCTCGTTGGCCTCGGCGGAAACGTGGATGGCAGTCGATACCCTGTCGGTTCTGTGGTGGTGGCGGTGGCTGTCGATGGCCAGCTTGCCGGCCTCTTGGTGCTGACGGATCGCCTGCGCACGGAAGCGGCTGAGGTCATCGAACGGCTCCGTCGGCTCGGGATGGCCCGGATCGTCCTCGCTTCGGGCGATCGCAAGGATGTGGCCCAGGCCGTCACCGTCGGCCTACACCTCGATGCCGTTCATGCCGATCTTACGCCGGAGCGGAAGATCGACGTCGTGCGGTCCGAGAGGGAATACGGCCCCGCGATGATGATCGGCGACGGGGTCAACGACGCCCCCGCCCTTGCGGCCGCCGATCTGGGTGTCGCCATGGGTGCCAAGGGCGCGGCAGCGTCCGCGGAGGCCGCCGACGTGGTGCTTCTGATCGACCGTCTCGACAGGATCCCGGCCGCGATCGAGGTTGCGCGCCGGTCCCGAGGCATCGCACTCCAGAGCGTCTATGTCGGGATCGGCCTGTCCCTGGTCGGGATGGTCACTGCCGCGCTCGGCTACCTGACGCCTCTACAGGGCGCCCTCATTCAGGAAGCCATCGACGTGGCCGTGATCCTCAATGCCCGGCGTGCCTTGTGGGGCACCGAGCCGGCCTGACCGCATTCCCAAGGCTTGACCGCGATCAAACCCGTCGGCTCGACCACGGAGTATGAAGATGCGATCCTTCCGCCCGATTGACAAAGCCCGGGAGAAAA
>KI912025.1:47806-49822 GCA_000517005.1 Microvirga lupini
ACGCAGCATCTTCCTCATGCATGGCGAGGATCCTGCCCTCAAGGCGCTGCAAGCGTCCCTTGCCGATCTCGACCATGTGCCTGGCGCAACCATTCCGGAGATCGATGATGTCTATGATCTGGCAGGCGATCGGGCGGTCCGGATCGAGCGGCATGAGGAACGCCTGCCGGGTGCGAGCGCCGGCCATCGGGATTGGCACAACGATTACGCGGAGGTGCTCCTCGAGATCAACGATGCCATCGAAGCGGCGGCTGACAGGAGAGCGAAGGGAGTCATCATCCGGCGCATCAGGGATGCCCTGAGGGACGGAGGCCGTGAATAGCCTCTGATCGACTTTACGATCCTCGTTCGGTTCCGTGTTGATCAGGATCAAGGTGTCGGAGCGAGTTCCCCCCCTAAGCTCTGCCACAATGGTATGGCCTGTTAGAGGCCCGGCCGTTTTCAGGAGGGATCCATGCTCCATCACATCACGCTCCATCTGGCCCGCAACAAGCAGTTTCCCGAGGGAAGCTCCCGCTACGGATATGAGATCACCGCACCGCTCGACGGGCAAGGCCATCTGGACCAGGAGGAATGGTCCGACAAGCGAGCTTACTGCCGGGTCCGCCGCTTCTGGTCCGACGAGGCGAGCGTCAGGGCGTTCTGGTCCATCGGCCGGGCGGGTCTGGCGGTGCGACCTGGATGATCGACTACAACCAGGATCGGCCCGGCGACGAGGAGGCGGGCTATCACCTGCACCAGCATCGCTTCGTCGAGAGCGAGTACGTCACCATCGAAGACGATGATGGAAAGCCTTACACGTTCCAGGTCGTCTCGGTGAGCCGGCGGACCGCCAAGCATAGGAGCATCGATGATGAGGCGGCTCGCTCTTCTCTGCCTTGTCGTCGCGTGCGCCTCGTCGGCCGCCACGGCTCAATCGGGACGGGTGCAACGCGGGTTCACGTTTACGCAGACGAACTGCTCCCAGTGCCATGCCATTGGCCGTGTCGGCGACAGCCCTATTCCCGAGGCGCCGCCCTTCCGGACCTTGCACACGCGCTATCCCGTCGAGGATCTCGCCGAAGCCTTCGCGGAAGGCATCACGACGGGTCACCTCGATGCCCCAGTTCCAGCTCGATCCGGCTCAGATCAACGACCTGCTCGCCTATCTGCAATCCATTCAGGGCTAGAGCCCGTCTTCTTACCGCACCACGAGGACGGGGATCTTCGAATGTGCGAGCACCTTCATGGTCTCGCTGCCCAGAAGCAATGCCGAGACACCGCCGCGTCCATGTGAAGCCATGACGATAACGTCACAGCGCTGGTTTTCCGCCGTGCGGATGATCGCCTGATAGGGTGCGTCGTCCTCCATGTGAAGAGGCGTGGCTTCGACACCAGGTTGCGGGCGATCTCGGAGGCCTCCGACAGGGTGCGTTCAGCCTGCTTTTGCATATGGTCGCGGAACGACTCCGATGTTTCTTCCAACTGATCGGCCTCGAGCGCGAAGACATGGAAGCGCTCGGTGACCGTCAGGAGCAGGACCTTGGCGCCCAGCGACTTGGCGAGGTTGCCCGTGTTCGACAGCCCGAGCCGCCAGGGACGAGCCGTCGGTGGCAATCAGAATGTTCTTGTACATGCAGGCCTCCCTCGGTGAACGGCGTGCCCGAATGCCGTGCCTCTTCCTTCAGTAGGAGAGGAACAGGGGCACAGGGGTGTTCTTGAGCAGCGACTGGGTCGTACCGCCGAGCACCATTTCGCGCAGGCGTGAATGGACATAGGCGCCCATCACGATCATGTCGGCGCGCGTAGGTGGGCATGATTGCGCAAGGTCTCGGCCACATCTCCATCCATGGCCGGCAGCGCCAGGACGTTCACCGTGACGCCATGGCGGGTGAGATGCGGCGCGATTTCCGCGTCGGGCAGCGTATGCGCCAGATCCTTCTCGCCCGTGACGCTCACCAGTTCGACCAGTGTGGCGGCCCGCAGGAATGGCAGGGCGTCATTGAGAGCACGCGCCGCCTTGGCGCTGCCATCCCA
>KI912025.1:49922-51317 GCA_000517005.1 Microvirga lupini
ATCCTCGCTGGCACCTGGCGTGAACAGCGAGTCATGCTGAACACGCTGCGGTATCTTAGCAACGAGCTCAAGCTCTCGCTCGTCTGCGTCGGCATCGCTGAGGCCCGCGAGGCGATCAACGGGGATGTCCAGCTCGCCCGGCGCTTTGATGTCATGACATTGCCCCGTTGGTCGGCGAATGAGGAATTCGAACAGCTTGTGCTTGCCATCATCCGCAACCTACCCCTGCGCCGACCGAGCGTTCTGACGCCGCGCGGTCTACGTCGCATTCTCCAGGTCACGGGCGGCGTCACCGCCTGGGTGTTCCGGCTCCTCAATGATGTTGCGATCACGGGAATTGAGAGCGGTACAGAGGAAATCACCGACGCCGCTGTTGAAGCTTGGAGGCCGGTCAGCGAGGAGGAGCCTGCCTTCCAGTGATCGAGGTGCGCGAAGACCATGAACTGAAGCCCTTTCCGGTTGTTCTCGAAGCATGCGCAGACGAGTTGCTTTCGTCCTGGCTGCGCCGACACGCGGCCTACTACGCTGTCTCGGAAGCAGCACTCATTGCCTGGCTCGGGCTGAAGGTATCCACCTTGCGTACGGTCGATCACCGGTTCAGCCTTGAGCAGGTTGGTCGCTTCACACGCGTGCTCCGCTGCGACCCCACATGCCTCGTTGGCATGACCCATGCTGGGGTACCGGCAGAGGCTCGGCTTCTGACACGGCAAAACAGGGCTCTGGTCTGTCACTCATGCGTTGATCAACACGGAGCGGCAGGCATTCATGGTGTGGCGCTGAAGAGCTGGATTGAGGCGTGGCGGATCACCTGCCGGCTGTGTGGCGGCCCGCTCTCGGAGCCCGGTGGCTCACACGACAATCCCATGAGCCTGCGCGAAATCAGCTCCTTTGGAGAAAGGTGGTGGGAGGGCGCGAGGGTAGGAGAGGGCCTCATTGAGCGCTATGTAACCGGCCAAACTTCAATGCTTCAGGCGCCGGTCGCGCTGATGCGCTTATTGCTGCTGCCAAGCTGGTATCGACCCGGCCAGCCCTTCGATGGGTTTTATAATGGGTGGCTGCTGAACGAACTCATCCCGGGGTTTGACGACCATGCCCGGCGGGTGAAGCGCCGGGTGAACCACGGAGCGATCGGCAGTATTCCGCCCGCTCTGAGGGTGGCATTGCTCGCCGGTATCTCCTTGGTTGCGGCGAGCCCCGCCAGCGTCATTGACTACCTGCGCCCAGCCTGCCGACCGATCTACACGAGGCACTTTGAGGCATTCGCGGCCGCCGCTGTCCAGGGTCTCTCGCCTCCGATTGACATCGAAATTGAGAAAATGGGCTGGCCATTCGTCTCATTATTGATGCCTAAACGTACCGGAAGATCAATATTCTCATTCCAAGATGTCAGCTGAC
>KI912025.1:51417-51685 GCA_000517005.1 Microvirga lupini
CGGCGATCCACGCCCGCCCGAACCTCCAGCGCCTGCTGCGCCATTTCACGGAAGCCACCATGGCGCGCATTCTGCAGTCGGTGGCCTGTAACGCCCTGCACAGCGTGGAGGCCCGGTGCTGCCGCTTTGTTCTGATGATCCACTCCCGCATTGATCACGATGTGTTGCCGATTACGCATGAGTTCCTGGCCGAGCGGCTGGGGGTTCAGCGCTCGACCGTGAGCACGGTCATGGGGAGGCTCCAGGCCAGAGGGCTGATCCAGCAGGG
>KI912026.1:0-1168 GCA_000517005.1 Microvirga lupini
GTCTCTTGCTCATGGTTTCTCCTGTTCGGCAGCCATTCTGGCTGCGGTCAGGCAAAAACTCCACTTATCCCGCTGTCCAAATTTCCCCGGCCAGCTCTGAGTACGTCCCTGTAGCCGATCTCCAGTTCCCGCGCACGGCTCGGAACGACCACCGCCCATCGACGGAATGCCGCCTGCCCTTAACTTGCAATCGGCACAGCACGCCCGCACCGAGATCCACCACTACATCGTAGGGCAAGTCTCGCCGCGCGTCGTGTGCATCGAAACCCCATTTAAGAAGCTTCGCAATCACAAAGGTCTCCGCTGCATCTCCAGCACGCACATCATTCCGACCATTTCTGGGGATGATACTCGTGGGATATCCGAAGAAGCTAAATTGGTCAGCCAACGCTCCATTCATCTCTGCCGCCCATTCCTTAGGAGATACTTGCCTTCGAACGCACCACCTCCAAGAGTACGGTCGCTACCGATGCTGGAAGATCTGCGATTTGCGAGCATCCCTCAGGATGCTCGACGGAGTAGATGCCCCCAGATGCGTGCCGCGAGTGGGGGCCAATGACGAACCCACCATCTCCTCTCAGGTCGATACCCGGAGCCACAACGTCTAAGCCGCTTGGCCAAGACTCACTGGAGCGGAAGTATACATGTAGCCCTCCAGATCCAGTTCTGACGGTAAGCCCACTTAGAAGTTCCGGTGCGCGATCAAGCAGCCGCGCAAAGTTCGTTAGCCCACCATCACGGACATCTACATCGACAACAACGAGGCGGTTTCTCCGTCCGGTGTGGACCAACAGATTCGCGGATGGACGCCGACGCCACCAAAGTCGAATTTCGTTTGGATTGGACGAACCCTTTGTGTGCTCCTCCTGAAGCATCGGGTGTTTGCCCATCATGCGGCAGCTTCGGTTTCGACAACCACAGCATCCATCGGCATCGATTCCGAAAGCAGGAGCAATCTCGATGTTCTGGGCCGCAAACCACAATGCGGACTGTACGACTTTATCTTGAGGCTCAGAACGGGATATCATCGAAGCCTCTCTCTGAGATGGTTCGCCCGTTAACTGAGACAGTCACATCACTACCGAACCGATCTTCGATCTCGTATCGTGACGGCGGGGTGTCGCCAGCAGCTACCACGATCCGCTTCGTTTGAATCTTCGAGTTGTAG
>KI912026.1:1268-6325 GCA_000517005.1 Microvirga lupini
TCGCGTGGTCTCGATGCGCGAAGCTAAATAGAGATACAATGTACATCCACTTCGCAAGATGAAGACCACTACGAAAGTCCTTGAATCACCAGAAACATCACCATCGCTTCGACGCAAATTGCAGATGTGCGGCAGCAGGACTGCCAACGGACACTTCCATTGGTGCCGCTCCCCGTCATGTAACCGTTGCCGGAAATACCGCGCTCGCATCCTGGCTGATGCCGTATCAGACTGGGCCGTAGAGCAGTCGAGTAACCGGCTGCACAAGATCCGGATCGCAATGTCTTCATATCCTGATCCAGGCTCACTCCTTCGGCATCCAAGACATGCGCCGACGCCTGCGCGGCGTCTTTGACCGTCACCAGCGCCTGAATACCAGGTGGGGAACCGTACGAGGTTACGGGTCATTTTCGCCGGTCTATGAAAACGGCAGATGGAGCGCCGTCTTCCTGGGCGTCATCCACCTGGGGCGAGTTCATGAAGTCACATTCTTGAACGCGTTCGAAAAGGCGTTCTCGATCCGACTTGGGGCGTTCCGGAAAGACGTGTTGAAAAATGACGTGTACTCGTACGTCCACTACGCC
The DNA here is from genome assembly GCA_000517005.1 of Microvirga lupini. Taxonomy (GTDB): domain Bacteria; phylum Pseudomonadota; class Alphaproteobacteria; order Rhizobiales; family Beijerinckiaceae; genus Microvirga; species Microvirga lupini. Next base: position 1,853 of record KI912026.1, read on the forward strand.
ATCAACAACATGAGCGGTCTGGCCGGGTGCTCTTCGTCGGAGATTTCCTCCTACTTCAACGCGGTAAATGCCGCAGCGGGGTTTAAATCCGCCATTTTTCGCCGGGGGTTCCAGTAGGACACCCGAGACGCACTGGGGTTGGATGTGTGAGCCTCAACACGCTTAATGATACCGATATTCACACCACGACCCGAATCGCTGGCTATCTGGCAGCGCCACTGGTCAAGCCCAACAAGATCCCCACTTGGGTCACGATCCTGGGGATGCTCATACTGACTAAAGGATACAATGCACATTACACCCCCTACCCTAATGGTTTATGGATGCAGCTTCGAGCAAGCCTGTGAAATCGCTTCAAAGCACTCCCTCCGGAACTGTGAACCCTTGCCCCAGCCAGTTATCGGCCTTTCATTTCAAAACGACGCAGATCTTACAATGTTTAAGCTTATGTTCGCAGAGGACATCGACTTCGAACGAGATGTCGCAATCGTGCTCCCTCACCACCAAGAGTTGGTCGATGAGTACCTATTGGAGAGTGGTATTGGAAGCCGGGTGTGCCGCTACGAGCTTCTCGGTATAGAATTCTGGGATACAAACGATCTGGCAGCCTTCGATCAAGCTTTTATGTCAATTTGAGATCCGGTCGGATTGTTGAGGGATAGCTATCTGGATGGCACGTTCGACGATATCAGAATGGATCTGCCAAGGTTGATTTCTGCTCTCTTTAGAGCTTCCGCACCTTGAATAACTCTTCAAACACCGCTTCTGCCTCTTTGAATTGCCGCTCGGCTTCTCCACGTCGCTGGGCAGAATGGAGATCGGGATGAAATTGTTTGCGGAACGCCTGTCGAGCCGCCTTCAACAGAAAATCCGGACAGTCCTGATCGAGCCCCACCTTCCGAAACAAAGAATTTGGGTTCTCGGAGGGACAGGTCGGGGCAGCCATATGCCCCTTAACTTTGGCTCGCTCCACAGCCAGGACCTCGATGGTTGAGATCGCCGCATCACGCTCATCCCTCATCCGGTTGAGAGCGGCGAACAGAATCTGCACCACGTCATCGGCAGTATGATGATCCTGGATGAGGAATTCGTCATAGCTTGAGCCAGCGGCCTTCGAGGTCCATTCATTGATTGCTCTGTCACCTTCCTCGAAGAAATTGCCTCCTTCCCTGTTACTCTCCTTTGATTCACTGCGGCGCTGTTGGCTCGTCCGAGCCTCTTCTTCGCGCTGTCGCTTCTCGCGTTCCCGACGCTGCCGAAAGACCTCCTCGCGGCGAGCTTGATAGGACGCGTTGCGCGTGGCTTCTTCCTGATCTCGGCCTGAATCTCGCCTTGGGGGCGAGTTTGGGTGAATGCTCATGGACAAGCCTCAGGGGCGGAAGATCAGGCTCGGAAGGACGTTTCCCTTTGCAAGGAGACGACCACCCGCATCGCGAGTTTCATTCAGTTTCTTGTCGTAGTACCCGAGCCAGCGTCCACTCGCATCACGGGCATCGATCCTCCCTGACACACCGTTGCTCTCGTACCACCCCAGCACCCTTCCGGCCCGATCTCGAACGATTTCACGCGGCATGAGACACCTTCAGTTCGATGCGATTAACGGTTTCAATCAGGTCGAACTCGCTTCTTGGAAGGTCGTAAATTCGGGCAAATCGAGCCACCCTGCCGTAGGCTGATGCTTGGGAAAGCTGGGCCGGGATCAACACCCCACGATCTTGCAATCCCGTGATGATCGTTCGTGCAGCTTCCGCACCCACAATGGAGTTCCGAGGTCTATGCAGCCCTTCAAGGACAGCCCCACGATTGAGAATGCGAAGTTCGACCAGCGTTCGGGTCGGTAGATGCTCCACATAGCCCTCTCGACCAAGAGCACAGTGAACCAGCCGATCTCGTTCCAAACAGTTTGAATAGCGGCGGGCAGCGTCCCGAATCGCAGAAGCGGAATTGAGCATGACGAACTCGCTGTCGTCCTTGATGGGTGGGTCATTCAGAAAAACGGTTGCTCGGTGAATCCAACTGGTCACCCAGTCGCGGATATGAGTGGATGGCTGAAGACGTTTGAGGGACGCGATGAGATCAGTATCGGCTGCCTGGGGTACGAGCCGCTTGATGAGATCGATGCTGCATAGGAGATCCTCGACCTGTTCTGGCGAAGTGAGCCGTCGAACAAGAACCGGCAAAACATACGGTGGCTTGAGGGCCAGCAAGGTTCGAATGCCCTGACCTGAAACCGTCGTCATTTTCCGAAGAACCCGTGCTCGCGAGCGATATCGTGGATCGGTGTGGATCTCAATGAGCGTGCGGTAATCTTCTGACGCGAGTGGATCGGAGCCGATCCGCCCGAGAACCTCCACAAGCCCATCGACCGGCCCATAAAGCGCCCGCACGAGTTTTCGTACTCGCGCTATCATGAGCGCTTGGCCGATGATCCCTAAAGGAGAGGTCAGATCAGAAGAGCCGCGGCTGACGAGAGGCCGAAGCTCGATCGCGAGATCCTGAGGGTTGCTCGTATTTAGATATGCGAGGGTTATAAAGATCCCTTGGCGGCGAAGGGGGCTTCCAATCACTGCCCTGCGCAGAATGCCAGGACATGCCTCATCGCAACGAGTGAGTGGGTCCAGGACCCAGCCGGTAATAGGGCGTGGATGGATTGCCCGATCATTCGAAGGATCAATCAATGGCTGCTCCGTAGGCGGTCTCAAACAATTTGAGACTCCCACGAAAACCAATTCTGTCCACTAATTTTACTGCTCTCCAAGAGAGCTATGTCGTAGTGCGCAGAAGGTTTTGAATAGCCGACCTATTCGAGCGGACGCCGCTTCGAACGATCAGGCTACCACGGCTACCCAGCAGCCAGCATCCGGACCGAGGGTTCGGGCATGAGCACTACGACCTCTCCACCAGCAATTACAGAACGGCGGGCGCGATTGCCGTCATGTGACCAGCGATGCAGGTTTCCTCGCGCCAGCCAATTTATAGGATAGTTTCGGCTGAAACAGGGTGAGCGCGAACGCATTTAGGGCTGGATTGGGCCGCCTCGTCACACCAAACACAACGATTACCGGTCTCTCTCGACTTACTTCTTTCGCGAGAAGTGCTCGATTACATCGAAAATGGTTACTCTACCCGCTCTTACCTCCTCCCTGAACAGATCCCATTTCGCCTTTGTCTCTGGAGACATAGCCCGAAGCTGCTCCTTAAACTCTTCCTCTTCTCGCCTCTCTCGCTCAAGTCTCTCCGCCTCCTCTTCCGCCATGAGCCGTTCAAATTCAGCGAGATCGGCTGCCCTCTCAGCTTCGAGTTGTCGGGTCATTTGCTCCCATTCATGCGTCCATTGAGCGCGGAAATCAGCGAACGATGGCAGTTTGGGAGGCCAGGGAACACGCCCAGGGGTATTGGCCCGCATTCTCGTTAGCTCCTGAAGGACCTCCGTCTCCACACGCTCCAATTCCTTCTCGGCCTCTTCAAGTTCACCCCGTCTGGAACTGCGCCTCAAAGTGCGGTATTCGAGTGACTCACGGCATCTGCTGATGTTGGTCTGGACCGGGTAAGAATCGACCGGCATCCCAGGGTAGTGTTTCTCTGCAAATTGGGCAGGGCTCCTCTCGTACTCAGCAACCCTGGCTGTGTCTTGCTCAATCCGTTGTTCATCAGAGACAATAGCTATTCGGGCTGTTTCAACGCGACGCTGGACTGCTCTAATCCTTGAGGCCAAACGCTTTGGAATATGTGGGCGCTCGGTCACTTAATGCCACTTTGTTTCATGTCACACCTAATGCTCTTGACCGCTCTTATCTAAACGGCCCACTTTGAACAAACCGGGAACATATCACATATTAGGAATACTGAGATGCTGGGCGAGTTGAATTTCCATAGCAAACCTCAGTGGTCCGACTGGATGGGATCTGCCGTCATCCTTGGGACCGTCATATCCGCGACGACGCTCCTGATAGCCATGTAATGCCGCGCCGAGTCTTCTCGTCATTGGTGCTATCCAGCGGTAAAGTCGGACGGACTGGGCATTCCTCCCAGCAGGCACCATGAACCAGATGCTTCGTCCACCACAGGCTGAGCAGAGATCTGTCTTAGAGACCCTTGCGGGCTCAGTGGAACGCGTCACCTTCCACAACGCCGAGAATGGTTTTGCCGTCTTGAAAGTCCATACGCGCGGCAAGCGGGATCTTGTGACCGTCGTCGGGCACACTCCTGCGGTCTCTGCCGGGGAGTGGATCACAGCCAGCGGCCTGTGGATCAGTGATCGCACGCATGGCCTCCAGTTCAAGGCCGAGGTCCTCAAGACGACCCCACCGACCGGCGTGGAGGGGATCGAGAAGTACCTCGCTTCAGGTCAGATGCGTGGTATCGGACCGGCCATGGCCAAGCGCATTGTCGCTGCCTTTGGCGTAGATACCTTTGAAATCATTGAGGCCCAACCGGAGCGTCTGACCGAGGTAGCAGGCATTGGTCCTTGGA
>KI912026.1:6425-6510 GCA_000517005.1 Microvirga lupini
CGGGCTGGGCCGAGCAGAAGGCAGTACGGGAGATCATGATCTTCCTGCATGCGCACGGGGTTGGCACGGCTCGGGCAGTGCGCAT
>KI912026.1:6610-13577 GCA_000517005.1 Microvirga lupini
CCTGTTGGTGGTGGACGAGACCTCCATGGTCGATGTGCCGCTGATGAATGCCCTGACTAAGGCCATCCCATCCCATTCGGGCTTGCTGCTGGTCGGCGACGTGGATCAGCTACCGTCAGTCGGACCAGGACAGGTTCTTGCCGACATCATTGGGTCGGAGCGAATCTCCGTGGCGCGTCTGACCGAAGTCTTCCGACAAGCTGCGGAAAGCCGGATCGTGGTGAACGCCCACCGGATCAACCACGGTCAGATGCCGGACCCACCGAAGGCCGGGGAAGAAAGCGATTTCTACTTCATTGGCATCAACGAGCCCGAGCAAGGCGTGGGTAAGATCATCGAGATGGTCAAGGAGCGAATGCCCAAGCGGTTTGGGCTCGACCCTCTCAAGGACATTCAGGTGCTCTGCCCCATGAACCGGGGCGTGCTGGGAGCCCGCAACCTCAACATCGAACTCCAGCAGGTTCTCAACCCCAATCCTCCGGCCACTGTCGAACGATTTGGTTGGCGCTTTTCGCCGGGTGACCGAGTGATGGAAACCCAGAACGACTACGACCGAGAGGTATTCAACGGCGATCTCGGAATGGTGGTGCGGATCGACGATGAGGAAGGGGCGCTGATCGCTTCATTCGACGGGCGAGAGGTCTCATATCCATTCGGCGAACTCGACACACTTGTGCCCGCCTACGCCACCACCATTCACAAGTCACAGGGCTCCGAGTATCCCGCCGTCATCATCCCTGTGGTGACACAGCATTACACGATGCTGGCCCGCAACCTCCTGTACACCGGTGTCACCAGAGGCAAACGGCTCGTTATACTGGTCGGCCAGAAAAAGGCCGTCGCCATGGCTGTCCGGGGCGGGAACATGAAACGGCGCTGGACCAAGCTGCGAGAGTGGCTGGCCGTGTCTTGAACGGTCAAGCTTTGATCTCCACATCGCTGCCGTACGCACCTGGAGGTTCAATCATGCGTCACGAAACGCGCGGCTGGATCATGCCTGAGGCCGACATGCTCTCGACGCTGAGGCTCATTGACGAAAAGCTTCAGTTGTCCGAGATCGACGTGCGGCACCGCGATGTCTTGATCCGGCTGCGGGAGATTCTGGAGAACGATTTGTATGATCTTCGCCTCTGTGGACCATCGAGCGAACAACAGGACAACCACAACGAGGCGGCTTAAACGACGTAGCTGACTCGATATTGCAAGCTCCCTCTACGAGAACAGCATGACCAGTGATCTCGAATACAACAGGAACCTGATCCGAGCCCACTATGAGGCCACGACAAATCGTTTTGACCCTGCCGCTATCGACGAACAGATTGGCGATGACTTCTTCGACCATGCCGCTGGTGCAAGACTTGGCCCTGAAGGGGTCAAGCAGCACATCCAGGGCCTGAAAGCCGTATTCCCTGATTTGCACGTGACCATCGAGGACATCATCGCTGAAGGCGACAAGGTTGCGGTGCGGGCTCGCTGGCAGGGAACACACAGTGCCGACTTTCGAGGCATCTCAGCCTCACACAAACAGGTCGAGTTCTCTGGAATGGTCTTCTGGCGCATTGGGGATGGGAAGATCCGGGAGCGATGGGCGTCGGTTGATCTCCTTGGTCCCTTGAAGGAAGCCGCAGTGGTGTGATCGGCAATACAGCCCTGCCCTACCCTTCCGTTTGTTGTTCTCGTCGAACCGTTCTGCCAACAGTCCGGCCAGCGCCAGCTTCAAATGGTTTGAGGCCCTCTATCGAAGGCTGGTCCTACTCCATCCTCCCGGCCCGCTGACGAAATAGAATAACAACCCTCCGATGATCGCAAGGTTTTGGAAGAGTTCCACATTCTGTCCGGGACGGAAGATCAATCCTGTCACGGATGGGCCGTACGTCATCCAGACTGTGGCGGCGGATAAGCCGATCAGCACCAAGGCCGTCCAACGCGGCCACAGGCCGATGATCAAGGCCAAAGGACCGAGAAACTCTGCGCCCACCAACATGCCAGCCACAATCTCAGGATACGGCAGCCCTTTGGCGGCAAGCGAGGACACAACAGAGGAAAAGGCTGTCAGCTTGTTGTAGCCGGAGGGCAGGAAAAGTGCAGCGACAAACAGGCGACCCAGCAGCAGTGCAGCATCCTCGCTTCGGCTCAGCATAGATTTACTTCCAGTCTGCTTCGGGCTCGCACCAGTTCTGGGGTGATCGGTCCCGTGAGGTTGGGCCGAATGGAATGCCAAGCGCGTTAAGACCAAGTTACGGCAGGTCCGGTAATCCCAATCAGGAGGCCGCTCCTCGCCGCGATTTTGGCATTGATCTGCCATGGATATGGAGCGAAAGATGCCGAAGCTGAGCCGAGTCCTTGAGACGGCCTTGTATGTCGCCGATCTCGACCGCGCTGCCTCCTTCTATGGTGACGTGCTCGGCCTGCCGTGCATCCACGAAGATCACCGGATGCGGGCCTATGATGTAGGCGGCAATGGCGTGCTTCTGCTATTCCCGCAGGGTGGCTCTCTTCAGCCGATAGAAACTCCTGGTGGGTCAATCCCACCACACGATGGTCACGGCCCTATGCACGTCGCCTTCTCGATCCCACAGGATGAACTTGAAGAATGGCAGAGGCATCTGACAGACGCCGGAGTTGCGCTGGAAGGGCGAACGGAGTGGCCGAGGGGTGGTGTAAGCGTCTATTTCCGTGACCCTGATGGGCATCTTTTAGAGATCGCTACACCCGGATTGTGGAAGGGCTATTAGCAGCACTCCAAGGCCCCATGCCCTTTCAAGCTGCATCTCTGTCTAAAACTTATTGGGACGAGTTCAAGACCTTTGGCCATCCTGACCCAAGGTGGTCGAGAAAACATCCATAAGTGCATCGGTCCGTGCATGCCCCTTGATGACAGGGGCTCTACCCCAGAGGCGGTACAATCCGTACCGCCTCTGCTCCCGAGACGGCGGTTGCGGATCAATCAACCGCTGCGGTCAAATACGAAGGCATGCCGTCGTTCCACCGCGTGCTGGAGGCGGCAATCCGGGAGCGAAGGGGCCAATGCGAGCAAAGTTCGTGCGAGTGTTTGCCGTTGCATTCGTGCTCGGGTGGTCTGCGCCTGATCCGACTCAGCCGGACCTTGGCCTCGCCGCACAGGCTCGGGCTAAGAGCCACATCCGCAAGACGGTGAAGAAGCATTATCAGACCGTGCAGAAAAGACCGGTACAGAAGCGGGTGGTAAGCAAAGCCGTCATCAAACCCTCGGCTCCACGCGTGAGACTTGCTATGGCGGACCAGCAGCCGTCATCTTCACCGTTGCCTCCCTCCTTGGATCTGCCCATCCCGCCGACCCCACCCATCATGATATCCCCACGTCCTGAGCTACAGGTCCCAACACCCGACGAGCAGATGGAAAAGCTCAGGCTGGGCCTTGAGAAGCTTGCGCGGACGTACCCAACTCGCGAGGCCCATATGGAGAAGCTCAGGTTGGGCCTGGAACGGCTTGCCAAGTCCCTAAACAGTGGCACACCCTGAAACAGCTTTGCCGCCGCACGCCAGGATCAACTGCAACTTACTGGATCAGGGCCTGGGCATGCCGAGCGGCCTACTCGCACCGACGCTTGCACGAGGATTAGAGAAGTGGCCGGACAAAGCACGTCAACTCTCCAAGACATGTTCCTGGCACATCTTCGGGATCACAGGACTGAGGTAACGATGTTCCTTGTGAACGGGATCAGGCTTCAGGGTCAGATCAAACAGTTTGACAACTTCACGGTCCAGCTTGTCCGAGGTAACAGCGCTCAAATCGTCTACAAACATGCTATCTCGGCGATCAATCCCGTGGAAGCCATCCAACTGTTCGATCCCAATGCCGAACGGTGATCCTGTTTAAGGCGCAGGCGTGCCAGCATCTCGTGCTGCTCTCCAAAAGCAGTTTTAAGGGTATGGGCGATCTGGCGACTATTGTAAGCCAGACGCGCTGAAGATCTCGTTAAAGAGCAATCGAGCATCGTCGAGATGCATACGGATTAGTCGGCCTTGTTATTGCTGCGGCACCGACTTCGCCAAGGTAATCTGGAGACGAAAGGGGCGGAAACAACCAGCCCAATTGCGGAGGACCGCGATGCCCCAGATGGACTTCTTCTACTTCTTTGGAAGCTGCTACGCGTATCTCTCGGTCATGCGGATCGATAAATTGGCCACAGAAGCTGGGGTCGAGGTTCGTTGGAGACCGTTTAGTGTCCGAGATCTCATGACGGAAAAGGGATACTCGCTACGAACTCAGCCGACCAAAATGACCTATATCTTCCGTGACATCGAAAGACGCGCTCGGCTTCATGGTGTCCCGTTCGAGAAGCCGCCGATCTGGCCCACCGATCCAGACCAGTTGGCGAACCGGGTGGCGATTGTCGCCTTCAGCCAAGGCTGGGGCCGAGAATACACTCTGACGAGCTTCGAAATATGGTTTGAAGGGCAGGCTCTCGGAGCCGATGAGAGCTTGCGGGCGATCATCAGGGCACATGGAAAAGATCCTGACGAGGTTATCAGCCGCGCCAACTCCCCTAAGACGCGAGCACAGTACGACCGAGAAACGGATGCTGCACGTCAGCTTGGGGTCTTTGGTTCCCCGACGTTCGCTGTGGGTAACGAGATCTTCTGGGGCGATGACCGCCTGGAAGAGGCGCTCGCCTGGGCGACGGCGAAGCACCCTGCCCTAAGGTCACCTTAAGGTTCCGAGCAGCACCAAGCTTAGCCGTTTCCGATGATCTTGTTCGCCAGCGCCGGGCCAGCAGAAATCAGGCTGACGGAAAGGGAAACACCCCAAGTCAGGACCGTGGGCAACACGAGGGCGGACAGACGCTTCAGCATGACCGATCTCCTACCCTTTTGACGTGGGTGAGCTTCAACCGGTTTGCAAGACCATGGTCAGTCGGCAAGCGGCCAGCTTTTGGCAGGCCCCCTGCCTGTCCGTGCCGGTTCAAATCGTTTTAGCCTCCACTATCGATTCCGTACCAATTGAAGATTCATTACGTCGATCATAGCGGCTCGACGAGCTTCATGGGCTCTGATCTTCGCGGAGATTTGTTCAAGGGTGCTCCTGCTCGATCCGTAGAAGCCTATTCCAGCCAGTATGGCAGCGATCCCAACCACGAAAAGGATCGCATCGGATCGAATCAGGCCCAAGATGGATGCCGCGAACAACGGGATACCTCCTCCAATGGCCACCTTTGCCACGGCCATGCTTTTCCGGCACTGCTCGGCGGCATCGGACAAGGCATCGATCTCAGCTTCGAGATCTGCGATCTCTTGGTGCGGGTCAGTCATCAATCGTTTGGCTCTGTTCAGTTCGGCGGCGGACCTAAGATCTCCAGCCCGAATTCGGCTGCCAAGGCCAGGATCTCGTCCATGTTCTCATCCCCAAAGCCGCGCTCGGCAATAGCCGCGAAGAACTATTCAAATCCCGCAGGCAGTATGACAGTCAGAAGGCGACCAGAACCCGTTCCAATGTTCGTGAAGGTGTGAACCTGATTACGCGGCAGCAAGGCGATGCCGCCCTGCCCGACATCAATAACCTCATCAACGCGCCAGATTCGAAAAGTCCCTTCAATCACGTTGCAGATCTCGTCTTCCCTGCTGTGGCGATGCAGGGGCGCGGCCCCGTTCGGTGGCACGATTTCCTCGATCACGGCAGCGTTCAGAAGCGGTCCGGCAGGATCTTGCCGGATGATTACGGTTTCGCCGAAGACATCGAAGGCTTGATGATCGGCAGCCTCAGGAGCCTTATCACTGGGTTGGGTCATTTGACGCTCCCGATAACAGGTGGCTCTGGGATTAGTATGCGCTCAACCGTCAGGGGTGGAAATCAGATTCGCCGGTTCATCCTGGCAGTCTTGCATCCTGTGTGCCGCTGGCCATCATGTCCCTGTTGGTATCGGGGAACTGCTAACAGCGGATGAGATCGGCTGAGGTTCGGCCCAAGCCGATTGAGGCGCAATCCATCAACATCTGCTCGATGATTGGGAAAGTCGGATCTCAGACACTTGCTGGCTCAGCCAGCAGCAATCTTTGCTCCAACGAAGTCATTCTCGTTTTCAAAAACAAGAATGAGATCATTCTTTTCCGATGTCATCCACCACTTACCTTTGATCAGGGCATTTGCTCTCTCCGTGGCCTCATCAGCAGTAACGGTTGGATCTATCTTGACGTACGGTAGAAGCTTGGTTTGCACTAACATGAAGGCGTCTCCATAGATTTCCAAGTTCGTTTGAAGAGGTCCCTTCATCAAGATCGTCGAGGGTTGGCGCAGAAACTCTGTCGCGACTTCATTGAGATACGAACCGCGAATACGTTGGAGGACTGTCGGGCGAGCAGGGTTCCAAAGCAATTTGTGCCAGTAGGTGCCATACTGGATTTTTGCGACATTCAGGACTGGTTGATCGCACAGCGGCCACATCTCTCGCTTGCTTTGCCTGGAACCTGGAACGATGGGGTAGACAACTCCGACTCGCTTTTTAGGAAGGGTGGGCTTCTTTGTTGAAATCATATGACTGGAAAGCTCATGTTCGAATTATTGATACTTTATAATATATATTCATCGAGATATCAAAATTGTTCGAACCCAAATACCTTCGATGTTCCCTGCAACTGTCCCTGTTGAATCTTTTCTGACAGTCCTTAAGTGTCCTGATCCGACCCTTTCAAACCGTTTGAACGCCATGTGCCACTTGCAAATCTAAGTGCCAGGGCCACCGACGAATGATCAGTCCTCAACACAAACGGACTTCATTCGCGGTCAGCCGGGATGTACGGAATCATGCCCTTCTCGAAAGCGATTTCCTGAACTTCACGCGGCATGTCCCGTAGATCCACGAGGAAGCCATTGACCTCGGCCATCCATACCAGCGGATTCCTTTCTATCAGGCTTGGCAGGGACCATTCCGGATTGAGCGGACTGATTTTTAGTACTCGTGAAATGACCTGCGCCTTCGCACTGGCCGTG
>KI912026.1:13677-19119 GCA_000517005.1 Microvirga lupini
CGAACTTCGTCATGTCAAACCATCGCGTGCAACTGGGTGTGGTGCTTCAAGATACCCACCCCCTTGCCTTTCGTCCTCGATCCTACCACTGGCAGCGGGAGTTCGGTTTGCAGGTTTGGTTCTACCGCGACAAGCAGCAAACGCATCCACATCCATCACGCCAGATCGCAAGAAGTCGAGGAAGCGTATCCCTTTGCTTTTACAGGTCTCGCAGATACTCAGGAGTAGAAGGTACGCGCTAATTCCCTTGGCCGTATTTTTCCCTCCTATGACATTTCGCAATTGTACAACTGCTTTGATGGCATGCTCTGCGTTATTGTTATTCCACGGAACTCCGTCGTGATCGAGAAACGTAAACAGCTTGTCGCCGTGTTTCTCGAAACGCTTTCGATAACTCGCAGCTACTTCTGAATAGGGGTTCGAGCCTGAAATTCGGCAAAGGAACTGCCTTGCCGCCCGCTTATGCTTCCGTAGGTAGCGTGTTTTCAGGCCGAAGCGATCAATGGTTGCGACGACAGATCGCAACAATCTTGCAAAGTCAGATGCAAGCTCTTGCAACTCCTTGTCGAATGGGTGTTTCAACAAGTCGCCATTTATGTCCCTCATCAAGTGGATGAGGCACTTCTGTTGAATGCACTCTACGGAATCATAAACCGCGTAAAAGTCTGAAATCAGAATACCCTGGAACCCTTGGAGAGCCTTGTTGATCGTGGTTGCATCGCGGGTCTCACTATAGATGTAGATTATCTCTTCCAAGTTCGTGAGCGCCCACACGTATCCTGTCTTCCCGTCCACTGTGACTTTCGTCTCGTCCACATGAGCAATCGGGCCACTCGCAATTCGCTGAAGGATTTTTTGATAGGTAGAAGCATATTCGTTCGCCACCGCAGTCTTGAGGGCACGTATGGTGGAATGACCAAGATCCAGGCCAAAAACGTCCTTCAAGTTTTGCGCAACCAAGCCCTGTGACAGTCGCAACTCGACTATCTGATAGGTAACATACGACCGAAGCCCTCGACCGTGCCGCTCAACCGAGAAGTTGTAAAAAATGTTTCCGCACGATTTGCAGCGATAGCGGTGATAATGGAACTGCGCATGCTGAAGCTTCAATCCGGAGGGCGTGAACTTCAAATCATAGGCGATTTTGGCCCATCGCCCGTGTTTGTAGATCACGCCTGATCCGCAACGGGTACAGAACCTGGGGCGATCCTCTCTGGCATCAATAATACGCGGGCGCTTTACTGTTCTTGATACCGAGCCATTGCTTAGTTTCTTCAGCCTCTTGTTGGATCGCACGTAAACCCGCTGCCGCTGATAGTCCCAGTAAGCAGCTTCGTTGATGGGCTTGAAGTCGGATATAGCGTATTGGAGATATCCGAAGTGTCCTCGATAGTCATATTCAAGTGAGTTGACATTTACGCTGATGTTGTCCTCGGATGGGCCTTGAGTCCCTGTCGCACAAATCTCCGCAATCGCCTCAGCCACCCTTTGAGCGGCTTCGCAGTCCTCGGCGTTGTATGTGATTAAGGTCTGCTTGAGGCTCAGATCACCTGTCGCTTCCCATTCTGAGCGCCAGATCAGAGCGTGGAGACCCGAGGCGTTCGCGTGCGTCCAGCGGAAGCCGAGATAACCAGCGATGTCTTTCAAACCATTCGAGTAGGTTGGGAAATAGATGTGGACATATGTCAGGTTCAGGAGGTTCACTGATGTGGCAATCAGCCGATCCACGAGTTCGATGTCCTCAGGATTGTCGTAATACCGCTCCTTCATCCGTTTGAGAAATTGTGTTTCATAGCTCCCGTAATGGACAAGGCGGGCATCAGGGACCTGCTCAAGAGCACCTAAGAGAGACACCCACATTTCCCGCTCGCCGGATGGATCGTCAGCCCAAAACGAGAGATGAAGATCCTCATCACCACGCCGGTACCGCATTCCGATCAGGTAATAGAATTCCCGGTCTGGAATGCCCTCCACGTCCAAGAAAACCGTGCTCGGTGTTACAGAGAAGGTCGGCGTATCGACGACGTGGATGCGATTGGCCTGGATCGCCAGCGCCTTCAATGCGGGTTCGTGCTTGATCGCCATCGTCCTATTTCGTGCTGACCGCCGCCTGGGCCGGTACGTACATGAGAATTGGGCAACGGTCGTGATGCCCTTGCACTTGAGCTTCTTCCGTTCTCTCTCGCTCAAGGTTGTCAGTAGGCTGAGGTCATCCTTCTCAAGGGCAATCTGGCGGCAGCGGGACCGGAACTGGCATTCTGGGCAATGTTTGTTGAGGGCCAGTGGGGGTGGTGTTCCTGTCGTGTGTTGTGCCCTCAGCGTATTGAGGAGTGAACGAGCCTCTTTGACCAACTTTGGCAACTGGATCGCTGTAGATCTGTGGCCTGATCCATGGATTATCCTGGCTGTGGGCGGCATCCTACCCGTCAGTCGAGACAGGGCGAGGGCATCCAGTGCGATGATGAGTTTATCAGACGATGCCAATTTCTCATTCGGCAAGAATCGAACGGGATGGTATGCGGTGTCAGTCCCGCTACTACTGGTAGGTATTCGCTCCAACGCATGAGCTTGGATCTGAACCTTGGGGGACGAGATCTCAGGGTCGAGGATCAATCGGTAATGTCGCCCCCGAAACACCCGGAGCGAAGGCATGCCACGGCAGGTCTCGTTCTCAGGTACACTGGTGCAAAGCCGCTCCAAGGCGCTGGCCTTGTATGAATTCGCGATACGTTGTTGCCAGCTTTCGATTTCAGGATCGGTGGGCGTAGTCGCATCAAGCAGCAGGAATGCCTTCGTCTCACACCGGAGATATGCCGCGAACACAGTATCGGTGATCGGCGCGTGTAGACCCATGCGTTCCATCATAAACCCTGGGAAGCTGGTTTTCGAGCGGTATAGGATTAGAGCGTTACATCGCCATCCCAGGTTCCTGCTCTCTATTCCGTGCCCTCGTCGCCTAATATCGAGGATCCTTGCAGTTGTATTCCTCTCGAAACACCGCCAAGCACGGTTCGCGACCCCAAATCTTGCTTCCTGCACGCCGAGGATCTTCCTTGAAGCGCTGATTGCGATCTGCGAAATAGCGGTCGATTAGCCCTTTAGCTTCTTCAACATTCTCGAAGTTGCTGTTATGGATTACGGCGCGGGACATCCCACTGAAGACGGCCTCGATCACGTTCAAGAATTGAGCCCTCGATGGAAGAGGCGCAAGCTCAATAAGCGGTGCGCTATCGTGCAAGGCCCACCCATTGAGAAACTCAATACGACCTGCAAGCTTCTTGGATATGTGCCATGAGGCTGCGTCCCATGAGATATACAGCTTCCTCGCCTCTTTATACTCATGGCGCAAATGCTCGACCATCTTTATCATCTCGGAAGTATTCTTCTTCTCTGAGTAAAAATGGGAGATCTGGTTCGAGCTAAGCTCAAGAGCGCCAGTTATGATCAGTGTTCCTCGACCCTTCTGCCACTGCGGTACTGACGGAATCTCTCCTGGCTTGCAAAGCTGCGTTCCTGGCATGAATCTAATTCGGAATGGGCCGAATTCATCAACGAAAAAGAATCTTTCCTCATCCGAAAGGACGTTGAGGATTCGTTTTATATGGTCAACTTTCTCGCGGTAATCTGGGTCAGAGCTTGTCAGTACGATTTTAGCTTTTCGCCACTGGTATTTCGCTGCCCTTATGATGCGGCGGATGGTCCAGAGAGAAGTCCTCAATCCTTGGGTCTGCAACGCCTGCTTCAGATCGACAGCCCGCCAGTTTGTCCTTGGAAATCCATGCAGAGTGGGCGGCTCATGGAGGATCTTAAAAATAGCGTCCTTAAGGTCGCTCCTGTTGACCAGGAGATTGCGTCGCTGCCTGGGTGCAATCAATGCACTAAAGCCTGCGGCGACGAACAGACCTTTCCATCGATAGAGCGTGCTACTGCTAACCTGGATGTACTTCTGAACGTGGCTAAGAGGAAGGGCTTGAAGCAAAGCGAGCGCCAAAAGAGCTTTGTTGCGCCCCGTCAAACGACCCGATTTGCATACAGATAGTATCTCCTTGATTGCCCCATGGCTTTTTGCCCTGTCCGACAATTCGGAGACTGGCAGAACCCCTTGATGAGCGGCTCTCAGGATGTGGAATGTTCGTTCAAGCGAAACAGTGGCGATATTGTTTGTCCCCTTCCACTTCTTAACTTTCCTTTGAAGCGCCCGCCTCAAGGCGGGTGTTGCCTCATACTCGTTCAGCGAGGCGACAAATTGAACCAACTCATGGGCCGAAGTGTGCGGATTGGCGACCATGTATGGCACACAAACGTTATGCCACAACGGGAGCCACTTCTTCCTTCTGTCGCCTTTTGGTGGAGACGGGTGCCAGGACCCATTATCAATGCGGCGTGCGGATGATACACTGATATGTGCAAGTGCCGCTGCCTTTACCTGCGTCATCTGCTCTCTTGAAGCGAGATAGAGATCTACCTGGGACCTGTTGATGTGCTTGCCTGCCATCGAAGCTCTCCTCGCGGACAACCGCACGAGAACCGGGTTTGCTTCCAACCATCCTTCTATCTTTTCCGCCAGTTCACCGAGCGGCTTGGCCCCCGACCCTCTTCAAACGATTTTGGGAATGCCTTGAGAGATCCTGCGCCAGCGCCAGAAACCTTAGAGTTCCTCATCCTCGTCGTCAGCGTCTTCATCCCATGAGCCATACTGCTTGGGAGCCTGCCCGACCTTCTTCAGCACCTTCGGATAACGGGTTTTCGTCGCCTTCTGGCTGATCCCGATAACCTCGACGACGAAGCGCCAGTCGTCGCCATAATCAAAAAGGAAGAGCATCTTGTGGCCCACGTCGGGAAAGGCGTCGGCGATGCGAGTCTTCCTCACGCTCTTGGCCTCCGTCCTCTCACCCATGTCAGCGAACAATTCGTACTTTGGCTGGGAGCGCATCACGTCCTGGCCCGTGAGCTTTGAGTAGAAGCCGAAGGCGTGATCGAACTCGAAGCCGAAGGCATGAACGATGGCTTCGGCCAGATCGCTGAGCGTTATACGGCTTTCGACCTCAATCTCTCGGTATGTGGTCGGTTCGTCCTGGAGAGTGACCCGTATGATATGCGTGCCAGCTTCGGTCATGATTACCCCAGTCTGGTCCTTTCCTGTCAGTCGGTTTGGTACGTCTGGGCCAGTTTCAAACTGTTTCGCGCGGGAACGCTCCTTCCAGGAGATCTCCGCTCAACGTTTCAATCGCGGCCTTTTTGCGGCCTCGATTGATGCGCGGAGGGTCTTGCCTCCAATGGATCAACAACGGGCTCTTGCTTGAGCTTCGCATCGAGATCCCTCTGCCACTGTTCAAGGGTAGGACCTTCGGTGATCGCCTTTGCGAACTGACGCCCAAACCATTGGGTTATTCCGTACCACAGGATGTCCATCAGGATTCCTCTGACAAGCCGTAAGACGCT
>KI912026.1:19219-33832 GCA_000517005.1 Microvirga lupini
TGACGCGGTAGAGACGGCACCCGCAAAGGCTCCCGCCAAGCGCGGACGCAAAAAGGCTGCATGAAGACACGGCAGTTGTAAGGTCGAGTGGCCGCTCATGACGAGCGGCCTTTTTTACATTCCCGGCGCGGCCTCAATACGGGATGAACCTGCCCTCCCCGCGACCGCCCATTCCATTCTCCAGCAGTTCACTGAGCGTCGTGGCTCCGACCCTGGTTCGGAATGGTTTGAAGACTGGCTGAAAGGTCCCTTTCAACTGTTTGGGACAGGAACACGAAACGCTGCTGGACCAAGCTGCGGGAGTAGCTGGCGGCGTCTTGACGGCTTAAGGCAGGATTTCCAAAAATTTTCAGCGGTTCTAAAGGGAAAGGCCCGGATCACTCCGGGCCTTTTTGCATGCTGTCGTACAAGAGACACACTTCAGCGCTGAAACGCGCAGCCAGCCTCTGACCTTGCGCGTCCGGTCAGAACGTGATCCTCATGCGACCTTTCGATCTGAGGGCATGCCGATGCGCAACGAATTTGAGGTCATGAAGTCATCCCCATCACTGTGGGATCAAGCGGTCAAAATGTGGCGTTACGATTTCCATATTCGGTTCACGCCGACCGGTCGGAGTTGGGATTTCCCCGTTTGGGTGGAAGACGAACTGCCAGAGGAAGACCGGAACGACAAGGCCAAGGGGTTGCTTCTGGAGTTCGTCGAAGGAATGCACGGAGCCGTCGAGGACTGGAGAGACAATCCGTAAGACCGGGTTATGGGCGGGTCAGACCTGCCCATTCCTTTAATGCCGATTTACCGACCACAAAGATCGGTGCGTGTGCCTAACCCGCAGGGGTGGAAATCAGATTCGCCGGTTCATCCTGGCATTCATGCACCACCGTCCTATTACTGAGGGATCATATCCGGTCGATGTAGTAGCGAGATCCAGTCGGCTGGTCATGCCTCCCTATAACCGATCCTCAAATCGTTTGTGGCCAGTTGCCGAACGCTTAGGGATCTAACGAGAGGCTTTGTGTCTAACGTTTCCGTTGCGAAAATGAAGAAAGCCTCCCGGTGGTAGACGGGAGGCTTTCTCATAAGTCCTGAAACAGAAATTTTCCTGATGACTGTCTATTTATACCAAACCTCCGGGATGAAAGGCGATATTTATCATCGTCCACTGCATCGACTACATTGATCATCCTGTGACCACACAGCAATGTAGTCGCCTTCATAATCTGAAACCCTTGTATTCTAACGAAAATCGCGCTGATGAAGGAGATGACCACAAAAACTACATCAACTTTGCGCTCCTCCCTATAGGATACATATTACCAGTTCCTGGATTTTCTGTAGTCTCTGTAGTCAGGTAGCTCAAACCCTTACACGGTAAGGGTTTGAGCATCAAAAGGTGACTACAGTCTCCTGTAGTCACCATGTAGTCCCGTGGTCATCCTCGTCCGTGCAGCGACACGATTTTGCGCGACAGACCGGACATTCCCTTCGATGTGGTGTCGTCAATGAGTTCGTCCTCAGGCAGATCGGGCAGAGTGAGGTTAGCCAGCCGAATGGACTTTCGCAGGCCGTTATCCTGCAACACCTTGCGAGGTTCGTCTGCGGCTGCGGCATATCCGTGCTTCCTCATAGCCTGTTTGAAGCCCTTCAGATCCTCTGGCTTGTTGTGGGTGCGCTCACGCACCCATTCTTTGTAGGCGTCGTGCAGATCCTCCCAGCGAACGAACGTTCCATTGGGCCTCTCGTCGCTGCGATAATCATCGGCACCGCCGCTCTCGACCCAGCGTTTGACGGTATCCTCTGAGACACCTAACAGGTATGCGCGTTTCGGAGTCATGAGAGGGGCGCAGATGAAGGGAATGTCGATTTCGATCTCATTCAGAAGCGCAGCGAACCCTGATGTCATGTCCGGATCGATAAACTCACGGGTTGTCTGATTCCAGAGCGCCTTCGCACGTGCGGTCCAGGTTGGGTCATCGCATGTCTCAATAAACGTGTTCTGCCGATCATGCTCCTCCACCAGGATGGGCTTGTCCTCATTTGATGAGAAGATGTGCATAGCCACGGCGGGATGAGTAGATACACCGACGTGACGCCGGTTCACGGTCAGGGTCGCGTTTCCGGTCTTCTCCTTGAGAAGGTTGCCAAACTCACGCCAGCCGCCAGGGGTTTTGAACTCATCCCACTCAATAAGTTCTTTGTTGAGGAGACAATCCGTCCAGCCTTTCGCGATGTCCTCCTGTGACGCCTTGCCGACCGTGTGCCCTCCGAGAAGCTCGCGCATAATCGAAACGAGGGTTCCCTTGCCGGTGCCGCGCCGTCTCCCAATGAACCAGAGATTGGTCTGCGGTGCGTATCCCGGCCTCTGATACCGTGCTGCCAGCCAGTGCATCGTCCAGCGGAAGGGCGTCTCCCGGTCCGAATTGATTTCCTCAAGCATCTCGTCGAGAGAGATCTCGTCCGGCTCGGCGCACAGGGAGTTTCGAACGATTTTGAGAAGCTCCTCTGTATGCAGGATGTGGTCTGTATCGCCTGCCTTGCGCTTGTCTGTATAAACATTGAGCCGCTTCTCGTCCAAGAAGGTCACGAAATCTGGACATCCAGGCGCATAGATCGTGCCTTCAAGGCGCAGCATCCCCCTGGCGAAAAACAGCTTGATGTCGTCCTCCGTAATTATCTGGAGCACGCCCCCGAGACTCTGAGCACCACCACGCTGGTTCATCAGAATGCGGCGAGCGGTGGCTTCCTTTTCATAGTTCGTCCAGCGCCCAGTGGTCTTGTCCCGCAGGTAGAATTGCTCTCCGACCTGAACTGCGTTTTGCGTCAGATAGTTGAACTTCGGGAACTGGACGTAGGATGGGTCCTGGGGATCAGCCCAAGCCATGTCATAGTTATAATCGTATTGTTGCACGAGGGAGTGGCTGATGCCGGTCCCTTGCTTTGGTATGGAAATTGTCATCAGAAAAAGTTACTTGAAAATCGTAGCTTAAAGTCCAGCGAACTGGAGAGCGTTCTCGGCTTCAGCGGCAATGCGAAGCCAGCGGTCGCGAGCGGTCTTGATTGGACAGATCGCATCAAGCTGTTGGGCATAGGTCACCAGCGTTACTGGATCCAGTGCGTAGCCCATCGCCTTCGCGCGACCGGCGACCTTCGTCATGAAGGTGTAGAGGCCAACATGGTGCTCACCCTTACCGAGGTTGAGATATTCGGTCACGAAGGCTGGCTTGACGACCGGACTGTGGAGAATCGTTGATCCATAAGGAAGACGCTTCCGCCCCTTTGGCTGGCTGGCCATAGGTCTCGCAGCCGAAACGGGAGGAGCAACGTAGGGCGCGACCTCTGGCTCCACGTCAGGGACGTAAGCCCGAAGAACTGCGTCAACGTCCAGGGAGGAGCCGTCAAATCGGAACTCGAACCGGCTATATGGGTCCTCATTCCCGTCTGATGCGGGCTCGAAGAACGAAGGTGCCCCATAGATCCGGCTCACATCCTTGCAGGAAGCGTCTGGACCCAACGCGGCAAAGAACTGGACGATGGCTTTCCAGACAGGGCTGATTTCGTCAGCCTCAAGCTCCCGGTTGAGCGGGATCATAACCCGAAACCGGTGATGCAGGGGCTTCGCCTTCGTAGTCGTGTAGATGAGATGGTTGAGACCCACTCCATTCAGGTGGGCAATTGCATCTTCGACGGAGACATAGAGAAGGTCGTTGTCCACATCGAGCGCCACCCATCCGCCCCAGCCGGAGACGTTTTCGTTAGAACGCGTGCCGCCATTCACATAGAGCGCAGGTGAAATGGCAGGCGTTCGCCTCTTTTTGGTGAACTCGTTCGCAGGACGCTGAACACAAAGGTCCGCCATATTGGCGACGAATTCGCTCCAGTCCGGGACTGAAAAGCTGATTGGTGTAGTCTTGGAATAGCTTTCAAATAAACTGTATCGCATATAGATAAAAAAATCCCTCCTTCACTGTGGCAGTAGTGAGGAGGGTTCGTAAAAAGAGTTGAGCAGTACAAGGCGAAATGTGACCTGTACCTGAATGAACCATCGCGATGACGCTACCACATCGTAACCGTGACAAGTGTATTTAGCATGATTGCAACTTTATTGCAATTTTTCCGGTGGGCTGCATAATGTTTCAGACCCGCCCTCCCCTCTCGCCGGGAGAGTTCGTCGCGAGCGTTTCGAACGATTTCAGCAGGCACGTGACCTTCAGATACCGACCAAGATATTTTCCAAACCCGTTCCAATCGCTTCCCAAGCAATTCAAATGGCGCTGCCGAAGCTCGTTATGTTTGTGGCTGGCTGGTTTGAGAATTTGGCACAACAACACCAAAGTTTGCGCCATTGCCACCCCTTATACGAAGTACCATTAAAATATACTTCGTGTAACGAAAATTTGGTTAAACAAAAATACTCGTATAACGAAAATAATTTTCTGGTTTTCATTTGAGTAATTCTATACCCGACAGTAGT
This sequence comes from Microvirga lupini, assembly GCA_000517005.1. Taxonomy (GTDB): domain Bacteria; phylum Pseudomonadota; class Alphaproteobacteria; order Rhizobiales; family Beijerinckiaceae; genus Microvirga; species Microvirga lupini. The sequence continues at coordinate 23,689 of KI912026.1, forward strand.
AACCCGAGAGCATCTAATCTTTTTTGTTGTAAAATTATTCGTAACGGCAGAACCTAAACCTCCTAAATCGAAGGAGATGAGCGCAATGCCCCATTGGAAAGAACGAGGCTTTCGGGAAGTTTGGTCGAGAGCATTCATAAGGGTGGACGAAGGAGATGGCTGCCGGGCCTTCGTTAGACAGGGTAGTGTTCAGATGCTCAGCGACACGGACCCGTTGCAGAACGAAACATACGTGAGGGTGAGCGGGCAGACGTTCAGGGTTTCAGAGCCACTCGATCAGGTGCTAAGTAAGATCTTGGGTGATGAAAATGAATAAGCTCATCGATTTAACTGGGATAGCTTTCGGCGAATGGAAGGTCATAGAGCGAAAGGAATCCAGCAGTCCACCCACGCGCTGGCTCTGCAAATGTACCTGTGGAACCGTTCGCGCAGTCGTAGGCAAAAGCCTTCGACAAGGATTATCGACAAGTTGCGGATGTACCTCACGGCCAACCACCCACGGTCACTCAAGAAAGGGCAAGGTAAGCCCCACCTACAAATGCTGGCTTGCAATGCGGCGTAGATGCCTCGCAACAGCACCGCCTTTCGTGAGGCAGCACTATGCTGACCGGGGGATACGGGTATGTGATCGGTGGAGCCGCTTTGGAAACTTCTTGTCGGATATGGGAGAGCGCCCTCCGGGATCGACACTTGAGCGCATCAATAACGACGGTGATTACTGCCCGAGTAACTGCCAATGGACAGATCGCAGGTCACAAAGCCGCAACACAAGAGCGAACCACTGGGTAATTCTCTGCGAAAATTCAATGGTCCTCCGAGATGCGTCCACGAAGCTCGGCGTGACTACCGCAGCGATATACAACCTCGCCAAGCGTGATGGGATCGAGATTCAGGAAGCGGTCAATAGGATTGCGCGATTAGATGGCGTCGGTATTTCGAAGTTTTTGCGTGACGACACCGCCCTGCCAGCCTCAGTCATTAATTTGACAGGAAAGCGGTTCGGTCGCCTCACGGTTTTGCATCCCAGCAAGAAAAGGAGTTCAAGCAGACAGAGATTCTGGATCTGCTCATGCGACTGTGGGAAGCGCGAGATCGAAGTTAATGGGGCGAACCTTCGTAATGGGAATACACGCAGTTGTGGGTGTAGTCGTCGTGGGAAATATCATGCAAGTCGGTCAAGGCGCATCAAGCATGGTCACTCAACACCCGCAACGCCGACCTATGTCTCTTGGCAATGTATGCGACAACGAAGTCGCCGTAATGGCGTGCCTTGTTCACCGCACTGGGCAAAGTTCGAGAACTTTTTAGCCGACATGGGTGAGCGCCCGAAAGGGTATACACTTGACCGGCGAGACAATAACCTCGGGTACTACCCAGAGAACTGCCGGTGGGCGGACAGAGCAACGCAGAACCGCAATACGCGATCTAATCGGTGGGTTTCACTCGGCGACAAAGTTATGATTCTTCAAGACGCCGCGAGAAGATTAGGTGTAGCCCAAAATACCGTCCATGGACACATGAAGCGGCATGGCATTGATACACAGCAAGTAATCGACCGCTTATCAAAGAAATACAGAGCAGGTTGAAGTTATCCCTATCTGTGCACGCCTGAACAGATAGGGGGTATGATAAAGACTGGCTTCGCAAGGCAATCCGATGGACAGGATTCTTCGAGATCTGAATCGTTTGCAGTGGATGGTATCAGCGAACGTCGCCCTGACAATGCTCACGCTTTATCTCGTTTGAATCCTTGCTGCCGTGTTCTGCAACTGTTCTTCTATGGAGAAGCAGGAGAACTATCACGCAAGTTGATCGCGACAGTGAATTTCTTGAAGTCATAGACGACGAAGGCCGTCGTCACATAATCAGAGTCACGGCGATCCACCTGGGTGAGTGATACCGACCGCTTCACAACGAAACGATGATCATGGCTGCTGGTCGGACGGTTCACATTCACCAGCCCCTGGATGAGGTTCGGGATCTGGTGCTTGTGCGTCCTCGCCACGGGTCAGGCGCATAACCTCGTCCGTCGTCATCCCCTGCCCTGCATGACCACGGAAACGGGTAAAACGATTTTCGTCCCATTCCTTCCGGAGCCGTTCTTGGTACTCAAGGCCGTCGATTCCCTGCCAGGAGGGGCTGGTATGCTCAAGGACATCCCACCCGACGCACACCCGGCCCAAATCTGGGAATTTAACCCAGACATGGGTGGTCCATTCGGGATCGTGGCAGATCTCATCAACGATGCCGCGCATGCTCTTGGTGAGCGTGTGCTCACGGCCATCGGCATCCCACACGGTGTCCGGACCCTTGGTGATCACAAAGTCCCCAGGGGCGAACGGGAAAGGATCAGTGCTGCTGGTCATAGTGCCCTCGCGCATTGATGGGCCGAAGATCGATGGGATCAATGTTCCACTCGATTTGTAGGCTGATTGGTCCGAGATAGAACCCGTGATCCCAGGCTGCCGCCCTCATGTAGCCCAGCCTCCAACAGTAGCTGTCCACATCCAGGTGGAGGTTGGCCTTGCCAATCGTTCGCTCGAACAGCATCCAGGAACGGATCGGAAGCTTATGACGGGCGAGCCACGAGATGCCGACCGGCCCCAGATCGAGACCGACCAGCCCGTGATCCCAGTAGAGACCCACCGACCAACACCGCCAATCGATCCTCAGCCTCATAACACCCTCCCGGAACTTTCAGTCCGTTAATTCATGAGCTTGTTGAAAGCCGAACGACGGTCGGCGTCCTCAACCCCATCGGTCCCGCTCGTGAAGACCTCACGACGGATGAGGCCCTGGGTCGGGTCGCCGATCTGGTCACGCAAATCGATGACCTTGATCAGTTTCATCGGGTTCTTCTTCGGAGCCGACCCAGGTGGGGAGACAGAGAACCGATAATTGATCAGCCCTTGCAAGAGTGTGACCGTGATGTGACCGTTCTTCCCGTCGAACCAGACCTGATCGATGAGGGTCTTTAACAGGGCCGACAGCTTGTTACGGATCATCAGACGGTCGGTGGGGGTTGCCGACTCCATCTCTTCCTTCAACCGTTTGATAGCCGACTGGGCCTGAGGACGGTTCTTCAGGATAAATTCGGCATCGACCTTCTTCTGCCCAAGTTTCGCAAGATCCGTTTCGAACGATTTGAGTTCAGCGGCGAGCGAGCGGCGCTCGGCACGGAACGCTGTCTCTTCCTCAGCGTCGTCCGCATCCAGGATGAGCTTCATGATCTTGTCCTGGCGCTTCTTAATCTCAGCCATCTTCAGCGTGAGGCCCGCAATGGCGTTCTCAACCTCCCGAAGCTCGCCACTGTTCTCATTGTCGTTGAACAGTTCGTGCAGGGGGAACACGTCCACATGGTTGAGGATCGTCTCTTCGAACCAGGAATAATGAAACATCCTGTTATTGTTGCAGCCTTTGTCCACGAGATGGTTCGAGCAGGTGAGATAGCCCCTCGCGCCGCCCTTCTTGGCTGATTGCGCCTTATAGGCCATCGGCTCCCGGCAATCCTCACAGAAGCAGCGGCGGTTCAGCAGGTTGACGTGGGCCTTCCCGCGACGGGCGCGGACCTCCGGACCAGCGGTGTCCTTGGCCGTCCTGCACTGCTGGGCCTTCAGATAGGTAGCCTCATCGACGATGGGATCACCGTAGTACCCAGGGATTGGGTCGCAGGCGACGTACTTCCCGTCCACCAGCTTCTTAGGGATGTGTGTGCCCAGAACGGCTGGATGGCCCAGGATCTTTCCGATGTACCCTGCCCGCCAGCCGCCGATCTGGTCCTTCTTCGAATTGTTTGATGGCGTGGTGAAGGTCGGGACCTTCTCCCCGTTGAAGGTCTTAGCAATCGTCCACTGACCAATACCATTGGACGCAAGCTGAAAAATCCGCTGAACGACCGTCACCCGATCTTCAATTTGGGCAAAGTGAGTCAGTTCGCCCTTGTCGTTATAGACCGGTTCCAGCCACGCGGGGCAGATCCCGTTGAGCTTCCTCAGCCCTTTGGCAGCATCCTTGCGGGACCTTTCCCAAGCGTCCCCGATGCGGTCGCTCTTGGTCTGGCTCTCGTTGTGGGCTCGCTGCATCTCGCCCCAGAGCACGTACATCAGATGCGGCTGCTCATCCAAAGTCAGCTTCGAGTACTCGACCTCGTTCTGGGTTGTGACGATGACGATCCCAGCCTCGATGATCTGGTTGATCAGGTTCCAGGCGATGCGAGGCTTCTCTCGCGACAACCTGTCAATGTTCTCGATCCAAAGTTCCCACCCCGGCTGGATCGTCTTCCCAATCCTGTCCAGGATCTGCTTCAGGGCACCGTGGGTACGGTGACGGCCCTTGAAGGCACTAATGCCAAAGTCCCGATAACTCTCATCGTCAAGCAGCACAACTTTACGTTTCGCGGCAAGGGCTACTCTCGCAGCCGCCTGACGTTCGAGACCATAACCTTCAACCTGCTTCGGGTCAGACACCCGCTCGTAAGAAATCGCGAACATAGGATTAACGTCAAAATCTGATTGGCTCTAAGAAAACAAGGACATGGTGAATTTCTGGTTCGCGTTGTAGACGGTATGTTTTCTAACTACAACTGTTCACCATCGAATACGCAGCCTTGTTCGATGTGTTCAATCCGGGCTTGGCGGAGATCGGAAGCCCCATTCCCTTGGGCGGCACCTCGAACCATTTCCGCACCTCGGTCCTGAAGGCGATCCATGGCTGGGACGCCTGGAACGTCACCGAGGATGCCGATCTCGGCATTCGCCTGGCGCGACTGGGCTACGAAGTCCGGGACCTTCCCTCCTCGACGCTCGAGGAGGCACCAATCACCCTTGGAGTCTGGATGCGGCAGCGAACCCGCTGGATGAAAGGCTTCGTCCAGACCGCAACCAACCATTCACGCAAGCCGTGGGTCCTGCTGCGCCAACTGGGCCTCTGGCGTATTTACGGCGCTCTCGTTCTGACCTGGGGTACCGTGCTCAGCGCCCTGGTCTACCCGCTCTTCTCCGCGCTGTTCCTGGCATCGTGGCTGTCGGGCGACACGAATTTCTTCGCCTCGCGCTGGGAGGCTGCAGGATATGCGTTCAGCCGGGCGCTTTTCTTTTTCGGCGCATTGGCGATCTTCGTTCCCGCATGCATTGCCCTTCACAGACGCCGCCTCTGGCGACTTCTGCCCTGGGTGCCATTGCTCCCGTTCTATTATGGCCTCGTGAGCATCGCTGCCTGGCGGGGATTATGGGAACTCGCGACGGCGACATTCCGCTGGAACAAGACGAGCCATGGCCACGCCCGGACGTCGCGGAGCGGTCTTGTTCAGAAGCACCAGGCGAGGGTCGTCAGCACCAGATCGTTGAAGACGGCACCGCCGTAGCGCCACCACAGGAGACCGCCGGATGCGACCAGACACAGGACCGCTCCGGCGAGAAGACTCACGCGAGCCCGCCGCTCCTGCAGATCGGTTTGTCCGGTATCGAGGCTCATTCCCGGTGTTCCGCACGATGCGCTGAGAGAGCCAATATAGATGGCTCTCGCGTCAAGGGAAAGGGTTCAGGCCTGGAGCCAGTTCCGTAGCCTGGACAGGCGCGGCTCCTCCTCATGAACTACGGCCTGCGCCAGCGCGGCGCGGCTTCCGACCAGGACGACGAGGCGGCTCGCGCGCGTCACCCCCGTATAGAGGAGCTTGCGCCGCAGCATGGAGGCCTGCTGCAACGCCACGGGAATGATCACCGCCGGATATTCTGAGCCCTGCGCCTTGTGGATCGTTACCGCATAGGCGAGTGCCAGCTCGTCGAGTTCCTTCAGCGTGTAGACCACGAGCCTGTCATCGAACGCGACCGTGAGTTCACCATGATCCCGGTCCACTTCACGCACGATGCCGACCTCTCCGTTATAGACATCGCGCTCGTAATCGTTCCTGACCTGCATGACCTTGTCGCCAAGACCGTAGATCCATCCGGCCCGGCGCAGGCTCTCGGGTCCCGGCGGATTGAAGATCTGCTGCAATTCACCGTTCAGCATATGCGTCCCGAGCCGCCCGCGGTTCATCGGACACAGAACCTGAACGTCGCGCACAGGATCGAGACCGAATTTTCTCGGAATGCGATCGCGCATGAGAATCGTCATCTTCGCGAGTGCATCCGCTGGCGTGTCGGCTTCGACGAAATAAAGATCCGAGTCCGGCTGGTGCGTCAGATCGGGCACGAAGCCGCGATTGATCGCGTGCGCGACCGTGATGATACGGCTTTCCCGCTCCTGTCGAAAGACTTCCCTGAGATGCACGACCGGAACGGCCCCGGAGGCGATGATGTCGGAGAGGATCTGCCCTGGCCCGATGGAGGGAAGCTGATCCACGTCGCCGACGAGGAGCAGGCAGGCCTCGTCCGGCAAGGCGCGCAGCAGAGCCGCCATGAGCCGGATGTCGAGCATCGAAGCCTCATCCACGACGAGGAGATTGCAGTCGAGCGGCGCCTTGACGTTGCGCCGGAACCCACCTTCGGAGGCTTCGAGAAGCCGGTGCACGGTCTTGGCAGGAAAGCCCGTGCTCTCGGCCAGCCGTTTGGCAGCCCGTCCGGTCGGCGCGCAAAGAGCAACCTGCAATTCGTGCTTCGCACATAAATGCGTCAGGCTGCGGATAAGGGTGGTCTTGCCGACACCCGGACCGCCGGTGACGACGAGCACCTTCGCCCGGCAGGAGGCGATGAGCGCCTCGCACTGACTGGCCGAGTAGGACACGCCCGTGACAGCCTCCACCTCGGCGATCACCTGCGCGGCATCGAGCCCGCGCCAGGGGTGGAAGCCCTGCGCGATCTCCTTCAGGCGCTGCGCGATGAAAAGCTCGGCGCCGTAGAGGCTTTTGAGGAAAATGCAGCGATGCCCATTGAGTCCATCGGCAACAAGCTGGCCCGCCGCACATTGCGCATCGAGCACGGGCGCCAGCTCGGCCTGCGGCACCTCGAGCAGGGTGCTCGCCTGCTGCAGAAGCTCGTCTGCCGGTAATCCGGAATGGCCCTCCTTCACCGCCTCTGACAGAACATTGGCGAGGCCAGCCTGCAGTCTTATTTCGGCCGTCGGCTCGATGGCGAGCTGCATGGCGACCTGATCGGCGAGCGCGAATTCGAAACCGGGAATGTCGAGAGCAAGCCGGTAGGGATTGGCCGAGATGATGTCGATGGCCCCGACGCCATAGGCGCGGTAGATGCGCGTGAGCAGAAAACCGCCGATGCCATGGGCATTCAGGAAGGCAGCAATATCCTTGAGAGCGCGATGCTCGGCCCAGGCCTCGCCGATGCTGAGCGCCTTCGCCATGCCGATGCCGTGCACGCGCGTCAGCTCGTGCGGCTTCTTCTCGATGACGTCGAGAATGCGCGATCCGAAAGAGGCGATGAGGCGCTGGGCAACGGCGGGGCCGACACCCTTCAGGAGGCCGGAGCCGAGAAAGCGCTGCAGGTCTTCCGCCGTCGTCGGGGCCGAGGTCTTCAGCTCAGCAGCCCGGAACTGAACCCCATGATTGCGATCGTGCAGCCACTCGCCGCTTGCCTCGACCACTTCGCCGATGGCGACCGATGGCGCATGGCCAACGACGGCGACAGGTTTGCGATGCCCACGCGCCTTGACACGCAGCACGCAGAAGCCGGTCTCGTCATTGTGGAATGTCACCCGCTCGATCGAGCCGACGAGATGCTCGGAGAGGGATAAGGCGTCCTGGCTGGCAGCCGTAAGAGCGGAGGATTTCGGCATCGATCAGAAAGACCAGGAGCGCCGGGACGCTACCGCGGATAAGAAAAATGGACGAGATGACTTGAAAAACCATCTCGTCCATGAGCGCAGCGAATTTTAGGCCGCCTTCTTGGTCGGCCAGCCGAGTTCCACGAGACGCGCCTTGGCGAAGTCGCGGATCTCGTCGCGGACGCCTTCCGGCAGATCGGCGAGCGTCTTCTGTGTGTCGGCGTGGAGCATCAGATCCGTGACCGCATTGATGGTCTTGGCCTTCTTGATCTTTGCCTTCAGGTCATCCTCGACCTTGCCGTCGGCAGCCTTCGCTTCGACCTTGCCCTTCTGCGGCTCGGTCTTCTCGAGCTCCACATGCGAGTCGACATAGCCTGGACGACCCTGCTTGAACTCGTCGGCCTCCTCCTCGGAGTAGACATAGCCGTGCAGCTCGATGAGCTTGAGGATCACGCGGTCCTTCGCCCGCTTCTCGGCCATGGCGTAGACATAGGCCGCCTGCTTGCCGGAGACGCGGTAGTTCACGCCGATCAGCGCCTCGCCGATCGACCACTCGACGCGATCCCCCGTGCGGCCGGTCACCTGGATGACGGCCTCGTCCCGCTCGGCGCGGATGATCTTGGGTTCGTCGAAGACGACCTTCGCCTGCGCGGCAATACGCTCGAGGGTCTTGTGGTAGATGACGGCCGTGCCCTGGACGCGCCAGACGTTCCCGGCCATCGGCTCGCCGAATTTCGCAAGCACCTCGGAAATCTTCTTGTCCGTCGTATTCATCCTCGATCCTAACTTTCTCAGAGGCCCGCAAGTCGATGACGCGCTCTTGTCGCAGCCTTGTCCTGGCCGGCGCGTTCATTATTTGTTCTATACCAAATTTGAGCCCTGCGGTCCACTTTCAGCCTCATGGACTGTGACAATATTTGCTTACATATCAGGTACTTATTGCCTGTGCCATTTTGTCTCAAACCTGCAAAGCGTAGCCTTGAGTCGCTAAGCCAAAGCTCCCTCTTCGGTAGCCGCCGAAAGTTTGACCTCTATCCTGTTGTTCTATATATGTTCTCATTACTAACAGGATAAAGCTGCCGGCAGGCTGGGCGGCCCTGCTCCTTCTTTTGACAAGCCAACTGGAGGCCCCGATGTCCGCGCAAGCGCTCCTCGACCTTTCGGATCGGCGCCCCGCCCGGCGTCCGGGAACCCGCCGGGCCCAGAAGCGCCCTTCCACGCCGCTCACGCGCAATGCCCTGATTGCCGATTACTTGGCGCTTTGCGAACTCGATGCCGAGGTGGAGGCCCTGCGCGCGCCCGCCGATCCGGCCGAGTTCGCCGTCGGGGACGAGACCATCGAACACATCGCTGATTTTGAGATCGTGAAGGACGGCGCTGCCTGTCTCGTCGATGTGGTGACCGACGACGACCTGCTGAAGCATCCGCTGCGAACTGCTGCGATCCATGGCATCGCCGCCTTGGATGGCCGCCCCTTCCTGATTGAAACGGCCGCCAGCATCCGGGCCGAACCGCGCTTCACGACCATGCGTCTCATCCTCGCCTGCAAGCGCACGCCCGTGACCGCGGGAGACCGGGTGCGGGTCCTGCATCAGCTCGACGAGATGGGCACCATGCGGCTGGTGGATTGCGCCAGCGCCGTCATGAACACGCAGGACGGTGTGGCGGCCGTTCTCGCGTTGGCCTGCGAGGGGCTGATCGCCGTCGACATCAGCCGCCCGATCCTTCCGGAAACGCAGGTGCGCCGGCGCCGTCTGCCCTACACCGATCCCTTCACGTTCTAAGATTGAACCGCGTGGCGCTCCACCGCCTCGCCAAGGAGCGAGCGCACGATGGCGCGCACGGCATCCGGCGTGTCGTCGGATGCGAATTTCGCCTCGATCTCGTCGCGGATGATGGAGCCGTCGCCGCTCCGCTTCAGTTCCGTCGAGGATTCCGCCTGCAGCAAGGTGACGAAGGCGCTTTCGACCTCCCGCGCCACGGCAGAACCGTCAGCCGCATCGACGACACGCCCCGTAAGATCGAAGACATTGTTCTCGAACGGCAGAGCCTGCGGCTCCAGTTCGCCGCCGCCATCCAGGATCCAGGCGCGGGGAACGTGATCCACGAGATCGACGGACTGGCGCGTGATCGTGCCGGGATTCATCCAGCGGGTGCGGCCGGCTAGAACGGATTTCTGGGTCTTGTGGATGTGCCCGTTGATGAGAACGTCGCAGCCCTCGACCGCAAAGGGCGGCACCGCGCCCGGATAGCCGCCGTCGAAGGCGATGTCATGATGCGTGAACCAGGCATGGAGATCGACGCCGGTGAACGAGCCGCGCGCATCAATCGGGATCGTCTGGCCATAGGGCGTCATGCCGACGCCGATCCGGCGCGCACCGATCTGGAATTCGGTCACGGGAGCTGATGTGGCGACCACGTCGACCAC
>KI912026.1:33932-39071 GCA_000517005.1 Microvirga lupini
ATCGCACAGACCCAGCAGCGCCAGCGAGTCGCTGTCCGTCAGCGTCGTGTGCTGGATGTCGTGATTGCCCACGTTGACGATGGGTCGATGCCGGAAGCCCTTCAGAATGCGGATGAGCTGGTTCTTGAGCGCCACATCGGTCTCGACCGGCCGGTCGAACAGGTCTCCCAGGATCACGACGGCAAGCCCACGCTCGTTGGCGATGGCGACACAGCGCTCCAGCTTGCCGATCACCGCTTGCGGCCAGACGACATCCTTGCGTCGGCCCGGACGCCGCGAGCCCACATGCGGATCCCCGATCACGAGGACGCCGTTGCAGGCGATTGGGGGAAGACGATCTCCGGACAGGATCATGCGGTCAGCCGCTCCGACGGCGTGAGGGAATGCGAGGAATGGGCATGATGGTCCAACAGGTTCTCGGGCTTCACCGGCGAGCCGCAGGTGGGGCAAAGCCCGCCGGTCTCCTCGATGAGCTGCGCCATGTCGGCCTCGACGGATTTGAGCCCTTCGTCGACCTGCACGACCCGGCTTTGCGCAATCAGAGCCGCGCTGCGAAGATCGTTCATGCGCTTCAGAATGTTCTGCGCCGAGGAGGTGTTTTCAAGAATGGGAAGAGCCTCGGGCAGGCTCTGCAGCGCAGCCAGCCGCGCCTTGCCGCGGGTCAGACTCTGACCAAGCCCGATGACCCGTTCTCCCAATCGCTCGCGCTCACGCGAGCGCTCCACCATGCGCGTGAGATGCGTCAATTGCTCGGCCTCGGGAAGCTTCGCCGTGACATCAGCCCGCGCCTGCGCCTTCTCCAAATAGCGTCCGAGATCGGCAAGCTGCGACGCGCGCTGCTGCAATCGCTGCAGACGCGCCGAAACGTCCTTGAGATCCTCTCCTTGGCAGCGAATATCCAACAGCCTGCTCCTAAGAGCATCGAGTTCCTTCAGCCCGTCGATCGTCTCGTCGATTGCGATCAGCTCCCGTTCGCCGCTGCGCACGAGATCGTTGTCCTGCCGGCAGCGCTCGCGATGAATGACGAGCATGTCACGGATATAGCCCGCCTCCTGACCGATCGAGAGAACGGCGGAGCGGCGGGACGCTGTCTCCCCGAGAAGAAAGACGGGAAACTTCTGATGCGCAATGTGAACGTCGAGGTCTTCCACCTTGCGGATGCGGATGAGATCGGCAACCCAATCGGGAACGCTGCGCCCGCCGGTCTCGTAGCGCATGCCCTGTTCCTCGACGATGGAGCCGTCCGCTTCGTGCAGCGACCAGATGTTGACCGGCGAGCGGCGAGGCTGGCGCGTGAAGCGCAACGTCCGGTTTCCGGCAACGCCGATCTCGACGCTTGCCGCTTTCGCGCCGGCCCGCACGAGAGAGTCACGGGCTTCACCATAGAACACGGCGCGCAAGGCACGGATGAAGGTGGACTTGCCACGGTTGTTCGGACCGATCAGCGCATTCACGCCGGGGCTCAAATGCAGCGTCGCATCCTTGTAGGCCTGCACATTGACGAGCCGGATGAAGCGCAAGCCCGGCTGCGCTTCGTCCCATGCAGCACCGGTGTCGGGGGATTGCACATCGACGCCGGAGATGGGCTCTCCGATGATGCGGGCAATGTGGAACTTGCCCGAGAACTGGGACAGGTCGTGGTGCGATACGGCGAGGCATTGGACGCCAAGACGCGCCGCGCCGTCCTCCAGCACCTTGTAGAAGGACGAAACGCGATCCGGCGCGATCCAGCAATCCGCTTCGTCGAGTGCGAGGAAGCACGCGACATCCGCCTTGACCACCGCGATCAGCCGCAGCGCCATGCCGATCACATTGGTCAGCGCGCCGCCATTGTCCTCCAGCACATCCTCGAGCGTGCCGTCGGGACGGCGTACGCAGATATCGAGCGAGGCCAGGCCGCGCCCGGTCGAGAGATCCAGGGCCACGGGCTTCTCACCCGGCAGGACCTCCTGGACCAGCGCCGTCAGCAGCGTCTCGAACGCAGACAGACTGCGGCGACTTGCCGAGCCATGCACGGCCTCAATGAAGGCCTCCACCTCGTCCTTGACGGCAAGGCGCCCCTTGGCGAGCTCGATCTCGCGCGTCAGCTCCTCGCGGCGTATCCGCAGAGCATCGCGCCGCCCTTCGAGACGCGCGAGGAAAGCCTCCGCCCGCGTGACGCCATGATCGATGGACGCTCCGATCAACGCTCGTCTCCCAGTTGCTTGAGACGGGTTTCGACCTCGCGCAGAGCAGTGCCAAACTCCTCGGCAAGCTTGGCATTGCGTGCCTGTGCATCCTCGATCAGGCCCTGAATTTGCCCCTCGTCGTCGGTGCCGAACTCCGACAGGGCGAGAGCCCTCGCCTCTTCGAGCTCGCGTGTCAGGCGCTCGACCTCGCCCTCGGCCCGGATTCGCTCCGCCTTCAGTTTCTCGAAGGTCTTGCGCATCTCCTCCAGGCGCCGGAGTTGGTCCGTTTCGAGGCGTGTCAGATTGGTCATGAGGTGGCGAATCCGCTGCGTTGGAATGGTCGAGCTTCAGTTATCGTCGGCGATATTTCGTCGCAACGACTTCGCCTCTTTTTGGACGGGATCGAGAGCCATCTCTTCAATCCTGGCATCAGACCCTCCACATAATATCGGTTACTCCAAGATTACAGTCCCAAACCGCGGACTTTGCTTGACACGGCGTCCCTCGGGAGTATGTTCTTGATTTGTTCGCATCCTCTGTATGCGTCATGGATGTGACGCCATTAGGGCAGCCGCGCCTCACCGCCGCAAAGGATCCTGCGATGACCGTCATGACGGACGAGAGACCGATTTTCGAGAACGAGGAATGGCTCGTGATCGAAAGCGGCCTGGAGCACAAGCGAACCGGTTACTTCATCGACCGCGAGAGCCTCGGCCAGCGCCGGGAGGATGGTCTGTGGACGTGGCCGCTGCACATGGCCGAGAAGAGCTGGTGCGCCATGCAGCCTTTTTCCGAGGCCTTCTCCTGCGCGGCATCCGTCTATGGTGTCATCGCCGGCGCGGAACTGGCGCAAACCTTCAAGATGGCGCGCTGCGAGGTCTCGCCCTGGCCCAAGGTTGCAAGAGGATCCGACCGGGAAGCCAATCCCGTTCCGCCCATCCCGCGAACCTTGCATTCGCAAGGCTCAAACCCCATCTTCATCGAGCCGCGCTCTTCCGAGAAACCATTGAACGGTCAAGGTTTTCGGAGCCCGGACGATGTATGGCGCATGCGCTCCCAATCAGGTGCGCGCCCGTTTTTGAAAAAACCGCGTATCCGTCCCGAACGCCTGAACCTGGCGCAAGAAGCCGTCCTTCCATGGCGAGCGCAGCGCCGGATTCGAAAGACAGGGACAAAGCTCGTTCGGCTGCTGCAGGCAGCCTGGAACATACGGTGAGAGGAATGCCGAGTTTCGGACTCGAAGAGACGATGCGGTATGGCGCAACTGCTTTTCAGGGCGATCTCTCCGGAGCGGAGACGGCATCTCCTGAAACGGCGGACGAGTTTGCGCAACATGTCATCGAGGCGATCTGCCATGCAAGCGTGACGCCGAGTGTCGGCCGCCGCACCTTCGAGCGCTGCATGCGCGCGCTTGACCTCGGCTCGACGGCCCGCATCGGCTTTCGCCATCCCGCCAAGGCCGAGGCGATCGACATGATCTGGCGTGAACGTGAACGCCTGTTCGAAGATTACAACGCGAGTCCCGACAAGCTGCGCTTTCTCGTCACGCTGCCCTGGGTGGGCCCCGTGACGAAACATTCCCTGGCTCGCCGGCTCGGCGTCTACGCAGAGCATGCACAGCGGGCCGTCGCTTGAGACGAAACAACAAGAAGAGGTATCACCCCCATGGCTAAGGTCCGCGCCAGCGATGTCGGCTTCTGCGTTGTCGATGACAACGCCAATGTCATTGCAGACAACCTCGTCCACCGTATCCGCGAGGCTGCCGCCGAGATGGAGAGTCAGGTCAATCGGCTCTACCGCGGACGGCAGGCCTATGATCTTGAAGAAGGCGCCAAGCTCGATCTCGACAAGGCTATCGAGCAGCTGACCTACATGGCGCGCACCCTGCGCGAGGTTCGGAACGAGCAGTCGAAGGTCGTTTATCTTCAGGCCGCCGAGTAGAAGCTGTTTCTCCGGCGGTGACCCGGCCACCGCTGTCTTTCATATCCGCTCGCTCACGCCTTGACGGCCAGGATGAACAGGACGAGCGGAGCATGTTGGTACCACCGGTTCAGCCAATCATGTTTGCGAGCCATCTCCTCGCTTGGCCGCGGCTCCTCAACCCTTGCAATCCTGAATCCTGCGTCACTGACGGCGTTGATGTAATCGGAGAGAGTTCGCGGGAACCGCGGCACCTCGAAGGGCCTCTCGCTGGCTTGCTGTCCGCTTGTGTCGGAACGTCTGCTGAAACGCCAATATTCGACAAAGGGGGCTCTGTCGAAATAGCGCCCGACTTGGAGCCCGAGATAAGAGCCTGCTTCATCGGTCAGCCATTTGACGGCGGGCGTGATGAAGCAGGGATGCAGAATACTGAAGCACAAAGTGCCGCCAGGCTTGAGCACACGCGACGCGGCACGCAGTGCGGCTGACAGGTCCGGCCCGTCCATCAGCGCCATCGTGGACAAAGCGCAATCGAACTCCTCGTCGGCGAAAGGCGAGAGTTCATTGAAAGAGCCGATCTCGTAGGCGATCCCGAAAGGCTCCTTTTCCTCCTGCTCCCGAGCGCGCTCGATCATCTCAGGCGAAAGATCGATGCCCGTCATCAATCCACCTAGCCTTGCGAAACAGCGCGTATTGGAGCCCTCGCCGCAGCCTAGATCAATCACCCGCTTTCCGGCGATGGACGGCACGAAGCTCAGGAAGGCGGGAAACGTGTAAACCTCACGATACAGATCGAACCCGTTCCGTACCTCTTGCGTCCAGAGGTCCGCGTTTCGGTCCCATGCTGCGGCAACAGCCGCTTCATCCAAGGTCTTCTCGGTCAAGGCCGGCTCCTCAAGCTTGGCCTCGATCATTACAGGCCCTGTGCCGTCCCCCGCAACGTGAGACGCAATCCCCCTGATGTCTTCGAGGTCCGATGCTCCAGGGCATCGTTCTTCGCGGAAGACCGGATCCACTTTTCACTGACGTGGCCCTCTGGGTCCGCACGATG
>KI912026.1:39171-40303 GCA_000517005.1 Microvirga lupini
GATGGAGCGCAGGCCCGAGCCGGCCGGCAGCTCCCGGCAGAGCGATTTCGACGACGACATTCCGTTCTGACCAGCACAGGATCGATACTTTCGAATCCGGGCCTCGCGCCCGGATTCTTGTTTATCCTCGGCGCGTTTCTCACACCTCGGCCGAAGCCTTGCGCGCCAGCTCCCGAGAGCGGTGCGCCCGCTCCACCTCGCGCAGCTTGCGCGCCCTTTCCTGCAGCTCCTCACGGCTCGCCCACCACCAGCCTCGAGCATTCCGGACCTCCGGATCCTCCTCAGCCTGGGGCGGTCTGGTGCGGTAGATTTCCTGCAGCGTCGGCATCCGCCAATGCGCCCAGACATAGCGCGAGGGATCACCCTGCACATGAGCATAAAACCTGGTCTCTGAGGGCTCGGCGATTGGGTCGACGTCGATCGCCTCGAACACCACCAGGCCCCAGTTTTCCGTCGACAGCGGAAATCCGAGAGGCGGCAGATCGGCGACCGGCACAGGATAGCGCCTGCGCCGTCGCTCGGCCTGAATCTGGCGTGCCTCTTCCGAGGCTTGCTCCTTCAGCTCCGCCCGACGCCTCCTCCGGGCTTCAGGCTCGTTGCGCCGCGCCGCCTCCTCGATTTGGGGCCAGCGTGATTTCAGAGCCTCATAGGAGCGGAACGGCACCCGCCAGATCCTCTCCTCGGGATCCCAATGCGCCCAGGGGATCGATCGCAGGGCCTCCACGATCGTGCGCGAATAGGGGGTGCGCACCTTGAGATCCTCGGCAATCGTCAGGTAGGGACTTTCGAGAGGCTCGAAGAGGAAGGCGTCCCGCCCCTTGGCATCAGCATGCCGATCGAGCGTTTCCAGTTCCTGCGCCATCCAGGTGTTGAGCCGCTGCACAGCCGTCTTCCCCGGCACGAACCACCGCTCCTCCCCTGCCCGCCAGCGCGCCCGCGGAAAACTGTCGCGAAACCGATGCACCAGCTCACGGTCGTAGGGAAACACCGCATAGGCACCCGGCCTCTCGTCATCATCGGAAGACACGACCTGAAAGGCGGATGCAATCTCCATATGCACCATTGCCGTGAGGGATTGGGTTCTCAAGGCACAACAGACGGCCTTGCGTTTGGATCCCTATCCAGCTGCGGC
>KI912026.1:40403-41487 GCA_000517005.1 Microvirga lupini
AAATGCCCCACCAGAGGCACAGATAAAACCTCGACCGTTCCGTCGCTCCCTGAGAGCCCCAGAACCGCGAAGCCTGGAGGCGACCGGTCCAGAAAGAACCGCGAAGCCCGATGAAGTTGTTCTATTCGAACCCCTTCCTTAGGTCAACACCTTTTTCGAAGAATTTTTCTCGAAATCGGTGCCCCGACCTTCACACATAGTATTCAGACAAGCTTAATCTCCCGCAAAAGCGTATTCGCCTCTACGTTTACATCACTCCAGACGACTTAGGCATCCAGAATGCTTCTCGTTATCGCCAGAGGAGCCATGGAGATCTGCCATATACTGGCATCCACGGCTCGTGTCGTTGATCAGGATCAATTGTGATCGTGATCAGAACCCGGACGAACGGCGAGATCCGAAGATCTCGGCGGCGCCGGCGTCTTGTAAGATTGAAGCTCGCCCGAACCAAGTTCCGGCGGGGCTGCGGATATGTCGATTCCCGGATCGTTTGTCAACACCCGAAAGCCGGATGGATGGCGGATGGCTCCGCTAAGAGCCCTGCTCTCTTCGAAAAGCAGCCTTCAAGACCAGTTTTGTCGGGAAAGTTTGGTGGACGACAGACCCCTTGAGATTCAGGCGTTCTGAATCCATTGGCGAATTCCATTCCGGCGACACCCGTTCTGGGACAGAACGACATCGTTTTGAGATTGCTTGGGCGGAGGCGACAGGTTTCTGAGATCCTCGGGAGGACGCACCTGCTGCGTTCCGCGATGCCGCGTGAATGCTCTTCCCCTCCCGCACCGAGCCGGGCAGCCGGGTTGCCGCCGGCGAGGCCGGACCGCAGCCTATCCAGGCAGGCCCGCACGAATGGAGCATGGACGATGGCTGCGATCACGGTAATGACCGATCATATCTCGGACAGGGACTTCCTTTCCTCGATGCAACTTGCCGAGGCGATGGCCGACACCGGGCGCGCCGGCGCCAGCACCGCGCTCAAGCTCGCGGAGGAACCTGGCCGGTTCCTCTCCACGGTCCAGATCGGCATCACCCTGGTCGGCGTGCTGGCCGGCGCCTTCTCGGGCGCCGCGCTCGGCGCCATGCT
>KI912026.1:41587-41907 GCA_000517005.1 Microvirga lupini
CCATCACCTATCTCTCCGTGGTGGTGGGCGAACTCGTGCCCAAGCACCTGGCGCTGAAGAACGCCGAAGGGATCGCCTGTGCGGTCGCGCCCTGATGGCGCTGATCTCGCGGATTGCGGCTCCGGTCGTTTGGCTGCTGGATGCCTCGACCAAGCTGATCTTCCGCCTGCTCGGCCAGAGCACGGAGGCGGAGAACGCGGTCACCGAGGAGGAGATCAAGACCATCATGGCCGAGGCGGAGACCGCCGGCGTGATCGAGACCGACGAGCGCAAGATGATCGCGGGTGTCATGCGTCTCGGCGACCGGGCGGTGCGCGGGG
>KI912026.1:42007-60241 GCA_000517005.1 Microvirga lupini
GGCCGCGATCCTCACCCGAAGGTCGGCAAGACCCGGCGTGGTTTCCAGCGCCTGGTTCATGGGCTCATTGCCGCAGCAATGAAAGGGCCTCGCCCTGGGAGGTGGAGCCGCTGTCTTCATTCCCGTTTCGCCGAGGGAGCGCGCAAGGCCGGTCCTTCCTGTCCCGGGAGACGTTCACGACTTCGGCCTCGGTTCTCTTCTTCGAGGATTCGTAGGCGAAGCGCCGTGGCTCGTTCGCCCTGAAGTAAAGCAACCCATGCTTCTGCCCCTCCTGTTGAAACGATGGGGGAGCGAAACACACCCGGTTACGCGTGGCGGGAGGCCGAGCCTGGCCATGCTCCAATTGCCGAATGGTCCGCAACGGGTCAGGCAGTGAAGTCCGTTCACTTTTCGGAATGTGCTCGCGAAGCGTGGCGCTCGGAGCCGATTGTCCCAATCTGGTAATCGGTTGTCCTCATCGATCAAGCAGACAGGCATGACGCGGCTAGAATGGGTAACTTCACGCCGATGCAAGCCAGGTCGGCCCGCACGGGAACCGGACGGGGCTCATCATAACCAAGCCGCAGGATTCGCTTTGACGACTTCCTCCAGCCGGATGAGGGAAGACCCGCTCATCACCATCGGAATGTTCGCCTGCCCCGCCGCCTGCGCCAGGACGAGATCTCCGCGGTAGGCAGACAGGGCGCTGATCCCCATGGGTGCGATCCCGAAGGGGGCCGGGTATGTCCGGCCGAGAAGCTCGACCTTCTGCGCTCGCCTGGACACGTCGATGAGCACCCGCGGGACAAAGCCGAACTCCTCAAAGGCCGACCTGTTGTCGCGAAGTGAGGCATTGGTCTCCGCGGCCCCAGACACGTAGCCGAAGATCGGCCGCGGCAGGTGGCGGCGCGCCGCGACTTCGAAGTCGTCGAGTGACAGGATCCTGCGTAAACGGCGTAGGAGAGCGGTGGGAGGCGTTCGCATGATGCCCTTCACAGGTGTGGCTTCCAGGTCCGTCGAGGAACGCTCCATGCCGCGCGGCGTGTCAGAAATCCCCATGGCACCTTTCCTTTGTCCAATCACTGGCCATCCCAAGCTCCACTTCACAGGTCGAGGCTCTTCAGGATCACCTTGCGCCGGGTGTAGACGATCCCGCTGAAGGCGAACGTCGCGACCGCTCCGGCCGCCAGTGGTCCCCGCAGGCCTGTCACGTCGGACAAGGCTCCGATGACCAAGGCACCAAGGGCGGGTGCCCCCCGGAAGATCATGCTGTGCAGAGCAAGCATCCTGCCCCGCAGGCGATCGGGCACAGCAAGCTGGATCACGGTTTGACTGGCGATCCCGCTTACGACCATGCCGAAGCCCACAATGAACAGGGCAACGACACCCAGCCATTCCTGACGCACGACCGCTGCGACGAACAATGCCGCGCCCATCAGCAGGCCATTGGAAAGAGCCATCGTTGCTACGGATACAGGATCAGTCCGGCGGCTGAGCCAGACTGCCCCGACCAACGCACCGAGGCCAATCACGGACGTCATGAAGGCGAACCTGCCGGCATCCGACCCGAACAGGGCCGCATAGCTCGGCATGAGCTCGAGGATAGGGCGGATGCAGAGCGAGACGACCGTGAGTGTCAGGAACATGGCTCCGAGGCCGACATGGCCGGCTGCGTAGCGCCAGCCTTCGACGATGGATATGATCAGTCCGACGCTGGTCGAGGGGCTGACCTCAGAGTTGACCAAGCGGATGCGGGCGAGCGTCCACGAGAAGATCGCGAACGTTCCGAAGTTGATCGCGAATGCCAGCGTGAGGCTGCCCTTCGCGATCACGATCCCCGCGATGGCGGGGCCGATGAAACGGGCGGTGTTGAAAACGACGGAGTTGATCGCGACCGCGCTCACCAAGTTCGGGCGTTCTACGAGACTGGGAAGCAGCGCCATGCGGAACGGCTGGTTGAACGCCGTGATGATGCCGCCAGCCAGCGCCAGCACCAGGACCAGCCCCGGGGTGAGCAGGCCGAGGGCACTGAGGATCGTGAGCAGTCCCGCATGCACCATGAGCATAGCCTGGCTGATCCTCGTGACCCGCAGCCGGTCGGCTCGGTCGGCCATCGCGCCAGCCAGAGGGGTCACGAGAACCATCGGAAACAGATCTGCGAACGCGACCGCACCCAGCCATGCCCCTGAGCCCGTCAGCTTCCAGACCAGCCAGCCGAGTGCGACCCGCTGCACCCAGGTCCCGACGAGCGAGAACACGTTGCCGATGGTGAAAGTGCGGTAGTTCGCCTCGCGCAACGCGGCGCGGGCTCCATGCCACCCATTCCTCATCACATCACGCTAGCCACCGGGATCATGCCACACTTTCCAACTTGGCCCGCAACCTGATCCGCTCGCACCGGTGACGAAAAGGTCGCTCACGGCATTGAACCCGGTCCAAGCGCCGCTTCGCGTAGGAAGGTCATCTGCATCGAAACCGCCTGGGCTCAGTCCTGTTCATGGATGAGGGAAAGGGTGCGCGTAACGCGCCCCTTCCCACAGTTCCCATATGTGGGCGTCAGGCCTCTTCCTCCTGGAACGCCACCTCGCGGGTCTTCCGGAAGGACGGCAGGACCATGAGGATGAACATCGCGGCGGTTGCCAGCAGCAGGACGAGGCTGATCGGCCGTTCGAAGAACACGCTCGGGCTTCCGTCAGAGAGCACCATTGCGCGACGAAGGTTCGTTTCCAACAACGGACCGAGAACAAAACCGAGCAGCAGCGGCCCCGGCTCGCACTTCGCCTTCCGGAACAGGTATCCGAGCAACCCGAAGCCTGCGGCGAGCACCACGTCGAAGATCCGGTTGTTGATGCTGTAGACGCCGACGCAGCAGAACAGCAAGATAGCCGGGTACAGGAGACGGTACGGGACGGTCAGCAGCTTCACCCAGATGCCGATCATGGGCAGGTTGATGACGACCAGCATCAGGTTGCCGATCCACATGCTTGCCACGAGGCCCCAGAAGATCTGCGGCTGGGTTTGCAGGACCGTCGGACCGGGGGTGATGCCATGGATGATGAATGCGCTCAGCATCATCGCCATCATGTTGTTGGACGGGATGCCGAGCGTGAGCAGCGGAATGAATGAGGACTGTGCGCCGGCATTGTTGGCGGCTTCGGGTCCTGCCACGCCCACAACGGCCCCGTTCCCGAATTCTTCAGGATGTTTCGAGACCTTCTTCTCCAGGGAGTAGGCGCAGAAGGATGACAGCGTCGCGCCGCCGCCTGGCAGGATCCCGAGGAACGTGCCGACGCCTGTTCCCCGCAGGACGGCAGGCCAGGCCTGCCGGAAGTCCTCCCGCGTCGGCCAGAGGCGGCTGAACTTGCTGACCAGGACACCTCGTCCCGCCACGTTCTCGAGGTTCTCGATGATCTCGGTAAAGCCGAAGACACCGATAGCGATCACGACGAAGTCGATACCGTCGAAAAGCTCGATCGCATTGAACGTCAGGCGTTCCTCGCCGGAACTCGCGTCGATACCGACCATGCCGAGGAGCAATCCGAACAGGATCATGCCAATCGCCTTCAGGACGGGACCCCGGGCGAGGACGGTGGCGGCCAGCAGGCCGAAGATCATGAGCGAAACGTATTCAGCAGGACCGAAGGAGAGCGCGAATGGCGAGAGCATCGGGCCCGCGATGGCAACGCCGAACGTCGCCACGGTACCCGCAAAGAACGATCCGAGCGCCGCGACGGAAAGCGCCGAGCCGGCCTTTCCCTTCTGGGCCATCCGGTAGCCGTCGATCGCGGTCACCACGGATGATGCCTCGCCCGGCAGGTTGACCAGAATGGCGGTGGTCGATCCGCCGTATTGCGCCCCGTAGTAGATGCCGGCGAGCATGATGATGCCGGCCAAGGGGGAAGATAGAAGGTAATCGGCAGGAGAACGGCAATCGTCGCCGTCGGGCCGATGCCCGGCAATACTCCGATCAGCGTCCCGAGGAGGGCTCCCAGCAGGCAGAAGCCGAGGTTGGTCGGGGTCAGCGCCTCACTGAACCCGAGCATGAGCAGGTCGAGGAATGCCATGTTCCGCTCCTCAGAAGGGCCAGATGGGCATCTGAACGCCAAGACCGACGATGAAGACCAGGGCGCCAAAAGCAGTCAGTCCAGCCGTGAGCAGGATCACCTCACGCCACCTGGACTCACGGTCCGCAAGGCTGCCGACGACCAGCAGCCAGATGGACGCGGCCACGAAGCCGAAGTACTCGGCAATGAACGCAAAGCCGACGACCGATAGCAGGATGACCGAGATCGGGCGGAGTTGCGGGAGGGCAATGTCCTCTCGCGCCCTGAAGAGTCCGATCCCGCCGACGACCAGCCCGACGAGGATCAGGAGCCAGCAGACGAGCCGCGGCAGATACCCCGGCCCCATCGCGGCGGCCGTGCCCATGGTCAGGTCGCGCCCGGCCCAGAGGCCAAGCGCACCAAAACCCACGAACAGAATGGCCGTCAGGAGGTCCGGCCGATCGCCGGTCCCCCCAACCTTGCGTGGAGTTGCCATCACTTCTGTTCCTTGACCAGCTTCCAGACTTCCCCGAGCCGCTCCGCGCGTGCCGGGAGTTCCTTGTTCCACTCTTCCGACGAGCGATAGGAAAGCGGGAGAGACTGCTGCTTGGCCTGAGCCTGGAATTCCGGATTAGCGACAGCCTTCTTGATGGCATCCGAATACTTCGTCCTGATCGCTTCAGGGACCTCGCAATTCATTGCGATGCCTCGCTCCGAGCTCATGATGACGTCATAGCCCTGCTCCTTGGCCGTTGGCAGGTCCGGAGCGATGACGGCCCGCTGATCGGCGGACTGGCCGAGTGCCTTGAAGGCGGACTTCTCGCTGCCGACGAACTCCCCGACGTTAATCCCCATGGCCATGATGTGCCCGCCGAGCAGCGCCGTCCGTGCCTCGTTCGCACCGTTGAAGGTGACCGGGGTCAGGTCGATTCCGGCCGATTTTTCCAGTTGCAGCAGGGCAAGATGCTCGTCCGTTCCGAGGCCGGTCGTGCCAACGCTGACCTTACCCGGATTGGCCTTGGCGTAGGTGACTAGGTCCTTGAGCGAGTTGAACTGGGAGTTCGCCTGCACGATGTACGCGCCGGGATCCTCGACGATGCGGGCAACCAGGCAGACCTTCTTGGGATCGAAACGGACCTTCCGGTCCATCTGCATCGTCAGGAAGCCCGGCGTGTTGAGAGAGGACAGCGTGTAGCCATCGGGCTTGGCCTGCGTCAGTGCAGTGTATGCGATTTCACCGGATGCGCCGGGCCGGTTCAGGATGGTGATCTTCGCGCCGAGTTCCTTTTCGATGTAGGGCGCGAGCGTCCTGTGCATTACGTCCGTACCGCCACCCGGGGCGAAGGCAACGATCATTTCGATCGGCCGATCCGTGGGCCACTCGGCGTGAGCGGTTCCGATGCCGACCAGCATCGACGTGGCAAGTGCGGTATTCCAGATCAGGTGCTTCATTCGTTCCTCCCAAAGATAGTGGTCACTTGACCACACTAGTGTTTCAGAGTTTTCCTCCGAACTTGGCCTTCCTCGGCACTCGCGCCATCGGCAAGTGCCGAACTCCCGCCAATGAGGGCCGGTAGCAAGACCAGCCTTATGACGGCATCTCGCAACCCATCTTGGCGAGCGTCTCGTTGAACCAGGTTGGCTTGTGCGTGCCTGCCTTGATGGCTTCGATCTGCTTCGTCTCGGCGGCATACTTGGCAACCGTCTTCTCGTAGACATCCGCAACGTCGTCGATCGGCACGACGACCACGCCGTCGGCATCCCCGAGGACGAGATCACCCGACATGACGACCATTCCGCTGATGGCGATCGGGCAGTTCACTTCGCCGGGGCCGTTTTTGTACGGACCGCGGTGCGTAACCCCGACCGCGTACGCCGGAACGTTCATTTCCAGAAATGCATCCGCATCGCGAATGGCTCCGTTCAGGACGAAGCCGACGACACCGCGCCGGCGTGCATAGTCGAGCATCATCTCGCCCATCAGAGCGTTGGTCACTTCCCCGCCGGCATCCACGACGATCACGTCGCCCTCCTCAGCCATATCGATGGCCTTGTGCAGCATCAGGTTGTCGCCGGGCGGCGCTTTCACGGTCAGGGCCCGGCCGGCGAGCTTGCCCTCCCGATGCATCGGGCGGAGTTGCGCCCCGGCGGCGCTCATGCGGTGCATGCTGTCGCTGACATTGGCGACGGGCAGTTCCCTGAACTTCTCGACCCACTCCTGGTCGACGACACGTTCCCTGTTCCGAACCCTAAATCCTATGCTCAACGTGTTCTCCTCATGGATTTCGCTACTGGGTTTCAAATATGAGATTGGCTTAGGTCGATGCCTTCGCGAGCGCGCGGTAGTTCACAATCCTCTCCCGGCCTAGATCGCGGCCCTGGATGACGGCGAGGATCCCCTCGACCGCATCCACTCCGACCCGCGCGTTCGCCTGTTTCGTCACGCCGCCAATATGCGGGGTCACAACGATCTGCTGGCGGCTCCAGAAGGGATGCTCGGAAGAGGGAGGTTCGATCGCGAAGGTGTCGAGGCCGGCGCCCGCGATGTGGCCGCTGTCGACGGCTCTGACCAAGGCGTCCTCGTCGATCAGGCCGCCACGGGCGGTGTTGACGACGAAGGATCCGGGCTTCATCAGGCCGATGGCCCTGTCGTCGAGCAGGTTGCGCGTCTCAGGTGTCAGGGGACAATGCAGGCTGACGATGGCGGACGCGGCGAGCAGGTCTTCGACGGCAGTGTCCCGGGTGACACCAGCTTCCGCGAAGGCAGCGTCATCGGCAAAGGGGTCGAAGGCACGGACGTCGATCCCGAGGGCTTTCGCATACACGGCCGTGTGCCTCGCAATGGCGCCGAAGCCGACCAAGCCCATGGTCAGGCCTGCAACCTCAACACCGGAGAATCCAGGTTTTTCCCAACGGCCGGCGCGCAGGCTGCTGTCGAGTGGCACGATGCGCTTGACAGTAGTCAGCATGAGGGCAATGGCGTGCTCGGCGACCGAGCGGGCATTGGCACCGGCTGTGACGACGACAGGAATCTCCCGGCGGGTAGCGGCGTCGACATCGATGTTGTCTACCCCGACACCGTGCTTGGAAAGGACGCGTAGCGAAGGTGCAGCGTCGATGGCGGAAGCGCCGAAGCGCCCCATCCGGACCACGACCCCGACAGGATCGACATCGGCGACGATCCGGACAAGGTCCTCCTCGTTCGTGTAGGGAGGGACATAGGCTACACTGTAGCCGTTGTCTGCAATGAGCTTGACGGCCTGTTCATTGATAGCCGGACCGGTAACCAGGATGTTGCGACTGTCCATGCGTTCCTCGCGGTCGGGACGAGCGAGGACGCGGAGCGAGGCTATCGCACCTTGGTTGACATCCTCCCTAGTCCCGAGGCTTTTGCTTCGGTGTTTTGTTGGCGAAGATTCGTAACATAAAGTTTTTTTGAATAAATCGAATAATTCTGACAATTATGGACAGATTTTCTTAACATGCGTCGGTTCGGGCCCAATGGATATCCGTCAACTGAAGACATTCATTGCGATCGCGGAGCATGGAACGCTCGCCAAGGCAGCCGATGCCGTCGGACTGACGCCATCTGCCGTCAGTCAACAGATCCAGGCCTTGGAAAGTGAGGTCCGGGCCGAACTGTTTGATCGCTCCACCCGGCCCATGACGCTCAACAGTCATGGCCTCCAGATGCTTGAGGCGGCGCACAACCTCGTGCGTTCCGCAGACGACGTGATCGACGCCATCTCCGGAAAGGCGATCACAGGTACGTTCACGATCGGCTCGGTCCGGTCTAGCGCCCTGTCCTTGTTGCCTCGGGCCATCGTCGCATTGAAGGCGGACTATCCGGCCCTCCGGATGAAGCTACATGTCGCCAACAGCGACGAACTCCTAAGCGATGTCGTCTCGGGGAGACTGGATTCGGCGATGGTAGCGGAGCACCCCGGAATCCCGTCCACGCTGAGATGGAGTCCCTTCATCAACGAGCCCTTGTTCGCGATCGCTCCACGAGGTACGGCGCAGATGTCCGCGACGGAAATGCTCTCAACCCTTCCCTATGTGAAGTTCAACAGCAGGTTCCGTCTTGCTCAATTGATCGATACCGAATTGGCACGGAGTGGCATCGTCACGAACTTGATCGCGGAAATCGACACCATGACCGCGGTCGTCGCCTGCGTGATCAACGGCCTCGGTGCATCCGTCGCCCCTTACAGCGCCCTGAAGGAGGCCCTTGGCGAGGTTGTGTCGGCACCATTCGGGGATCCGCAAGTCTACCGCCAGATCGGTCTGATTGAGCGCCGCACGAGTACGCGGACAATAGTGATCGACCGGCTGCACCAGCATCTCGTTGGCTTCAGTGGGGAGTACGGGGTAGCGCGCTGATGCCCCTCCTGGGAAAGGTTGTTGCGGTTTCCCGCCTAGGGAACAGTGGGGCTGGTGGCTATGGTCCGGTTAGGGTCAAACTGAGCCGTTGGACGTGGGCTTTTGAAGATCAGCTTACCTTATGACTGCGGAAGTCCGGCTTTCGTCTGCCTCGTGCCAAGTGTCGATGGCGCGGGACGTGGACGGATCGCCGGGTCCGATCAAGCTGGCCAAGCACATCCTCGATGCTCGAAGGCCGTCTTTATCCTGCTGCCGAGACTGCAACGGATGCGGCCATTGCGAGCATGCAGAGCGCCTGCACGAAGAAGAAGGCGAACCGGACCGAGGCGGCGAGATCGGAGGGCGCAAAAGCGAGGTGGACCGTCGTCTGACACATGCGTGCCACCGAAATGACTCCGGCAAGCAGGTCCAGGGCGCGGCTGTCCGCACCGGCCGCGGTGGCGCAAAGGACGATCGCGGCGAAGACCGGCAGGTTCTCGACGCAGTTCATGTGAGCCCTCATGGCGCGCTGGTACCGGTCACTCCCTTGGGGCTGGTCAGCCTGCCATTCGGAAATTCTGACCTGTCCCGTGAGGATCCTGGACCATCGGTAGAGACCGACGGTTCCGAAGAGCACAAGCAGTGTCCAGACAGCAAAGCCGAGGAGCGCCCGTTGCGGGACCGTCATTGAATCCCCCCGCACTCAAGTGGGCTGTGTCGTACTTCTTGGCGGATGTGCCACTTGGCCGCCATACGCGCAAGCCGAACTCAGGGCTGAGGTGGAGCGTTCCGGCGCCTCTAGTCGCCGAACAGCCCCCGGAAGCGCTCGAGGACGGAACCCCCGCCGCCTCCCGCTTGGGCTGCCGGCACGGGCGCCACTGCTGCCGGAGCAACCTGCCTGCTCGGTTCACCGGACCGAGCCCGGCCTCCCTGCGGCCTCTGCGAGGTGTAGGCGAGCGTCGATGACGGCCCCTGCCTCGGCTTCCCGTTCGCGGCCAGGACGACCTCCTGGGGCCCGACAGCCAGCGCCTCGGGGCGGCTCACGTCACCGAGACGGTTGCGGGCGCTGGCATCGACGGCCAGCGAGCCGTCCTCCCCGGACAGCGCCTGACGGAAGCTCGCATGCTGCCCGCCGTCCCCATAGACGAGCCTGATCGGCTGCACGCCGTTGGCGGCCAATGCGGCGACCTGCCGGTCGTCGTCCTGGCGCTTCTGCGCGACGGCCGCCATGACAGAGGCGTCGCCGCTGAAGGCATACTGCCCACTGGCCACGGACACCTGCGGCTCCTGCTTCGCGACCTCGAAGTAGTCCGAACCCTCCTTGAGATTCCGCCAGAAGGCGATGTTCGGGTCCAGCCGGTGCCTGGCCAGGTTCTCCGCCGTCATCCGGAACGGATACGACTGGAACTGGAAGCTGCGCTGGCCGCTGGCAAAGGACTCGCGGGCCAGGGCATAGACTTCCGAGATGGCTTCGTCGGTCATGGCGAAGCAGCCGCTCGACGAGCACGAGCCGTGCACCATGAGGTGCGCGCCCGTCCGGCCATGGGCGCGGTCATACGCGTTCGGGTAGCCGAGATCGAACGAGAGATGAAAGCTGGAGTTCGGGTTCATCTGGGCCGGGGTGACCGTGTAGAACCCCTCCGGCGCCTGGCGGTCGCCTTCGCGGGTCTTGGGCCCGAGCTGGCCCGACCAGCGGCACATCGGGTAGGTCTTGAGCAGCGCGTACCGGCCGTCGGAGCCGCGCTTCCAGACCTCGATCTCGGACTCCTTCTTGTAGGCCCGCATGAGGATCGGGTCGTTCTGCGACATGCCCTTGCTGGCCATCAGCGCCATGGTGGCGGGCGGGATCGGCGCCAGGTGGCGCGTGGGCACTGGACGGTTCCCCGTTTCCTTGATTGGCGGCCTCGTGTCCGCCGTGTCGCGGGCATCGCCGATCCGAAGAAGATCCTGCCGTCAAGTCCGGCAGGATTGAGGCATTGGGCTTCCGCTACCCGCGATTCACAGGATCGCCGGGCCGGCATGCCCCTCGGTCCGACGTCCGGGAAGCCCGATCCAGCGCGGGACGGCGGCGCGGTACCTGTCATAGGCGGGACCGTGGATGCGGTGCAGGTGCTCCTCCTCCATCCGGATCTGGATCGAGAACCCGACCCAGGCTGCCGTGAGCACGATGCCGGTCACCGCGGTCGGAGCCACAAGGAACGCGCCGAGCACGACGGCCATCGTGCCGAGGAAGGTCGGGTTGCGCGACCAGGCGAACAGGCGCGTCGTCACGAGGCCGGTCCTCTCCGGGTCGAGACCGATGCGCCAGGAGGTGCCCATCCCCGCCTGGGCGGCGAGAATGACCCCGCTGCCGAGGGTCAGGATTCCCAGACCAAGCCAAGCCATGCCCGAATGAACGAGCGCGGGGATCGAGCCGACCGCCGCGTCGACCCCAGGCGAGATCGCCCGCGCGACCAGGAAGACGAACAGGATGCCACCGCTGACGCGGTACACCCGCCCCACGAAGTCGTGGGCGGTGTCGCCCGTGCCGAACCTGTTGGGCGAGTGCCCGATCCGCCGCGCCACCCGCCGCGTCAGAAGCGCGAACGTCGCGACGACGACGAGGATCGCGACCGGAAACCAGGGTGACGGCATCACGTCCGTCCCCCGGCCCCAAGCAGGCGCATGGCGTTGGCCGTGACCAGCACCGTCGCGCCGGTATCGGCGAGGATCGCCGGCCAGAGCCCCGTGATGCCGAGGATGGTCGTCACCAGGAACACGGCCTTGAGCCCGAGCGCCACCGTGATGTTCTGGCGGATGTTGGCCATGGTGTCCCGGGACAGGCGCACCATCCGGGCGATGTCGAGCACGCGCCCGTGCAGCACGGCGCCGTCCGCCGTCTCTAATGCCACGTCGGTGCCGCCGCCCATGGCGATGCCGACGTCCGCCGCCGCCAAGGCCGGGGCGTCGTTGATGCCGTCACCCACCTTGGCGACCACCTGCCCCTGCGCCTTGAGCTCGTTGACGATCCGCAGCTTGTCCTGTGGCAGCAGGTCGGCCTGGGGCTCGACACCGAGGGTGCGGGCAATCGCGGCAGCGGTCCGGGCGTTGTCGCCGGTGAGCATGACCGGCGCGATGCCGCGGGCCTTGAGCGCCTTCAGGCCCTCCAGTGCGTCCTCGCGCGGCTCGTTCCGAACGGCAACCAGGCCCGCGGGCACGTCGTTCACGAGGAGGACCGACACGGTCTTGCCCTCCTCCTGCAAGGCGCCGATCCGGGCCTCCGCCTCGGGCGGCAGCGGCGCGATGGCGGCCGCCGCCTTGGGCGAACCGAGCCACAGGCCGCGCCGGCGGGAGCGATCTCGATGCCCTCGGCCTGTGCCTTGGCGACAATGGCCTTGGCAATGGGATGAGACGAGGTGGCGTCGAGGGCGGCCGCATCCTCCAGAACCTCACGCTCCGTGGCAATTCCGAGAGCGATCACGTCGGTCACCTTGGGCCGCCCCTCCGTGAGGGTGCCGGTCTTGTCGAGGGCGACGGCCGTGACCTTGCCGAGGGTCTCCAGCACGGCCCCGCCCTTGATCAGCAGGCCGCGCCGGGCGCCCGCCGCCAGACCTGCCGCGATGGCGGCCGGAGTCGAGATCACGAGGGCGCAGGGGCAGCCGATCAGCAGGACCGCCAGACCCTTGTAGACCCACTCGCCCCAAGGCTCGCCGGCCAGCAGCGGCGGCAGGATGGCCACGAGGGCGCCGACGACGAGGACGGCAGGCGTGTAGTAGCGCGAGAAGCGGTCGATGAAGCGCTCGGTCGGCGCCTTGGCCTCCTGCGCTTCCTCGACCAGACGCACCACGCGCGCGATGGTGTTGTCCTGCGCCTCGGCCGTGACCCGGACACGCAGCGTGCCGTCGGTGTTGATGGTGCCGGCGAAAACCGCCTCGCCCTCGCCCTTGCGCTTCGGGGTGCTCTCGCCCGTGACGGGAGCCTCGTCGAGCGCGCTCTCGCCGGAGAGAATCTCTCCGTCGGCCGGGACGCGGTCACCGGGCCGGATGACGAGGACGTCGCCAACGACGAGGTTCCCGGCCTGGACCTCCTCCAGGCTGCCGTTGCGCTCGATGAACGCCGTCTTCGGCACGAGGCTGGTCAGGGACCGGATGCTGGCCCGTGCGCGGCCGGCGGCAATGCCCTCCAGCAACTCGCCGACGAGGAAGAGGAGGACCACGATGGCAGCCTCCTCGGTCTCGCCGATGATCACGGCGCCGACGGCCGCGATGGTCATCAGGGTCTCGATGGTGAAGGGTGCCCCGGCCAGGGCCGCGGAGATGGCGCGGCGGGCGATCGGGATGAGGCCGACGGCCATAGCGGCGGTGTAGAGCCAAGCCTCGTAGCCCGGCAGGAGCGCGGCCAGTCCCCACGCGGCGGCGAGGGCGATCCCGCAAAAGAGCGTCAGCTTCCCCTTGGCCGAGCGCCACCAGGGACCATCCTCGGCTCCATGGTCGTGATGACGCCGCGTGTCCTCGGTCACGGGCGTGATGCCATATCCGAGATCGCGGACCACCTTCTCGACCTGCTCGCCAGTGCCGGCCTCCGCCGCCCGCAGGCGCAGGATCTCCGTGGTGGTGCTGATGGCGATGTCGGAGACGCCAGGCACGCGGGTCAGCGCCGTCTCGATCTTGCGGGCGCAGCTCCCGCAATCCATGCCCTGAACGTGATACCTGATCTTCTGGGGAGCGACGTTGGCCGTCATCGTCCTGTCCTTGCATTTCGAGTCGGGGCGACCCTACATCCTCTAGCGGCTAGAGGTTCAAGAGGTATTTTCGATGTCCCTGACGATCGGTGAGCTGTCCCGGCAGACCCAGGTGAAGGTGCCGACGATCCGCTACTACGAGCAGATCGGCCTCCTGGCCGAGCCAATCCGGACGGAGGGCCAGCAGCGCCGCTACCGTACCGAGGACGTCCGCCGGCTCAACTTCATCCGCCATGCCCGCGAGCTCGGCTTCGAGGTCGATGCCATCCGGCAGCTCCTGGACCTCACGGGGGCACCGGACCGCTCCTGCGGCGAGGTGCACGACATCACGAGGGCGCACCTCGCCGAGGTGACGGACAAGATCGCCCGGCTCACGGCGCTGCGCGATGAACTCGAGACCATGGTCACCTGCGACCACCGCCGGATTTCCGAGTGCCGGATCATCGAGGTTCTCGCGGATCATGGGAAGTGCCGGCACCCGGAACATTGAGTTCGACGGTGTCGGTCCGATGGTGTCGAGGCCCGGCTCGGGCCATGGCGTGGCGTTCCGAGGGCGCATGAATGGGCCCCCAGGCGGCATCGGCCTGACCCGGGGTTCTGCGGAAAGCCGGATCGGGCAACACGGCCCTGGCCCTCACAGGCCCGTCCGATGGGCTCGGGCGATTTGATCGGCGACCTTTTCTCCGACGCCTGCGGCGGAGGCATGGTCGCGCCAGTTCCGGACTGCCGAGAGGACATCGTCCATGATCTCGGCCGCACGATGCGCCTTGATGCCTGCGGTCTGCGCAAGCGCGACGAGGTCGGCCCTGTCGAAACCGTCGCGCTTCCCGTTGATGCTCATCTGATGGCGGCTGGTCCACTGGCCGTCCGGCTGCCACGCGTAGATTACGTCGAAGGCGGGCGACAAAGACCATGTTCCGGTGCGGTCCATGAGGAATGCGATGTTCTTCACGTGATCGTCCTGATTGCGGGCAACCACGTTGAACACGGCACGTCGGAGCTGCTCCATCGCCGCGGTCATGCCGAGTCCGAGTTCCTGGATCGTGAGCATGGCCTGCTCATAGGAATAGCCCGTGGGATCGTTGAAGTCGTAATGCTGGAGGGCGCATAGGGACTGCATGTGGACCTTGCCCTTCGGCCCGCGGTCGAAGCGCCGCGTCATGAAGTGGCTCCGTCCCCCCTCGTGATGGAGGCGGCATTCGGCCATCGTGATCCCGGCCTCGGTGGCCATGAGGTGATACGCGTACTCGATCAGGCCGTAGCCCTGGGGGTCCGCGACCTCCTTGTCGCGGTTGTTGGCCACGCCGTCGAACTTGACCAGCCAGTGCTGGAAGCCCGCCTCGGCATCGACCTGTCCGGACCGGAACTCGCCGGTTTGCGGGTTCCACGCGAGGACCGCCTTCGCCCGAGCACCACCTGCCGAGGTTCCCACCCTGAGAATGTCCTCGATGGCATTCCGGTCGCCCGTCCCCGCCGGAGGCCTGCCGGCGAGTTCGTTGCGCTCGTCGAGGACAAGGTTGGCCAACCTGACGAGACCCGCCACGTCGACCTTCCTGGAGGATCCGCTGCGCGTGCCGATCTGAGGCTTGAACTCAAGCGCGCCCATGCCCCGGCGGCCTACATAGCAGAGGCGTTCGACAGGATTGAAGTCGGAGGCCTTGCGGTTCTGCTCCGCCAGCCACGCGTCGATCAGCCGATTGCCGAACTTGTCCGGCAGCGCGTCGGCGAGCAGTCCCGGCAGCCCCTTGAACGTGTCCTTCGGCAAGGCGGGAAAGCTGTACGTCTCCCTGCGAAGCGGCATCATGAGCGGCGAGATCTCGATTCCTGACCTGGCGAATGCCGGATCGTACTGGAAGACCGCATGCTCCCTGTCTCCGTCCCAGGTAACGGCCCCGATATCGCGTCCCCAAAGTGCGACCGTTGCATCAGTCATCCGTCACCCCTTCGTCTCCCCACTGCCATGGTTCCTCCGGCTGGTCCTGCCCGGACGCCCGCGCCCGTTGGCGTTCGTGACCTTTCAGGTGGACACGCTCGATCGGGCGAATGCCTGGATTCGGGACAAGGAGATCGAGGTTGTCCTCGATCCGCAGGGCGGTCAGCACGCGGATGAACGTATCGAGGGACACGCCCTCTCCGGCCTCGAGCCGCTTCAGTGTCCGCGTGTGGATGCCTGCGTTACCTGCCAACTCCCCCTGCGTGATGTTCCGGGACAATCTCAGGCGTGCCAGACGCTCCCCAAGTTCGATCTCCCGGCGTGACACCGGAGATATGACCTTTCTTCCATAAAGGGCCATTTTTGTCCCCCTAAGTGCTATATTAGCTTTCAAGGGGGCGAAAATGTCCCCTTGAGATGCCTATACTTCATTTTAGCTTAAGGGGCAAGAATTGTCCTCTTAACCCCATACTCTCCCGTTACGGGGCCATATCTTGCCCCTTCACTACCAATCAGGTGGCAAGCCATCCGGCCATGGCGGCCCTCCCATCGATCCGGTGAATTCCGGGTCATGGGCAAGGACGACATGCGGGGTGAAAGGAAGAAGCCGATCGTGGATCGTTGCTCCAGTGTTCGAAGCAACCAACCCTGAGCCCGGAAGATGACGGGCGAACCAAATGTGTGACCGCGATGCCGCCGGGTTGATGGACCGACCCGCGAGGGTAGACGAGGTCGTGTGCCCGGAGCAGATGGGATGTTCCCTCCGGACGACTTGATGATTTGGGGAGGATTTCGCGCGAGGCTTCATGGGTTCCTGCGCGAAGCACCAGGGTGCCGAAACGACGAGGCCCAGCTTCCACGGATTCGTAGTCACCCCCCGAGTCCCAAAACCTGTCGTTTTGTCTCAGGGGGTCTGTCGTTCAACAAAGTTGGAGCGGGCGATGGGAATCGAACCCACGACATTCAGCTTGGGAAGCTGACGTTCTACCTCTGAACTACGCCCGCGCTTCCTTATTCATATCCGGCCTTTCCGCGATCCTGCAAGAGGGGCGGAGCCGGGTCAGCGGAAATGCTTCGAGAGCTTCAGCCCTTGAGCCTGATAATTCGAACCGGCGACCGCGCCGTAGAGCACCTTGGGACGCTCGGCCATGCGCTCATAGACCAGACGCCCCACGGTCTGCCCGTCCTCAAGGATGAAGGGAACGTCGCGGGAGCGCACCTCGAGCACCGCACGGGCCCCCTCCCCTCCCGCTTCCGCGTGACCGAAGCCCGGATCGAAGAAGCCGGCGTAATGGACTCGGAACTCGCCTACGAGAGGATCGAAGGGCACCATCTCGGCGGCGTAATCCGGCGGCACATGCACCGCCTCCTTGGAGGCGAGGATGTAGAACTGGCCGGGATCCAGGATCAGGGTCCGGCTCGCATCGGCATAGAGCGGCTCCCAGAAATCGGCAATGCGGCAGGAGCCGGGCTTGTCCACGTCGACGAGGCCCGTATGGCGCTTGGCCCGATAGCCGATAAGGTTGTCGGGGCCGAAGCCCGCGAGGTCCACGCTCACGGCGACCCCATCCTGGATGGATGGCTCGGTCGAGGTCACGACCCGCTCGCGCTCGTGAACGGCCAGGAGCTCTGCATCGCTCAGACGCACGTCGCCCTTGCGCAGGCGCAGCTGCGACAGCCGTGTGCCGGTCCTGACCAGCACCGGAAAGGTGCGCGGCGAGATCTCGGCATAGAGGCGGCCGCGATAGCCGGCGCCGATGGTATCGAATTCCTGGCTGCGGTCGGTGATGACCCGGGTGAACACATCGATGCGGCCAGTGGAGCTCTTGGGGTTCGCAGCCGCGGACAGATCCGGCGGCAGGGCCAGCTCCTCCTGCAGTTCGGCGATATAGACGCTGCCTGTTTCCAGGATCGCGCCTTTGCTCAGGTCGATCTCGTGGAAGCTCAATTGGTCGAGCCGGTCCCGCACCGTATGATTGCGGCCCGGCAGGAAGCTGGCGCGGACCCGGTAGGCGCGGCGCCCGAGCCTCAGATCGAGGCTTGCCGGCTGGACCTGATCGGAGGCGAAGGGCGTCTCCGGTTTGATGGCCCCGACTTCCGCAAGGCGCATGATGGCATCAGCCGATTGGATCCCGTCCTTCAACGCAACCATGTCTGTCTTCCGAGGGACCTGCCCTCATTGAATTGTTGAGCCCGGCAGTATCTGTAAGGGTTGTTACGGAATTCTCAATCGCTTTCCGTGCCTTGGGGATATCCCCACAAGCAAAAGCCGAATCCATTCCCCTCTCCGTCGATTGACGAGGCCTGATGACCGCCGTACCACGGGCTCATGAAATTCTTCGACCGGCATGAGGCAGGCTCATGTACAAGGCTGTGACTCGCGGCATCAGCGTGACGGTGACGCCCCGCTACATGCCCGAAGAATCCTCTTCCGAGCAGGGCCGCTATTTCTTCGCCTATACGGTCGAGATCATCAATATGGGCCTGGAGAGGGTTCAGCTCCGTGCCCGTCACTGGCAGATCACCGATGAACATGGTCAGGTCCAGGAAGTGCGTGGCGCCGGCGTGGTCGGAGAGGAGCCGGTGCTGGGCCCCGGCGAGAGCTTCAGCTATACGAGCGGTTGCCCCCTGCCGACGCCGGGCGGCACCATGCAGGGCACCTACCTGATGGAGACCGCCACCGGCGAAACCTTCGACGCCGAAATTCCTGCCCTCTCGTTGGATATACCACGAAGTAACCGCATTCTGCATTAGACCCGCGATACAAGCGTAGGCAAAAGCTGTTGGCTCTTACCCACGCTTTGTCACGGCTATTTGCTAAACAACGAAGAAATCAGCTGCCGTCATTTTGAGACCCTTCTTCAGAGTAGCAATCTCCACCGCCTTGTACTTGGCCCCCGAGCCGTCGGCATCATAGGAGAGGATACCGGATTTCTTGTTGTAGATCAGGTAATCGTTCTTGTCCTTGGCCTTGTCGGCTATCTTGAAGAATGCCTTGTTCAGCTTCGCAGGACTGGCCTCAGAACCTTTCTTGCCGAGTTTCGTGAACACCTTGTTCTCGAGCCGGATCGAGTCGTCCCTCACATTGAAGTCCGTGATCCTTGAGGTGGCTCGGTTTGTCTGAACAGCGTTTTCGGTTCGCTAAGTGGAGCCTCTGCCGGGGTTAGCTGCCGCAAGCTGCGGCAGCGGGTTGAAGT
>KI912026.1:60341-79318 GCA_000517005.1 Microvirga lupini
CCTGTCCAGATTGGTCTTCTTGTTTGGCTTGGTCTCGAACACAAAGGCATCGCTCCCACCGCCGCCGCCAAGCGTATCCGCGCCGGCTCCGCCTTTGATGAGATTATTGCCGCTGTTTCCGACGACGGCGTTCGCCAAGCCATTGCCGTTGAGGGTGAGTGCATCGGAACCGACAGCAGTCAGGTTTTCAATGTGATTTCCGAGTGTCCAATTAACGGACGTCACAATCCTGTCAGTGCCCCCGCTCCACGTTTCGATGCATTTATCCAGAGCGTTGTCGACATAATACGTCGTGTTGCTGCGAAAGTCGGATTCGTCACCGCCGACCATCGTGTCGGCGCCGACTCCTCCATCAAGGATATCGCTGCCGCCATTACCGTCGAGATAGTCGTCACCGCCATTTCCAAAGAGTACGTCGTCGTACTCGGTACCAAGATAATCGTCCCGACCTTCCGTTCCAATGACGTGAACGCTGTCCGAACGGATGTCCAGAACCTTTGATCGCACGACATAGCCTGAGACAGTTTCCTCAAGCCACGAGACTACGTGGCGGCCGTCGTGCAACATCACAAGAGATGGATCGATCTGGTTGCCGATCGCCGTGGCATCCACTTGTTCGATGATTTTCGGAGAGAAGATGCTCGAAGCCGAACCTACATAGATATCCGTGTTTCCAGCGGTGCCAAGCAGGGCGGCATAGGCATAGTCGCGATCTAGGAGAGATTGTAGGACGGGAGAGAAGAAGGCCTGTCCTCCCGAAGCATCGAAGTGTGTCGCGGAACCGGCTATTGATCCGCCGCTCGTGTAGACCTGAAAAAGGATGCTCGAAGTTCCGTTTACTTGGCCTTCCCAGGATACGACAAACTTTCCGTCGGAAAGACCTGTGACTGTCGGATGAGGTGGGGTAGGCTCATTTCGAATAGCAAGCACCTTGGCCATCGTGATTTGACCACTAGGTCCTTGCATGACACCGGCAATCTCGTAGCCGCCCCCATCGGCAGCAATGGCTGCGACCGTTATGACGCTGCCATCCTGCAAGAGTGCGACCGAAGGAATGAGACCCTCATCGAGCAAGATTTGCAGAGCGGACTGCATTCCAGCGGCATTGACGCTCACTCTCGTCACGCTCGCGCCATCGGTCGCAACAACCGAGAAACCTCCCGAGCGATCGGCAATGACGTTTGGTGACGTCCGGTTTTCGGAACTCACCCCGATTTCGAAGGCATTCGAAACCGGCACCGCATCCCGCCCGAAGAGACGGGCCCGAATCGTATGCTTGCCTGAGCCATCTGTTGCTTCCCAAACGACAACGAAGCGACCGTCGCTGAGTTCTGTCGCCGAGAGGTGCGATGCTGTCGTTCCTGCAGCAGGAGCAACGGAAAAAACTGGGCCTTTTGCCGACGTTCGGGCGTTGATGATCTGGCCCCAAATGACGTTTGAATCCGAGGTCCATACCGCGAGGTAGGAGCCATTGGCGAGAGCAGTGAGGGTACTGTCCAGCGGCTAGTCATGGTTCACCTATTTACATGATATCTCGTTACATAAATAACTTTCCTAATGCAATCCTGAGTTAAAGAGGCGCTCGTAATCCGTGAATTGCCCGGCAAAAATTGACGCTGACGCTCAGGGCTACTACCACCATTGCCGTTCCTGTCCGTAAAGACCTGACACTATTACCTGAGGATTCCATGCCCTCCCACGGCCAGCGGCTGACGCCGCTCGAAATGCTGGCAAAGCTTGTGTCGTTCGATACCGTGAGTTCGAAATCGAACCTGCCCCTGATCGAATTCGTCGAAAGCTATCTGCAGAGCTGGAACGTGCCTTATGTGCGCGTGCCGAACGAGACCGGCGACAAGGCGGCGATCTACGCCACGATCGGCCCGCAGGATCGGGGCGGGATCGTGCTGTCCGGCCATACGGACGTGGTGCCGGTGACCGGTCAGGCCTGGACGACCGATCCTTTCACCCTTCGCGTGGAGAACGGGCGCGCCTATGGGCGCGGCGCGGTGGACATGAAGGCCTTCGATGCGCTGGCGCTTGCGATGGTGCCGGAATTCCAGACCGCCAATCTCACGACGCCGATCCACATCATGCTCTCCTACGATGAGGAGACGACCTGCCTCGGCGTCGTAGACACCATCCGCCGTCTCGGGCACGACCTGCCGCTGCCAAAGGCCGCCATCGTCGGTGAGCCGACAATGCTGGAGGTGGTGGATGCGCATAAAAGCGTCGTGACCTTCTCCACCACGGTGCATGGCTTCGAGGCGCATTCGTCGAAGCCCTATCTCGGTGCCAGCGCCGTGATGACGGCGGCCGAATTGATCGCGGAACTGAACCGCATCGGCGACGAGATGATGGAGCGCGGCGACACCAGCGGGCGCTTCGATCCGCCCTACACGACAGTGCATGTGGGCACGATCTCAGGCGGCACGGCGCGCAACATCCTGTCGAAGACTTGCACCCTCCATTGGGAATTCCGCGGCCTGCCGAGCCTCGATCCGCAGGAGATCCCGAACCGGCTCAACCGCTTCGTCGAGGAGGTTGCCTTAAAGCGCCTCAACCGCTTCGGCGAGTTCGGGCGGATCGAGACGGTTCTTCACGCCGATGTGCCGGGCCTTGCGCCGGATCCGGGTTCGGCCGCCGAAGTCCTGGCGCTGCGACTTGCGGGCAAGAACCACACGCAGACCGTGCCGTTCGGCACGGAGGCGGGCCATTACCAGGCCGCTGGAATTCCGACCGTCGTCTGCGGTCCCGGCTCGATCGATCAGGCGCATCAGCCCGACGAATACATTACGCTCGAACAGCTCGAGGCCGGCATGGCCTT
The DNA here is from genome assembly GCA_000517005.1 of Microvirga lupini. Taxonomy (GTDB): domain Bacteria; phylum Pseudomonadota; class Alphaproteobacteria; order Rhizobiales; family Beijerinckiaceae; genus Microvirga; species Microvirga lupini. Next base: position 63,166 of record KI912026.1, read on the forward strand.
CACGCGGCGGCTTGCGGCGACCTGCGCGGGTTCCTAACAACATCACATCCCACTCAGCCCTCATCCTGAGGAGGCCGCAAAGCGGCCGTCTCGAAGGAGGATCCAGAGAACACTGGATCCTCCTTCGAGACGCAGACTGCGTCTGCTCCTCAGGATGAGGTGAGTGTGTGTTGAAGCATCGTTAGAGCATTTTTCGGCGAAGTGGATCCGGTTCGCCGTCAGAAAATGCGGCAAGTGAAAGAAGAGAGCTGATTCCACGCAAGGGGAAACAGCTCTACTCCGAAGCTCCCGACCTGGCGATCTCAGCCTCGACTTCCGCCGGATCGAGGTCGTAGAAACGCGAGCAGAACTCGCAGGTGATGCCGATACGGCCGTTGTCGCCGACCATGTCGCGACGATCTTCCGCTGAGAAGCGGCGCATCATACCCATAATGCGCTCGTGCGAACAGGTGCATTCCTCATGCACATGCTGGCCTTCGAAGACGCGCACGCCACGCTCGTGGAACAGGCGATAGAGAAGCGTCTCACTGGATACGGTCGGATCGACCAATTCGTGATCCTCGATCGTGCCGACCAGGAACTTGGCCTCTAACCAGGCATCGTCCTCCGACGGCGATGCCAGATCGTGCGACGGATGTCCCTCCGGAATGTCGCCGGGATGCAGATCGGCCTGCCGCAGGCGCTCCGACGAGGAGGGCAGGAACTGGATCATCAGGCCGCCGGCGCGATAGGTGTGGCGACCGTTCTCGAATTGCTCAGCGACGGCCAGGCGCACCTGCGTCGGGATCTGTTCGGACTGGCGGAAATACTGATGCGCCGCCTCCTCGAAACCCTGGCCGTCGAGCGCGACGACACCCTGATAGCGGCTGCGCTCGGAACCCTGATCGATAGTCATGGCGAGATAGCCGGCGCCCATAAGTTCGCCCGTTCCCGGCGAGGTCGATCCGAGCGCCGCGAGCCTGTCCTTGTCGAAGCGGGCGGTGGCGCGCAGCCGGTCCGGTGCGTTGAAGTCGACCACCACCATATCGATGATGCCGTCGGTCTTGGTCTGCAGCTGAAAGCGCCCCTCGAGCTTGAGGGACGCGCCGAGCATGACCGTCAATGCGGCCGCCTCGCCGATTACGCGGGCCACCAGGTCGGGATAGCCGTGGCGGGCCAGGATGGTGTCGATGGAGGCTCCGAGACGCACCACGCGGCCGCGCACGTCGAGAGGCTCGACGGCAAAGGGGAGGACGACGTCATCGTTTCCTTCAAGCGAAGCTGAACTCATGCGCTAGCTGCTCCGAGGCACCACGCCAGGATGCCCTTTTGTGCGTGAAGCCGGTTCTCGGCCTCGTCGAAGACCACCGATTGCGGACCGTCCATGACCTCGTCCGTCACCTCCTCGCCGCGATGGGCGGGAAGGCAATGCATGAAGATCGCGTCCTTGTCGGCCACGCCCATGAGTCTGCCGTTGACCTGATAGGGCTTCAGCAGGTTCTGGCGACGGAACTCGTCGTCGTCGCCCATGGACACCCAGCAATCGGTGATGACCGCATGGGCGCCCTCGGCGGCCTCGAAGGCATCGGTGGTCACGCTGATCTTGGCCCCTTCCTGTTTCGCCCAGGACAAAAGCTCCGGGCGCGGGGCAAGTTCCGGCGGAGATGCGATCTTAAGCTGGAAATCGAGACGCGCCGCCGCATGGATCCATGAAGCGAGCACGTTGTTGGAGTCGCCCGTCCAGGCGATCGTCCGGCCTTGAATGGGGCCGCGATTCTCCTCGAAGGTCATGATGTCGGCCATGATCTGGCATGGATGCGTCATCTTGGTCAGGCCGTTGATCACCGGGATCGAGGCATACTGGGCGAGTTCCGTCACCATCGCATGATCGAGGGTGCGGATCATGATGGCGTCCACGTAGCGCGAGAGGACGCGCGCAGTATCGGCGATGCTCTCGCCGCGGCCGAGCTGCATCTCCTTGCCGGTGAGCATCAGGGTCTCGCCGCCAAGCTCGCGCATGCCCACATCGAAGGAGACGCGGGTGCGGGTGGAGGGCTTGTCGAACACCATCGCCAGGACCTTGCCCTCAAGCGGGCGGTCCTTGGACTTTTCGCCGCGGCGGCGCTTGGACTTGATATCGAGGCCGACATTCAGGAGATGCCGGATCTCCGCGCCGGAAAAATCGCTGAGATCGAGGAAATGGCGGGTCTTCATTGAACTGCTCCCGGCTGAGCGGTAGTCTTCTGCCCAGCTTCGATGGCCGCGCAGGCGGCATCCAGACGATTGATGGCTTCTGCGAGATCGGCCTCCGTGATGATCAGCGGCGGCAGAAGCCGGACGACGTTGTCGCCGGCCCCGATCACGATGAGCTTCTGAGCGCGGGCGGCGCTCACGAATTCCGTGTTGGGCACGACGGTGCGCAGACCCATGATGAGCCCCTGCCCCCGCACCTCGGCGATGATGCTCGGATGGCGGTCCTTCAGTTCGGCGAGGCGCTGCTTGAGCAGCAGGCCCTTGCGTTCGACGCTCTCCAGGAAGCCTGGCTCCAGGATGACGTCGAGCACGGCGTTGCCGACCGCCATGGCGAGGGGATTGCCGCCGAAGGTCGTGCCGTGGGTGCCGAGCGTCAAACCCTTGCCGGCCTCCGCCGTGGCAAGGCAGGCACCCAGCGGGAAGCCGCCGCCGATGCCCTTGGCGACCGTCATGATGTCGGGCGTCACGCCGCTCCATTCATAGGCGAAGAGCTTGCCCGTGCGGCCGACGCCGGTCTGGATCTCGTCGAAGATCAGGAGCAGGCCGTGCTGGTCGCACAGGGCGCGCAGCTCGCGCAGGAAGGCGTTCGAGACATTCCGGACGCCGCCCTCGCCCTGGATCGGCTCGATCATAAGGGCCGCGGTCTGCGGGCCGATGACGGCCTTCAGGGCCTCCAGATCCTCGGCGGGGACCTGGTCGAAGCCCTGGACCTTGGGGCCAAAGCCTTCCAGATACTTGGCCTGGCCGCCGGCCGCGATGGTGCCGAGCGTGCGGCCGTGGAAGGCGCCCTCGAAGGTGACGATGTGGAAGCGCTCGGGGTTTCCGTTCACGTAGTGATAGCGGCGCGCCATCTTGATCGCGGCCTCGTTGGCCTCGGCGCCGGAATTGGCGAAGAAGACGAAATCCGCGAAGGTGTTGTCGACGAGCCGCTGGGCGAGGCGCTCGCCCTCCGGGATCTGGAACAGATTGGAGCTGTGCCAGATCTTGCCGGCCTGCTCGGCCAGGGCCTTCACCAGATGCGGGTGCGCATGGCCGAGGGCGTTCACCGCGATGCCGGCGCCGAAATCGAGATATCGCTCGCCATCTCGGCCGTAGAGCCAGGGGCCCTCTCCCTTCTCGAAGGAAAGCTCGGCGCGGGCAAAAGTCGGCAGCAATGGCGATGTCACGGGTTGTCTCCGCCTAGAGAGAGGCCCAAGGTCGCACCCGGGCCCGAAAAAGAAAGCGCCGCCCCAGCGGGGGCGGCACGGCGGAGGATTCTAACGAGGTGCGAGACCCTGTCAATTCAAGAGAAATGAAGTCACTCATCACAAGGAATTTTTGCCCCGGAGAGTTCCTTGGGGAAAACGACAGGGCCCGTTCGGGGACTCTTGCGCCGGAGTCCACCCATCCTGTACCTTCGGGGTAGTCGAGTACAGCATTCGTGTCCCGGCATTCACCCTCAGGAGCGACCCTCGCAACGCGGTCGGACATCAAAAACCTGTCCGCGAGGCATCTGGGATTCTGGGCTTGAAGCCGGTCACGATGGAGGCAAGTTTAAAAATGATGGATGCGGGCGGAACTTGGACGGACGAGCGGGTCGAGCTTCTCAAGAAGCTCTGGACCGATGGTTTGAGCGCGAGCCAGATCGCCGCCGAGCTTGGCAACGTGACCCGCAACGCGGTGATCGGCAAGGTTCACCGCCTCGGCCTCTCCGGCCGCGCCAAGGACGCGAAGCCTGCCGGCGCGGCCGCTGCCCGCCCGCGCAAGGCGACCCGCGCCCCGAGTGCGCCGGCTCCCATTCCGCCCCAGCCGCACAACAACAATGTGGTGATAGCCCCGATCCCGCTGCAGCCCGTGGCCGAGGAGCCCGTGGTCTTCGCCGAGGACGACATCGCCATTCCCATGTCCGAGCGCGTGACCATCATGGATCTGCGCGAGTCCATGTGCCGTTGGCCCATGGGCGACCCGACGAAGCCGGAGTTCCGCTTCTGCGGCGCCCGCTCGATCACGGGCCTGCCCTATTGCACCCATCACGCCCGCATCGCCTACCAGCCGGTGGCCGACCGCAAGCGTGAGCGCAAGCTCGCCCGCGCTTAAACGCAATTTTCCAACAAAAAGGCCGCGCTGATGATCTCGGCGCGGCCTTTTTGTTTTTATCCTTTGAAGCATCAGGCGCTCACTGCCTGCTCCTCGCGGGCGAAAGTTTCGTCGAAGGAATAGCCGGCGCCGCGCACGGTGCGGATGGGGTCGGGCCGGCGCGGCAGGTTGATGGCCTTGCGCAGGCGGCCCACATGCACGTCCACGGTGCGCTCGTCGATATAGACGTCGTGGCCCCAGACGGCGTTGAGCAGATGCTCGCGGGAGAAGACCCGGCCGGGGCTCTGCATCAGGAATTCCAGCAGGCGGAACTCGGTCGGCCCCAGATGCAGCTCCTGGCCGGAGCGGCGCACGCGGTGGGTCTCGCGGTCGAGTTCGATATCGCCGGCCTTGAGCAGGGTCGCGATATGCGCGGGCTTCGCCCGGCGCAGGAGCGCACGGACCCGCGCCAGCAGTTCCGGCACCGAGAAGGGCTTGACGATATAATCGTCAGCACCGGTGGAGAGGCCGCGGATGCGGTCGCCCTCCTCGCCACGGGCAGTGAGCATGATCACCGGCAGGCGCTCGGTTTCCGTGCGGGCGCGGATGCGCCGGCACAGCTCGATCCCGGAGAGGCCGGGCAGCATCCAGTCGAGCAGCACGATATCGGGCACCTGCTCCCGCAGGCGGATCTCCGCCTCGTCGCCCCGCGATACGCTGTCCACCTCGTAGCCTTCGGCCTCAAGGTTGTAGCGCAGGAGGAGCATCAAGGGCTCCTCGTCCTCGACGATCAGAACGCGAGGTCCCATGGTCAGACTCCGGTCCCGACCGTCGTGTCGATGGAGCGGTCGTTCTTGGGCCGGTCGATGGCCAATGCCTCGCCCGTGACGAGGTAATGGACCGTCTCGGCGATGTTGGTGGTGTGGTCGCCGATGCGCTCGATGTTCTTGGCGCAAAACAGGAGATGCGTGCAGAACGAGATGTTGCGCGGATCTTCCATCATGTAGGTCAGGAGCTCCCGGAACAGCGAGGTGTAGAGCGCATCGATGGCGCCGTCCCGCCTCCAGACATCGAGCGCCTTCGCCGTGTCCTTCTGCGCATAGGCGTCGAGCACATCCTTGAGCTGTCCCAACACCAGATCGTTCATGTGCCGAAGCCCGACGACGATCTTGTGCGACTGAAAATCGTCTCCGATAGCAACTGCCCGCTTGGCAATGTTCTTGGCCAGATCACCGATCCGCTCCACATCGCCCGCGATGCGGATGGCAGAGATGGTCTCGCGCAGATCGACCGCCAGCGGCTGACGCCGGGCGATGGTGAGGATGGCACTCTCCTCGACTTCGCGATGAAGAATATCGAGGCGAGGGTCTGACGCGATCACCGTCTGGGCCAGGGGCTTGTCGTGGCGGGCCAGCGCGTCAACGGAATCCACCAGCATCTTCTCGGCAATGCCGCCCATTTCGGCGATGCGCTGCCTGAGCCCCTGGAGGTCAGTGTCGTAGGAGCTGACGATATGCTCTGACATGGAGGTCCTCCGTGAACCGCTTCAATCAGCCGAAGCGGCCCGTAATATAGTCTTGGGTTTGTTTCTTGGTCGGGTTCATGAACATCTTGGTCGTGGGCCCGAACTCCACAAGCTCGCCGAGATACATGAACGCCGTGAATTGCGAGATGCGCGCCGCCTGCTGCATGTTGTGTGTGACGATCACGATGGTGAACTCGGAGCGGAGCTGCTCGATCAGTTCCTCGATCTTGCCGGTGGAGATCGGGTCGAGTGCCGAGGTCGGTTCGTCGAGCAGGATCACTTCCGGCCGCTGCGCGATGGTGCGCGCGATGCACAGGCGCTGCTGCTGGCCGCCCGACAGGCCCATGCCGGACTGGCGCAGCTTGTCCTTCGCCTCGTCCCAGAGGGCCGCCTTGCGCAGGGCCTCCTCGACGCGTCCGTCGAGCTCGGATTTCGGCAGCTTCTCGTAAAGACGGATACCGAAGGCGATGTTGTCGTAGATCGACATGGGAAACGGCGTCGGCTTCTGGAACACCATTCCGACACGGGCGCGAAGCTCGTTCACGTCGATATTGGGCGAGAGCACGTTTTTCCCGTCGAGCAGGATCTGACCGTCGGCGCGCTGCTCGGGATACAGGCTGTAGATGCGGTTGAAGGTGCGCAGCAGAGTCGACTTTCCGCAGCCAGAGGGGCCGATGAGAGCTGTGACCTGCCGGTCGTAGAAATCGATCGAGATGTCCTTCAGGCTACGGAAATCGCTATAATAGAAATTGAGGTTCTTGACGGCGATGCGCACCGGCGCGCCTGTATCGGCAGCGGCCGCATTTCCGATGGCGCTGCTCGTGTTGAGGGCAATCGTGCTCATCAGGCTTTATCCTTCCTCAGGAGCAGGCGCGCCACGATGGACAGCGCCAGGATCGACAGGGTGATGATGAGAGCGCCGGCCCAGGCGAGTTCACGCCAGTTCGGGTAGGGCGCTAGCGCGAATTGGTAGATGGTGACCGGCAGGTTCGAGACGCCACCCATCAGGGTCGGGCTGAACCAGAAGGTATTGTTGAGGGCCGTGAACAGCAGCGGTGCGGTTTCGCCCGCGATGCGCGCGGTTGCAAGGATCACGCCCGTCACCATGCCGGCGCGCGCCGCCTTCCAACTGATCTTCACGATCACCTTGGACATGGGAGCCCCAAGAGCGGCGCCGGCTTCGCGCAGAGATCCTGGCACGAGTCTGAGCATGTCTTCCGTCGAGCGGACGATGACCGGAATGGCGATGATCGCCAATGCGACACCACCGGCCCAGCCCGAGTAGCCACCCATCGGCTGCACCATGAGAATGTAGACGAAGAGGCCAATGAGGATGCTGGGCGCAGCGAGTAGAATGTCGTTCACGAAGCGGATAACCGTGGCAAGCATCGAGCCCTTGCCGTATTCGGCCAGGTAGGTTCCGGCAAGCACACCGATCGGTGTCGCAACCACAATGCCGAGTGCGGTAAGCACAAGGCTGCCGACGATGGCATTCGCAATACCACCACCTTCCGTTCCAGGGCCCGGAGTCGTCTCCGTAAACACCGCTGGCGAGAGACCGCCGATCCCTTCCACAAGCAGCATCAGCAGAATCCAGCCGAGAACGAAGGCTCCCAGCAGGGTGGACAGGGTGCAGGCGATCTTGAGTATACGATCGGCCAGATAGCGGCTACGGCGAACACGTCCCCAGGAAGCGGGTGCCGCGGTCGAAGCTTGGTTATAGAGGGCGGTATCCATCCTTCACCTCTCAAGGATTCTTCACGCGGGCGATCAGAAGGCGCGCGAGAGCAAGAACAATGAAAGTGACCACGAACAGGATGCAGCCGAGGGCCAGCAAGGCACTCATGTGCATGCCGGATGCTTCATTGAACTCGTTCGCGATACGTGACGCGATCGTCGAACTCGGGTCGAAGAGGGACAGGGACAAGCGGTTCGCGTTGCCGATCACGAAAGTGACGGCCATCGTCTCGCCGAGGGCGCGCCCGAGGCCGAGCATGATGGCGCCGATGATGCTGACGCCTGCCTGAGGCAGCAGAACGTAACGCACAACTTCCCAGGTGGTGCAGCCAATGCCGTAGGCGCTTTCGCGCAGGATGCTGGGGATCTGATCCAGCATGTCGCGTGTGATCGACGCGATGAAGGGGATGATCATGATCGCCAGAATGATCCCCGCCGTCAGCATGCCGACACCGGACGGCACGCGCGCATAGAGGATGGTTCCGAGGATCGGCATGCCCTCCACGATGGTGGTGAGGGGAATCTGGACGTAGTTGGCAAAGAGCGGAGCGAAGACGAAAAGTCCCCACATGCCGTAGATGATGCTGGGCACCGCAGCCAGCAGCTCGATGACGGTCGAGACCGGACGCCGGAGCCAGGGCGGGCAAAGCTGTGTGAGGAAGATTGCGATGCCGATGGAGATCGGCACGCCGATCACGAGAGCGATCAGAGCCGAGGTCAACGTGCCGGTGATGGCAACCCAGGCGCCGAACTGTTCCGCTCCCACGTTCCAGATACTGGATGTGATGAACCCGAAACCGAATTCCTGGAAGGCGGACCATCCGCCATAAACCATCGTGCCGAGAATTCCGACGAGGACGGCGAGAACGATCAGGGCCGAGCCGTAACTTGCCCAGCGAAAGCCCTGATCGAAGAAAGGTGAAGTACGGCGGCGGATGGTCTGCATGTTGCTCGGCACGACGATCTCATCAGACAAAACAGCCATCCGCCTTACTCCATCAATGGGCCACAGGCCAGCTTACATCTTGTAGACAGGCTGACCGGCGCTGGTCTTGATGTCCTTCGCCCAAATGGCGCGGATCTGCTCGACGACGTTGTCCGGCAGCGGGACGTAGTCGAGGTCGGAAGCGAGCTTGTCGCCGCTCTTGAAGGACCAGTCGAAGAACTTCAGCACCTCAGCGGTCTGCTCCGGCTTCTCCGCGGTCTTGTAGACTAGGATAAAGGTGGGGTTCGTGATCGGCCAAGCATCTTCGCCAGCCTGGTTCGTGAGCGAGATGCCGAAGCCGGGGGCCGACGACCAGTTGGCGCTGGCAGCAGCGGCCTGGAACGACTTGATCTCAGGCTGCGGATACTTGCCCGCCTTGTTCTGGAGCAGGGTGTAAGGAATGTTGTTCTGCTTGGCGTAGGCGTACTCGACATAGCCGATCGAGTTCGGAACCTGCTTCACGGTCGCCGCAACGCCCTCGTTGCCCTTGCCACCCTGACCGATCGGCCAGTTAACCGTGGTGCCGGCGCCGAGCTCGGCCTTCCAGGCATCGGAAACCTGCGACAGGTAGGTGGTGAACACGCTCGTCGTGCCCGAGGAGTCGGAGCGGTAGACCGGGGTGATGTTGGCGTTGGGAAGGGTCACGCCGGCGTTCAGCTGAGCGATCTTGGGATCGTTCCACTTGGCGATCTTGCCCTGGAAGATATCAGCCAGAACTTGGCCCGTGAGCTTGATCTGACCGGATTGAACGCCCTGGATGTTCACCACGGGAACGACGGCGCCCATCACGGTCGGGAACTGCAGAAGACCGTTCTTCTCAAGATCCTCGCCCTTCATCGGGGCATCGGTGGCGCCGAAATCGACGGTCTTGGCCTGGATCTGCTTGATGCCGCCGCCAGAACCGATCGACTGGTAATTCATGCCGTTTCCGGTCTCCTTCTTATAGGCTTCAGCCCATTTGGAATAGACCGGGAACGGGAACGTTGCGCCTGCGCCGGTGATGTCGGCCGCAGAAGCCGTGGTCGTAAGGCTCGCGACGGCAAGGCCGGCCGCAATGGCGTAGGACATGATCTTCACGGTAAGTCTCCTGTTCATAAGCGCGACAGGCGGCTTAAAAGCCCAGGGCCGCGTCACGCAGTGGGACAGCTAGGCCCGACGGATGTCTCCTCTACGACAGTTGGATGACAATCACATGACACCCACAAAGGATCCCTTGGGGCTTGGATTTGTGTCGGTGGATGGTGGCAGAGGTTAATGAGGGCTGAAATCCTCAAAGTGCTTCTCCCTCTCCCACCGGGAGAGGGGGGTGTCGGAGCGGTCCCTATGGGCGCGGGCCCGCCTCTGAGAACATCACCGTGAACCGGGCGCCCTGTCCCGGCTCGCTGGCGATGTCGAGATGGCCGCGGTGGCGGTTGACGATGTGCTTGACGATGGCGAGACCTAGGCCCATCCCGCCTTTGTCCCGGCTCTGCGCCACATCGACCCGATAGAACCGCTCGGTCAGGCGCGGCAGGTGCTCCGGAGCAATGCCGGGGCCGTAATCCTGAACCGAGAAGACGACCCTCGGCGCCGGTCCCTCGATACGGATAACCTCGACATCCACCTTCCCGCCACTCTCGCCGTATTTCACCGCATTCTCGATCAGATTCTCGGCGACGCGCAGAAGCTCGTCCCGGTCGCCCAGCATGAGGACGGGCCGGTTCGGCAGCGTCGCTTTGATGACCACACCCCTTTCCTTCGCCAGCGGCGAGAGGGTTTCGACCATCTGGGACGCGATGGTGGCGAGATCGACGGTTTGGGTGGGCGAGAGGTGAGCGCGCATCTCGATGCGGGAGAGGGACAGGAGATCGTCGATCAGGCGCTTCATGCGCTGCGCCTGCCCCTTCATGATGTCGAGGAAGCGCTCCCGCGCCCTGACATCATCGCGGGCCGGCCCCTGCAGGGTTTCGATGAAGCCGAGAAGCGAGGCCAAGGGCGTGCGCAGCTCGTGGCTCGCATTGGCGACGAAATCGGCGCGCATGGCCTCCAACCGCCGGGCCGAGGTGAGATCGCGGAAGAACAGGACCACACCCGCCTGGACCTCCGCATCCGAGACATCGGCCTGCAGGGGGCCGATATGGATCTCGAAGGTCCGTTCGGTCGGAATTCTCTCCGAATACTCGACCTTCAGCGGCTCGCCGTTCTCCAGCACCTCCTGGATGCCGTCGAGCACGTCCGGGCTGCGCAAGGCGAAGGACAGGGGATGGCCCGTCTTCAGCCCAGCCAGGAGGTCATAGGCGGCCCTGTTGGCCTCGATCACCACCGCCCGCTGGTCCACCAGGATAACCGGATCGGGGATCTGCGCCAGGACCGCCTCGGCGACGCTTGAACGAGGGGTCGCCTTCGGCTGCGACTTGATCCCGGTTCCGAGGCCGCGCTTGGGTCCAGCGACGAGAAAGCCGGCGAGAACGGCCACCGCCGCCCAGAACAGGAGCCACGCATCCCCATAGCCGCGCACCAGCGCGACAGTGACCAGCACGAAACAGGTCACAACAGCGCCGCGCAACGCGGCGTCACGGATCGGGGTGGCGGTCTGCCGGAGAGGGTCCGGCGTGAGGTCGTCGGGATCGCTCATGGCGGATTGACTTATGGGAGGAGATGTTTCGGGGCGCGGCCTGCCTTCTTTAGGCGACGGGGGCCCAGGTGTCATCTCCCGCCAAGCTCGACCTCGCCCTCGTCCGGCTTGAAGGCAAGCCGGGCGGACCGGATGCGGTTGCGGATCTCGTAGGCGCCGAGAATGGCAAGGGCGATCACGAAGGGGACGAGGTAATAGCAGAGGCGGTAGAGGAGCAGCGCCCCGAGCACCGGCTCCCTGGGATAGTTCGACAAAGCCAGGAGAATAGTGGCCTCGAAGACCCCGAGCCCACCCGGCGCATGGCTCGCCACGCCGAGCATGACGGCGAAGATATAGACTGCCAGGAAGGTCTCGAAGCTGAGATTATGCCCTCCAGGCAGGAGCACGAAGAGAACGCCGGCGCCGGCGCAGACATCGCCCGCGCCGATCAGGATCTGAGCAAGGGACAGGCGAAAGCCCGGCAGCTCCAGCTTCCAACCCTGGATCTTCACGGCGCGGCGCTTGATCGAAACCCAGACCATGTAGCCGACGACGAAGACGGCAGCGCCCAGACCCACGAGCTGGTTCATCCAGATATGCGTATAGACCAGGCTCGCCAGTTCGTCGGCCATCCTGATCAGGCTCCAGGCGAGGACCAGGGCCATGCCGAGCCAGAAGGTCACTCCGGCAATCACCGTGAGGCTCGCCACCCGCCCCGGGCTCACCCCTTTCGGAGCATAGATCCAGTAGCGGACTGTGCCTGCTGTCAGCAGGGGGAACCCAAGGGTGAAGCTCACCGCGTAGCTCGTGAAGGAGGCGAGAGCGGTCGTGCGGTAGGGGATCTGCAGCTTGAGCTGCCGCAGTGCGATGGCGTCATAGCAGGTGAGCAGGCTGTAGCTGATGGCGGTGAAGAGCACCGCCAAGCCGATCTGGCGCAGGCTGGCCGCCGTGAAGGCGGATTTCAGTTCATTGACATCGATTTCTGACACGATGTGCCAGAGAACCACCAACGATGCACCGAATAGGAGAATGCTCGCTGCCATCCCGATCCAGGCGAACCGACGGGAACGGTTCTCCTTCGGATGAAGGGCTTCGGCAGAGGACATCTCCGGCGGGGACACCGGACGGGGGCTCATATCATTCATGAAAACGGTCAATCAGCCTCAGCGTGGGAAAGATCGCATCGGGGTACGAGGGCTGTCCTGCATCTATGCGCTGGCAGGCTGAACCGCCAGACGCCGCCGGCCTTTTAATGGTTTCGCAAGCCCAGCGCTACTCTCTCGCCTGAGAAATCGCGGCAGGCGTCCAATGTGGGTTGTCAGTCTCGAAAAAGGCCTACAACATTGATTCCCCCTTGCCATTAGAGACTTGGCTACGAGGCGGCCCTGGGAGTTTTGAGTGGATTTCAAGGAAACGGAAGCGCAGTTTGCTGTTCTGGCGGAGTCTCTGCCCCAACTCGTCTGGTCGTCCCGCCCTGATGGATCTGTTGATTACGTGAATCGCCGGTGGTGTGAATTTACAGGCCTTTCAGCTGAGCAATTTTTAGGCAACGGCTGGGAAGTCGCCATTCACCCCGACGATCTGCCCCAGGTTCTGGAGCACTGGCACCGGTCCCTCGAAACCGGGCAAACCTATGAATGGGAGTACAGGGTCCGAACCGCTGCCGGCGGCTACGAATGGTTTCTCAGCCGGGCCATGCCGATCCAGGATCTGACGGGCAAGATCACCCGCTGGTTCGGCACGAGCACCAACATCAATGCACAAAAGACCGCCGAGGAAGCCCTCCGCATGCTTGAGAGCCAGTATCGGCTCGCTCTGGAAGCGGCCGATCTTGGAACCTGGCAGATCGATCTGGAGAAGAACCTGATCACCTGGGACGAGGGCTCCTGCGCCCTCTACCATCTTCCCCACAACGGATTGTATAGCCTCACGCTCGAAGAAGCATGGGCGATGATCCATCCCGAGGACGTTGAAGGGGTCAAGGCGCGGATAGCAACCGCAGCCGCCCCCGAATCCGATGGCAAGTACGACAGCCAATACCGCGCTGTTATGCCGGATGGAAAGCTCCGCTGGTTCCGCTCGCACGGACAGGCGCTTTATACGAACGAGGGCGGCACGCGTCGTGCCGTCAGCCTTTACGGTGTCGTCAGCGACATCACCGAACGCCATGCCCTGGAAGAGGCCCAGAAGCTTCTGACGCGCGAACTCAACCATCGCGTGAAGAACCTGTTTGCCATCGCCAACGGGATGGTCTCGATGACGGCCCGCACGGCCAAGGATCCCAAGGAGATGGCCAATGCCCTGCGCGGGCGCCTGAGCGCGCTCTCCCGGGCCCATGAACTGGTGCAGCCTGTCGCGGCGGGCGAGAAGGGAACAGGCCCGGATGTGGAACTCGCCCGGCTGATCGAGGCGGTCCTCGAGCCTTACAGGCAGGCAGGCCAGAACAAGATCAAGATCGAAGGACCGAGCGTTCTCGTCGGGTCCAACACGACGACGAGCCTCGCCCTCGTCCTGCACGAGCTGGCCACCAACGCGGCCAAATATGGCTGCCTGTCCTGCGCAGAGGGCGAATTGTCCATTCAGTGGAATGTGCAGGAAGAGAACGTCAATTTTCTCTGGATCGAATCCTGCGGCCCGCGGATCGAGAGCCCGCCGACCTTCGAAGGGTTCGGCACCCAGCTGTCGCAGCGAAGCATCACGGGACAGCTCGGCGGCACGCTCGTTCGGGACTGGCGCCCCGAGGGCCTGCGCGTTCATATGACCCTGCCGCTCAACCGCCTCAGGGCCTGATTGATCATGCCCATCCATCGCCGCGTTCTGATCCTGGGCGGAGCACGCTCCGGCAAAAGCCGCACCGCGCTGCAGCTGGCCGAGAGCACATCGACCGAGCGAACCTACATCGCCACGGCTCAGGCCTACGATAACGAAATGCGCGAGCGCATCGCGCAGCATCGCGCCGAGCGCGACGGATCGTGGCGAACGGTGGACGCTCCGCTGGAGCTTACGGAAGCCGTGCAGGCACAGACGGGCCCTGGAAAAGCCGTGCTGGTCGACTGCCTGACGCTCTGGCTTTCGAATGTCATATTGGCCGAGCGCGATGCGATTCACGAGACGGACCGGCTGGTTCAGGCCGTTCGGGATGCCCAGAGCCCGCTCATCCTGGTCTCAAATGAGGTCGGCCAGGGCATCGTGCCCTCGACGCCCCTCGGGCGGACGTTCCGGGACGAACAGGGCCGTCTCAACCAGAGGGTCGCGGAGGCCTGCGATGCGGTCATCTTCGTCGCCGCCGGCTGCCCGATCCTCCTCAAGCCGGCCCCTCCCCTGCAACTGAGTCTGGGATAGACCTGCCTCGCTCAGCGCACCTTGGCCTGGACTTCGGCTCGCAGGACATCGATGGCGACGGGCGTCGAGGGGCCTCCGCAGATCGTGAGCCTGGCAGGAAGCGCCAAGCGCCGTTCCAGGGGCACGGCCTCGGCAAGGGCGGGGTGCGAGAAGAGTGCCGTGCCGTTATCGACCGCTTGGCTTGAATCCGCATCGACGAGCATGAAATCCGGCGGGGCCGTGACGATGGCTTCCAGACGCGCGACACCGCCATGGGCCAGCCCCAAAGCCTCCTGGTGCAGCCTGAAGCCCATGTGAATCAGAATTTCACCGAGAGGCGAATGGGGAGCCACGACCCATCCGCCCCGTTCATAAACCAGGATGCTGCGCCTGTCCGGAACGATCCCCCTCGCCCGCTCCAGGGCCGCATCGATCCGAGCGATCAGAGCCTCGCCACGATCCGGATGACCCAGCCTGCCGGCCAAGGTCCGGATCTGCCTGCGTCCATCGTCCAGGCCCGTCCAAGGCCCGAGGGAGAGAACCTCCAGCCCCTGCCGCCGCAGAAGAGCGATCTGCTCCTGCTGCCCATAGGTGCTCGCCAGCACGAGGTCCGGCCGGTCAAAGAGGATTGTCTCGGCGCTGCCGCCGTTCAGGGGAATTCCGGCTGTCCGGTCGGCCAGGAAAGCGACGGAATGATCCCGGGCGAGACGGCTCAAGGAGGCGATCTGACTGCGATCGGCCAGGGCCAGAAGAAGCTGGTCGGTACAGAGGTTGAGGGACGCGACACGCACCGGCCCTGACTGAGCCTGAGCCAGCCCGGCAACGAAAGCCGCCAAGCAGGACAGCAGAACCAACGCTGTGTGGCGACTGGCGTGTCGGCTGAGCATGATGGGTGCTTTCGGTCTGTAGCCGACAGGTTCCTTATCATCTGGCGGCAGACCTACAAAGGTCGTCCCGCGTCCTGCCGGCCAACTTGGCCGGACACTCTCACGAATGCAAAGCGCAGTATTACGCTACGAGAGATGAATAAAAATAGGCTATTCCCGTCTCATCAAATCGTATTATTAACCCTGCGTCATCTCGCCACCAGTCATATGCGTTACGGATCAAGGCATTCGTTGAAAAACAAGGATTCTTTGAAGATGAACATCCATTAATAAACGGAAACAAATGGTCGCACCCTAGAACATAATCGATATTTTACCGCCAAGCTGACCTATTCTGGACATATCGACCTAAGACATACTCGCCTCCACTTGAACGAAGAACGACCGCAAACCCGCCTTCGCGGAGAAGCGGCAGGGGGCCCATCCGCATGCACATCGCTCTGACAGCGTCTCGGGACGCATGCCAGCCGACGAATATCTGCCTCGAAAATGCAAAAATGGGTGGGGCCCAGCCCCGTTTTGACGCTCGCCGAAGCTCACGCTTGCAGGGGGGAAGAACCCTCCTGGACCTCGCCAAATGCTTCGGTTTTGGCGCATGCCTGACGATTGCCGTCGGGACGGCGGTCCACACGCGCGCCGCCTCGGCTGCCGAACCGTGGACGACGCTGCCGGCAGCCCTCGATGCTGGCCGGAATGCCATCCAGCTTCCATCCGCCGCCTCGGCGATGCCGTTCGCCATGCCCGCCGAGGAAAACAAACTGGCTGACCCGCTTGAAGCCATCGTTCCGGTGGCGACCGTGGAGGCAACGCCGGCCGAA
>KI912026.1:79418-79544 GCA_000517005.1 Microvirga lupini
GCCGGATCGAGCGGGCATTGAGCCCCGTGCGGCTCTCCAAGTGGTCGTTAGATGGCCACACCAGCAGCTTCTCCCATTCCTGCTCACCCCAGCAGGCAACTAGCTCAGATAGAACTAGGCGCTGTG
>KI912026.1:79644-93516 GCA_000517005.1 Microvirga lupini
CTGCAGAAGCAGATTATCCTGTCGATCCCCCTGGCCGATGCGCCGGCCTCGGATAAGGACGAGGAACCCGTTTCCCGCGAGCTCACCGAGTTCATGGAGTTCGAGGAGATGCGCGTCCCCGTCTGGATCGTTGATACGATTCTGCGGGCCTCCAAGCTGACCGGCGCCGATCCGGTGTACATGATGGCCCTGGCGGACAAGGAATCGAGCTTTCTGCCGGGCAACAAGGCTTCGACATCCTCCGCCGTCGGTCTGTTCCAGTTCATTTCCAGCACATGGCTGGAGGCCGTGAAATCGTTCGGCCCCATGCACGGCCTGATAGCCGAAGCCGAGGCGATCACAGGCTCGGGCGCAAGGATCGATGTCGCGGACGCGACGATGCGCCAGCACATCCTGGGCCTGCGCCGGAATCCGTACGTCTCGGCCCTCATGGCGGCCGAGATGATGAAGCGCGACAAGGCGAAGATCGAAGCCAAGCTCGGACGCCAGCTCAGCCGTTCGGAGTTCTATCTCTCTCACTTCTTCGGAGTCGATAGTGCGAGCAGGTTCATCGCGCTGGTGGACGACACCCCGAAGAAAGGTGCACGCGACGCCTTCCCGGCCGCCGCGAAGTCCAACAAATCGCTGTTCTTCACCAAGGACGGCAAGAAGACCCGCCAACTCAGCGTGGCCGAGGTCTACGACAAGATCGACGACATGATCGACAAGCGTCTCAATCGTTACGAGGCGGTATCGGCCTTGGCCACGGCAGATTCTTCCGGCTTCTGATCGGTCTCTTCCGGCTCGCGCGAATTGTTCGATGTCGAAGCCTGGTCTTCAACGGGATTGATGTCTGCTCGGGGCGTCAGGCTCGCCGCGGCGGAGCTGGTAGGTGCGATATCCGCAAAGCCTCCCTTTGCGGGAGAACGCTGCACCTGGACGATTCGCATCATGATGAAGACGACGAGCCCCAGCGAGGCGATGGCCGAGTAGATGAACAGTCCTCTCGGTCCCATCATTTCCATCGCCGCCGCGCCGAACAGAGGTCCGACGGTGACGCCTGCGGCCCAGGAAAACAGCAATGTGCCGACGGTGGAGACGATCTGCCCCGGATCCACGATATCGCAGGCATGGGCCACGCAGACGGAGTAGATGCACAAGGCCAGACCACCCCAGGCTGCGAAGGACCACAAGATCAGCAAATTCGCGCCCTGCGCGCTCGCCCACAGGATCAGAAGCGAGATAAGGCTCGTTCCCGCAGCGAGCCCCGCAATCACATAGCGTCGGTCCGCCCGGTCGGAGAGCCATCCGAGCGGCCATTGCATTGCGAGGCTGCCGGCCTGCAAGGCGAACAGAAGCGCGGCGGCTTGGTCCTGGCTCAACCCGATGCTGACGCCGAAGACCGGTGTGATGGCGATCACCGGGCCATTGACCAAGCCGACCACGAAGGCACCGACCACCGCCGAAGGGGCCGTCGCAAACAGCTTTCTCACCTCGATCCGCACACCCTGCGGCGCAGCCGGCTCCTTCGTCGTGGTTGCCGCAATGGGAAGGAGCGAAAGGGTAATCAGAGCGCTCACAGTCATGAACAATCCGTCCATGCGGATATCACCGAAGCCGATCCCGAGCGGGGACAGCATCAGGGCGACCTTGGTGCAGATCATGTAGATCGACAGGATCCGCCCACGATGGCTCGATGTGGCGCGGGCGCTGATCCAGCCGTCGGTCACGGTGAAGATGCAGGCCAGCGTCACGCCCGTCAGCCCGCGCAGGATGAGCCAGGCCAAGGTCGAGTGAGCTTGAGTCATCATGAGCACCAGGACGGACACCATGGCCGCGAGGCTGGCGAAGGCCCGAATATAACCCACGTGACGAATGAAGCTCGGGGCCAGGAAACAGCCTGTCGAGAAGCCGAGCCCGTAAGCCGCTGCCACGACGCCGATGGAGGCGACGGAGATCCCCTCGGCCTGCATGCGAAGGGGCATGAGCGCCTGAAGCAGACCATTGCCGGCCTGCAGCAGGGTGGTTGCAGCCGTGATGGTCCAGATGAGAGCGAGGGAGGAATTCACAATCGAATCAATGATGCGAAGCGGCGGGCGCAATGATCAGCAAGATAGAAAGCAGGTGCCGCCCAAGATCAAGAGTCGATCCGAACCGTATCGATTTTCTTTAGTCTCTCCGGCATGCCAGCCGGGACGCTGGACACGTGCGAAGGGCCGCCAGACCTTACTCGCCTGGGCGGTCCTTCTGAAAGCTGGCGAAAAGATAGAAACCGTTGAAACGAACGCCTTCCACAGCGGCCTTCCGGTCAAAGCCGAGGGGCGCCTCCTGACCTTCGATCCGCCCGCCGAACTCCCAATACGGCTCGACGACGAAGGGAGGAACAGAGCGTTCTTCCGGGACAGCACAGACCAGTCCGTCCGGTTTCGTACTTCGGAACAGATTATATGAGTACATGGCCTGCTCCCTTACTCGCATCACGAATCGCACCCTGCCCGAAAAGAGTGACAGGAGTGTGATATTGCAGCGCAGCAGAAGCAGAATTTCTTCTTCTCCTTGAATCAATGGAAGTGGCGCAAAGGGATGAACCTTTGTTAGGCTCACCCCAGACCGTTCGGTTCAGCGCCAGAAGAGGGAGTTTATCAGCATGATCACTCGGAGCGCTCTTCGTCGAGGTTTGTTCGGCCTCGGCCTTCTTGCCAGTCTTCCCTTGTCTGCACCGGTTTTCGCTCAAGCCCTCGCTCCCGCTCCCGAGGCCCCCACGGGGCGTACGCTCAAGCCTGCCGGTACGGCAACGAAAGACATGGTTGCCGCCGCCAATCCCTTGGCTGCCCAGGCAGGCCGGGAAATTCTCGCTGCCGGCGGCAGCGCCGTCGATGCGGCCATTGCCGTTCAGCTTGTTCTCAATCTCGTCGAGCCGCAGAGTTCCGGGATCGGCGGCGGAGCCTTCATGGTCTTCTGGGATGGGAAGACCATGGCCACGCTCGACGGGCGCGAAACGGCCCCGGCCGCAGCCAAGCCCGAACGCTTTCTTGGGCCAGACGGCAAGCCGATGATATTCTACGATGCCGTGGTCGGCGGCCGCTCGGTCGGTGTTCCGGGCACGCTGCGCCTTCTGGAAGCGGCGCATAAGAACTGGGGCAAGCTTTCCTGGGCTCAGGTGATCGAACCGGCGGCCCGTCTCGCCGAAGAAGGCTTCGCGATCTCACCACGCCTCAACGGCCTTCTGACACAGGAGAAATATCTCCAGAACGATCCGGTGGCGCGCGCTTATTTCTACGAGGCCGACGGCAAGCCGAAAGCGGTCGGGACCGTTCTCAAGAACCCGGCCTTCGCCAAGACGCTGCGCACCTTCGCCGACAAGGGTGCAGATGCCTTCTACACGGGCGAGATCGCGCAGGACATCGTGACGACCGTGACCGGCCATCCTACGAATCCGGGCGACATGACCCTGGACGATCTGAAAGGGTACAAGGTCCAGGAGCGCGATGCCGTATGCGGAAACTACCGGACCTACAGGATCTGTGGCATGGGTCCGCCGAGCTCGGGCCAAGTCGCGGTGCAGCAGATCATGGGCGTGCTTGAAACGCAGGACATGGCATCCCTCAAGCCCGGACCGGATGCCGTACACTGGATCGCAGAAGCGGGCCGCCTCGCCTATGCGGACCGGGCGCTCTTCCTGGCCGATCCTGCCTTCGTGAATGTGCCAGTCAAGGGTCTGACCGACCCGGGCTATATCAGGAGCCGCGCCGCCCTGATCGACCCGAACAAATCCATGGGCAAGGCAAAGCCCGGCGATCCGCCGTTCCAAAAGACCTTCCTGTGGGGGCCATCCGAGGGCATTGAATTCGGCACGAGCCACATCTCCATCGTGGATCGCAACGGCAACGCGGTGTCGATGACGACGACGATCGAGGACGGTTTCGGCGCGAGGCTGATGACGAAGAGCGGTTTCCTGCTCAACAACGAGCTGACGGATTTTTCCTTCGCCACGACGGAGGACGACAAGCCCATCGCCAATCGCGTCGAGGCGGGCAAGCGCCCCCGCTCCTCCATGGCGCCGACCATCGTGCTCGACGGCAGCGGCAAGCTCTATGCGGTCGTCGGCTCGCCGG
The DNA here is from genome assembly GCA_000517005.1 of Microvirga lupini. Classification (GTDB taxonomy): domain Bacteria; phylum Pseudomonadota; class Alphaproteobacteria; order Rhizobiales; family Beijerinckiaceae; genus Microvirga; species Microvirga lupini. The sequence continues at coordinate 83,739 of KI912026.1, forward strand.
GCGGCAGCCTGATCATCAACTACGTGGTCAAGACCCTCGTGGGCATCCTGGATTGGAAACTCGATCCCCAGGTGACTGCTGATCTTCCCAATGTGGGCAGCCGCAACGGCCCGACCGAACTGGAAGCCGGCACGGAAGCCGAAGGGTGGAAGGCCGCGCTCGAAGCGAAGGGTCACGAGGTCAAGCTGATCGACCAGAATTCCGGCATCCATGCTATCGTCGTGACACCGGCCGGGCTGATCGGCGGCGCCGACAGCCGCCGCGAAGGCGTTGCCATCGGCAACTGATCTTGCTTGGGCGGCCCTGTTCCGATAGGGCCGCTTGCACCATCAAAAAGGATTGCGAGTGTCCATGCGTATCATCGTCGTCGGCAAGGAAGGACAGGTCGCGCGTGCTCTGGCGGAACGTGCGCGGGCCCATGGTGCGCAGGTCGTGCTTGTCGGCCGCCCCAAGCTCGATCTTGCCGATCCGTCAGGCATAGAGGACGCCCTGATCGAGACCGGCGGCGACGTAATCGTGAATGCCGCCGCCTACACGGCCGTGGATCAGGCGGAATCCGATCCCGAACTGGCCGAGGCCATCAACGGCATCGGCGCGGGTGTCGTTGCCGGCGCAGCCACCGCGATGAACGTGCCGGTCATCCACCTGTCCACCGATTACGTCTTCGACGGCACGTCCGACCGCCCCTACCGCGAGGACGATCCCGTCTCTCCGCTGGGAGCCTACGGTGCCTCGAAGCTTCTGGGCGAGGAGGCCGTCGCCGCCGAGGCGGAGAACCATGTCATCCTGCGCACCGCCTGGGTCTACAGCCCCTTCGGCAAGAATTTCGTGAAGACCATGCTGCGCCTTGCCGCCGACCGCGAGGAACTCGGCGTGGTCGGCGACCAGTATGGGTCGCCGACAAGCGCCCTCGACATTGCCGACGGCATTTTTGCGGTCAGCCGCAACCTGCTCGAAAAGCCCGAGGACCGAGGCCTGCGCGGTCTGTTTCACATGACGGGTACGGGCTTTGCGAGCTGGGCCGAATTCGCCACGGAGATCTTCGCCCTGTCGGCCCGGTTCGGCGGCCCTTCGGCCAAGGTCCGGCCGATCGCAACGGCCGATTATCCGACGCCGGCCAGACGGCCCGCCAATTCCAGGCTCGACTGCAGAAAGCTGAAGGAGGCTCACGAGGTGGTTCTCCCGCCATGGCGCTCCTCCCTCGAGCCCTGCGTGAAGCGGCTGATCGAGGAAGCTCGCAAGGAAGTCGCGCGCTGAGGACCGCTATCGGAAAGGGATCAAGTGAAACTTTCCGCGAAAGAAGACGATTGTTCTTTTTAAAGAACAGCCGTAAGATTGGTTCATGACCTCGTTTCAGAAACCCGATTATCATCTGGAAACCCGCCTCGTTCACGAGGGCCATCAACGCACGCCCTTCGGCGAGACGTCGGAAGCGCTCTTCCTGACCCAAGGTTTCGTCTACGAGAGCGCGGAAAGCGCCGAGAGGCGCTTCCTGAACGAGGAGCCCGGCTACAGCTACAGCCGCTACTCCAATCCGACCGTGGATGCTTTCGAGCAACGCATCGCTTCGCTTGAAGGGGCGGAGGCGGCCCGCGCCACGGCGAGCGGCATGGCCGCCGTGACGGCCGCGATCGTCGGACAGGTCCAGGCCGGAGACCATGTGGTCGCGGCGCGCGCCCTTTTCGGTTCCTGCCGGTGGGTGGTGGAGGATTTCCTGCCCCGCTTCGGTGTCGACTGCACCCTGGTCGATGGAACGGAGCTCAATCAATGGCGCGGGCGGTCCGGCCGGAAACGAAAGCCTTTCTGCTCGAAACGCCGACCAACCCGAGCCTTGAGATCATCGACATCGCCGCCGTCGCCGCCATCGCACATGAGGCGGGCGCGACGCTGACCGTCGATAACGTCTTTGCCACTCCCCTCTTCCAGAAGCCCCTCGCCCTGGGGGCCGATTGCGTCGTCTATTCCGCCACCAAGCACATCGATGGGCAGGGCCGATGTCTGGGCGGCGTGATCCTGGCTTCCACCGAATTTATCGAAACGAAGATGCAGCAGTTCCTGCGCATGACGGGGCCGTCGATCTCGCCCTTCAATGCCTGGGTGCTCCTGAAAGGATTGGAGACGCTCCCCTTGCGGGTCGAGAAGCAGACCGCGACGGCAGGCTATCTCGCGGATTCTCTCCATGATCACCCCAAGATCCGACGGCTGATCTATCCGGGACGTGCCGACCATCCCCAAGCCGAGCTGATCCGGCGTCAGATGAGCGGTGGCTCTACGATGATTGCCCTTGAGGTGAAAGGCGGCAAGGAGACCGCCTTCCGTTTCCTGAATGCGCTGAAGCTGATCCGAATTTCGAACAATCTCGGCGATGCAAAAAGCCTCGTCACCCATCCGGCAACGACCACCCACCAGCGCTTCACTCCGGAGCAGCGGACGGAGATGGGCATCCCGGACGGGCTGGTTCGCCTGTCCGTCGGACTGGAGCACCGTGACGATTTGCTGGCAGACCTTACCCGCGCCCTCGAATGCGCGTGAGTTCGGCCTGCTCCTGTTGCTGGGAACGGGTTTCACGCTGGCCTGAGCGGAGAAGAAGCCAGCCGGCGATCAACAACATAGCGGCGCCCCAGATCAGGAAGCCAAGGTCCCAATAGATCCATTGTTCCCGAGGCACGGTTTCGTTGACGTGATGGAGACCGAGGATCTGATGGTTGATGACGCCCTCAGCCAGGTTGAACAGGCCGAAGCCTATCAGCAATGTCCCGAAGAGCAGCTTGCTCGACCAGCGGAGATGGGTGCGCCTTGCGGCCCGCCAGAGAAGCCCCAGCCCAATTGCGACGAACACGTAGGTGAGCGCATGAAAGAGCCCATCCCAGAACGTGTTGACCTTCAGGTTTTCAAGGCTGTCGGGCGGATAGCCGGCAGCCGTGACCATATGATGCCACTGGAGCAGCTGATGCAGGACGATCCCGTCGAAGAATCCGCCGAGGCCGAGACCGAAGAAGATGCCGGCTGAAACTGGAAAGCTCGCGCCTCCTCGGGAAGTCTCTCGATCCATGGCCCCTCGGGTCCTTAAGCCCGTTTATTGAGGGGGCTGGGAGGGAGCCGGAGTTGTTGGTGCTCTGGTGGTCGTTCCCTGCTGAGATTGCACCCGATCGAACATGCGCAGAGCTGCATCGACACAGGATTGGGTCGATTCCCGATTACCGCAGACAACGCGAAGCTGCGTGTCGCCGCTGCGCAGGAAGAAGCGAGCGCCGCGCTCGGAACGATCATCCTGATCGTCATCGTCATGCCGCATCATCGGACCGCGACGGCGATCCCTGTCGCGATCCCAACCGTCGCGGCTCTCACGCCAAGTTCCACGGTCGAAATCATCACGATCTCGCGATGATTCCTGGCTCCATGCACCTGTCGCGAAAAGGGTGAGGCCGGCAGCCAGAATGAAAGCAGTTCTCATGTGAATCTCCGTTCGGAGACGCTCGAAAGAAGAGTACGATTGCTTCTTCGAGGTAGCCTAGCGATTGCGCCTCATGGCGCATGGATGTGAACAGGCCACAGGGCTCTTGGTTCCTGCCCCGGGGAACGGGAAGCCCGCATCCGGACGTCGCCTGCACGGCAAAGGATCTACGACTAACGTCGTAGCATCTGCTTGGTGTTGGAAAGTAAAACTTTACTCTCTGTCGCAGCATGTCCCAGATTTCAGCCACCCTACTTGCACGCCCTGCCAAAATGACGCACCATCGATCGAGGAATAACGCGTTCCGTCATAAGAAAACGCGGTCCTTCACAACAATGAGGGGGTGAGGGAGGAAACTGTGAAGAAAGACAAATCGCCTGCGTCAAAGGTTTCGGGTTCATCCAAGCAATCTCGCCGCCGGTTCCTTCAGGTTGCCGGCTTGGGAGCAGCAGCAACGGTTGCGGCTCCCCAGGTATCCAGAGCCCAGACGGCTACATGGAAATTCCAGTCGACCTGGCCGAACCGGGACATCTTCCACGAATTCTGCAACGACTTCGCCAAACGCGTGAACGATATGTCCGGAGGACGTCTGAAGCTGGACGTTCTCGCCTCCGGTGCAGTCGTCCCGGCCTTCCAGCTGCAGGACGCCGTCCATGCCGGCATCCTCGACGGCGGCCATGGCGTCGCCGCCTATTGGTACGGCAAGAACAAAGCCTTCGCGCTCTTCGGCACGGGCCCGTCCTTCGGCTGGAACGCCAACTCGTTCCTCGGCTGGATGAACTATGGCGGCGGCTACGATCTCTACAACGAGCTGCAGAACCAGATCCTGAAGCTCAACATCGTCGGCTTCCTCTCCGGCCCCATGCCGGCACAGCCCCTCGGCTGGTTCAAGAGCGAAGTGACATCGGCCGACGCCTTCAAGGGACTGAAGTATCGCACCGTCGGTCTTGCGGCCGACCTCAACCGCCAGCTCGGCGCTGCGGTCACCATCCTTGCAGGCGGCGAGATCGTGCCGGCTCTTGAGCGCGGCGTCATCGACGGTGCCGAGTTCAACAACCCGTCCTCGGACCTTGTGCCGGCTTCCCCGACGTGTCGAAGAACCTGATGCTCCAGAGCTATCACCAATCCGGTGAGACGTTCGAGCTCATCTTCAACAAGACGAAGTACGACGCGCTTCCGGCCGAGCTGAAGGCCATTATCAAATATGGCGCCGAGGCGGCATCGGCGGACATGTCTTGGAAGGCTCTCGACCGCTACTCGAAGGATCTCGAGGCCATCCGCGCCCGCGGCGTCAAGGTGATGAAGACGCCCGACTCGATGCTGAAGGTCCAGCTCGATGCCTGGAACAAGGTCATCGACGAGTTCTCGAAGGATCCGTTCTTCAAGAAGGTGATCGACAGCCAGAAGGCCTGGGTGCAGCGCACCTACGCCTATGAGCGCCTGAACGAACCTTCGCGCGACATGGCCTACGACCACTTCTTCAAGACGACCTGAAGAATGGTGCGGGAGCCTGTTCCCATCTGAAGGGTTCTTTTCAAATGCGAGGGTGGCACGACGAATGCCGCCCTCGCAGCACATTCCGAAGGCTCGTGAAAGGGCTTCGATCCATGCGCTTCGTCTATTTCATCGACCGCATCAACACGTTCATCGGTAAAACGGTCGCCTGGTCGATCGTCGCTCTGACCTTCGCCGTCTGCTACGAGGTGTTCTCGCGCTACGTGCTGCGCGCTCCAACCGAGTGGGCGTTTGATGCGAGCTACATGCTTTACGGTCTGCTCTTCATGGTGGCCGGCCCCTACGCGCTGGCCCGCAACAGCCATGTGAGAGGCGACTTTCTCTACCGCACTTGGCCGCCTCGGCGGCAGGCGGGATTGGACCTTGTGCTCTATTTCCTGTTCTTCTTTCCTGGCATCCTCGCCCTCGTTTACGCCGGCTTGCCGTTCACGCAGATGTCCTGGCTGATGAACGAGCATTCGATGAACTCGCCCAATGGGCCGCCGATCTATCCGTTCAAGGCGCTCATTCCCATCGTGGGCGTGCTGATGGCGTTTCAGGGCGTGGCGGAGGTCATCCGCTGCATCGCCTGCCTGCGCCAAGGCGAGTGGCCGCCACGGCTTCATGACGTCGAAGAAACCGAGAAGCTCATTCTCGAACAAGCCGAACAACAAGGCCTTACGAAGGGAACTGTCTGATGCTGGCATCGTGGGGGCTGGGAAATCCCGAACTGGGCGTGCTGATGCTCGGCCTGTTCGTGGTTTTCATCATGTTCGGATTTCCCATCGCATTCACGCTGATGGCTTTGGGCTTCGGCTTCGGCTACTTCGCCATGGGCGACATCGTGTTTGCCCTCGTCGTGCAGCGTGCCTATTCGGTGATGACGAACGACACGCTCGTGGCGATCCCGCTCTTCGTCTTCATGGGCTACATCATCGAGCGAGCGAATATTCTCGATCGCCTGTTCCATTCGATCCAGATCGCTGTCGGCGGACTTCCCGGCTCGCTCGCTATCGCGACGCTGATAACCTGCGCCATGTTCGCCACCGCAACGGGCATCGTCGGTGCGGTCGTGACCCTTATGGGCCTTCTCGCCTTCCCGGCCATGCTGCGCGCCGGATATGACATACGCCTTTCGGCCGGCGTGGTCTGCGCCGGCGGCTGCCTCGGCATTCTCATCCCGCCCAGCGTGATGCTGATCCTCTACGGCGCGACGGCCGGCGTGTCCGTGCCCAAGCTCTATGCCGGCGCCCTCTTTCCGGGCCTGATGCTCGCCGGGCTCTACACGCTCTACGTGCTCATCCGCTGCGCCCTCAATCCGAGTCTTGCGCCGAAACTGCCCCTGGAAGAACGCAAGGTCCCGCTCGCAAAAATCGTCTGGTCGCTGGCGACCTCGTTCTTCCCGCTCGCGCTACTCATCCTCTCCGTGCTCGGCGCGATCTTCTTCGGCATAGCGACTCCCACCGAGGCCGCCGCCGTGGGCGCGCTCGGCAGCCTTCTGCTTGCGGCGGCCTATCGCTCGCTCTCGTTCGGCAAGCTGAAGGAATCGGTGATCCTGACCGCGCGCACATCGGCCATGGTGTGCTGGCTCTTCGTGGGCTCCTTCATCTTCTCCTCGATCTTCGCCTTCCTCGGCGGCCATCAGCCGATCGAGGCCTTCGTCACGCATCTGAACCTCTCCCCCTTCTGGTTCCTCATCCTGACGCAGGTGATCATCTTCGTGCTCGGCTGGCCGTTGGAATGGACGGAAATCGTCGTGATCTTCGTGCCGATCTTCCTGCCGCTCCTCGACAATTTCGGCATCGATCCGATCTTCTTCGGTATTCTGATTGCGCTCAACATTCAGACATCGTTCCTGTCGCCGCCGGTCGCCATGGCACCTTTCTATCTGAAGGGCATCGCGCCGCCGCATGTGAGCATCAACGACATTTTCGCAGGGGTCATGCCGTTTCTGTTCCTCGTCATCGTTGCCATGGCGATGTTCTACATCTTCCCGGAGATCGGCCTCTGGCTGCCGCGTTATCTCTATAGCTGAGATTGAAGAACCCGACGTTCTCGAAGCTTCGCCATGAAGCAGGCGCTTGAGGAGCGGAACCCTGACTTCGCCTCCACGTTGGCCTCCTGTTCATGCTGCAAAGGAGGCCGTCATGAAGTGCCAGTTCTGCCATCAGGAGATCGAGAACCCGTGCCACAACACGCAGGAGATGCAGCAGCGCGCGGCAAGCCATGTGGAGCGCTGCGAACATGCGCTCGAAGACAGGCAAGGCATGGGAGCCGGCGCGCATCGCAGCGATATTCAGAACAAGGGGTGAGCCCATGGCCGGCAAGGCTGAGGAGCACGCTTCGGACTTGGCCGAGCGGAGCGTGAGCACCAGCATCGTGCACCCGACCCAGGCCAACTCCGATCGTCGGCATCGAGACGGCCGTTTCGCAAGCGATCGTCGCCTGAATGAGAACGATCAGCGCGAAGGCATGGAGAAAGCCGATCCCGGACGCCCGAGGACGGAAGGCCGCATGAAGCCGTAGGAGCTGTCGATGGCCCGGAAAGCCCGTATGAGACCGTCCTGGAAGAAGGCCAAAGGCTGGAAGCAGAAGACATCAGATTCCCGCAAGGAGCGGGTGACCCAACGCAGCTGATTTCTGGTAGCGGATCTTTGAGAGAGTTGCTTCGACGGCCCGCAGGATGCGGGCCGTTTCTTTATCGCCCTTCAGGGCATCGAAGGCACGGCGATCCGTGCATGACTACCGATGCTTGCGTTATTAAATAACAAATAAACCATCAATAACATCGAATATTTGTTGTGATTTTCCACACATCGGACATTGTGCTCTCGGTTGTAGTAAAAACGAAAGCAAACCAACCAGGGAATACTTTCATGAGGACCTCGATGACTGCATCCTCGCTCAGCTTTAAACTTGCCGTTCTATCCGTCATCGCAGGCATGGCGATGGGCATCGGGATGGCGATATCCCAGGACCATTCGATCATGCCCGCCCATGCGCACCTGAACCTGCTCGGATGGGTGTCGCTGTTCCTCTTCGGCATCTATTACGAGCGCCGCCCGGCCCTCGATACGAGCCGTCTGGCCCTGATCCAGGTCATCGTCTGGTTGATCGGCACCGCCATCCTGACCATTGCCGTGGCCGCCCTGCATCTCGGCTACACGGCTTTCGACCCGGTTGCCGCGATCGCATCCCTGATCGTGCTCGCCGCAATGCTTCTGTTCGCCTATTTCGTCTTCCGTCCGGCCCGTGACATCGCGTCGTCGCCGACGGCTCGCCTGACACCTGCCGAGTGAGAGCATGCAGATGGGGCGGCGCCTGCCGCCCCGGAGCCACCGCGGCTGCCGGCAAATCTTCTCAGTGCGCGCCTGCAGAACCCGCCGCTCTTGCGGGCGGCGTTGGGTTACCGATGCCCAGAAAAGAAAAAGCCTCGCGCGAGCGAGGCCGATCTATCGAACCTTTGGCGCTCCCTAGGGGACTCGAACCCCTGTTTTCGCCGTGAGAGGGCGACGTCCTAGACCGCTAGACGAAGGGAGCTAGCAAGGTTGAGGCCGCTCGTATAACCACCCTTCCGAATCCCTTCAAGTCCTTTTGCTGAAAAAAGCGAACGGCCCAGGTTAAACGAGGATGCGGTGGACGACGCGACGCAACAGGAATGGCTCTTGGAAGACGGCATGGCGGCAGACCGGCTCGATCGGGTGCTGGCACGCCTTAAGGCGGATCTGTCGCGAAGCCGCCTGCAGGCGCTCATTCGCGACGGTCACGTGGCCGTCGACGACGTGCGGGTCCTCGATCCGAACCGGAAGGTGGCAGGGGGCGTCCGGATCATGCTGAGAGTGCCGCCGCCCGTGCCCGCGGAGCCTGCCGGCGAGGCGATCGATCTCACCATCGTGTACGAGGATGACGACGTGATCGTCATCGACAAACCTCCTGGTCTCGTGGTCCATCCGGCGGCCGGGCACGATTCCGGCACTCTGGTGAACGCCCTCATCGCCAATTGCGGGGAGAGCCTCTCAGGCATCGGCGGCGTGAAGCGCCCCGGCATCGTCCATCGCCTCGACAAGGATACGTCGGGCCTTCTGGTGGTCGCCAAGAACGACCTCGCCCATCAGGCGCTCGCAGCGCAATTCGCGGATCACGGCCGGACCGGACCCTTGGAGCGCGCCTATCTGGCAATCCTCTGGGGCGTGCCCGAGCGGCGGCGGGGAACCGTGGAGGCGGCGCTCGCCCGCAGCACCCACAACCGCGAGAAGATCGTCGTGGTGGGAGAGGATCGTGGCCGCTATGCCATCACCCATTACGAGGTTCTGGAGGGCCTGCCTCCTGCCAACCCCACGGCCAGCCTGGTCCGATGCGAGCTGGAGACGGGACGCACGCACCAGATCCGGGTCCATATGGCCCATCTCGGCCATCCGCTCCTGGGCGATGCGACCTACGGCTCGGGCTTCAAGACCAAGGCGAACCGCCTCTCGGAACCGCAGAGGGAGGCGCTGAAGGCTTTGAACCGGCAGGCCCTGCATGCTGCCATCCTCGGTTTCGAGCATCCGCGCAGCGGAGAATTCCTGCGTTTCGAGAGCCCCCTCCCCGCGGATATGGCTGCGCTTCTCCAGGCTTTGCGGGCTGAAATTTAGCGTCAATCGGTCGCAAAATTAGGTCACGTTGGCACCCTTGCGACTCTCGAGCGTTCACCACGTCTTGAAGCCTGACGCCTCTATTCGGACAAGGTTGAACCGCTTATATAGGGGGCAGGGCGGCCGGCCATGGAGGGGGGCCGCCTCAGGCTTGCCTCGTGGTGAGGGAGCCAAAGGAGGAGAAGATATGGCTACA
>KI912026.1:93616-96592 GCA_000517005.1 Microvirga lupini
AAACCTCGTCGGCCGACGCTTAACGCGTTGATCGTGATAGCACTAAATTAAAAAGCCGCGCATCGAGCGCGGCTTTTTGTTGTCGAGCCGGTTGCCCGTCCTACTGCCACTGATTGAAAGCGTCGTTGAGGATCTGGGTGCCGGAGCCGCCCTTCTCGAAGCTCAGGATCGCGCGCTGGCCGGATGCCATCCGCACCGGCAGGTCGATCCAGTTGCGGCGCACGAACAGCTGGGTGTTGCGTGCCACATCGACCTGCAGATTGGAGAGGCCGATCAGGAACAGGTTCTCGCGCACCGGTACCGGAAGCCCGGCAACCGGAGTTCCGCGAGCGGCTTCCTCATCCTTGAACTGCAGCAGGCCCACATCCCGGATGACACGGTTCGCATCGCCTTCGCGGGTCGTGAAGGTGAGTTCGACCGTATGGGAGGCCGGCAGCGTCGCGTCGAGGTTGCGCCTCAGCATCATGCGCATCGTCAACCCGGCATCGGGTACCTCAATTAGGGCGCTGACCGCTTTCTCGAGAGGCTGGCCCTGACCGGGATTCACGTCCTCAAGACGCCACGTCACGCGCCCGACCTGCGCCTTGGGGGTCTGCGGATTGGTGGGATCCTCCTCGTAGAAGACCGCGCGCTGCGCCACACCCACCTCCTGGCGGGGCGCCGGAGCGGTCGTCGGAGGAGCCTGACCGCCGACCCGCTCGTTGATCTTGGAATCGGCCGGAGCCGGCTGCGGCGCCTGGGCGACGGGTGCCTCGGGAGCGAGGTCCTCGGGCTTGTCGCGCCACAGGAAGGCGAAGGCGGCAATCGCCGCGATCACGAGCACCAGAACCGATCCGAAGATGATGGTCCGGGTTCGTCCCTTGCGCTGCATGGCCGGATGAGGACGGCTGTCGATCTTGGGCCGTGCCACCGCCGGCTCGGCATAGGCGTCTTCGGCCTCTTCCTCCTCGGCGGCTTGAGGAGCAGGAGCGCGCAAACCATGGACCGAGCCTGTGCCCCGAGATCCTCCGTGCGCCGGCTGGTCGTCGGCCGGCGTGGTCGAGACGGCATCGGTATTGAAACCGGCCGGAGGCGCAGCGTAATCCGCCTCAACCCGGGCGATGGCCTCATCGAGGGAGCGGCCCTCCTGCTGGATCTCCGCCTCGGTCAGCGGCGGATCGAGCGTACGCAACTGCGCGATCAGAGCCGTGCGGGCACGCTCGTAGACGGCGTGCCGCTTGTCGGGGGTTTGCTCGGGCAAGCCTTCGACGGCCCGTGCGATGAGAGGGTAATAATCTGCCATTTCTCTTTGGGAATGACCCGCCGTGGCTCCGTCGTCAACCCTCAAAGGGGTTCTTCATGAGGATTGTGTCGTCACGCTCTGGCGAGGTGGAGAGCACGGCGACGGGCGCTCCGATCAATTCCTCGACGCGGCGGACATACTTGATGGCCTGTGCCGGTAGGTCAGCCCAGGAGCGCGCGCCTGCGGTCGATCCGCTCCAGCCTTCGATCTCTTCATAGATCGGCTCGACGCGTGCCTGAGCGCCCTGGCTGGCCGGGAAGTAGTCGATGGTCTCGCCATCGAGCTTGTACCCGACGCCGATCTTGAGCGTCTCGAAGCCGTCGAGGATATCGAGCTTGGTGAGCGCGATGCCATCGATGCCGGAGGTGCGCACCGTCTGGCGCACGAGAGTGGCATCGAACCAGCCGCAGCGGCGCTTGCGGCCCGTGACCACGCCGAATTCCTTGCCCTTCTGGCCGATCAGCTCGCCAGTCTCGTCGAACAGCTCGGTCGGGAACGGTCCCTCGCCCACGCGGGTCGTATAGGCCTTGGCGATGCCAAGCACATAGCCGACGCCGCCCGGGCCGAGGCCCGAGCCGGTCGCCGCCTGGCCTGCCACCGTGTTGGAGGAAGTGACGAAGGGATAAGTGCCGTGGTCGACATCGAGCAGCGCGCCCTGCGCGCCCTCGAACAGGATGCGCTTGCCGGCGCGGCGCTCGTCGTCGAGGAGGCGCCACACGGCATCCATGTAGGGCAGGACCTTCGGGGCGACCGAAGCCAGCTCCTCGTAGATCGCCTTCGGCTCGAACTCGTCGAGGCCGAAGCCGCGGCGCAGCGCATTGTGATGCGTGAGCAGCCGCTCGATCTTCTCGGGCAAAGCTGAGAGATCGGCGAGGTCCATGAGGCGGATGGCGCGGCGGCCGACCTTGTCCTCGTAGGCCGGGCCGATGCCGCGCTTGGTGGTGCCGATCTTCGTGCCAGCGCTGCCGCTTTCGCGCAGCGCGTCGAGCTCGCGGTGGATGGAGAGGATCAGCGTGGCATTCTCGGCCACGCGCAGGTTCTCGCGGGTGATCGAGACGCCCTGCTCGGCGAGCCGCTCCACCTCGCCGGCCAGCGCATGCGGATCGAGCACGACGCCGTTGCCGATGACGGAGAGCTTGCCCGGACGCACGACCCCGGAGGGCAAGAGCGAGAGCTTGTAGACCTTGTCGCCGATCACGAGGGTATGGCCGGCATTGTGACCGCCCTGGAACCGCACGACCACGTCCGCCTGTTCGGACAACCAATCGACGATCTTGCCCTTGCCTTCGTCGCCCCACTGGGCGCCCACGACAACCACGTTCGCCATCGCTCAAGCCTCACATAAAAAACCCCGGCGCAAGGCCAGGGTTGGGTCAAAAACCTTGCAGACCCTCATGGTGGATCGCGCGCCTCAGGTCAAGGCAGTATGAGCCTCGATCCCGAGATCATATAGGTCAGGAGGGGCGGGAATGTGAATTTCCGTCGAACGGAGAACAGGGGCGCACCATTGCTCGCCCACAATGTCCGTGTCCGACCGGGCGGAACGTGAACGCCGATCCGGGAATGCCCCTCAATGTCATCGCCAGCCTGTGTCTATGATCCCCAATTTGTCTCACTCTGTCATCCCGGACGGCGAAGCCGCTCCGGGATCGTTTGGCAAGCATGGCGCCAGTGTACCTCTCCCATGGGGAGAA
>KI912026.1:96692-109042 GCA_000517005.1 Microvirga lupini
CCGAGAGGCGCAGTGCTTCACAGGGTCGGGATGGCCGGGACAGGCCCGGCCATGACGTGGTGACTGTCATTCCCGGCCAGAGCGCAGGTCAGTGGATCCCCTCCCCTCGCTTCGCTCGCCGGGGATGACCTCGGCGTACCAGTCTCTCCCCATCACGACCGCACATGTTGCGGCGTCCACGTCTTGGGAACTGCAGCCTGGTCGTCATTTGACAAACACAACGAGGTGTAGGAGCCTCGGCTCATCATGTTGAGCCTCGTGCCATACCGTCGTGGCCTGCATCGGGCAGGTAATCTCATCGCGGGCCAGTAGCCCCGAGCTCAACGCGCGTCTGCGCTCCGAGTTCGGGGCGCTCCAGATCGTCTGAACCCTTGGACATCTTGTGAGACCGCATGCGGGCTCATCCGGCACGGCGACACGTCGCTCATCCCTTCAAGCGTGCATTCCGCTGCGAGAAGACGGGATCCGTCCACGGGCCAGATCAACAGCGCTCTCCGCCTCCGAATTCCCTAATCGGCGGAACGAGCACACAGCGCAATACCTGAGGCCCGAGGGCTTCAACTTAACCCCACAGACCACCGGGCTCTCATGCCGATCCCGGTTTCCGCTGCCGCATCTTACGCCGCAGCACCTTCAAGAACAGGAGGCATCGAATGACTAAAAGAACAGCGCGTACCACAAAGCCACGGATCACTCTGACCACGGTCGATCACGAGAAGCTTTCAGCTCTTGCCGAAGCGGCCCTGCACACGGTGCCGGATGTGGCGCGGGAGCTCGCCGAGGAACTCGACCGGGCTCACATTCTGCCTGAAGGGAAGCAGCGTATTGATGCTGTCCGTATGGGCTGCGAAGTCGATTTCCGTGACGACACGACAGGGCGGGTGCAGACGGTCACCCTGGTTTATCCGCACGAGGCCGACATTTCGAAGGGAAGGATCTCAGTGCTGACGCCGATCGGAACCGCCCTCATCGGGCTCCCGCTCGGACAATCGATCGATTGGACCACCCGCACGGGTGAATTGAAACGTTTGACCGTCCTGCAGATCGGCAAGCCCGCCTTGATCGAACGTGAGCCTGTCTGAACGGGCTTGTCTCGGGGATGACAGGTGGGGGTTATCATTCCCGGACGAATGCATAGCGAGGGGAAAGGGAATCCATAGCACCGCGCCTGTAGGTGGATCCCCTTCCCTCGCCTGCGGCTCGCCGGGGATGACACCCTCCTCCATCATAGCGTCGCCTCACGCCCGTACGCGCGCGCTCTTCCCTGTCTTAACGCGGTGCTCGATGAAGTTGCAGATTTCGCGGGTGCGGCGATGGGGATCGAGCACCTCCGCGTCAATGCCGTGGCGCCAGGCGAGATCGAAGCGGGATGGATCCTTGTCCAGGGCGATCAGCTCCTGCGTATAAGCGATGGCTTCATCGGTCGTCCGGCAGAAGCCCTCCTTCACGAGAATATCGGTCCGGCGGCTCAGGATGGCGGCGAGTTCGCTTATAGAAAACTCGGGATGATACTGCACGCCCCAGAACACGCCGCCATCCTGGCGGATTTCCGCGGCCTGGACCGGCGAGATCGCATTGCTCGCCAGCACCGTGCAGTCGTCCGGCAGGGCCGTCACCATGTCGAGGTGAATGGCGGGCGCGTCATAGGCCGTGGGACGGCCCTCGAGCAGAGGGTGGCCGCGCCCCGCCTCGGTGGCTGAGAGCTTGCGGGCGATGCCGACCTCCCGCCCGAGCGGATTGGGCTGCACGTCCCCGTTCGCCGCGACGGCCGCCACCTGCAGGCCCCAGCAGGAACCGAAAGACGGCGTGCGGGAGGCATAGACCGCCCGCATCAGGTCGATCTGGCGTACGATGTCAGGCGTGCGGTCGTAGATGTTGAGATGCGAGCCGGTCAGCACGATGTCGTCATAGGATTCGAGCCCGGCCGCATCGGGCAGGTTCGCGCCCTCGTCGGTCGGAAAGGCGATGTCGCAGACGGCATCCTGCTCGATGCCCTGAATCACCTCCGCATAGGACTCCGAGAGGGTGAGTCCATAGGCTTCCTTGTGGGCCTGCCTTGCGCCCCGCGTATTGCCCTCAACCACCAGAAACCGTAAGGCCATGCGTGTCACCCGCTTTCTTTCGTGCCGGTTTAGCCGAACGGCACACGGCGGCAAGCGCAATAAGGTCCGGCCTCCGATGAATTTTCTGCATTCGCTATGGAAGGGGCTGTGGGGACAGGCCTATCTGCTGCTGGTCCTTACCACGCTCATGTGGGCCGGCAACGGCATCGCCGGCCGGCTTGCCATCGACGAAGTCTCGCCCATGGTGCTCACCTGCCTGCGCTGGATCGTCGTGGTGGCGATCCTGCTGCCGCTTGTCGGGCGCCAGCTCGTGGCCGAATGGCCGAAATTCAGGGCGCGGTGGTTCTTCACGCTCATCATGGGTGTCTTCGGCTTCACCGCCTTCAACGCGCTCTTCTACGCCGCCGCCCACCACACGAGCGCGGTCAACCTCACCATCTTTCAGGGCTCGATCCCGGTCTTCGTTCTCATCGGCATGATCGTCGTCTTCCGCGCCCGGGTGATCCCGCTGCAGATCCTCGGCATGATCGTCACGCTGATCGGCGTGATCACGGTGTCGGTCAAAGCCGATTGGGAGATCCTGAAGGCGCTGGCGATCAATATCGGCGACGTGTGGATGCTGATCGCCTGCGTGTTCTATTCGATCTACACGCTCGGCCTGCGCTATCGCCCGGAGATGCCGGGACTCGTGTTCTTCGCCGCCATGGCCGTCGTGGCTTTCGCGAGCTCCCTGCCCCTGGTCGGCGTGGAGATGATCCAGGGCACGGCGCAGTTTCCGACACCGAAGGGCTGGCTCATCCTGCTCTATGTCGCGCTCCTGCCCTCGCTTCTCTCGCAGATCTTCTTCATCCGCGGCGTGGAGCTGATCGGTCCGGCGCGGGCGGGGCTCTTCGTCAATCTCGTGCCTGTCTTCGGCGCGCTGCTCGCGGTGGTTCTGCTCGGCGAGCCTTTCGCGACCTATCACGCGCTCGGTCTGGCGCTGGTGCTCGGCGGCATCTGGCTCGCGGAGCGGCGGCGGTAGAACCTCCCACTGTCATTCCCGGCCGGAGCATCAGCGGAGGGGAAGGGAATCCATGGCGACAGAGCCCATGAGTGGATCCCCTTCCCGGTCCTGCGGACCGCCGGGGATGACACCCTCCTCGTCATGGCCGGGCTCGTCCCGGCCATCCCGATAAGGAGAGACGCCGCGCTTCACAGAAACGAGATCACCGGCACAAGGCCGGTGATGACGTCGTAGGTGTCACAACCTGCAGAACTAATCCGCGAACACGACCGTCTTGCGGCCGTTGAGCAGGATGCGGTCTTCCAGATGGTAGCGCACGGCACGCGCCAGCACGCGGCGTTCGATGTCGCGGCCCTTGCGCACGAGATCCTCCGCGGAGTCGCGATGCGTGATGGACTCCACGTCCTGCGCAATGATCGGCCCCTCGTCGAGATCGGACGTTACGTAATGCGCGGTCGCACCAATCAGCTTCACCCCGCGGGCATGGGCCTGATGATAGGGCTTGGCACCCTTGAAGCTCGGAAGGAACGAGTGGTGGATGTTGATGCAGCGTCCCGCGAGCTTTGCCGCGAGACCGTCCGACAGCACCTGCATGTAGCGCGCGAGCACCACGAGATCGGCTTTCGAGTCGCGGATGATCTCCCAGACCCGGGCTTCCTGCTCGAGCTTCGTCTCCTTCGTGACGGGCAGGCAGTGGAACGGGACTTTCCCCAAATCCACATGGCTGTAAGTCTCGGCCGGGTGATTGGCGATGACGCCGACGGGCTCGAAATCGAGTTCGCCGATGCGCCAGCGATAGAGCAGATCCGCAAGGCAATGGTCGAATTTCGAGACCAGCAGCATGACCCGGCGCTTCTCGCTTTGGTCGCGCAGGGTCCATGTCATGCCGAAGCGCTCGGCAAGCGGCGCGAAGCCGCTCTTGAGCGTATCGAGATCGCTCTCACCCGATACGGGGTCGAAGACGACACGCATGAAGAAGCGATCCGTCTGCGTGTCGTCGTATTGCTGGGCGTCGAGGATGTTGAGGCCCGCATCCGACAGATGTCCTGCCACGGCAGCCACGATACCGGGACGGTTCGCGCAGGCGAGCGTCAGGACGAAGCGTTGCGACGGGGACGATGACATGATGCGATCCTCAAGCTCTTTTTAAAAACGCACCGCGCGGGCGCGCTTGACCTGCGGGATCTCCTCGATCTTGCGCAGGAGTTCATCCGACACGGGCTCGTCCACCGACACGAAGCAGATGGCGTCGCCGCCCGGCTTGTCGCGGCCGAGCGCGAAGGTCGCAACGTTCACGCCGGACTCGCCGAGCAGAGTGCCGAAGCGGCCGATGAAGCCGGGCTTGTCGTCGTTGCGGACATAGATCATGTTCGGCGCGAACTCGGCATCGACCGCAATGTCGCGGATCTCGATGACGCGCGGCTTTCCGTCCTGGAACACGGTGCCGCCCGCATGGCGCGACATGTCCTCCGCATCGACGACGATGCGAACGAAGCTCTCGTAGTCGCGGGCCGCGCTCTCGCGCTTGACCTCCTCGACCGTGATGCCGCGCTCGCGTGCGACGACGGGCGCCGACACCATGTTGATGTCCTGCAGGAAGGGACGCAGCACGCCTGTCACCGCGGCCGAGGTGAGTGCGCGGGTGTTCATCTCGGCAACCGCACCCTCGTACTCGATGCGGATGCCCTTGATCGAGGCTTCCGTGAGCTGCCCCAGGAACGAACCGAGCTTGTCGGCGAGCGCCACGAACGGCTTCAGGCGCGGCGCTTCCTCGGCCGTGATGGATGGGAAGTTCACCGCGTTCTGGATCGCGCCGTGGAGCAGATAATCCGACATCTGCTCGGCCACCTGCAGGGCGACGTTCTCCTGCGCCTCCGTCGTGGCCGCGCCGAGATGCGGCGTGCAGACCACGTTGGGATGGCCGAAGAGCGGATTGGATGTTGCCGGCTCCTCGACGAACACGTCGAAGGCCGCACCCGCCACATGGCCGGAATCAAGCGCCGCACGAAGCGCCACCTCGTCGACGAGGCCGCCGCGGGCGCAGTTGACGATGCGCACGCCCTTCTTGGTCTTGGCGATGTTTTCTGCCGAGAGCACGTTTCTCGTCTTCTCCGTCATCGGCACGTGCAGGGTGATGATGTCGGCGCGGCGCAGGAGATCGTCCAGCTCCACCTTCTCGACGCCGAGCTCGACGGCGCGCTCCGGCGAGAGGAAGGGGTCATAGGCGATCACCTTCATGCGCAGGCCGATAGCGCGGTCGGCCACGATGGACCCGATATTGCCGCAGCCGATCACGCCAAGCGCCTTGCCGGTGAGCTCGACACCCATGAAGCGGTTCTTCTCCCACTTGCCGGCCTGCGTGGAGGCATCGGCCTGCGGGATCTGGCGCGCGAGCGCGAACATCATGGCGATGGCGTGCTCGGCGGTGGTGATGGAATTGCCGAAGGGCGTGTTCATGACGATGACGCCCTTCGCCGTCGCGGCGGGAATCTCGACATTGTCGACGCCGATACCGGCGCGGCCGATGACCTTCAGGTTCTTGGCCTGTTCGAGGATCTTCGCCGTCACCCTGGTGGCGGAGCGGATGGCGAGGCCGTCATAATCGCCGATGATGGCGGCGAGCTTCTCCTTGTCCTTGCCGAGGTCCGGCTGGAAATCGACCTCGATGCCGCGATCCTTGAAGATCTGCACGGCGGCGGGAGAGAGAGCGTCGGAAATGAGAACGCGGGGAGCGGGCATGGTGCACCTGTGCCTGTAGCGTCATCCCGGCCAAGCGCAGCGCGAGCCGGGATCGTGATGGGAGTCTGGCTGGTGAGAGCGATCCCGGATCGCGGCATGGCCGCGTCCGGGATGACGCATGAAATTAAGCCGCTTTCGCGAGCTTCGCCTTTTCCTGCGCAAAGGCCCAATCGAGCCAGGGCGTCAGAGCCTCGAGATCAGATTGCTCGACCGTCGCGCCGCACCAGATGCGAAGGCCGGGAGGCGCATCGCGATAGGCGCCGATGTCGAGGGCCACATTCTCCTTCTCGAGCGCGGCCGTGATGCCCTTGGCCACCTGCGCCACGGCTTCGGGGCCCTTCGCCACCACATCCGGATCGGCGATGACGAGGCACACGCTGGTGTTGGACGCGGTCACCGGCACCTTGGCGAGGTTGGCGATCCACGGGGTCTTGGCGACCCAGTCATGGATGACCTTCGCGTTGGCATCGGCCTTGGCGACAAGCGCGTTCAATCCGCCGATGGACTTCGCCCATTCGAGCGCGTCGATGTAATCCTCGACCGCCAGCATGGACGGGGTGTTGATGGTCTCGCCCTCGAAGATGCCCTCGATGAGCTTGCCGCCCTTGGTCATGCGGAAGATCTTCGGCAGGGGCCAGGCCGGCTTGTAGGTCTCAAGCCGCTCCACCGCGCGGGGCGAGAGAATGAGCATGCCGTGGGCCGCTTCGCCGCCCAGAACCTTCTGCCAGGAGAAGGTGACCACATCGAGCTTCGAAAAATCGAGCTTCTGCGCGAAGGCCGCCGAGGTGGCGTCGCAGATGGTGAGGCCCTCGCGGTCGGCCGCGATCCAGTCCGCATTCGGCACGCGCACGCCGGAGGTCGTGCCGTTCCAGGTGAAGACCACGTCGCGGTTCTTCGTATCGACTTGGCTCAGGTCAGGAAGCTCACCGTAGGGCGCGTTGATCACGCGGGCGTCGGCGAGTTTCAACTGCTTGACCACGTCCGTGACCCAGCCTTCGCCGAAGCTTTCCCAGGCCAGCATGTCGACGGGGCGAGCGCCCAGCATCGACCACAGCACCATCTCGACCGCGCCGGTATCGGAGGCGGGCACGATGCCGATGCGGTAATCGGCCGGCACCTCCAGGACCTCGCGGGTGAGGTCGATGGCGAGCTTCAGGCGCGACTTGCCGAGCTTGGCGCGATGCGAGCGGCCGAGGCTGTCGGTCTTGAGGTTCTGGAGAGACCATCCGGGGCGCTTCGCGCAGGGGCCGGATGAAAAGAAAGGCGCGCGCGGACGCGCGGCGGGCAGGTTCGTCATGTAATCCATCCTTACAGATGGGCGCCTCTCGGTGGGGAGAGGTGTCCCGCCAACCGGTATGACGGAGGCGCGAGCCACGGTCAAGGCATCTGTCATCCGGGGAAGGTCGTCATATTACGAAATCGTAATACAAAACCTCGTGTTTGCTGCGTTATGTTCACAGTGCTTGGCATATATTGTGCTAGGACAACTTCCGACAATTACGAGCAAAAAAGCCGACAAGGCCAAAAGACTGAGTAAGGAGCGAGCATGCGTGTGTCCGGTCAACTCGCTGTCATTGCCATGCTGGGGGCGGCAGGCATTGGCGGCTGGTACGCCTACAAGGGCGGCCATCTGGCCAAGATCCCCGTGATCGGCGCGTATGTGAGCCAACCCGCAGAGCAGCAGGCCGCCCAGGGTGGGCGCGGTCGGGGTGGCGCAGCAGGTCCCGCAACGGTTGACGTCGACACGGTCAAGACCGGCCGGATTGTCGAGATGCGGGAATCGGTCGGTACGGTCCGTGCCTATGAATCGATCACCGTGACCGCCAAGGTGGCAGGCATCGTCAGCGAAATCGGCTTCAACGAAGGCCAGAAGGTCAAGGCCGGGGACATGCTGGTCCAGTTCGACGCCGCCGAGCGGCGCGCCGAGATCGAGCAGGCCATTGCCGAGGCGAACGCGCCGAAGCCCTCAGGAACGAAGTCGCCATCAAGCTCGACCGCGCCCAGGCGCTCAGCCGCACCGGCGCCGGCACCGGCGCTCAGGTCGAGGATCTCACGGCCCAGATCAAGTCCCTCGATGGCTCCATCGCCTCCGCCCGCGCCCAGCGCAAGGCGGCGGAAGCCAGGCTCGAAGATCTGATTATCCGGGCGCCCTTCGCCGGTCGCGTCGGCACCCGCTCCGTCTCGCTCGGCGCCTATGTGGCCCCGGGCACCCGCATTACCTCCCTGGACGACCTGTCTCGGGTACGCCTCGACTTCGCGGTGCCGGAGAACCTCCTGGGCCGCCTCAAGCCCGGCCAGACGGTCAACGCCACCTCCGCGGCCTATAAGGGCCGCACCTTCAAGGGCAGCGTTGCGACCATCGACCCCCGCGTCGATCAGACGACCCGCACGGCCCGCCTGACGGCCGAGTTCGACAACCCGGACGAGGCTCTGAAGCCCGGCATGTTCCTGTCCGTTGCCCTGGAGGTTTCGACCAAGGACGACGCCGTCGTGGTGCCGGAAGAGGCCATCGTCAGCGAGGGCCTGCGCCACATCATCTATCCGGTGAAGGACAACAAGGTGGAGCGCCGGGTCATCACCATCGGCCAGCGCCAGGGCGGCAAGGTCGAGGTGGTGGACGGGCTGAAACCCGGCGAGACCATCGTCGTCCTGGGCGTTCAGCGCGTGCGCCCCGGAGCCGAGGTCATCGCCCGCCCGGTGGGATCGGGCGCGCCGGCTGCCCCTGTTCCGGCGGCGAACCGGGAGCAGCCCTCCCGCTCCTCACTGAACGTCCCGCAGGCAATCGGCAGCGCGCAAGCCGCCGAGCGCAAGTAACGCGCCCTGCTTCCCTCCCCCCTTGCGGGGAGGGCCAGGGTGGGGGTGTCGGCGCCAGAGCGTCATAGGTTCTCGCTCACACCCCCACCTCCAACTCCTCCCCACAAGGGGGAGGAGAGTTGTGTTGAGTTTCGTTGCGAGTCCCTCGCTCCAATCTGAATTGAATAGAGCCATGCAGGTTTCAGACCTCTTCATCCGCCGCCCCGTCTTCGCCGTCGTGGTGAGCCTCTTGCTGATCGTGGGCGGCCTTGCCGCGCTCATGAACCTGCCGGTTCGCGAATATCCGCAGACCGACCGCCCGGTCGTCTCGGTATCCACCGTCTATCGCGGCGCCTCGAACGAGGTGATCGAGAGCCGGGTGACGGAGATCATCGAGGGTGCGGTCGCCGGTATCGAAGGCATCCGTCAGATCACGTCGCAGAGCCAGAACGACCGCTCGTCTGTCTCCATCGAGTTCGAGGTCTCCCGCGAGCCGGAAGCCGCGACCTCCGACGTGCGCGACGCCGTCTCCCGCGTGACCGGACGGCTGCCGGACGGTGCCGACACGCCGGTGGTTCGGAAAGTCGATGCGAATGCCTCGGCCATCATGTGGGTGGGCGTCACGTCCACCACCCTCGATGCGCTCGAGCTCAGCGATTTCCTCAAGCGCGTCTATGTGGACCGCCTGTCCACCGTGCCGGGTGTGGCCAACGTCTACCTGAGCGGCGAGCGGCGCTACGCCATGCGGGTCTGGGTCGACCGGCCTGCACTCGCAGCCCGCGGCCTCACGGTGCAGGACTTGGAGACCGCTATCAAGCGCCAGAACGTGGAGCTGCCCGGCGGCCGGATCGAGTCCAGCCAGCGCGAATTCACCATCAAGACCGATTCCCGCCTCGCCACGCCCGAGCAGTTCGAGCAGGTGATCGTGACCAACAAGAACGGCTATCTGGTCCGGCTTGGCGAAGTGGCTCAGGTCGAAGTGGGGCCGGAAGACACGCGCTTCGAATTCTACCAGTCGGGCGAGACCGCCATCGGCCTCGGCGTCGTGCGTCAGTCGACGGCGAACACGCTCTCCGTCGTCGACGGCGTGCGCAAGGAACTGGAAGAGTTGAAGAGCTCCCTGCCGCCCGGCACGACGGCAGAAGTCGCCTATGACGAGAGCCAATTCATTCGCGCTTCCATCGAA
Source organism: Microvirga lupini (assembly GCA_000517005.1). GTDB lineage: Bacteria > Pseudomonadota > Alphaproteobacteria > Rhizobiales > Beijerinckiaceae > Microvirga > Microvirga lupini. Next base: position 106,477 of record KI912026.1, read on the forward strand.
GGCGTGCTGCACACGCTCATAGAAGGCATCGCGCTCGTGATCCTCGTGATCCTGGTCTTCCTGCGCGACTGGCGCTCGACCATCGTGGCCATGGTGGCGATTCCCGTCTCCATCATCGCGGCCTTCATGGTCATGGCCTTCTTCGGCGCATCCATCAACGTGCTGACCCTGCTCGCCATCGTGCTCGCCATCGGCATCGTGGTGGATGACGCGATCGTGGAGATCGAGAACGTGCATCGGCGCATCGAGGAAGGACAGCCGCCGCTGCTCGCCTCCTTCGACGGTGCGCGCGAGATCGGCTTCGCGGTGATCGCCACCACGGCGACGCTGATGGCCGTGTTCGTGCCGCTCGCCTTCATGACGGGCAATACCGGCAAGCTCTTCCGCGAATTTGGCATCACGCTCGCCGCCTCGATCTTCTTCTCCGGCGTCGTGGCGCGCACGCTCACCCCGATGCTGTGCTCCAAGCTGATGGTTCCCGCACACGGCCGGATCCAGCGCATGACCGAGCCGCTCTTCGAGAAGATGAACAACGGCTATCGCTGGCTGCTCTCCCGCGCCTTAAGAGTGCCTGTGGTCATCCTCTTCATCGGGTTCCTGGTGTCGCTCTCGGCCTATGGCCTGTTCCAGTCCCTGCCGAAGGAATTCGCCCCGACGGAGGATCGCGGCGCCATCATCGTCCGGCTCCAGGCACCCGAGGGCGCGAGCCTCGACTACACCCGCGACCGGGTGAAGGAAGTCGAGAAAGCCCTCATGCCCCTGCAGGAACAGGGGCTCGTCGCCTCCATGCTGAGTCAGGTGGCTCCCGGCTTCGCGCGCCCCTCTCCGGTCAACGAGGGCATCGTGATCGTGCGCCTCGTGCCCTGGGAGAACCGCACTCAGAGCCAGCAGGACATCGTGCGCCAGATGACCCCGAAGGTGTCGAGTTTCCCCGGCGCACGCGTGTCGGTGGTCAACCCGCCGGCCTTCGGCGGCGCCGGCGGCTTCGGCCAGCCGATCCAGTTCGTGCTCGGCGGCCCGGATTACGAGACGATCCGCGGCTGGCGCGACATCGTCATGCAGAAAGCCCAGGAGACGGGCAAGTTCGTCAACATGGACTCCAACTACCGCGAGTCCCAACCCGATATCCGCGTTCAGATCGACCGCCAGCGCGCCGCCGATCTCGGCGTCTCGGTGGAGGATATCGGCCGCACGCTCGAGCTGATGTTCGGCGAGACCGAGATCTCGACCTTCGTCAACCGCGGCGATGAATATCCGGTGATCATGCGCGCCCGCGCCCAGGACCGCGCGACGCCCAACGACCTCACCAACACGTTCATCCGTGCCGCCAATGGCGAGCTCGTTCCCCTCTCCTCCTTCGTGTCCTTGACGGAATCGGCTGCGCCGCAGGCGCTGAACCGGTTCGACCGGCTACGGTCGATCACGATCCAGTCCTCGCTCGCGCCGGGCGTCTCCATCGGCGAGGGTCTGGAGATCCTCCAGCAGATCGTGCGCGACAATCTGCCGGCAGAGGTGCGCATCGGCTATAACGGCCAGTCCAAGGACTTCCTCGACTCGACCGGCGCGATCTACGTGACCTTCGCCATGGCGCTTCTGGTCGTCTTCCTGGTGCTGGCCGCGCAGTTCGAGAGCTGGATCAACCCATTCATCATCATGCTCACCGTGCCGCTCGCGGTGACGGGCGGATTGCTGGCCTTGTTCATCACCGGGCAAACACTCAACATCTACAGCCAGATCGGCATGATCCTGCTCATCGGCCTCATGACCAAGAACGGCATCCTGATCGTCGAGTTCTCGAACCAGCTGCGCGAGCGCGGATATTCGGTGCGGGATGCGGTGGTCGAGGCCTCCGTGCTGCGCCTGCGGCCGATCCTGATGACCTCGATCGCCATGATCGGCGGCGCCATCCCGCTCGCCTGGTCCACCGGCGCCGGCGCCGAGGCCCGCAACGCCATCGGCTCGGTGATCGTGGGCGGCGTCACCGTCTCGACCATGCTGACCATGCTGGTGGTGCCCTCGATCTACCTGCTCATCGGCGGCTTCACCAAGCCCGCAACCTACGTGAGCGAGCTGCTCGACAAGCTCCGCGCCGAGACGGGCCAGGTTCCGCACGGCGAGGACCTGCCGTCACGGACAAAGCACGTGCCGCCGGCCCAGGCGGCGGAGTGATCGGCTTGCGTTCATCTTAAGACAAATACTTTCAACGTCATGGCCGGCCTTGTGCCGGCCATCTCGATCGGAAGAGCGCAGCGCTTCAAGCCATGGGGATCACCGGCACAAGGCCGGTGATGACGACAGAGATAGATTCCAGCTGCTCTCTAAGATGAGGTTGGGCGCTAAGTCTGAATGCAACCAAGGAAATGATCGACCGCCATGGCGATTCTTGCTCGATCCGTTGGCACAACATCAGCGGGTAGCGCCTCGACATCGAACAAGCGCTCAAGATCGATGCTGTCTTCCAGCTCTACCCAGTGAATGAGAGGAATTTCTTTTCCTCGCACGATATGATCATAGACATTGCCGACGAAGACCGGTCCCTGCCTGATGACCGCGTCGGAAATTTCTA
>KI912026.1:109142-111189 GCA_000517005.1 Microvirga lupini
AGGGCGACCAACCTCTTGAAAACTGCGGACATGTTTTCATCGCTGGCTCGGATGACAGTCCCTGGGACATTCAACATTGAGGGATAATAGAGATCGTCAGCGCTGCGTCGATCAAGAAGAACAAGCGTTCGATCATCCCTCCTTAACAATGGCACAACAACAAAGGTTGTCGTGACCATGATCCGAGCGATGGAGTGAAAGACGCTGCGTAGCAAAAAGCCGGGAGTGAGTTGGTTCAGCTGCCTGCAGAGATCCTGATAGTCATCGTTGCTGTCCATCAAGCAGCCCCAGCTTCTAGCGTCATCTTTGAATAATATATCAAATCTTAGAACAAATTGTTATCTGCCTTTCTACTGACGTCCTTCGACCGATGAGCTGGCGCCGCACAACCGGGCCAATGAAAAAGGCCTGGATGACTAAGCATCCAGGCCTTTTTCCAAGGATATGGGGATCTGCTTACGCCGCAGCCCTGGAGGCAGCCTGCGTCACGGCTTCAACCACGTCGTCTACCACGCGATTAACAAGGTCCTCGTTGTCGCCCTCGCCCATCACGCGGATAACGGGCTCGGTCCCGGAAGGGCGGATCACGAGACGACCGGCATTGCCGAGGATCTCGCGGCCGGACTCGATGGCTTGGATGACGGAGGCTTCCTGCAGGGGCTTGCCGGCCTTGTAGCGCACGTTCTTGAGCACCTGCGGCAGCGGCTCGAAGCAGTGGCAGACCTCAGAGACCGGCTTGCCGAGGCTCTTCACCACGGCGAGGAGCTGGAGGGCCGCGACGAGGCCGTCGCCGGTGGTGGTGTAATCGGACATGATGATGTGGCCCGACTGCTCGCCACCGAGATTGTAGCCATTGGCCCGCATGTGCTCGAGCACGTAGCGATCACCGACCGCGGTGCGCACGAGACCGAGGCCCATGCCGTTCAGATAGCGCTCGAGGCCGAGATTGGACATGATCGTCGCGACGAGGCCGGGCTGCGCCAGGCGGCCGTCCTCTTTCCAGGAGCGAGCGACAACGCCCATGAGCTGGTCGCCATCGACCTTGTGGCCCTTCTCGTCGACGATCAGCACCCGGTCCGCGTCGCCGTCGAGGGCGATGCCCACATCGGCGCGCAGCTCGCGAACCTTGTGGATCAGGGCATCCGGCGCGGTGGAGCCGACATCGTGATTGATGTTGAAGCCGTTGGGCTCCACGCCGATGGACACCACCTCGGCGCCCAGCTCCCAGAGGGCCTCCGGAGCCACTTTGTAGCCGGCGCCGTTGGCACAATCGATCACGACGCGCATGCCTTCCAGGTCGATCTGACGCGGCAGGGTGCGCTTGGCGAACTCGATATAGCGGGCCTGGACGCTCTCGATGCGCTTGGCACGGCCGAGGGTGGCGGAGCCGGCGAGGCGCCGCGTCAGGTCGGAATCGATCAGCGCCTCGATCTGAAGCTCCATCTCGTCGCTGAGCTTGAACCCGTCAGGGCCGAACAGCTTGATGCCGTTGTCCTCGTAAGGGTTGTGGGAGGCCGAGATCATGACGCCCAGATCGCAGCGCATGGAGCGCGTCAGCATGGCGACCGCAGGGGTCGGGATCGGGCCGAGCAGCAGCACGTCCATGCCCACCGAGGTGAAACCGGCCTGGAGGGCGGATTCGATCATGTAGCCGGACAGCCGCGTATCCTTGCCGATCACGACCCGGTGGCGATAATCGCCGCGCTGCTGGAACATGAGCCCGGCGGCCTGCCCGACCTTGAGGGCCAAGTCCGGCGTGATGATCCCGTTGGCGCGGCCCCGAATTCCATCGGTTCCGAAGTATTTACGCACGTGCTTTGTCTCCGCATTCCGTAGCGTTAATCCACGCTTTGGCTTTTTCAAAGCAATCTCCCTGAATTCGGTCAAGGCTCTTAAGCCAATGCGCGCCATCACAAGTGATAAGCGATTGTTACAAGCCTTAAACCTGATCCTAAGGAGTATTAGATCTTTGAGGTAAACAAAAAAGAACGCCCGCCGGGAAGCGGGCGTCCTGGATTTTACGATGGCAGCCGTTTTCAGGCCTGCG
>KI912026.1:111289-123593 GCA_000517005.1 Microvirga lupini
GCCCATGGCCCGGCCGGCGCCGCTCTGCATCTGCCGCGACAGAAACACCCAGGCGCCGATGAAGAGCGCGATGGGCAGGATGTTCATGAGAACCGCGATGAACCAGGGGGTTGAATCCGATTGCGGACGGGCCGTGATCTGCACGCCCTTCTGCTGCAGCTTCGTGACCAGCATCGGATCGCTCGGCGCATAGGTCGTGAAGGTGCGACCGTCCGTATAGGTGCCGCTGATCTCCGGGCCGGAGATGACCACGCTGGTGATGCGCCCGGCATCGGCCTCGCTGAGGAGCTGGCTATAGGCGATATCGCTGCCGCCGCCCCTTTGGCCAGGGCTCTGGAAGAGGGTCACGAGCGCCAGCACCAGGAGGAAGATGACGACCCACAAGGCGAAGTTGCGGAAATTTGAATTCATCGGATCAGGTTCTGCCCCAGAGGGAGATGAAGCGCGAGGAGGTCTCCCCGTGCGGTTAAACTCAATGTAGGCACACCGCCTCGCCTTGCCAAGGGAATGCGGCGCCTATGCGGCGCGATCCGATAACGTTGGCTAAGAGATTTGGCTAACGGCCCCGGCGCCGCGGCGGTTCCGGCCCGATCGTCACCCGCCCTGCGCGGTCCAGTTGCACCAGCGCGCCGGCGACGGTGAGACGCAATGCCTCCCTTGTCCTAACGGCTTCCCGCAGGCGCTCCGTGCAGGCTTCGAGCCGGTGGAGGCGGATGTTTTCGAGCCCTGTTCCGGCGATGGCCTGCTCCAGCACCCGAAGGGCAATCTCGAAAGGCTCGTTTGCAAGAATGCCGGCCTGGAACGAGAAAGTGCCGCCCTTGAGAACGGGCTCAGCCCGCTCCAGCGCCTCCCGCGCCTTGAGGCCGAGGGCCTCGTCGGCCTGCGCTGCGCGCCAGGCGAAACGCGCCAGGCGCTCGGCATCGAGCCCTTCCGCGGCCAGGAGCGGCATGAGCCTGCGCCAGCGGACGCGGGCATAAAGCGCGTTGGTGTTGGAGGGATCGCTGACGAAGCGCCAGCCCTGCCCCCGGCAGAGATCGAGAAGCGCCGACTTCGGCCAATCGAGCAGCGGCCGCACATGCAGAATACCGTGCCTCTCCGTCTCCCGGCGCATGCCGGCGAGCCCCGAAAGACCCGAGCCCCGGGCGAGACGCATCATGATCGTCTCGGCCTGATCGTCGAGGGTATGGGCGGTGACCAGGTGCGATGCGCCAGCCTCACGGGCATAGTCGACGAGAAGCCGATAGCGGGCCTCGCGCGCGGCCTCCTGGATGCCGGTCCGAGGCTTGTCTCCGGTCCAGGCGAGGATCCGGTGCGGCAAGCCGAGAGCGGCGGCCGCGCGCGCGACGAAGGCGGCCTCCTCGGCGGCTTCCGGCCGCAGGCCATGGTCGATCGTGGCAACGAGAATAGCGGGCCGCGAACCGGCCGCGTGCCAGCGGGCGAGACAGTGCATCAGGGCCATCGAATCCGGCCCGCCTGAGACGGCCGCGACGATGCCCGAAGCTTGGTTCAAAGAGGCAAAAAGGTACTCCAGCCCTTCATCCGAGAGCGCATCGTTGGGGGGTGGAGGGATGGCCATCGCTCGGCCCTTACGAATGCGTCAGCGGCTCAGCTGCACTTGATGCGCTTCTGCTCGCGGTCGGATGCCTGGCGGACCGGAGCCGAGGCCTGGGGATATTTGCGGTCGAGTTCGGCAAAGACGGCGCAGGCACGATCCTTGGCCCCGAGCCCGTTCAGCGAGATGCCGAGCCGCAGCAGGGCATCGGGCGCCTTGGCGGCATCGGGATGCTCGGCCGAAACATTCAGGAATTGCTCGGCGGCCTCGCGATAGCGGCCGCGCTGGAGATAGGTCTCGCCCAGCCAGAAGGTCGCCTCGGGCACCAGCTTGTCGCGGGGATTGGACTGGAGGAAACGGCGAAAGCCCATCTCCGCCTGATCGTACTGCTTCTGCGTGAAGGAGGCATAGGCCGCGTCGAAATCGGAGCGCGGATTGCCCACGCTCGCCGCCGCGACGCTCGGCCCCGGGCGCTCGCCAATGGCGCCTTGCGGGAGAGTGGCCATGCGGTCATGCCCGCCCCCATCCATGGGAGCGCCGTCGAAACCACCCTGCTCGTCCTGCTCGATCAGGTCACCGATTCCCCCGAGTTGTCCGCCGGGCAGCGGCATGGGGCGGTTCGCCTCCGCCGTCAGGGGCGCGGACGGCGCCGTGGTGCCGAGCGGCCGGGGAGCGCCGGGAGCATCCGGCGCCTCAGAAGGGTCGAAGACGTCGCTGCGGCGCTGGGGCTGGGCGGGCGTCGTCTGTGCCGGGCGCGACGGCGTGGCCGAGGGCGACGAAGGTCGGGAGCCGCCGCGGCTTTCTTGGAAGCGGAACTCCACATCCTCCTGGAACTTGCGAAGCTGCTCCTTGAGCTGGCGGTTTTCGTGCTGGAGTTGCTCCATCTGGCCGGAAAGCTGACGGAACTGGCTCTCGAGCCGGTTCAGGCGTACGATCGCATCGGCCGCATCCTGCGCGGCGGCAGGGGAAACCGAAGTCGCAGCCAAAGCCAGGGCAAAGGCGAAAAAGACAAACAGGTGTCGAAACATGCTGGGATACCGTGAGGGGCCTCGAACGAGGAGGCCGATAACACAAAAGCGCCGCCACGGCGAGAATGTGGCGGCGCTTTGCGATATCACGAGGGCTTGAACTCGAGCATCGGACCTAAAAGTGGACCCACTTTTGGGGGTCAATTCCGATGCTCCACCCTTTGAAATGCGCATCGTTGGGCGCGGAAAGCCGGATCCACTTTTCGCTGACGCGGCCCTCTGGGTCCGCACGATGCGCCAGATGAGGCTTTATGCCCCGGCACCGCCGCCGAGCACGGTGACCGCGCGGCGGTTCTGCGACCAGCAGGAGATGTCGTTGCAGACCGCGACCGGACGCTCCTTGCCGTAGGACACGGTGCGGAAGCGGTTGCCCGGGATGCCGCGGGAGATCAGGTAGTCGCGAACGACTTGGGCGCGGCGGGCGGAGAGCGAGTAGTTGTATTCGCGGGTGCCGCGCTCGTCCGCATGGCCTTCGAGGATGAAGGTGTAGTTCGGATAGCGCTGCAGCCACTGGGCCTGCTTGTCGAGGGTCGCGACGGCCGTCGGGGTCAGGTCGGTCGAGTCGGTCTCGAAGAACACACGGTCGCCTACATTGACGACGAAATCCTGGGCGCTGCCCGGGGTGGCGGCACCGCCGGCCCCGAAGCCGCCGGCTCCATCGGCCATGCCATCTTTGTTGGACGAACACGCCGCCGCCCCGAGGGCGAGGACGATAGCAGCGGCGAACTTGACGGCGCGCAGCGTCATCATTGGCAATACTCCTTACACATACGTTTGCCGAACGTTGTGTCTTTCATATCGGGAGGATGGTTAAAGGAGGGTTCCGTCAACCGTGAGGCGAGATGCGGGATTAAGGTGAATTATGGCCAAGTTGTGGAAGTTGGGGTTAGGGTTAATCTGCCGTGAACAGCTTCGCGATGCGTCGTTATTCCTAACGTAAGGTCATGACTCAAGATAAGGTGAATGAAGCTAGGCTGCTGCCGATTGTCGGGTTCAAGCGTTGAGAGGTCATGAATATCGTGACGACCCAGCCCGGAAGCCTCGGACATCCCTATCGCAAAGTCCTGGACGATCTCCGCGTGGAGAGGGCTTTCGCGCGCATCGCCGACAGCGACCTGCGCCAGGGCAACGCCATCGCCCTGTTGCGGGACTCGCGGGAGAACTACCCGGCCTGGCTGGAGGCGATCCGATCCGCACAAACTGTCATTCATTTCGAAAACTTCATCATCGCCGACGATCATACGGGCCAAAAATTCGCTGAAGCCCTGATGGAGCGCGCGCGCGCCGGCGTGCGGGTGCGGGTGCTCTACGACTGGCTCGGATCCTCCTTTCGCGCCCTCCCCCATTACTGGCGGCGCCTGCGGGAGGCCGGTGTCGAGGCCCGGGTCTTCAATCCACCCCGGCTGACCGACCCGTTCTGGGTCCGCCGCAACCACCGCAAGCTGATCACGGTCGATGGGCGCATCGCTTTCGTGTCGGGTCTTTGCGTGTCCGACAGCTGGGTGGGCAAGAACGGTGCCGAACCCTGGCGGGACACCGGCTTGTCTCTGGAAGGCCCCATCGTCGCCGATCTCGACGCCAGCTTCGCCGAGAGCTGGGTTCTCGCCGGCATGGCGCCGATCCCGAAATCGGAGCTGCCTCAAGCCGATCTCATCCCGCAGGCCGGATCGGTGGCGGCGCGGGTCATCAGCGGCGAGCCCGGCATGTTCCGCACCTACCGGGTCGATCAGTTCATCGCCGCGACTGCCCAGCGCAACCTCTGGCTGAGCGATGCCTATTTCGTTGCCACCACCTCCTATGTTCAGGCCCTGGGCGAAGCGGCGCGCGATGGTGTGGACGTGCGCCTGCTCGTGCCCGGATCGAGTGACGTGCCGGCGCTGCAGCCGGTGGTGCGGGCCGGCTACCGTTCGCTGATCGAGGCCGGCATCCGGGTCTATGAGTGGAACGGCTCGATGCTCCACGCCAAGACGGCCGTCGCGGATGGACGATGGGCCCGGGTCGGCTCGACCAACCTCAACATCGCGAGCTGGGCGACCAATTGGGAGCTCGACGTGGTGGTCGAGGATGCCGGCTTCGCCGAGGCCATGGAGGCGATGTACCTGGAGGATCTCGCCAACGCGACCGAGATCGTTCCCGGCTGGCAATCAAGGCGCCGTCAGGCGAGGAACATGCGCTCGCGCCGCGGCCACCGCTTCAAGAAGGGCGGCGTCCGCAGGCTGGCGGCCGGTGCCCTGGCTCTTTCGAGCACGGTCGGCAAGGCGGTCGGCTCGCGTTCGCTGACGACGACGGAGGCCAGCAGCGTCGCCATCATCGGCTTCGCCCTTCTGGCGCTCGCCGCGCTGATCACGTTCTTTCCCGTTCTGATCGTCTCGCCGATCGTCATCGTCCTTGCCTGGCTCGGCATCGCGCTGCTCATCCGCGCCTTCCGTCTCAAGCGAAGGGTGCGCCTGAGACGGAGGAAGCTTGCGCTGCGGCGCAAGCTGACCAAGATCAAGGAGAGAGAGGCTTCGCCAGGAGAGTAAGCCCTAAGAAGAATAAAAGGAAACCAACGGTCAAGCTTGGCGTTCTCCTTAGGCGAGTGCATCGGACCCAAAGGTGGAAACCACTTTTGGGACTCATCCGATGCTTTATGCTGGCGCATCGTTCGGCGCAGAAAACCGAGTCCACTTTTCCGCACGATGCGTAGTGCGTCCCTTTTCGAGGAGGACTCCTATGGCTACAGGCACAACCGGACCTTTCGATACCCTTGATCGCACCCACGCGATGAGCCAGCTTCTGGCGCAGAACTGGTGGGCGCTGGCGCTGCGCGGCGTCTTCGCGATCATCTTTGCGCTCATCGCCTTCTTCTCGCCCGGAGCCACGCTCTTGTCCCTGGTCTGGGTCTTCGCGGCCTATATGCTGGTCGACGGCGTGTTCGAAATCGTCGCAGGCATCAGGGCAGCGTCCGAAAACCAGCGCTGGGGTCTTCTGATCCTCGGAGGCATCCTGAACATCCTGGTCGGCATCATCGCCTTCCTGATGCCGGGCCTGACGGTGCTGTTCTTCGTCACTCTGATGGCCGTGTGGTCGCTGATCTCAGGCGTCCTGATGATCGTCGCCGCCTTCAAGCTGAACCCGACCTATGGCCGCGGCTGGCTGATCTTCAGCGGCATCGTGTCGGTTCTCTTCGGTATCGCGCTTCTGATCGCCCCGCTCGTCGGCGCCGTGGTGCTGACCTGGTGGCTGGGAGCTTATGCCCTCGTCTTCGGCATCTCTCTTCTCGTCCTTGCCTTCAAGCTCAGAGGCCACAAGGACGAAACCGGCACCGCTGCGCCGATGACCGCCTGATCAAAGAAAAGGGCGCCCGAGGCGCCCTTTTTATTGTCGATCAGTTGCTCTGCCGGCTTTCGCTCAGAAGCGGCGACCAGGTCGGGTCGGACGCGAAGGACGGGGTCGGCACGGGCTGCTCGACGCGGCCGGTGATGTCGACCATGTACAGCTTGCCGCCGGCCTGTCCGCCCGGATCGCGGAAGAACAGGATGTACTGGCCGTTCGGCGCCCAGGTCGGGCTCTCGTTGTGGAAGCCCTCCGTGAGAATGCGCTCGCCCGAACCGTCCGGCTTCATGATGCCGATGGCGAAGCCGCCCGCGCGCTGCTTGGTGAAGGCGATGTAGTCGCCGCGCGGCGACCAGGCCGGCTGCGAATAGGAGCCGTCACCGAAGGAGATGCGGCGCTGGTTCGAGCCGTCCGCGTTCATGGCGTAGATCTGCTGCTTGCCGCCGCGATCGCTCTCGAACACGATCTGGCTGCCGTCCGGCGAGAAGGACGGCGAGGTGTCGATGGCGGCCGTCGAAGTCAGGCGCGTGGTGGCGCGCGAGCCCAGATCCATCATGAAGATGTTGGCATTGCCACCCTGCTGCAGGCTCATGACGATACGCTGTCCGTCCGGCGCGAAGCGCGGTGAGGAGGCCATGTCAGGGAAATTGCCCAGCACCTGGCGCGAGCCGGTCTCCAGGTTGATGACCTGGACGCGCGGCTGCTGGCCCTCGACCTGCGACGAATAGGTGATGTCCTGCGTGGCGGGCGAATAACGCGGCGTCACGACGGAGGTGTCTCCTTGAGTCAGGTAGCGCACATTCGCGCCGTCCTGGTCCATGATCGCGAGCCGCTTGCGGCGGTTCTCCTTCGGTCCCGATTCATCGACGAACGCGATGCGCGTGTCGAAGAAGCCGCCGAAGCCCGTCACCTTCGTGTAGACCGCGTCAGAAATGATGTGGCCGACGCGGCGCCAGAAATTAGCGTCAGTGACGTATTGCTGGCCGGTGAGCTGCTGGCCTGACTCGATATCCCACAGGCGGAACTCCGCGCGAAGACGGCCAGAGGGATCGCGCGAGACGCGGCCCGTCACGAGCGCCTGCGCACCCGCCATCTTCCAGGCATCGAAGCGCGGAGCAGCATCGAAGGATGGACGCTCAGGAAAGCGCGACTTGTCGAGTGGCGCGAAATAGCCCGAGCGCTGCAGGTTGTTGGTGATGATACCGGATACCCGCTGACCGAGATCGCCCTCGCCGGAGAAATCGGCAATGGCGATGGGCATGGGCTGGAACTGTCCGCCCGGTCCGACGCGGAACGAGAGCTGCGCCTGGGCGGAAGGCACAAGCGCTGCCATGGGCACGACAACGGCCAGCGCGACAAGAAGACGGGAAACGAAGCGAGTGATCATGGGATGATGTCTCAAGCTTGATGGCTTTAAGAGAGAGGAGGATCGAACTGGACGTTCAGGACCTTCCAGTCCGCGTAATAGGGGACGAACTTCGCCGGGATCTCGAATTGGCGGCACTTGCGAATGGCGCGAACGGCCGCATCGGCGACCGCACGATCGGTCGAGCTGCTCCCCGCTTGGAGGATCCTCGGTTCAGTGCTGAGCGATCCGTCCTGGTTCAGGCGGATATCGAGAATGGGAGGCGTGACTTGGCCGCCTGAGGCCGCAATCGGCGCGCTGTAGCAGCGCTCGATCTGCGAGACCAGGAGGCCGATGAGTGCATCGCGCAGGCTCGGGGAGAGCTTCGCGGCCGATCCCGTCGCGGTGCCGAGCGAAGCGGTCTTCTGGACCTCCGCGCCGGTCGCGCCGGTGGACTGGCTCTTTTCCTTGCTGTCGAGGAACTGCTTCAGGTCGCCCATGTCGAGCTTCTTGGCGAGCTGGGCCTCCTTGCGCGCCTTGGCCTCGGCCTCTTCCTTGGCTTTGGCTTCAGCCAACTTCTTCTCGGCCTCCGCTTTCGCCTTGGCTTTGGCTTCGGCCTCCGCCTTGGCTTTCGCTTCGGCGATCTTCTTCGCTTCCGCTTCCGCCTTGGCTTTCGCCTCCGCTTCGGCCTTTGCCTTGGCCTCGGCCTCGATCTTCGCCTGCTCGGCGGCCTTGGCCTTCTCGATGGCTTCGGCTTCCGCCTTTTCCTGCAGCTTCTTCTCTTCCTCGGCCTTGGTCTCGGCGGCCTTTTCCTCCTGCGACCGGGTCGGCGGCGCGGGCGGCGGAGGCTGGGCGGCCACCGGCTCTGCCTGGTCGGCGACCTTCATCTCGGCCGGGCGCTTGGGCGGCGCCGGCGCATCGCGCTTGTCCTCGCCGGGATCCTTCAGCTCGGTCTTGTCGGCCACGCGCTCGGCGCGCGGCTTGGGCTGCGGGGCCTTGGCGTTCGTCTCGCCCTTGGTGATCTGCGAGAGCTGGTTGTCGGTGATGATCTCGAACGGGATGCCTTCCTCGGCCTCGGGGAATTCGGCACCGACCGACAGGCCGATCAAGGCGGCAGCCAACAGCGACGCATGCGCGACGCCCGAGACCCAAAGGCCCGGCTCGGAGGTGTTGAATTTCAGCTTCAACGCCACGTGTGTTTGCCCCTTGTCCTCATCCCGCTCAGCGCTGATCGACCTCGGTCACGAGGGCGACGCGCTTGTAGCCCGCCGTGGTCACGATCGACATCACCTGGGCGACGCGCCCGTAATCCACCTTCTTGTCGCCGCGCACGAAGATGCGCTCGTCGAAGCCCGACTTCGCCACCTCCGCGAGCTTGCCGACGATGGCCTCGTCCACCAGTTCGGTCTCGCCGAGGAACACCTGGCCGTTCGCCTTGATCGAGAGCGTCACCGGGGTCGCATCGGAATTCAGCGGTGCGGCCTTCGTCTGCGGCAGGTCGAGCGGCACGCCGGCCGTCATCATGGGCGCCGCCACCATGAAGATGATGAGCAGCACCAGCATGACGTCGATGAACGGCGTCATGTTGATCTCGTTGATCGCGCCCGGAGTCCGGCCGCGCCTGCGACGCCGCCTTCCGCCTCCTGCTGCTCCTGCCATCGTGGCCATGCCGGACTCTCCTTACGCCGCATTGGCGGGGTGGTGCCCCGCATGGCCGATGCGCTCGTCGATCTGGCGCGACAGGATGGCCGAGAACTCGTCGGCGAATCCCTCGAGCCGCGACTGGAGCTTGCCGACCTCCGATTGCAGCTTGTTGTAGGCGAGCACCGCCGGGATCGCCGCGAATAGGCCGATGGCGGTGGCGAACAGCGCCTCCGCGATGCCCGGCGCCACGACCGCGAGACTAGTGTTCTTGGAGGCGGCGATCGAGGTGAAGGAATTCATGATGCCCACCACCGTGCCGAAGAGGCCGATATAGGGGCCGGCCGAGCCGATGGAGGCGAGCACCGTCAGGCGGGAATTGAGCCGCTCCACCTCGCGCTGGATGGTCACGTCAAGCACCTTGTCGATCCGCTGCGGCAGGCTCTGGAACGAGCGGCCCGAGCCCTCGAAGGAGCGCTTCCATTCGCGCATGGCGGCGACGAACACGGCTGCGAGGCCCGTGGCCGGGCGGCTCTGGAGCGAGCGATACAGCTCCTCGAGCGACTGGCCGGACCAGAACACGTCCTCGAAACGGTCCATGGCGCGCTTGGAGCGGGCATAGAGCAGGGTCTTGTCGATGATGATGGCCCAGCACCAGACGGAGGCCGCCAGCAGGCCCAGCATCACGAGCTTGACGATGAAATGAGCCTGCCAGAACAGGCCAAAGAAGGACAGGTCGTGGGCCACAGGAGCGGCCTGGGCCACATCAGCCGGGTTCATAATCTCTCGTCCTCGCTCTTGGAGCAGCCTTGGGTGATCCAAGGCCCCCGCAACAGGTTCTAGGAAAATCTGTTCTTGTATTACTGCTCGTTCGCCCCTGAATCTGTCGAAAATAAGGGCGGCGGGCGGACAAGACGCGCAATCGTCCCAGACCGTTACCTGTTAGGCACAGAGTAAGGTTAAGGTCTGGTTTAACTTGAGCTTCAATGCGGCGAATTATCTGAAATTGATGCGGAAATTCCGGCTAGTATGCGCCGAAGGCAGGGCTCCTGCGCACCTTGCCCATAGGGCAGGCCCGAGACTTATCGACTCCCGGTCAGAGCCGCCCGCAGCTCGTCCGGAATCCGCACGGCCCGCCCGCCCCTGACGGCCGCGACCATGACATCAGCCTTAACCAGCACCTCGTCGCCGCGCCGGACCTCCTGGGCGAGTGTCATCGACGCACCGCGCATCTCCTTTGGGCGGGTCACGATGGTGAGCACGTCGTCCATGACGGCCCCGCCGAGGAAATCGATCGTCATTCTGCGGACCACGAAGGCGAGTCCGCCCATGTCGGCATGGAGATCGGACTGCGCCACCTCGACCGCCCGCAGAAGCTCCGTGCGCCCGCGCTCCATGAACCGGAGATAGCTCGCGTGGTAGACCCGGGCCGAAAAATCCGTGTCCTCGTAATAGACACGGATGGGGAGGATATGCGCGCCGTCCTGCATGAAGCCGGAGAGGTGGGAGCCGACGAGCCCTCTCCCCCCTTGTGGGGGAGAGCTGGAGAGGGGGGTATGAGCGCCAACCGACGAAGATCCGGCGCCGGCACCCCCCTCCCTACCCTCCCCCACAAGGGGGAAGGGAAGCTGATCACGCCTCTCACTCATCCCCGTCCCCGCTGAACAGCCCGAACTGCGCGGTGGTCTCGCGGGTCGGCTCCGGGATGCCGAGGTGCTTGAAGGCGTGCGGCGTGAGGATGCGCCCGCGTGGGGTGCGCTGAACGAAGCCCTTCTGGATGAGATACGGCTCGATGATGTCCTCGATGGCGTCGCGCGGTTCGGAGAGGGCCGCCGCGATGGTCTCGATGCCGACCGGGCCGCCGCCGAAGGAATTGGCGATCATGGTCAGGTACTTGCGGTCCATCAGGTCGAGGCCGATGGGATCCACGTCGAGGAGACGCAGGGACCGGTCGGCGAGGTCGCGGGTCACGGTCTGGACCCCCTCCACGATGGCGAAGTCGCGCACCCGGCGCAGGAGGCGGCCGGCAATGCGGGGCGTGCCGCGGGAGCGGCGGGCGATCTCGTTGGCGCCCTCCTCGCTCATGCCGAGACCGAGCACCCGGGCACCGCGACGCACGATCAGCTCCAGCTCGTCGACGGTGTAGAATTCGAGCCGGATCGGTATGCCGAAGCGGTCGCGCAGCGGCGTGGTGAGGAGGCCTGCGCGGGTGGTGGCGCCGACAAGCGTGAATTTCGGCAGCTCGATCTTCACCGAGCGGGCGGCCGGGCCTTCGCCGATGATGAGGTCGAGCTGGTAATCCTCCATGGCCGGATAGAGGATTTCCTCGACCGCCGGGTTGAGGCGGTGGATCTCGTCGATGAAGAGCACGTCGCGCTCTTCCAGGTTGGTGAGCTGGGCCGCGAGATCGCCCGCCTTGGCGATCACCGGGCCGGAGGTCGAGCGGAAATTGACGCCGAGCTCGCGGGCGACGATCTGCGCCAGCGTGGTCTTGCCCAGCCCTGGCGGGCCGACAAAGAGCACATGGTCGAGGGCGTCGCCGCGCGCCTTCGCCGCATCGATGAAGACCTGAAGATTGGCCCGCGCGGCCTTCTGGCCCGTGAAATCGTCGAGCGAGAGCGGCCGGATCGACGCATCGACATCGTCCTCGCGCTTTTCGGGGCTGAGCAGGCGGCGGGAATCGGACAAAGAGACTTACCTTCCAGAGGCTTCATATAGGCGATGACGCTCTAATACGCCATTCTTAACAAGATCAAAACAGGAACATTCGTTAACACGGACCACCTATCGCGCCAGCTCCCGCAGCCCCAGCCGAATCAGGGTCTTCGCCTCGGCCTCATCGCCGACCTGCTTCATAGCAGCAGCGACTGCCGCGGAGGCCTGAACCTGCGGATAGCCGAGATTGACCAGGGCCGAGATGGCGTCCGCCACGGGGGCCGGCGCGCTCTTGTCCTCCACCGCGCCGGTGAGGCGGATGAGGGCCGGGTCGATTGCGGCGAAGGCCGGGACCTTGTCCTTGAGTTCAGAGACTATGCGCTGGGCGAGCTTAGGGCCGACGCCGGGACCGCGGGCCACGGAGGCCTTGTCGCCGGTGGCGATGGCGGTAGCCAAGCTGCCGGGATCGAGCACCGACAGGATGCCGAGCGCCACCTTGGAGCCCACGCCCTGCACGCTCTGGAGCAGCCGGAACCACTCGCGTTCGGAATCGGAGCGGAAGCCGAACAGGCGGATCATGTCCTCGCGCACATGGGTCTCGATGGACAAGACCGCCGCCTCGCCGGTGGGCGGCAGATTCTGGAGAGTGCGGGAGGAGCAATGGACCACGTAGCCGACCCCGTGCACGTCGAGGATTACGAAATCCTCGCCATAGGAATCCACCACGCCTTTGAGTTTGCCGATCACGTTCTTCTTTGCTCCTCAAAA
>KI912026.1:123693-128200 GCA_000517005.1 Microvirga lupini
CCTGCAACCAATCCCGGATCGGCTCACGCCGTTCAGGATGACGCTTTGCTCTTCTGTAACAAACTAATAGCTCGCCGCCAAAGCGCGGGCCTTGCGGTGGTGGGCATGGGCGATGGCGATGGCCAGCGCATCGGCAGCATCCGCTTTCTTGAAGTCCGCCTTGGGCAGCAGGATCTTCACCATGGCCTGGACCTGATCCTTCTCGGCATGGCCGACGCCCACCACGGTCTTCTTGACCTGGTTGGCGCCGTATTCCGCCACCGGCAGGCCATGAAGGGCCGGGACCAGCAGGGATATGGCGCGGGCCTGGCCGAGCTTGAGAGTCGCCTGGGCATCCTTGTTGACGAAGGTCTCCTCGACGGAAACCTCGTCGGGCGCCCAGGTCCTGATCACCTCCGTCAGCCGGTCGTGGAGCTGCTTGAGGCGAAGCGCCAAGTCGAGGTCCCCGTCCGAGGTCACGACCCCGCAGGCCACGAAGGAGAGTTTCGTCCCCTCGACGGTGATGACGCCCCAGCCCGTGTTGCGCAGGCCGGGGTCGAGGCCGAGGATGCGGACGCGCTCGCTCACATCAGCCCGCCATCTTCTGCATCAGGGCGTCGGAGAGCTCGAAATTGCCGTAGACGTTCTGCACGTCGTCGTGCTCTTCCAGCGACTCCATGAGACGCATGAGCTTCTCGCCCGCTTCGTCATCGACGGCGACCGGGGTCTGGGGCTTCCAGACGAGCTTGGAGGCCTTCGGCTCGCCGAACTTGTCCTCGAGCGCCTTGGTCACCTCGTTCAGCGAGCCCTGGTCGCAATAGATCTCGTGGCCGTTCTCGGAGGAGACGACGTCGTCCGCGCCGGCGTCAATGGCGGCCTCCAGCATGGTGTCGGCATCGGCCGCCTCGGGGGCGAATTCCACCAGACCGACCCGGTCGAACATGAAGGAGACGGCGCCGGTCTCGGCCAGGTTGCCGCCGCTCTTGGTGAAGTAGGAGCGGATGTCGGAGGCCGTGCGGTTGCGGTTGTCGGTCATGGCCTCGACGATGATCGCCGCGCCACCAGGACCATAGCCCTCGTAGCGGATTTCCTCGTAGTTCTCGCCTTCGTTGCCGGCGGCCTTGTTGATGGCGCGCTGGATGTTGTCCTTGGGCATGTTCTCGGCGCGGGCGGCGAGGATCGCGGCGCGCAGGCGCGGGTTCATGTTCGGGTCGGGCGTGCCCATCTTGGCCGCCACGGTGATTTCGCGGGCGAGCTTGGAAAACAGCTTGGAGCGCATCGCATCCTGGCGCCCCTTGCGGTGCATGATGTTCTTGAACTGCGAATGTCCGGCCATGGGGGCCTCCGAAGATGCGGCCGAGAGCGCTTCGGATCTAAAGCGCCCGTCAGGCCGTGAATGGTGACGATGGGCAGGCTTATAAGGCGGCGAAGGGCTTCACGCAAAGCCCTCAGCGCATGATCCGCAAAAGTGGGTTCCGGTTTTCCGAAAGATCATGCGCCCTTCAAAAACTAGAACCTGAACCAGGACGGCAGGTTGTGAATGGCTGCCAGGATGAGGTGATAGGAGGCGCCCAGCACCGTCGCCGTATAGGCCAGGCCTGCCAGACCAATGAGATAACCGGCGATCAGCAGGTATCCATCCTCTTCCATGACGGCGATGGAGGCGATGACCAGCGCAATCGAAGGCGGGAAGTTGGTGCCCGGGAACGGGATCAGGACCGATAGCGCGACCAGGAACGCAAAGAACCCGACTACCCGGTCCCCAAAGGGGCCGAAGAGCTGCAGCAGGCGGGGCCTGCAGTAGCTCTCGAGCTTCTGGAGCTTCGGCTCGGCGATGTCGATGAGGCGCTTGAACTTTGATAGCGAAACCGTGCGCCGCAGGATGAAGCCGGGCAGCCATGGCCGGGTGTGACCCAGCATCATCTGGATGCCGAAGATCAGGACCGGCGTGCCGACGATGCCCGCGATGCCAGGAGGCGCCGGCACGCAGTTCGGCAGGGAAAACAGGATCAGCACGAAGCCGAAGGCGCGTTCTCCGAAGGCTTCGATGATCTCGCCGATCGAGATCGTCTCGCCCTTGGCCTCGTCGATCACGGCGCGAAGGACGGCGGAGGCGCTCTGGTGCGCGTGGGCGCGATGGAACTCGCTCTCCTGGTGATAGATGCCCTTTTTCGGTCTTGTCGTCTCAGTATCCGCGTCCACCGGTTTCCTCCGTGACGGGAGAGATGGGAACAGTTCCGCTCCGCGCCAAGGGCGCGTCCTCAAGGGCATCCCTCAGAGTCAATCCCAGAAACGTGGCCAGTTCTCCTCCAGATTTGGCCCCAGACGGACCGCCGCCACGCGCCGCGCAAGGCCGGTGCGGTCGTCGGTCTCGACGGCGATGCCGGAGATCGTGCCTTCACCCAGCCCCGGCTCCAGGCGGGTGCCCGGGGTTTTCTGAAGGAAGCGGCGGATCGCCTCCTCCTTCTGCATGCCGAGCACGGAATCGTAATCGCCGCACATGCCTGCATCCGACATATAGGCCGTGCCGCCCGGCAGCACCCGGTGATCGGCGGTGGGCACATGGGTGTGGGTGCCGACGACCAGGCTCGCCCGTCCATCGAGATAATAGCCCATGGCCTCCTTCTCGCTCGTCGCCTCCGCATGCACGTCGACGATGATCGCATCGGCGACCTGCCCCAGGGGACAGGTTTCGAGCTCCCGGTCGACGGCCGCGAAGGGATCGTCGAGCGGATCCATGTAGAGGCGGCCCATGACGTTGACGACGAGGACCCGGGCCCCTGAGCGGGTGTCGATGAGATTCGCGCCGCGGCCCGGCGTTCCGGGCGGGTAGTTGACGGGGCGAAGCAGCCGCGGCTGGCGCTCGATGAACACGAGCGTCTCGCGCTGGTCCCAGGAATGATTGCCCAGCGTAATGGCATCGGCGCCTGCGGCCAGGATCTCGTCGCAGATCGCCTCGGTGATGCCGAAGCCGCCGGCCGAGTTCTCCCCGTTGATGACCACGCAGTCGAGCTGCCAGCGGTCGCGTAAGCCCGGCAGGCGCTCGATCACCGCATTGCGGCCGGGCCGCCCGACGATGTCGCCGAGGAAGAGAAGACGCATGGTGGGTCCTTAACTAGGATGTCGTCCGAATGAGTTCGGCTTCGGTGATGATAACGTCGAGGAGCCGGTCATGGGGCTCGACCGGCACTTCGTCGATCTCCTGAACCGCATAAGCGAGCCCGATGGTCAAGACCGGATGCTGCGCTTCGAGCGCCGCGATGGCCCGGTCGAAATGCCCCTCGCCATAGCCGATGCGCCCTCCCCGGCGGTCGAAGGCGACGAGAGGCACCAGCAACGCCTTGGGGAAAACCTCTGGCGCATCCGGTCCCGGCTCGCGCACGCCGAAACCGCCTTTGACCAGCATGTCGCCGGGCTCCCACAGGCGCCAGCTTAAGTGGGGGTGAAGAATCTGGGAGAGAGCGACATCCTGTCCGCGCGCGATCAGCTCTTCCATGAGCGGACGCGGATCGACCTCGCTGCGGATCGGCCAATAGGCCCCGACCGGCGTGATGTTCCGAAATTCGGGAAGATCGAGGGCATACTTGGCAATGCGGTCGGCGGCTTGGTCGCGAACGCTTTCATCGAGCGCGTCACGGCGCGTGAGCATCTCGCTGCGCAGGCGCTCTTTCAAGGCGGGAGGGGGAGGAGATTGCATGAAGGTGCGGAGCCACAGAAGCCGTCGGAGAAGCGATCCCGGGAACCTACAAAGTAGGTGGGCGCCGTGTGTCCCGGTCCACGGACCGGGTCAGGGACAGCTCCCTTCAGGATCGATAAGGCCCCGGGGAATATGAACTCCTAACGCGCCCCGCAGCCCCGCCTTTCCTATGTAGGGATCGCAAGCCTCGGGGGGAAGGGGAAAAGTGAGGACAGGCCGAGATCTTTCCGCACCCGGTGAAGCATCGCCTCCGTAACATTACGGAGTGGCCATAGCCGCTGGAACTTCGCCAAATGGCCGGCGTGGGGGATGCGCCATTCATCAGGAGAGGAAACATGGCCCATCTGAAACAGAATAATTACAAGGAATTTTATCGAAGCAACGGCACAGACTCTCCCAGTATCGATTCCATGATGCGGGAAGTGCTGCACATGCTCGGCAACATCGATTTTGAGTACGAAGTCGAATTTGATAGGATCGAGAAAAGCACGATCGACCAGGACGTGAAGAGCTATATCAAGAAGAAGATCATAGCGGCCCATCATGAGCGGCGAGAACCCTATGTGGAGCTTTTGACTAAGCTCCGGCAACGCCAGCACCGGTTGTCCTATCAGGCCTGACCAACGATCCTTTGATCCCGAGAGACCGGCTCACCGAGGACCAGCCGTCTCCTCCCCCATCATCACCTCCCCGGACTTGATCCGGGGATCGTGCCGGTGATCCCGCTTTCAAGACCCCTCCGCCCTCATCCTGAGGAGCAGCGAAGCTGCGTCTCGAAGGAGCCTCCAGAGAGCACTGGACCCTCCTTCGAGACGGTCGCTGCGCGACCTC
>KI912026.1:128300-143055 GCA_000517005.1 Microvirga lupini
AGAAGCGTGCAGGGAGAGGAAGAGGCGTTGCGCCTGTTCGAGCGGGAGGGCGGGCACCGGATCCCGGATCGAATCCTGGACGACACGCCGCAAGCTAACCCTGCCCGGCCCCGTTCAGGCTGCGCGCCAGCTCCTCGATCCTTTCGGCCGTCATCTGGACGCCCTCGGCGAGCCGTGCCTCGATCCATTCGAGGCGCTCGTCCCTGGAGGCATTCAGGCTGTTGAGCATCGCCACTTCCGCCTCCAGCGCGGCGACCCTCCTTTTCGTCTCATGCAGCTCGTCCGCCTGGGCGAGGGCCGCCATCACATGGAGGCGCAGGTCGCCGATCTCGCCGAAGGTGCCGCGCATCTCCTCGATCCGGGCGTCATAGGACGCCGCCAGGCCTTCGAGATGCCCCTCCTCGCCCTCGGCGCAGGCCATGCGGTATGTTTGTCCGGCAATCGTCACCGTCACCTGGGGCATGACTTACCCCTCCTCCGGCTCGAGCTGGCCGGCCTGGGCCAGGACATTCTGGACGGCCCCGATGGCCTGGCGGACCCGCCGGCCCACATCGTCGGTCGCCGCCTCGAAACGGTGGAGACGGGTGAGCGCACCGTCGAGCTCCACGGCGAGGCGTGCCCGGTCGTCCTGCATGAGTTGGAGCTCGGTTTCCAAGGCGCCGCGCCGCTTCTCGGCCTCCAGGCGACGGGAGACTGAGGCCTCGAGAAGGCCCAAGGCCATATCCAGCCGCTTCATCGCTTCCTCGAGTGTGGGCGCCATCATGCCTCCTGAATCGCGGATACTAAAGCATGTTCTGGCGAAGTGGACACCGGTCCACCGCTAAAAATACGACAAATACCCAGACGTGCAGGTACCCAGACGTGCAGGCCGCGCCAAACAACGATCCGTAAGGGGATTTTGCCCCCTTCCAGCCTTTGACTCGTCCGGCCTGCGTGTTAAGGAGCCCACGCCTTTTCCAGACAGACCGCCCCGTTGCGGGGCCCTCAAGACTTGTGGATCTCGCCGTGCAAGATACCGTCTCCGCCGATCGCGTCACCCATTCCGATCTGGCGAACGCCGTGCGCGTCCTCGCCATGGACGCCGTCGAACAAGCCAAATCCGGCCATCCGGGCCTGCCCATGGGCGCAGCCGATATGGCGACGGTGCTGTTCACCAAGTTCCTGAAATACGACGCCACCGATCCGACCTGGCCCGACCGCGACCGGTTCATCCTCTCGGCCGGCCACGGCTCGATGCTGCTCTACTCGCTCCTGCACCTGACGGGCGTGAAGGGCATGACCATCGAGGAGCTGAAGCGCTTCCGCCAGCTCGACTCGAAGACACCGGGCCATCCTGAGAACTTCATGACACCGGGCGTGGAGACGACCACCGGCCCGCTCGGCCAGGGCATCGCCACCGCCGTGGGCTTCGCCCTCGCCGAGCGCATGCTGAACGCCGAGTACGGCGACGATCTGGTCAACCACTACACCTATGTGCTCGCCTCAGACGGCGACCTGATGGAGGGCATCAGCCAGGAGGCCATCGCCCTAGCCGGCCACCTGAAGCTCAACCGCATGATCGTCCTCTTCGACGACAACGGCATCTCCATCGACGGCCCCCTGTCGCTCTCCGACTCCGTCGACCAGGTGAAGCGTTTCCAGGCCTGCGGCTGGAATGCCGTCCGCGTCGACGGCCATGACCCGAAGGCGATCCAGCGCGCCATTGCCCGCGCTCAGAAGTCGGACAAGCCGACCCTGATCGCCTGCAAGACGACCATCGGCTACGGCGCCCCGAAGAAGGCGGGCACCTCCAAGGCCCACGGCGAGCCGCTCGGCGCCGAGGAGCTCGCCGGCGCCAAGGCGGCGCTCCGCTGGAGCCACGCGCCCTTCGAGATTCCGGACAACATCCGCGATGCCTGGGCGAAAGCCGGCAAGAAGGGCCGCCGCCTGCGCAAGGCCTGGGCCGAGCGTCTCAAGGCTCTTCCTGCCGAGAAGCGTGCCGAGTTCGAGCGTCGTGTGAAGGGCGTGCGTCCGCAGGGCCTGGCTGATGCCATCGCCAAGCTGAAGGACAGGCTCGTCGCCGAGCCGCAGAACGTCGCCACCCGCAAGGCGAGCGAGATCGCGCTTGAGGTCATCACCGAGGCGGTGCCGGAGCTGGTGCTGGGCTCGGCGGACCTGACCCCCTCCAACAACACCAAGACCAAGAACCTCACCGCCGTCTCGCCTGGCAACTATGCCGGCCGCTACATCCATTACGGCATTCGCGAGCACGGCATGGCGGCGGCCATGAACGGCATCGCGCTCCATGGCGGCTATGTGCCGGCCGGCGCGACCTTCCTGGTCTTCACCGATTATGCGCGACCCGCCATGCGAATCGCGGCGCTCGCGGGCATTCCCGCCATTTACGTGATGACCCACGATTCGATCGGCCTTGGCGAGGACGGCCCGACCCATCAGCCGGTGGAGCATCTGGCAGCCCTTCGCTCCATACCGAAGATGCGCGTGTTCCGCCCGGCGGACGCCATCGAGACAGCGGAGGCCTGGCAGCTCGCCCTTGAGCACACGGACGGGCCGAGCACCCTGGCGCTCACCCGCCAGAACCTGCCGCAGGTTCGTAAGGAGGGCGGTGCGAAAAACCTTTCGGCCACGGGCGCCTACGAGCTCTCGCCGGCGAATGGCAAGGCCCGCGCGACCATCTTCGCTTCGGGCTCCGAGGTCGAGATCGCGCTCACGGCCCAGAAGCTGCTGGAGGAACAGAGCTTCGCCGTCCGCGTCGTATCGGTGCCCTCGCTCGACCTCTTCCTGACCCAGCCTGAGAAGGTGCGCCGGCAGATCATCGGCGATGCGCCGATCAAGGTCGCGGTCGAGGCGGCGGTGCGCTTCGGCTGGGATTCGGCTATCGGCCCTGACGGAATTTTCGTCGGCATGCATGGGTTTGGCGCCAGCGCGCCCTACAAGGACCTTTACAAGCACTTCGGCATCACCCCCGAGGCCGTGGCTGAAAAGGTCCTCCGGACACACAATCTCTGAGGCACGAGAAACTTTTAAGCCTCGTTACACAAGGGAGCTAAGACTATGACGGTGAAGGTCGCGATCAACGGATTCGGTCGCATCGGACGCAACATCCTCCGCGGCATCGTGGAAAGCGGCCGCAAGGACATCGAGGTGGTTGCCATCAACGATCTCGGTCCGGTCGAGACGAACGCCCACCTGCTGCGGTTCGACTCCGTCCATGGCCGCTTCCCGGCCGAGGTCGCAGTTGACGGCGAGTTCCTCGTCATCAACGGCAAGAAGATCCGTGTGACGGCGATCAAGGATCCGGCGACCCTGCCGCACCGGGAGCTGGGCGTCGATATCGCCATGGAATGCACCGGCATCTTCACCTCGAAGGAGAAGGCCTCGGCGCATCTGACCGCCGGTGCCAAGCGCGTCATCGTCTCGGCCCCGGCCGACGGCGCAGACCTCACGGTCGTCTACGGCGTGAACCACGACAAGCTGACGAAGGATCACGTCGTCATCTCGAACGCCTCCTGCACCACGAACTGCCTCGCCCCTGTGGCGAAGGTGCTTCACGATGCGGTCGGCATCGAGAAGGGCTTCATGACGACGATCCACTCGTACACGAACGATCAGCCGACGCTCGATCAGATGCACAAGGACCTCTACCGCGCCCGCGCGGCGGCCCTGAACATGATCCCGACCTCGACCGGCGCCGCCAAGGCGGTGGGCCTCGTCCTGCCGGAGCTCAACGGCAAGCTCGACGGCTCGTCGATCCGCGTGCCGACCCCGAACGTCTCCGTGGTCGACTTCAAGTTCGTGGCCAAGAAGGCGACAACGAAGGAGGAGATCAACGAGGCGATCAAGCGCGCGGCCGAGCAGGAGCTGAAGGGCGTCCTCGGCTACACCAACCAGCCGAACGTCTCCTCGGACTTCAACCACGACCCGCACTCCTCCGTGTTCCACCTGGATCAGACCAAGGTGATGGAGGGCAACTTTGTGCGCGTCCTGTCCTGGTACGACAACGAATGGGGCTTCTCGAACCGCATGGCGGACACCGCCGTCGCCATGGCGAAGCTCATCTAAGGGAGGCCGCCTCATGACCGCCTTCCGCACGCTCGACCAGGCCGACGTCAAGGGAAAACGCGTTCTCGTCCGGGTGGATCTCAACGTCCCGATGGAGAACGGCCGGGTGACGGACGCGACGCGCATCGAGCGCGTCCTTCCCACCATCCGGGAGATCGCCGACAAGGGCGGAAAGGTGATCCTTCTCGCCCATTTCGGACGCCCGAAGGGCCGCGATCTTAAAGAGTCCCTGAAGCCTGTCGCGGAAGCGGTCTCAAAACATCTCCACAAGCCCGTGGCCTTCGCCGATGACTGCATCGGCGAAGCCGCCGCCCAAGCGGTCGGCGCTCTGAAGGAAGGCGACGTGCTGCTCCTTGAAAACACCCGCTTCCATGCGGGCGAGGAGAAGAACGATCCGGCTTTCGTGCAGGAGCTTAAGAAGCTCGGCGACATCTATGTGAACGACGCCTTCTCGGCGGCGCACCGCGCTCATGCCTCGACCGAGGGCCTCGCCCGCGTGCTGCCGGCCTATGCCGGCCGCACCATGCAGGCGGAACTCGATGCGCTCACCAAAGGCCTGGAGGCCCCGAAGCGCCCGGTCGTCGCCATCGTGGGCGGCGCCAAGGTCTCGACCAAGATCGATCTGCTCGAGAATCTCGTGACCAAGGTCGATGCCCTCGTCATCGGCGGCGGTATGGCCAACACCTTCGTGCATGCGACGGGGCTCGGCATCGGCAAATCGCTGGCCGAGAAGGATCTGGCGGCGACCGCCATGCGCATCATCGAGAAGGCGCGCACGTCCAACTGCGCCATCATCCTGCCCGTCGACGGCGTCTGCGCCTATGAGTTCAAGGCAGGCGCGCATAACCACACCTACGGCATCGATGCCATTCCCGAAGACCAGATGATCCTGGATGTGGGCTCGCAATCGGTCGAGCGCATCTCGTCTGCGATCAACGACGCGGCGACGCTCGTCTGGAACGGCCCGCTCGGCGCCTTCGAGATCGCCCCGTTCGACCAGGGCACGGTCGCGGCAGCCCGCCATGCGGCCCAGCGCACCAAAGAGGGCAAGCTCGTCTCCGTCGCAGGCGGCGGCGACACGGTTGCGGCCCTCAATCACGCTGGCGTTGCGGACGACTTCACCTATGTATCGACTGCAGGCGGCGCCTTCCTCGAATGGCTCGAGGGCAAGTCGCTGCCCGGCGTGGAAGCGCTGAGAGCCTGAAGGACCGTTCTCCGGCGAGGGAATTAACCCTTCCTCGCACGGGAAATCGGTCTGAGGCTCGCTTAAGCTCAGGTTCAGTTTCGGCGCGCTTAAAAGAGCGCGCCCAATAAGGAGGATGAAATGGCGCGCATTACCATGAGGCAGCTTCTGGATCACGCAGCCGAGCAAGGCTATGGCGTGCCTGCCTTCAACATCAACAACATGGAGCAGGCGCTCGCGATCATGGCGGCGGCCAACGAGGTCGATGCGCCGGTGATCATCCAGGCGAGCCGCGGCGCGCGCTCCTACGCCAACGACGTCATGCTCAAGCACATGATGGACGCGGTCACTGAGATCTATCCGCACATTCCGGTCTGCGTGCATCTCGACCACGGCAACGAGCCCGCCACCTGCATGACCGCGATCCAGGCCGGCTTCACCTCCGTGATGATGGACGGTTCGCTCAAGGCCGACGGCAAGACCCCGGGCGACTGGGACTACAATGTCGGCGTCACCAAGAAGGTGGTCGAGATGGCCCATCTCGGCGGCATCTCGGTGGAAGGCGAGCTCGGCGTGCTCGGCTCGCTGGAGAGCGGCACGGGCGAGGCCGAGGACGGCCACGGCGCCGAGGGCAAGCTCTCCCACGACCAGCTGCTGACGAATCCCGACGAGGCCGTGAAGTTCGTGGCCGAGACCAAGGTCGATGCGCTCGCCATCGCCATGGGCACCTCGCATGGCGCCTACAAGTTCACCCGCAAGCCCGACGGCGCAATCCTGGCGATGCACGTGATCGAGGAGATCCACAAGAAGCTCCCGAACACCCATCTCGTGATGCACGGCTCGTCCTCGGTGCCGCAGGACCTGCAGGACATCATCAACCAGTATGGCGGCCAGATGAAGCCGACCTGGGGCGTGCCGGTGGAAGAGATCCAGCGCGGCATCAAGCACGGCGTGCGCAAGATCAACATCGACACCGACAACCGCATGGCGATGACCGGCCAGATCCGCAAGGTCCTGACCGAGAACCCGGGCGAGTTCGATCCGCGCAAGTATCTCAAGCCCGCCATGGAGGCGATGACGAAGCTCTGCAAGCAGCGCCTGCAGGAGTTCAACACCGCCGGCCAGGCCTCGAAGATCAAGCGCGTGTTCACCCTGGCCGAGATGGCCAAGCGCTATGCCTCCGGCGAGCTCGACCCGACCTTCGGCGCGAGCCGTCAGGCGGCGGAGTAATCCGATCAGGCTTTCGCCTTAATCATGATCGACAAGCGGGGCCTCGCAAGACGGCCCCGTTTTCGTTATGGGAAGCCTGTCTTTCCTTTTTCGTGACCTCAAGATCCATGGCCGATACCGCCGCCCGCCTCTACCTCATCACCCCCGTCCTGGAGGATTCCTCCTTCGCGCCGCGCCTCGCCGAGGCCTGCGGAACCGGCGCTGTGGCGGCCGTGCTGCTGCGGCTCGCTTCCGCCGACGAGCGGAGCCTGATCAACCAGGTGAAGGCGCTCGCCCCCTCCGCGCAGGAGCACGGAGCGGCCGTGATCGTCGCGGTCGAGGGCAAAGCGGATCTCGCCACCATCGCCGCCCGGGGCGGTGCCGACGGTGTTCATGTTCCCGGCGATCCGGCCCAGGTACGCGAGCTGCGCGAGCGGCTCAAATCCGAGCGCGCCATCGGGGTCGGGGCGATCCGCACCAAGGACGATGCCATGACTCTCGGCGAAGCCGGCGCCGATTACCTGCTCTTCGGCGAACCCCGGCCCGACGGCTCCCTCCCCTCCCTGGACAGCGTGGTGGAGCGGGTCTCCTGGTGGGCCGAGATCTTCGAGACGCCCTGCGTCGCCTATGCCCCGGGCCTTGATGCCGTCGAGCCCCTGGCCGCGACGAATGCGGAGTTCGTCGCCCTCGGCGATGCGGTCTGGACCCATGCGGACGGTCCCGCGGCCGCCGTGAAGGCGGCGGTGGCGATCCTGGAGCGGCAGGAGGCATCGCGCTGATGCGGTTGTCCTGGATCATCGGCGGCGCTCTCCTGGTGGCATCCGCCACGCTCGGCCATGCAGCGGAACCCGATCTCGCCTATGGCGCCTAT
This sequence comes from Microvirga lupini, assembly GCA_000517005.1. Lineage (GTDB taxonomy): Bacteria > Pseudomonadota > Alphaproteobacteria > Rhizobiales > Beijerinckiaceae > Microvirga > Microvirga lupini. The sequence continues at coordinate 135,626 of KI912026.1, forward strand.
CAGCGCGGGCTGTATCAGACGGCCTTCCGCGAGGCGACTCTGCGGCTGGAAAAGAACAGCAACGATGCCGCCGCCATGACCCTCCTGGGTGAGCTCTACAACCAGGGCCTCGGCATCGCCATGGATCCTAAGAAGGCCTCCGAGTGGTACCGCCTGGCAGCGCAGCGCGGCGACGCCAATGCCCTCGCCTCCCTCGGCCTGATGGCCCTTGACGGGCGCGGCATGGCCAAGAACCCGGCGCAGGGCCGAGCCTGGCTCGAACAGTCGGCCGCCAAGGGCAACCCGTTGGCCTCCCACAACCTTGCCCTGCTCCTGCTCACCAGCGGCAACGATGCGGATATTCAGAAAGCCGTCGATCTGTTGAAGAAGGCGGCCGCGGCGGAGATCCCGGACGCGCAGCATGCGCTCGGCGTGCTCTACCTCAAGGGCCGGGGCGTGGAGCGGAATTCCGTGGAGGCCGCGCGCCTGTTCGAGCGCGCAGCCCGCAACGGCAGCTCGGTCGGCGAGGTGGAATACGCGATCCTGCTCTTCAACGGGGACGGCGTTCCGGCGAGCGAATCCCAGGCCGCACGCTATTTCCGCCGTGCCGCCGCCAAGGGCAACGCCATCGCGCAGAACCGTCTGGCCCGTCTTCTCGTCGCCGGCCGCGGCGTGCCCGCCAACAAGGTCGATGCGGCGGCCTGGCATATTCTGGCGGCCGCTCAGGGCCTCGCCGATCCCTGGCTCGATGATGCGCTCAAGGACATGAGCGCGGAGGATCGCAAGCGCGCCGAGAAACTGGCGGCCGAACGCCTAGGGATGCGCTGAGCACATGAAATGCCACGAGCATGGATCAATTGCGCCTCGGCCCGGTTGACCACCGCTTGACGCAAACCGTCCCGTGGTCCATCGACCACACTTCCATTTGAAATTCGCTCTTTGCCAGGACCTGCCCGATGATCCGTTCGCCCCTCATGACCGTCATGACCGATGCCGTGATGAAGGCTTCGCGCTCGCTCAAGCGCGATTTCGGCGAGGTCGAGAACCTCCAGGTCTCGCGCAAGGGTCCGGGCGATTTCGTCTCGGCGGCCGACCGCAAGGCGGAGAAGATCCTGCGCGAGGCCCTCGAAAAGGCGCGCCCCGGCTACGGCTTCGTCATGGAGGAGGAAGGCGTCGTCGAAGGCACCGACCCGAGCCACCGCTGGCATATCGACCCGCTCGACGGCACCACGAACTTCCTGCACGGCCTGCCGCAATTCGCGATCTCCGTCGGCCTGGAGCGTGACGGCCAGATCGTCGCCGGCGTGATCTACGATCCGGCCAAGGACGAACTCTTCATCGCCGAGCGCGGCAAGGGCGCCTACCTCAACAACCGCCGCATCCGCGTGGCGGCTCGCGGCGATCTCGCTGATGCGGTGGTGGCCAACGGCCTGCCCCATATCGGCAAGGGCGATCACGGCCTCTACCTGCGCGAGGCAGCCTCCGTCATGGCCTATGTGGGCGGCATGCGCCGCTGGGGCGCAGCCTCCCTCGATCTCGCCTATGTGGCCTGCGGGCGCTTCGACGCCTATTGGGAGCGGGGCCTGAACTCCTGGGACATGGCCGCCGGCATCCTGATGATCCGCGAGGCAGGCGGCTTCGTCTCCGACGCGGACGGCGGCAGCGACCCGATCGCCAAGGGCTCCATCGCCTGCGGGAATGAGGTCATGCACCGCGAGCTGCTCAAGCTCCTGAAAAAAGCCAAGGGGTGATATTTCTGTTCGTGCCGGACGAAGACGGCCATGGTCGCGCTTGATCCTTCGGACAGGCGCGGTCACATTGGTGCAGTCCCGAAGCACGAATGCACAGGATAACAATGGCGGACCAACCCCTTACCCCACCGCGGATTTATCTGATCCGCATGGCGGTCTTCCTGGTTCTGGCAGGGTTTGTCGCCTTCATCCTCTACCGGCAGATCTGGGAAGCCTTCCAGGCCAATCCCGGCCTCAACGCCCTGATTCTGGGCGTCATGTTCATCGGCATCGTGCTCGCAATCCGGCAGGTCTGGCGGCTCTTTCCCGAGGTGCGGTGGGTCAACACCCTGCGGCAGACGGAAGAAGGGCTGGTCGCCCCCTCCCCGCCGGTCCTGCTCGCGCCCCTGGCGGCGCTCCTCGGCAATCGGCCCGGTCAGTCCGGCTTTTCCGTTGCGGCGACCCGCTCGGTCCTGGACTCCATCGGGGCCCGCCTCGACGAGAGCCGCGAGATCGTGCGCTATCTCGCCGGCCTCCTGGTCTTCTTAGGCCTTCTCGGCACCTTCTGGGGCCTTATCGATACGGTGGGCTCGGTCGGGCGCATCATCGCCTCGCTCCGCACTGGCCAGGACACCGCCGTTCTCTTCGACGAGCTGAAGAACTCTCTCGCCGGTCCCCTGCAGGGCATGGGCCTGTCCTTCTCCGCCTCCCTCTTCGGCTTGGCGGGGTCCCTCGTCCTCGGCTTCCTCGACCTTCAGGCCGGTCAAGCCCAGAGCCGCTTCTACACGGAGCTGGAGGACTGGCTCGCCACCTCCACCATGGACACGCCTGCCGATACGACCCTGCGCACCGGCACCTCGCACGACCTGACTGTGGCGCTCAACCGGCTCACCGCAGCCGTCAACGACGGCGCAGGCGGCCGAGCAGCGACCCAGGCCATGGCCAATCTGGCCGAGGGCGTCCAGGGCCTCGTCCAGCACATGCGGGCGGAGCAGCAGATGATCCGCGACTGGGTCGAGGCCCAGGCCGCCCGCGAGAAGGAGCTGAAGCAGGTTCTCGACCGTCTCTCCCGTGAAAGGCTGCCCTGATGCCGGTCTCGAGCGCAGGCGGACGGCGGCGCGGGCGCGGAGGCCAGATCAATTACTGGCCGGGTTTCGTGGATGCCCTGTCGACGCTGCTCTTGGCCATCATCTTCCTGATCTCGGTCTTCACCGTCGGCCAGTTCTTCCTGTCTCGGGAATTGTCGGGCCGCGATACGGTGCTCGACCGCCTGAACCGCCAGATCTCAGAACTCACCGACCTCCTCTCCCTCGAGCGCTCGAACCGGCGCAGCATCGAGGATACCGTCGTCTCCCTGCAGACCACCCTGCGCGCCAACGAGGCCGAGCGGGCGCGCCTGCAGGGCCTTCTCGACAGCGGCGGTGCCGCGCAGGCCCAGGCGCAGGAGCTGGGCGTTCAGCTCGAAACGGAGCGCCAGGCCACCGGCCGGGCCCTCAGCCAGGTCGAGATCCTCAACCAGCAGATCGCCGCCATGCGCCGCCAGCTCGCGGCCCTGGAGGAGGCACTGTCCGCCTCCGAGAATCGGGACAAGGAAAGCCAGGCCCGCATCGCCGATCTCGGCAGCCGCCTCAACGTGGCCCTGGCCCAGCGGGTGCAGGAGCTGGCCCGCTACCGGTCCGATTTCTTCGGGCGCCTGAGGCAGATCCTCGGCAATCGCCCCGATGTGCGCATCGTCGGCGACCGTTTCGTGTTCCAGTCCGAGGTACTCTTCCCTGCCGGTCAGGCGACCCTGCGCCCGGAAGCCTCCGGCGAGATCGACCGCATCGCCGCCGCCCTGATCGAACTGGAGCGCCAGGTGCCGCCGGACATCCCCTGGGTGATTCGCGTCGACGGCCACACCGACCAGCGTCCCATCAACACGCCGCAATTCCCGTCGAACTGGGCCCTCTCCTCCGCCCGCGCCATTGCGGTCGTGCAGGCGCTGATCGCCCGCGGCGTCCAGCCCCAGCATCTCGTCGCCGCCGGCTTCGGCGAGTTTCAGCCGCTCGACAACGGCACCACGGAAGAAGCCTATGCCCGCAACCGGCGCATCGAGCTGAAGCTGACGGAGCGGTGAGGCTTAGCAAGCCTTTCTGAAATGTCGAAAGACATCGGCGTTAGGGAATCCAAGCTCTCGACCAAGTCGGAGGAAGAGTGTTTTTGAACTTGGCTTTGAGCCTTTCGAGAAGAGCGGCATCGGACGAGTGGACCTCGAACCACGTGCTGTCGAATGCGACCACAATTACCCAGGGCATTGTTGCGGTTGGCGTTTCGTAGCCTCTAAACTCGCTCCAGATAGTTTGATGGATATCGGCTGCAATCTCCTGAAGGCGATAACCGCTCACTCTCTCTCCGGATGCAGCCAGAGCTTCAATGAGGCGAGTATCCTTTCCAATTACTTCGAGAGACTCTTCATTTCTCTCGACTGAACCAACAGTCCAGTAGGACTCAAGTGCTGGTTGCCCGATCGCTGTCAGCAGATCCTTTAGATCGAAGGAAAGGCCGTGATTGTGGGCGTCTTGGATGTAGATTTTGTCCATATCGGTGTAGTCCTGTGCGTCGCACGTCCCGATTTAGAGACCCCACTAGGTAAGCATGCATTGCATGTTATAATAAAGCATGTCTCGGGCGATCTTGCACACCTTTACAGACCCAATGATCGGACTTGCGCTCAGTCATATCTGGCGTGGTTACGGCTCAGCAATCTTCCTCGAATTCGGAGATCTGCGTGAGAGGCTGAAGCGAGACGGCTCTAAGGCAAATCCAGCAGGCCAGATGTCCCTGATGATCGAATGGAGTTGGCGGATTGAGGATCATGCCACGATCCGTTGCGGAAGCTGGAGCGAAGAAGAATTCTGGCCAGATGCTTTCGCCGCGATCCTCGGTAATCAGGTGCTAGATGTGAAAACCTTCGGCCACCTGCCCGAAATTGAAGTCACGTTCTCCAACGGAATGCGCATTCTATCCTTCATGGCTGCGGAAGGATCTCCGGCTTGGACTTTGTTCGACCGACGAAATGACCAAGAGCGATGGCTGAGTGTCGAGGCCGGGATTTTGCTTAATCATTCGGCAGGGGATTGATTCGTGCTTCACCCATAAAGCAGGACGTATTCTTACCCCTAGTTTTTCCCCAGAGCCTGCGCGACGTCGTGCACCTGATCGCCGACACGGCGAATGGCGTCCACGACCTGCTGGCGCGGCACGTTCCAGCGGTCCGACCAGTATTGGAGGTCCCAGGGCTCATAGACATTGATGCGCGGGGAATCCTGAGGATGTCTCCTGCTGACCACGATGCGCCTCCTCCCGGACGAATCGCCCATGCCGGTCCTGTCTCTCACGAAAGCATGGCAAACATGGGTCCGCCGGAGATTTTATTCGGCCGCCTCGTGATGCTCGTGCGCGCTCGTGAACTGCAGCCGGGCGAGACGGGCATAGAGGCCGCCCTGCGCAAGCAGAGTTTCATGCGTGCCCTCTTCCACGATCACGCCCTTGTCCATGACCAGGATACGGTCGGCGGACCGTACGGTGGCGAGGCGATGGGCGATGACGAGGGTCGTGCGGCCTTCCATCAGCCTGTCGAGGGCGGTCTGAACCTTGCGCTCGCTTTCCGCATCCAGCGCCGAGGTGGCCTCGTCGAGGAGCAGGATCGGGGCATCCTTCAGAATGGCGCGGGCAATGGCCAGACGCTGCCGCTGGCCGCCCGACAGGGTCACGCCACGCTCACCGATCAGCGTCCGATAGCCTTCCGGCAGGGCCTGAATGAAGCCGTCGGCAGAGGCGAGCTCGGCAGCGCGGCGCACCTCGTCCTCCGTGGCTTCCGGACGGCCGTAGCGGATGTTGTCGAGGACGGATGCGGCGAAGATCGTCGGCTCCTGCGGGACGAGGGCCATGCGGGCGCGCAGCGCAAATGGATCGGCCTCCTGGATCGCGACCCCGTCGACCCGGATCGTGCCGCTCTGCGGATCGTAGAAGCGCAGCAGCAGTTGCAGGATCGTGCTCTTGCCTGCCCCCGAAGGCCCGACGATGGCGACCCGCTCGCCGGATCTCACCGCAAAGCTCAGGCCATGGATCGCGCGCTGGTCGGCGCGGGTCGGATAGGAGAAATGCACGTCCTCGAACGCCACCGTGCCGAGGGGCGGCTCGGGCAGGGACTTGGGATTATGCGGCCGCTCGACGGCGGGCTTGGCCGCGAGAATTTCGCCCAGGCGTTCCGCCGCGCCGGCGGCCTGGGCGAGTTCGCCGTAGACTTCGGAGAGCTGGCCCAGGGAGCTTGCGGCAAAGACCGCATAGAGCACGAACTGCGACAGGCGTCCGCCGGTCATCTGCCCGGCCAGCACGTCCTGCGCGCCGTACCAGAGCACGCCGACCACGCTCGCCGAGACCAGGAAGATGCCCGCGCCCGTCAGGAAGGCCCGCATGGTGGTGGAAAGCCTTGCCGCATCGAAGGCTTCCTCGGCCGCGGCAGTGAAGCGGGAGGCGGTGAGGCTTTCCATGCCGAAGGCCTGCATGGTCCGCACCGCGCCGATGGCCTCCGCCGCATAGGCCGAGGCATCGGCCAGCCGGTCCTGCGCCGCCCGTGACCGCCGCCGCACGGCGCGGCCGGAGAAAACCAGGGGCAGGACAATGACCGGGATGGCGAGAAGCACGAGCGCCGAGAGCTTCGGGCTCGTGATGATCATGAGCACGGTCGCGCCCAGGAAGAGAAAGAGATTGCGCAGGGCAATCGAGATGCTGACCCCGAAGGCCGCCTTGACCTGGGTGGTGTCGGCGGTGAGCCTGGAAACGATCTCACCGCTCTTGGTCTGGTCGAAGAAGGCCGGATCGAGGGTGGTCAGGTGCCGGAACACGGCGGAGCGCAGATCCGCCACCACCCGCTCGCCGAGCGTGATGACGAAATAGTAGCGAAGGGCGCTGGCCAGGGCGAGGACGCCCACCACCACGACCAGGAGGGCGAAATAGGCGTCGATGTAGGCCCTGCCCTGTTCCGAAAAGCCGAAATCGATGACCCTGCGCACGGCAATGGGCATCACGAGCGTGGCCGCGGACGCCAGCCCTAAGGCCAACAGCGCCGCCGCGATCCGGCCCTTGTAAGCCAGGCCGTAGGGAATGAGCGGCTTCAGGGCGCTGAGCGCAGCCTTGGGGCGGTTCTGCCCATGGGAATGGTCGGCCATGACACCTTCGTTTTTCGAAATCGGGACACCGGGCGGTTTAGCACCTTTGCCCCGGCTTGTTTCAAGGTCTTAAGTGAGGTATAGGCGCGCATTCATCAATTCAGGCTCGATCTTACGCTGCGGGCTGACCAGATCTGGCTGGCCGCGAGAAGGACTATGGCAATGGCGCGCAAAGAAACCGATCACCCCGATTACCACTTCATCAAGGTGGTGATGACCAACGGCACCGAGTACACGACCCGCTCGACCTACGGCAAAGAGGGCGACACCCTCAACCTCGACATCGACCCGAACACCCACCCGGCCTGGACCGGCGGAACGCAGCAGCTGCTCGACCGCGGCGGCCGCGTGTCGCGCTTCAACTCGAAGTTCGGCGGCCTGGGCCTCGGCAAGAAGTAATCCGGCGCTCTACGCCGATTACTTCGGACCGGAATGCGAAAAGCCCCGCTTCGGCGGGGCTTTTTCTTTGGTCAGTCCATCCCATTGTGGGGGCGTGACGGGGCGAGCCCTT
>KI912026.1:143155-147837 GCA_000517005.1 Microvirga lupini
AGGCGGGTCGGGCGAGGCCCGCTACTCCGTCGCCCCGAAAGCCCGTTGCAGCATGCCGAGCTGGGTGGCTACCGGATTGGGAGCCGAGGATCGAGGCGGCAATCCGGCCTCCGCGATGAGGCGCTCCAGATGGAGGATCCGGGCGTGGAGCCGGGTCGCGAGGCCCATCAGCTCCCGCAGGCGGGCGGGAAGTGCCTCATATTCGGTGATGGTCGTGGCGCTGTCTGTCGAGTTCAGGCGGACGCGATTCTTCTCCAGCTGGGCCTGATCGGAGGAGATCTCCCCTTCCGCCACGGCCCGCTGCAGCAGCAGCCAGGAGGCGATCTGCATCAGGCGGGTGGTGAGCCGCATGCTCTCGCTGGCATAGACGAGACTTTCCTGGCGCGGCAGGTTGCGGGATTCCTCACGACCCTGGCCATCGAGATAGGCGGCCGTCTCCTCGATGAGCTCCATGCCCTCCTGAAAAAGGGCCTTGAAGGCCTCGGACCCCACAAAGCTCTGCCCGAACCGGACAGGATCGACGTCGAGCTGGATCACGTCGGGTTCGTTCACGCACATCTCCCAAAAACCTGGCCCCCGCCCTGGGACAGCGGAGGTTTTGAACTCTTGAGATGATTATAGGACGGTCTGATCGGACTTGCCTCGGTAACCTCTTCTTAAGGTTAAGCCGAAATCCATAAAAATCGAGCCGCGCGAGGCGGCTCTTCAAGTCTAACAGGGAAGCGTCAAACAGAGTGGGCTCCAAAGCCACTCGGCATCCAGGGAGAAGCCTGGATGCCCTCACTCCTATCGGAGAATGGTTAATGCGCCGTTAAGGACGTTTCTTTCTTGCAGCGACCTCAGCTCTGGCCGAGCTTGAAGAAGGCGCTCGCGGCCGCGCGGGAGTTTTCCTTTCGGGCCCTCGCCTCCTTGAGGCGGGCGATCTCCTGCTCCAGCATTTCGACGCGCTCGTCGAGCTCGTCGATGGACAGCATCGAGAGATCCTGGCCGATCTCGTGCCCGCTTATGATCTGGCGCGGTTCATCGGCGAAGGGGTCGAGGGCCATGGCATTCTCCTCTTCAACGGGTGGTCATCAAGGTTATTCCGGCATGTATTCCTTGCCAACGGAGCCTATATCCCGAGAGCTTGTTGACCAAAGGAGGGAAAAATGGGGCAGATCCCGGACATGATGCGCGCCGTCGTTGCCGAAGGGAGCGGCGGGCCCGAAGTTCTCAAGCTTGTCCAGCGCCCGGTTCCCAAGCCTAGAGAGGGCGAGATCCTGGTCAAGGTGAAGGTCGCAGGGGTGAATCGCCCGGACGTGATCCAGCGGCAGGGCGGCTATCCGCCTCCCCCCGGCGCCCCGGACATCCTCGGGCTCGAAATCGCCGGCGAGGTGGCGGCCACCGGGCCGAATGCCGCGCGGTTTGCCGTCGGCACGCCGGTCATGGCCCTGGTGCCGGGCGGGGGATATGCGGATTATGCCGTCGTCCATGAAAGCAACGCTCTCCCCATTCCCGCAGGCCTCTCTTTCGAGGAGGCAGGCGCCATCCCGGAAACCTATTTCACCGTCTGGACCAACGTGTTCGACAGGGGCCGCCTGCAATCGGGCGAGACGCTCCTCGTGCATGGCGGAACCTCCGGCATCGGCACCACGGCAATCCAGCTCGCCAAGGCTTTCGGCGCCACGGTAATCGCCACGGCCGGAACGAATGAAAAATGCGAGGCCTGCCTGCGGCTCGGCGCCGATGTCGCGGTCAATTACCGGAATCAGGACTTCGTCACGGCCGCCAAGGAGGCCACGGGCGGCCGAGGCGTGGACGTGATCCTTGACATGGTCGGCGGCGACTACATTTCGCGCAACTACGAGGCGGCCGCCCAGGATGGCCGGATCGTGCAGATCGCCTTCCTCCAGAGTCCGAAGGCCGAGGTCGATTTCCGCCGCCTGATGGTCAAGCGGCTCACCCATACAGGTTCGACCCTGCGGCCACGCTCGCCCGCGGAGAAGGGCGAGATCGCCGAGGCCCTCGAGGACAAGGTCTGGCCGCTCCTGGCGCAAGGCCGCTGTCGGCCGGTGATGGACTCGACCTTTGCCTTTGAGGACGTGGCCAAGGCTCATGCGCGCATGGACGGAGGCGAGCACATCGGCAAGATCGTTCTCATCCTGTAGCGCACCGAACAGATCCCGAAGGTGATGCCGACTTTCGGGTTCGATACTCTAAAATTTGCAACATCGCGGCACGATCCCTATAATCATCTCGTTTCCCTCACATCGTGAGACGAGATGCTCCGGTCCGGGCCGGTTCGGAGCGCGAGAGAGTTTTGCCGTGCGGCGCCGACCTTCCGGCGCCCGGCCTGAAGGAGGTTCACGTACATGTCCCAGGGACCATTGATGCCGAAGGCGACAGCCGTTTGGCTCGTCGAGAATACATCGCTGTCGTTCGACCAGATCGCCGATTTCTGCAAGCTCCACCCGCTCGAGGTGAAGGGCATTGCCGACGGCGAAGTCGCAGCCGGCATCAAGGGCCTCGATCCGGTGACCACGGGCCAGCTGACCCGTGAGGAGATCGAGAAGGCCCAGAAGGATCCGAACCATCACCTCCGGCTCGCCGAGTCGCGGGTGAAGCTGCCGGAGCAGAAGCGGGTCAAGAAGGGACCGCGGTACACCCCGGTGTCCCGCCGCCACGACCGCCCGAATGCGATCCTCTGGCTCGTGCGCAACCATCCCGAGCTGAAGGACGCCCAGATCATGCGTCTTGTGGGCACCACCAAGACCACGATCCAGCAGGTCCGCGACCGCACCCACTGGAACTCCGCCAGCCTCACGCCCATGGACCCGGTGACGCTGGGCCTGTGCTCGCAGATCGATCTCGATTTCGAGGTGCAGCGCGCCGCCAAGGACCGTCCGCAGGTCGAAGCGCAGGAGCATGGCGGCACCCTGATGCCGGCCGAGATCTCCACGGCTCCCGAGAAGGTCGATCCTTTCGCCGACATGAGCCGCCCGAAGCCGGCCCAGGAAGAGGACATCGACGTCAATTCGGTCTTCGCCAAGCTCAAGCAGCTCAAGCGCGACGATGAGGACGAGGAATAAGGTTTACGCAAAAGGCCCGGAGCGATCCGGGCCTTTTTGTTTCGGCGATAGTGAACTCAACCCTGACGCCTCGGCTGCCGCCGGCGCGGCTTTGTGGGCCTGTTGTGGTTGAGCTCGAAACTTTCCTTGGCTCCGACGGCATCGAGCCGTGCGGAACTGCGATGCTCCTTGGCGACCCGATGCGCCAGCGCCTTTTCATCGTCTCCGAGAGCTTGCGCCAGCAAGGCTTCGAAACGGGCCTGCTCGTCCTCTTCGGGCTTCGTCATCTCTAACCTTTTACCCCGCAAGCCCCCTCGCCCGCAGCACGTCCCCGATCTCGGTCAGGATCATGGGATCGTCGATGGTGGCGGGCGTCGACCACGGATCGCCGTCGGCGATCTTCTTCATGGTGCCGCGCAGGATCTTGCCCGAGCGGGTCTTGGGCAGGCGGGCGACGGTGATCGCCAGCTTGAAGGCGGCCACGGGGCCGATCTTTTCGCGCACCAGCGCCACGAGCTCCGCCTCGATCTCCTCCGGCAGCCGGTTGGTGCCAGATTTCAGCACCACGAAGCCGCACGGCACCTCGCCCTTGAGCGCATCCTTCACGCCGATCACGGCGCATTCCGCCACCGCCGGATGGGAGGCCAGCACCTCCTCCATGCCGCCCGTCGAGAGGCGATGGCCCGCGACGTTGATGATGTCGTCGGTGCGGCCCATGACCCAGATGTAGCCGTCCTCGTCGAGATAGCCGGCATCCGAGGTGTTGTAGTAGCCGGGATAGACGGACAGGTAGGATTCCCGGAAACGCTCGTCCGCCTGCCACAGGGTCGGCAGGGCCCCGGGCGGCAGCGGCAGCTTGATGACGATGGCACCCATCGTGTTGGGACCGACCGATTTGCCGGCCTCGTCCAACACGTCGAGGCTATAACCCGGCATCGGCACCGTGGGCGAGCCATGCTTGACGGGAAGCGCGCCGAGTCCGAGCGGATTGCCGGCCACGGGCCAGCCGGTCTCCGTCTGCCACCAATGGTCGATGACGGGCACCCGCAGGATGTCTTCGGCCCATTTGACCGTGTCGGGATCGGCCCGCTCGCCGGCCAGGAACAGGGCGCGGAACGAGGAGAGATCGTATTTCTTCAGGAGTTCCGCCTTCGGATCCTCCTTCTTGATGGCGCGGAAGGCCGTGGGCGCGGTGAAGAGGGTCACGACCCCATGGTCCGAGATCACCCGCCAATAGGCGCCCGCATCGGGCGTGCCCACCGGCTTGCCTTCGTAAAGAATGGCCGTGCAGCCGTGAAGCAGCGGCCCATAGACGATGTAGGAATGGCCGACCACCCAGCCCACGTCGGAAGCGGCCCAGAACACCTCGCCGGGCTTCACGCCGAAGAAATGCCCCATAGACCATTTGAGCGCGACCATGTGGCCGCCATTGTCGCGCACCACGCCCTTGGGGATGCCGGTGGTGCCCGACGTGTAGAGCACATAGAGCGGATCGGTCGCTGCCACCGGCACGCAATCCGCCTTGCGGCCTCCCGCCTTCGCCTCGGCGACGGCGCTCGCCCAGTCCCGGTCGCGGCTCTCGTCAAGGGTGCAGGCGAGCTGCGGCCGCTGGAAGAGGAGGCGAGCCTCAGGCTT
>KI912026.1:147937-154347 GCA_000517005.1 Microvirga lupini
GGCCTTGGAGAGCGCGATCGCCTCATCCAAAAGCGGCTTGTAGGGGACGACGCGGGCGCCTTCGATGCCGCAGGAGGCGGAAAGGATGATCTTCGGCTTGGCGTCGTCGATGCGGGTTGCGAGTTCCTTCGCAGCGAAGCCGCCGAAGACCACCGAATGAATCGCGCCGATGCGGGCGCAGGCCAGCATCGCGAAGCTCGTCTCCGGGATCATCGGCATGTAGATGACGACGCGATCGCCCTTCGTGACGCCCATGTCCTGCAGCACGGCGGCGAGCGTCGCCACCTCGTCCTGCAATTCGGCATAGGTGATGCTGCGCTTCGTGTTCGTGACGGGGCTGTCGTAGATGATCGCCGCCTGGTCACCGCGGGTGGCGACGTGCCGGTCGACGGCGTTGTAGCAGGTGTTGCACTCTGCACCGACGAACCAGCGGCCGTAGATGCCGGCCTTCGGGTCGAATACCTTATCGGCGGGCTTGATCCAGTCGATCTCCCGCGCGGCCTCTTCCCAGAACCCCTCCGGATCGGATTTCCAACCGGCATAGACCTCATGATAGCGGCTTTGGGCGGATGGCATGGCGTTTCCCGTTGCGTTCTCTGCATGAGACTTCAAGCGCCTGCTGTGGTAGCAGGCCACCAAGCCGTGGTCAGGGGCGACTTTCGGTGAGTCGACTTTCGGCGAGTGTTTTCGTGATTACCGACCCTCTTTTCTATGCTGCCGCCATTCCCGCGGTGATCCTGCTCGGGCTTGCCAAGGGCGGCTTCTCGGGTCTCGGTGCCCTCTCCCTGCCTCTGATGGCGCTCGTGGCCTCGCCCGTGCAGGCGGCCGCCATCACGCTGCCGATCCTGATCGTCCAGGATGTGGTGTCGGTCTGGGCCTATCGGCATGCCTGGGACCGGCGCAACGTGGTCATCCTGCTGATCGGCGCCATAACGGGCATCGTAACGGGCTATCTGCTGGCGGCCCAGGTTTCCGATGCGGCGGTCAAGCTGGCGGTCGGGGTCATTTCGGTGGCCTTCGCCATCCGCCGCATGGTGGTGGAACGCCGCGCGACCCCGCCGAAGCCTGCCCCGGCCGACGTGCCGCGCGGCATCTTCTGGGGCTGGGTGACGGGCTTCACCAGCATGGTCGCCCATGCCGGCGGGCCGCCCTTCCAGATCTATGTCATGCCCCAGCGGCTGCCGCGGGATATCTTCGTAGGCACGGGTGCCGTGCTCTTCGCGCTCATCAACTGGATCAAGGTGCCGCCTTATCTGGCGCTCGGGCAGTTCACGGTCGAGAACATGGCAACGGCCGGAGCCCTGTTCCCGGTGGCCATCGCCTCGACCTGGGCCGGCGTCCTGCTCGTGCGGCGCGTCTCGGGCCAGAGCTTCTACACGGCGATTTATATTCTGCTGGTCCTCGTCGGTGCCAAGCTTATCTACGACGGCGCAGCTGCGCTTTTCTGAAACACTTACGAAAAAGCCGCCGCTCCTAAGGTGAAGCGACGGCTTCTTCAGGTGGGAAATCTTTAGGAATCTTACGGCTAGTGCAACGCCGATTCGGAGCTTCTCAGTCTTGCGATCTCATCCTTCAGTTGAAGCTTCCTTCGCTTGAGTTCTGCCAGCCTCATGTCATCTGCCGACGGTCTGTTGAGCGTGTCCTGGATCTCGCGCTCGAGAGCGCGATGCTTGCGTTCCAGTTCCGACAGGTGATTCTGCAGCGGCATGTCAGTTCCTCCTATTCGATCTACTGACCGGCCGATTGTGGCAGATAGAGTGTGGCGAGTCGAAGGCGAAATTCAAAGAATCGCGAGTAGAAGATGCTTGAGCGATCTTGCTCTCCACAGACCTCAAGAGCATACTTCCGCCCTTCTTGGCCTAGCCGTAAGGCGGCTTGGCATCTTAGGTATTTTCGATGACCGAATTGGCTGAACTGGAAGCGGAATTGGCCCGTCTGAAGCAGGAACACCGTGATCTCGACATGGCCATCGACGCCCTGGAGAGCATGGTGGCCGGGGACCAGCTGCAGGTCCAGCGCCTGAAAAAGCGCAAGCTCGCCCTCAAGGACCAGATCATCCGACTCGAAGATCAGCTGACCCCCGATATCATCGCCTGAGAAAGCCTTGCCTGTATGGGGCGGCTTCGCTATTCCCGCTGGACCGTTAAGGCCTTGAAGCCGGAGCCACGCCATGGCGCATCCTCCCATTGCCATCATCATGGGCAGCCAGTCCGATTGGGCCACCATGCGCCATGCCGCCGAAACGCTCGACGCGCTGGGGATCGCCTACGATGCCCGCATCGTCTCAGCCCATCGCACGCCGGACCGGCTCTACGCCTTCGCCAAGGGTGCCAAGGCGGAAGGCTTCCAGGTCATCATCGCGGGCGCCGGAGGGGCCGCCCACCTGCCCGGCATGACGGCTGCTATGAGCCCCCTGCCTGTCTTCGGCGTACCGGTGGAATCCAAAGCCCTTTCGGGTCAGGACAGCCTGCTCTCCATCGTCCAGATGCCGGCCGGCATTCCGGTGGGAACGCTCGCCATAGGGCGCGCAGGCGCCGTGAACGCTGCCCTGCTCGCGGCCGCCGTGCTCGCCCTTCACGATCCTGCCCTTGCTGATCGCCTCGACGCATGGCGGCAGCGCCAGAGCGAGGGCGTGGCCGAGCGCCCCTCCAACGAAAGCTGAGAACATCATGATCCGTCCCGGCTGCACCCTCGGCATTCTCGGCGGCGGCCAGCTCGGCCGCATGATCGCCATGGCGGCGGCACAGCTGGGCCTGAGGACGCATATCTATGCGCCGGAGGAAAACAGCCCGGCCTTCGAGGTGGCGACCGAATACACCATTGCGGCCTACGAGGACGAAGCGAACCTGGTGCGGTTTGCCAAGGCCGTGGATGTGGTGACCTACGAGTTCGAGAACGTGCCGAGCGAAACGGCCGCGATCCTGAGCGCCCACGCCCTGCTCGCCCCCAATGCGCAGGCCCTGGCCGTGTCGCAGGACCGCTTTCTCGAAAAGAGCTTCATCGCGGGCCTCGGGGTCGCGGTCGCGCCCTTCGCGCCCGTGTCCACCGAGGCCGAGCTGGCCGAGGCTCTCGAGCGCATCGGCAGGCCCGCCGTGCTCAAGACCCGCCGCTTCGGCTATGACGGCAAGGGACAGGTGAAGATCACGCCTGAGACCGATCCTGTCTCGGCCTGGGAGGAGATCGGCCGCGCCGCCTCCATCCTGGAGGGCTTCGTGCCCTTCGAGCGGGAGGTCTCGGTGGTCGCAGCCCGTACCGCTGCGGGATCGTTCGCGGCCTACGATCTATGCGCCAACGAGCACCGCAACCATATCCTGGACACCACCCAGGTTCCGGCCGGCGTTTCCCCTCAGACGGAGGAGCAGGCTGTCCGGATCGCCCGCTCCATCGCCGAGGCCCTGGACTACGTGGGTGTGCTTGCGGTCGAGCTTTTTCTGGTCACCGAGGGCGGTTCCGAGCGCCTCGTGGTGAACGAGATCGCCCCTAGGGTGCACAATTCCGGCCATTGGACGCTGGACGGCGCCGCGACCTCGCAATTCGAGCAGCATGTCAGGGCGGTTTGCGGCTGGCCCTTGGGCGAGACCGCCCGCCTCGGCCGGGTCGAGATGAAGAACCTGATCGGGCACGATGCCGATGCCTGGGAGGAGATCCTGGCCGAGCCGGGCGCGCATCTGCACCTCTACGGCAAGACCGAGGCCCGGACAGGCCGCAAGATGGGACATGTCACCCGGGTTTTTCCGGAAAGAGGCTGAACCTTTTGAAACCGCAGCCGTTGTCTCTCTGGACCGGCGCTTTTCTTGAGATGCAACCCTGGACAGGCAAGGCTTCTTCTGATATCGACGCCGACCAGATAGAGGTGCGCATGACGCGCCTCATTGTTTTTTATCACAATCGAAACGGTTCAAATACGAGGAATTCGCGTGCAGGTTCTTGTCCGGGATAACAACGTCGATCAGGCGCTCCGCGCTCTCAAGAAGAAGATGCAGCGTGAGGGCATCTTCCGCGAAATGAAGCTTCGCGGTCACTACGAGAAGCCGTCTGAGAAGAAGGCCCGCGAGAAGGCTGAAGCCGTCCGCCGCGCTCGTAAGCTGATCCGCAAGCGGATGCAGCGCGAAGGCCTCCTGCCTTCGAAGCCCCGTCCGACCCGCTAAGCTCTTCTGAGAGGGCCTGAAAAGGCCTAGCCTATCGGTTGTGAACCAGCGCCCGTCGCGCAAGCGGGGCGCTGTTTGCATGTCTGGGGGCCTGCTTTCTCGGACCGATTGTCGAACTAAGTTACAATTTCTATTGCGTCGACGCCTTTTTGATGCCTTGTTTCACGGCTGTTAAGGATTCCCCGCCAGAGTGCCGCTTCCTGGTACCGTGAGTAGATAAGCTGGAGACGAAGGTGTTCGCCCCATCGATTCGCCATTTGGCCCCCGTGAGCCTGACCCTTGTTGCCCTCGGCCTCGCCGCCTGCAGCACTACGGGCGGTGGCCCTACCCAGCGCATCGCCGTCGTGGAGGAGGACACACAGGGCACGAGCACGATCAACATCTCCTCCCTGTCTGACGTCATTCAACGCAATCCGAACGATCCGAGCGCCTATAACACCCGCGGCGCGGCCTATGCCCGCGTGGGGAATTACAGCAACGCCATCGCCGACTTCTCCAAGGCGGTGCAGCTCGATCCCAACTATGCGCCGGCCTATACCAACCGCGCGCTGGCGTTGCGGCAGACGAACCGCAACGATCAGGCGCTCGCCGATTTCACCCGCGCGATCCAGGCGGATCCGAATTACGGCCCGGCCTATATCGGCCGCGCCAATCTCTACCGCGCCCAGAACCAGTATCAGGAAGCCCTCAGCGACCTGAACATGGCCACCCGCCTTCTGCCCGAATCGGCCGAGGCGCTTCACTCGCGCGGCCTGCTTTACCAGCGTCAGGGCATGCACCAGCAGGCGATCCTCGACTTCGACGCCACCATCGACCGCAACCCCTTCGTCGGCGCTCCCTACGCCGCCCGCGGCCAGAGCTTCGTGGCGACAAACCAGTACAACAAGGCCATCGAGGACTTCAACGCGGCCCTCAACGTCAACAACAAGGACGCGGATTCCTGGGCCTGGCGCGGCGTGGCCTTCGAGCGCAAGGGCGACAGGAGCCAAGCCCTCGAGAGCTATCAGCGCGCGCTTGCCCTCGACAACAGCAACAGCGTCGCCCGCCAAGGCAGTTCCAGGCTCCAGGGCGGCGTCGCGGGCCTGTTCCGCTCGTAAGCCTCTTCGGAGGAAGGCGGCATGAGCCCCGCCCCTCCCCTGCGAACCATTGCCGATATCGAACATCTTCTCGAAGCGCATGCGGACCTGCATGCGCTTCTTTCTCACGTGGATAGCCTCGGGCTTCCCAATGGCTGGATCGGTGCAGGCTTCATCCGCAATACCGTCTGGGACGTGCTGCACGGGCGCGAGATCGACGTCTCACGCCTCAGCGACGTGGACATGATCTTCTTCGATTGGAGCGACACACGAAAAGAACTGGAAAACGACCTTGAACATCGGCTCCACGAGCTGGCTTCGGACCAGAACTGGTCTGTGAAGAACCAGGCGCGCATGCATCTCCGCAATGGCGATGCGCCGTATCGCGACACGTTCAATGCCGTTGCTCACTGGGCTGAGACCGCGACCGCCGTCGCGGCGCGATCAATCGATGGCAGGATCGAGGTGATGGCCCCTCATGGAGTCGAGGACCTCCTGAACCTGATCGTGCGGCCGACACCGGCCTTCGAGCACAAGATGGATGTTTATCGCGAACGCGTCCTCGGCAAGGATTGGCCGGCTCGCTGGCCGAAACTCACGATGCTCATGACGTGGGACGAGGCTTACCCGGCCTCCCACACTTCCTTCGACATAATCGACACATAGGGCTCGAAGCCGAAGGCGCGATAGGTGCGCTCGGCCCTTTCATTGGCCACCAGGACGCCGATGAAAAGACGCTTCAGACCGGCCTCCCTGGTCAAACGCTCGGCCTCCTTGAGCAGCATCTGGCCGATACCCCGTCCGCGCCAGTCGTTGTGCACGATCAGGTCGGTCACCGTGCCGTGGTTGCGAAGAGTGTCGGCCACATAGGCCGCATCCTGATCGAGCGAGAAGCCCATGGCACCGACGATCACTCCTTCCCCCTCCGCCAGGACAACGCGGCCGTTGCGCCGGGACAGGCGCTGCATCAGCTCGTCGTAATATTCCGCCGCAGCTCCGTAGTCGCGCCGACGATCGCCGACGAGATCGGCTTCGAAGACGTTGAGCTGATGGATGAGCTCGATGACGGTATCCCGGTCGGCAGGAAAGGCGGTGCGAAGGGTGATCGGCGGCATGGCAGGATCCGGCAAAGTGCAGCGGGGCTCGCGTTAAAGCAGATTTCTTGCCCTGCGTCATGATCTCTCCG
>KI912026.1:154447-192430 GCA_000517005.1 Microvirga lupini
CTCTCCGCCTCGTCATCACCGGCCTTGTCCCGACCGTCCGGTGCTGGAAAGCGCTGCGTTCTTCCAATCGGGATCACCGGCACAAGGCCGGTGATGACGAGGGTGAAAAACAAAATGCCCGGCGCTGGGCCGGGCATAAAATGCTGAGCGGATCGCTGGATCAGAGATTTTTGAGGATCTCGTCGACCACCTTCTTGGCGTCGCCGAAGAGCATCATGGTGTTGTCGCGGAAGAACAGCTCGTTCTCGACTCCCGCATAGCCGGAGCCCATGCCGCGCTTGATGAAGAGAACGGTCTTGGCGCGCTCTACATCGAGGATCGGCATACCGAAGATCGGCGAGGACGGGTCGGTCTTGGCGGCCGGGTTCGTCACGTCGTTGGCACCGATAACGAAGGCGACATCGGCCTGCGCGAACTCGCCATTGATGTCCTCGAGCTCGAAGACCTCGTCGTAGGGCACGTTGGCTTCCGCCAGCAGCACGTTCATGTGGCCGGGCATGCGGCCCGCCACCGGGTGGATGGCGTATTTGACCTCGACGCCTTCGGCCTTCAGCTCGTCCGCCATCTCGCGCAGCGCGTGCTGCGCCTGGGCGACCGCCATGCCGTAGCCCGGCACAATGATGACCTTGGACGCGTTTTTCATGATGAAGGCGGCATCGTCCGCCGAGCCCTGCTTGACCGGCCGGGTCTCGACCGCGCCGCCGGCGGCAGCCGTCGTCTCGCCGCCGAAGCCGCCAAGGATCACGGAGATGAAGGAGCGGTTCATGCCCTTGCACATGATGTAGGACAGGATCGCACCCGAGGAGCCGACCAGCGCGCCGGTGATGATCAGCGCGAGGTTGCCCAGCGTGAAGCCGATGCCAGCCGCCGCCCAGCCCGAATAGGAGTTGAGCATCGACACCACCACCGGCATGTCGGCGCCGCCGATAGGGATGATGAGCGTCACGCCCAGCACGAAGGACACCAGCACGATCAGCCAGAACACCGCATGGCTCTCGGTGCGGATGAAGGCGACGAGCAGGACCAGGAGGAGAACGCCCAGCGCGATGTTGATCAGGTGCCGACTCGGCAGCAGGATCGGCTTGCCGGACATGCGCCCGTCAAGCTTCAGGAACGCGATGACCGAGCCGGTGAAGGTGATGGCCCCGATGGCGACGCCCAGCGCCATCTCGAACAGCGATCCGCCATGGATGGTACCGACGGAACCGATGCCGAAGGCCTGCGGGGCGTAGAGCGCGCCTGCCGCTACCAGCACGGCGGCCAGTCCCACCAGGGAGTGGAAGGCGGCCACGAGCTGGGGCATGGCCGTCATGGGCACGCGCCGGGCGACCACCGCGCCGATGCCGCCGCCGATGCCGAGGCCCAGCACCACCAAAGCCCAGCCGCCGAAGCCGTTCGGCGGGGAGACGAACAGGGTGGTGAGGATGGCAATCCCCATGCCCACCATGCCGTAGAGATTGCCCTGCCGGGAGGTGGTGGGATGCGACAGGCCACGGAGAGCCAGGATGAACAGGACACCCGAGACGAGATAGAGGATCGAGGCTAGATTGGCCGACATCGCCTCACCCCTTCTTGCGGTACATGGCGAGCATGCGCTGGGTCACCAGGAAGCCGCCGAAGATGTTGATGGCGGCCAGGACGAGGCCGATGAAGCCGAGCGCCCGGGCCCAGATCGGCCCCTCGCCGAGGCTGGGCGCCACGTCGACACCCACCGCCAGCACGGCGCCGACCACGATCACCGAGGAGATGGCGTTGGTGACCGACATGAGCGGCGTGTGCAGCGCCGGCGTCACCGACCAGACCACGTAATAACCGACGAAGATCGCCAGCACGAAGATGGCCAGGCGAAACACCGTGGGGTCGACGGCTCCGTGCGTGACGGCGGCGGCGGCGGCCCCTGCCGCATCTGCGACCTGATCGGCGATGGTCTGTGCGGCTTCAGCCGAGCGTCGGGCAGCTTCTGCCGCCGCTCGGGCCTGCTCGACGGCCTGTTCGGGCGTAAGCGTTGCCATGGTGTCCTCCCCTGGACGGTTTAAGCGGTCGGCTGGAAGGCGGTGTGGACGATGGCGCCGTCACGGGTCAGGCAGGTGGCCTTGACCAGCTCGTCGTCCCACTTCACGGCCAGAGCCTTGGTTTCCTTGTCCACCAGCGTCTCGACGAAGGCGTAGAGGTTCTTCGCGTAGAGGCTGGAAGCCGTGGCGGCGAGGCGTCCGGGCACGTTGAGGTGGCCCACGATCTTCACGCCGTTATGCTCCACCACCTGGCCCGGCTGGGCCAATTCGCAATTGCCGCCGCGCTCCACCGCCAGATCGATGATCACGGAGCCGGGCTTCATGGATTCGACCATGGCGCGGGAGACGAGCTTCGGCGCCGGGCGGCCGGGAATCAGGGCCGTGGTGATGACGATGTCCTGCTTGGCGATGTGGGAGGCGACGAGTTCGGCCTGCTTGGCCTTGTAGGCGTCCGACATCTCCTTGGCATAGCCGCCGGCAGTCTCCGCCTGTTTGAACTCCTCGTCCTCCACGGCGATGAACTTGGCGCCCAGGCTCTCCACCTGCTCCTTGGCGGCGGGGCGCACGTCGGTGGCGGTCACCACGGCGCCGAGGCGGCGGGCGGTGGCGATGGCCTGGAGGCCGGCGACACCGGCACCCATGACGAAGATGCGGGCCGCGGGCACCGTGCCGGCGGCGGTCATCATCATCGGCAGGGCGCGGCCGTATTCGGCGGTTGCGTCGATCACGGCCCGGTAGCCGGCGAGATTGGCCTGGGAGGACAGCACGTCCATCACCTGCGCACGGGTGATGCGGGGCATCAGCTCCATGGCAAAGGCGGAAACCTGTGCATCGGCCAGAGCCTTGAGGGCTGCTTCCTGACCGTAGGGGTCCATGATGGCGATGACCAGCGCGCCGGGCTTGGAGCCCTTCAGCTCGCCCTCTGCGGGGCGGCGGACCTTGAGGATGATGTCGGCATCCTTCAGGGCTTCCTTGGCCGTCTTGACGATCGAAGCACCGGCCGCCTCGAACTCGGCATCCGGAATGCCGGCCTTCGCGCCCGCCCCGGCCTGGACGATGACGTCCGCGCCGAGGCTTTTGTATTTCTTGACCGTCTCAGGGGTGGCGGAAACACGGGTCTCCGCTCCATCGGTTTCGGAGAGAACGGCGATCCGCATTTTAGCCCCCCTGCGATCTGCTCAACGGCTTGGAATCAAGCTCTTATCTCGTTTCTAACAAAACGCCACCCGCTCTGCTCAGTAGAAGATGAGCGCCAGCAGGAGGAGAACGCCGACGGCGGCCGGAGCCCGGACCCCGACGGAGGGAGCCATCGCGCCGATGCCGCCCGCGACGAGCGAGAGGATCACGCCGAAAATCGCCGTCAGCCAAGCATGCTTGATGCCGCCGACCGCGAGCGCCAGCACGTGGCAGATGATGACGGCGGTGCCGATTTCGGCAAACTGGACAAATCCCTGATAGGTCGCCTCATGAGTGCGGCCGTCCATATCCGGACTGTAGCCCCCGTGCGGCGCATGTTTTGTATCGGCCATGATTCAAAGCCCTGTTCAGCGTCACTTGTTAATTGCTGCGTTTAACGCATGCGGTGAGGAGCCGCAATCTTTCGAATGGCTCCAAATGAAAACTTTATGAATGCTTTTTTCGCTCATTTGATCCCGAGAAACTCGCGCCATTGGGGCAGGCAGACGGTCTCGTAATCGTATTTCACTACCGCGATCCGGCGGGCTTCCGCAGCCATGGCGGCGGAACGCTCCTTTTCCGCCAGAGTCTCGCGCACCCGCTCGGCAAGCGCCTTCTCGTCGAAGAAGGGGAAGAGGCGCCCGTTCACCCCATCCTGAATGACCTCGCGCACCGGCTCGGTGTCCGAGGCCACGATCCGGCATTCGAGCGCCATGGCCTCGATGGAGGACCAGGACAGCACGAAGGGATAGGTCATGTAGACATGGGCCGAGGAGACCTGCAGGACCTTCACGAACTGGTCGTAGGGCAGGTTTCCGACGAAATGGACCCGGGACCAGTCGACCGGCCGCTCGATCCTGGACTTGAAGACATCGAACCAGGACTGTCCGTCCGGTGCGGAGCCGGAATAGCTCTGGCCCTTGCCGCCGATGATGACCACCCGGAGTTCGGGGTCGATATCGAGCAGATAGGGCAGGCTCTTGAAGACGATATGGGCGCCGCGCATCGGCTCGATGTTGCGGGTCACATAGGTGACGACAGGCTTCTCGCGGGTGAGCTGCGGCCCGCCCTCGCCGAGCTGGATCCTGACATTTGGGTCGGGCAGGAGCTTATGGGTGTCGATACCGTCATGGATGATGGCGAGCCGGTCGCGCAGATAGGTCGGGAAGGTGTCCCGCTGGTAGCGGGTCGGCGCCACGGCCACGTCGGCGGCGTCGAGGGCCCCGAGCTGCATCGAATTCTTGAGGCGCAGGCGCCAGATCACCTCCTCGTTGGTGACCGGGAACTCGGGATCGAAATCGAGATCCTGACCCTTGGCGTGATAATAATACTCGAAATAGGCCACATGGCGGGCCTTGGGCCAGATGTCCTTCAGGAACAGGTTTTCGCCCCAGCCCGTATTGACCACCACCACATCCGGCTCGAAGCCCCGCTGGGCAAGGGCTCGAGCCTTGTAGGCGACGCCATAGGCACGGCGCAGGCGCGGGATGACGGGGGAGTAGCGGTTCTGGTAGGGCGCGTCCTCCGGACCCGGAACCGCATCATAGGGAAAGTACTTCACGCCCGGGATGGCACATTGCTTGACCATCCCGAGACCCACGACCTCATACCCCTCGGCCACGAAGGTCCTGGCCAGACGCAGGAATTGGCCCGGAAAGTTCTGGTGAACGAAAGCGATCTTCATCGGCTGCCCCTAACGTTCCGTTAGGCTGTAGGGCCGAACGGCGAGAGATGCAACCTCATTACACAGGACTTGGTAAACCGGAAGCGTCCAGCGCCTCTTTCTGCTTCTGCTCCAGGGTCTCCAGGGAGAAGCGCTCGATCTCGTCCTCGAATAGCCGGTGGTAGTTAAGCTCGGCCTTTAGATGCAGGAAGACCGCGCCCAGTCCCACTGCCGCCCGGTCCATGAACACGAACTCGCGCGGGACGGTGACGGGGCCCTTCTCCTTCAGGGCCTTGTGGACCTCGAAGGCTTGGCGGCGACCGTATTCGCCGGGCTTCACGCCGTCGGCCACAGTTCGGACCCGGTCGTCGAGGAGCGGGGCATAGATGAAGCGGGCCCAGATATTGAGGATGTCGATCAGCTCGTTCGAGAGGTTCTTGAAGCCCCAGGTCTCGTAGGCATGAACGACGCGGGCGCGATCATCGGTCTGGAGACCACGATAGAGATCGACCACACCGCCGACGAAGCGCGGGTGGAAGATGCGGATGCAGCCGTAATCGAGGAGGTTGATGCCCCTCGCCTCCCCATCTTCGGAAAAGACGGTGTAGTTGCCGAGGTGCGGATCGCCGTGGATGACGGCCGCATGGCTGAAGGGGTGCCACCAGGCCTTGAACATGGCCACCGCCAGCCGGTTGCGGATCTCGACCGGAGCCTCGGTGAACCCGAGGATCTTCTCGCCCTCCAGCCACTCGAGCGACAGAAGCCGGCGAGTGGACAATTCGGGATGGACCCGCGGCACCCGGACCTCCTCCACGTCCGCGAGGGTCTGGGCATAGAGCGCGGCGTGCTTGGCCTCGCGCTCGTAATCGAGCTCCTCGCGCACCCGCTCGCCGATCTCCTTGGCGATCTCCCGGGTATCGATGGCGGGATCCATGCGGCGGTGGAGGGCGAAGACGAGTTCGAGCTGGCTCAGATCCGCCTCCACGGCGGATTGCATGTCAGGATATTGCAGCTTGCAGGCGATCCTCTCGCCGTCCTTCGTGGTCGCACGGTGAACCTGGCCGAGCGAGGCGGCCGCGGCAGGATTGAGATCGAAGGAGCCGAACCGGCTCTGCCATTGCGGCCCCAGCTCCGCCTGCATGCGCCTTTTCACGAAGGCCGCCCCCATGGGCGGCGCCTCGCTCTGGAGCTTCTGCAGCTCGGTGGCGTATTCCGGCGGGATCAAGTCCGGGATGGTGGCGAGCAGCTGCGCCACCTTCATGATCGGTCCTTTAAGGCCGCCGAGCGCCTGCGCCAGCACCGCCGCGTTGGACGCATCGCGCGCATCGCCCCCGAACAGCCGGGATCCTGCCATGCGGGCCGCAACCCCGCCCATATTGGCACCCACGCGGGCATAACGAACGGCGCGCGCGGAGAAGCGGTTCGCTTCGCGGTCGGAATCGGCCATGACGTGGAATCTCTTGCTCTGAACTGGAGAGCTTAAAATATGGCTTGCTGCGCCAATCGCTAGAGCAGCCCTCCGCGGCCTTTTACCGGCCGCGGAGCCGGTCTTACCTACAGAAGAAAGTCGCCTGACGTCAGACTACGCATTCCGATGAGGCGGATGATGCCCTCCGCATTGAGGTCGGCATCCGTGTTCAGGAAGACACGGGCTTCCGAGCCTGCGACCTCATACCGGACCTGTCCTGCCGCCGTGAAATCGTCTTTGCCGATGAAAGCAAAGGCCTGGTTTCCACTGCGCAGAGCATTGGCATCGATCCTCGACATATCCAGACGGTCCCGAGCGCTATGGCTGAAATCGCGCACGAGATCCGCACGGCTCGGATCGGAGCCGACAGCACCGATGGATTGCCAGCGGAACACATCGCCCCCCGGCCCGCCGGACAGCCAGTCTTTTCCGGCGCTGCCGAGAAGGGTATCGCGCCCAGCATCACCATAGAGCCTATCATCGCCGCCGCGACCGGAGAGGCTGTCATTGCCGGCTCCGCCGCGAAGCCTCTCGTCCCCTGACGCGCCTCTCAGCACGTCGTTGAACGCGCTGCCCCACACGCCCTGAATGCTGGAGAAGCGGTCGCCTGAGGCATCGCTGCCGGACTGGGTTCTTTTCGCAAGGTCGATGACCACCCGCTCCGGGGCATCACGGTAATCGGCATAATCGAAGCCGCTGCTGCCTGACAGGAGATCGGCGCCCGGTCCGCCCCGAAGGTTGTCGTTGCCGCTGCCGCCAAACAACGTGTCGTTCCCGCCGCCGCCAAAGATCCGATCGTTGCCACCGCCGCCCGTGAGAACATCCGCGGCATCGTCACGGGGATCAGGACCGCCGCCGGACCTGAGGTCCAGACGGAAGACCTTGCCGCCAAAATCAACGATGTAGAGGTTTCCGGATCCATCCTCTCCCAGTGATGAAACGGAACCGATCGGGCCGCCGCCCACCGTGACCTGTCCCGTCAGATCCTGGAACGACCACGAGCCTGATACGCGTTGCAGCGACCAGATCCTGCTGCTGCCGAAATCGGAGAAGAAATACGTCCCCTGAAAATCCTGCTCGGGTCCGCGATAGACGTAGCCTCCCGTGACCGCTTGACCGAGATCGCGGCCATAGGTATGGATCGGGTTCGTATAATTCGGGAACGATGCAGGATTGAATGGCCCCTCGGTGGCCATCCAGCCGTAATTGGCGCCGGCCCTGCCGAGATTGATCTCTTCAAAGGCGCTCTGGCCGACATCGCCGATATACATCTCGCCGGTCAGCCGATCGAAGCTCACGCGCCATGGATTGCGCAGGCCGGCCGCATAAATCCCCGTTCCCGCCGCGCTGCCTGAGATCCCCTCGATCAAGGCCGGATTGTCCGCCGGCAGGGCGTAATTCCTGGTCGGATCGCCGGGAAAGGCGTCGGCCCTCACATCGAGCCGGAGGATCTTGCCCAGCTGGTTGCCAAGGCTTTGCGAATTGGCGCCGTTCGCCCCGTCGCCGGTCGCCACATAGAGATAGCCGTCGGGCCCGAAGCCCATCCACCCGCCGCGATGGTTGGTGGACGATGGATAGTCGATCCGGTCGATGAGCCGCATGCTGCCTACATCAGCCACGAGAGGATTGGAGGCCAGCGTCCTGTATTCACGAATCTCCACATTGCCGTCCGTCGTGCTGAGATAGACGTAGAACGTCCGGCTCGTTGCAAAATCGGGAGCGAAGGCGAGACCCAGGAGGCCCTGCTCCCCATCGGTCGCCACCTCGGACGACACGTTGAGGAACGAGGTCCCGAGGGTTTGGCCCGTGCTGGTGTCATAAACCTTCACCAGCCCACGCTTCTCAAGGATGAAGAGGTGCCTTGGATTGCCCGGCGCCGATGTCAGGTAGAGGGGATTCTCCAGGCCGGACACGATCATGTTGGCCGCCATCGTGGGCGGCGTTCGGGCATTGGGATCGTATCCGTAGATCACATCGGCGGCGCTGGTGCCGCTCAGCCTGTCCGCAGCCTGACTCCCGATACGCACTGCCATGGTCGACCTCCCGGTCCAGCCCCCACACAGTGATCGTTCAACAATTTGTACAATTCAGTAGACCCGAACGACGGATCATCCCGCCGCTCGGGGCGGAGTCGTCACGTCGCTTCTTTCTCCATCGCCTCCAGCTCACCGATCAGCCGCTCGATCATCGACAGGCCGATCTGCCAGAAGGACGGATCGCCGGCATTGAGGCCGAAGGGAGCGAGCAGCTCCGAATAATGCTTGGTGCCGCCCGCCGAGAGGAGCGCGAAATAGCGGTCCACAAAGCCTTCGTTGGAACGCTCATAGACGCCGTAGAGGGAGTTCACTAGGCAGTCGCCAAAGGCATAGGCGTAGACGTAGAACGGCGAGTGGATGAAGTGCGGGATATAGGTCCAGAAGCTCTCGTAGCCCGGACCGAGGCGGATCGCGGGACCTAAGCTCTCGTCCTGCACCGACATCCAGAGTTCGCACAGATTATCGGCCGTCAGCTCGCCGTTGCGGCGCTCCAGATGCACCTTGCGCTCGAAGGAATAGAACGCGATCTGGCGCACCACCGTGTTGATCATGTCCTCGACTTTCGCCGCCAGCATCGCCTTGCGCTGCACCGGGTCGGCGGTCTGGTCGAGGAGACGGCGGAAGGTGAGCATCTCGCCGAAGACGGAGGCCGTCTCGGCGAGAGTCAGGGGCGTGGGCGCCATGAGCGCGCCGTTGGGGCCGGCCATGACCTGGTGCACCCCGTGCCCCAGCTCGTGAGCCAGCGTCATCACGTCCCGCGGCTTGCCCTGGTAGTTCAGGAGCACATAAGGGTGGGCCGAGGGCACCGTCGGATGGGCGAAGGCGCCGGGCGCCTTGCCGGGACGGGTCGGCGCATCGATCCAGTCCTCGTCGAAGAAGCGCTTCGCGATGTCGGCCATGCGCAGCGAGAAGGCGGAATAGGCCGAGAGAACCGTGTCCTTCGCCTCGTTCCACGGAATGGTGCGCTGCTCGACCCTCGGCAGGGGCGCGTTGCGGTCCCAATGGTCGAGCTTGTCCTTGTTGAACCACTTGGCCTTCAGGGCATAGTAGCGATGCGACAGGCGCGGATAGGCCTCGCGCACGGCCGAGACCATCGCCTCCACCACCTCGCGCTCGACTCGGTTCGCCAGATGGCGGGAATCGGCCACGTCCTCGAAGCCGCGCCAGCGGTCGGAGATCTCCTTGTCCTTGGCGAGCGTGTTGGTGATGAGGGTGAAGGTGCGAAGATTGGCCTTGAAGGTCTTGGCCAGGGCGTCGGAGGCGTCTTTGCGCACGCTCTCGTCCGGATCCTGAAGCTTGTTCAGGGTCGGCTCGATGGGCAGTTCCTCACCGCGCACCGTGAAACGCAAGGACGCGATGGTCTCGTCGAACAGGCGGTTCCAGGCCGAGCGGCCGGTCACCGACTTCTCATGGAAGAGCTGCTCGATCTTGTCTTCGAGCTGATAGGGCTTGTCCTTGCGCAGATCCTCGATCCAGGGCTTGTAATGCTTGAGCGGCTCCTCGCTCACGGCCTTGTCGAGAACCGCGTCGTCGATGCGATTGAGTTCAAGTCCGAAGAAGAGAAGCTCCGTCGAGGCGGCGGTCAGGCGCTCCTGGGTGTCGCCGTAGAATTTCGCGCGGACCGGATCGGTGGTGTCGCCGGAATAGATGAGGCCCGCATAGGACATGAGGCGGCCGAGAAGATCTTCGAGCGCCTCATAGCGCTTCACCGCCTCGTCCAGCCGCTCGGAGGCCTTCTCGCCCCGCGCCATCTCATCGAGCTTGCCGCGATAGGCGGCGGCAAACGCCTTGCACTCGGCTTCGGCCTTCCCGAGATCCCGCTTGAATTCCTCGCTCTCCATGCCGGGATAGAGATGGGACAGATCCCATTCCGGCAGCGGCCCGAGTTCGGCCTGCGCGGCGCCGGCAGTGGACGGATGGTGCAAGGGAGGAACTTTCTGAGAGGTCACGGGCGATTGCCTGCTTGGGAAGGTCTAAGGAAATGGTACTGCACACATATTGGCCGCCGCGCTCTCCGGATCAACCCATATCGGCGGAGGGCTGGCTGACGCCCCGCCCCAACTTCCTGACCGATCACACCCGCACCCTTCGTGGGGATGCGGGCGCACACTCCCCGCGGCCCTTTACAGAAAATTGAAAGAACTTGGCCTAGACGATGAAGCCGCATGCCGTTTTGCGCGTTAAGCGTAACAGAACGTGTGCGGGAACACTGACGAAATCCATTTGATGGAGGATCTTCCAGTCCTCCACCTTCATTGCGATGAGGAGCAAGATCATGCGTGACCTGCGCAAGACGGCACTTTGGCTTGGTCTCATTGGATCTGTCTCCCTCCTCCCCATCGCCGTCCTGGCGGAAGACGCGAGCAATGCCGAGCCGAATATCGTTCACTCCGCTCCCGCAGATCCCTCCTTCCACGATGTTGCCGTCCAGGAATCCCCCGCACGGAAGGACGTGGCCTCTCAGCCCATCCCGTTGCCTGAACCCGCACCGATCGCCATCGATTCGGCTGATCTGAAGCCGGCTCCTGCCATCGACATCCCGTTGCCCGATGCGGCTCCCGTGACGGCCCTGATGCAGGCGGATCTCTTCCGCATCGCCGTGGAGGGTCTGTTCGCGGACGATGCCGCCATGCGCGAGCTGCGCGTGAACGGCAAGGACCGGGAGGCCCTCTCCGCCTATTACGCACAGGCCGAGCGTCCTCTCATCTGGGCCCAGGACGGCGTGTGGTCGCCCGCCGCGCAGGGCGCGATGGAGCGCCTGAAGGCCGCCGACGAGGATGGCCTCGACCCCGCCGCTTATCCCCTGCCCGACAGGGGGCTGCGCAAGGATGCGACGCCGGCGCAATGGGCCCGGGCCGATGTGAAGCTCTCCCTGTCCGTGATCCGCTATGCCCGCGATGCCCGTGGCGCGCGAATCGATCTCGCCCGCCTCTCGCCTCTGGTGACTCCGAAGCTCGCCATCCCAACCATCGGCGAGGTGCTGAGCAGGGTCTCTTCCGCCGGAGATGCGGGCGGAGCGCTCGAAGCCTACAACCCGCCTCATCCTGGCTACAAGGCATTGAAGGAACGGTTGGCGAGATTGCGCGAGAACCATCCCTCGCAGCCGAGCGTGCGCCTGCCCCGGGGTCCGATCCTGCGCGTGGGCATGAAGGATCCGCGCGTGCCTCTGATCCGCGCGCGTTTCAATCTCACGAAGGATGCGAATAATCAGACGGTCTATGACGAGCGCGTGGCCTCGGCCGTGGCGGCCTTTCAGAAGGAGAAGGGCCTGTCGAATACAGGGGTTTTGAACGCCCAGACGGTAGCAGCCCTCTCCGGTCCCTCCGTGGCACAGCGGCAATCCGACCTGATCGCCAATATGGAGCGCTGGCGCTGGCTGCCGGCCGATCTGGGGCAGCGGCACATCATGGTGAACGTGCCCGAATTCCGCCTGCAGGTGGTCGAGGGCCGCAAGGTGGTTCACGAGGCCCGCGTGATCGTCGGCAAGGAGAAGTCGCAGACGCCGATCTTCTCCGAGAACATGAAGTACCTCGTGGTCAATCCGTCCTGGACGATCCCGCCGTCGATCATGAAGAAGGAGATTCTGCCGGCGCTGGCCAACGATCCCTATTACGCCGCACGCAAAGGCTACAAGATCATTCGCCGAGGTGACCGGATCACGGTCCAGCAGCCGCCGGGCGAGCGCAATGCTCTGGGCTTCGTGAAGTTCATGTTGCCTAACCAGCATGCGGTCTATTTGCACGACACGCCGAACCGCAATCTCTTCTCCGCGAGCAAGCGTGCCTTCAGCCATGGCTGCGTGCGCGTCGACAAGCCCTTCGAGCTGGCGGAAGAGATCATGGGCAAGGACGGCAGGTGGACCGAGGCGAAGCTGCGCGGACTCATCGGCAAGGGCGAGCGCTACGTGCACCTGACCAATCCCCTGCCCGTGCACCTGACCTATTTCACGCTCGCGGTCGACGAGAAGGGCGAGGTGAAGCGGTTCGAAGATCTCTACGGTCTCGACCGCAAGGTCCGTGCCGCCCTTAACCTGTCCGAATAGCTCCCTCTTCCCACCACGTTTTCAGCGAATTTCTTTCCCTCACTTAACGGGAAGGTAACCGTCTTCGGCAAAGATCCTTTCACTATAAGGGTTTCTGCATCTGCGGGCGCAGCCGAGTAAAGACGAGTATCACAGTGAGAGTATTGCGTACGGACCGCCTGGCGCGCCGCGTCGGCATCGGTCTTGCGGCCTTTCTGGCCGTCATGGTGGGCGGGGTGCGCGGCACGCAGGATGCGGTCGCCAACGGCGATACCCGCACGCTGAGCCTCTACAACAACAACACCAAGGAAAGCCTCACCGTCACCTTCCGGCGCAATGGTCAGTACGATCCTGCAGCCCTGCAGCAGCTCAACTGGTTCCTGCGTGACTGGCGGCGCGACGAGCCGACCCGCATGGATCCGCGCCTGTTCGACACGGTGTGGGAGGTCTATCGCGAGTCCGGATCGAACGAGCCGGTCCATGTGAACTCGGGCTATCGCTCTCCGAGGACCAATTCCATGCTCCGTCGGCGCTCCAGCGCCGTGGCCAAGAACAGCCAGCACATGCAGGGCAAGGCCATGGACTTCTATCTGCCGGACGTGTCCACTGCGCGCCTGCGCGCCATCGGCATGCGGCTCCAGAACGGGGGCGTCGGCTATTATCCCAATGCCTACACGCCCTTCGTCCATCTCGACGTGGGCAGCGTGCGCGCTTGGCCGCGCATGACCCGTGCCCAGCTCGCGAGCCTCTTCCCCGACGGCAAGACCGTCCACATCCCCTCCGACGGCAGACCTCTGCCGGGCTATGACATGGCTCGCGCCGAGGTGCTCGCCAAGGGCGGCACGGTCGCCGGCTACACGACATACGCGGATGCCGAGGAGGCCATCGCCAACCAGCCGCGCCGCAAGAGCTTCTGGGCCACCCTGTTCGGCATCGGCGACGACGAGGAGGAGGATGCGGAGGAGATCCGGGTCGCCTCGCGGCCGGGCCGGGCCATCATGGCCTCCCGTCAGGCGCAGCCGGCGCAGAACTATTACGCCAGCGACAGCAATTCATCGGTCTATGCGGCGCTGCAGCCGAGCCAAGCCCCCGAGCCGGCACGCCGGGCTCCCGTTGCGATTCAGCCCCGGCCCGAACCGCCCGCTCCTGCGGTCGTAGCCGCCATTGCGCCGGCCCTGCGCGAGGATCTGACGCCGCCGGTCTCGGCGCCGCTGCCGCCGACCCGGATCAACGGAGCGCCCGGCACCGTCCAGACGGCCTCCGGCCCGACTCTGGCCTGGCAGCAGGGACCGGAAGCGCAGTCCGAGCTGTCCATCGCCAGGGGCATGGCCTTTGCGCCGGTGCCGCCACGGCGTCCCGATGCGGATGATGCGGGGTCCGAGAATGTCGCGGGCACCGTTGCCCTGGCCTATGCCCCGCTTCCGCCGGCCCGTCCGAGCTCGCTCGCGGCCACGAATCCGATTCCCGGCATTCCGGAATTGCGGGGCTCACTGGAAACGGCAGCAGTCCAGCACCCGCTGCCGCCGCCACGTCCGGACCTGCGTCCCATCGTGGTCGCCGCCGCAAGCCCGGTCGATATTCCGGTCACCGGCTCGACTCCCAAGGGGTTGGTGAAAGCAAAGCCCGCGGCGGCACCCGAGGCCAAGTCTCCTCCGGTGGCGAAGAAGCCGCCGGTGACGGCGCTGAGCGCCCTGATGTCGGCGGAGCCCAGTCTGCATATGGGCTTCTCGAGCAAGCCGGCAGGCGACTTGGCCACGAACCGCTTCACGGGACCGGCGGTCAAACCGCTTCCCGTCGTACGATAGGAAAAGGGCTCCTTTCGGAGCCCTTTTAGTTTCAGCCGATCTCTGGCCGGTAGGCAGGATCACTCACTCGCCGTGCTGCCGATTGTAAGGATTGCGCCCCGGCGAGGTCCATCCTTGCGGTGGCGCTTTCGGCTTGTAGACCTCCACCAGCAGGGGATGGCAGACGGCCACATCGCTCGAATGCTCTGCGCTGCAATCGCCGCCCGGGCAGGCGGAGAGCGCGCCCAGAAGATCGATCTCGGCGAATAATTCGAGATAATCACCCGGCCTGACGGGGCTCGCCTTCATGAAGTACTGCCCCGTGTCGCGGGTGAAGCCGGTGCACATGAAGACGTTGAGCACGTCGTGCACCGCCGGCTCGACCTCCTCCTTGGGACGGCCCAGCCGATGGGCCAAGGCGCGGGTCAGGTTCGAGTGGCAGCAGTAGTGATAATCGTGACCCGAGAGCAGACGGTGCGTGTAGGGATCGCAGCGCGTGCCGATGACGTCGTGCACGGAACCGCCGAATTCGTCGAAGCCGTACCAATCGAGGGTGTCGTGCGTGATCGTCGCCATTGGTCGGAGGTACGGTAGGGACGACCAGAGCTGGTCTCCGGTCGACACATGCGTGCCATTGAGAGCCCTCGTCTTGCCGGAGAAGAAGCGCTCGTCGAGATCGTCCGCCGACCAGAGATTGAGATCGCCCACCTGCGGGCCCTCAATGCTGACGATGCGGGAGAAGCAGCCGGCAGGCACGGTAAAGCAGCGCGCATCGCGGGGCGGCACGATCACCTCATCGACCTTCTGCCAGCCTTCGCGAGCGGCCTGATAGGCAGCGAGGTCGGGCCGCGGCAGGGTGTCGACCGGATAACAGATGACGGGAGCAACTTTCCGACGCGCATCCGCGTCGAGAGGTTCAGACACTTGGTCCCGGGCGAGCTTCATGCGTATCTCCAGCGATTCCTCATCTCTTCCTTATAGGAAACCTGCTCGTCGGGAGCGAGCCGGAAGCATGCAGGCAGATCCTCCAACATGAGAAAGGCCTCGCAGATCGATCTGCGAGGCCTTTGGAAAGCTTGAACGGCAGGAATGGGTTAGACCATCCCGAGCGCCTGCATGTAGAGTTCGAGGATCGCCTCCTCCTCCTGGCGCTCGGCGTAGTCGCGCTTGCGCAAGGAGATGATCTTGCGCAGGACCTTGGTGTCGAAGCCGTTGCCCTTGGCCTCGGCATAGACGTCCTTGATGTCGCCCGCGATGCCGGCCTTTTCCTCTTCCAGGCGCTCGATGCGCTCGATGAAGGCCTTCAGCTGGTCGGCTGCGACGGATTCGGTATTGAAAGCTGCGTCATCCATGAATGATGCCCCTGATTGATGGCGTTGGCGCCAGTGTTATGGTCATTTGGTTGAAGCCCTTTTAATGCCCGGGCTTCGATTTCTCAAAATCGGCAAGCTGGGAGGCAGAAGCCTCGCGCTGGTGGCGTTCCTTCCATTCCTCGTAAGGCATGCCGTAGACATAGGTCCGGCTCTCTTCCTTGGAGAGCGCGATGCCCCACTCGTCGGCGGCCTCCTTCAGCCAGTTGGACAGGCAGTTGCGGCAGAAACCCGCCAGGTTCATGAGGTCGATGTTCTGAACGTCGGTCCGCTCGCGCAGATGCTCGACGAGCCTGCGGAAGGCAGCGGCCTCCAGTTCCACCTGTATCTTCTCGTCGATGTTCTTCATGGGCTTACCCTCCCGTGCTGGCGCAGTCGGTCGCGGGTGCGGGTCCCGAAAATCCGAGGAGCCCGAAGCTCCGGCCGTCCGGCGAGCGGCTTGAGCAGTCGGGCGAAGCGCTCGGCCCATTCCTCGGCCCCCTCGTCCGATGCGATCAGATCCTGCCGGATCTCGATGAGCGCATTGGCGAGCCCTCGGATCGTGGCATGACGGTCCACGGTATCGCCTGCCAGCGCCCCATCATAGGGCTCGTTGTCGCCGACGACGAGTCCGCCCTCGGCCTCGAGCCCTTCCAGAAGCGGCTTGGCGAAGCGGTCGTCCGCATCCCAGAGGATCCCCACATGCCAGGGCCGTGCCCAGCCGCGCCAGATCGGCGTGAAGCTGTGCACCGTCACGATGACCGGCGGGTGCCCCGCCGCCACCGCCTTGTGGATCGCATCCGCGATGGCTTCGTCGTATGGATCGTAGAAACGGGCGATGCGCCTTTGCACCTCGGCGTCGTCCACTTTGGCGTTGCCCGGCACCACCGCGCCGTCGGACAGGCGCATGACCAGCGTCGGATCGTCCCGGCCCCGGTTGGGGTCGATGATGAGCCGCGAGAACTGGGTCAGGATCGCCGGCGCATTCAGGCGGCGAGCCAGGGAGCGGGTCACGGCCGCCGCCCCGATGTCATAGGCGATGTGGCGCTCGAACTCGGATTGCGGCAGGCCCAAATCGCCGAGATCCGGCGGCACTGCATTGGAGGCGTGATCGCACAGGATCAGGATCCCCGATTCGACGGAGCCGGAAATGATCTCGACAGGACAGGGCTCAAGGAAGGGATCGTCGAGCGTGAGCGCGGCGGAGGCGGACATGGTGAGGAATGGATTTCAGGCGGAATGGATTGAATGGCGGACGAAAAGCCTTACCCTGCCCCTCCAACCCTGACAACGCGACGTTCCGCGCAACACAATTTCACGACGCTCATGGCCTCCCCTTCCACCACGGCCCGGCTCGAGCCGGGCTTCGCCACCGCTTTTGCCGCGCTGTGTCTCGGCGCCGTCGCCATGGGGATTTCCCCGATTTTCGTGCGTTTCGCCTCCGCCGACATGGGCGGGGTACCGGCCGATGTGGGCCCCTTCGCCAGCGCCTTCTGGCGCGTCTCGCTCTGCCTGCCTCTGCTCTATGCCTGGATGCGAATCGAGGAGAAGCGCGCGCCCGCAGATGCGCCGAGGATCCGGTTTTCCAAGGCAAGCATTCTGGCGGGGATCGTCTTTGCCGGGGACCTCTTCTTCTGGCACCTGGCGATTCTCAAGACGACGGTGGCGAACGCGACGTTCTTCGCTACCATGGCGCCGCTCTTCGTCGTGCTGACCGTCTGGCTCGTGTTCAGGCAGCAGATCTCGCGGGGGACCTTCACGGGCCTCGCCCTGTGCCTTCTCGGCGGCACGGCCCTGATCGGCCAGAGCCTTCAGGCGGATCCAGCCCGGATCGAAGGGGATCTCTACGGGGTCGCCACGGCCTTCTTCTTCGGCATGTATTTCCTGGCCGCAAGCCGGGCGCGCAAGTCGGCAGGCGCCGCGCGAGTCACGTTCGAGGCTGGCCTGATCACCTCCGCGATTCTTCTCGCCATCGCTCTGCTCTTCGACACGCGGGTGATCCCGCAGACCGCGCAAGGCATCGCGGCGCTCCTCGCCATGTCCTATGTCAGCCACGCGGGCGGCCAGGGACTTCTCGCCATCGCGCTCGGCCGGCTCCCGCCGGTCTTCTCGTCGCTGGTGATTTTTCTGGAGGCGATTGCCGCGGCTTTGTTCGGCTGGGCGATCCTGAGCGAAGCACTGACGCCGATCCAGAGCCTTGGCGGTGCCTTGATCCTGTTCGGGATCTGGGTTGCAAGACCTAAGGCCGATGCTCCGGCGGGATGAGGCTTTGAGCCCCCTCATATGGAGAGCAAAAGGCATTCCAAGGCCACCCCATAGTGTCGGAAAGGCCATGCAGCCCGCAAAATCTGCAGCGGCGCTGCTGTAAGGTCTTGCTCCGGCTGAACTTCTGGCCGACAACGATTCGACATAGTTCTCACAGCATTGTGCGATTTCATTCCTTTCGATTCGATCATACCGCATCCATGAAGGCCGCTCTCCTCACATCGTCTCCTCGCTGGCGGCGAAGCCTTGCACTTGCAACATTTCTCGTCGGCGGGTGCCTTCTGGCCGCATCGCCCGCGAAGGCGGATCTGCGCCTGTGCAACATGACGTCGAGCCGGGTCGGCATCGCGCTCGGCTACCGGGACGCACAGGGCTGGGTGACGGAGGGCTGGTGGAATCTCAACGCCCGCGCCTGCGAGACCCTGCTCAAGGGCCAGCTCGGCGGGCGCTTCTATTATATCTATGCCATCGATTACGACCGGGGCGGCGAATGGAGCGGACGCTCCTTCATGTGCACCCGAGAGCGCGAATTCACGATTCGCGGAACGGAGGATTGCCTCGCCAGAGGCTTCGATCGCAGCGGCTTCTTCGAAGTCGATACAGGTGAACAGAAGAGCTGGACGATCCAGCTCACCGAAACGAACCGGCCAGGGGGGCCATGACGATGAGACGCGACAGGCGCACGAAGATCCTTGCAACCTTGGGACCGGCTTCCGAGAACCCGGAGATGATCGCCAAGCTGTTTGAGGCCGGTGCCGACGTGTTCCGCCTCAACATGAGCCATCTGCCGCGCGAGAAGCTGAAGGAGCGGGTCGAAATGATCCGCGCCGTCGAGGCCAAGTTCAAGCGCCCCATCGCAATCCTGGCAGACCTGCAGGGTCCGAAGCTGCGCGTGGGCGCCTTCGAGGGCGACAGTGCCATGCTGGTGCAGGGCCAGAGCTTCACGCTCGATGCCGACAAGACACCGGGCACCAAGGACCGCGTGCACCTGCCCCATCCGGAGATCCTCTCCTCTCTCGAGCTCGGCCACACGATCCTCATCGACGACGGCAAGCTGCGGCTTCGCGTGAAGAGCGTGAAGCAAGGCTCGGCCACCACGTCGGTGGAGGTCGCCGGCAAGATCTCGAACCGCAAGGGCGTGAGCCTGCCCGACACCACGATTCCGGTCGCGGCCATGACCGAGAAGGACCGCTCGGATCTCGAAGCGGCGCTCGATGCCGGCGTGGACTGGATCGCCCTCTCCTTCGTTCAGCGCCCCGAGGACGTAGCCGAGGTGAAGAAGGTCGCCCGCGGCCGCGCGCTCGTGATGTCCAAGCTCGAGAAGCCGCAGGCCATCGCCCGCCTCGACGAGATCATGGAAATCTCCGACGCGGTCATGGTCGCCCGCGGGGATCTCGGCGTGGAGATGCCGCTGGAAAAGGTCCCGGGCATCCAGAAGCGCATCGTCCGCACCGCACGCCAGCTCGGCAAACCTGTGGTGGTGGCAACCCAGATGCTGGAATCGATGATCACCTCGCCGGTGCCGACCCGCGCGGAGGTCTCCGACGTGGCGACCGCCGTCTATGACGGCGCGGATGCAGTCATGCTCTCGGCCGAAAGCGCCTCGGGCCAGTACCCGGTGGACGCGGTGGCGACCATGAGCCGGATCGCCGAAGAGGTGGAGCAGGACCAGAACTATTGGTCGATCATGCGCACCCTCAACGCCGAGCCGGAAGCCACCGGATCGGACGCCATCGCGGCAGCCTCCCACCAGATCGCCGACACGCTCAATCTCAAGACGGTGGCCGCCTGGACCTTCTCGGGCTCCACGGCCTTCCGCATCGCCCGCGAGCGGCCGAACTCTACGGTCATTGCGCTGACTCCCAGCGTGAACACGGCCCGGCGTCTGGCGCTGGTGTGGGGCGTGCATTCGATCCGCACGAAGGACGCCAGCGACATCGACGACATGGCCTTCCGCGCGTGCAAGTTCGCTTTGCGCGAAGGTTTCTCGGACGTTGGCGACCGCGTGATCATCGTGGCCGGCATGCCCTTCGGCACGCCCGGCGCCACCAACATGGTGCGCATCGCCTTCGTCAACCAGGAACACGCCGCTCAGGCTTGACCCACCTGGACCCTGGCCGTCACAACTCGTTCGGCCAGGGCCACGATGGCGGCGAGGACCGTCCCCTGATCGGCATATTGCGGCATATGACCGATGCCCGGCATCAGGATCAGCTCCGCGCCCGGCGCCTCCCGCGCGAAGGAGAGGCTGTGGAGATCGGTCCAGACGATCTCGTCCCGATCGCCGGCAATCACGGTGACGGGCAGCCGGATCTCCCGATAGCGCACGCTCTGCCGCAGGACCGCGTCGTACATGACGGCGAAATCCTGCATGTTCGCTTCATAGGCTCTTGGCCTGAAGGCCAAGGGAATGAAGCCTTTCCTCACGATGCCCGGCGGGGCCGGCTGCGGCCGGAACGTCTTTTTCTTGATCCAGGGCCGGAGCATGAGAAGAACCGGCACGGCGAGCGTGCGCAGCAGCAGCCACCCCGCCCAGGAATCGATCAGTCCCCGGTACCAGCCGATATAACCGCCGGGCCAGGGAGACGTGATGCCGGAAAGGACCAGGATCGCTCCCGTCACATCGGTATGATCGAGAGCAAGATGTGGGACGACGGTTCCCGACCAGGAATGCCCGACGATGACGGCATTGCGAATGCCCAACTGCCTTAAGGCTTCGGCGATGAGAGCCGCCTGACGGGCAGGCTCGGCTTCGCTCAGTCCGGGCTTGCGCTCGCTCCAGCCATGGCCGGGACGGTCGAAGGCGAGGACGCGATAGCTTTGCGAGAGCGCCCAACCGAGCCCCAGCATGGATTCGACGAGGTTGGACGAGGCGCCGTGCAGCAGCACGATGGTCCCGCGCGCTGGCTCGTCCTGCGGCCCCTCGTCCCGGTAGTGCAGCCTGCATCTCTCGACCTCGACGAACCGGCCGGTCGGCGGATAGCGCCTTTCGATAGCCCAGGCATAAAGATAGGTAAAAGCCGCTCCCAGGACGAGGAGCATGAGCGGAACGGCAACGACGAGAAGCAGGGACATCCCTGCAACGTGGATTTAGAGATCCTGCCCGTCAACCTCGGGACCGAGCCGGCTGACGATCGTCTTCACGTCCGACATCTGTGGATTGATCGTAAGAACCCGGTGATAGGCCTGCAGAGCCCGCGTCTTGTCGTCGGAAGCCATCAGGATATGACCAAGCCCGGTCCAGGCATTGAAATGACGGGGTTCGATCTTGATCGCCCGGTGCAGATCGGCCATGGCGCCCACCGGGTCGTCGAGCTGATAGAAGACGGTCGCCCGCTTGTACCAGGCTTCCGCCCAATTGGGCTGGAGCGCCAGAACCCGGTCGATCAGTTCGATGGCGAGCGGATAATCCTTCTTCCCGAAGGCTTCGGCGGCACGGTTCAGGAGAAGATCGGCCGTGTCGGAGCCGGAGCGGGCGAAACGCCGCTCGATCAGGGAGGCGATGCCTTCCGCCTCTCGCTCGGACTGAGCCTTGCCCAGACGCTCGAAGAGCTCATCCAGGGTGGAAGCCCGGGGGGACGCCTGAGGCGGCTGGGCCTGCTCCTTGGGACGCGCAGGTTCCTGCGCACCGAGGGGGTGAGACACGAAGCTCAGCGATAGGATCAATACAGACGCGAAAAAGCGCATGCCGGGATTTTAGGGTCCCGGCATGCGCGGTCAATTCAGAATATCGTGTGCGGCATCGCCGCAGCGAACTTAGCCCTGGCGAGCTTTGTAGCGCTTCTGGGTCTTGTTGATGATGTAGACCCGGCCCTTGCGACGAACCAGCTGGTTGTCGCGGTGACGGCCGCGGATCGACTTCAACGAGTTACGGATCTTCATATCCGGTCTCCTGCGGCCCTTCGGGAAGGCCGGAAAAAAGAAAATGGTGGGCGCGGCTGGGATCGAACCAGCGACCCCTACGATGTCAACGTAGTGCTCTCCCGCTGAGCTACGCGCCCGGGAAACGGTGATTTTGACGTCCCGCTTCGGCTGTGGGGGCGATATACCCACAAGCGGGCCTTGGCGCAAGCCTGAAGGCCGCCCTTTTTTAGGCAGCCATCATTTTATCGACTTCGCTCACCAGATCGCGCAGGTGAAACGGCTTCGACAGGACCTTGGCATCGCGCGGGGCCTGGGAATCCGGGTTGAGCGCGACGGCCGCAAAGCCGGTGATGAACATCACCTTGATCTCCGGGTCGAGCTCGGTGGCCTTCCGGGCCAGCTCGATGCCATCCATCTCCGGCATGACGATGTCCGTCAGGAGGAGCTCGAAGGGCTCCTCGCGCAGGCGGTTATAGGCGGAAAGGCCGTTATCGAACGAGGCGACGTCGTAGCCTGCGTTCTCCAGCGCCTTCACGAGGAAGCGGCGCATGTCGTTATCGTCTTCGGCAAGAAGGATCTTCATCGGTTGCCAGTCCCGAATCGTGGCGGATTTACTCGCTCCTTCATGACGGATCGAGGGTAAACAAGCCGTGAAAGTACGACGCAGCCTTGCTACGATATTGTCATGGACAGGCGGCAGGGCTGCCTTACACTATCGCAAAGACCTGCTTCTTTTCCAACACAGCCAAGATTCTGATGCGGCCAGTCATCGTTGATGAGTTCGACCCCCCCTTCATCGTCTCCGAGCCTTCGGCGCAGACGATTCCCTTCGTCTTCAACGTGCCGCATGCGGGGGCCGTCTATCCGGCTTCCTTTCTGGCTGCATCCCGGCTCGATGCCGTCGCCCTGAGGCGGTCCGAGGACGCCTTCGTCGACGAGCTTTTCGGCGCGATGCCGGATCTCGGCGCTCCCCTCATGACGGCACGGTTTCCACGGGCCTTTCTCGACCTGAACCGGGAGCCCTACGAGCTCGATTCCCGCATGTTCGACGGCCGCCTGCCGCCCTTCACCAACACCCGCTCCATGCGGGTGGCCGGGGGCCTGGGAACCATTCCGCGCATCGTGGCGGACGGGCAGGAGATCTACCGCTCACGCCTCCATGTGGAGGAGGCTCTGCACCGGATCGAATGGCTCTATAAGCCTTACCATCGGACGTTGCGTCATCTCGTGCGCCGCACGGCGCAGCATTTCGGGCATGCCATTCTCATCGACTGCCATTCGATGCCCTCCTCCAGCGTCAGCCGCGAGGATGGCGCCAAGGCCGACATCGTGTTGGGAGACCGCTACGGCACGAGCTGCGCCACCCTGCTGATCGACCTCGTGGAAGCAGTCCTGCGCGGACGCGGCTATACGGTGATCCGCAACAAGCCTTATGCGGGCGGCTTCATCACGGAACATTACGGCGAGCCGGCCCTCGGACGGCACGCGCTTCAGATCGAGATCAACCGGGCGCTCTATATGGAAGAGCGCAACATGCACAAGAAACCCGGCTTTGCGGTTCTCGCGGATGATCTGACGCAGGCTTTTGCTCAGGTGATCACGGAAATCGAGGGTGAACTGACGATCCGGTCCATCGCGGCGGAGTGATCCTCGACGCCTCTGCCGAATTCGGGCAAGAAAAAAGGCCACTGTTGCCAGCGGCCCGAAGTTTAGGGAGGAAACGCCCAAGAAGGGCTACGATAAGGCGACGCCATCGCCATATCGCACTGCAATAATTACGCCGCATCGCACAAATTGCAACTGAAATCTTCACTTTTGTCATGCCTTATTTGCATGGCGGCTCGGATGTGGATCGATAGCTCTGACGTAGAAGGCAAGGCTCAGCAACAGCCAGCCCGCGAGAGCCGCGAAGACGAGGCGATAGCCCTCCGGCCGGTATAAGCCCTGGTCCGACCGTCCCATGAGGTCGATCAGCATCCCCGTCACGGTCTGAGAGAGAAACGCTCCACCCATGGTGCCGATGTTCATGAGGGTAATGCCCCGGCCTGTCAGAGTCGTCGGAAACAGCGACTTTCCGTGGCTGGTAAGGATGGGGGTGTAGGCGACGCAGAGGCCGAAGAGCGGAAACCAGAGTGTGGCGGAGGCTCGGTCGAGGGGCGCGAGGACCAGAACGCTTAGAAGCAGAACCGTCGCCGTGCTGCCAGCGAGGACAGGCTTCTTGTAGCTGCCCCAGAACCGGTCCGTGGCACCCCAGAGAAGCATGCCACAGATCTGCGCCGTCGCGCCGAGCAGCAGGATGTTCCCCCTCATGCCGAGATCGGCCCCGTGCACGTCGGACAGCCAGGGCCCGCCCCAGAGGCCGATGACGGAGGCAAAGCATCCATAGGTGGTCAGGTGCATGAAGAAGACCGGCCAGAAGGACGGTACCTTCAGGGCGGCGGCTACGCCCCGGAAAGCGGCAGTCCAGGTTTCCTTCGGCCGTCCCGAGCCGGAATCCGAGGGCACGATCCAGATGATCGCAAGCACGATCGCGATCGTCAGGACGGCGACCGCAAGGAACGAGGTGCGCCAGCCGAAGGCGGCGGCCGAGGCGGCCAGGGGAGCCGTCGCCGCCAGAGTGCCCAGATTGGCGAGCCCCATCTGCAGGCTCGTGAGTCTGGCGAACCGCTCCGGCGGGAAGCGCCGGGCATAGATCACGAGCGGCGCCATGAAGAAGGTGGAGCAGCCAAGCCCCATGAGCGCCCGCGCGGCGATGAGCAAGGAAGCGGATGGAGCAAGAGCGAAGAGAACCGTGCCCGTCACCGTCAGCACGGCGGTCGCCAGCATCGTCCTCTTCGGGCCGTAGCGGTCGATGAGGATACCGATGGGAATCTGGACCGCCGCGAAGGCGAAGAAGAACACGCTGGAAAGGAGGCCCGTCTGGGTGGCCGAGAGGTGGAGCTCGCGAGCCAGATCGTTCGCGATGACGCCAATGGAATTGCGCAGAAACTGGCTGACCGCATAGAGAGTGGCGAGCACCGCGATCAGGAACAGGGCCGTTTCCGAGCGGGTCGTGCCAAGCTTGGGCGCAAAATTCATGGATGCCGTACCCCTTTGACGTCGCCGCTCTCTTGCCGCGCGCCAAGCGCTTGATAAAAGCTGATCGCAAATGGGCCAAGGCCGCCCATACTAGTCTTTAAGGGGATACGCGCGTCATGGGGCTCATCGACTTCACGCATTTCGTCAACGAGCTCGCGACCCAATCGGGACAGGCGATCCTGCCCTTCTTCCGCACCGCCATCGCCACGGAAGACAAATCCCGCGGCGGCGCCTTCGACCCGGTGACGGAGGCTGACCGGGCGAGCGAGGCGACCATGCGCCACCTCATCAAGCGCAGCTTTCCTACCCACGGCATCGTCGGCGAGGAATTCGGCGCCGAGCGCGAGGATGCGGATTACGTCTGGGTGCTCGATCCCATCGACGGCACGCGGGCCTTCATCGCCGGGCTTCCCACCTGGGGCACCCTGATCGGACTGACCTACAAGCGCCGCCCCGTCTTCGGCATGATGCACCAGCCCTTTACCGGCGAGCGCTTCTTCGGCGACGGGGGCAGCGCGACCTATCGGGGACCCGGTGGCGAGCGCAAGCTCATGACGCGCCGCTGCGCCTCGCTGAAGGACGCGGTGATCTCCACCACGAGCCCGCGCCTGTTCGCGGGCGACGAGCTGCGCGCCTATGACCGGGTGGAGAGCGTCGCCCGCCTCGCCCGCTACGGCTGCGATTGCTATGCCTATTGCATGCTGGCCGCGGGCCATATCGACCTCGTGGTC
Organism: Microvirga lupini; assembly: GCA_000517005.1. Classification (GTDB taxonomy): domain Bacteria; phylum Pseudomonadota; class Alphaproteobacteria; order Rhizobiales; family Beijerinckiaceae; genus Microvirga; species Microvirga lupini. Next base: position 179,895 of record KI912026.1, read on the forward strand.
GAGTCGGGGCTGAAGCCCTACGACATCGCGGCTCTCGTCCCGATCATCGAGGGCGCCGGCGGCATCGTGACCACCTGGGAAGGGGGCTCAGCTGCTGACGGCGGGCGCATCGTCGCCGCGGGCGACCGCCGGGTCCATGCCGCCGCCGTGGAGCTGCTCAGCCGCTAATCCGACTTCGGCCAGATCGCGCTTGGCCCCGACCTCCGGATCGGGGGTGCCCGGGATGAAGGCATCGAAGGCGGCCCAGAACTGCTCGCGGATCACATCCCGCTCCATCAGGATCTCGTGGCGGGCACCCGGGATGACGATGATGGAGCCGGCTTTGAGCCGCGAGGCGAAGCGTTCGGTCGCAGGCGTGGCGCAGACCGGATCGGCACCGGCTGCCACGATGAGCGTGGGCAGGCGGATCTTCAGCGCGTAGCGCGGATCGGCGAAGCGCTTCATGAAGCGGAAAGCACTGTCGAGCCATGCCACCGTCGGAGCGCCGATCGCGCCCGCCCCGATGGCATGGGCCGCCTCGGCGTTGCGGGCATAGCGCACGGGATCGCTCGTCAGGCGGTTTCCCTTGAACGGCATGGTGGAGATGGATGTCTCGCCGCCGCCGGGCACGAACATCTTGCCCATGCCGAGAAACCGCAGGATCCGGGCCAGAAACGCAGAGCTGCGGGTGCGCTTGATGATGCACAGGGCGATCATCGGCGTCGTGGTCACGAGGCGGCGGAAGGGCAGCCAGGTTTCATAGGCCGCATTCAGCGCGATGGCGCCGCCCATGGAATGGGCGAGGCCGAAATGCGGCTCCGGCATGTGCGGCACCAGGATCTGATCCCTGATCGCCTCCAGGTCGTGCCGGAAATCGGCGAAGCGCCGGACATGACCCTTGCGCGGATTGCTCACCTGCCGCCCGGACAGCCCCTGCCCGCGCCAGTCGAAGGCGACGACGGCAAAGCCCCGATCGAGAAGTTCGCCCACCACCTCGAAGTACTTTTCGATGAATTCCGCCCTGCCCTGCAGGATGCAGACCGTCCCCTGCGGCTCTTCTGTCTCCGGCATCCAGGTGGCAGCCCTAAGCGTGATGCCGTCGCGGGTCGTGACGCTGACGAGCTTAGGCTCGCCGGGCACGGGATTGTCAGGGGTGGTGATGAATTCCACGGCGGGTTCCAACTCGAAAACTCAAGCTTTTATAGGGCAGTTTGAGCTTAAGAAACGTGCCCCTTGAAAGCAAACCTATCCGTTCCCAAATCGAGGCCGTGCCGGCCATGACGGCGGCACGCAAACCCAGATCCAGCCTTTGAAGGTGGATCTTCATTCAAGCATGTCGCTTCAAGCGGAGGATATGCCATGCGACAGTACGATCTTGCTCCCCTCTACCGCAACACGGTCGGCTTCGACCGTCTTTTCTCGATGCTCGACCAGCTCGTCAGCGTCGATGCGGCCCCGAGCTACCCGCCCTACAACATTGAGCGCACCGGCGAGAATGCCTATCGCATCTCGATCGCGGTTGCCGGGTTCACCGACCGTGACCTGACCATCGAGGTCAAGGAAAACACTCTCTCCGTACGCGGCGAACGCAAGCCCGCCGAAGAGCGCAAAGTCGACGTGCTCCATCAGGGCATTGCGGCGCGCAGCTTCGACCGGCGCTTCCAGCTGGCCGACGGCGTGCAGGTGACGGGTGCAGCTCTCGAGAACGGTCTGCTCCATCTCGACCTCGTGCGCGAGATCCCGGAGGCCAAGAAGCCGAAGCTCATCCCGATTTCCTCGAACGGCACTCAGACCATCGAAGCCAAGCAGGCTGCGTAACGGATCTTTCGAGAGCCCAAACGAAGAGCGCCCCGGTTCGGCCGGGGCGCTTTTTATTTGTCGGATCCTGGTCCTTGGGTCATCCCGCTGGGGCTGGAGGGGCCCCGTCGGTCAAGGGTCTCTGACAAGGGTCTCTGAAGAGAACCAATCGCGGGTGAATGCGGCAGGGTTAGGGCAATCACTCGGCGGCTTGGCGCGATACCCCGGAAGAGGCGATCTCCAGGAGCTTGCGAACGTCCTCTTCTCTAGAGGCCCAGGAGGTGACGAGGCGGATCAACACCTCGTGATCGCCGACGCGTTCGGTCTCCGGCAGGCTCAGTTCCGTCCATGTGTGGTAGAGGATACCGGCGGCTTTCAGCGCCTGATCCAGGATCTTCGGGATGATCGGAAAGACCTCGTTGGCCTCGGTCGGCCATGCCAGGCGCACGCCTGGCAACTTCAGGAGCCCTTCCGAGAGCAGTTCTGCCATGCGGTTGGCGTAGCGCGCATTGTCGAGCCAATGGCCATCCGCGAAATAACCCTCGAACTGCGCCGCGATGAGGCGCCCCTTGGAGATGATCTGTCCGGCGCGCTTGGAACGGTAATCGAGCGCCTCCGCCAAATCCTTCCTGAACACCACGATGGCCTCGGTCATCAGGCCGCCGTTCTTGGTGGCGCCGAAGGAGAGAATATCGACGCCCTGCTTCCAGGTCATCTCGCTCGTTGAAGCGCGCCCTGACGCGCTTCGAGATCTCGTCGTTGCCGTAAGCCGCCATGGTTCCGGCATTGGCCTGCATGATGGCGTGAAGAACGGGAGCGCTGCCCCCCACGATGTTGTCGCTCGCGAAATTCATGCCCCGCTTCCTAGAGCATCGCCTGGGAAAGGGGAATGCTTATTCGGGCATGAACCCCATTCCTGCCGCTGGGGAACACCGGCAACCCTCCGGGCTGGTGCAACATGTCAAGATCATTGACCCATCGGTGGAGACTTTCGTTCCCAGGGCTAAAAAGCTGTTTTTGTTACATTCGGAGTCGTCGGCTTGTAACTTTTGTCTAAAATATTTCTAAACCCTCTTGTGCACCGCGTCGATCTCTGGCACTTTGACATCATTAGGACAGTATCACTGTCCCTTTTGGGGTGCCTGCATCCCTGACTTTCGCCCTGGGGTTTTCTTGATGCTTCGCCTGACGCGAACGAAACGAGATACCACGAAAACCGCCCGCAAAGCGTGGGCGGAACGGGCGACTCTGGGCTGACGACAGCCCAAAGGTGCCCGCGAGGTGCGGGCTCCCCTGCCGGACCCAACCCTCGAAAACCGAAGAAGCGGCGGGCACTCCGGACGATCCGATCATCCGGCGGGCCCAAAAGCCGCCCCAAAGAACAGCGCATCGTGCGGAAAAGTGGAACCCGGTTTTCCGCCCCAAACGATGCGCAAGTTAGAAACGGAGCATCGGGCTGATCCCAAAAGTGGTGTCCACTTTTGGGTCCGATGCTCAGAAGACGCGTTCGGATGTGAGGATCTGCCATGAGCGACGAGCCGATCAAGAGCCTGGAAACCCAAGTGCCAAGCCGCACGGCCACGACGGCGGATAAAGTCCGCTTCGTGCGCGATCCAGGCCTGCCGGCCGCCCAGGGCCTCTATGATCCTTCCAACGAGCAGGATTCCTGCGGCGTCGGTTTCATCGCCGACATGAAGAACCGCAAGTCGCACGACATCGTCGAGCAGGGTCTGTCCATCCTGCACAACCTCGACCATCGCGGTGCGGTCGGCGCCGATCCGAAGATGGGTGACGGCTGCGGCATCCTGGTTCAGATCCCGCACAAGTTCTTCGCCGCCGAATGCGCCAAGGTCGGCATCTGGCTGCCCGAGGAAGGCCAATACGGTGTCGGCCATCTGTTCATGCCCCGCGATCCGGAGGGCTTCCGGCTCGTCGAGGAGATCGTCACCAAGGCGATCACCGACGAAGGCCTCCAGGTTCTCGGCTGGCGCGATGTGCCTGTCGATTCGAGCGATCTCGGCGAGAGCGTGAAGGCCACCGAGCCCCTGCACCGCCAGATCTTCATCGGCAAGGGCAAGGGCATGGACGATGCCGAGACCTTCGAGCGCCGCCTGTTCATCGCCCGCAAGGTGATCTCCAACGCCGTCTACGACATGAAGGACGAGCGCACCGCCGGCTACTACCCGGTCAGCCTGTCCTCGCGCACCATCGTCTACAAGGGCATGGTGCTCGTCACACAGCTGCGCGACTACTACCTCGACCTGCAGGACGAGCGTTTCGAGAGCGCCATCGCCCTCGTGCACCAGCGCTTCGCCACCAACACCTTCCCGACCTGGCAGCTCGCGCATCCCTACCGCATGGTCGCCCATAACGGCGAGATCAACACCCTGCGCGGCAACGTGAACTGGATGGCCGCCCGGCAGGCCTCCGTCGACTCGGAGCTCTTCGGCAACGACATCTCCAAGCTCTGGCCGATCTCCTACGAGGGCCAGTCCGACACGGCCTGCTTCGACAACGCGCTCGAATTCCTGGTGCGCGGCGGCTACTCGCTGTCGCATGCCATGATGATGCTGATCCCGGAAGCCTGGGCGGGCAACCCGCTCATGAACGACGACCGGCGTGCCTTCTACGAATATCATGCGGCCCTCATGGAGCCGTGGGACGGCCCGGCCGCCGTGTGCTTCACCGACGGCAAGCAGATCGGCGCGACGCTCGACCGCAACGGCCTGCGCCCCGCGCGCTATCTTGTCACTGATGACGGACTCGTGGTGCTCGCCTCCGAAATGGGCGTTCTGCCGATTCCGGAAGAGAAGATCGTCGAGAAGTGGCGCCTGCAGCCGGGCAAGATGCTCCTCATCGACCTCGAGGAAGGCCGCATCGTCTCCGACGACGAGATCAAGCAGCAGCTCTCGCAGGCGCACCCTTACAAGGAGTGGCTGAAGCGCACGCAGATCGTGCTGGAGGACCTCAAGCCCGTGCAGGCGCGCGAGTCCCGCACGGACGTGTCGCTCCTCGACCGCCAGCAGGCCTTCGGCTACACGGCGGAAGATCTCAAGCTGCTCATGCAGCCCATGGCCGTCACTGGCCAGGAGGCCGTCGGGTCCATGGGATCGGACACGCCGATCTCCGCGCTCTCCGACAAGCCGAAGCTGCTCTACACCTATTTCAAGCAGAACTTCGCTCAGGTGACAAACCCGCCGATCGACCCGATCCGCGAGGAGCTCGTCATGAGCCTGGTGTCGTTCATCGGCCCGCGTCCGAACATCCTCGATCTCGAAGGCACCTCGCGCCGCAAGCGCCTCGAAGTGCGCCAGCCGATCCTCACCAACGAGGATCTGGAGAAGATCCGCTGCATCGGCCATTTCGAGGATCGCTTCGACACGAAGACCCTCGACATCACCTATGACGCGGAACTCGGTGCCGCCGCCCTCGACGGCGCGCTCGACCGCCTCTGCGACCGCGCGGAAGCAGCCGTGCACGGCGGTTACAACATCATCATCCTGTCCGACCGCATGGTGGGTCCGGACCGCATTCCGATCCCGGCGCTGCTCGCCACGGCCGCCGTGCACAATTATCTGATCCGCAAGGGCCTGCGCACCTCGGTCGGCCTCGTGGTCGAATCCGGCGAACCGCGCGAGATCCATCACTTCGCCTGCCTCGCCGGCTACGGCGCTGAGGCGATCAACCCGTATCTCGCCTTCGAGACCATCGCAGACATGCTCGAAAAGGGCGAGCTGCCGGAAGAGGTGGACGCGGACGAGGCGATCAAGCGCTACATCAAGTCCATCGGCAAGGGCCTGCTCAAGGTGATGTCCAAGATGGGCATCTCCACCTATCAGTCCTATTGCGGCGCGCAGATCTTCGACGCGGTCGGCCTCCGCTCCGACTTCGTGTCCCGTGACTTCTTCGGCACGGCGACTACCATCGAAGGCATCGGCATGGACGAGGTGGCGGAAGAGAACGTGCGCCGCCATCGCGACGCCTTCGGCGATGCGCCGATCTATCGCAACGCGCTCGATGTGGGCGGCGAATACGCCTATCGCCAGCGCGGCGAGGTGCATGCCTGGAATCCGGACACGGTGGCGACGCTGCAGCACGCGGTGCGTCTCAACGCGCAGGACCGCTATCGCGAATATGCCCGCCTCGTGAACGAGCAGGACAACGAGCTCAAGACGATCCGCGGCCTCTTCCGCATCAAGAAGGCAGACGAGACCGGACGTGCGCCCGTTCCGCTGAACGAGGTCGAGCCCGCGCAGGAGATCGTGAAGCGTTTCTCCACCGGCGCTATGTCCTTCGGGTCGATCTCGAAGGAGGCCCACGAGACGCTGGCGCTCGCCATGAACGCCATCGGCGGCAAGTCCAACACCGGCGAGGGCGGCGAGGAGCCGGAGCGCTTCCGCCCGCTGCCGAACGGCATGTCCAAGCGTTCCGCCATCAAGCAGGTGGCCTCCGGCCGCTTCGGCGTGACGACGGAATATCTCGTCAATGCCGACATGATGCAGATCAAGGTGGCGCAGGGTGCCAAGCCCGGCGAAGGCGGCCAGCTGCCCGGCCACAAGGTCGACGTGAAGATCGCCCGCGTGCGCCACTCGACCCCGGGCGTCGGCCTGATCTCGCCGCCGCCGCATCATGACATCTACTCCATCGAGGATCTGGCGCAGCTGATTTTCGATTTGAAGAACGTGAACCCGTCAGCCGATGTGTCGGTGAAGCTCGTCGCCGAAGTCGGTGTCGGTACGGTTGCGGCGGGTGTCGCCAAGGCGCGCGCCGATCACATCACGATCTCCGGCTTCGAGGGCGGCACCGGCGCCTCTCCCCTCACCTCGCTCAAGCATGCGGGCTCGCCCTGGGAGATCGGCCTTGCCGAGACCCAGCAGACCCTCGTGCTCAACCGTCTGCGCGGGCGCGTGGCGCTGCAGGCCGACGGCGGTCTGCGCACGGGACGCGACGTCGTGATCGCGGCGCTCCTCGGCGCCGACGAATACGGCTTCTCGACCGCGCCGCTGATCGCAGCCGGCTGCATCATGATGCGCAAGTGCCATCTCAACACCTGCCCTGTCGGCGTTGCCACGCAGGATCCGGTGCTGCGCAAGCGCTTCAAGGGCCTGCCAGAACACGTCATCAACTACTTCTTCTTCGTCGCCGAGGAAGTGCGCGAGCTGATGGCCGAGATGGGTTTCCGCACCATCGACGAGATGATCGGCCAGTCCGACCTTCTCGACAAGAACGCAGCCATCAACCATTGGAAAGCGAAGGGCCTCGACTTCACGAAGCTCTTCCACAAGCCGGATGTGGGACCGAACGTGGCGATCCGCCACCAGGAGCGTCAGGTTCACCCCATCGCCAATGTGCTCGACCATGAGTTCATCGCTCAGGCGGGGCCTGCGCTGGAACATGGCGAGGCCGTCATCATCGAGTCGAAGGTGCGCAGCTCCGATCGTGCAGTGGGCGCCATGCTGTCCGGCGAAGTGGCCAAGCGCTATGGCCATGAGGGCCTGCCCGACGACACGATCACCGTGAAGCTGAAGGGCACCGCAGGCCAGAGCTTCGGCGCATGGCTCGCCGCCGGCGTGACGCTGAACCTGGAGGGCGAAGCCAACGACTATGTCGGCAAGGGCCTGTCGGGCGGCAAGATCATCATCGCGCCGTCGCCGGACTCGAAGGCGGCTCCTGAACGCTCCATCGTCGTCGGCAACACGGTGATGTACGGCGCGATCGCGGGCGAGGCGTATTTCCGCGGCGTCGCGGGCGAACGCTTCGCCGTGCGCAACTCGGGCGCCATCGCGGTGGTCGAGGGCACGGGCGATCACGGCTGCGAATACATGACCGGCGGCCTCGTGGTCGTGCTGGGGCAGACCGGACGCAACTTCGCGGCGGGCATGTCGGGCGGCATCGCCTACGTGCTCGACGAGGACGGCACGTTCGGGAAGCGCTGCAACCTGTCCATGGTCGATCTCGAACCCGTCGAGGAGGAGGAGGACCTGATGCGCCGCCTTCACCATCACGGCGGCGATCTGGAGACCAAGGGCCGTATCGACATCATGGCCAACATGTCCGGCCCCGATGAAGAGCGCCTGATGCAGCTCATCACCAATCATCACACCTATACGGGCTCGACGCGCGCCAAGGAGATCCTCGACAACTGGACGACCTACCGCACCAAGTTCGTGAAGGTCATGCCGGTCGAGTATCGCCGTGCGCTCCAGGAGATGGATCGTCTCCGGAACCTGCAGGCGGCGGAATAAGGATTAAGGGGCAAACCCATGGGCAAGGTCACAGGCTTTCTCGAATACGACCGGCAGGAGCAGAAGTATCAGCTCGCCGGAGAACGCGTGCGCCACTTCCGCGAGTTCACGCTGCCGCTCGACGACAACGATCTGAAGAAGCAGGCGGGACGCTGCATGGATTGCGGCATTCCCTTCTGCCACGGTCCGACGGGCTGTCCGGTGCACAACCAGATTCCCGACTGGAATGATCTGGTCTGGCAGAACGACTGGGAGGAGGCTGCGCGCAACCTCCACACCACCAACAACTTCCCCGAGTTCACCGGCCGCATCTGCCCGGCTCCGTGCGAGGAAGCCTGCACGCTGAACCTCGAAAACCAGCCGGTCACCATCAAGACTATCGAGCAGGCCATCGCCGACAAGGCCTGGGAGATGGGCTTCGTGAAGCCGGAGCCTGCCGAAGTGCAGACCGGCAAGCGCGTGGCCGTCATCGGCTCGGGGCCAGCCGGCATGGCGGCGGCCCAGCAGCTCGCCCGCGCCGGTCATGAGGTTCACGTGTTCGAGCGTCAGGCCAAGCCCGGCGGGCTGCTGCGCTACGGCATCCCGGACTTCAAGATGGAGAAGTACCACATCGACCGTCGTGTGAAGCAGATGGAAGCGGAAGGCGTAATCTTCCATTGCGGCGTCAATATCGGCGTCGACAAGAGCTTCGCGTCGCTGCACAACGAGTTCGACGCGGTGCTGTTCGCCGGCGGCGCGGAGGATCCGCGCAACCCGAACCTGCCGGGACAGGATCTCGCCGGCGTGCATTTCGCGATGCCGTACCTGACCCAGTCCAACCAGCGCGTGGGCGGAGAGGACGTGACGTCCGAGCCGATCCTCGCGGGTGGCAAGCATGTGGTGGTGATCGGCGGTGGCGATACGGCATCCGACTGCGTCGGCACCGCCTTCCGTCAGGGTGCCCTGTCCGTCACGCAGCTCGACATCCGCCCGCGTCCGCCGGAGCGCGAGGACAAGCTCATCGTGTGGCCCTATTGGCCGACGAAGCTGCGCACCTCCTCGTCCCAGGCGGAAGGCGCGGAGCGCGAGTTCCAGGCGGCGACGCTCGGCATCGTCGGGAAGAAGGGGCAGGCAACCGGCGTGCAATGCGCCCGCGTGGACGAGAAGCGCCAGCCGATCCCCGGCACCGAGTTCATCCTCAAGGCCGATCTCGTCTTCATCGCCATCGGCTTCGCCGGCTCGGTGAAGGCGGGCTTGCTGGAAGAATCCGGCGTCGCCATGGATCGTCGCGGCAACGTGGTGGCCGACGACAGGAGCTACCGCACGTCGAGCGAAAAGGTGTTCGTAGCCGGCGACATGCGCCGGGGCCAGTCCCTGGTGGTCTGGGCCATCCGCGAAGGCCGCCAAGCAGCCCGCTCCATCGACACCTTCCTGATGGGCTCCAGCACCCTGCCGGTCTGATCCATCTGTTCTCCAAAACGAAAGCGGCGGCTCATTCATGTGAATGAACCGCCGCTTTTTTGTTGTCCGGACGTCTTTATGGATTAGGCCAACGGAAATCGTCCGCACGACCCGGCCGTGAGCTCGGGGCGATCCCGACCCGCAGCGCGCGCTGAACCGTATAGGCGCTGTCTCCGGTGAGCTTCGGCGGCGACGAGACCAGCGTTCCTCCTGGTGTCACGTCCTGGCGGGTCAGCGGCAGGACGGGTCCGACCAGCGGCTTCGACGGCAGGGAGACCGGCGCCGCCGCGTCCGGCGGAGCCGGGATCGCTGCCTCGATGGAGGAAGGGGACGATCCGTCGGCAGGCGTGATGTCAGCCGGATTGGTAGGAGCTGCCACTGCCGTTCCGCCCTGTCCCAGGATGCGCTTGATCTCGGTATCGGCGAAGAAAGCGACCTTGCGCGCGCCGGCGCGGGTGAAGAACACGCCCTCGTTGGTGCGCAGCTTGGCCGGCTCGCCGTCCACGTCGGGTCCCTCGGCGGTGTAGCGATTCTCGTCGTCCACAAAACCCGGCCAGATATCGACGTAAGCGCCGCCTCCGCGCTGGACGCTCTCCCTGTAGATCTCGTTAATGGCGACCAGATCCTCGGTGATCTTGCTGTTCTTCATCGGCGGCAGACCGATCCAGACCAGAGGTACCTTACGCTCCTTGAACGTGTTCACGATCGCGTCGACGCGCTGGCGGTAGAGCTCCTTCCAGTGATCGGACAGGGGCTCGACATTCTCCTCACCCTCCTTGATCGCCTGCCGGTCGCTCGTGCCGAGCATCACCACGGCAACGGTCGCCTTCTGTCCGCCGTCGAGGGTCGCCTTGATGAAGTTGGGCCAGTCGGCCGGATCGGCCCGAACGAGGCTCATGTCCCTGACCTTGGGCACGACCGCCACATCCTGATTCTCGGCGAGATGCGCGTCGAGGCCCTGGCGGGCAAACCCCGCCAGGGCGTCCCCGAACACCACCACATGGGTGCTCGGATCGACCTTGGGCTTTTCCTGCTTCGCGACGGCCGCCGGCGGAGGCGCTGACCTGCGGGGCCGCGCGACGGGAGCACGGGCCGGCGGCGGATCGTCCGGAACACCGAAGAAGCGCCTCAAGCTGAAGCCCTGCTGCGGCTGCGCCGGCTGCACGAGCTTTCCGGGATAATAGCCTGGAGGATAGGCCCGCAGGTCGCGCCGGGGCTGCGGCTGTTGCGGGTAATAGCCGGACTGGGCCAGGGCCGCATTGCTCCAGGCCATGGTCAGAACCAGGGCGAGGGTCGTGCAGCGAAGGATCGGCACCAAGGTCATAGGCGGTTCCACTTCTGTCTGGACCAGCCTTGAGTATAGAGCCTTGCGGGAACTCCGTCAGCGGGTCCTGCGCAATTCACGCAGGACCGCGTAATCGGCATAGCCATCCGGTATCAAGCCACGGCGCAGCTGGAAGTTCCGCACGGCCTCCCGGGTCTTGGAGCCGAGCTTGCCGTCCGTATTGCCCTCATAGAACCCGAGGCGGGCAAGACGCTCCTGCAATTCCTGGCTCTGATCCTTGTCCAGCATGGGCCGGTCCTTGGGCCAGGCGCCTTGGATCGGCATGCCGCCCAGGAGCCGGTCGCCGAGATGGGCCACGCCCATGGCATAGGCATCCGAGGAGTTGTAGGCCTTGATCACGTCGTAGTTGCGGGTCACCAGGAAAGCCGGGCCGTTCGCCCCGCCCGGCAGGAACAAGGTGGCCTCGCCCGAACGGGGCATGGCCCTTCCATCCACGCGCCGCACGCCCACGGCCTGCCAGCGGGCGAAATCCTGCCTCAAATGCCGGTAATCGAAGCCGCGCGGCAGCGCCACCTCGAAGCCCCAGGGCAATCCCGGCTGCCAGCCGTGCTGGCGCAGGTAATTGGCGGTGGAGGCCATGGCGTCGGGCACCGAGGACCAGATGTCCCGAATTCCGTCCCGGTTGCCGTCGACGGCGAATTTCATGAAGCTCGAGGGCATGAACTGGGTCTGTCCCATGGCCCCGGCCCAGGAGCCCAGCATCTTGGAGCGGTCAATATGCTCGCCTTCCAGGATCTGCAGCGCGGTGAGCAGCTCCTCCTTGAAGAAATCGCCCCGGTAGCCGGTATAGGCCAGGGTTGCCAGCGCCCGGACCGCATAGATCGAGCCGGTGAAGCTGCCGAAATTGGTCTCCATGCCCCAGACCCCGAGGACGACGGAGCGCGGAACCCCATAGGTACGCTCGATGGCGGCCAGGGTCTTGGACCACTCGGCGGCCATTTCCTGGCCGCGCTTCAGGCGCTGAGCCGAGATGGCGCCGTTGATGTAATCCCAGATCGGCCGGACGAATTCGGACTGCTTTTTCGTAAGCGCGATGATCTTGGCATCGGGCTCGACGCCCCGGAACGCCCCCTCGAAGGTCGCCCGCGACACGCCCCGCGCCCTGGCGGCGGGCCAGAGCCCCTGCACGAAGCGCTGGAACCCGGCCTGGGAGACTTCCTGCGCCTGCACGCTCGGAACACCGCTGCCGACACCCACGGTGAGGCTCAGACCGAGAAGGAGTGCGCCGGAAAGGCGGCGCACTAGCGCATCGTGCGGAAAAGTGGGTCCGGTTTTCCGCGAAGAACGATGCGCCAGTTTAGAAATTGAGCATCGGATTGGATCCCAAAAGTGGGTCCACTTTTGGGTCCGATGCTCTAGGGTAAGCGGCTGGCGCATGGAAGTCGCTCGCGAAACAGGACAGATCTGCCCTGCCAATGCGACACTAAGCAGGTTAACACCCGGTTGATAGTGCGTCCTTATGCGGCTTTCCGCACAGTCACACCCCAGTCACCTGGGGGCCTTATGATGGCACCGCCAATGCGGCCCTCCTCAAAACCGCCTCTGTTGGCAGCTTAACCACAATGCTTCAGCTCCAATTCAGATCGGGAGCCGCATGAAGGCACACGCAACGATGAAACCTTAAGAGCGCTGCAGCGTTGGAGGAAGCCGAAGCTTGACAGTTATCGGTTCCCTTTTCCCGGTCCTGTCTTAGATTACCCTCCCCTCTTGATGCTCAAACATGGCCCAAT
>KI912026.1:192530-223783 GCA_000517005.1 Microvirga lupini
GAAGTAAGCAAGCACCGGCGCATCGTGCGGACCCAGAGGGCCGCGTCAGCGAAAAGTGGATCCGGTTTTCCGTTCGCTACGCCTCCCAAGAGAAGAAGCATCGGATGGATCCCAAAAAGTGGTCCCCACTTTTGGGTCCGATGCTTAAGGGTTCCGCATGGCCGCTCTCCTGTGCTAGAGGGCGGCCATGGCACTTGCAAAACAAGCCCCCCTTTCGCCTGATCTGGCCATTACTTCGGCCCTGCGCACGCTCGAGACCGAGCGGGACGGCCTGACGATCCTGATGGACGCCATCGGCAACGGCCTCGGCCCCGTCTTCACGGCCGCAGTCGAGACATTGTCCGCCGCCAAGGGCCGGGTCATCGTGACCGGCATGGGCAAATCCGGCCATGTGGGCCGCAAGATCACCGCCACCTTCGCCTCGACCGGCACGCCCGCCCATTACGTCCACCCGGCCGAGGCGAGCCATGGCGATCTGGGCATGATCCAGACCGACGACGTGATCATCGCCCTGTCCTGGTCGGGAGAAACCGCCGAGCTGGCGGACATCATCGGCTATTCCCGGCGCTTCCGGGTGCCCTTGATCGCGCTGACCTCGAACGCGGAATCGACCCTCGGGCGCGCCTCCGATATCTGCCTGACCCTGCCGAAGGCTAAGGAAGCCTGCCCCAACGGGTTGGCGCCGACCACCTCGACCACGATCCAGCTGGCGCTCGGCGATGCCCTCGCCGTCGCCCTGCTGGAGAAGCGCGGCTTCACGGCGGAGCACTTCAAGGTATTCCATCCCGGCGGCAAGCTCGGTGCCCGTCTCAAGCTCGTGCGCGACATCATGCACAAGGACGAGCGTCTGCCCATCGTCGGCATCGAGGCTCGCATGGACGAGGCTATCGGCGAAATCGGACGCAAGGGTTTCGGTGCCGTGATCGTGGTGAACGGCGACGGTACGCTCGCGGGCATCGTCACCGACGGCGACCTGCGCCGGAATCTCAAACCCGATCTCATGACCCTGCCGGTGACGGCGATCATGACCAAGACGCCGCGCACCATCGCGCCCGATGCCCTCGTGGCCACTGCGCTGGAAATGGAAGAGGCTTCCAGAATCACGGCCCTGATCGTGGTCGAGAACAACCGGCCCATCGGCCTTGTGCATTATCTCGACCTTCTGCGCGCCGGCGCGGCCTGATCAGGGATCATCCACCACGAGCGTCGAGCCTTCGACCCGCACCACGCGCACCTTGGCGCCGGCGAACCGGTCGGCGCCGGTCACCCGCCAGGAGCTGTCGTCGACCCGGATGCGCCCCTCCCCGTCCTTAATCGGCGTCTCGAGGGTGAAGACCCGCCCGACGAGGGATTGGCCGCGCTGATTGAGCGGCCCGGTTGCGGAATCGGGCTGCGTCTTCGAGCGGGTGACGAAGCGCCCCAGGATCACCGCCCCGACGGACAACAGCGCGAAGAGGAGCGCCGCAGCCTGCCAGGACAGGCCGAGCAGGGCATCCAGCAACCCGGTCGCAATGGCGGCCAGTCCAAGCCAGAGGAAGAACGAGCCCGGCGCGAGAAGCTCGACGCCGATCAGGACGACGCCGAGGATGATCCAGGCCCAGGCTCCTAATCCGATGAACGCGTCGGCGATCATGAGCGCTCGGCTCCTCCGCTGACCGTGGGAACGCTGCGCACGGGCTTGGTGCCCGCCCTACCCTCGCCGAACACGGATCGGGTCAGCTCGGCGATGCCGCCCAGCGTCCCGGCGAGACCTGCCGCCTCGATGGGCACGATCACCACCTTCTGGTTCGGCGCCGAGGCGAGAGCCCGGATTGCCTCGATGTATTTCTCCGCCACGATGAAGTTCGCGGCGGCGAGATCGCCCCGCGAGATGGCATCGCTCACCATGCCGGTGGCCTTGGCTTCGGCCTCCGCCTGCCGCTCGCGGGCCTCCGCGTCGCGGAATGCCGCTTCCTTCCGGCCCTCGGCGGCGAGGATCTGCGACTGCTTCTGCCCCTCGGCCCGCAGGATCTCCGCCTGACGCAGGCCCTCCGCCTCGAGCACCGCGGCGCGCTTCTCGCGCTCGGCCTTCATCTGCCGCGCCATGGCGCCGGCAAGATCCTGCGGTGGGAGGATATCCTTGATCTCGACGCGGGTGACCTTGGCGCCCCAGGGCGAGGCCGCGGCATCGACGACGCGCAGGAGCCGCTCGTTGATCTCGTCGCGATGGGAGAGGAGCTGGTCGAGATCCATGGAGCCCACGACCGTGCGGATGTTGGTCATGGTCAGCACCAGCAGTGCCTGATTCAAGTTGGATACCTCATAAGAGGCCTTCGCGGCATCCAGCACCTGATAGAAGGCGGCCGCGTCAATAGTGACGCCCGCATTGTCGCGGGTGAAGGCTTCCTGGCTCGGAACGTCGAGCACCTGCTCCATGACGTTCACCTTTTTACCGATCTGATCGATATAGGGCACGATCAGGCCGAGACCCGGAGTGAGCGTGCGCGAATAGCGCCCGAACCGCTCGACCGTATAGGCATAGCCCTGCGGGACCGTCCTGATGCCCATGGCGATCGTCACCACGACGACGAGCACCAGAACGATGACGAAGATATCGAAACCACTCAGCGGCATGAGCCCCCCAGGCAACCCCGTTGCAGAGGGCCCACGCTAGCGCAAAGAGGTCTAGAGTCCTAGCGCATCGTGCGGAAAAGTGGACCCGGTTTTCCGCACAAAACGATGCGCCGCTTAAGGGATTGAGCATCGGAATGGATCCCAAAAGTGGGTCCACTTTTGGGTCCGATGCTCTAGAGCGTTACCGCAACCGGGCTGAATACACATTCAAGGACTTGCCAACTTTCAGCGTCATGGCCGGGCCTGTCCCGGCCATCCCGATGCGGTGAAACGCGCGCTCATCCAACCGGGATCACCGGCACAAGACCGGTGCTGACGGAGGAGGTGAAATGTTCGGCCAGACTCTCAGGATGAGGTGTACTTTTCAGCCGATCAAATCCACCCCTGAAGCTCGCGCTCGACGATGTGGTTGATGACCCGCATGCCGTCCTCGCTGTCGTTGAGGCAGGGCAGATAGGCGAAGTCCTCGCCGCCATTGTGCATGAAGATCTCGCGGTTCTCGCCGTTGAGTTCTTCCAAGGTCTCCAGGCAGTCGGCCGAGAAGCCGGGGGCAACGATGGCCATGCGCTTCACACCGCTCTTTGCGAGCGCTTCCACGGTCTTGTCCG
Source organism: Microvirga lupini (assembly GCA_000517005.1). GTDB lineage: Bacteria > Pseudomonadota > Alphaproteobacteria > Rhizobiales > Beijerinckiaceae > Microvirga > Microvirga lupini. Next base: position 195,752 of record KI912026.1, read on the forward strand.
TATAGGGTTGCAGCCATTCGGCCTTGCCGAAACGGGATTGGAAGCTCATGCGGAACTTGTCCTCAGGCCAGCCGAAGGCCTCCCGCATCAGGCGCCAGGTCTTCACGCATTGGCAATGGTAGGGATCGCCCTTCAGCAGATATTCCTTCGGCACCCCGTGGAAGGAGACGAGGATCACCTCCGGCTCGAATGTGAGCTTCGCCAGTTCCCGCTTCATCGAGCCGACGACGGAATCGATATAGACCGGGTCGTCGTGATAAGGCGGCGAGACCCGTACCGTCGGCTGCCAGCGCATGTCCATCAGCGCCCGGAAGGCCTGGTCGCAGGCGGTTGCGGACGTGGCGGCCGCGTATTGCGGATAGAGCGGCACCAGGAGAATACGGTCGCAGCCCTGGTCGAGGAGCGCCTGGATGCGTTCGCGCACCTCGGGCTTGCCGTAGCGCATGGCCCAATCGACCGTGATCTTGTCGCCAGCGATGGTCTTCAGATGCTCGGTCAGCTTCTCGGCCTGGTTGCGGGTGATTGTCTTGAGCGGCCCCTCGTCGAGCTCGTTGTTCCAGATCGAGGCGTAGTCGCGGCCCTTGGGACCCGGGCGCTTGGTGAGGATGATCAGGTTGAGGATCGGCCACCACAGGAGGCGCGGCGTCTCGATCACGCGCCGGTCGGAGAGGAATTCCTTCAGATAGGCCCGCATGGGCCAGTAGCTCGTGCCCTCGGGCGTTCCCAGGTTCAGAAGAAGCACACCGATCCGCCCGGTCCGAAATGCCGGGTGGTCCGCCGGGCGCACGCCTTTGCGAAGATCGGTTAGACTCACACTCTCATTCATAAAAAGCCCCTTGGCCGCGGGATCCGCCGACGAATCCTGCTCTTGATGCGGCCTTAGATAGAAGTTTCAGGCAGTTCCGCCAACAGGACGCCTCATCGCATCGCGGGAACACAACCCGGTCTTGCTTGCAGGCGCGTCAGACGCTCATCTCCGGGAAACGCGCCTGCTTGAGCACGGCATCGATGGCAACGCGCAGTCCCGTCGGATTGAAATCCATTTCGACCTTGGCGTTGAGTTGCGTGGCCAACACCCGGTGCAGCAGACGCGAGCCGAAGCCTTGCCGTTTCGGCGACGAGACGGTCGGGCCGCCCCGCTCCTCCCAAACGAGCCTCAGCCGTGTCCCATCCTCGGCCGGTTCGGCCTCCCAGGATACGACAACCTTTCCAGCGGGAACCGAGAGGGCGCCGTACTTAGCGGCATTGGTGGTCAGCTCGTGAATCGCCATGCCGATCGGCACGGCCGCATCTGAGGGCAGTTCCACGGCGGGGCCGTCCAGGACGATCCTTTCACCCTTGGTATCGTTGTAGGGCCGGAGTTCCTTTTCCAGGATCTCACGAAGGGATGCGGTCTGCCACACTGCTTCAGTCAGCAGGGAATGCGTGTTGGCGAGCGAGATGATGCGCCCGACGAAGGCCTGATAGAAATCTTCGATGCTGAGCGCAGAGCGCGCCGTCGCGCCCACCACCGCCTGGACGGTGGCAAGCGTGTTCTTCACCCGGTGATGAAGCTCGCGGATCAGGAGCGATTGCTGGGTCTGAGCCTGCTTGCGCTCCTCGATCTCACTCTGCGCATTGCGATAGAGGCGGCTGTTCTCGAGCGCGATGGCCGCCTGGGCTGTCAGGCCCGCCAGCAGGCGCTCGGAGCGCCGATTGAACATTCCCGCCCTCTCGTGCCCGAAGACGAGGATACCGTGTGTGTCTCCGGTCCGCAGAACGATGGGAACGGCCAGAATGCTGCGGATCACAGGGGCGCCCGGCGTGGCGTCCAGGGTGAAGGGTGTGCCGTCGTGTCCCTGCTCGACGGCAATGTTATCGAGGCGGACCGTCTTGCCCTCCTGGAAAGCCGGAGCGCAGATCTCCCGGATGTTCAGGACGGCGAAAGTATCGTGGAGGCTTGCGGGCTCGAACTTCCCGTAATGCTCTTTTCCGCTCTGGGATGCCCCGCAGAAGAAGGCGCCGAACTGTGCCTCGGTCAGCTCGATCCCGGCGTCGACGACGCTCTCGATGATGCGGTCGAGGTCGAGTTCGGCCGCAAGAGCGCTGCCCGTGCGATTGAGAATTTCCAGTGCGGCGGTTTCCGTGCGCAGTTCGCTTGTCCGCAGCGCCACCTGCCGCTCGAGGAGCGCTGCATTGGCGGCCTGTTCATGGAACTGCTCGGAGGCCAGCACCGTCAGTGCGAGCAGGGCCAGAAGAGCGATCAGCGCGAAGGCGCCGTAGAGCCGCGTCTGGACGAACCACGGCGTCCAATAGGCATCTTCCGGCATGCTGACGCTGATATAGAGCGGCATCGCGCCGACCTGACGATAGGCTCCGACACGCTCCTGATCCAGGCTGATGAAGGAGTAGAGCCCGGCCCGGGAAGCCGTGCCGCGGGCTGTGTCGAAAGCCGACTTGTCGATGGGGGCGAAGGAGAGGCCATCGGTCGGCGGAGGATATTGGGCAATGACCGTTGCGTCGGAGGCCCGCAGCAGAACAACCCGGCTGCCCTTGGGCAGTCGGATCTTCGACCAGTAATCGTAGAAGTAGGACAAGGAGACAGTGACCGCTGCAATCCCGCCGAACTCTGCCCCACCATCCTGGAGGCGCCTGCTGATCATGAAGGTCGGCGCCTTCGGGACCCGCCCGAGGATCGGCACACCGACGAACAATCCCTGGTCTGAATCGATCTGAGCAAGGAAGACATCCCGCCCGGCGACATTTGTCGCCGGCGTCGGAAACTGCGCCGATGTCAGGCGAAGGCGTCCACTCGAGTCATTGAGCCAGACGTCCTCGATGTAGGGCAAGGCATCCTGGACCGCATGGATCTGCTGCCACAAGGCTTTCGAGGTTTCCACCTGGTCCCAGCTTTTCCCCTGCACCAGAGCGGTGGTCTGCTTCAGAGTCAGGTCCGTGACCTCCAGGAGCCTGGCCGTGTGATCCGCCAGGAAGAAGGCCGCATTCCGGATGTCGTCCTCGTTGCGCTGGATCAGGCGGTTGCGCTGCTCCCAGGCGATGTAGCCGAAGGTCAGAAGAATGAACGCAACGCCGAACAGGCCCATGATCAGAGTCAGTCGTCCGCGCGCGAGGGAGCGGCGACGCTGCTTCTGGGACAGGCTGATCGATTCTGGGCGCGTGTAATACTGCAAGGAGAGATCGCTTTTGAGTGGGAGATTCGCCGTTGCGCGGCCAGAATGGCACAGCGAACGCCTTTGATGGAGAGGGAATTTACGTCTCGTGGCTCCATTGACCAGGGTGTGCGACCAACCGCGCGGCTGAGCGGCAACATCGTTCCATAAAAATCGCCGGGGCTCATGGGAGCCCCGGCGCGAAGAAGAAAAGGCTTCGGTCGGATCAGCGCAGGACGATGCGGCCTTCAACCTTCGGCGCCACCTTTCCGGCCTTGGCGATGTAATCGATCACCTGTGTGGCCATGAGCTGGCTCGCCGAGACGTCGACGAGCGGCTTGGCCTCCGTGAACACGCGGTAGCCGTCACCGCCACGGGCCATGAAGTCGTTGGTGGCCAGCTTGTAGGTCTTGGCCGGATCGAGCGGCTGGCCGTTGATCTTGACCGACTTCACGCGGCTGCCGACCGGCTCCTTCACGTCGACCTCCGCCACGATGCCGGAGACCTGCGGGAAGCGGCCGCCGAGTTCGCGAACCTGGCTGACGCCGTTCTCGAGCGCCGCCTTGATCTGGGCGCCGGTGACCTCGAGCAAAACGGTGGTGTTGCCGAAGGGCATTTCGGCCAGGATATTGCGGCGGGTCAGCTTCTGGCCGGCCTCATATTGCTTGTCGGCGCGCAGACCGCCACCATTGGTGATGGCTACATCAGCGCCGACCGAAGCCTTCAAGGCATCGGCAACAAGGTTGCCGATGGCGGCCTCACCTCCGCGTACCGTGGCACGGCGGCTGTCGAGGGGCGTTTCCGTCACGCCGATCTCGATGTCGAGTTCCTTGGAGAGCTTGTCCTCGTAGCCCTTCACCACGGCCTCGATCTCGGGATCGGGCTTCACGGTGGCGCTGTCGACAATACGGAAATTCGGCGTCCAGGTGACGGTGGTCTTGCCGTCCTTGGTGGCCTTCGTCACGGCGAGCTCCGTCACGACGACGTAGTTGCCCTGGGATTCGGACTCGGTCAGCGTGACCTTGCCGTCGTAGAAGGCGAGCAGATGCTCGTCGTGACCGCCGATGATCACGTCGACGCCGGCGGAGCGGGCGATGATCATGTCCACTTCGAGCGGCGTATGGGCGACGGCAACGACGATGTCAGCGCCCTTCTCACGCAATTCCTTGGCCTTGGCGCGCGCCGTATTGATGGTGGAGGAGAACTTGATGGTGCCGGGGCTCGATGCGATCGGGGTGTCCTCGGTGGTGAGGCCGAAGAAGCCGATCTTCACGCCCTGCACCTCGACCATCTTGTCGGGCTTGGTGTTGGCCGGCAGGCCGTTGCCGTCGACGATGTTGGTCGCCAGCACGTCGAACTTGGCCTCGGCCATACGGGCCCGGAAAGCATCGGGACCGAGATCGAACTCGTGGTTGCCCGGCGCCATGACGTCGACGGTCATCCGGTTCAGGATGTCGATGATGTGGGCACCCTTGTCGAAGCCGGAGAGGAGCGAGGGAGAGATCGTGTCGCCCGCGTGGATGAAGAAGGCATTGCCCTTGGCCTTCTCCTCCTTGATCACCGTAGCGAGCCTGGCAAAGCCGCCGCGGCCCTTTTCGGCGCTCATGCGGTCGATGTCGTTGGTCTGGACGAAGCGGATGGTCACGGCCTCCTGCGCCAAGGCCGTGCCCGACAGAAGCATGGACAATCCGAGAAAGCCGGCGCGAAACGCAGCGGAAGGGCGGCTCTGAAACATCATGAAGGTCCTCGTAGAAGGTTGGAACCACGGATGAGGGCCATGGAACCTAGACCGGCAACGTGTCACAGAAGTAACATCCTGTCGACGGCCTCAGCGCCCAGATCCGCGGCACATCTGATGCCTTTTTCACCGATATCCGCCGGTCCATTTAGCCGGCGCAGCAACAGAGCCCGCATTCTCCCGAAAGGCATGACTTCCCGATGACAGGACCGATCAGCCAAGCCCTCGCCGAATTCCGCGCCAAGCCCCAGGCGGCCGGGTGGCTGAGACTACCCTTTTTCCAGGATGGCAGTGCCGAGACAGTGGCGGCCAAGGTCGATGCGGTCATCGCCTCGGGCGCTCAGGTCCTGCCGCCGCCTGAGGCCGTGTTCACCAGCATCTCGCTGACGCCTCTCGACAAGGTCAAGGTGGTCGTCCTGGGCCAGGACCCGTATCCGACGCCGGGCGATTCCCACGGCCTCGCCTTCTCCTATCGCGGCTCCCGGCGGCTGCCGGCGTCGCTGCGCACCATCCTGGCCGAAATGGCGGAGGACTTGGGCGTGCCGATGCCGAAATCGGGCGATCTGTCGAAATGGGCGAAGCAGGGTGTGCTTCTCATCAACACGTCGCTCACGGTCGAAGCCGGACGATCGGGAGCGCACATGAAGTTCGGCTGGTCGGCCCTGGTCGATCAGGCCATCGCGGCCGTCTCGGCCCAGCAACCGGCTGTCGTCTTCCTGCTCTGGGGCGCTCCCGCCCGCAAGCGGGCCGCGCTGGTGGACCGGGCCAAGCACCTCGTGATCGAGGCCGGCCATCCCTCCCCGCTCAACCGGCTCAACGACTTCAGAGGAACCCGCCCGTTCAGCCGCGCCAATGCCTGGCTTGTCGAAAAGGGTCTGGAGCCGGTGGATTGGCGGCTGGATTCTTAAGTTTCCACGAAGAGCCTTGCCGAGCGGCCTCCAGAGAGGATAGGTCTCCCGGCACTCGAACAAGTCAGCCGCAACCCGGCGGCCGCGACGGGCTGGAGATCAGCATGACGGAATCACTGTTTGGACGTGTGGAAGCCTTCGCCGGCGACCCGATCCTCTCCCTCAACGATGCCTTCAAGGCCGATCCCAGGTCCGAGAAGGTCAATCTCAGCATCGGTGTCTACACGGACGAGAAGGGCCGCATCCCGGTGCTGGGCGCGGTCAAATCCGCCTATGAGCGCATCGGGTTCGCCGAGCGTCCCTATCTCCCCATGGAAGGGCATGCGCTCTACCGCGAGGGCGTGCAGAAGCTCGTCTTCGGCGACAAGCATCCGGCCTTGGCCGAGAAGCGCGTTGCCACGATCCAGACCATCGGCGGCACGGGCGCTGTGGGAATCGCGGCCGATTTCCTGGCCAAGCACTGCCCCGGTCGGACCGTTCTGGTCAGCGATCCGACCTGGGAGAACCATCACGGCCTGTTCCAGCGCGCGGGCTTCAAGACGACCACCTATCCTTATTGGGACAGGGCCAACCGGTCCGTGGATTTCGACGGCATGGTCAAGGCGCTCGAGGCGGCGGAGAACGGCTCCATCGTGGTGCTTCAGCCCGTCTGCCACAACCCGACCGGCGTCGATCTCGACGAGCGTCAGCAGGCGGCCGTCACCGACGTGCTGCTCGCCAAGCACCACATCGTCGTGTTCGACATGGCCTATCAGGGCTTCGGCACCGGCCTCGACGAGGATGCCGCCTTCGTGCGCCGCTATGCGGAGCGCGCGAGCTGCCTCGTGGCCAATTCCTTCTCGAAGAACTTCTCACTCTACGGCGAGCGCTGCGGAGGCTTGAGCGTCGTCTGCCGCGATGCGGACGAGGCCGAGCGTGTGCTCGGGCAATTGAAGCTCGCCGTGCGCCGCAGCTATTCGAGCCCGCCGATGACCGGCGGGCTCCTCGTGGCCACCGTGCTCGGCAGCGACGATCTGCGCGCGCAATGGGCCAGCGAGGTCGAGACGATGCGGACCCGCATGGATTCCATGCGCAAGCTCCTTGCCGAGCAGATCCGCACCCTGTCGAACGAAGTCGATGTGGGCTTCCTGCTCCATCAGCGCGGCATGTTCAGCTATACGGGGCTGAGCGCACAGCAGGTCGACGCCATGCGCGAGCGGGACGGCGTCTATCTCGTGGGCTCCGGCCGCATGTGCGTGGCGGGGCTCAACGAGGCGAACGTGCCGAAGGTCGCGAAGAGCTTTGTCGAGGCCACGCAGGCGCGGGGTTGAGTACCCCGCATCTCAGACGTCATCACCGGCCTTGTGCCGGTGATCCCGATTGCTTGAAGCGCGGCGCCTCATAGAATCGGGATGGCCGGGACAGGCCCGGCCATGACAAGAACCGTTTCAACCGTCACTCCGCCGCAATCGGCAGCGGCTGCGGCCCAGCGCGGAACTTGGCGAGGAGGTCGGCCTCCTCGGCCTTTGCCGCCTTCAAGTTCCGCTCCTTCACGTGACCGAAGCCGCGGATCTTCTGCGGGATATTGGCAAGGCCCACCGCCACCGCATGGTTGCCGGCATTCAGCTTCGCGACGATCTCCTCGATCAGACCTTCGAACTCACGGATGAGCTGGCGCTCGGTGCGGCGTTCGTGGGTGTAGCCGAAGACATCGAGCGGCGTGCCGCGCAGCGCCTTGAACGTCGCCAGAACACCCATGGCTTTGAGCATCCACGGCCCGAAGCTCATCTTGCGCGGCAGACCCATCACCGGGTCCTTGCGCGCGAGCAGCGGCGGGGCGAGATGGAATTCATACGTCAGGTTCTCGCCCTCGAAGGCCGAAGCGACTTGGCGTTCGAAATGGCCGTTCGTGTAGAGACGCGCCACCTCGTACTCATCCTTGTAGGCCATGAGCTTGAACAGCGAGCGTGCCACCGCATCGGTGAGCGCGGTCGCGCCGGGCACGGCCTTGTCTTCCGCTGCACGGACGCGCTCGACGAGATTGCGATAGCGCCGGCCATAACGCCTGCTCTGGTATTCCGACAAGAACGCCACGCGCCGTTCGATCACCTCGTCCAGCGTCTCGGACAGCTTGCGCGATTCCGTCGGCGCCTTGAGCTCGCTCATCATGGCGGCGATCAGCTCCGGTTCCGCGGCTGCGCGGCGGCCCCAGGTGAAGGCGGAAAGATTCATCTTCACCGCCTCGCCGTTGAGCTCGATCGCCTTCTCGATGGCAGCCCCCGAGAGCGGAATGCTGCCGGTCTGGTAGGCATAGCCCAGCATGAACATGTTGGCCGCGATCGCATTACCGAGGAGTGCGGTGGAGATCGCCGTCGCATCAACGAAGGACACGCCCTCAGCACCCGCCGCCGACTTGATCGCGCGCTTCAGGCGCTCGGTCGGCAGCGAGAAATCGGCATTGCGCGTGAACTCGCCCGGCATGACTTCCGCCGTGTTCACCACGAGCGCGGTCTGCCCTTCCTTCACGGAGGCGAGCACCTTCTTGGTGCCTGTCACCACGAGGTCGCAGCCGAGCACGAGATGCGCCGATTCCGCGCTCACGCGGATGGCGTGGATGTCGTCCTGATTGTTGGCGAGCCGCACATGACTGTAGACCGCGCCGCCCTTCTGGGCGAGACCGGCCATGTCGATCATGCCGAGCCCCTTGCCCTCGAGATGCGCCGCCATGCCGAGGATTGCCCCGATGGTCACGACGCCCGTGCCGCCGACGCCTGTGACGATCACGTTGAAGGTGCGGTCGATGGACGGGATAACCGGATCCGGCAGCGGCTTGAACGCCCTTCCCTCCGTCGAGAGCGTCTCAGGCACAGCCGTCCTGATCTTGGCGCCGTGCACCGTCACGAAGGACGGGCAGAAGCCCTGGACGCAGGAGAAATCCTTGTTGCAGTTCGACTGGTCGATCTGACGCTTGCGGCCGAACTCGGTCTCGACCGGCTGCACGGCCACGCAGTTCGACTGCACCGAGCAATCGCCGCAGGCCTCGCAGACGAGATCGTTGATGATGACCCGCTTGTCCGGATCCGGAAACTCGCCCCGCTTGCGGCGGCGGCGCTTCTCGGACGCGCAGGTCTGGTCGTAGATCATCACCGTCACGCCCGGGATTTCGGCGAGCTGGCGCTGCACCGCATCGAGCTCGCTGCGGTGGTGGATCGTCATACCCGCAGGCCAGCGGATCTCCTTGGGATACTTGTGCGGCTCGTCGGTGACGAGAGCGATGCGCTCCACGCCCTCCTCGCGCACCTGGCGCGCGATCATGTCGACGGTGAGTTTGCCTTCATGCGGCTGCCCGCCAGTCATGGCGACCGCGTCGTTGAAGAGGATCTTGTAGGTGACGTTGGTCTTGGTGTGGATCGACCAGCGCAGGGCCAGCACGCCCGAATGGTTGTAGGTTCCGTCGCCGAGATTCTGGAACACGTGGCTGCGCTTCGAGAACGGCGCCTCGCCGATCCAGTTCGCGCCCTCGCCGCCCATCTGGGTGAAGCCCTCAGTCGAGCGGTCCATCCACTGCACCATGTAGTGGCAGCCGATGCCCGCATAGGCGCGCATGCCTTCGGGTACCTTCGTCGAGGAATTGTGCGGGCAGCCGGAGCAGAAATGCGGCACGCGGGTTGCCACGTCGCCTGTCGTCGCCAGCACCTCCTGCGCATGACGAAGCCGCGCCACGCGGCCGCGCAGGTCGTCGTTGTTGTGATAGGCGAGCAGCCGCTCGCCAATGACGATGGCGATGTCGTTGGGATCAAGCGCGCCCTTCACGGGGAAGAGCCAGCGCCCCTCCTCGTCCTTCTTGCCGATGCAGAGCGGCTGGTTGGCAGTGCCGTAGAGCTCCTCGCGCAGCTGCACCTCGATGAGGGAGCGCTTCTCCTCGACGACGATGACCTTGTCGAGACCGCGTGCGAAGTCCACGAGCTCGGCTTGCGACAGCGGCCACGGGCACGCGACCTTGTAGAGGCGAAGCCCCATGTCGTTGGCCTTCACCTCGTCGAGGCCGAGCTCGTCGAGGGCCTGGCGCACGTCGAGATAGGATTTGCCGACGGTGATGATGCCGATCTTCGGATTGCGGCCGCCGGAGAGGACGATGCGGTTGAGATTATTGGCGCGGACAAATGCCAGCATGGCGTCGCGCTTGAAATCCTGGAGCCGCGCCTCCTGGTCGAGCACGCCGTCCCGGTTGCGGATGTTGAGGCCGCCCGGCGGCATGGTGAAATCGTCCGGAATAACAATCTTCACGCGATCAAGCGACGCGTCGACGGAGGCGGTCGACTCGATGTTGTCCTTCACGCATTTGAAGGCGACCCAGGTGCCGCAGAAGCGGCTCATGGCATAGCCGTAGAGGCCATAATCCAAAATTTCCTGAACGCCGGCCGGGTTCAGGATCGGGATCATCACGTCGACGAAATGGAATTCGGACTGGTGGGCGACGGTGGAGGATTCCGCCGTGTGGTCGTCACCCATCAGGGCGAGCACGCCGCCGTGCTTCGAGGAGCCGGCCATGTTGGCGTGGCGGAACACGTCGCCGGAACGATCGACGCCGGGCCCCTTGCCGTACCAGAGGCCGAACACGCCGTCATATTTGCCGTCGCCACGAATCTCGGCCTGCTGCGAGCCCCAGATCGCCGTGGCGGCCAGTTCCTCGTTGAGGCCGGGCTGGAAGACGATGTTCGAGGCTTCCAGCCATTTCTGGGCGCGCCAGAGATTCTGATCGAGGCCACCGATGGGCGAACCGCGATAGCCGGACACGAAGCCGGCCGTGCTGAGGCCCGCCAGACGGTCCCGCTCGCGCTGCATCAGCAGCATGCGGATGACGGCCTGCGTGCCGGTGATGAAAACGTGATCCTTGGAGAGATCGTATTTGTCGTCGAGCGTTACGTTACGGAGCGCGCCATGACCTTCGGTCATTATCCGTTTTCCTCCTGGAGCCATTGCCCCGCTGCCGGTGTCCCGGTCTTCTTTTCGTGGAATATGTCAGTAATGCTGACATATCTTCCAAGGCCCGTCAATCAAGCCTCTCGATCCGTGCCTTTGTTTCGCCTCTGTTAACCATGAAACCCTCATATCGCTCTTAGGTCCCGGCTTTCGCGGGAAGCGTCGCTTTTCCAGGGTCAACGCATGACACGCCATCTCGGTCTGAAATCTGTCCTGGCGGCCTTCGTCGTGGGCCTCGCCTCGCCAGCCCTTGCGCATCCCCATGTGTGGGTTACCGCCAAAGCGGAGGTCGTCTTCGCGCCCGATGGGAAAGTGACAGGCGTTCGCCATCACTGGATCTTCGACGAGGCCTATACGGCTTATGTCACACAAGGGCTCGACACGAACGGTGACGGCAAGCTCTCTCCGGAGGAACTGCAGGACCTTGCGAACGAGAACGCCGCCTCCCTGAACGAGTTCGACTATTTCACGGTGCTCAAAGCCCGCGGCAAGCCGCAGAGCTTCGATTCTCCGCGCGAAGCCCGGATGAGCATGGAGAAAACCCAGGTCGCCATGTCCTTTTTCCTCCCGCTTAAGGCGCCGGCGGTGCCCTCAGGGGCGGTGTCCATCGAGATCGAGGATCCGACCTTCTTCGTTTATTTCAGCCTGTCCGACGGCCAAAAGGCGATATCTCTGGCGAATGCGCCGCAGGGCTGCGTGACGAGCATCGCCAAGGCCAAGCCGCTCGATGCCACCATGCAGCAGATCCTGCAGGACGAAGGGGCCATCCAGGCCCAGCCGAATGCCAATTTCGGCATCGAATATTCCAACAGGGCCATCATCGCATGTCCCTGACGTCGGATGTCCCTGCGCTTCGAGGCACCGGCCGGACGCCGCTGTGGCGGCGGCTCGGACTCATGCTGGCCGCCATTGCCGTGATCGCCGCAGTGATGGGGCTGATCGGCCTGTGGCTCGGGCTGATCAGCAAGCCGCCGCCGCGCAATCCGTTCGGCATGGGCCTGCGCGAGGCGACGCCCTCGGGAAGCCTCGGAGCCTGGATCCTATCCGTGCAGTCCGGCTTCTACGCAAGCCTGCAGGCGGGTGTGCGCGAGATGAAGGAGAACGGCTCTGCCCTGTTCTCCCTGCTGCTCGTCGGCTTTGCCTATGGCGTCTTCCACGCAGCCGGGCCCGGGCATGGCAAGAGCGTGATCTCGGCCTATCTGGTGGCCGACGAGAAGGCGCTGCGCAAAGGCTTTATCTTGAGCCTCGCGGCAGCCCTCGTTCAGGCCCTGGTCGCCATCGCCATCGTGTCCCTCGTGAGCCTTTTGCTGCGCGCCACCGCCTCGACCATGAACAAGCTCGCCATGAACGTGGAGGTGGCAAGCTTCGTCGCCGTGGCCCTGCTCGGCGCCGTCATCACGTGGCGCAAGGCGGGCAAGGTTCTCGGCGTCATGGCGCTGGCCCGCAATCCTTATGCCGCGGTCCAGGAGGATTGCGATCACGTCCACATGCCGCCGCCGGAGGAACTCAGCCGGCTGACGCGCTGGCGCGACATGGCGGGGGTGGCGATTGCCGCCGGCATCCGCCCCTGTGCCGGCGCCCTCATCGTCCTGGTCTTCGCCCTGTCGCAGGGCCTCTTCGCGGCCGGCATCGCGGCGACTTTCGCCATGGCGCTCGGCACGGCGCTCACCACCAGCACCATTGCGGCGCTCGCGGTCTTCTTCAAGGCCATGGCTTTGAAAATCGCCGGCGGGCGGGGAGCCTCGGGCGCGATCGCCATCGCGGGACTCGAGCTTCTGGCTGCCGCCTTCGTCCTAGTGCTGGGGTTGAGTCTTCTCTACGGCCTCTGGGCGGGCGGCGAGTAAAGTCTATCGCCGGGATTCGAACGCCATCCTCACGGCAAGGCCGCCCAGCACGGTGCCCATCAGCCAGCGCTGCATCACCATCCAGCGGGGGCGGGTCGTCAAGAAAACGGCAATCGACCCGGCCATGATGGCGATGATCGAATTCACGCTGACGCTGATGACGATCTGAGTGAAGCCGAGCACGACGGATTGCATCAGCACGCTGCCGTGCTCCGGACTGATGAACTGAGGCAGGAGCGACAGGTACATCACGGCGATCTTCGGATTCAGCAGGTTCGTGAGAAGGCCCATCATGAACAGCTTGCGCGGGCTGTCCTTGGGAAGGCCTTTGACCTGGAAGGGCGAGCGTCCGCCCGGTCTGACGGCCTGCCACGCCAGATAAAGAAGATAGGCAGCCCCTCCGAAGCGCAGCGCATCGTAGGCATAGGGCACGGCCAGCACGAGCGCCGTGATGCCGAAGGCCGCACAGAGCATGTAGACGACGAAACCGAGGGCCACGCCCGCGAGCGAAATCAGGCCGGCCACCCGCCCCTGAGAGATGGAGCGGGACACGAGATAGATCATGTTCGGTCCGGGCGTCAGCACCATTCCGAGAGCGACCAAGGCGAAGGCGACAAGACTTGCGGTTTCAGGCATGCATGGGCTCCTCGGATTAACCCTATACAGGATTTCGCCCCTAGAATCCCAGCGCTCCACCGTCCGAGCGCGGATCGTGCACAGCCTCGACCCGCCCGTTGCGCGGGTGTTTCACCAGCATGCCGGCATGGCCGAGGGCATCGGCATAGGGCTTTCCTAATTCCTGGATCGGATGACCGAAGCTCGACAGGGCGCGCAGCAAGCTCGAATCGAACCGATCCTCCACCTTCAAGGTTGGCGATGATGCGCCCCAGCTCTTCCCGAAGAGCCAGCGCGGCGCGTCTACGGCATCGGCGAGGCCCATGCCGAAATCAGCATAGCGGGTGAAAATTTGCCCCAAGATCTGCGGCTGCCCCTCGCCGCCCATGGTGCCGTAGGAGAGCACGCGTCCGTCATTGAACACGGCGAGGCCCGGATTGAGGGTATGGAAGGGTTTGCGCCCGGTTCCAGCGGGTTGCGGCTCTTCGGGTCGAGCGAGAAACCGAGGCCCCGGTTGTGCCAGTGGATGCCGGTCGCCGGCAACACGCAGCCGGAGCCGAAGGCCCAGTAGACGGACTGGATATAGGACACCGCCAGCCCGTCCTTGTCGATGCACCCCATCCAGATCGTATCGCCCGCGGCCGGGCGCGGCGGATAGGGCGCAGCGCGGCGGGCCTCGATCAGGGCAGCCTCCCGCTCCAGGACGGCTGGATCCAGAAATTCCGCCGGATTGCGGGTCAGCTCGCGGGGGTCGGTCACCACCTGGTCGCGAATGGCGAAGGCCCGCTTGGCAGCCTCGATCAGCCCATGGTGGTGCTCCGGCGTCTCGGCCCGGCTCACCTTCAGCCGCTCGAACATCCCGATGATCAGGAGCGAGGCCAGCCCCTGGCTCGGCGGCGGTAGGTTGTAGACGGTCGAGTGCTTCAACCGAATCGACAGGGGCTGCACGACCCGGGCGCGATAAGTCTCCAGATCCTTGCGGATGACGGGGCTGCCGATGCGCTCCAGATCGGTGGCGATCTCGCGTCCCACATCGCCGCAATAGAAATCGGTGAGGCCCGCATGGGCGAGCTGGTCGAGGGTATCGGCGAGCTTGAGGCTGCGCCGCTGGCTGCCTGCCTCCGGCAATTTGCCCTCGACCAAGAAGGCGTCCGCAAAGCCGGGCGCCGCGAACAGGGCGGACTCTTCCAGAAGCGGATTTCGTCCCTCCGCCGCACCAATGCCATAGCCGTCACGGGCAAGGCGGACAGCATCGCCCAGCAGAAGATCGAGGGGCAATTGTCCGCCGATCGCCTTGGCAAGCTCCAGCGCCAGCGCCCATCCGGCCACCGCTCCGGCCACCGTGAGCGCCGCATCGGGTCCTCGGGGCGGGATGGCGTCAAAGCCCTTGTCCCGGTAGCGCTTGATGATGGCGAGCGATCCGGCCGGCCCGGAGGCATCGAGGGCATGAATACGGCCCTTGGGCTCGCGCACGAGCCAGAATCCGTCGCCTCCGATGCCGTTCATGTGCGGATAGACCACCGCGATCGTCGCCGCCATGGCCGCCATGGCCTCGACCGCATTGCCGCCTGCGGCAAGAATGGTCTGGCCGGTCTCGGCGGCGAGTTTATGAGGGGCCGCAACGGCGGCTGTCGAGAAGACGGGTGTCTCGGACATGATCACTTGAATGTGAGGCGCGACAGAATGAGATTCGGGGAGAACTTGCACCGGAGGGGGCGTTTAGGGTAGTCCCATTTCCACGATATGAAGTGAGGCAAAAGTGGCTCAGGCGAAAAGCACCAACTGGCGCAACGTGATCACCATCATGAGCATCATGATCCTGGTGGGCGCGGAAGTCTTCGGCGTCGCGATCGCCGCCGGCTGGGCCATCGCGGGCCTGTTCGAGCTTGGCGACTATGTGGGCTACGCCCTCATGGCCCTGTTCAGCCTGTTTGCCCTCTATATCCTCGTCAATCTCTGGCGCCGCTGCGTCGCCGTCGAGCCGCTGGCCGGGCGCGCCTAAGGCTTTTCACACACCTTCATCACAACCGGATCGGACTCGGGCGGCACATAGGCCTCCATCGGGCGGCACTGGCCCGCGATGCAGATCCGCCAATCCGCCGTCGCGCCCGAGCGGCGCATGACCACCTGTTCCTGCGGCGGCAGGTTCGGCTTCCACGACCAGGCTCCGTTGACGAGCTTGGCCTCCGGCGGCGGCTCCATCCCAGCACCCGACCCGCGCACCCGAGCCTCGACCAGTTCGAGCCCGGCCGGCGTCGAGCGCCAATCCTCCTCCCAGGCGATCTTCTCGACCGAATGGGTCCAGACGAGCGTGATCGCGCCCGCCATGAGGGGCGCGATCGTAGAGCCAGCCAGAAGGCAGATCATCATCCGATGACGGGAGTGGCGACCCGGCGGGACTGCCAGACGTGGTACCCGATGAAGAGGGCCGAGAGCACGAAGCCTATCTCATCCGTGAGCGGGATCGCCGCCACGAGGAAGCCCGCCGCCACCGCAGCCCAGAGCCGCTCCCACCAAGTCAGGGGCTTGAGGCAATAGCCGACGGAGGCGACGCCCCAGAGCACCATGGCGAGCGAGGCCTTGATGACGATATAGGCCACCGCGAGCCAGTAGCCCGCCCCCTCGAGCCCCGGAACCGGCTGGAGCATCAGTGTGGGGTCGTAGACCGCCATGTAAGGGATGACGAAGCCGGGCAGCGCGATCCGAACCGCCTGAATGCCGATCTTGAGCCCCGATTCCTTCGCCATCGTGGCCGCCGCGAAGGCCGCCAGCGCCACCGGCGGCGTCAGGTCCGCCATGATGCCGAAATAGAAGACGAACATGTGCGAGACGATGAGCGGCACGTCGAGCTGCAGCAGGATGGGGGCCGCCAGCGATGAGGTGATGATGTAGTTCGGGATCGTCGGAATGCCCATGCCGAGGATCAGGCTGAAGATCATCGTGAGCCCGAGAGCGGCGAAAATGTTCTCCTTGCCGATGGAGATCATCCAGGTGCCGACGATGGTGCCGAGACCCGTGAGCGTCATGGTGCCGATCACGATGCCGACCACGGCACAGGCGAGGCCCACGGGCAGCGCCTGACGCGCGCCGTCCGCCATGGCGTCGATGCAGGCCTGGAGCGTCGTGCGTCCGCGGCCCGAGAAGGCATTCCACAGGGAAAGCGCTGCGACGACGAGGACGACGAGCGTCACGGTCGAGGCGAGCGAATAGGCTGCCACCAGCGCCAGCCCGACCCAGAAGGCGATGCGCAGCGCCGGAACGGCCAGTCCCGCCGCAATCGCCGTGCCGAGGATGAGGGCCACCGTGAGCGACAGGCCCACGGCTCCAGCAAAGAGCGGCGTGTAGCCGCTAAAGAGCAGGTAGACGAGGACGCCGAGCGGCGCGATGAGGAACCATTTGGTCTTCAGCTCGGTCCAGGCATTCGGCAATTCGCTCTTCGGCAGGCCGTGTAGGTTGCGCTTGCCGGCCTCCAGATGCACCGCGAGATAGCAGGCCGCGAAATAGAGAATGGCCGGAATGATCGCGGCCTCGACGATCTTGGAGTAAGGCACGTCGATGGTCTCGGCCATGATGAAGGCCACGGCGCCCATGACCGGCGGCATGATCTGGCCGCCCATGGACGAGGTCGCCTCGACACCGCCGGCGAAGGCGGAAGGAAAACCGAAGCGTTTCATCAGCGGAATCGTGAACTGACCCGAGGCCACGACGTTCGCGACACCGGAGCCCGAGACCGTTCCCATGAGCGCGGAGGACGCTACGCAGACCTTGCCGGGACCACCCTGCTTGTCGCCGAAGACCGCCATCGAGATGTCGTTGAAGAAATCGATGACGCCGGCCTTCTCCATGAAGGCGCCGAACAGGATGAACAGGAAGATGTAGGTTGCCGAGACCAGGGTCGGCGTGCCGTAGATGCCCTCCGTTCCGAACGACATGTGCTCGACGACCTGATCGAGCGAGTAGCCGCGATGGTCGAGGGGAGCCGGCAGGTAATGGCCGAACAGGCAATAGGACAGGAACAGACCGGCCACGATGGGAAGCGCCGGTCCCATCACCCGCCAGACGAGATAGATGAGGATGGCGAGCCCGGCGATGCCGACGACAAGATCGAGCGTGGTGAGATCGCCGGCGCGAATGACCAGCTCCTCGTAGAGCGCCCAATGGTACAGCCCCACCAGGAAACTCACGAGACCGACGATCCAGCCGACGGCACGCAAGGAGGATGAGCCGGAACGATGGTTGGCGATCATCGCGCCTGCCACGAGGCACAGGAAGCCCACATGGACGGTGCGCACCACCTGGCTCGGCATGCTGCCGCCGAACCAGAGGACGAGCCCGAATGCGCCTGCAACGGCGATCCAGGCGAGGACGCCGTCGACGATGCTGCGGCGGCGTACGACAAGCCCGATCAGCCACGCCGCCCAAGCCGCCATGGTGACGCCCCACAGATGCGTGAGGCTCACGCCCGCGATGAAGGGCTGATCGAGGGGAATGCCGAAAGAGGTGATGATCTGGAACGTGGAGAATGAGACGGCGATCCAGAACAGAAGCCGGCCGAGGAAACCTTCCCCGAAACTCTCCGGCAGGCCGTGTTCCGGATTCACGGTTTCGGACGGCGCTTCCATCTGGGCGAGTTCGGGATTGTTCGCTCCTAGGCTCATGGCTGGCTCCTCAAGGATTGTTCTTCTTGTCACAAAAAAGCCGGAGCAGTTCACCTGCCCCGGCCTGATTGTAAATGGTCCGAAGGGTTTAGGAGCCCTGCTTCTTCACGCCCTTCTCGTCGAAATAGCGCTGCGCGCCCGGATGCATCGGGACGGGCATGCCGGAGAGTGCATTTTCGAGCTTGATGTCCTTCGCGGCCGCATGGGCAGCAGCGAGATCCGGCAGGCTGTCATAGATCGCCTTGGTCATCTGATAGACAGTCTCGTCCTTCACGCCGGAATGGGTGACGAGGTAGTTCACGACGGCAGCCGTCTGCACGGGAGCGGTCTGGCCGCCATAGGTGTTCGCCGGGATCGTGGCCTTCACGTAGGGCGTGCCGACCTTGTCCACGACGCTGGCAGGAATCTCCACCACGACGATCGGCACCGAGGTGGCGAGGTCGCGGATTGAGGACACGCCGAGGCCCGCCGATTGCAGGGTGGCGTCGAGCTGGCGGTTCTTCATCAGTTCGACCGATTCGCCGAAGGGCAGGTATTCGACCTTGCCGAGATCCTTATAGGAAAGGCCCGCGCCCTGCAGGATCGCCCGGGCATTGAGCTCGGTGCCGGATTTCGGCGCGCCGACGGAGAGGCGCTTGCCCTTGAGGTCGGCGAGCGACTTAATGCCGGATTCCTGCGTCGCGACGATCTGGATGTAGTTGGGATAGATGGCGGTGATGCCGCGCAGCTTGTCGAGCTTGCTCTTGAAGCCGGCCTCCTCGTCACCCGCCCAGCCCATGGCGAGGCTGTCGCCGAGGGTGAAGCCGATTTCGCCCTTGCCCTGCTGCAGGAGGGTGAGGTTTTCCACCGAGGCCTTCGTGGCCTGGACCGATGGGCGGGAGCCCTGGACCTTGTCCGTGAAGACCTTGGAGAGGGCGACGCCGAGCGGATAATAGACGCCCGAGGTGCCGCCGGTGAGAATGTTGATGAAATCCTGGGCCTGGGCCGTGATGCTGGCTCCGGCAAGCGCAATGGCGGCTGCGGCGCCGACGGCGCGGCGCATGACTTTTCGATACATGGCGTACTCCCTATCTGACGGCACAGCTGTCGCTGCACCTGTGTGTGGCGCTACTTTGACCGCTGACGAAGAATTCTCAAGAGGCTAAGAGGGACTTAATCCTGCCACCTTGGTCGGTAGGGGTGCGTCTTTCCCAGAGATCACATGCGCTTATCCATGATCAATCGCCGCAAGTTCCTCCAAACCGCAACCGCCACGGCCGCCCTTGCTGCACAAGGCTTTTCCGGCCAAGCCCTGGCGCAGCAAGGGCTGAAAATTGGGATTCCCACCCCCTTCTCGTTCGAGGACTTGAAGAAGCGGGCGCAGGACATGGCGCGCTCGGCCTATATGGCGCCGCAGAGCCCCTCGCCCGAGGTTCTGTATCAGATCGACTACGACGCCCATGGCAAGATCCGCTTCAGGACGGACCTGGCGCTCTGGGCCAACGGCCCCAGCGAATTCCCCGTCACCTTCTTCCATCTCGGCCGCTTCTTCCAGAAGCCGGTGCGCATGCATGTGATCGAGGGCGGACAGGCTCGCGAGATCGTCTACGACAGCGATTACTTCGACATGCCGGCGGATTCGCCTGCCCGGAAGCTGCCGGACAATTCCGGCTTCGCCGGCTTCCGCTTTCAGGAGGCTCGCAACGGCAAGCTCGACTGGAAGAAGAACGATTGGGTCGCCTTCCTGGGCGCCTCCTATTTCCGCGCCATCGGCGAGCTCTTCCAATATGGCCTCTCCGCCCGCGGTCTCGCGGTGGACGTCGCGGTCTTCGGAAAGAACGAGGAATTCCCCGACTTCACCCATGTCTACTTCGAGACGCCGCAGCCGGGCTCGAACACGGTCACGGTCTACGCCCTGCTCGACGGCCCGAGCGTCGCGGGGGCCTACCGTTTCGTCATGCAGCGGGCGGCCGCCGTCATCATGGACATCGACAGTGCCGTCTATATACGCCAGGACGTGAGCCGCCTCGGCCTTGCGCCCCTGACCTCCATGTACTGGTACTCGGAAAAGTCGAAGGCCACCGCCGTCGACTGGCGCCCCGAGATCCACGATTCGGACGGCCTCGCAATGTGGACGGGCACGGGCGAGCGCATCTGGCGCCCCCTCAACAACCCGCCGCGCATCATCACCTCCGCCTTCACCGACGAGAACCCGAAGGGTTTCGGCCTGCTCCAGCGCGACCGGAACTTCGACCATTATCTCGACGGCGTCTATTACGACCGCCGTCCGTCCCTCTGGATCGAGCCGCAGGGCGGCTGGGGCCGGGGCTCCATCCAGCTCGTCGAGATTCCGACCGACGACGAGATCCACGACAACATCGTGGCCATGTGGGTGCCCGCAGAACCGGTCCGCGCAGGCCAGGCCATCGAACTGCGCTATCGCATGCATTGGTCGGCCGAGGAGCCCTATCCGACCCCGCTCGCCCGGGTGATCGCCACCCGCCTCGGCAATGGCGGGCAGGCCGGCACCGCCCGGCCGAAGGGCGTGCGCAAGTTCATGGTGGAGTTCATCGGCCAGCCACTGACCAAGCTGCCGAGCGGCGTGATCCCGAAACCCGTCCTCACCGCCTCCCGCGGCGAGTTCTCAAACATCCTCACCGAAGCCGTGCCCAACAACGTGCCCGGCCATTGGCGCACCCAGTTCGACCTCACCGTGACCGGAACCGAGCCGGTGGAGATGCGCTGCTACCTGCGCAACGAGAACGAGGTCTTGAGCGAAACCTGGCTCTACCAGTACCACCCGGCATTCTGAATATCGTCTATAAACCATAGCCTTGATAGGGGCGTATAAAATACTATACGCCTCTAGAAATCGGGACCGAACCGGTTTATGTAGATGGCCATGTCGCATGGCCACCACCATCATCACACCCATGAGCATCGGGCGGTTGCCGCCGCTCCGACCTTCTCGCTCCTGCGCCTCTCGGTCGGGCAGCGTCTGGCCGGAGCAGCCGTCCTGCTGGCGGGTCTGTGGCTGTTGGTCTTCGGGATGATGGGTTAACGCATGTCCGCAGCATCGACCGCCATCCGTTTCGATGAGGTGACCCTGGGCTACGGCCGCAGGCCTGCCGTGCACCACCTCGACGGCGAGATCCCGGCCGGCAGCCTGATGGCCGTGGTCGGGCCCAACGGGGCCGGCAAGTCGACCCTGCTCAAGGGCATCGTCGGCACGTTGAAGCCCCTCGATGGCCATATCCGCCTGAAAGGCTCCTCCAGTATCGCCTATTTGCCCCAGGCGGCCGAAATCGACCGGTCCTTCCCGCTCTCGGTCTACGATCTCGTGGCCATGGGCCTCTGGTCCCGCTCCGGCCTCTTCGGCGGCATTTCCCGGCGCGACCACACCAGGATCGAGCAGGCTCTGGCGGCCGTGGGCCTCACCGGCTTCGAGCGGCGCCCGATCTCGACCCTGTCCGGCGGGCAGATGCAGCGGGCGCTCTTCGCGCGCCTCCTCCTGCAGGACGCTCCCGTGATCCTGCTCGACGAGCCGTTCACGGCCATCGACGCCAAGACCACGGCCGATCTGCTCGACCTCGTCCGCCGCTGGCATAAGGAATCCCGCACGGTGGTCGCGGTGCTGCACGATCTCGACATGGTCAAGCGCACCTTCCCGCAGACCCTTCTGATCGCCCGCGAGCCGGTGGCCTGGGGCGAGACCCTGGACGTGCTGAGCGCCGAGAACCTTTTGAAGGCCCGGCGCATGGTCGAGGCCTACGATCCGCATGCGGATGTCTGCCACCGCAGCGTCGCGTAAGGGCGCCTGTTCATGCTCGACCTGTTCTACACGCCGTTTGCCGAATTCGAGTTCATGCAGCGCGCCCTCGTGGGCGTGATCGCCATCGCCCTGGGCGGCGGCCCGGTCGGCGTCTTCCTGATGCTGCGCCGCATGAGCCTGACCGGCGATGCCATGGCCCACGCGATCCTGCCCGGTGCGGCCATCGGCTATCTCGTCGCCGGGCTCTCGCTGCCGGCCATGACCATCGGCGGATTGTTCGCGGGCGTCATCGTCGCGGTGGCGGCGGGCCTCGTCTCCCGGTTCACCTCGCTAAAGGAGGATGCGTCGCTCGCGGCCTTCTACCTGTTGTCCCTGGCACTCGGCGTCACCATCGTGTCGCTCCGCGGCTCGAACGTGGACCTCTTGCACGTGCTGTTCGGCACGGTGCTGGCGCTCGACGACAACACGCTGCTGCTGCTCGCCTCCATCTCCAGCATCACCGTTCTGGCCCTCGCGGTGCTCTACCGTCCGCTCGTGCTCGAATGCGTGGATCCGGTCTTCCTCCGTTCCGTGAGCCACGCCGGCACACCGACGCATCTGATCTTCCTAGGATTGGTCGTCATGAACCTCGTCGGCGGCTTTCACGCACTCGGAACCCTGCTGGCGGTCGGTCTGATGATGCTGCCTGCCGCCGCCTCCCGTTTCTGGAGCAGCGACGTCACCATGATGATGCTGGTCTCTGTCGCCATCGGCATCGTGTCCGGATTGAGCGGCCTGCTGCTCTCGTTCCATGCGGAACTGCCCGCGGGACCGGCGATCATCCTCTCGGCCGGCGCCGTCTACGTGATCTCCCTCGTGCTCGGGCGCGAGGGCGGCCTGCTGTGGCTCGCATGGCCCGGCAGGCACCTGGAAGCCTGACCTCCTTCATAAGGATCAAGACCCATGCTGACGCGAAGAGCTGCCGTATCCCTTTTGGCAGGATGCCTCACCCTTGTCGCATCGTCGCTGCCGGTGGCCGCGCAGAATGCCGGCAGACTGAAAGTGGTCGCCACCTTCTCGATCCTCGGCGACATGGTGCGCAATGTCGGCGGCGAGCGCGTCGAGGTGGCAACCCTCGTCGGCCCGAACGGCGATGCCCATGTCTATTCCCCGACGCCCGCCGATGGACGGCGCCTGACCGAAGCCAGGATCGTCTTCACCAACGGCCTGAAGTTCGAGGGCTGGATCGACCGCCTCGTGAAATCCTCCGGCACCAAAGCCGTGAAGGTCGAGGCCGCCAAGGGCGTGAAGCCTCTCAAGAGCGAAGATGAGGGCCACGGGCATGGGCATGATCACGGCGGGGCCGATCCGCATGCTTGGCAGAGCATCGGCAATGCGAAGATCTACGTTGCCAATATCAGGGATGCCCTGATCGCCGCGGATGAGGCAGGCAAAGCCACCTACGAGGCCAATGCCGCATCCTATCTCAAGCAGCTCGATGAGGTGGAAGCCGAGGTGAAAGGTCTTGTCGTCAAGATTCCACCTGAACGCCGCCGAATCATCACCTCCCACGATGCCTTCCGCTATTTCGAGGAGGCTTACGGCATCGACTTCGTTGCGCCCCAGGGCGTCTCGACCGAGTCGGAAGCCTCGGCCAAGGACGTGGCCCGGATCATCCAGCAGATCAAGCGCGAGAAGATCGCCGCAATCTTCGTGGAGAACGTCTCCGACGCCCGCCTGATGGAGCGCATCTCCAAGGAAACCGGCGCCAGGATCGGATCCCAGGTCTATTCCGACGCGCTCTCTGAGGCAGGAGGTCCCGCCGGGACTTACATTGACATGATGAGACACAATATAAGGGCTTTCAGCGCGGCTTTATCGAGCTGAAAGCCCTGATCGCTGCGGCGCCTGGTGTCATTCCCGGCGAGCGCAGCGAGGGAAGGGAATCCAGGTACGGTTAAACCCTGAAGCCTGGATCCCCTTCCCGGCCCGCACGGGCCGCCGGGGATGACATCCATCAATTCTGGAAGTTCCGATGACCGACAAGATTCCCGTCACCGTCCTCACAGGCTATCTCGGCGCCGGCAAGACCACCCTTCTCAACCGCATCCTCACCGAGCAGCACGGCAAGAAATACGCCGTGATCGTCAACGAGTTCGGCGAGATCGGCATCGACAACGAACTCCTCGTCGGCGCCGACGAGGAAGTGTTCGAGATGAACAACGGGTGCATCTGCTGCACCGTGCGCGGCGACCTGATCCGCATCCTCGACGGGCTGATGAAGCGCAAGGGCAAGTTCGACGCCATCATCGTCGAGACCACCGGCCTCGCCGACCCTGCTCCCGTGGCCCAGACCTTCTTCATGGACCAGGACGTGTCCGATACCGCCCGCCTCGACGCGGTGGTGACGGTGGCGGATGCCAAATGGCTCTCAGACCGGTTGAAGGACGCGCCCGAGGCGAAGAACCAGATCGCCTTCGCGGACGTGATCATCCTCAACAAGATCGATCTCGTGTCTGCGGGTGAGCTGGACGAGGTCGAGGCGCGCATCCGCGCCATCAATCCCTACGCCAAGGTCCACCGCACCCAGAACTGCGCCATCCCGATCTCGGAGGTGCTCGACCGCAAGGCCTTTGATCTCGACCGGATCATCGAACTCGAACCCGACTTCCTGGAAGAGGGCCATCACCATCATCACGACGAGGAGATGCAATCCGTCGCGGTCGCCCTCGACGGCGAGGTGGATCCGGAAAAGTTCATGCCGTGGATCTCGAATCTCACCCAGGTCGAGGGCCCGAACATCCTGCGCTGCAAGGGCATCGTGGCCTTCCCGAACGAGCCGAAGCGCTTCGTCTTCCAGGGCGTCCACATGATCCTGGACGGCGACGTGCAGGGCGAGTGGAAGCCGGGCGAGAAGCACACCTCGAAGGTGGTCTTCATCGGCCGCGACCTGAACGAGAAGGCGATCAGGGAAGGGTTCCTGGCCTGCGCGGCCTGACGGTTGAAAGACCGGTCCCGTCAACCCGGGGCCGGTTCCGCCTTCGCCATGCAGTCGCGCACGTGAGCCCTGCGGGCGGCGATGATCTGGTTGCGGACTTCCTGCCCCATGCCGATGCCGCGGCTGCTCGTCCTGTAGATCAGGTTGGCCTCCTGCTGGCAGGCCGCCTTCTGCGCCTCTCTCGCCGATGGCTCCGCGCTCTGCTCCTGAGCAGACGCCTGCGCAGAAATCGTCGCGGCAAGGGCAAAGGCAGCCAAAGGCAGGACTCGCATTCAGTGTCTCCTCGATGGAGTGCGCATTGTGAGCCAAATGCCGGGAACTGGCCAAAACCCAAAAGGCCTAACCCCAGGGTCATTGGTAGATCACCGACCTTTGGGAAGTTCGCGATGCCCCTGCCCTCGACCGGCCAAACCATGTTATGGGCAGCGCGCATGAAGGGATCGTTTTGATGAGTACTGGAACAGCTCCATCCTTAACCCAGAACGTGGTGCCTGTGGCTGCGGAGGCTCACGTCACGGCCATCGGCTGGCTGAAAGGCACGACCGCCTTCGGCCTCGGCGACGGCGGCGTTCTGCTCAGCAAAGACGGCGAATCCCATCGCGTCGAGGCGCACCCCGACGCCGGCGTTCTGGTCGCGGCAAGCGACGGCGAGCGCTTCCTCACCGGAGGCGACGATGGCCGCGTCGCCGTCACGGGCCCTGACGGCTCCACGAAAACCCTGGCCGAGACCAAGGGCGCCTGGATCGACTCGCTCGCCGTCAATGCCGGCGGCGCCTTCGCCTATGGCACCGGCAAGCGGGTCGTCGCCCGGGACGACAAGGGGCGGGAGAAGACCCTCGAAGTTCCCTCCGCGGCCCGCGGCCTCGCCTTCGCACCCAAGGGCTACCGGCTGGCGATTTCCCATTACAACGGCGCGACGCTTTGGTTCCCGAACGTCGAGGCCAAGCCCGAGATGCTCGACTGGAAGGGCTCGCATCTCGACATCACTTGGTCGCCTGATGCCCGCTTCGTGGTGACCTCCATGCAGGAGAATGCCCTCCACGGCTGGCGGCTCATTCCCGACAAGGGCCACATGCGCATGAGCGGCTACCCGTCGAAGACGCGCTCCTTCTCCTGGTCGGGCGACGGCAAGTGGCTCGCCACCTCCGGGGCCGAAGCGGCGATCATCTGGCCTTTCGAATCGAAGGAAGGCCCCATGGGCAAGGCGCCGCGGGAATGCGGGGTCAGGCCCGCCAAGGTCAGCCGGGTCGCCTTCCATCCCAACACCCTGGTGCTGGCGGTCGGCTACGAGGACGGCTGCATCCTGCTCATTCGCCTCAACGACGCCTCGGAACTCCTGGTGCGCCCGGCCGTCAAGGACAGCGGCATCACCGCCATGGTCTGGGACAAGGCCGGCCGACGCCTCGCCTTCGGCTGCGAGGACGGTCAGGCCGGCATCCTGACCCTGCCCACGTGAGATCGCCCGTGGCCCTGTTCGGCGCTTTCCTGAGAGGGACGTTCGGCCTGCCGAAGCCCGACAAGCAGGCCATCGACCGGGTGAAGGATCTGGCCCGCACAATCCTTCAGGCCGCGCCGGAGACGGCCTTTGCCGTCAACGAGATCGCCTGCAACGATCCCGGCTGTTCCGGGATCGAGACCGTGATCCTGGTGATGGAGCCGGGCCGGAAGACCAGGGCTCTGAAAGTGGCCAAGCCCCTCGACGAGGTGATGGAACAAGATATCCTTAAGGCTCTTGACCATTAAGGAGGTCAAGCTTGTCCCGGATCGTTCGCATCATCGCCTTTGGCTGTGGGCTCTGCGGCGGCATCGTCGCCTCGCAGGGGCCCGAATTCGCGCAACAGTACCGTCAGCGCCTCGGCGGCGCGATCGACGAATTGCGGCAGGTGATCACGCGCTTCGACGCGGATGCCCAGGCCAGCGGCGAGACGCGGGAGAGCGCCATCGCCCGCCTGCGCTCCAACACGGACGATTTCGTCAGCCGCCAGGGTGCCGCCATGCAGGCGAACGTGGAGCGCCTGGGCCGGTTGGAGACACACCGCGAGACCATGGTGCAGGCAGGTCCTTTCGCCCGAATCGCCCTGATGGTGCGCGACGGAGATCAGGACGTGATGGAGGCGGTTTATCGCGATTTCGAGCCGGCCCTGCCGGTCACCGAGGAGGGCATCCTCTCGACCGCCATCGGCTTCGTCGCGGTCTGGGGCGGTCTTCTTCTGCTGATGGGCTTCATCCGCAGCCTCTGGCGGAGGCCGCGCTCACAGCGACGTGTGATGCAGGTCTGAAAACTTCAGGCCGCGCGCTCCGGCTTCCCGGCCAGCACCACGTAGAACCCAAGGCCGTCCTGGGCCGGCAGGGTCTGCAACCGGTCGATCCAGCCGCGCTTCTTGGCTTCGAGCAGGGCCCTGCCGACCGGCTGGAACAGCGTCTCCCCACCCCCTTCCGGCGGCGGATCGAGGCGGATGGCCACCGACTTTCCCTGAGCGAAGCGGCTGCGCTCCAGCATGTCCTGGATCGAGGCTTCCGCCTTCTCCCGCGACACACCCCGCAGATCAAGCACGCTCTCGGCATCCGTGACGCCGAGGCCGCCGCGGAGCTTGTTGGCGTAGAACTCCTCGAAATGAGGCATGGGCCTGATTCCTTCGTCTCCCCTCCCCCTTGTGGGGAGGGCCAGGGTGGGGGTGTCAGCGCCAGACCCTCATCGGCTATCGCCAGCACCCCCCACCTCCAACTCCTCCCCACAAGGGGGAGGGTCTAGGCAGGGCCTGATGATTGAACGTGGTAGTTTTACCGCACCAGAACGTTCCGGAACTGCCACGGATCGGAGCTGTCGATGTCCTCCGGGAAGAAGCCGGGGCGGTCATCGAGCGGGGTCCAATCGGTGTAGTAGCCGTTCACGGGACCGAGATAGGGGAGCTGCACTTCGAGGCAGCGGTGGAAGTCGATATCGTCGGCTTCCACGATTCCGGCATTCGGATTCTCCAGCGCCCAGACCATGCCGGCGAGCACGGCGGAGGTCACCTGAAGGCCGGTGGCGTTCTGATAGGGCGCGAGCTTGCGGGTTTCCTCGATGGAGAGCTGCGAACCGTACCAATAGGCGTTCTTGCCATGGCCGTAGAGCAGCACGCCGAGTTCATCGATGCCGTCCACGATCTCGTCCTCGGTGAGGATGTGGTGCTTCTCCTGCACCTTGCCGGCATTGCCGAACATTTCGTGCAGCGAGAGCACGGCATCGTTCGCCGGGTGATAGGCGTAGTGGCAGGTCGGGCGGTAGGCGACCTTGTCGCCCTCACGCACGGTAAAGTAATCCGCAATCGAGATCGCCTCGTTATGCGTGACGAGGAAGCCGTATTGCGGGCCGGGCGTGGGGCACCAGGTGCGCACGCGCGTGTTCGCGCCGGGCTTGAGCAGGTAGATCGCCGCGCCGCAGCCCTTG
>KI912026.1:223883-224164 GCA_000517005.1 Microvirga lupini
CAAGGCCGGTGATGACGCCGTGAGGGCGAGCGCAATGTTCTCACTTTGTTCTTGACAGCCGTGCCAACCTTGGCTATATCATTGCATAGATCTGTTCCTGTGAGGGGCGCGCTCGCGAGGCGTCGCAGGAGTAGGAGCAGGCCCGGTCCCGCCGCCGGTCTCGCACCCCTGTGCTCGCGGGTGGCCGACCCTGGCTCTGCCAGGAGGTCCGCTGAAACAAACCGCGCGCGAGGTGCCGTCCGGCTCTTCGTTTCCACCATCACCCATCGAGCCGGGCTGCT
>KI912026.1:224264-230486 GCA_000517005.1 Microvirga lupini
TCGCGCAGCATGTAGTTGGTGCGCTCGGCAGGCCCCGCGCTCTTGTCGAAATAGAAGCCGGCCCAGGGCTCGGCCACGGTGTCGATGTAGAGAGCGCCGAGTTCGCGACAGAGCTCCATGATGGCACGGGACGACGTATCCACCGAGACGTTCACGCAGAAGCCCTGTCCACCGCCTTCCGTGAGAAGCGGCGTGAGGATCTCGCGATAATTGTCGGGCGTGAGAGCTTTGTTGATGAGCGTCACGCCGCGCACGTCCAGCATGCTGCGATCCGTGTCGACGGGATCGATGACCGTGAACCGGTTCTTGTCGAACTCGAAATGCCGCTCGATCAGGGGCAGCATGCCTTTGCCGATCGAGCCGAAGCCGATCATCACGATCGGGCCGGTGATGCGGCCATGAACGGGCCAAGTGGTCATCAGATCTGTCTCCTTGCGAAAGCAGTGATGGAAAACGGTAAACGCCCAACGGCGAGTTTGGGCGCATCTAGGATTGAGGAGCCCTCGGGGTCAATGGCTGTGGGGGCCTGCATGCCCGGGAAGGCAATTTCCCTGCGGATGGCGAAGGCGGAATGACAACAACAGACCTGCCATGCGCATTTCAACCTCGACATCGTGCAACAAGGCTGCATGATCGGATGCCTCCTCCACCTCCTATCCGGCCGCGACCGATGAAATTTCATGAACTTGTCAGGCATTATTGGCGCGTCATCGGGCTTGGCTTCGCACTGACCTTCCTGTCCTCGTTCGGCCAGACCTTCTTCATCTCCCTGTCGGGTCCAGACATCCGCGAGGCCTTCGGCCTGACGCACGGGACGTTCGGCTCGATCTACTCCCTCGCAACGCTGTCCTCGGGGCTCCTGATGATCTGGGTCGGCAGCGTCATCGACCGGGTCGATATTCGGCTCTACGCCACCACGGCCATGCTTGGCTTGGCGGCGGCAGCCGTCAGCCTGTCCTTTGCGCCC
Organism: Microvirga lupini; assembly: GCA_000517005.1. Lineage (GTDB taxonomy): Bacteria > Pseudomonadota > Alphaproteobacteria > Rhizobiales > Beijerinckiaceae > Microvirga > Microvirga lupini. The sequence goes on from KI912026.1 coordinate 225,232, forward strand.
GACATCATCGTGCTGGGCCTGAGCCTCTTCGCCCTGCGCCTCTTCGGCCAGGGAATGCTCAGCCATGCGGGCGTGATGAGCACCGCCCGCCTGCACGAGGGCGTGCGCGGCAGGGCGCTGGGCGTGGCGGCGCTGGGCTTTCCGGCCGGTGAAGCGATCCTCCCGGCAGTTGCCATCGCGCTGATCGCCGCCGTCGGATGGACGGGCGCCTGGCGCGTTTGCGCACTCGTCATCGCCGTCGCGCTGGGGCTCGGCTGGCTGCTTGGGCTTGTTCTCACGAAGGATGCGAATCCCGAAGAATCGACAAGGAAGAAGGCCGCGAGCGATGCGGGCCCGCGCTGGAGCGATATCCTGCGCGACTGGCGCTTTCTCGCGCTCATCCCCACCATGATCGGCTATCCGGCGATCATGACGGCATACTTCTTCCACCAGCGCTTCATCGCGGATGTGAAGGGCTGGTCTCTGGAACTTCTGGCCAGCAGTATCACGCTCTTCGCACTGGTATCCGTCGTGGTTGCGATGAGCGCGGGCAGTTTCGTCGACCGTTTCGGCGCCGTGCGTCTCAGCCATTTCTATCTTGCAGGTATGACGGCCGCATCCATTGTCCTCGCCATATTCGACGCATCCTATCTGCCGCTCGTGTTCTTCGGTCTGATCGGCCTGACGTCCGGCTGCACCAACGTGGTGATCGCCGCCGTTCTGGCCGAACTGTTCGGTACCACGCATCTGGGCAAGATCCGCGCGCTCGCCAGCGCGATCATGGTGGTGGCCTCGGCGGCGACGCCGGGCGCCATCGGGATTCTGTTCGATGCTGGAGTGACTCTTGAAGCGATCTGCTTAGGGTTCGTCGCCTACATGATCGCAGCCGCTGCCGTGACCTTCGTGCTGCCCAATCCGAGGGCCGCGCGTTTGCAGCCCTCGGAAGGATAGCAGCGTCAGAGCGCCGGACGCATGCCCGCCAGCGCGCCCTGTGCGGCGGCGGCGACGAGAGCGCCGAGATCGGGCTTCTGCTCGAAGGCGCCCGTCGCGGAGACGAGACCGCGCGCACCATCAAGCGCGCCCGCATCGAGCTCGAGCGCCAGGAAGCGGTTGCGCTCGTAGGGACCCGGCAGCCAGAGGGAGCCGGTCTTGCTCGCAGAGAAGCCGAAGCGCTCGTAATAGGGCGCGTCGCCCACCAGCAGCACCGCCTTGTGCCCGAGATCGGCCGCACGCGTCAGTGCCTCCCGCATGAGCTTGCCGCCGAGGCCGAGGCCCTGCACGGACGGATCGATGGCGATCGGCCCGAGCATCAGCGCCGGACGATTCGGCCCGGCCGAGATGTGCCACAGGCGTACCGTGCCGATGATCTCGCCGTCCCGGTCGATGACCAGGGACAGGCCGTCGGCTGGCACCCTGCCCTCGCGCAGGCGTTCGCAGGTCTTCTGGAACCGGGTAGGTCCGAAGCAGGCATCGAGCAGCGCCTCGCGCGCCTCGACATCGCGGAAGATTTCTTCGCGGATCGTGATCATGGCCGTGGCCTCCCAAAACACGTGGGGTGAGCGACAGCCCTCGCACCAGCTTGAACGCAAGCCGGCCGTCCGGGACAACTCTGTTGGGGTTGATGCCTGCCCCATTCAGCGGGGCAGGCGGGACGTGACATTAGCTGCGTCGCACTTTCTTTTGCAAAACCGGCAAGCCACTTTTGCGGAAAATGCTTCAGATCACGTAGGACTTGAGCGGCGGGAAGCCGTTGAACGCGACCGCCGAGTAGGTGGTCGTGTAGGCGCCCGTGCCCTCGATCAGCACCTTGTCGCCGATCTCCAGCGAGACGGGGAGCAGGTAAGGCTCCTTCTCGTAGAGAACGTCGGCCGAGTCGCAGGTGGGACCCGCGAGAACGCACGGCACCTTGCGGTCGTCGTCGCGCTCGCTGCGGATCGGGTAGCGGATCGACTCGTCCATCGTCTCGGCGAGGCCGCCGAACTTGCCGATGTCGAGATAGACCCAGCGCACCTCGTCTTCGTCGCGGCTCTTCTTCGAGACGAGAACGACCTCGGCCTCGATGATGCCCGCGTTGCCGACCATGCCGCGGCCCGGCTCGATGATCGTCTCCGGGATGCGGTTGCCGAAGTGCTTCGACAGCGCCCGGAAGATCGACTCGCCGTAAGCCTCGACCTGCGGAACCGACTTCAGGTACTTCGTCGGGAAGCCGCCGCCGAGGTTGACCATCGACAGGTGGATGCCGCGATGCGCGCACTCACGGAAGATCGCCGAGGCGGAATCGAGAGCCTGATCCCAGGCTTCCGTGTTGCGCTGCTGCGAGCCCACGTGGAAGGACACGCCGTAAGCCTCCAGCCCCTGGCGATAGGCATGCTCCAGCACGTCCACGGCCATCTCGGGCACGCAGCCGAACTTGCGCGAGAGCGGCCACTCGGCGCCGGCGCCGTCGCACAGGATGCGGCAGAACACCTTCACCTCGGACGCATCGATGCCAGCCGTGGCTGCCGCGCGGGAGATCTTCTCGACCTCGGCCTCGCAATCGACCGCATAGAGGCGCACGCCGAGCTCGAGGGCGCGAACGATGTCGCGCTCCTTCTTGATCGTGTTGCCGAAGGAGATGCGGTCGGGCGTCGCGCCGGCATCCAGCGCGAGCTGGATCTCGACCACGGACGCCGTGTCGAAGCACGAGCCGAGCTCGGCCAGAAGCTTGAGCACCTGCGGCTCCGGATTGGCCTTCACGGCGTAGAACACACGCGTGTCGGGGAGCGCACGGGCAAACTTCGAATAGTTGTCGCGCACGACCTCGAGGTCGACGACCACGCACGGGCCGTCCTCACGTCGGTTGCGCAGGAATTCACGGATGCGCTGAGTCATGGCGCTCTCCCCACCAAAGGTTCAATGGAGGTCTTGTTGAAGCCTCCGGATTGAAGTTCAGACGGTCAGGAAGTCCTGCCGTCCGGCGTCAGCGAGGGAAGATGACATCCCGCTTCGTGCGATGGAGACACGAGACGCGGCGATGGGCTCTTCACCCGACGATGCTGCCTTGGATTGGATGGGGAGTTTTCCATCCGCACGCCTGGCAATGATAAACAAGCCTCTTCGGTGTTGACCTTTGGAGGGCCAACGAGACCAAAAAAGCCCGTTCGTCGTTGCTTTAAGTCGCGTCCCCCGTTGAGAACGAGGTGCGCCGGTTTTCGCCTCCGGCTGCCGGTTAGGGGTATCGAGAGCTAGGTCGTTCTCGGGCGGCTGTCCGGCCTCTTGTCCGGATGCCCACCAACCGGCACGCGACCACAGGCACGTGCGAAATTGGGCAGGGGTGAAATAAGCATATTCGCCGGGGATCACAAGAGTTTTTCAGACCCCTCCCAGGATTTTTTTAACCTTGCCGGGACCTGTGTCTTGCCCGCATCACCATTCAGCTTCCATTAAGCGGGACAGGTACACGGAAGAAGGTCCAGGCCCCATATTCCAATCCCTGAATTCCGGCCATTTTCCTCTTTCAGTCGAGAACGCTCCGCAGCCATGACGAACCTGTCCCGCCGTATCCTCCTGCAAAGCCTGCTCGCAGCCACCGCGCTGCCCGCTTTGAACCGGCAGAGCTGGGCGCAGCAGCAGACCGGCGTACCGGCTCCCAATCCGTTCCGCTACGAGGATGTTGTCCGCCGGGCCCGCGAGCTGGCGGCCGTGCCTTATGAGGCACCTTCGGGGCAGTTGCCCGAGCCTCTCAACCGGCTCAGCTTCGACGATTACCGGGATATCCGCTTCCGCCCCGATAAGGCCCTGCTCGGCACCGGCAACGGGCCGTTCCGGATGCAGCTCTTCCACCCCGGCTTCCTCTACCAGCGTCCCGTGACGGTGAACATCATCCGCGACGGGGTGCCCACTCCGGTGCCCTATCAGCGGGAGCTGTTCGATTACGGCCGCAACAAGATCGAGCGGCCGCTGCCCGTCAATCTCGGCTTTGCGGGCTTCCGCCTCCACTACCCCCTGAACAACCCGAAGGTGTTCGACGAGCTCATCGCCTTCCTCGGGGCGAGCTATTTCCGTTTCCTCGGATCGGATCAGAAATACGGCCTCTCGGCGCGGGGCCTCGCGATCAATGTGGAAGGCGGCGAAGCGGAGGAGTTTCCGCATTTCCGCGAATTCTGGGTCGAGATGCCCAAGCCCAACGACGAGCGGGCTATCGTCTACGCCCTTCTCGACAGCCCGTCCGTCGCCGGTGCCTATCGATTCGAGATCTATCCGTCGAAGGAAACGACCCTCGACATCACGGCGACGCTTTTCCCGCGGCAGACCATCACCAATGTGGGTGTCGCCCCCCTCACCTCCATGTTCTTCGAGGGCGAGAACGACCGCAAGCCGACGGACGACTACCGCCTCGAGATCCACGATTCCGACGGGCTGCTCATGCAGTCCGGCGCGGGCGAGTGGATCTGGCGCCCCTTGCGCAACCCGAACCGCAAGACGATTTCGTCCTTCAGCGACAACAATCCGCGCGGCTTCGGCCTGATGCAGCGCGACCGGGTGTTCGAGAACTACCAGGATCTCGAAGCTTATTACCATCAGCGCCCTGGCTACTGGGTCGAGCCCATCGGCCAATGGGGCGAGGGCTGGGTCGAGCTGGTCGAGATCCCGACGCCGGACGAGACCCATGACAACATCGTGGCCTATTGGCAGCCGAACCGGGCCTTCGAGCCGGGGCAGGAGATCGTCCTGTCCTATCGTCTGCGGGCCGCATCGGCGATCGGCGCCATGCATCCGGGCGGTAAGGTGATCAACACCTTCCAGACGCCTCCCCGCGCCAGCGGATCGAACGCGCCGAGCGATCCCCAGCACCGCCGCTTCATCATCGACTTCGCGGGCGGCAACCTGCCCTATTATCTCAGCGCGCCGGAGCAGGTGCAGCTCGTTCCCTCCACCTCCGCCGGGCAGATCACCAACACCTTCATCATGCCCAACAGCCACACGAATGGCTTCAGGGCGGCCATCGACGTCAAGCTGGAGCCGGGGCAATCCACGGACCTGCGCGCCTTCCTGCGCGCCGGTAACCGGGCGCTGACGGAAACCTGGACCTATCCCTGGCTCGTGGAGTGATCCGCAGCCTGTGTTATTCTTGGCTGGAGCAGCAGCGGAGGGGAAGGGAATCCGTAGCGCTGAGCGCGGAAGTGGATTCTCTTCCCGGCCCTCTGGGCCGCCGGGAATGACATCCGCTGTACACTCCCACGTCATGGCCGGGCTCGTCCTGGCCATCCCGATCCTGTGAAGCGCTGTACTTTTCC
>KI912026.1:230586-247719 GCA_000517005.1 Microvirga lupini
TCACACATTAGACACGCCCATGGCAGGGCCGACGCGGTACGGCTCTCCACGTCTTTGGAAACATCGCCCTCATCCTGAGGAGCAGCCATGGGCTGCGTCTCGAAAGAGTGCCCAGAGAGCACCGAATCCTCCTTCGAGACGGTCGCTGCGCGACCTCCTCAGGATGAGGACGGACGAAAACAAAACGGAGATCACCGGCACGAGCCCGGTGATGACGGTAAGGAAGGGTATCGGTCCCTGATGAGCCGGGCTCCGAGGACGGCACGAGAACCTTGCCAAGCACGGCTGAACCGCGCAGAAGCTGTGCCTCGGATTGCAGGCCGTTTGCCCTGCCTGAGCGGAAGGTGAGTGCCGATGAAGCTGAACGCCTTGATCACGGGAGTGTTTGCAGCCTGTCTGGGCGGAAGTGCCCTGGCGCAGCAGCCGCTAACGGAGGTGACCTTCGGCACCAACTGGATCGCACAGGGCGAGCACGGCGGCTATTACCAGGCCGTCGCGGACGGGACATACGAGAAGTACGGCCTCAAGGTCACCATCGTGCCGGGCGGGCCCAGAGCCAGCAACCGCATGCTCATGACGGTGGGTAAGCTCGACTTCTACATGGGCGGCAGCATGATCCAGGCGTTCTCGGCGGTGGAGAAGAATATCCCCACTATCGTGGTCGCGGCCCATTTCCAGAAGGAGCCGCAGGTGCTCCTCAGCCACCCGGGCCAGGGGCTCGACACCTTCACCGACCTGAAGAAATCGAACGACATTCTTCTGTCCAAGGATGGCGTCGCCACCTTCTTCCATTGGATGAAGGCCGAGTACGGCTTCAAGGACGAGCAGGTGAAGCCGTTCGGCTTCAACCCGGCCCCCTTCATCGCCAACAAGGCATCGGTGCAGCAGGGCTATGTCACCTCCGAGCCGCTGACCATCGAGAAGGCTGCCGGGTTCAAGCCCAATGTGTTCCTGCTCGCCGATTACGGCTTCAGCACCTATTCCACCACCGTTGAGACGCGCCGCGAGGTCGTGGAGAAGAATCCCGATCTCGTGCAGCGCTTCGTCGATGCCTCGACCGTCGGCTGGTACAATTACCTCTATGGCGACAACACGAAAGCCAAGGAACTCATCAAGCGCGACAACCCGGAGATGACGGACGAGCTGCTGAGCTTTTCCCATGCCAAGATGAAAGAATACGGCATCGTCGATTCCGGCGACACGCAAAAGCTCGGCATCGGGGCCATGACGGATGCCCGCATGAAGGACTTCTTCGACAAGATGGTGAAGGCCGGTCTCTTCAAGGCGGATCTCGATTACAGAAAAGCCTATACGCTCCAGTTCGTGAACAAGGGCGTGGGGCTGAACCTGAAGAAGTAAGAGGAGAGCGACGCCGTTTTCCATGTCGCCACGCCCATGATGCAAATCGCGCCCGCGCTCGTTTCCCTCAGAGAGATCACGAAGATCTTCTCCAACGGCGTGACGGCGCTTGCCGGCTTCGATCTCGACGTGTTCGCAGGCGAGTTCCTGTCCCTTCTCGGCCCTTCGGGATGCGGCAAGTCGACGGTGCTGCGCCTCATTGCAGGGCTCGCACAACCGACGCAAGGAAGCGTCACTTGGCCGGGCTCGAGCGATACCGATCATCGGGGCGAGATCGGATTCGTGTTCCAGGATCCGACGCTGATGCCCTGGGCGAACGTGGCGGACAATGTGTGGCTTCCCTTGCGCCTGCGCGGCATGTCCAAACACGCCGCGCGGAATCGCATCGCCGAGAGCCTCGCCCTCGTCGGTCTGAGCGACTTCGCGAAAACCTATCCGCGCGAACTTTCCGGGGGCATGAGGATGCGCGTGTCGATCGCGCGGGCGCTGTCGCTGAGGCCGCGGCTGCTGCTCATGGACGAACCCTTCGCCGCCCTCGACGAGATCGCCCGCTTCCGTCTCAACGACGATCTGCTGCGGCTGCAGAGCGAATTGCGCTGCACCATCGTGTTCGTGACCCATTCAGTTTACGAAAGCGCCTACCTGTCGAGCCGCATCGCAATTGTGTCCCCGCGACCGGGCCGCGTCGTCGCCGAGATCCAGGGCGAAGGGCCCGGGCCGCGCTCGAAGGAGTTTCGCGCCAGCGCGCGCTATGCGGCACTGTGCGGGCAGATCTCGCAAATTCTGCTGGACCAGACGGCAGAGGAGCGCCTGTGATGGCCACGGCTCCGCTGCCCGCACCCAGGCATGGCAATCCTTTGAAGATCGTTCTGCCGCTAGCCGTCTTCGCGGCAGCCATCGCCGCATGGGAAGCCATTGTGCGCGTCGAGGCCATTCCGCCCTACATCCTGCCTGCGCCGAGCCTGATCGCCAGAACCCTCGTGGCCGATTGGCCGCTGCTCTCGGCCTCGCTCATGACCACCCTTAAGACGACGCTCACGGGCCTCGTCCTCGCCGTTCTCGGCGGCGTGCTGCTGGCGGTGCTGTTGAGCCTGTCGAAAATCGTCGAGTATTCGCTCTATCCGTTCGCCGTCGTGCTGCAGGTCACGCCGGTCATCGCCATCGCGCCCCTGCTCCTGATCTACATGCCGCAGGATGTGGCGGTTCTGGCCTGCGCATGGCTCGTCGCCTTCTTTCCGGTTCTCTCGAACACGATGCTCGGCCTGCAATCCGTGGACCGGAATCTCATGGAGCTGTTCCAGCTTTATGGCGCCCCCGGCTCGCAAAGCGCGCCGGCACGCCTGCGGGCCCGTCTGAAAGCCCTGTGGTTTCTGCGCCGGCCGGCCGCCCTCCCGGCCTTTCTGGCGGGCTTGCGGATTGCAGGCGGGCTTTCTCTGATCGGTGCCGTAGTGGCCGAGATGGCCGCCGGGTCCGCGGGGGCAGGGTCAGGGCTGGCCTATCGCATCATCGAGAGCCAGTACCGGCTCAACATCCCGCGCCTCTTTGCGGCTCTTGTCCTTCTGGCCCTGACCGGCATCGGGCTGTTTCTTGCCCTGGCCGCGCTCAATCACGTCCTTCTTCGGCGCTGGCACGAGAGCGCCCTCGATCGAGAACCTTGAGCGGCTGATTTACTTAGCCTGTTAATAGTGTGCCGGCTTGTCATCGTACCGTCATGAGTCCCGTCCATGGTAGCAAAGGAAACGCTTCGAACAGCGAGGGACCATGGATACCGATAACACACATCCGGGCATCAAGAGCGTCGGATGGGCTCTGGTTCAAGCCTCACGCCTGCATCGAAGCCGCACGGGCGACAAGCTGTCGGAACTCGGCCTGTTCGCCGGCCAGGAGCAGGTTCTCCAGGCCCTTGGCAATTCCGGTCCCATGACCATGGGCGAGCTGGCCGCCATCCTGCGCGTGCGCCCGCCGACCGCCTCGAAGACAGTCTCGCGCCTGTCCGCCCTTAAGCTGGTGGAGCGCCACACGGAACCCGGCGATGCCCGGGTCGTGCGTGTGAAGCTGACCAAGGAGGGCAAGCGCAAGGCAGCCGCCATCGACGCCCTGTGGGAAGAGGTGGAAGGCGAGTTGCTTCAGGGCTTCGACAACAAGGACCGCAAGCGCCTGCGCAAGCTCCTGCGCAAAGCCGCCAAGAACCTCGCCGGCCTCACCGGAGCCGATCAGACCGGGTTCGAGGCCGATGAGGAGGTGGACGGGCTGGAAGCCGCCAGCGAGCCCGAGATGGCCGCGACGGCCTGATTAGAGCATCGGACCCAAAAGCGGACTTGCACTTTTGGAATCTAATCCGATGCTCTCTTTATGGATGAGCGCATCGTTCAAGGCTAAAAACCGGGCCCACTTTTCACTGACGCGGCCCTCTGGGTCCGCACGATGCGCTGAACCCCTGTGCGCCGCGCACGAGGGTCGTGCGTGGCGGACATTCGCATCGGGACGGCTAAGCGGCTAGCATTCCCGGCATGGCCGACACCGTCACCGCGTCCCCGCCCAAAGCAATGCAGCGCCAGAACCGCATGGTGGGCATCGCCCTGATGTGCGCGGCGCTGTTCTGCTTTTCGTGCCTCGATGCGACGGCCAAATGGGTGAACCGCTCCGTCGATCCCATGGTCACGGTCTGGGCCCGCTACATCTCGGCGGCGTTTCTCACCTTCCTCGTCATCAATCCCCGGACTCAGCCCGGAGCCCTCAGGACGCGCCGTCTCCCGCTGCAGCTCCTCCGCTCGTTCCTGCTCTTCGCCTCGACCCTGTGCAACTTTTTCGCGCTGAAATACCTGCAGCTGGTCGAGACCCAATCCATCATCTTCGCAACCCCGCTGCTGGTGGCGCTTCTCGCCGGGCCACTCCTGGGAGAGCGCATCGGCTGGCAGCGCATGACCGCCATCGGCGTCGGCTTCATCGGCATTCTCGTCATCACGCGGCCGGGCTTAGGCACCATGCATCCCGCCGCCCTGCTGTCGCTTATGGGCTCCGTGGCCTATGCCTTCTACAACATCGTGACACGCATGCTGGCCTCGAGCGATTCCATCGCGACCACGACCCTCTATTCGAGCGTCGCCGGCATCGTCTTCGTCACCCCCGTCCTGCCCTGGGTGTGGTCGACACCCTCCTCGCCTCTCGTCTGGTTTCTTCTCGCGACGACGGGTTTCTACGGAGCCTTCGGCCATTGGCTGCTGGTCCTCGCCCATGCCCGGGCACCGGCGGCGATCCTGGCGCCCTTCATCTACAGCCAGATCGTCTGGATGCTGGTCTTGGGCTATATCCTCTTCGGAGACTGGCCGGATTCTTGGACCTTCGTCGGGGCTGGCATCGTCATCGCATCGGGGCTCTATTTGCTCTACCGTGAGCGTGTGAAGCAGCGAAAACCGGAGCCGTCCTCGTGAGTGATGCCGCCATCGACACCCTGCCCGGGATCGGTCCCGTCACGCAGAGCAGACTGGAAGAAGCCGGGATCCGCACCGTCGGCGATCTCCGGTCCATGGGATCGGTCGAGGCCTATCGCCGGCTGAAATTCATGCTGCCGCGGCAGGTGAGCCTCAATGCACTTTACGCCCTGGAGGCCGCCTTGCGCGGCTGTCATTGGCTCGATCTGCCGCAGGACGTGAAGGCTGACCTGCAGCAGCAGGGCAGGATCATCGACGAAGCCCTTCGCCGGGGCGGCGTCACGCGCTGCGCTCTTTAACCCGACACCACAATAGGAAACGCCATGAGCCGAACCGACATCCTGATGACCGCCCCGATGATGCCGATTGTGATCGAGGCGCTGGACAAGGCCTTCACGCTTCACCGGCTGTGGGAGCAGGCGGACAAGGAGGCCTTCCTGAAGGAGGTCGGGCCGCGCATCCGTGGCGTGGCGACCAGCACGCTCTTCGGCCGTGTGGACGCCACCCTCCTCGATCGACTGCCCAATGTGGAAATCGTCTCGAGCTTCGGCGTCGGCTACGACAATGTGGATGCGGAGGAAGCCGCCCGGCGCAACATCGTCGTCACCAACACGCCCGGCGTTCTCGACGACGAGGTGGCCGATCTCACCCTCGGGCTCCTTCTCGCGACGCTGAGAAAGATCCCGCAGGCCGACCGCTACCTGCGGGACGGGAAATGGCTGAAGGCGTCCTTTCCTCTCTCCGCGACCCTGCGCGAGAGGAAGGTCGGCATCGTCGGACTCGGGCGCATCGGCAAGGCCATCGCGAAACGGCTTTCCGGCTTTGATGTGAGCATCGCCTATCACGGGCGCACGCAGCAGGACGACATTGCCTATCCTTACTATCCGACCGTGACCGGCCTCGCAGAGGCTTGCGACGTGCTGATCGTCATCACGCCCGGCGGCGCTTCGACCAGGCATCTCATCAATGCGGAGGTGCTGAAGGCCTTGGGTCCCAACGGCGTTCTGATCAATGTCGCCCGCGGCACCGTCGTGGACGAGCAGGCGCTCATCGATGCGCTCAAGTCGGGCACGATCCTGAGCGCGGGTCTCGATGTCTACGAGGATGAGCCGCGCGTCCCGCAGGAGCTGATCGATCTGGAGCATGTGGTGCTCTTGCCCCACATCGCCTCCGCATCGGTTCACACCCGCAACGCCATGAGCAAGCTGGTGGCCGACAACCTGATCTCATGGTTCGACGGCAAGGGCCCGCTGACGCCGGTAGCGGAGACGCCCTGGCGGTCGCAGTAAGCCACTCTCGTAACCCGTCACACAGATCCGCGTGGCGCGAGCCTTATCCGGCTCGCGTCCGCCTCAAAGTCTGTCGTGGCGTTTCGCCGAAGGTGCGTTTGTAGGCTGTCGCAAACTCACCTATGTGACTGACGCCGCAGCGCAAGGCGATCTCGGTGACCGTGACGGTGCCTGGATCCGACAGCAAGAGGATCTCATAAGCATGCTTCAGCTTCAGCGATCGCAAGAATCCCATCGGCGTCATGTTGCGGAAGTTCTGAAAGCCGTTCTGCAAACTTCTGGCGCTCACCCCGGCATGAGCGGCGATGTCGGCCAGGGACAGCGGCTCGGAGAAATGCGCCTCGATGTAAGCCTCCGCCCGCCTGACGTAGAAGGGTGCTGCGGCGGATTGCGGTCGAAGCAGCGCGTCCGAATAGGTGTGGGTGTGGCTGAGCAGAAACCCGGTCAGCACCGTCTGCTCCAGCTGCTGGCGGGCGGCGGCCATAGAGCGGAACATCGAACCTGGATTTGAAGTTCAGCGGTGGCGAATTGGAACAGCCGCTCCCAGCTTTGCCCATTGGCGCTGGTCAGATCGAATGCGGTGTCGAACTGGAGATCCTTGTCGAGGTCGTGGGCCAGCAGCTTTGCGCAATGCTCCGCTGCCTTACGCCTGTTCATGATGAGAACGGAGAGCTCGCAGTCATCGCTGTGATTCAGAGTTCGGAGAGGGCCGGCGGGGAACACCACCCCGTTCGGGGCGGAGACGTCGAACTCTCGCCGATTGATGATGAGCTGGCCGCTTCCCTTGGGCGCCATGACAAAAGCCATCCGCTCATCGCTCGACTCATCCTGGAGACGGCCTGCCACCGGACGCCCATAGGAGATCGAGAACCCACAAAAATCCTGTAAGCCGTGGATCTGCAGGACGCTATCGAAAGCACCGTCCTTCGTTAGGGGCGTCAACCTGTGGGACGAGATCAGCGAATTTGTGAGATCCTCCATCTCATCGATCTGAGTCGAGCGGACCACAAGGTCGATCACGGATCCATCGTGAGCGGCAGGCTTCGCGCCAGGGCCATTCCCCGCCTTGGGAGGCGTCTCCTGCTCCATGTCCGGATGAGTCCCCGCCATGTTCCTGCCTGTCTTGACAGTCGTACCCAACGCCTTTGGGTCTATTGGGCGCGGCCTCAAATGGCCGCTCTCCCAGGAAAATTACGATGCTTGCGTTTTTCCGACAAGTCTTGCGGCTTTCCGATTTCCGCACGTTAAGCTCCGTGGGACATTCATGGCGACTTCAACACGTCGAAGCAGAAGCCAAGTACTTCTCACCAAAAGACGATGTGACTACTTTCGCTTGAGGCCATAATGACGACAACAATCACAAGTTTTAAGCAGTCCATCATGTCGGGTCTTGCTGACTTTGTGCTCGGCGATGATTATCGCCCGAGCCAAAGAGCGGCCTTTCCGGCGACGCTTTTGGTGAAGTTCTATTTCGCTCGTGGAGCCATGCTGTATTGCCTTGGCCAGCATAACGGCTCGATTCGAGACCTCCGCACGGTCTTGCGGATGGATTGGAGACACCGTGGGGCGGCGGCATGGATTGCCAAAGCAGAGCGCGCCAACAGCAGGCCCGCGCGGGGATAAGTGCCGATCAACAACAAGGAATCATTCGCTTCGCAAAAACCACGGCAAACTGAAAAGGCAGGCTTTCAAGCCTGCCTTTTTCCTTTGGTCTATGAGCCTTAACCGCAAGGACGGTCACGGCGGGAGTACGAATCCAGCGCTGTCATTCCCGGCCGGAGCGCAGCGGAGAGGAAGGGAATCCACCCACATGCTCGGCGCTATGGATCCCCTTCCCGGCCCTTTGGGCCGCCGGGGATGACACTCGGTCCCACCCTGTGAAGAGCGAATTAAAGCGCAAACCCACCATCGACGAGGTGGATATGGCCTGTCGTGTAACTGGCTTCATCCGACGCGAGATAGACGGCGAGCGCCGCCACCTCCTCGGCGGTGCCGAGCCGGCCCATCGGCTGGCGATCGATGAAGGCCTGGCGCACGATCTCCAGGCTCTGACCGGAACTCGCTGCGAGCGCCGCGATCCGCTCGTCGAGCGAGGGAGACTGGATCGTGCCGGGGCAGATGGCGTTGGCACGCACGCCGCTCTTGATGAAATCGGCCGCAACCGCCTTGGTCAAACCGATCACTGCCGCCTTCGTCGTTCCATAGACATAGCGGTTGGGAATGCCGCGCACGGAGGAGGCGCCGGAGGCGATGTTGACGATAGAGCCCCGGCCCTTTTCCAGCATGCCCGGCAACACGGCTTTAATGGTCCGGTGCATGGACTTCACGTTCAGGTCGAACGAGAAGTCCCAGTCCTTATCGGAGCATTCGAGAATCGTGCCGTGATGCACAAAGCCTGCCGCATTGACGAGAATGTCGAAAGGCCCGGCCTCGGCGACGAGCTGGTCGACATCCGCGTTTGAGAGCACGTCGAGCCGGCGCCTCTCCGCGCCCTCGAGCCCACCCAGCTTGTTGACGTCGAGATCCGTCGCCCAGACCTTCGCGCCTTCGCGGAGGAACGCTTTCGCGACGGCGCGTCCGATCCCCTGCCCTGCCGCCGTGACGAGGGCCGTCTTTCCGTGAAGTCTGTTCATGACAGCCCCCGTTCCCTTTTGCACAGATCAGTGATTGTCGCGCGGCACACCGAAGGTCTGCGCGACCATCTGGTACTTCACCGCCGGTTTCAGGGTCATGCCCTCGGAGAGCTGATCCACCATGGAGCGCTGGATCTCCTGCCAGGGCGTCTGGCTCGCCGGATAGGCATAGCCGCCCCTGGCTTCGAGATCGGCACGCCGCCTCTCGAGCTCTTCCGGCGACAGCAGAATGTCTGCGCTACGCTTGTTGAGATCGATGCGGATGCGATCGCCCGTCTGCAGCAGCGCCAGCCCGCCGCCGATGGCAGCCTCCGGCGAAGCGTTGAGGATCGACGGCGTGCCAGACGTGCCAGACTGGCGCCCGTCGCCGATGCAGGGCAGCGAGAGAACGCCCCGCTTGATGAGCGCGCCGGGCGGCTGCATGTTCACCACTTCCGCCGCACCGGGATAACCGACCGGGCCTGCGCCGCGCATGATGAGGATCGTGTGCTCGTCGATGTTAAGCGACGGATCGTCGATGCGGTGGTGATAATCCTCCGGTCCGTCGAACACGACGACGGGTCCTTCGAAGGCATTCGGGTCTTCCGGATTGTTGAGATAGCGCTCCTGGAATTCCTTGCTGATCACGCTCGTCTTCATGATCGCGGAATCGAAGAGCGTTCCCTTGAGATTCAGGAACCCTGCCTTCTCCTTCAGCGGATTGTCGTAGGAGCGGATCACGTCGCGATCCCAGGTGAACTTGCCCTTGCAGTTCTCGCCGATGGTGGTGCCCGTGCAGGTCAGCGCGTTCTCGTGGATCTTTCCGGCGCCGATCAATTCGGCGAGCACGGCGGGCAGACCGCCGGCGCGGAAATACTCCTCGCCGAGATATTCGCCCGCGGGCTGCATGTTCACGAGGAGCGGGATCTCGAAGCCGATGCGCTCCCAATCGTTGTTGTCGAGCGGCACGCCGATATGCTTGGCGATTGCATTGATGTGGATCGGCGCATTGGTGGACCCGCCGATGGCCGCATTGGCCACGATGACGTTCTCGAACGCCTCGCGGGTCATGATGTCGGAAGGCTTCAGGTCTTCCCAAACCATGTCGACGATGCGCAAACCTGTTTCATAAGCCATCTGCCCGCGCTCGCGATAAGGCGCAGGCACCGCCGCCGAACCCGGCAGGGACATGCCGAGCGCTTCCGCCAGCGCGTTCATCGTCGAGGCCGTTCCCATGGTGTTGCAATGGCCGACGGACGGTGCGCTCGATCCGACGATGTCGATGAACTGCTGGTAGTCGATGTCGCCCGCCGCATGGCGCTCGCGCGCCTTCCACACGATGGTGCCCGAGCCCGTGCGCTCGCCATGATGCCAGCCGTTGAGCATGGGACCGACATTGAGCGAGATCGCCGGGATGTTCACGGTCGCGGCCGCCATGAGGCAGGCCGGCATGGTCTTGTCGCAGCCGGTCAGCAGCACGACGCCGTCGAGCGGATAGCCGTAGAGAACCTCGACGAGAGAAAGATAGGCGAGATTGCGGTCGAGACAGGCGGTGGGGCGCTTGCCCGTCTCCTGAATCGGATGGCACGGAAACTCGAAGGGCACGCCGCCCGCGGCCGTGATGCCGTCTCGCACGCGCTTGGCGAGCTCGAGGTGGTGCCGGTTGCAGGGCGACAGATCGGAGCCTGTCTGCGCGATGCCGATGATCGGCTTCTTGCCCTGCAACTCCTTGCCCGTCAGGCCGAAATTCAGGTAGCGCTCCAGATAGAGCGCCGTCATGCCCGGATTGTCGGGATTGTCGAACCAAAGCCGTGAGCGAAGCTGATCGGGAGTGCGACGGTGAGGCCTCTCAGCCATTCTTCATATCCTTTCGGGCATCCGTAAACGCAGTGGCGGTATTTGATCCAGGACAGGGGGTAAGATCAACCGTCCTCTGACTAAAGTAGCTGCCTTTCGGGAGGCGGAAGCAGTCCTCGCCTCGGCAGCGATCCAAGATCCGCTTTTCACCACAGCGGAACCTTTGTTATATGATTTCGGTGTCGGGATTGGTCCGGACACGCATCGTCTTCATTTGATAACGCCGGGCAGCCCTGCCATGTTTCGACGCGCACTTCCCTTCGTACTGACGGTTCTCGTTGCTTCTCCGGCCCTGGGCGACAACTGCCCGAACGCTCAGACCGCGAAGCTGGGCTTTGCTCTGGAACGTCAGGGAACGGTTGCGGAAGTTCGCCCGGCCTCGGATCACTTCATCCATGTGGTGAACTCCTATCCAGGCGGGAAAAATCAGGATGTGATCTATTACCGTGGATTCTTCCCGATCAGCCGTTTCGACGACACAGCCCGGAGCATCAACATTCCCGTCTCCGATCTGCGCACCGTCTTCCCGCTCGAGCCGAAGGCTCGCCGGGCCCTGACCTATGCACCGGCCCAGCCGGGCAAGGTGGGGGCCCTGATCTCGCTGGAATTGACTGTGACAGGCCAAGAGCAGCTCAAGCTCGGTTCCTGCTCCTACAACGTCCTGGTGGTCCGCAACCGCTTCCTCAATGCGGACGGCAAGATGACCTCCGAGCACACGGACCTCTACTCGCCCGAACTCGGCTTCGTTCTGGCCAAGCGCTACGAGGAGAAGGGCGGCACGCAGACCACCATCAAGTACCAGAGCATCAGGCCGCTGGGGCGCGTGTCGCCTCTTTGAAAGCTTGAGGCAGTTCTCCGAACTTGGCTTATAAAGGGAACAGGAGCGATCCGAATCGATGGACACTGCCCGCGGTCAGCCACAGGGTGCACTCTCCTCCCCTACAAGTCGGCAAGGCCGAGGAATTGACCACTAGGTTCGAGGCCATCAACGTGCAGATCTCGGAGATTGCATTAGGGCGCGTCCGATGAATTTCGGCGGCTCGCCACGCAGCACAAGGGATGTCGTCACCGCGCCGAACCGCGCAATCGTATCCACGATCGTCTCAAGTTCCCCCGGCGACGGGACCACAATCTTCAACAGGAAACAATCCTCGCCTGTCAGCCGTAGCACCTCGATGACATGCGGCATCTCGGCAAACTGCTTCAGGCATGGCCGAATGTGCTCATGCGTCGTGCGAAGGCGAACGACAGCCATCATGCCTAATCCAAGGGCAGCAGGATCGATCCGCGCTCCGTAACCCGCAATGATCCCGCGTTCTTCCAGCCGCTTGACCCGTTCCGACGTCGCTGGTTGGGACAGTCCGATTCTGCGCCCGAGCTCGGAAACCGCAATCCGCCCGTTTTCCTGCAGGACTTCGATGATGGCAATGTCAGTCGGGTCGAGGAGAGGCCGTTCGCTTGCTGGAAGCGCCATGTGTTGAACCTTTAATCCATCGGATATCAGATGTGTTTTCCGATGATTGCTCATTCCAAGCCTGAACGAAAGCAGCAAGCATCTCCTGACACGCAGCAAGAGGAGAAGGCATGGCCGATATCATCATCCTGCCGGGGATTGGCGGATCAGGCGAGTTACACTGGCAAACGCGTTGGGAACGGAATCATCCCCGTATGCAGCGCTTTCAACCGACGAATTGGGACCAGCCGGACTTGGCCGACTGGATTGCAGCCTTGGATCGCATGGTCGGTATTGCGGAGAGGCCGCCACTGCTCATCGCTCACAGTCTCGCCTGCCTGCTCGTTGCCCATTGGCAGCGCACCTCCTCCCACGCCGTGGCTGGCGCCTTTCTCGTTGCGGTCCCGGATCCCGATTCCAGTGTTTTCCCGGCTGAAGCGATCGGTTTCGCCGGCACGCCGAGAGAAACACTTCGCTTCCCCTCCCTCATCGTCGCGAGCTCGGATGATCCCTACGGTGGCATCGCCTATGCCCGGGCCCGGGCGGCGGAGTGGGGAAGCGGCATCGTCGAGGTCGGAGCGCTCGGCCATATCAATGGGCAAAGCGGTCTTGCAGACTGGCCGATAGGGCTGGCTCTGTTCACGAGCTTTGCAGCCGGAATTGAATATGAACCAGTCCCCTAGCTCAAGCCACTGGCCGTTTCGTCGATCTGCGAACGTATCGCCGGATCGAGATCGAGCGCCTCGGCCAGCTGATGCAGGAATTCGCGCTCCTGGATCGTGTCGGGATCGATGGCGATGCACGCGGCCGCATAGACCTGCGCGGCTTTGTCCGGATCGTTGACGTTGGCGGCGAGTTCCTCGACATCGGCGGGCGAGGTCATCTCGCTCTCCAGCCAATGGCTCGCCTCCGGGTCGATGCCGGCCTCGATCAGTCCCTTGACGATCCGCGACCGCTCGGCCTGATCGATATGCCCGTCGGCGGATGCGGCCGCCACCATGGTGCGGAGAAAGAGAAGCGCATCGTCCTCGGTCTGCGAAACCGGATGGAACCGTGATGTTTCCGGCAGGCTCAGGGCAGATTGCGCGACGGCCTCATGGGTCTCGGATGCCGGAGGGGTGGACGCATCGGCCCCGCCTCCGGCCAGTCCCTTCGCTGCCTGCTGGTTCTGATAGGCCTTGTAGGCAAGCCCCCCAATCACGGCGAGGCCGCCGAGCCTGACCAGATTGCCGGTCAGCTTGCCCTTCTTGCGCCCCTTGAACAGAAGACCCGCCAGGCTGACCAGGGCCGTCTGCGTGAGCCCCGGATGCTGCGCGGCGAAATCCTTGGCTTTCTGGAGGAGCTGATCGGGCGAATGGCCGGCGATGCGCGTCACGCTCTTGTCGGCTGGT
This sequence comes from Microvirga lupini, assembly GCA_000517005.1. Lineage (GTDB taxonomy): Bacteria > Pseudomonadota > Alphaproteobacteria > Rhizobiales > Beijerinckiaceae > Microvirga > Microvirga lupini. The sequence continues at coordinate 243,979 of KI912026.1, forward strand.
TGCCCGACATGTCCTTGGTTGGATTGGCCGGGGCTGCGATGATCAGGACGGCCAATGGCTCCAACGAATGCGTCCAGAAGCTTCCTGTAATCGACCATAGGGCCCTCCCATCATCTTCAATCCAGCAAAGAACAACGGAAGGGCCGCAGAATGGTTCAGGTTCTTATTCCGTTACGTCAGGCAGGCCTCGGCACCATGGCAGAACGCACCTTGAAAAGCTGCGACACGACCACGGGGCTCGCCATGGCGAGACCGATCAGGGTGGTCTCCACATCCGGCGCGATGATCGGCAAGGAGGCAAGCCCGATGAGCCAGCGTTCCCAGGCCCGCATCGCCGTCAGCCCGTAACCGGCAAAGGCCGCCGACAGGAACATGATGCCGACGACGGCGCCGGCCGTCACGAAGAGGAAGCCCGGCCAGGTGAATTCGGGCGTGACGATCAGCATGGCCGGACCGTAGACGAAGACGAACGGCACGAGCGCCTTGCCTAAGCCCAGCCGGAAGGCCGTGTTGCCGGTCCTGAACGGATCGGCCCCCGCCATGCTGGCGCCCGCATAGGCGGCGAGAGCCACGGGCGGCGTGATGTCGGCGAGCACTCCGTAATAGAACACGAAGAAATGCGCGACGAGCGGCTGAACGCCGAGAAGACCGAGTGCCGGCGCGGCGACGGTGACCATGATGATGTAATTCGCCGTCGTCGGCACGCCACATCCCAGCAGGATGCAGACGATAGCCGTCATCAGCAGGGTGAAGAACAGGGTCATGGCCTTCATGTCGGTCAGGCCCGCCGGCACGAGATCCATGAAGCCTTGCGCCAGTTGAGCGGCGAAGGACGTGACGATGAAGGAGATCTTGAAGCCTACGCCCGTGAGCGTGACGATGCCGACGATGATGCCGACCGTCGCGGCGGCCGCACCCACGCCGATGGCGTATTTGGCGCCGACCACGAAGGCATCGACGAGATCGAGCACGACCGCTTTGCCCGCATCGCTCTTGAGGAAGGTGGTGATCAGGAGCGCCAGCACCAGAGCAAGCAGCGGGGCCACGAAGACCAGCTGCGTGAGCATGCCGGTGGCAATGGCGGCAATGACAGCGCCCAAGAAGCCGAGCGTGATAGCGGGAACGCGCGAGGCGCCGACCACGAGGCAAGCCGTGATGCCCCAGAACGCGGCGAGATAAGGTGTGAAGCCGGAGAACAGGACGATCAGCAGCACGGCAAGCGGCATGATCGTCTGCCAGCCCTCGCGAATGACCTTGGCGGCCTTGGGCAGTTCGTCCGCAGGCAGTCCCTTCAGCCCGGCGCGCTTGGCCTCAAGATGGACCTGCATGAACACGCCGAAGAAATGCATCAGGGCCGGCACGACCGCAGCCAGGATCACCGTCTGATAGGAGATGTTGAGGAACTCTACCATCAGGAAGGCGGCGGCGCCCATGATCGGCGGGGTGATCTGCCCGCCGGTCGACGCCGCCGATTCCACGGCCGCCGCGAAATGACGCTGATAACCGACGCGGATCATCGCCGGGATCGTGAGCGAGCCGACCGTGACCGTGTTGGCGATGGAGGAGCCCGAAATCATACCGAACAGGGCCGAGCCGAAGATCGAGACCTTCGCCGGACCGCCGGCGTAGCGACCCGCCAGGCAGGTGGCGAGATCAATGAAAAGCTTGCCGAGCCCAACCCGGGTCGCCAACACGCCGAAGAGCACGTAGTGGAAGACGTAAGTGGCAACAACTCCCAGAGCGATGCCATAGATGCCCTGGCTCGTGAGATAGAGGTGGTTGACGATGTTCGACCACGAGGCACCGGGATGCTGGAGAATGCCCGGCATGGAAGGGCCGAAATAGGCATAGAGCATCACGCCGATCGCGATGACCGGAAGCGGCCAGCCCACGGAGCGGCGGGTCGCCTCAAGCAGCACCACGATCAGAATCGTTCCCATGAGCACATCGGTCGGCGACGGATTGCCGACCCGGAACGCCAGTTCGCTGAAGATCCAGGGCACATAGAGGCTGGACACGGCCGCCGCAATGGCGAGGATCCAATCGACCAGGGAGATGCTGCCCGGGCGCCACCAGGTCGATGGAGCGATCCGGTTCTGATCGTTCTTGAAGGCCGAGAAGACGAGGAAGATGAGGCCGAGCACGAAGGCCATGTGGATGCCGCGATGGGTGGCCTCCCGCAGCAGCCCGAAGCCTGCCGTATAATAGTGGAAGAATGAGAGCGCCAGCAGCAGGCCCGCGACGAGCCAGGCGGTGGCCGGAGGCAGCGGGCGGAAACGCATCTCGGGGTCGAATTTTTCCTCGAGGCTGCGGTTCTCGATGATCACATTGGCATCAGCTGAAGACATGGCGGTCTCTCGGCGGGCTGTCGTCACAAGCAAAGGGCCTCTCGCGGCGGGTGCCGCGAGAGGCCGAACGGATGGTCAGGGTGGGATCAGCCCTTCAACAGACCGGCTTGCTTATAGAAGCGCACAGCGCCTGGATGCACGGGAATGCCCGCGCCCGCCAGCGCGCTCTCCTTACGGATCAGCTTGCCCTTGGCGTGGCCGGCATCGAGGGCGGCGCGGGTCTCGTCGCTCCACAGCCCCTTGACGACCTCATAGACGACGGCCTCCGGCAGCTTGGCGGAGGTCACCCATTGGGCGCCGACCGCCAGGGTCTTCACCGCAGCCACGTCCTTGTAAGTTCCGGCTGGGATCTCGTCGGCCGCGAAGAAGTTGTATTGCTTGCGGATGGCTTCTGCCTCGGGCCCCGAGAGCGGAACGAGATCGATACCGCCGCCGGTCGCGGCAAGCTCCGTGATGGCGCTGGTCGGATACCCGCCGACGAAAAAGAAGGCATCCAGCCCGCCGTCGCGCATGCGCTCGGCAGCCTGGTTCGGCTTCAGGAAGTCGGCCTTTACGTCCGATTCCTTCAGACCCCAGCCGGAGAGGATGATCCGCGCATCGACAAGTGTGCCGGAGCCCGGTTCATCCAGGGACACGCGCTTGCCCTTGAGGTCCGCGACGGACTTGATGTTGGCAGACTTTGCCGCAACGAGATGAATGCTCTCAGGATAGAGATTGGCGAGAAGGCGCAGATCCTCGATCTTGCCCTTGCCTTCGAAGAGTCCCGTACCTGTATATGCCCAATAGGCGACGTCGGCCTGGCTGAAACCGGATTCGAGGGCACCCGAGACGATAGAATTGACGTTGGCCACCGAGCCGTTCGAGGCCTGGGCCGTCAAGACGAGCTGCGGCGGGTTCGAGACGGCATTCGCGATGAGGCCGCCTACCGGATAATAGGTGCCGGCCGTGCCGCCTGTGCCGATCCTGAAAAAGGCAGGAGCTTGAGCGAAGGCGCTTCGGCCCAAAGCGGTTGCGGCCCCAAGGCCAAGACCGATCTTGGCCAATTCGCGACGTGTCAGTTTAACGGACATTATGTTCCCCTGGTGAAAACTGTGACCGCTTGTAATACGGTTATGCTTCACTCTACCGGGAATTCAGCTTCCGTCTACGTTCCCTGCCTTCTTGTTCTGTTGAACATTTGGGAGCCTGAACGATAAATCCAGCTGCGGCTGGGCGTGTGGTTTGGGGTGGGTCCCAGCCTGTGCGGCGCCGCCGAGGTTGGTGTTTCCCGCGCGTCTTTTTGTACTGTGCGCCTTCCTTCCAACAAAAAGCCCTCCGCGGGAGGCGCTGGAGGGCTTTCATCGGGTTCCAGATACGACGCAGCCCCCGAGGCTTATGCCTTCGGGGGCTGGTG
>KI912026.1:250319-253589 GCA_000517005.1 Microvirga lupini
TCCGAGACTTTTTCAACAGGCACCGGTTCGGTCCTCCAGTGCGTGTTACCGCACCTTCAACCTGCTCATGGCTAGATCACCCGGTTTCGGGTCTACAGCAACGAACTCAAACGCCCTGTTCAGACTCGCTTTCGCTGCGCCTCCACCTATCGGCTTAAGCTTGCTCGTTACTGTAAGTCGCTGACCCATTATACAAAAGGTACGCCGTCACCCAGGACGAACCTTGGGCTCCGACTGTTTGTAAGCATCCGGTTTCAGGAACTGTTTCACTCCCCTCGTCGGGGTGCTTTTCACCTTTCCCTCACGGTACTGGTTCACTATCGGTCGCTGAGGAGTACTTAGGCTTGGAGGGTGGTCCCCCCATGTTCAGACAGGATTGCACGTGTCCCGCCCTACTCAAATCCAACCATCACGCTGCTTCGTACGGGGCTGTCACCCGGTGATGCCCGCCTTTCCAGACGGTTCCGATGACGATCAGGTTGGCATTGGCCTGGTCCGCGTTCGCTCGCCACTACTAACGGAGTCTCGTTTGATGTCCTTTCCTCCGGGTACTTAGATGTTTCAGTTCCCCGGGTTCGCCTTAAACCCCTATCTATTCAGGGCCTAATCCCTTCATCTGACCCTCCGTCTTGCAACACCACCATCGCTGATGCCGTCACAAGACAAAGGATCGAAGGGGGGTTTCCCCATTCGGAGATCCTTGGATCAAAGCTCGTTCGCAGCTCCCCAAGGCTTATCGCAGCGTACCACGTCCTTCATCGCCTCTCAGCGCCAAGGCATCCACCAGATGCTCTTACGACACTTGATTACTCTCATGATCAATGTCCGCTCGGCTAAAAGCCGGACATGACCAAAAAAGAAAGACCTGTTCTTGGATTTCTCCAAAAACATGTTTTTGCTTGCCAAGCATATCCGGCGCACACGGCTGCGGGCCGTGGCTGGTTCGCAGGAACTAGGTCGTCCTGCTGGCCGAATATGCCGCCTCTTTACGATTTCAAACATCCGCGCTCACCCTCACGCGAGGGGAGGCGAATTCCTTTGACATCCGGAACCCAAAAAATGGTGGAGCCTGTCGGGATCGAACCGACGACCTGAAGCTTGCAAAGCTACCGCTCTCCCAGCTGAGCTAAGGCCCCCCTTGGCGAAGCCAAGGGTTTAGACTTGGCCTCAGACGCCGGCGGGAACGTCCGTTCCCTTGGCTGCCCCGCGCATCAGCGCGGGCGCCCGTTCGGGCTTGCGACGCTGGCGCGTCGATGACCCTGGCGCTGCCTCTTGCAAAGGCCGACCGGCCGCCGCCGACGTTTCGGCGGACAGCCAAAGGGACGGACGTCCCTGCCGGCGTCTGAGGCAACCAATAATGGTGGGCCTGGGACGACTCGAACGTCCGACCTCACCCTTATCAGGGGTGCGCTCTAACCACCTGAGCTACAGGCCCCAATCGAAGCCGATGCGCCAAGCGCCAGGCTCCGACCGATGTGTTCCGGAATTGAGAAGAGAAACGAAGACGGCAGCGTCCCGCATCGTGGGATCTGACTGATCCCTGTTGTTCCAAGAGCTCCGATAGAGCAGGCGGCTGCCGGCTCCTAAGAGAGCATCCTTAGAAAGGAGGTGATCCAGCCGCAGGTTCCCCTACGGCTACCTTGTTACGACTTCACCCCAGTCGCTGACCCTACCGTGGTCGCCTGCCCCCTTGCGGTTGGCGCAGCGCCGTCGGGTAAGACCAACTCCCATGGTGTGACGGGCGGTGTGTACAAGGCCCGGGAACGTATTCACCGTGGCGTTCTGATCCACGATTACTAGCGATTCCGCCTTCATGCACTCGAGTTGCAGAGTGCAATCCGAACTGAGACGGCTTTTGAGGATTAGCTCCCCCTCGCGGGTTCGCTGCCCTTTGTCACCGCCATTGTAGCACGTGTGTAGCCCAGCCCGTAAGGGCCATGAGGACTTGACGTCATCCCCACCTTCCTCGCGGCTTATCACCGGCAGTCCCCTTAGAGTGCCCAACTCAATGATGGCAACTAAGGGCGAGGGTTGCGCTCGTTGCGGGACTTAACCCAACATCTCACGACACGAGCTGACGACAGCCATGCAGCACCTGTGTTCCCGCCAGCCGAACTGAAGGACCCTGTCTCCAGGACCCACACGGGACATGTCAAAGGCTGGTAAGGTTCTGCGCGTTGCTTCGAATTAAACCACATGCTCCACCGCTTGTGCGGGCCCCCGTCAATTCCTTTGAGTTTTAATCTTGCGACCGTACTCCCCAGGCGGAATGCTTAAAGCGTTAGCTGCGCCACTGACGAGCAAGCTCGCCAACGGCTGGCATTCATCGTTTACGGCGTGGACTACCAGGGTATCTAATCCTGTTTGCTCCCCACGCTTTCGCGCCTCAGCGTCAGAACCGGACCAGTCAGCCGCCTTCGCCACTGGTGTTCTTGCGAATATCTACGAATTTCACCTCTACACTCGCAGTTCCACTAACCTCTTCCGGTCTCAAGCCATGCAGTATCGAAGGCAATTCTGTGGTTGAGCCACAGGCTTTCACCCCCGACTTACAAAGCCGCCTACGCGCCCTTTACGCCCAGTGATTCCGAACAACGCTAGCCCCCTTCGTATTACCGCGGCTGCTGGCACGAAGTTAGCCGGGGCTTCTTCTTCCGGTACCGTCATTATCGTCCCGGACGAAAGAGCTTTACAACCCTAAGGCCGTCATCACTCACGCGGCATGGCTGGATCAGGCTTGCGCCCATTGTCCAATATTCCCCACTGCTGCCTCCCGTAGGAGTTTGGGCCGTGTCTCAGTCCCAATGTGGCTGATCATCCTCTCAGACCAGCTACTGATCGTCGCCTTGGTGGGCCATTACCCCACCAACCAGCTAATCAGACGCGGGCCGATCCTTCAGCGATCAATCTTTCCCCTTTCGGGCGTATCCGGTATTAGCCCAAGTTTCCCTGGGTTATTCCGAACTGAAGGGCACGTTCCCACGCGTTACTCACCCGTCTGCCACTGACCCCGAAGGGCCCGTTCGACTTGCATGTGTTAAGCCTGCCGCCAGCGTTCGTTCTGAGCCAGGATCAAACTCTCAAGTTGAAAGAATTTGATCTGACTGTCACTACACTTAAATTGACAGAGTCCATCTCACTCCGGCCAAAGCCGAAGCGGTGTACTCACCAAAGCATAGATCAGGTCGATGTCTTCTCATGATGGCCAAAGGCCATCCGCAAGGACACCGCCGCCTACGCTTCTCTTCTCTCTCAACAATGTCAAAGAGC
>KI912026.1:253689-255117 GCA_000517005.1 Microvirga lupini
GTCGATTGGATCGATCTCGACGATGACGAGTTCGACATCCGCGAGGTCCTGATCAATACCCCGCATTCGCGGCTTCCGGTGGCCGAGGGGCATCCCGACAACATGCTCGGGGTCGTGCAGGCCCGAGAGCTTCTCGCCGCCTCACTGAGGGACGAACCCCTCGACATCCGCAAGCACATTCGCAAGGCGCCGATCATCCCCGACACCCTCGATGCGCTGGATGCCCTGGAGGTGCTGCGGCAGGCCGAGGTCCCGATGGCGCTGGTGCACGACGAATACGGCCACTTCGACGGCGTGGTCACGCCGGCCGACATCCTCGACGCCATTGCCGGCGTCTTCCGCTCCGACGAAGGCGAAACCGAGCCCGAGGCCGTAATGCGGGAGGATGGATCCTGGCTTCTCGCCGGCTGGATGCCGGCCGACGAGATGGCCGAGCAACTCGGGATCGCGCTGCCGGAGCGGCGCAACTATGAGACCGTTGCCGGTCTGATGATCGGCGAACTCCAGCATCTTCCGAATGCAGGCGAAGCCGTCGAGACACTGGGGTGGCGCTTCGAGGTGGTCGACCTCGACGGTCGGCGCATCGACAAGGTGCTGGCGAGCCGGGCCGAGAATCGGGAGGCGGCCTGACCATGATCAAGCGTGTCGTTCTCGTTGGCGGTATGATCCTTCACCCGCTCGCCGCGCAGGCAGCGGCCTGCAAGCTGGAGCAGGCAACCTTCCGGCCCAGATTCCCTGCGGAACACTTCGTCATGCGCAGCTCGCGCGACGGGGACCATCTCCGGTTCGAGATCACCGTCCGTCGCACCGGCGAGACCTTCCCGTTTCGGGTTCATGTCGAGGGTCATACCGGCGAAGGGATGATCAGCTCGGTCCCCAACGGGGCCGGGAAGGACGCGGGCGCCGTCCCCGACTTCGATGTTCATGCATTGAAAGGAGTTCCTGAATGATTCGCTTGAACCACCTCCCGGCACTGGCATTCCCCTTGCGATCCCAGCGGGCGTTGCCTCGGCCCAGGGCAACAGCGCCTACCGCAGCGCCGACGCGGTCGCAGGCAAGTCCGAGCGTCTGGGGGTGTACGGCAACGTGCAGAAGGATTGCACGTCCGGTCCCCTGCCGACGGTGCGTGTGGTGACCCCGCCGAAGCATGGCGAGCTGAACGTGCGCAGCGGCACCCTGAAGGTGGGCCGGATCACCCGCTGCCCCGAGCTGGCGCCGAAGGCACAAGGGATCTCTATAAGGCCAGCCCCGGCTACAAGGGGCCTGACGAAGTCAGCTATGAGGTCCGGTCTGCCAGCGGGAAGGTCGAGGCCCATACCGTCAGGATCACGGTGAAGGACGCATCGCCCGCAGACGCCAAGCCGACCCCGGACCCCGATCCCGACCTGTGAGGACAAAGCCGATGTGCAGACCCTTGTCTCCTCGGCA
>KI912026.1:255217-268635 GCA_000517005.1 Microvirga lupini
CAAGGGATCAAATTCCGATGCCGGCGCGCCCTCCGCACAGGTTTTTTCGTTCCTGCCTCACTGCCGACACAGTGCGGAATGAAGCAAGGCCGCGGCAGGCATCGCTTTCCCGGAACCTCTTTTCCCGGAGAGTTGGCGGACTGCTCAAGCTTATCTATTGACCTGTGCGGTTGTCGTCTCTTGTGCTAGATGGCCTCTGGTGTCTGTGACAGCAACCCACCCGCAACGACACCAATATAGAGATCATGAGCCACCTTCCTCCCGATGACAGCCATGCTAGAGGCTTCCGTAAGAAAGCTTCGCATCTGTCGTCCGGTATCGATCTCGGACATGAGCCGCCGCTCAACACCAGCGGCGGTGCGGCGCCGGAAGTCGATAAGTGGGAGGTGAACCTGCGCTGGCTCGGCGCCAGCATCCTGACCGGCGTCACGGGCGCAGCCCTGATCGGCGCCTCCATCTACATCGCCCTTGAAGGTGCGACGACATCTGCCCTTCCTCCGGAACGGACGGCCCTCAATGGCCGGGCTCCTTCCGGAACCGTCGAAGAGCGGACCTCGAACGTGGCCCGTAAGGCGAACCGGCTCAACATGACGGAGCACACACCCTCCGCACGGCAGAGCTTCAAGGCGCCGATGACGATCCGCGTCGGCGAGCGCGAGGCCATCAAGGTTCGCAATTTCGTGCGCGTCGCCACGAATCTCTCCCTAACCGCCGGCACCTATGCCTCCGACATTCCGCCTTTCAATCCCCTGCGCCTGTTCGCCGAGGGAATGGACGAACAGCGCGTCGATCCGGCGCCGGAGGTTGCCGATGCCGATGTGTCGGTCATCAGGCGCGATCTGGCCATGGTGGCCATCGCGGCGAGCGCCCCCTCCCTGACGGACAGCGACGTGCTTGCGATCCTGGAAGAAGAGCGGCGGGTCTTCAACGAAGCCGGGCGCCGGACCTCTGTGGCGATCCCTGCCCAGCAGATGCTGTCGCGGACCTTGCGGCAGCCGGAGGCGCTGGGCGATGCCCTGGGCTATGCCCGCGTCGTCGATGCGCCCTTCAGCACGATCGAGGTTCGCGTCGTGCCCGAGAATGTGACCGATCTTCCCAAGATCGAGCAGAAAGCCATGGCGCCTCTCGTCGAGGAGCGCGAGGTGGTTCTCAAAAAGGGAGAAACCCTCGAGACGGTCCTGCGCAGCTATGGGGGCACCCCCGAGCAGATTGCCGCGATCACCTCGGCCCTGGCGGCCCGCATCAAGGTCGAAGGCCTGACTGACGGTCAGAGGCTGCGCATTCTCATCGCGCCCGGCCCCCGCCTCGGCGACTCCCGGCAGATCGTGCGGGTGATCACGTTCGGGGAGTGGGGCATCGAGGGTATCGCCGCCGCCAACGATCGCGGCGTCTTCGTTTCCGTGACACCCCCCACCGACGAGACGAACCGGCAGGTGGCCGAGGCTTCGGAGGACGAGGAGGAGGACGACGGCCGTGGCGGCGTGCGGCTCTACGAGAGCCTCTACGAGACGGCGCTCAAGAATGAACTGCCCCGCCAGACCGTGGACGAGCTGGTGCGCATCTTCGGCTACGATGTCGATTTCCAGCGCCGTGTCTCGCAGGGGGATTCCTTCGAGATCTTCTACGGCTCGGATGACGAGAACGGCACGCCGGAGGTTCTCTACGCCGCCCTCACCGTGGGCGGAGAATCCCGTCGCGTCTACCGCTACCAGGGCGAGGACGGCACGGTCGACTTCTTCGACGAATCGGGCCGCTCCCTCAAGAAGTTCCTCATCCGCAAGCCCATCGCCGATGGCATTCTGCGCTCGGGCTTCGGCTCGCGCTTCCACCCGATCCTGGGCTATTCGCGCCCCCATACCGGGGTCGACTGGGCCAACAAGGTCGGCACCCCCATTATCGCCGCCGGCAACGGCACGGTGATCAAGGCCGAGTGGGACTCAGGCTATGGCCGCAGGGTCGAGATTCAGCATACGAACGGCTATGTGACCGCCTATTCCCATATGTCCAGCTTCGCCAAGGGCATTACTCCCGGCAAAAGGATCCAACAGGGCCAAGTCATCGGCTATGTGGGCAATTCGGGCCTCTCGACCGGACCTCACCTCCATTATGAGGTGATCATCAACGGCAGCTTCGTCGATCCCCTCAAGATCCGCCTGCCGCGCGGGAAGGAGCTCGAAGGCCGCGGGCTGGTGGACTTCAAGCGCCAGCGCGAGCAGGTCGACGAATTGATGTCCCACAGCGTCGCCTCCGCCACTCTCTCCCAGCGTGCGGAGCTGCGATAGAAGCCCATGCTTGAGCTTTTCGCGATTGTCCTGCCGGTCTTCGGCTTGATCGGCATCGGCTATGTCGCGCGCCAGACGGGCTTCATTTCCGAGCGGGCCGGCGAGGGCTTGTCCGAATTCGTCTTCACCCTCTCCCTGCCCTGCCTGATCTTCCGCACTCTTGTCCGGGCCGAGATCCCGGACGTCCAGCCCTGGGGCTACTGGATCTCCTATTTCGTCGGCGTTGCCGTGGTCTGGGTCCTGGCGACAGAAATCGGCAAACGCTTCTTCGGCATCAAAGGCGTCTCCAGCGTCGTGGCCGGTTTCTCGGCCGGGCAGGCGAACACCGTCTTCGTCGGCATTCCGATGATCCTCAAGGCCTATGGTGACGAGGGCGCCGTTCCGCTCTTTCTCCTGATCGCGGTCCATCTGCCCGTCACGATGACGCTGGCAACGATTCTGGCCGAGGGCCGCCAAGCTTCACCCCTCGTAATCCTTCGGCGCCTCCTCACTCATCCCATCGTCGTGGCGATCCTGGCGGGGTCTGCCTGCCGCCCGATCGCCGCTTACGTGCCCGCTCCAGCCTGGCAGGTCATGGATCTCCTGGCGAGCGCGGCGGTTCCCTGCGCCCTGATCTCCATGGGGATCGCCCTGCGGCGCTACGGGCTGCAGACGGGCTGGAAGCTGCCGACCCTGATCTCGTTTCTCAAGCTCGTCGTGCATCCCCTCGTGGTTCTGCTGCTGGCTACGCAAGTGTTCAACATGCCGCCGGTCTGGGCCGGCGTTGCGGTGCTCTTCGCCTCCTGCCCCTCGGGCATCAATGCCTATCTCTTTGCCGAGCGATACGGAGAAGGCGTGGCCCTCGCCTCGAGCGCCGTGACCCTCTCGACCTTCCTCGCCTTGGGCACGACCCTGGCTTGGCTCTATGTGCTGGGCGTCGGCTGAGGCTCGAAACCGAGCCGCTGCCATATCGCCTGGGGCGTTACGCCCTCGCCGCGCAGCTCGGCGAGGGATTGCGATTGGCGGCTCTTTGCCAGCTTGTCGCCGGTCGGATCCAGCACGAGCCCGTGGTGGTGATAAAAGGGCGTTGGCAGGTCGAGCAGAGCCTGGAGCAGCACGTGGAGATCGGTCGCGGCTTCGAGGTCCTGGCCGCGGACCACGTGGGTGACGCCCTGGAGGGCATCGTCCACCACTACGGAGAGATGATAGCTCGTCGGGATCTCCTTGCGCACGATGACCGCATCGCCCCAGCGCCAGGGCTGCGCGGTGACGATGTCCTCACGGCCCTCGTGGTCGAAGCGCTGAAAACGATGCGGTCCTGGCAAGAGCTTTTGCGCAGCCGCCATGTCGAGGCGCCAGGCATGGGGCTCGCCGGCCGCGATCCGGCCTTCGGCCTCGCCAGCGGGCATGGTCCGGCAAGTGCTCGGATAGAGCGGCGCGCCGTCGGGGTCGCAAGGCCAGTCCCGGCCGCTCTCCGCCTCCCGGCATGCAATCGTGCCCGCGATATCCTTGCGGGTGCAGAAGCACGAATAGACCACTCCCCTCCCCTTCAGCTTCAGGAAGGCCGTGTGGTAATCACCGAAATGCTCCGATTGCCGGCGCACCGGCGTCTCCCAGCGGAGTCCGAGCCAGGCGAGATCGTCATAGATGGCGGCCTCGAATTCCGGCCGACAACGTGTGATATCGATATCCTCGATGCGCAGGAGGAAGCGGCCCTGGAGGCGGCGGGCAAACTCGGCGTTGAGCAGCGCGGAATAGGCATGGCCCAGATGAAGCCGTCCGTTGGGACTGGGAGCGAATCGAAAAACCGGCTTCGTCACGGGAGCCTGCAAGAAAAGGAACGTGAAGGAATGGCCACCCTCCTCGAAACGGATGCAGTTCTCAAGAGGGGCTTGACCGAACTGGCGCTGGCGGATCCCGTGATGGCGAAGCTGGCCGCAAGCGGAGTCACGCCGCAATTGCGCAAGCGGCCACCGGGGTTCGAGGGCTTGGCCTGGATCGTCATCGGCCAGCAGGTTTCCACCGCCAGCGCGACGGCGATCTGGAATCGCTTGCGGCAGATCCTCGAACCTCCGACGCCGGACGTGTTTCTCCGGCTCTCCGACGAGGATCTCCGGGGAGCCGGCCTCTCTGCCGGGAAGGTCAGGACCCTGCGGACCGTGGCTACGGAGATCATCGAAGGCAGGCTCCCCCTCGATGAACTGAAGAATCATGAGGCCGAGGAGGCTCACGCTCTCCTCACGCGGGTCAAGGGAATCGGTCCCTGGACGGCCGACGTCTACCTGCTCTTTTGCCTCGGGCATCCGGATGCCTTTCCGAGCGGCGATCTGGCCGTGCAGGAGGCAGCCCGCCTCGCCTATGGACTGGAGCAGCGGCCGGATGCCAAGACCTTGACAGCTCTGGCCGAGACCTGGCGTCCCTGGCGGGGCGTGGCGGCCAAAGTGCTCTGGGCCTATTACCGTGCGGTCAAGTCCCGGGAAGGCGCTCCCGTTTGACCACGATGGCATCCATCGCGACCTGTCGTCCCTCCTAACGCAAAGGATCTCCAGGATGGCTTCCATCGATGGCCCACGCCTTGCTCCGAAATCCGGGAAACCTGAGCAGCTCGTCGTCCTCCTTCACGGCCTGGGGGCAGACGGGAACGATCTGATCGAGCTTGGGGAGCAATGGTGCGACTGGCTGCCGGACACCGCCTTCGTGGCCCCCGCATGCGCCCGATCCCTGCAGCAATGTGCCGATGGGGCGGGAGTGGTTTCCCCTCACCCTGACCGATCCGCGAGAATTCTGGCGCGGCGTGACCTACGCAGCGCCTAAGCTCGACGCCTTTCTGGACCGGGAGCTTGCCCGATATTCGCTGCCCGCTTCGAAGCTCGCCCTCGTCGGCTTCAGCCAAGGCGCCATGATGGCGCTCCATATCGGCTTGCGTCGGGAGGCGGCGCCGGCCGCCATCGTCGGCTATTCCGGCCTTCTGGTGCTGGAGGATGGCAAGGCTTCAGAAAGCGGGCCGGAGAGCTTGAAAAGGGCGGCGCGGTCGAAACCACTGATCCTGCTGGTCCATGGTGACCGGGACGACGTGGTTCCGGTCGAGATGTTCTTCTTCTCGCAGAAAGCTTTGAGCGCAGCGGAGATCCCGTTTCAGTGGCATCTCTCGGCCGGCCTCGCTCATGGGATCGACGAGGAAGGGCTCAGGCAGGGAGGCCTGTTCCTGGCTCAGGCCTTCGGCCTGCCCTCCCCCAAGGAGATCTAGGCCCTCGCTGCCGCCAGAGCGGCATGAGCTCCGGCTCGGAGCATGGAGATATCGCTGCCGATGGACACCATGTGGAAGCCCTTGGCAGACAGCTCCGCCGCCCGTGCGCCCGAGACGGCATAGATGGCGGCGATCTTGCCCGCAGCCTTCGCCCGGGACAGCGCATGATCCAAGGCCTTCTCGACCTCGGCGCCGGTGGGGTTGAGGCCCTTTCCTCCCGAGAGGGCAATCGAGAGGTCCGAGGGGCCGATGAAGATGCCGTCGATTCCGGGCACGGCCAGGATGTCGTCGATGATGGCGAGGGCCTCGCGGGTCTCCACCATGGCGAAGGAGACGGTCAGGTCATTGGCCTGCTGCAGATACTCGCCCGGCTCCATCCCTGAGAGGGAGAGCGCCCCATAGGCGCCCCAGCTGCGCTCGCCGACCGGCGGGAACTTCATGAAGCTCGCGAAACGCCGGGCGTCCTCGATGGTGTTGATCATGGGAGCGATCACGCCCGACACGCCGGCATCCAGGAACCGCGAGGCGGAGGCGAAATCCCCGACCGGAATGCGGACCAAAGCCGGCTTTCCCGCGGCGGCGATCAGCGGCACCGCCTGGAGCGCGGCGGCAAAGTCGATGGAGCCGTGCTGTAGATCCATCACGACAGCATCGAATGCCTCTCGGGCCAGGATCCCGGCCACGGAGGGCTCCGGCATGCCGCACCAGGCCGTCAAAAGAGAGGAGCCGGCCTTCAGCCGCTCGGGAAACGATGGATGGGTCGGCATGATGCCCCTTTATTTGATTTGAATCGTTGTTCGGCGCTTCACCGCAATCATGGCGGCAGGTCGGGCGTTACTGTCCGGCTTTGACCGCTTCGATGGCTTGAGCCGTCAATTGGCTGAGCTTGAGATTGATCTCGTTGTCGGAAACCGACTCTCCTGCGGCATCAAGATCCTGGCGCACCTTGCGCAGAACATCCGCGTCCCCCGGTTCATGGAAATCGGCGAGAACGATGCTCTTGGCGTATGCTTCCGCATCGGCTCCGGATTTTCCAAGGCGCTCGGCGACCCAGAGGCCGAGGAGCTTGTTGCGGCGCGCCGTTGCCTTGAAGCGAAGTTCCTCGTCGAGGGCAAACTGCTTCTCGAAGGTATCCTCACGCTCGTTGAACAGGGTCATCGGCCGTCCTCCCTTGGGGTTTCCTTTATGCGATATAAGGGCGCACTCGCGCTACGGCCAGTCACTCCCCATCTTTCCAAGAGTGCTTTCACCAGGTTGCAGGATTGCAGCCCGTCTCCCCGCGTTGTGCTTGCCCGAGGGATCGGATAGGTTGCCCCTTCAAGCGGAGCGCCGGTAAAAAACCGCGCCTACGCCAGCCGCGGATCTAAAAAATGACCATCCCCAGGAGCCACGGCAAATGGATTTTCTCAAACCACGGTACACGCCTATGAATCGTCGCCGTCGCATCTATGAGGGCAAGGCGAAGGTCCTCTATGAGGGCCCGGAACCCGGTACGCTCATCCAGCACTTCAAGGATGACGCGACCGCCTTCAATGCCAAGAAGCATGAAGTGATCGACGGCAAGGGCGTGCTCAACAACCGGATCTCGGAATATCTGTTCCAGCATCTGAACGACATCGGCATCCCGACCCACTTCATCCGCCGCCTGAACATGCGCGAGCAGTTGATTCGCGAGGTGGAGATCATTCCCCTCGAGGTGGTGGTGCGGAACGTAGCGGCAGGTTCGCTCGCCACCCGTCTGGGCATCGAGGAGGGCACGCAGCTGCCCCGTTCGATCATCGAATTCTATTACAAGAACGATGCCCTCAACGACCCCATGGTCTCGGAGGAGCACATCACGGCCTTCGGCTGGGCTTCCCCCCAGGAGATCGACGACATCATGGCGCTCGCCATCCGGGTCAATGACTTCCTGTCCGGCCTCTTCCTGGGTGTCGGCATCCGTCTCGTCGACTTCAAGCTGGAGACCGGCCGTCTCTGGGAGGGCGAGATGATGCGCATCGTCGTCGCCGACGAGATCTCCCCGGATTCCTGCCGCCTCTGGGATATCAAGTCCAAGGACAAGCTGGACAAGGACCGGTTCCGCAGGGACATGGGCGGGCTGGTCGAGGCCTATTCCGAGGTCGCCCGCCGCCTCGGCATCCTGGCCGAGAACGAGAACCCCGTCACGGGCGGCCCGCGCCTCGTGCAGTGAGCCGCGCGCCTTTGACGCTACGAAAGCCCGGCCCAGTGCCGGGCTTTTTGCTGACCTGTCCGGATGTCCGAAGCCCCGCCGCTCGCATTCCCTCCACGTCATCACCGGCCTTGTGCCGGTGATCCCGATTGGATGAGCGCGCGCTTCACCGGATCGGGATGGCCGGGACACGCCCGGCCATGACGTGGGAGGGGTGCATTAAGGGAGATCCCATTTCCCTCCCAGCCCGTTTCGCGCATAGATAGGGCCATGCCCGTCCGCCGGTTGCGTTCCAGCTTTCAGATCCTGATCCTCTGCCTGTCCGTCGCCAGCTGCGGCTATATCCCCCGTCAGGTCGCAGGCCTCCCATCGGACACGTCCTGGGATGCCCTGCCCCTGCGCAAATGGCTGGCTGAGGATCGGGCCGAGCCCGTTGCCCTGGCCTTCTGTGCCCCGCCCGAGTGCAGCCCAGGCCTCGCTGTGAGCGTCATCCGCCTGACGGGCAAGGACGCGGACATCACGGGTGCCCTTCTGAAAGACCCGGAACGTTTGGCCAGGGCGTTGCGCTCACCCGCGGGCCGGGAGAAGCCGGTCAAAACCCAGATCACGGTCGAGCGCCTCGGAAACGGTCCCTATCCGGGCTTTGCCATCGATCTCGCCCCGGCCGACGGCAGCAAGCGCCCGGCCTACGGCGCTGCCTTCGGCAAGCGCGACGGTGAGGCTCTGTCCGTCGTGCTTGTGATCGGCGAAGTGCAGGATGTCGTTCGGGAAACGGCCAAGGACGTCGCTGCCCGCGAATTGGGCTCATAAATGCTTGTCGCACGATCCGGTGAACCGGCCTCCACTTCACCGGATCGTGCTTCGAGGCCGTTGTCACCTGAGCTTAATGGCTTTATGGCGTTGGGCACATTCCAACAGCCCGAGGCCCCCATGAAAGCGCGTGTCACCGTGACCCTCAAGACCGGCGTTCTCGACCCCCAAGGCAAGGCCATCGAAGGCGCCCTCAAATCGCTCGGTGTCGAGGGCATCGACGGCGTGCGCCAGGGTAAGGTCTTCGACATCGAACTCGGCACCGCAGACAAGGCCAAGGCCGAAGCCGCCCTCAAGGCCGCCTGCGAGAAGTTGCTGGCGAACACCGTCATCGAGAATTACCGCGTCGAGATCGCGTGAGGCTTCCATGAAATCTGCCGTCATCGTCTTCCCCGGCTCCAATCGCGAAGGCGATGTGCTGCGGGCGCTCAAATCGGCCGGCTCCCAGGTGGAGAAGGTCTGGCATGCCGAGACCGAGCTGCCGAAGGGCACGGACCTCGTGGTGCTGCCGGGCGGCTTCTCCTACGGCGATTACCTCCGTTGCGGCGCAATTGCCGGCCGTGCCACCGTGATGGATGCGGTTCGCGCCCATGCGGCCCGGGGCGGCCTCGTGCTCGGCATCTGCAACGGCTTCCAGATCCTGTGCGAATCCGGGCTTCTCCCCGGCATCCTGATGCGCAACGCCAACCTCAAGTTCATCTGCCACCGGCAGTTCCTGCGCGTCGAGCGCAACGACACCGCCTTCACCCGGGCCTATGCCAAGGGCCAAGCCATCGATGTCTGCGTGGCGCATGGCGAGGGCAATTACACGGCCGACGAGGAGACCCTGAAGCGGCTCGAAGGCGAAGGGCTGGTGGCCTTCCGCTATTCCGACGCGCAGGGCCACATCACGCAGGACGCCAACCGCAACGGCTCCATGAACTCGATCGCGGGCATCTATTCCGACAAGCTCAACGTGCTCGGCATGATGCCCCATCCGGAAAACCTAATCGAAGACCTCGTGGGCGGCACCGACGGGCGCGGCCTGTTCGAGAGCCTCGTGTCGAGTTTCCCGCGCGCAGCTTAACCCCTCTCCCGGGGGGAGAGGGGCAGGGGTGAGGGCCGGACGCTGCCTGATAGGGCGCGAAGGTCCTGATCCCTCCTCAAGGCGGTCCCGGTGTTTTCATCGATTCCGCTCACAACCCTCACCCCGCTCGCTCAAGCGAGCGACCCTCTCCCACTCGGGAGAGGGTGAAAGAAGCGAGACCCCGATGATCCGCAACGACGTCGCCATCACCCCGGAGCTGGTCAAGGAGCACGGGCTGAAGCCGGACGAATACGAGCGCTTCGTGAACCTGATCGGCCGCGAGCCGACCATCACCGAGCTCGGCATCGTGTCGGCCATGTGGAACGAGCATTGCTCGTACAAATCCTCCCGCATCCATCTGCGCGGCCTGCCCACCAAGGCACCCTGGGTCATCCAGGGACCGGGCGAGAATGCGGGCGTGATCGATATCGGCGACGGCTTGGCCTGCATCTTCAAGATGGAAAGCCACAACCACCCGTCCTTCATCGAGCCCTATCAGGGCGCGGCGACCGGCGTCGGCGGAATTTTGCGCGACGTGTTCACCATGGGCGCCCGGCCCATCGCGTCCCTCAACTTCCTGTGCTTCGGCGAGCCGGACCACCCGAAGACCCCTCACCTCGTCTCGGGCGTAGTCGCGGGCATCGGCGGCTACGGCAATTCCTTCGGCGTGCCGACCGTCGGCGGCAGCGTCGGCTTCGACAAGCGCTACAACGGCAACATCCTCGTCAACGCCATGGCGGTCGGCCTCGCCCGCACGGACGAGATCTTCTACGCCAAGGCCACCGGCATCGGGAACCCGATCGTCTATCTCGGCTCCAAGACCGGCCGCGACGGCATCCACGGCGCGACCATGGCCTCAGCCGAATTCGACGATGCGTCCGAGGAGAAGCGCCCCACCGTGCAGGTGGGCGATCCCTTCGCCGAGAAGCTGCTGCTGGAAGCCTGCCTGGAACTCATGAAGTCCGGTGCGGTCATCGCGATCCAGGACATGGGCGCGGCGGGCCTCACCAGCTCCGCCGTCGAAATGGGCGCGAAGGGCAATCTCGGCATCGAGCTCGACCTCGACAAGGTGCCGACCCGCGAAGAGGGCATGACCGCCTACGAGATGATGCTGTCCGAAAGCCAGGAGCGCATGCTCATGGTGCTCAAGCCGGGCATGGAGAAAGAGGCCGAGGCCATCTTCCACAAATGGGGCCTGGACTTCGCGGTGATCGGCAAGACCACCGATACGCTGCGCTTCGTCATCAAGCACCAGGGCGAGGTGAAGGCGGATCTCCCGATCAAGGAACTGGGCGACGAGGCCCCTCTCTATGACCGTCCGTGGGTCGAGAGCCCCAAGCAGCCCGTGATCGCGCCCGACAGCGTGAAGGCGCCGATGTCCGAGGCCGAGGCGCTTTTAAAGCTCGTCGGTTCGCCGGACCAGTGCTCCAAACGCTGGGTCTGGGAGCAGTACGACCACCTGATCCTCGGCAACACAGTCCAGACGCCGGGTGGCGACGCCGCCATCGTGCGCGTCGAGGACGGGCCGAAGGGCTTGGCGCTCACCACCGACGTGACGCCGCGCTATTGCGAGGCCGATCCCTTCGAGGGCGGCAAGCAGGCGGTGGCGGAAGCCTGGCGCAACATCACGGCGGTGGGCGGTCTGCCGCTGGCGATCACCGACAATCTCAACTTCGCCAGCCCCGAGCGGCCCGAATCCATGGGCCAATTCGTCGGCTGCGTCAGGGGCATCGGCGAGGCCTGCAAGGCGCTCGACTTCCCCGTCGTGTCCGGCAACGTCTCGCTCTACAACGAGACCAACGGTCAGGGCATCCTGCCCACCCCGGCCATCGGCGGCGTCGGCCTTCTCGACGACGTGACGGTGAATGCCTCCATCGCCTTCAAGCGCGAGGGCGAGGCCATCATCCTCATCGGCACGACCGAAGGCTGGCTCGGCCGGTCGATCTATCTGCGTGACGTCTGCGGCCGCGAGGAAGGCGCGCCGCCGCCGGTCGACCTTGTCCAGGAGAAGCGCAACGGCGATTTCGTGCGCCAGCTCATCCGCTCCGGCCAGGTCAAGACCGTGCATGACGTCTCGGACGGCGGCATCGCGCTGGCTCTCGCCGAGATGGCCATGGCCGGCAATGTGGGCGCCGAGATCACGGCTTTCCCCGAAGACCTGCCGCTCCACGCCTTCCTGTTCGGCGAGGACCAGGGACGTTACCTCATCGCCGTCGACGAGGACGTGGCCGCCGATATCCTCTACGAGGCCGGCGCCATCGGCATCCCGGCCGTGACGCTTGGGCTGACCGGGGGCGATGCGTTGATTCTGCCGGGCCGGCAGGCCATATCCGTGAAGCAGTTGAAGGCAGCGCACGAAGCCTGGCTGCCGGAATACATGACCGGCAAGTCGTGAGGAGTTTGATCCATGCCGATGAATGCGCACGATATTGAGAGCATGATCAAAGCCGCTCTGCCGGATGCGGTGGTCGAGATCAAGGATCTCGCCGGCGACGGCGACCACTATGCCGCCACCGTCACCTCTTCGGCCTTCAAGGGAAAGTCACGGGTCCAGCAGCATCAGATGGTCTATGCAGCGCTGCAAGGACGCATGGGTGGCGTGCTTCATGCCCTTGCATTAACGACCGTGGCACCCGACAATTGAGACATGAACCCGGCGCCTTGACCGCTGCGGAACAGGAGACATTCATGGCTGACGCCAACCAGATCATCGACAACGAAGTGAAGTCCAACGACGTCGTGCTGTTCATGAAGGGCACGCCGCAATTCCCCATGTGCGGGTTCTCAGGGCAAGTGGTCCAGATTCTCAATTACCTTGGCGTGCCCTACAAAGGCATCAATGTGCTCGAGGACGAGACCATCCGCCAGGGCATCAAGGACTATTCCAACTGGCCGACCATTCCGCAGCTCTACGTGAAGGGCGAGTTCATCGGCGGCTGCGACATCACCCGCGAGATGTTCCAGGCCGGCGAGCTGCAGCAGCTCTTCGCCGACAAGGGCATCCAGGTTCAGCAGAACGCCTGAAGCGAGCGCTTTTCCTGAAGAAACCAAGGCGGGGCATCGGCTCCGCCTTTTCTTTTGCAGCAACAGCTTTGAGCCCCCGGATCAGAGGTGTCATATGTCGCATTCCTTAAACGGCTCAGCTTCCGGCACAATGGACTGTGCTGAACTCAACAGAAGAGCCGCTCATCACAGAATAAAAGGAAGCGGCGAAAGGGGCTGTCCCATGATCGAACCCGAGACGAATGTCGTCGCATTCAAGCCGCGGTCGGCGGTGACTCATCATCCCAGGAGCCTCATGGAGCGGATCTATGCCGCAGGCTCGCTCGCCATCCGGGCGGATGACCGGGCCACCAAAATGGCCGCCATCATGCTGCAGGTGCTGGGTTTCCTGGTGATCGAGGAGATCCTGGCCGACGGTACCCCGCGCCGGCTCCAGCGCGCCGAGGCCCGGCAGGCCATGGACCGCCCCTGGCGCCTCTCAAAGCCGCCCTTCTCGGGCATGGAAGGCCTCCCTGACGGAAATGGAGCCTTCAAGCATTCACTCTGATTGCACGAACCTTGTGGCGGCTCGTACCGTCAAGTTTGGAGTTTGTCGCTATTCTTAAAAAGAATCAGCTTCCCAATCGTGACTTCCCATGGGAGCGCCCCATAACCTCCTCGTGTGCAATGTTGTTGCATATCAAAATGGAGGTTACCATGCCTGATTATTTCCGGGCTATAATCCCCCCTGGAAATGCTACACACCTTGTCCGTAAGCCACCGGGCGATAGCCGACATGAGCCGGGCTTCTATGCTGGTCCCCGTTACATCGGCGGCAAGGAAGGACCATGGGGAAGAAGCGATTTTCTCTTCACCACACTA
>KI912026.1:268735-277406 GCA_000517005.1 Microvirga lupini
CTCTAGGCGATAATACCTACAAGAAGGATCCTTGGGATATCCGCTCCGAACCGATCGTGTGGGACGGCGATACCATCTCAGGCGGCGCTGGCAACGACGTCCTCAGCGGCGGGATCGGATATGACGAACTGTCCGGCGATGCAGGCGATGACACGCTTCGCGGCGATAGCGGCGATGATAGGCTCTACGGCGACGCCGGCAACGACTGGATTGCCGGCGAGAATGGCCGTGATTTTGTCAGCGGGGGCGACGGCAATGACATCGTCGGCGGCCAGGACGGTCTTGATACCGTGCTCGGCGGCGCTGGCGACGATCAGGTCTGGGGCGGCGCGGGCGGCGACGTGCTCGGCGGCGGCGGCGACAACGGTTGGATCGCCGGCGAAAGCGGCAATGATCTCATCAATGGCGGCGACGGCAACGATTTCGTCAGCGGTCAGGAAGGCCGTGACGAGATCCAAGGCGGCAACGGCAACGATGAGCTGTGGGGCGGCAGCGCGAATGATTCATTCGTGTTCAACACCTCCCTGAACGCCAACAACAATGTCGACCGAATCATGGACTTCTCCGTCGCAGAAGGCGACAAGATCCTGCTCGATCACAATGTCTTTAAGGCTTTGGGTGTGGGTAATCTGTCGAGTGCGGCCTTTAAGGTCGGCGCGGCAACCTCGAAGGCGCAGCACATCTTGTACAATCAGGGCACTGGCGAACTGTTCTATGATGCGGACGGTTCAGGTTATCGAGCACCGATCAAGTTTGCTGTGCTGACGCCCGGCACTGCGATTGACGCCTCCCTGTTCCTGGTCGTGTAAGATCGCGATTCCACAGTCGCGGCAATGTCGCGAAATCAAAGGAAAGGGCGCAGCTCACCAGGCCGCGCCCTCTCCATTGGATCTGCGGATCAACCGTATGCTGCCAATTTCCGCCGCATCATGAGGCTCGTCCCAGCGCGGCGCGCATAAACTGCAAGGCCTCCGGACTCGCCCATTCGGCCGGTCCTTTCAAGAGGGCGATCTCGCAACCGGAGGCATCGACCACGAAGGTGGTCGGCAGGCCGACCACATGGCCGGATTTCTGCAGCACCTGCAACAGCTTGCCTTCCGGATCGGCGTGATAGGCCAGGTTCGTGATGCCGTTCTCCTGCAGCCAAGCCTTCGGCTTCTCGCGGTTACGGGTGTCGACATTGATGGCGACAACCTGGAAATCGGACCCGCCCAGCTCCGCTTGGAGCTTGTCGAGGGCCGGCATCTCCTCGCGGCAGGGCACGCACCAGGTCGCCCAGAGATTGACCAGGACCGTCTTGCCCTTGAAGTCGGACAGGCTCATGGGCTGGCCCTCAGGGCCGGTGAAGGCAATGACGGGCGGGGGCTTCGGAGCGCTGCTCACGCTAACGGCGGCCACCTCGCCCTTGGCGAGCGGCTTCAGGCGTTCCGTCGTCGCCCGTGCGGCCTTGCACTCTGCCGCTCCGGCCACCATCGGATGACGGGATGCAAACCCGTACCACACCGCGCCTGCCCCGACGACGGCGAGAGCGACAAGACCGAGAAGCCAGCTTTTCCGGGATTTCAATGCGTTCGACATGGCCGGTGATGTGCCGCTTTTCGGCGCAAGCCTCAAGTCCCGAATGCGGCAGCGCGGCCGTCAGCCCCATCACGAAAGCGTTGGAAGCGGGGCCTGTTGTCGTCCACACCTTGCCTCTCGCATATGCAGATACTTCCAGTTATGGTGCGGCCACGTTTCGGAGCTTGTAATGTCGTCCAGCCTGACTTTTCCCCGCGCGGTTCTGGTTGCGGGCCTTCTCGTTCTCGGTCTGACCGCGTGCGGCCGCCGCGGCGCACTCGAGCCGCCGCCGGATGCGTCCGCGCAGGCAGCTGAGACCCAGACCCAAGTTCCGGCGAGCGATGCCACCCTGCCCTCGCCGGTCGGCACGCCCCGCTCAAGCTCAAGGGCGAGCCAGGGCTACACGATTCCGAACAAGCCCTTTATTCTCGACCCGCTGCTCTAGGCCTTTTCGATGCACCATTTTGCCTATCGTGACGGCGTCCTCCACGCGGAGGGGGTCGATCTGCGCCGCCTCGCGGACGAGGTCGGCACCCCGTTCTATTGCTATTCCTCCGCCACCCTGGAGCGGCACTACAGGGTCTTCGCCGAGGCCTTCGCCGATACGGACGCCCTCGTCTGCTATGCCATGAAGGCCAATTCCAACCAGGCCGTGCTCAGGACGCTCGGCCGCCTGGGAGCCGGCATGGACATCGTCTCCGGGGGCGAATTGCGCCGGGCGCTCGCCGTCGGCGTGCCGGGCGAGCGCATCGTGTTCTCCGGCGTCGGCAAGACGAAGGCTGAGATAGCCTTCGCGCTCGACAGCGGCATTCTCTGCTTCAACGTGGAATCCGAGCCCGAGCTCGAGGCGCTCTCCGAGGTTGCGGTCTCGAAGGGCGTTCGCGCTCCCGTGTCGATCCGCATCAACCCGGACGTGGACGCCAAGACCCACGCCAAGATCTCGACCGGAAAGTCCGAGAACAAGTTCGGCATTCCCATCGCCCGCGCCCGCGAGGTCTATGCAAGGGCGGCGGCTCTCAAGGGGATCGAGGTCACCGGTGTCGACATGCATATCGGCAGCCAGATCACGGATCTCGCGCCTTACGACAACGCGACCGCCCTTCTGGCCGAACTCGCCCGCGACCTGATGGCCGACGGGCACAGGTTGCATCACATCGATCTCGGCGGGGGCCTCGGCGTGCCTTACCGCGAGGACAACGAGCCCCCGCCCGATCCGCAGGCCTATGCGGCGATCATCAAGCGCCACACCAACGATCTCGGCCTCAAGCTCGTGTTCGAAATGGGCCGCATGATCGCCGGCAACGCGGGCGTGCTCATCGCCCGGGTGATCTACGTCAAGCAGGGCGCCGACAAGCCGTTCGTGATCGTCGATGCGGCCATGAACGATCTCATCCGCCCGACGCTCTACGAAGCCCATCACGACATCAAGCCGGTCGTAGAGGCCTCGCCCGATACGCCGCGCATCGTCGCCGACGTGGTCGGACCCGTCTGCGAGACCGGCGATTATCTCGCGCTGTCCCGCGACATGCTGGCCGTCAAGGCCGGCGACCTCATCGCCATCATGACGGCCGGCGCCTATGGGGCGGTTCAGGCCAGCACCTACAACACGCGGCCTCTCGTGCCCGAAGTGCTCGTGCATGGCGAGGATCACGCGGTGGTGCGCCCGCGTCCGACCTATGACGAGCTGATCGGGCTCGATCGGGTTCCGGGCTGGCTGGACTGAAAAATGTCACCGCGCAGCCCGCCAACACATATGCGGAACAGAAGCTCCGCCTCGAACAATGCGCCGCCTAAAAGATTGAACATCGAATGGATCCCGAATGTGGTCTCCGCTTTCGGGTCCGTCGCTCTGGCGCAAGCTTGAGCTTTCTGACCGGTCACCTCTTCTTGAAGCTCCGCGCGCAATTGACCGCTGGTCATCCGGGGCATGCGTGCTAGCTTTTTCGTGGGGGTGATCTGCACATGTCGTGCAGCGGGAGATGTTTGGCATGAGCGAAGGCCCGAACCCGACGCCTGGGCGCCCTCCTCTGAACCAGCGGTTCGGGCGTCTGGTCGCGCAGGCGCGCTGGTCCCTCTGGTGGGAGGAGGCTTGGCCCCGGCTCTGGCTGCCGTTCGCCATCGTCCTCCTGTTTTTGACCCTCTCGTGGCTCGGCCTCTGGCTCGACACGCCGCCCCTGTGGCGCACCGTCGGGTTAGGGCTGTTCACGACCGCCTTTCTCCTGTCGCTCTGGCCCCTACTGCGCCTGCGCATGCCCAGCCGGACGCGCGCCCTCGACCGGCTCGACCGGGAAACGGGCCTGAGCCACGGCCCAGCCCGGGTCCTCGACGATACTCTCGCCCTCGGCGCCACGGATCCCGGCACCAAGGCCCTCTGGGCGCTTCATCGCAAGCGCGCGGAAGAGGCCGTCGGGCGGATGCGCGTCGGCCTGCCGCAGCCCAACATGGCCAAGCGCGACCGCTACGCCTTGCGTGCCGCAGGGCTTCTGGCCCTGGTGACGAGCGCCTTCGTGGCCGGGCCCGAGATCGGCTCGCGGCTCGCCGCAGCCTTCGACTGGCGCAAGATCGAGGCAGCCTCCCCGGCCTTCCGCATCGACGGATGGATCGATCCGCCCCTTTATACCCGTACGCCGCCGCTCATGATCGACCTGGCGCGGGGCCAGAATCTGCGCGCGCCGATCCATTCTACGGTCGTCGTCCGGATCGCCGGCGAGGGCAGCGCCGAGGTCAAGCCGGGCAAGGGCCTGACGCCCTTGCCTCCCAAGGCCAATCAGCGCGCCGACATGCGCGAGGAACGCTACAAGCTCGATGGTTCGAGCGAGCTGACGGTCAGCACGGGCTTCGCGAACAGCGTGACCCTAACCATCGAGGCCGTTCCCGATCGGCTGCCCGAAATCGCCTTCACCATGCCGCCCGAGGTGAACGCCCGCGGCACCTTCACCTTGAGCTACAAGGGCAAGGACGATTACGGCATCGCCTCGCTCGAAGGCATCGTGGAGAAGGCCGACAACAGCAAGGGGCGCTCGCTCGTGCAGGCGCCCCAGCTCACTCTGGCTCTCCCGAGCCACGAGGAGAACGCCCCGGACACCCGTTCACCGGTCGACCTCACGAACCATGCCTGGGCCGGCGCCCCGGTGACGATCCGGCTCAAGGCCAAGGACGAGGCCGGCCAGGAAGCCGTGAGCGAAACCATCAGCTTCACCCTGCCGCAGCGCCCCTTCACCAATCCTCTCGCCAAGGCTCTGGTCGAGCAGCGGCGCAATCTCGTGCTCGCCCCGGATGATCGCAAGCGCGTGCAGGTGGCTCTCGATGCTCTGCTGATTGCGCCCGAGGAATACACGCCGCAATGGGGCGTGTTCATGGGCCTCCGTGCCGCTGCGGAACGCCTGCGTGTCGCCAGGACCGACCAGGATCTGCTCGATGTGGCCGACTGGCTCTGGGCCATGGCGCTCCAGATCGAGGACGGCGGCCTCTCCGATGCGGAACGGGAGCTGCGCGCCGCTCAGGAGCGCCTGAAGGAGGCCATGGACCGGGGCGCGACGGACGAGGAGATCCGGCGCCTGACGGAAGAGCTGCGGCAGGCCATGGACAAGTTCCTGCGAGAATTCGCCCAGCGCATGCAGCAGAACCAGCAGTCGCAGGATCAGAACCAGCGGATCCCGCCCGAGCGGATGATCTCGCAGGACGATCTCAACCGCATGCTGCGCCAGATGGAGGAGGCCATGCGCCGCGGCGACGTGGCCGAGGCCCAGCGCCTTCTCGAGCAGCTGCGCAACATCCTCGAAAACCTGCAGACCGCCCAGCCCAACAGCCGCATGACCGACCCTCTCGGGCGCGAGATGAACCAGGCCATGCAGGACCTGGAGGATATGGCGCGCGAGCAGCAGAACCTGCGCGACGAGACCTTCCGCGATGGCCAGAACCGGCGCATGCAGCAGGGCGACCGCCCTCGCCAGGGACAGCGCCAAGGCCAGCGGCAGCAGGGCCAGCGTCAACAGGGTCAGCAAGGTCAGCAGGGCGAGGGCCAGGAGCAGGCCGAAGACGGCCAGGGTGGCCAGGACCAGGATCCTTTGGGCCTGAGGCAGAGGCAGCAGGCTCTGAGGGAACGACTGGAGGAGCTGCAGCGGCGGATGCAGGGCATGGGCATGCAGAACGAGCAGGGCCTGGGCGATGCCGAGGAGGCCATGCGCGAGGCCGAAGGAGCGCTCGGCCAGGGCCAGGATGGCCCGGCGGTCGATGCTCAGGGTCGGGCGCTCGAAAACCTCCGCCGCGGCATGCAGGGCATGGCTCAGCAGATGCAACAGATGCAGCAGGGCGACGGCCAGGGGAACGAACAGGCCGGCGGCCAAGAGGATCCCTTGGGACAACCGAGCGGCAACCGGCAGACGGGACAGCGCGACACCGATCCTTTAGGGCGGCCGACGCGCAACAGGGACTATTCCGACGGCCGCGTGGAGGTGCCCGGCGCCAACCAGTCGCCTGCTCAACGCGCGCAACGGATTTTGGAAGAATTGCGGCGCAAGCTGGGCGACCCGAGCCGGCCGCAGGAGGAGCTCGATTATTTCGAGCGGCTGCTGCGCCGGAACTGATGCCCGTGCATCGTGCGGCGCGCCCCGGAGGGCCGCGCCATGCGCTAAGGTCAACAAGCCTCTTGCCTCCCCGGTAGGTTCGGGCCACGGTCGCCCGAACCTTTCGATGGAATCACGATGACGAGTTTTGCCGATTTGCTTGTGCCGATTGCCGTGGTGGCCGTCGCCTTCGTGCTGCTTTTGGGCCTGATCAACATGCTGCGCGGCGGCAATGCCAATCGGTCGCAGCACCTCATGAGATTGCGTGTCCTGCTTCAGTTTCTGGCAATTATCGTAATCATGGGCGTCATCTGGTGGCGCGCTGCTTGACGTTGGGAGACTGTGGAAATCGGTTCCACTTTTCCACTAATGCGCCGGGCATCTCCTTATTGACACTTTTTCGCCACGGTCTGTATTAAGACAACGTTAGCCATAACGGCATAGCCTGATGGCATCATTTTTATATTGAGTTACGGATCTCTTAATGCGCATCAGTCCAGCCATAGGCATGAGCCTTCTGGTCCTATTTATGGGATCGACAGGCGTCCTAGGCTCCGACTTCAAGCGGCAAGCAAGTTCCTTCCAAGCTCCATCCCAACCGAATTTCCTGTCAGAATTCCGTTTTGGTTTGTCTGCCCAGGATCCTTGGGGTACGGAAGGACGTGACGGCTCCGCCAATCTCACTGGCGAAATCCTCTTTGCAAAGCCGTTTACAGCCTCGGACCTTTTCACCAGCTATTTCATTCCCCGGCCGCATGTGGGCGGCAGCCTGAATTTCGATGGTTGGACGAGCTTCGCCTATGCGGGCCTGTCCTGGACCATCGACGTCACGCCCAATGTCTTCGTTGAAGGCAGCTTCGGCGGTGCCGTTCACAACGGCAAGGACTCCGCCGACCCCTTCTCTGATCGCCAAGCCCTCGGCTGCTCGCCGCTGTTTCGCGAATCGGGCTCGGTGGGCGTGCGGCTTTCCGCCAACTGGAGCGTGATGGCGACCATCGAGCATCTGTCCGATGGCGGAACCTGCTCCGACGAGAATAGAGGCTTGACGAATGTCGGCGCGCGGGTTGGGTATTCATTTTAACTGAATCCCAACCTTCGGGCTCTCCATGGTCGTCCTCAACCGCATCTACACCCGCACCGGCGACAAGGGCACCACGGCACTGGCCGCCGGCGGGCGCCGCCCGAAATACGATCTTCGTATCGAAGCCTATGGCACGGTCGACGAGACCAATGCCTGTATCGGCCTCGTTCGCCTTCACACGGCAGGTCAGGAGATCGACACGATGCTGGGCCGCATCCAGAACGACCTGTTCGATCTCGGCGCCGATCTCGCAACGGTCGAGACGGACAAGCCCCTTCCTTATGAGCCGCTGCGTATTACCCAGGGGCAGGTGGATCGTCTCGAGCAGGAGATCGACCGGCTCAATGCCGAGCTGTCGGTTCTGCGCTCCTTCGTCCTTCCAGGCGGTACGCCTGCCGCAGCCGCGCTTCATCTCGCCCGCACGGTTTGCCGTCGCGCGGAACGCCATGTGGTGGAGTTGATGGAGAGACCGGACGAGAAGGTCTCCCCGGAATCCGTGAAATACCTGAACCGTCTCTCCGATTTTCTCTTTGTCGCATCCCGTTACGTCAATGATAAGGGTGCGCTCGACGTGCTCTGGGTGCCCGGTCAGAACCGCTAGGAGCGGCCCGATGTTTCTGCCGCTTCACGACGGCGTTCCGCTCAAGAACATGAATACGCCGCTCGCAACACGGTTTCTGATCGGCGTCTGCGTCGTCGCTTATCTTTTCACCTTCTACGGCCCCCTCGGTGAGGATGCGGTGGTGGGCGGTCTCGGCTTCATCCCGTCGGTCCTGTTCGGAACCGAAGTGCTGCCCGAAGGCTATCCCTTCGTTCCGGTTGAGCTGACATTGGCCACCAACATCTTCCTGCATGGCTCGCTGTTTCACCTCATCGGCAACATGCTGTTCCTCTGGGTGTTCGGCGACAATGTGGAGGATGCCATGGGGCATCTCCGCTTCATCCTGTTCTTCCTGCTCTGCGGAACGGCCGCGAGCCTGGCCCATGCCTTCATCACCACGGAGCCGCATCGCCCGCTGATCGGCGCCTCCGGCGGGGTGTCGGGCGTGGTGGCGGCCTATCTCATCCTCTATCCGCGCGTGAAGATCTGGGGCCTGTTCCTGAAGGGCATCCCGTTACACCTTCCCGCCTATTGGGCGATCGGCTTCTGGTTCGTCCTTCAGTTCGCCTCGGCCTTCATCGGCGGAGACGAGAGCGTGGGATGGTTCGCCCATCTCGGCGGCTTCGTTGTCGGCGCTATTCTCATCCCCCTCATGCGCCGCCGCTACGATCCCGTTCTCGCCCGCGTCCAGGCGCAGGAGCTGCAGGCGCCGCGCTGACAACCGGGCATGCCCTCTGACCGCACCTGAAGGTCAAAAGTGCATTTCACTTTCGGGCCCGATGCTCTAGGTTCCCATCCGCCTTTTTCCTATATGTCCGGAGGGCTGGTTTTCGGCCATATCCGGACCCGACCTATGGTGAGGACAGA
>KI912026.1:277506-277657 GCA_000517005.1 Microvirga lupini
CAAGGACGCCACCCACAAGGCGCTCTCCGCCGCCACGGCATTGGGTGCTCCCGTGCATGTGCTGGTCGCGGGTTCGAATGCCCGCGCGGCCGCCGAGGCTGCCGCCAAGCTCGAGGGCGTGGAGAAGGTCCTGCTGGCCGATGCTGCTCCA
>KI912026.1:277757-278337 GCA_000517005.1 Microvirga lupini
TCGATAAGGTCAGGAATAGTGACGGACCGGGCGGGCTCTCCGTCCGGCCGCTTTCGACGATTGGATGCAGGCAGCAGATCAGATGGGTATTGAGATCAAAATGGTTGGCGTTGTCGGCGCCGGACAGATGGGCAGCGGCATCGCCCATGTCTGCTCGCTCGCGGGATTTAACGTCCGGCTCAACGATCTCTCGGAAGATCGGATCAATGCCGGACTCGCCACGATCAACGGCAACATGGCGCGCCAGGTCTCCAAGGGTGCCATCTCCGATGCCGACCGGCAGGCCGCACTCGAGCGGATCAAGCCGGCTCGCACCTATGACGACCTGTCCACCTGCGATCTCGTCATCGAGGCCGCGACCGAGAACGAGGAGGTGAAGCGCAAGATCTTCACCAATCTCAGCCCGTCGCTCCGCCCCGATGCGCTGCTCGCCACCAACACATCGTCGATCTCGATCACGCGCCTCGCCGCTTCCACCGACAGGCCGGAGCGGTTCATCGGCATCCACTTCATGAACCCGGTGCCGGTGATGCAGCTCGTCGAGCTGATCCGTGGAATCGCTACCGAGGATCACACTTAC
>KI912026.1:278437-278640 GCA_000517005.1 Microvirga lupini
TACGAGCACCAGCTCGCCGAGCCGACCGCGGCCCTGATCGTGTCGCTCGCAGGGGCCTACGACGCCCTGGTGGCGGCCGCCACCACCACCGGCAAGAACGTGATGCCGCGCGTGGCGGCCCTGCTCGACGTGATGCAGGTCTCCGACATCACGAAGGTGGTCTCGCCCGACACCTTCGAGCGGCCGATCTATGCCGGCAACGC
>KI912026.1:278740-281267 GCA_000517005.1 Microvirga lupini
CCGTCTCGCGCTTCAGGCCGATGACGAGGTCCCACTGGCCGGCCGGCATGGGCGTGAGACTCTGGAACCGGCCCGGCCCGGTCTCGGCGACGTCGAGAGGCACATCCCGGCGCTTGTCGGTCGGATGGGCCAGATGGACGTCCGGAGTGAGACCTGCGAGCGGCCGGCCCTGAGCGTCACGGGCCGTGATGAAGACCCGAGGCGCGGCTCCCTCGTGCTGCAGAACAGCCTCGACATTCCAGTGGCGGTCATCCTGCGCCTGGGCCGCGGTGACATCCTTCTCGAAGGCGAGCCCGGCCTTGTAGGCGCTTTCCGTCTCGAGGCCGCTGAAGCTCGATATGGCGACGCGCGCCATGCCGTAGTTGACGGCAAACACGACGCCGAAGAACGCCATGAGATAAAACAGGACCCTGCGCCCGGTGAGAGGGCGGGGCGCGCGGCTGACGGCAGCTGGTGTGGGCATGGAAGTCACCTCTTAAGGCGCCATGAAGTGGTCGGCGGAGCGGGCGGTCTCGCCGCTTGCAAGATCGGTCAGGGTGAAGCGCAGATCCGTGGACGAGGGCAGCGTGGCCTCGTTGACGGTGACGAGGACGCGCGCTTCCATGGTCTGGTCCGGTCCGACCGCCAGAACGGGGCGGCCTTGCTGATCGGGCTTCGCGCCCACGATCTCGAGCTTTCCGTGGGAAAGTCCCTCGAGGCTGAGCGCATAGCGGCGCTCGTCGAGGCGCTTGTTGGCGACGCGGATCGTGAAACCGTTCCGGATCGAGCCATCGGACAGGCGCACGAAGAGCGGATTACGGTCATGCATGACGCTCAGGTGCACCCGCTCGCGCAAGGCCAGAGACGTGAGCATGATCGCCCCGACCACCACCATGAGGCCGGCATAGAGCAGGGTGCGCGGACGAAGGATGCGGCGCAACTCGGGGCGGCCTTCGATGCGGGCCTGAATATTCATCTCGGTGTCGTAGGCGATGAGATCGGCCGGGCGGCCGATCTTCGCCATAACGGCATTGCAGGCATCCATGCACAGACCGCATTGGATGCAATCGAGCTGCAGCCCTTTCCGGATATCGACACCGGTCGGGCACACGGCCACGCACTGGTTGCAGTCGATGCAATCGCCGGCGGGAAGGCCCTGCTTCTTCAAGGCGTCGTTCTTCTTCGCCGAGCCGCGCGGCTCGCCCCGGTCGTACCGATAGGTGACGTTGAGGGCGTATTCGTCCGTCAGCGCAGCCTGAATACGCGGCCAGGGACACATATAGGTGCAGACCTGCTCGCGCATGAAGCCGGCGAGCGTGTAGGTCGTGAAGGTCAGGATGCAGATCCAGATATAGGCCATGGCCGGGGCCTGGAAGGTCGCAAGCTGCTTCACGAGAGTGGGGGCGTCCGCGAAGTAGAGGACCCAGGCGCCGCCGGTCCACCAGGCAATGAGAAGCCAGATGGAGTGCTTCAGGAGCTTCTGGGCGAAGATTTCGAGAGACATCGTCTCCTTGGCCTTGCGCATCTGCTCGCGCCGGTCGCCCTCGATGAGGCGCTCGATGGCATAGAAGAGGTCGGTCCAGACGGTCTGGGGGCAGAGATAGCCGCACCAGATGCGGCCGGCGACGGCGTTCATGAGAAACAGCGCGAGCGCCGCCAGGACCAGAAGGCCCGTGATGTAATAGACCTCCTGCGGCCAGATCTCGATGAAGAAGAAGTAGAAGCGGCTGTTGGCGAGATCAACCAGGATGGCCTGGCTGGGGGCGTTCGGCCCCCGATCCCAACGGATGAACGGCAGGAAGTAATAGATGGCGAGGCAATCGCCAGCACGGTCCATTTGATCGTGCGGTAGCGCCCCTTCATGGCCTGCGGAAGATGGCCTTGCGGGGCACGTAGAGCGGGGCCTCCTCGGCGGAGGCGGGTGCGGGGGTCGCAGCAGGCTGGGAGAGAAGGGGGGAGTCGGCCATCGAATCCGTCGCGGTCTTCTTTTTCAAGGTGACCCTGGATTAAGCCGTGGCGGATGCTCCCGCCTTGATCTGAGTCAACCCACGGCCGGAGGAAGCCCCCGGCCGTGGGTTGGAATGGAGCCGGGATGGTTGGTTCCATCCCGGTGATCGCCCGGCAGGGGAGGCGTCTAGCGCCGCTGGTCGCCGCCCAGCGAGTAGACGTAGAGCGTCAGCGCCTTGATGGTCGTGTCGTCGAGGCGGCCATGCCAGGTCGGCATCACGCCGCCGCGGCCATTGGTCAGGCCTTCCATGATGGTGGCCTTCTCGGGCCCGTAGAGCCAGATCTTGTCCGAGAGGTTCGGCGCACCGGCCTCCTGATTGCCCTGACCCTTGTCGCCATGGCAGGCCGCGCAGTTGTCGGCGAAGATCTTCGCGCCTGCCGCCGCATCGGCGCCCTTCTCGGCGGGAAGCCCCGACAGGGAGCGCACGAAATCCGCCACCTGCGAGATCTCCTCGCGCTTGAGGAGCCGTCACGACCGAAGGCCGGCATATTGCCCATGCGGCCCTGTTCGCTCACCGAGCGGGCACCGAACCGGATGGTC
>KI912026.1:281367-281892 GCA_000517005.1 Microvirga lupini
GCCCGTGGCGCATCAAGCTCATTGAAGGTGTCCTCGCGCGAAGAGGATAGCAGCATCACCCAGGCGTATTTTGACGGGCAGCATGTCATCCAGAGGAGCTTTAATCCTCCGCAAGAGGAGCCATTATGGGCCGGTCGGCCTCCATGCCTTTGACAGCGATGGTCCGCTCTGGTGCAGTCCTCATCCAACAGGGATAGGCAATGGCCGCACAAAGCACCTCAACTCTCCAAGACACATTCCTGAAGCATCTTCGCGACCACAGGATCGAGGTGATGATGTTTCTTGTGAACGGGATCAGGCTCCAGGGCCAGATCAGATCGTTTGACAACTTCACCGTCCAGCTTGTCCGAGGCAATGGCACACAGGTCGTCTATAAGCATGCCATCTCGGCCATCCACCCAGCGGAGCCCATCGAACTGATGGACTCAACCTCATTCGAGTAGCGCAGGCGCAGCTACGGACTTCCTTACGACCCGCCAATGAAGTTGACGGGATGGTGAGCCGGGGGTCGTTATGAGGCGCATA
>KI912026.1:281992-282422 GCA_000517005.1 Microvirga lupini
AGGCTCGTGCGATCGGACGCTCACGCGGCGGGCTGACGACCAAGATCCATGCCGTCGTTGATGCTTTGGGCCATCCGCTCCGCTTCATCCTGACGCCGGGACAGGTGAGCGATATCACTCAGGCTGAGGCCTTGATCGCTGATCTTCCCGCCGACCATGTCTTGGGCGACAAGGGCTACGATGCCAAGCCCTTGCGGGAGGCCATCGAAGGCCAGGATGCCGTGCCGGTCATCCCGCCCAGAACAACATCGCCGCAAGTCCCCTGCGACTACGCCCTCTATTGCGAGCGCAACCTCGTCGAGCGCTTCTTCCTGAAAATCAAGCACTTCAGACGCATCGCCACGCGCTACGAACAGACCCCACGGGCGTTCATGTCAATCCTTTGCCTCGTCAGCGCGTTCATCTGGACCAAATGAATGTCAACGCGCTC
>KI912026.1:282522-284366 GCA_000517005.1 Microvirga lupini
GGTGCAGCATCGACGGCAAGGACATCGTGGCGAGCATCCGAGGTTCTGTTCCGGGTTCCGGCTATGGCAATGCCTATGTGGATGCCCTCGTCTGGGGCGGCACAGCCTGGAATGCCGCAAGCGGGCCGATCAAAGTCTGGTTCGGCCGAAGCGGGGACTTCGCGGCAGCCAGCGCCGTTCATGGCCCCAGCGACATACTGACGAGCGGCGCGTCGGCCCAGAATTGGACCGAGGTCGAGAAGAGCATCTTCGATTATGCGGTCCAGATTTATGAGCGGGTCTGCGGGCTGACATTCGAACTCGCGGGCTCCGCCGCGGAGGCCGATATCGTCTGGTGGAAGACCAGCTTGGGCGGCGACACGCTCGGCGTGCACGAATTGCCAGACAAGGACCAGATCTGGGGATATTTCGACCCTGCGGTGCCCTCGTGGAGCACCCTGTATTTCGGCGGCGACGGGCTCAACACGGTGTTGCACGAATTGGGCCATGGCATGGGCTTGGCCCATCCGCACGATGGCGGAACGCGCGAGGACGCAACGACTTTCCCGAGCGTTGCGGAACCCTTTTCACCCGGGCCCTACGGTTTGAATCAGGGTATCTGGACGATCATGTCCTACAACACCGGATGGGACGAGGGGTGATATGATCTGTCCTACGGCAACCAGGCGGGGCTTGGCGCTTTCGATATCGCCGCGTTGCAGGCTCTTTACGGAAAGAACATGGAAACGGGCCGGAGGAACGACGTCTATACATTGCCGACCTGGAACTTGGAGGTCGATGAGCGGGGATGGTTCTGCCTTTGGGATGCGGGTGGACGGGATACGATCACCGCAGCGCAGGCATCAGCCGGGGTCGTCATCGATCTGCGCGCCGCGACCCTGCAGCAGGGCGACCACCATGCGGGGGGCTTCGTCTGCCGCGAGAAAGGGGTCGCTGGCGGCTACACGATTGCGAACGGCGTGACGCTCGAGAACGCCACCGGTGGACGCTCTGCCGACAGGCTCCAGGGCAATTCCGCCGCGAACGTACTGAGCGGCGGCGACGGCGCCGACACGCTCCTCGGGGACGCCGGCAACGATACTCTTCGTGGAGGCATAGGCAACGACAAGCTCTATGGCGGTGCGGGCTCAGATATCTTCGTGTTCGACACGAAGACCGGCAGGAGCACGAATATCGACCGGCTCTACGACTTCAATGCAACCTATGATTCGCTCCGGCTCGACAACAAGTTCTTCACGGAACTCGGCTCCGGCAGCGCGACACGTCCCAAGGCATTCAAGGCCGACATGTTCGTCAAGGCTTCAAAGGCGCAGGACCGGGAAGACCGGATCATCTACAACAAAACGACTGGCGCGCTCTCCTATACGCGGACGGCACGGGTTCCGCCGCCCCCGTGAAGATTGCCACCCTCGGCAAGAACCTGAAGATCGGCCACCAGGATTTCTTCGTGGTGTAGCGCTCTTCGAAGTGAGATGGCCGGGACGGGTCCGGCCATGACAAGAGGGTGTCATTCCCGGCCGGAGATGGCGGAGCCATCGGAGGGGAAGGGAATCCATCAAACGCTCACGTGTGAGTGGATCCCCTTCCCGGTGCTGCGGACCGCCGGGGATGACAGCGTGAATGTGTAGAATCCTGAACTTGATTTGACGGACAGTGTGCGAGCGACTTGCACTCTGGCAGCTTGAATAATGGCTTGGAGCTTCGGCGGGCCCTCAAGCCCTGCGCCTGCGGCGCACCGCCAGGCGGCTTCGGGGCTTGACGGCCCACCTCGCCCAAGCTGAGAGCAATCATGCCAGAACGGCAGGCTCTGAACTCGACTTCCTCGTGCAGGACGCGACTTAGAG
>KI912026.1:284466-297855 GCA_000517005.1 Microvirga lupini
TAGTTCGACACTGTCTGACAGGTCAAATCCTGACTTTTACACGTTTGATGCAAGCGGGCCTTAATCTTCCACCTGCACCCATCACGTTTCATCATACCAAAGCCTACAAACTTTCAATGTCGCAGATGCATGACTTCGGTTAGTCTGCGCACCCTTGTTTCCCCTTGAGGGCCATGAGCATGTCCGCTTCCCCCGCTCGATCCCGTGTCTCCCCCGAGCTCATCGTCATCTGCGGCTGTTTGATCGCCCTGATCACCTTCGGCCCGCGAGCATCGTCCGGCCTGTTCCAGCTCCCCATGATCACGGAATATGGCTGGGGCCGGGACACCTTCGGCTTCGCCATCGCGATCCAGAATCTGCTCTGGGGCCTGGGCCAGCCCTTTGCCGGCGCCGTGGCGGATCGGTTCGGGGCCTTCCGGGTGCTCTGCGCGGGCGCGCTTCTTTATGCGCTCGGCCTCGTCGTGATGGCCTATGCGACCACGCCCGGCGTTCTGCATCTCGGCGCTGGCGTGCTCATCGGCTTCGGCCTTTCCGGCTGCTCGTTCAATCTGGTGCTCGGCGCTTTCGGCAAGCTCCTGCCGGAGAAGTGGCGGCCCATGGCCTTCGGCGCCGGCACGGCGGCAGGCTCCTTCGGCCAGTTCCTGTTCCCGCCTATCGGCAACGTGCTGATCGATTCTTTCGGCTGGCAGCAGGCGCTGCTGGTCTTCGCCGCAAGCGTCCTGCTCGTCATGCCGCTCGCTCTCGCTCTTGCCACGCGGCCGACCGGCGATACCGCCCAGGCCGGAGCGGCCGCGGTGCCGAATCAGTCGATCCGCCAGGCGCTGACCGAAGCGTTCCGGCACCGCTCCTATGTGCTGCTCGTGCTCGGCTTCTTCACCTGCGGCTTTCAGCTCGCCTTCATCACCGTGCACCTGCCGGCCTATCTCAAGGATGCGGGCCTCTCGGCTGCCGTCGGCGGATGGACGCTTGCGGTGATCGGCCTTGCCAACGCAGTCGGTTCTCTCGGTTCGGGCTGGCTCTCCACCCGCATGTCGAAGCGCTGGCTGCTCGCCTGGATCTATCTCGGCCGCTCGGTGGCGATCGCCGCCTTCATCCTGATCCCGGCCACACCCGTAACCTCGATCCTGTTCGGCATCTCCATCGGCCTGCTCTGGCTCTCCACCGTGCCGCCCACATCCTCCCTCGTGATGCTGATGTTCGGCACCCGCTACATGGCCATGCTCTACGGCTTCGCCTTCTTCTCCCATCAGGTCGGCGGCTTCCTCGGCGTGTGGCTCGGCGGGCTGCTCTACGAGATCAACGGCAATTACAGCGCGGTCTGGTGGCTCTCGGTTCTGCTGGGCCTCGCCTCCGCCCTGATCAACCTGCCGATCAAGGAGCAGCCGGTCACGCGCGAGCCCGCCCTGCAGCCTGCGGAGTAAGCCGGCTTCTGCTGCGAAGGAATGAGCCCGAACTGCTTGCCCTGATCCTCCGCCGCGCCACAAATGGGTGCGGGGAGGAATCGGCATGAGCACGTTCAAGGCCGTTGTCATCGACAAGAATGAAGCAGGTCAGACTGTCGGGATCCGCACGTTCAATGAGGCGGATCTCATGGACGGCGATGTGACCGTGCGCGTGTCGCATTCGACGCTGAACTACAAAGACGGCCTCGCAATCACCGGCAAGGCGCCGGTGGTGCGCCGCTTTCCGATGATTCCCGGCGTTGATCTGGTCGGTACCGTGGAAACCTCCTCGAATCCCGAATTCAAGCCCGGCGATGCGGTGGTGCTCAACGGCTGGGGCTTAGGGGAGACCCATCTCGGTGCCTATGCGGAGAAAGTTCGTGTCAAGGGCGACTGGCTGATCCCGCTGCCGCAGGGTCTGTCACCGGAGCAGGCCATGGCCGTCGGCACCGCAGGCTACACGGCGATGCTCTGCCTGATGGCCCTGGAGCGGCATGGCTTGAGCCCGGATCGCGGTCCCGCCGTCGTCACAGGTGCCGTCGGTGGTGTCGGCTCGGTCGCCGTGGCGCTCCTCGCCAAAGCCGGCTGGCACGTGATCGCCTCCACGGGGCGGCCCGAGGAAGCGGATTACCTGAAAGGTCTCGGTGCCGCCGAGATCATTGACCGCAGCGAACTCACGGGCCCGTCCCGTCCGCTCGCCAAGGAGCGCTTTGCGGCAGGCGTCGATACGGTCGGCTCCACGACGCTTGCCAATGTCCTGTCCATGACGAAATACGGCGGTGCGATTGCCGCCTGCGGCCTCGCGGGCGGGATGGATCTGCCGGCCACCGTAGCGCCCTTCATCCTGCGCAATGTCGCATTGCTCGGCGTCGATTCCGTCATGGCTCCGAAGGCGCTGCGGATCGAAGCCTGGAACCGGATCGCCCGCGACCTCGACCACGACAAGCTCGCCGCCATGACCTCGACGATCCCGCTCGATCAGGTGCTCGAAGCAGGCAGGACGATCGTCGAGGGCAAGATCAAGGGCCGGGTGGTGGTGGAGATCGCGCGCTGACAATTCTCTCACGTCATGGCCGGGCTTGTCCCGGCCATCTCGATAATGAGAAGCGCTGCGCCTTTCACATCGGGATGGTGAAATCAATAACTAAGCCGTCGGAGCCGGCACCGGAGCCTTCTTTCCGGCTCCCTCGATCCATCTCTTCTGCTTGGCGATCTCGGCCGCCATGAAATCCATGAAGGCCCGCACGCGGGCCGATTGGCGCAGGTCCGGATGGGTCAGGAGCCAGAGGCCCGCCGAGAAATCCGCGTTGATGTCCGACAATCGGACGAGATCGGGATTGGTATCCGCAATGAAGCAGGGCAGGGGGCCGATGCCGGTTCCGGCCTGAACCGCCTCGGACAGGCCGAGTACCGTGTTGACCTTGTAGACGATGTTTTCCGGCGTCACGTGCTCGCGCACGAAACGGGCGACCTTCATGGTCGCCAGATTGTCGCCGAGAGCGACCCAGTGACGGTCGAACAAGTCGGCGAGGTTGACATCGCCAAGACTCCGAACATCGGGAAAATCCGCTGCTCGCCCGTAGATTGCCCAGGCAATCGTCGCCACGCGGCGTCCGACGAGCGTCTCCGGCGGATCGTCGGTGGCGCGGATCGCCACATCCGCATCGCGCTTCGACAGGTTGAGCGCTTGGTTGGCGAGCACCACGTCGAGCCGCATCTCGGGACAGGCCGTGATGAAGCGGGCGAAGATCGGGGTCAGGAGGTGGACGAGCAGCGTGTCATTGGTCGTGACCCGCAACTCCCCGGTGGGTGCCACGGCCTGCCCGGCGAGCTTGCGCGTGAAGGCGGTGACGTTCTCGTCCATCTGCTCGGCAAGCGCCGACATCTCTTCCCCGGCGGGGGTGAGAACATAGCCGGTCCGGTGACGCTCGAAGAGTTTGACTCCGAGATTGTCTTCCATCTGGCCGAGCCTGCGGAAGACCGTCGAATGATTGACGCCAAGCCGCTCGGCGGCTCCGGCAAGACCACTGGCCTCCGCGATGATTTTCACGAGCCTGAAATCGTCCCAGTCGAGATGCTGCTGCTTGGTCATGGATTTGCATTCGCGCAAGAGAGGCCCTGCAAATCTACCACTGGTTTTGCAGCAGGGAAAGATTATCCTCCGTTACGTCCAACAACAGCAGGCGGTGCCCTTCCGGCTCCAGCAACGTGAGGCCGGAAGCCGGCCGCTCTGCGTCCCATCTCAAACGATCGGAGTTCACATGACCAAGGTTCTGGTTCTGTATTATTCGTCTTGGGGCCACATCGAGCAGATGGCCTATGCGCCGCCGAAGGCGCCCGTGAGGCCGGCGCCGAGGTAGCGGTGAAGCGCGTGCCGGAGCTCGTCCCGACCGAGGTGGCTCAGGCCGCCCATTACAAGACCGACCAGAAGGCTCCCATCGCCACCGTCGAGGAGCTGCCTGAATACGACGCCATCATCATCGGCACGCCGACCCGCTACGGCACCATGACGGCGCAGATGAAGAACTTCCTCGATCAGACCGGTGGCCTGTGGGCACAAGGCAAGCTCATCGGCAAGGTCGGCTCGGTCTTCACCTCCACGGCGACGCAGCACGGCGGCCAGGAAGCCACCATCCTGACCACGCTGCCGGTGCTCCTGCACCACGGCATGGTGATCGTCGGCCTGCCTTACTCGTTCCAGGGCCAGATGGGTGTCGATCAGATCCGCGGTGGTTCGCCCTATGGTGCATCCACCATCGCGGCCGGCGACGGCTCGCGCCAGCCGACGGAGATCGATCTCGACGGCGCCCGCTTCCAGGGCCGGCATGTGGCTCAGATCGCGGCGAAGCTCGCTGCGAAGTAACAAACCCTCATGTCATGGCCGGGCCTGTCCCGGCCATCCCGATCAAGAGAAGCACCGTGCCTCTCGCGTCGGGATCACCGGCACAAGGCCGGTGATGACATGTTGTGGTTCGGAGCGGATTACCGTTCCGCTGCTGCGCGCTTCAGGCGGTCGTTGATGGCTTCTCCCAGACCGGTTTCCGGGATGGGGCTTACCGCGATGGTGGCCGCCCCCGACGCATCGAGCTGCCTGAGATAGGAAAACAGATGAGCGGCGGCCTCCACGAGGTCGCCGTTTTTGCTGAGGTTCAACGTCGCGTGGGCCATCTCTATGCCTTGTGGAGCGCTTGCGCCGAACAGCAGTGCGGCCTCGCCCGCCCGAAGGCTCGTCGCGTTCAGGCGCACCTGCGCCCGAGGCGCATAGTGCGAAGCGAGCATGCCAGGGGCGAGAGGGTTGGAACCTGCTTCCGGTCCGCCTTGGAGCCTTTTGCCGAGCAGCGCCTCGATGGCTTCGCGGGGAATACCGCCAGGGCGGAGCAGGCGAGGCACGCCGCCCAAGCACGAGACGATGGTCGATTCGACGCCCACCCGTGACGCTCCCCCATCGAGCACTGCGTCGATGCGTCCGTCGAGATCGCCCAGCACATGGTCCGCATCGGTCGGACTCACCCGGCCCGAGCGGTTGGCCGAGGGTGCGGCCACGGGGCGGCCCACCTGTTCCAGAAGCGCATGGGCGAGGGGATGGGCCGGGACCCGCAGGCCGATGCTGTCGAGGCCGGCGCGGGCGAGATCGGAGATGGTGCAGGTCGGGGCGACCGGCACCACGAGAGTCAGCGGACCGGGCCAGAAGGCCTCCGCAAGGCGCGTGGCCATCTCGTCGAAGGCGCCTTGGCTGCGGGCCGTCCGGAAGCTGTCCACATGGGAAATCAACGGGTTGAAGCTCGGGCGCTCCTTGGCGGCATAGATGCGGGCGACCGCTTCCGCATCGGTCGCGTCGGCGCCGAGGCCGTAGACCGTCTCGGTCGGGAAGGCCACGAGGCCACTGCGCCGCAGGATGGCCGCCGCCTGGGCAAGGCCCACCGCATCGGCCGGCAAGCGCTCCGTTTGGCGCATTGACCCGTGATCGTTCACGTCTAAACTATCCTTTACCCAATGGGCATTTGCCTGTTTGTATTGACCCTTGCCGGGCGGGTTTAACGGCGCGAGAACATGCGTCAACCTGAAAAGCCCCGTCATTGAGAGGAAACGTTGATGACCTACCGCGCGCCTGTCCCGGACATCGTCTTTACCATGCGGCATGTGGCGGGCCTCGACCGGGCCGCGGCCGACGGCGTCTATGGCGATCTCTCCGCCGATCTGGCCGCGACCATCCTGGAGGAGGCGGGCCGCTTCGCCAATGATGTGATCGCGCCCCTCAACCGCGAGGGCGACCGGCATGGTGTGACCCTGAAGGGCGGCGCGGTGACCACCGCTCCGGGCTGGAAACAGGCCTACAAGGCCTGGACGGAAGCTGGATGGAATGCGCTTCCAGGTCCCGTGGAATATGGCGGGCAGGGGCTACCAACGCTTCTGAATTCGGCCTGCGTCGAGATGTGGAACTCCGCCTCCATGGCCTTCGGGATCGGCCCCGTGCTGACCATGGGCGCCATCGAGGCACTGGTCCAGCATGCCTCTGACGATCTGAAGAGTCGCTATCTCGAAAAGCTCGTCTCGGGCGAGTGGACAGCGACCATGAATCTCACGGAGCCGCAGGCGGGCTCCGATCTCGCGGCGATCCGCTCGCGCGCCGAGCGCGCGGGCGACGGCACCTATCGCATCACAGGCCAGAAGATCTTCATCACCTACGGCGAGCACGATCTCACCGATAATATCGTCCATCTCGTGCTCGCGCGCCTGCCTGATGCGCCGGCCGGCACGCGCGGCATCTCGCTCTTCCTCGTGCCGAAATTCTTGGCCGATGGCACGCGGAACGACGTGCGCTGCCATTCCATCGAGCACAAGCTCGGCATCCATGCTTCGCCTACCTGCACCATGATCTTCGGCGACAATGACGGCGCCATCGGCTGGCTTGTCGGCGAGGAGAATCGTGGCCTTGCCTGCATGTTCACGATGATGAACAATGCCCGCCTCGCGGTGGGCCTGCAGGGCGTGGCGATTGCGGAGCGCGCCTATCAGCAGGCTCTCTCTTACGCCAACGAACGCAAGCAGGGCCGCGCCATCGGCGCAGCGGATGGCATGAGCCCGATCGTCGTGCATCCGGACGTGCAGCGCAACCTGCTTACTATGAAGGCGCTGACCGCTGCGGCGCGTGCGATCTGCTACATGACGGCGGAAGCCATCGATCGCGCGCATCTCGAAGAGGATCCCGCGCGCCGGAAAAAGGCAAACGAACGCGCCTCCCTTTTGACTCCCGTGGCAAAAGCCTTCTCGACCGATATCGGCGTGGAGGTGGCCTCGCTCGGCGTGCAGGTCCATGGCGGCATGGGCTATATCGAGGAGACGGGCGCCGCGCAGCATTTCCGCGACGCACGCATCGCGCCGATCTACGAGGGCACCAACGGCATTCAGGCCATCGATCTCGTCACGCGCAAGCTGCCGCTCTCCGGCGGCGAGACGGTGCGGGTGCAGATCGCCTCCATGCGCGCCACCGTGGCGCGGCTTCTGAAGGAGGGCACGCCCGCCTTCGGGGCCACCGCGCCGCGCCTGCGCGATGCCATCGAAAGTCTCGACCGAGCAACGAGCTATCTGCTGCAGGTGGTCTCGTCCAATGCGCAGGGCGAGGCGCTGGCCGGCGCGACGCCTTACCTACGCCTCTTCGCACTGGCCCAGGGCGGCGCGGCTCTGGCCGAGATGGCGCTTGCCGCGCAGGCGCAGGCAGCCGCCGGCGATGCGGATCCGGCTCATGCCGGCCGCATCGCGCTCTGCCGCTTCTTTGCCGAGAACATCGCCGTGGGTGCGAAAGGCCTGGAGGATACGGTGATGAGTGGCGCAGGTTTCCTGCAGGATGCAACCCTGGCATTGGCGAGCTGACCTCATGAGCCTCAAAGGTAAAACCCTCTTCATCACCGGCG
This sequence comes from Microvirga lupini, assembly GCA_000517005.1. Taxonomy (GTDB): domain Bacteria; phylum Pseudomonadota; class Alphaproteobacteria; order Rhizobiales; family Beijerinckiaceae; genus Microvirga; species Microvirga lupini. The sequence goes on from KI912026.1 coordinate 291,821, forward strand.
CCTCGCGCGGCATCGGTCTTGCCATCGGGCTTCGCGCCGCCAGGGATGGTGCGAATGTCGTCATCGCGGCGAAGACCGCCGAGCCGCACCCAAAACTTCCCGGTACGATCTACACGGCGGCGGAAGAGATCGAGGCGGCGGGCGGCAAGGCGCTGCCGCTCGTGGTCGACGTACGCGACGAGGAGGCGGTGAAGGGCGCGATCGAGACAACGGTCGCGACCTTCGGCGGTCTCGACATCGTGGTCAATAATGCGAGCGCCATCAGCCTCACACCGACGCCGCAGACCGACATGAAGCGTTTCGATCTGATGCACCAGATCAACACGCGCGGCACCTACATGGTCTCGAAATATGCCATTCCGCATCTGGAAAAGGCCGAGAACCCGCACATCCTCATGCTCTCGCCGCCCCTCGACATGAGCGAAAAGTGGTTTGCGCCGCATCTCGCCTATAGCATAGCGAAATACGGCATGAGCCTCTGCGTCCTGGGCCTCGCAGGGGAACTGCGGAGCAAGGGCATCGCCGTCAACGCACTCTGGCCGCGCACGACCATTGCCACGAGCGCGGTCAGAAACCTGCTCGGCGGCGATGCGCTCGTCCAGGCAAGCCGCACGCCCGAGATTCTGGCCGATACCGCGTATGCGATCTTTCAGAAGCCTTCGAAGAGCTTCTCGGGCCACTTCCTCATCGACGACGTCTTCCTGCACGGCGAGGGCGTGACCGATTTCGAGAAGTACCGGGTTGACCCGTCGAAACCCCTGGCGCCCGATTTCTTCGTCCCTGACGATACGCCACCCCTGTCATCCCTGCGTTAAGCGGATCCGCCGACGCTCGGGCCAGGAATGACACCCTCCGACGTCATGGCCGGGCTTGTCCCGGCCATCCCGACTGGAAGAGCACGGCGCTTCACATCATCGGGATCACCGGCACGAGGCCGGTGATGACGTGGTGGATGTCAGGCCCGGTGGCCGAAGGTCGGAAAGGGATCCGTGGCGCCCTATGTGCTCCGCTGCGGGTCCGGGAATGACATGGGGATCTCGTGAGAGTACAAAGCCTCCATCGATCTGAAATGATATGACTTCCAAGGGGCGAGAGCGCATATGATCGTAATCCACAAGCCGGCGCAGGTGAGGGGGGCGATGGGCGAGTCCCTCGACCGTGCTGTTCTTCCGCCGGGTGAGCCGATCCCTTCCGATGCCCTGTGGATCGACCTGATCGATCCGACCCGAGAGGAGGACAAACTCGTCGAGGCCCATCTCAATATCGAGATCCCGACAAAAGAGGAGATGGCGGATATCGAGCCTTCCGAGATCCTCTACCACGAGAACAATGCGCGCTATATGACCGCGCGCGTCCTGTGCAGTTCCGACACGGATGCTCCCAAGCTCATCGACGTCTCGTTCATCCTGACCGAGAGGGCTCTCGTGACCGTGCGCTACGGCGAGCCGCGTTCCTTCAGCATGTTCATGGCGCGGGCCGTGAAGCCGGGCGGATGCCGGCATCAGCCCGAGGCCGTGCTCGACGGATTGCTCGAGACCATCATCGACCGCGCGGCGGAAATTCTTGGGACCGTCGGAACACGCATCGACCGTCTGTCGCAGGCGATCTTCGAGAACGAGAAGCGGGGTGCGCGCCGGGCCGCCTCCTATCGCGTGGCGCTCAAATCCATCGGTCGCAAGGGCGATATCATCTCCAACGTGCGCGAGAGCATGGTCTCGGTAGAGCGCATGCTGCTGTTCCTCTCCGCCAGCATGCCGCGGCCGCAGAAGACCGCGGGCTACCAGTCGGAATGGCGCACCGCCTTGCGCGACGTGCAATCCATCGAGGAGCACGCGACCTTCCTGTCCAACAAGATCCAGTTCCTGCTCGATGCCACGCTCGGCCTCGTCACCATCGAGCAGAACGACATCATCAAGATCTTCTCGGTCATGTCGGTGATCTTCCTGCCGCCGACTCTGGTCTCGTCGCTCTACGGCATGAATTTCAAGATCATGCCGGAACTTGAGTGGGAATTCGGCTATCCCTGGGCGATCACCCTGATGGTGCTCGCCGCCGTGCTGCCCTATCTCTTCTTCCGCTGGAAGCGGTGGTTGTAACATCTGAATTGAGCCCCACCTGAGCCCTCATCCTGAGGAGGACCTTTAGGTCCGTCTCGAAAGATCAGGGCGTCTCCAGTGCTCTCTGGATCCTCCTTCGAGACGGTCACTGCGTGACCTCCTCAGGATGAGGGAGAGAGTGCTAGAAACTTGGAGGAAATCATCATGTGCGGGCGCTATGCGATCACGCTCCCTCCCGACATCTATCGGGATTTCTTCGGCTATTCCGAACAGCCCAACTTTCCTCCGCGCTACAACGTAGCTCCCACGCAGCCCGTGCCGATCGTGCTGGAAGATCGGGGCGAGCGGCACTTCATGCTGGTGCGCTGGGGCTTCCTGCCGTCCTGGGCGAAGGATCCGAAGGACTTTCCTCTCGTCATCAATGCCCGTGGCGAGACGCTGCAGACCAAGCCCACCTTCAAGGCGGCGCTGAAGCGTCGGCGCTGCATCTTGCTCGCCGACGGCTTCTATGAATGGCGGCGCGAGGGGCGGGAGAAGACGCCGTTCCTGATCCGTCCGCGCAGCCGCAAGCCCATGCCGATGGCAGGCCTGTGGGAGACATACATCAGTCCGGACGGCAGCGAGATCGATACGGCCGCCATCGTGACGACCGACGCCAACGGCACGCTCTCGGCCGTGCACGACCGCATGCCGGTGATCCTCTCCGAGGATGACATCGCCGCATGGCTCGATGTGCGCGACGAGCGCGCCGACGTGATGCGCCTGGTGCGCCCCTGTCCCGACGATTGGCTCGACATGGTGCCGGTATCGAGCCGCGTGAACAAGGTCGAGAACGACGATCCGGGCCTGATGGAGCCGCTCGCCCGGCCGGAGCCTGCACCGGTCAAGGAAAGCAAGAAGGGGAAGAAGCCGCTCTCCAGCGACGAGGACGAGCAGGGGAGCTTATTCTGAGCCTTCACACACGGTCATCCCGGACGCTACAGGCCGGGAAGAGGATCCAATACTCTCCACGTCACCACCGGCCTTGTGCCGGTGATCCCGATGCGAAAGGCGTAGCGCTTCTCATTATCGAGATGGCCGGGACAGGCCCGGCCATGACGTGGGAGGGAATGCGGCAGTGTCATTCCCGGCCGGAGATGGCGAAGCCATCGCAGGGGAAGGGAATCCACTCACCACCCTGGATTATGGATCCCCTTTCCGGCCCTGCGGGCCGCCGGGGATGACACCCTTTCGACTACCGCCGCTTCTTCACTACGTCCCGCCTCAGGATGCCGACGACCTCGAGATGCGGGGAATGCTTGAACTGATCGACTGGGATGACGCGCTCGAGTCGATAGCCGCTGCCGATCAGGATCGCGGCGTCGCGGGCGAATGTGGCGGCGTCGCAGGAGACGCTCACCACGAGCGGGACCTTCGACACGGCGATCTGCTTCACCTGTGCTTCCGCGCCCGCGCGCGGTGGATCGAGCACGACGGCGTCGAAGGCGTTGAGTTCCGGTGTCAGCAGCGGTCGGCGGAAGAGGTCACGGGCTTCCGTCGTGACCCGGCGCAGACCGGGCGTCGCCCGCGCGGCCTTGTCGAGGGCTGTCATCGAGCCCTTGTCGAATTCGACCGCATGAACATCCGCCTTCTCCGCAATCCGCAATGAGAAGGGGCCTGTTCCGGCAAAGAGATCGGCCACGCGCTTGGCCCGCGCGCAGGCCTCGGTGACGAAGCCGGCCAGCGTCTCCTCGCCGAGCCTCGTCGCCTGCAGGAACGAGCCTGCGGGCGGGACGACGGCTGCGCGGCCCATCGCGATGGCGGGAGGACGCCGTTCGACGATCACATCGCCGTGGATCGACAGGCGCGAGAGATCGAGGCTGGCTGCGAGATTGATGAGGCGGAGGCGGTCCGGATCCTTGAGAGGACCGTATCCGCGCACATCCACATCGAAGCCGGTCTGCGTCGCGGTGATCTGGATGTCGAGCGGCTTACGCGGGCCTTTCAGGTGCTCGCCGATGACCCGCGCGATGGCGGGCGCCTGCTCCTTCAAGGCGGGTTCCGTGATGGGGCAGAACGCGATCTCGACGATCTGGTGGCTGCGCGGCGCCATGAAGCCCACATGCATGGCGCGGTCGGGAAAGCGCACATGCAGCGTGACGCGCCGGCGTCCTTCGCCATGGGCATCGACGAGCGGCTCGACAGGTGCCTCGATCCGCGCCTGCTTCAAGGTATGAACGAGCGTCTCCTGCTTCCACGCCTGATAGAAGCCGTGCTTCATGTGCTGCGTCGCGCAGCCACCGCATTCGTCGAAATACGGACAGAACGGTGTCTCGCGCTCGGGCGATGCCACATCGATGCTGACGAGACGCGCATGCGATCCGTCGCGTTCGATGGTGACGGTCTCGCCCGGCAGCACCTTCGGCACGAAGACCGGGCCGGACGACGTCTCCGCAATGCCGTCGGCTTTCGCGCCGAGGCGCCTGATGGTGACCTGTTCAGCCAATGCGGGCTCCCAACAAGAATTCACGATTGCCGTCCCCGCCCTCGATCGGCGAAGGGACGAGCCCGATGACGGTGAAGCCGAGCGACGTGACGAAGGCCGTCATGTCGTCGCATACGGCGCGATGCACCGCCTCGTCACGTACGATACCCTTCTTCACATGGTCTCGGCCGGCCTCGAATTGCGGCTTCACGAGAACGGCGAGCTCCGCCCGAGGCTTCAGCAGGGCGATGGCAGAAGGCAGAACGAGTTTGAGCGAAATGAAGCTCACGTCCGAGACCAGCAGATCGGCCAGTTGCGGGATGAGCTCCGGACCAAGCCAGCGGGCATCCGTGCCCTCGAAATTCGTCACCCGCGCATTGCCGACGATGGTGGGGTGCAACTGCCCGTGCCCGACATCCACCGCATAGACATGGGCGGCGCCGCGCTTCAGAAGCACCTCCGTGAAGCCGCCCGTGGAGGCGCCGATGTCGAGGCAGATCTTGTCCTTCGGGTCAATGTGGAACGCGTCGAGCGCCGCCGCCAGCTTCACGCCGCCGCGGGATACATAAGGGTGTGGCTGCTCGGCCGTGATGATGGCCTCCTCGGGGACCGCATCGGAGGCTTTACGAATGACGGCGCCGTTCACGGTCACGAGGCCGGCCGCAATCGCCTCCTGCGCCCGGGCGCGGCTTGCGAAGAAGCCGCGCTCGACCAAGACCACATCGGCACGCCTGCGGGTCATTGGAGCCTCGTATCCATCTGGTTCACGATCCTTTTATGGGCAGGAACCAAGTCCCGCCCTAGAACATCTCCGTTCACAATTCTCTCGAGGCCAACGGAGGTCCCATGCTCAGCCGTCGACATCTTCTGACAGGTGCAACCCTGCTGGCCGCCAGCGCTGCCATTCCCCGCGCTTGGGCGCAAGCCCCATCCGGCCCCTTCAAGCTCGACCCCTTGCCTTACGCGCCGTCCAAGAACGAACCGCATATCGATGCCCAGACCATGGAGATCCACCATGGCAAGCACCATGCGGCCTATGTCAACAATCTCAACGCGGCCCTGAACCAGAACGCCGAGGCGGCCAAGGTGCCGCTCCAGGACATGCTGGCGAACCTGAGCAAGGTCCCTGAGTCGATTCGCACGGCCGTGCGCAACAACGGCGGGGGCCATGCCAATCACACCATGTTCTGGCAGATCATGGGCGGCTCCGGCGGCGAGCCCTCGGGGGAGCTGAAGGCGGCCATCGACCGGGATCTCGGCGGATTCCAGAAGTTCCAGACCGATTTCAACACGGCAGGCGAGAGGCAGTTCGGCGCCGGCTGGGTCTTCGTCACGGTGACCCGCGACGGCAAGCTCGCCCTGGCGACGAGGCCCAACCAGGATACGCCCCTGATGGACGGGCAGCGGGTCCTGATGGGCAACGACGTGTGGGAGCACGCCTATTACCTGAAATACCAGAACCGCCGGCCGGATTATCTCAAGGCCTGGTGGAACGTGCTCGACTGGAACAGGAT
>KI912026.1:297955-321612 GCA_000517005.1 Microvirga lupini
CATACATGCGCTCGGGCTTGTCCTGGTCCTGGTAGATATCGGGCAGGACCATGGAGCGCACCTTGAGGCTGCCCCGGTCGAGCGCTCCCTTGTCGGCGAGAAGCTGCAGCACGTAGGAGCCGAAGCCGCCGATGGAGCCTTCCTCGATGGTCACGAGGACCTCGTGATCGCGGGCAAGCCGCAGGATCATGTCCTCGTCCAGGGGCTTGGCGAAGCGGGCATCCGCCACGGTGGTGAACAGGCCGCGGGCCTCCAGCTCCTCTGCCGCCTTCAGGGCCTCGGAGAGGCGGGTGCCGAGCGTCAGGATGGCGATGCGGCTGCCCTCCTTGACGATCCGGCCCTTGCCGATGGAAAGCGGCACCCCCTTTTCGGGCATGTCGACGCCCACGCCTTCGCCGCGCGGATAGCGGAAGGCGATGGGACCGGCATCATAGGCTGCAGCGGTTGCCACCATATGGACCAGTTCCGCCTCGTCGGCGGCGGCCATCACCACCATGTTCGGCAGGCAGCCGAGATAAGCGATGTCGAAGGAGCCCGCATGGGTCGGGCCGTCGGCGCCCACGAGGCCGGCCCGGTCGAGAGCGAATCGGACGGGCAGGTTCTGGATCGCCACGTCATGCACGACCTGATCGTAGGCTCGCTGCAGGAACGTCGAATAGATAGCGCAGAACGGCTTGTAGCCCTCCGTCGCCATGCCGGCGGCAAACGTCACCGCATGCTGCTCGGCGATGCCGACATCGAAGGTGCGGGTGGGGAATTCCTTGCCGAAGAGATCGACGCCGGTGCCGGACGGCATGGCGGCCGTGACGGCGACGATCCTGTCGTCCTTGTGCGCCTCCTTGATCAGGCTCTCGCCGAACACCTTGGTGTAGGAGGGGGCGTTGGCCTTGGCCTTGGTCTGGGCGCCCGTCACCACGTCGAAGGTGACGACGCCGTGGTACTTGTCGGCCGCCGCCTCCGCGGGCGCGTAGCCCTTGCCCTTCTTGGTGACCACGTGGACCAGGATCGGACCGGTCTCGGTGTCGCGGACGTTCTTCAGGATCGGCAGCAGGTGGTCGAGATTGTGCCCGTCGATGGGGCCGACATAGTAGAAGCCGAGCTCCTCGAACATGGTGCCGCCGGTCCAGAAGCCGCGGGCGAATTCCTCGGCGCGCTGGGCCTTCTCGTAGATGAATTTCGGCAGCTTCTTTGCCAGCTGCTTGGCGGTCTCGCGGATGCCGCGATAGGTGCCGCCGGAGACGAGGCGGGCGAGATAGGACGACATGGCGCCGGTCGGCGGCGCGATGGACATGTCGTTGTCGTTGAGGATGACGATGAGGCGCGAATGCATGGCGCCGGCATTGTTCATGGCCTCATAGGCCATACCGGCCGACATGGCGCCGTCGCCGATCACAGCGATGACGTTGTTCCTCTTGCCGTCCAGATCCCGCGCCACGGCCATGCCGAGGCCGGCCGAGATCGAGGTGGAGGAATGGGCTGCACCGAAGGGGTCGTATTCGCTCTCCGAGCGCTTGGTGAAGCCCGACAGCCCGTCCGCCTGGCGCAGGGTCCGGATCCGGTCCCGGCGGCCCGTGAGGATCTTGTGGGGATAGGCCTGGTGGCCCACGTCCCAGATCAGCCGGTCCCGGGGGGTGTCGAACACGTAATGCAGCGCCACCGTCAGCTCGACGACTCCTAAGCCCGCGCCCAGATGCCCGCCGGTGACGGACACGGCGCTGATCGTCTCGGTCCGCAGCTCGTCCGCCACCTGCCGGAGCTGGCTTTCGGGCAATTGACGCAGATCGTCCGGGGTCTTGATGGTGTCGAGGAGAGGTGTGGACAACGTTATACTCGCCAAACTTCAGCCGGAGGCCATCTCAAGGAGATAAGGTCGCGCAGGGCCGGGGTCAAACGCGACACTCAGGCATTTCCTACCAAGCCTGACTACTCTGCTACATCCAGCGGTGTCGTCCCAGAGGCGGCGCCGTCAGGTCCGATGGTGATCTTCTCGATGCGGGCTTCGGCCTTCTTGAGGAGCTGCTCGCAATGCTTCTTCAGGGCTTCGCCGCGCTCATAGATCGCAATCGAATCCTCCAGGGGCACATCGCCGCGCTCGAGACGGCGGACGATGTCCTCGAGTTCGGCCAGGGCCTTTTCGAAGGGGAGGGTCTTGATGGAAGCGGTGTCGGTCATGCGGCTATCCGTGTCTGTCCTTATGCCATCTCACGATGGAATTGCGGCATCGCTTGGTCGGCGTGCGAGGAGTCTCTGATAGACGAGACCGATGCCGATGAGAACAAGCCCGAGGCCGATAAATGACAGGGCGCGCATCACGCCCTCCAGATTGGCGAGGTCGACGATGAAGACCTTGAGAACGGCCAGCACGAGATAGAACGCCGAGATGAGGCGGGCCGGGCGGTTGTTGAAGGCGAGCCCCAGGCCGAGCGGGAGGATGCCGATGAGAAGCAGGGCGAGCGAATAGCTCCATTGTTCTCCTTGGGTGAACCCCTGCCAAAGCGCCAGCTGGGGACCCGCCGCGATCCGTCTGATCGCCAGGCCGATATAGGCCGAGAACAGGAGCAGGCTCAGAACGGCCGAGGACAGGCTGTAGGAGCGGGGCCGGTTGCGCCGTTCGACAAGGGCCAGTCCGGCGGCCAGAATGGACGGCAGCAGATAGGCCGGAATTAGGGCATTGAAGAGCGGCCCGCCTGGGAGTTCCTCCTCCGTCAGCAGGGGATTGGCGACGAGAAGGAGCCCGCCGGCGCAGAGGATGAGGGAGAGGGTTTTGAAGATGAGCGAGCCCCAGCGATAGACCGGGTCGGGTTGCCGGATATCGAGGCGTGTGAGGACGATCGCGAAGACGAGGCTTTCTGTCGCAACGAGCCCGATCTCCAGAAGATCGGTCGTCACTGCCAGCGGGTCCCCGGCGCGGAGCGCGTGGCGGATCTCGAAGAAGACCAGGAAGGCCGCGAAGGCGATGCCGAGGCTCTCCGTCAGCCGCACGGTCCAATTGCGGCCCGTGCGCTGGAGCAGGCGGCTGGCGGCGATGAAGGCCAGGGCCGGAACGCCGTAGCCCCAGAGGAGCCAGTTGATCAGGACCGGACCGGGATCTCCGCCCACGATGGTCGGGTCCCAGATCAGCCGGCCTAAGATGATCACCCCGATGGTGCCCACGGCGTAGCGCAGGGCCGGAATGGCGATTCTGTCGGCAATCCAGGCCGTGCCCAGCGCTGTTAGGGCGAAGGCGACGGTGAGCATGCCCTTGTCGAGGGCGAAGGTCAGGCCGAGCGCCAGGGCTGCGAGAGCCGCCGAGGCGGTCGCGCCAAGGCCAAGGCGGAGGGGCGCTGCCTCCTCGTGCTCTCGGCGCATGAGCCATTGGGATGCGAGCACGAAGGCCAGAGCCAGTCCGCCCGCGACCAGGGCGAAGGACAGGCTCCGCTCGAATTCCGTCACCCGCCAATAAGCGGCCACGAGAGACAGGAGAGGGCCGGCGCTGGCCGCTCCCGCATAGCAGGCGGCGGCGGAGAGGCGGAGCCCGGGCGAGCGTGCCAACCTGACCAGCGAGGCTCCGGCGATGGCGGCGGGGGCCAGAAATGCGAGCGCGAGATAGGTCTCAAGGGCGTGCGGCCGCACCGCAAAGGCATCGCCGCTTTGATAGAAGAGGTTTTCGGGCGTCCCGCCGATCTCGGCGGCAATGGGCCAGACGAGAAGGGCGCCCGTGACGGTCAGGGCCGCCCAGGCGGAAGCCGGAGCGGCCGGCGGGAAGCGGATGCCCGTCGCAAGCAGCACGAGCGCCATTGCGGCGACGAAGACCGGGCGTCCGTTCCCGGCAATGACCGACCCCGAAACGGCGATCCCGGCCAGCGCGAAGGCGAGGAGAATGCCGCTGGCGGGCCAATCGATGCGCGCTTCCGCATCCGGAACGTGTCGGTAGGGGACGACCACCAGGAAAACGGCGGCAAGGCCGGTCTGGATAACGAGATGCACCATGGCCGGCAGGGCATCCGTGTCGTCCATGATGAAGATGAGGAACGTCCAGGCGAGCACGCCGATGGGCGCAGCGAGCGCAAGCCAGCACCAGAGGCGCAAACGTGCGACGCCATAGACGGGCAGCACCACGAAGGCGAGATAGATCACCGGTGCCCAGGGTTGCGGCTTGTCCGAGGACACCAGGAGCGGGCTTCCTATCGCACCGAGCAGTCCGAGGGCCGCGAGGATCGGGCCGTGCAGGGTCGCGGCGACCATCGCGAGAACCGCCACAAGGCCCAGGAGCACGAAGGTCATGCCGGGGCCGATCAGGCCGTAAAGGGCATAGGCTGCGTAGGCCGAAGCGAAGGCCGTGCAGGTGCCAGCCGCCGTGAGAATGGCCGGCACGTTCGCGTTTGGAATGCCGGGCAGGGCGAATTCGCGCTCGCGCCGGCGCAACCATTCACCCGCTCCGATCAGGAGGAGCGCGAAGAACCCGCCCAGGGCGATGCGGGTCGCAGGGCTCAGCAGGTTCTGCTCGATGGAATAGCGCACGAGGAAGATGCCGCCGAGCGCCAGCGCGACGCCGCCGACCCAGACGGCCCAGCGTGAGCCGAGTTTCTCTTCGAAGTCCCGCGTCTTTGCGGCGGGCTGTGCCGCTGCGGCCTGAATGGACGGGACTGGCGCGGTCGCCCTGGCTGCCTCGGGAGGCCGCACAGGCTCTGGTGCCGGTTCCGCGGGCTGTTCGGTGGCCGTTTCCGGGAGCGGGGCTCGATCGGTTGACGATGCCGGCTCGCCTGCCTGTGTTCTGAGTGCCCGCACCTCGCCTTCGAGAATCGCGATGCGCTGATGGAGAAGATCGAGCTTGCTGCGCGCGGAGAGGCCGAGAACCAGCCCCGCGATGGCGCAGACGGGAATGCTGAGGACCAGCAGAGCAAGCAGGACCATGTCGTCCGAGGCAGCCTCCGATCGTGCGTTACCGCGGCGGCCGTCCCGGGCGGAATCGGCTATCGGCAGCTAAGCTGTAACATAAAGGGTATGCCCTCCATAGCCTCGGCACCCCGACCGATGGCGCGGACGGCATCGACCATCCGGCCCCGGCGGCCCAGGAGATCGTCGGCCAGCGCGATGAACCGAGCATTCGGGGTCGCGCTGGGGGAAGCCTCCCGCAGAGCCAGCGCAATTCTTGCTTCGTCCCGTTCCGGCGCGAGAGCACAGGCCGCGATATAGGCGGCAGCGGTGGAGCGGCTGATGCCGGCCCAGCAATGGAGGACCAGGGGGCTCTCCCGACCCCAGGCGCGCACGAAGGCGAGAAGCTGCTCGATATGCTCCGCCTCGGACAGGACATAGCCCTCCAGGGGCTCCACGATATCGCTGACGCCGATGAAGAGGTGGCGCTCCGCCGCGATGCTGGCCGGGCGCTCCACCGCGGCACCGGCTCCCATGAGGCTCACCACATGGCTCGCGCGGGTCGCGGTCACGGTGTCGTGCAGGCGGGAGAGGGGGCAAACGTGCAGGGTCGGCATGGGTGTGGTCTCAGGGTTGGCGAGAAGCATTACACGATTCGGATCGCTGTTGCGGTTGAAACGAACTCCGGCCTCATCCGAAAGGCTCGCTCATCCTGCGCTCCCCCCGCCGTCATCCACCCCTCCTCGTCATGGCCGGGCATGTCCCGGCCATCCCGACTGGAAGAGGGCAGCGCCGAGGAAGCATTCCGCGGTCATCCCCGGCGCACGAAGTGCGGGAAGGGGATCCATGGCGCTGTGCACGCAAGTGGATTCCCTTCCCCTCCGCTGACGCTCCGGCCGGGAATGACACCGCTGCAACTCTCTTCATCGGGATCACCGGCACAACGCCGGTGATGACGTGAGGAGGTTGTCGGACCTTGATCAGCCAGACTCTCGGGATGAGATTGGTGTTTCAAATCTTTAGCATGCCAGCGCCGCCGTGACCTTCTGGTGATAGCGGTTTTCCGCCTCCGCCACGGGCCAGGGCTCCAGCAGGGCGAGCACGGTCCGGGGCAGGGGCTCCGGGCGGCCGAAGAACTTGATCGCCTCCTCGCGGCCGAAGCCGGCGAGATGGGTCGCTTCCAGAAAGGCTGCCTGTCGGTCGGCCTGCTTGATGAAGCGCTTGAGCGCCGCCGCAGGTTGGGCGGGCAGGCCGAAATGCACATGGATGGCGCCGAGCAGACCCGCTTCGATGCTCTTGTAGGCATCGCCGATCACCGCCTTGAAGGGCGAGATGATGTCGCCGATCACGTATTCAGGCGCATCGTGCAGCAGCACCGCGAGACGCCACTCGCGCGACATGTCCGGGTTGATGTGGTTTGCAATTGCCTCCACGAGAAGGCTGTGCTGCGCGACGGAAAAGATGTGCCCGCCGACCGTCTGCCCGTTCCAGCGGGCGACGCGGGCGAGACCGTGGGCGATGTCGTCGAGTTCGACGTCGAGGGGCGAGGGATCGAGCAGGTTGAGGCGGCGGCCGGAGAGCATCCGCTGCCAGACGCGGGGTTCCTTTGGCATCAAAGCTTCTCGGGAGCATCGGACCCAAAAGTGGAATCCACTTTTGGGATCAATCCGATGCTCTCTTTCTCAAGTGGCGCATCGTTGGGAGCGGAAAACCGGGGCCACTTTTCCGCACGATGCGCCAGCACGGCACATTCCGCATGGCGATAGCAGCCGGTGAGATGGTCGTTCACCATGCCCACCGCCTGCATGAAGGCATAGACGATGGTGGGGCCGACGAAGTTGAAGCCCTCCTTCTTCAGGGCCTTCGAAATTTTGCGCGAGACCTCCGTTTCCGTCGGCACGTCGCGGCGGGTTTTCGCATTGGTCTGGACCGGCCGCCCGTCGATGAAATCCCACAGGAAGCGCGAGAACCCGCCGCGCTCCTGGATCACGAGCCAGGCACGGGCTCCGGCGATCGTCGCCTCGATCTTGGCGCGGTTCCGCACGATGCCGGTATCGAGCATCAGCGTCTCGACCTGCGCCTGATCGAAACGGGCGATCACCGAAGGTTCGAATCCTGCAAAGGCGCGGCGAAAATTCTCGCGCTTGCGCAGGATCGTGATCCAGGAGAGGCCCGCCTGAAAGCCATCGAGAATGAGCTTCTCGAACAGAGCGCGGTCGTCGAATTCCGGCACGCCCCATTCCTGGTCGTGATATTCGACATAGAAGGGATCGGTGCCGGGCCACCAGCAGCGGGTCTTGTGATCGGGATGCAGGATCAGTCCGTCGGTCATGGGATGTGTGTAGCGGGACTGTGGGGAGTCGGGAAGATAGGCTCGTGGGAGACCGGCCTTTAGATACCCTCTTATCGGCCGGGAGTGACAACCCTCCTCGTCATGGCCGGGCCTGTCCCGACCATCCCGATGAGAAGAGTGCGGCGCCTCACTTGATCGAGATCACCGGCACAAGGCCGGTGATGGCGAAGCAGGTGGATGTCCCGCCACGCTCAGGAGGTCGACAGCGGCTTCCGGTAATACACGACCCGCTCCGTCTCTTCGAAGCCGAGAGCCTTGTGCATGTTCTGGGATGCGGTGTTTTCGAGGAGGGCGTCGGATGCGAATTCGCGGCAGCCGAGATGCATCGCCCAATTCTCGACCGCCCGGCACAGCAGACGGGCGAGCCCTCGGCGGCGGTGCTCCGGCTCCACATAGATTCCTTCGAGGAAGGCGACTGGAGAGGTGGTGCAGCCGTTCACGTAGTCGTGGCGCAGGGCGACCTCCGCGAAGCCGGCCGCCGTGCCGTCGGGCAGGCGAACAAGGAAGGCGGCAGCCTTCTTCTGCTCCCAAAGCATGGCCGCGGCTTCGGAGCGATGGTCCTGGACCGGAGCCTCCGGCCAGAGGGCATGGCGCAGATTGGCCCATTCCTCCAGCGACTGGAGGGTGCAGGGCTCGATCCTCGGGCCGTTCCCGTCATTCACGGGGCGGGGCTCCGCGGGCATCGACCAGTGCCGCCATCCGATGGGAGGCATCGTCCTGGGACAGACGTAGCCCCGCCGAGACGCCGAGCCGGTCGGCCTCGGTGCGGTTCTGGCTCACCTTCCACTTCCCCTCGATCCGCGTGATCTCGATCTCCACGCCGACGATGCCCTTGAGCTGGGCGGCCACGAAGGGTGCCGGCGCATCGCTCACGGTCCAGGGTTCCGGCCGCGGGGCCTCCTGCATGTCCGTCATGGCGGTGATCTGCTGCAGCAGCCAGTCCGGATCGTCTTTGATCGTCAGACGGCCGCGGGCCTGGACAATGGCGTAGTTCCAGGTCGGCACGACCTTGCCGTGCTCGCGCTTTGCCGCGTACCAAGACGGCGTAATGTAGGTCTCGGGCCCCTGGAAGACCACGAGAGCCTCCTGGTCAGGGTCGAAATTCCGCCATTGGGGGTTGGCGCGGGAGAGGTGGGCCTTGAGGGTTCCCAAAGCCGAGGAGGCATCCAGCACGAAGGGAATGAGATTGGCCTCGAGCCCCTCGCTGCCGAACGTCACCAGCAGCCCAAGCGGATGGGCTCTAATGAGAGCGTGTTGAACCGCGAGGTCGTCCTCGCGAAAGTGCGGTGGCTGGTACATGGCATTCCCAGATTGTCGGGGCCGGGATGCTAGCGACTCACGTGGGTTCGGACCAATCAAAAATCCCGATGTTCCACATCACGTGACGCAATGAGCTTGTCACGTTCGGAGTATTCGCAGCTTGTCGGCCAGCTCCGTCCAGCGATAGGGCTTGCTGATGAAGGAGACGCCTATGCCCAGTCCCTCGGAGGGCAGGGCCGACATGGGATAGCCCGAGGCAAGCAGGATCTTGAGGTCTGGCCGCATCTCGCGGGCCTTCCGGGACAGCTCGACCCCGTTCATGCCGTTGGGCATGATCACGTCGCTGAATAGGACGTCGATGGAAGGATTGCCGTCGAGAACGTTGAGCGCTTCTTTGGCATCGGTCGCCGTCACGACGTCATACCCCAAGCTGTCGAAGATATCGCTTGCGACCTCCAGAACGGCAGGTTCATCCTCGACGATCAGCACGGTTCCGGCGCTGTCGCGGGCGGGGCGTTCCGTCTCGCTTTCCTCCTCGGGCGTCTCGTCTCCACCCTCCTGAGCCGGCAGCAGCATGATGACCTTCGTGCCCTGACCGGGGGTGCTGTCGATCTTGATAGTCCCGCCCGACTGGGTCGCAAAACCGTAGACCTGGCTCAGACCCAAGCCCGTTCCCTTGCCGATCTCCTTGGTGGTGAAGAAGGGCTCGAAGACCCGGCTTACGATGTCGGGCGTCATACCGATGCCCGTATCCTGCACCGAGACGGAGACATACTGGCCCGGCGGCAGGGAGGATGCGGCAGAACCCTGTTCGCTCAGGGTGACGTTGCTCGTCATGATCTTGAGGGATCCGCCATCCGGCATCGCGTCGCGCGCGTTGACGACGAGATTGAGAAGGGCCGATTCGAATTGCGGCGCATCGACGGAGATCCACCGGACCCGCGGAGAAAGCGAGAGCTGCAGCCTGACCAATTCTCCGCAGGCTCTGCGCAGAACGGTTTCGAAACCTTCGATGAGCGTGTTCGGGTTATGCGCATTGGGCTGCAGGGGCTGACGGCGCGAGAAGGCGAGAAGCTGCTGCGTCAGCTTCGCACCCCGCTCGGCCGCGCGCTGTGCGCTTTCGATCAGCTTGATGTCGCGGGGATCGCGGGCGTTGCGCGTCAACAGGTCCAGGTTGTTGACGATGATCGTCAGCAGATTGTTGAAGTCGTGCGCGACGCCCCCCGTGAGCTGTCCGACCGCTTCCATTTTCTGGGCCTGAAAGAGCGCGGCCTGAGCCTCTTCGAGCGCCTCCTGCGTCTTACGGCGCTCGGTGATGTCGCGGGTGATCTTGGCAAAGCCGATCAGATCGCCCCGATCATTGTGGATCGGATCGATGACGACGCTGGCCCAGAAGCGCGTGCCGTCCTTGCGCACGCGCCAGCCCTCGGCCTCGAACTTGCCCTCGCGCGTCGCCGTTTCCAGTGCTTGCCGCGGAAGGTCCGTCGCGAGATCGGTCTCGGTGTAGAACTGCGAGAAGTGCCGTCCGATGATCTCGCTTTCCTCATAGCCCTTGATGCGCTGCGCCCCGGCATTCCAGTTCGTCACATGGCCTTGCGGGTCGAGCATGTAGATGGCGTAGTCCGTCACGCCCTGCACCAGCAGGCGGAAGCGCTCCTCGCTCTCCTTGAGAGCCTCTTGAACCTTCCTTCGCTCGGTGAGATCGCGGGTGATCTTGGCGAAGCCGATCAGATTGCCGCGGGAATCGCGAATGGGATCGATGACCACATGCGCCCAGAAGCGCGTGCCGTCCTTGCGCACGCGCCAGCCCTCGGCCTCGAACTTGCCCTCGCGCGACGCCGTCTCCAAGACGCGGCGCGGCAGGTCCGTCGCGCGATCCTCGTCGGTGTAGAAGCGCGAGAAATGCTCGCCGATGATCTCGCTTTCCGCATAACCCTTGAAACGCTGGGCGCCCGGATTCCAGCTGGCCACGATGCCGGTCGGATCGAGCATGTAGATGGCATAATCGGTGACCGCATCGATGAGGAGCTGAAAGCGTCTCTCCTGCGACGGTGTCGGTTCCCCTGTCACTGCATTCATCCGGAATTTCCCCTGCAGGGCCGTCCGTGCATTTCTTCAGCACATGGTCAGGCCCAGTGGTCTATAACCCTTATAGGGTCCTGTGGTTCCTCAAGCCTGACTAGAACTTAAGACGGAAGGCCCGCTTCTCCCGGAAACGGAAAACGGATCCAGGAAGGCTTTTCGAGCCTCACCGGAATGCCGCCGGCCCGGATCGTCTCGCCCGCCTTCAGAGCATCGTCTGCCCGGTCGAGGCGGATCATCACGAGGCCTCTGCCTTCGGCGCCGGTCCCGGTCTTGCCCAGAGCCTTCTCGCCCGCCGTGACCTCGACGCCGACATCCGCCGCGAACCCGCCTTCGTAGATGGCGGGCACGATCCGCGTCCGGGCCGTGCCCCGGTGCTGCATGCGCGAGACGACCTCCTGGCCGACATAGCAGCCCTTGTCGAAATCGACCCCGTTGAGCTGGTCCATCAGGGCTTCGTGCGGGAAGGCATCCCCGAACAGGAAGTCTCGGCCGCCTTCCGGCACGCCGAGCGTGATGCGGTGGGCGTGATAGGCCTCCGCCGGGTCCCTGGCGAATTCCGCCGCGTCCTGGGCCGCTACGATGGCACGCCAGCCGAGGTCGGGCAGGCGCGGGTCGTCGACCACGAGGCCGGCCTCGTCGTCCGGCCTCGGTGCATCCCACCCGGCCACGAGGGCGAGCGAATCGGACAGATCCTCGATCGCGACTTTCGCGCGCAGCTTGTAGAAGCCGAGGCGCTTGGCGAGATCGGGGGCGAAGACCTTGAGCACGTCGAGATAATAGGCGCCGCCGATCTCCTCCGGAGCCTGGAAGACGAGAAAGTCGAACAGGATCTTGCCCTGGGGCGTCAGCAGAGCCCCGAAGCGCGCATTGTGCGCAGACACACGGTCCAGGTCGCAGGTGATGAGGTTGTCGAGAAAACTCTTGGCGTCTTCGCCCGAAACCCTTACCACGCCCCGGTCGGCCAGATGGACTGACGGCATGTGCCCGCTCCCCTATCCTGATACAAGCGTGACATATGCCCGTTCCGCAGCGGCCTCAAGGGATGAGATTGCCATGCCCCAGACCTTCGACCTGATCCTCAAAGGCGGCATCGTCGTGAATCACGACGGGCGCGTGGAACGCGACATCGGCGTGCGCAACGGCCGGATCGCCGCCATCGGCGACCTGTCTCAGGCCTCCGCCGCGCGGGAGATCGAGTGCCGGGGCCTGCACATCCTGCCCGGGGTCATCGATACTCAGGTGCATTTCCGCGAGCCGGGCCTCGACCACAAGGAGGATCTCGAATCGGGTTCCCGCTCGGCCGTCATGGGCGGCGTGACGGCGGTGTTCGAGATGCCCAACACCGATCCGCAGACCACGACGCCTGAGGCGCTCGCCGACAAGGTGCGGCGCGGGCATCATCGCATGCATTGCGACTTCGCCTTCTGGGTCGGCGGCACGCACGAGAACGCCAATGACGTACCGGAACTGGAGCGCCTGCCGGGCGCTGCCGGCATCAAGGTGTTCATGGGTTCCTCCACCGGCTCGCTCCTCGTCGAGGATGACGAGGGCATTGCCAACATCCTGCGCCGCACCCGCCGCCGTGCCGCGTTCCACTCGGAGGACGAGGCGATGCTGCGCGAGCGCAAAGGTCTGCGCGTCGAGGGCAATCCGCGCTCGCATCCGGTCTGGCGCTCGGCGGAAGTGGCGCTCGCCTGCACGCAGCGTCTCGTGCGCATAGCGCGGGACATGGGCGCGCGCATCCACGTGCTGCATGTGACGACCGCCGAGGAGATGGCGCTTTTGAAGGATCACAAGGATCTCGTGACGGTGGAGGTCACGCCGCACCATCTGACGCTGGCAGGACCTGAGGATTACGAGCGCCTCGGCACCTATATCCAGATGAACCCGCCCGTGCGCGACGAGCTGCATCGCGCAGCTCTCTGGCAGGGACTGGACGAGGGCATCGCCGATATTCTCGGCTCCGACCACGCGCCGCATACGCGCGAGGAGAAGGACAAGACCTATCCCAACACGCCCTCCGGCATGACCGGCGTGCAGACGCTCGTGCCGATCATGCTCGACCATGTGAATGCGAGCCGGCTGACGCTGGAGCGCTTCGTCGATCTCACCAGCGCCGGCCCCAAGCGCCTCTTCGGCATCGCGGGCAAGGGCCGCATCGCCGTGGGCTACGATGCCGATTTCACGGTGGTCGACCTGAAGCGCACGGAGACGATCACCAACGACTGGATCGCCTCCAAATGCGGCTGGACGCCCTACGACGGCAAGAAGGTCACCGGCTGGCCCACCGGCACGATCGTGCGCGGCAACGTGGTGATGTGGGACGGATCGCTCGAAACGCCGTCGCTGGGCGAGGTGGTGCGATTCGAGGAGACGACCCGTTCAAAGTGAGCGGCGTCTCATCGTGCAAGTAACTACTTCACCCAGGCCATATTCTGCAGCACGACGCGATAGCCGTCCGGGTCTTCGAAAGTGATACCTTGCCGATCCCAATAGGGATTGAAGGACGGAACGGGCGAATATCCATTGTTGCGCATGCGCTGCACCGCTGCTTTCCATTCCGCACGATCGGGCAGATAGAAAACGAGCAGATTGTCCTGCGTCGGCGCCCGTCCGGCCGTGTGGCCGCGGTGCTGTGTGAATTCGAGATGCCAGGGAGACTGCGGATGGCCGAGCATTCGGCCGTCGAAACCATCATGGTCGTCAAAGGTGGCGATGATCTCGAAGCCGAGACCATCCCGATAGAAACGAACGACGTCGTCGAGGCGATCCGTCGGGCGTGCGACCCGCAGCGTGACGTCCTTCTTCATGCGCGAGGCGAAGCCCTCAATGCTTCAGCGCGCCTACCATGGAGAATGCGCCACTGCGGATTTTGTCGACGAGCGTCGAGGCATATTCCGCAACGGCATCCTCGCCATAGGTGGCGACGAGTTCGGTAAACGCTGCGAAAAGAGCAGCCTGCGCCATGCAGTCGCCGTCGAGCCCGTCGAGCTCGGCTTCGGCGAAGGCCTCGGTCACATAGCTCAGGGCCGCCTGCTTGAGGGCGCTGAGTTCGGGCAGCTCGGTGAGAGGGACGTCGTTGTCGTTCATGATCCAGGCCCCTTTGAGGGGCGGCGCGCGAGTTCGGTTGAATCATTTCTAGACGTCGCGCCGCCCCGCCGCCAGCATCACCTTGCAAGGAGGTTAACGCGAGAGGGGATTTTCGGAAAAATGTGGATAAGAGGCGTTGATGCAACACCCGTCTCACAACGGTCGTCGCCACCTGCTTCGTCATCACCGGCCTTGTGCCGGTGATCCCGCTTAGGTGAGGCGCGGCGCATCACGGGATCGGGATGGCCGGCACAAGGCCGGCCATGACGTGGGAGCGATTGGTCTCCCTCCCTGTAGGCCAGTCTCTCAGAATGAGCTGAACGTTCTTGTCATTGTGCTCGATCACCCGCCATAGCGGCCGGTGATGTTGCGGGCGAGCTGTTCGCCTTCGCCTAAGAAACGGGCGGACGCCTCCTGGGCGGATGGGGTGCAGATCCGGTAGGTGAGGGCATAGGCCTGATAACCCCTGTTATAGGCGCCGGCGAGACGCTCGCGCCGGCCCGGGGTCGTTCCTTCAGCCTCAAGCAGGACCTGCATGCGCCGGCCCCATTCGGGACCGTCGGACGCGCTGCAGAGGGGGCGCAGCATGGCGAGCGATCCCATGATCTCGGCGAGCCGCAGCAATTCCTTCTCGTAAGGCGCGGGCGGCGGCTCGACCGCCGGGGCGGGCTCCGCCTGCTGCTGCGGCTGCGATTGCTGAGCGGCCGGCCTCTGCGATTGCTGGGGACGTCGCTGCTGCTGGGGCTGCTGCGGGCGATATTGCGGCTGGGGCCGATATTGCTGCTGCGGCACGGGCTGGCCCGGCTGCGGTCGCGGAGGAAGGCCGAAAAGCCGCTCGAAGAAGCCTTGAGCCGCTGCGGGCTGAGGCACGGCCAGCAACAGGGCGGGAAGGACGAGGAGCAGGCCCATGCGCTTCATGGCCGTGAATCCTGACCGGCGAGCCTGAAGGCCTGCTCCAGAATCCCGGCGAGCCCTGCCGTCATCGGCAGATCGGCGATGTCCCGTTCCGTGATCCAACGGATTTCCTTTGCTTCCGGACCTGTCTGGGGTTCGCCCGAAACCCAGCGGGCGGCATGGGCGGCGATGACGACGTGATGCTTTATATGACCTTTCTCGTCCCTTTCAATGAATTCGACCGGGGCGATCAGACCGATGAGCTTGGCCTCAACCCCGACCTCTTCGCGAAGTTCCCGAAGAGCGGCCTCACCCATGGTCTCGCCGGTTTCCACCATACCGCCGGGTAAAGAGAACAATCCTTCGCTCGGCGGCCTGCCGCGGGCCGCGAGAAGGATGCGCCCGTCCCGGATCACCGCCACGGAGGCGGCGAGGATCGGGCGGGAGGGATAGAAGCGGTCGCTGGTCATCGGGACAATGTCTGGGCAGGCGGTTCGTCGGCCGCTACATATCGGGCCCGCGGCCGGATGAGCGCCGCCTGGCTGCGCTGCTCGATGGCATGGGCGAGCCATCCGGCCGTGCGCCCGATGGCAAAGATCGTAAACGCAGCCCCCACCGGCAGTCCATAGGCCCGCTCCGTCATGACGAGAGCCACATCGATGCTGGGGCTGCCCCCGGAGACGTTCGCGATCGTCTTCAGGGTCGTGGCATCCGAGGCCAGGAGCGGCACGTTCTCCAGAAGAGCCCGCCCCCGGGGATCGCCGCCAGGATAGAGACGGTGCCGAAGGCCGGAGGGCGGCACCGTTCCGGGATCGTCCAGGAAGGCCCTGACCCGCTCCGTCATCCCCCCATGGTAGGGGCCACTCAGGGTCACGAGACCCGCGATGACGGCATTGCGCAGGGATGCGCCGGTCGAGGCCGTGACCCGCACGGCGAAAGCCGACGAACTGAGTTCGTGATCGGCGCACAGCACGAGCGCGCGCCGGATCGCCTCCGTCGCCTGCAAAGATGCCTTCCAGGCAGAGGCCAAATGCTGGTGAATCGGCACGATGCGCGGATCGACGCCGCTGGCGGCGGCGGTCATCAGGCACAGGATCGCGGCCACCTCCGCCGCCCGGGCCTCCCTGGGGGCCGGCTCCGAGAGAAGGCGGACCGCCTGCGCCACGTAGCCATGGGGCCCGAAGGCCGGGCCGGGCAGGGGACCGGGAATCCGAGAGTGCCTAAGGAAGGCATCCTCGTTCAAGGCGCCGACCAGCAGCCGCGCGGTGTCCTCGAGGGTGGCGGTTCGGGCCAGCGCGATGGCGTCCTGCCCGCGGTAGAAGAGGCGCCCATCCTTGATCTGAGTGATGCCCGTTTCCAGCACGGGCAGCCCCGAGTCGAGCGCGGTCGCGGCTGCGACCGCGGGGCGGCGGAAGCGTGCCTTGCGCTCCACCAGCGTCTCCACATCCTCGACGGCATAGAGCCGCTGTCGCGGATCGTGCGGCGAGGAGAAGGAGCGGATCAGGCCCCGGCTCACATAGGCATAGAGGCTCGCACGGCTGATGCCGAGGCGGGATGAAGCCTCGTCGGCCG
Organism: Microvirga lupini; assembly: GCA_000517005.1. GTDB lineage: Bacteria > Pseudomonadota > Alphaproteobacteria > Rhizobiales > Beijerinckiaceae > Microvirga > Microvirga lupini. The sequence goes on from KI912026.1 coordinate 314,064, forward strand.
ATGCGAGATCGAGGGATGGATTGCTCATATGTTGATATGTTGATTCAAGATTGACGATCCGGCAAGACCGGCGTGAAGCTCTCCCGCAGCGAAGGAGAAAGCACATGACCATTGGACTTGACGACGTCGTGGCGGCTGAGACCGCCCTCAGCCATGTGGACGGTGAGGCCGGGCGTCTGATCATCTGTGGGCACGATCTCGAGGAACTGGCCGGCCGGGTGGCCTTCGAGGACGTGGTGGTGATGCTCTGGAACGGGCTTGTCCCGGGTTCGGCAACCGATCCCAGCGCGCTTCTCGGCAAGGCCCGGGTGCGGGCCTTCGGACATCTTGCTCCGCTTGCGGCACGATTGACCGGTCTCACGCCGATCGAGGGCATGCGGCTGCTCCTGTCGAGCCTGCCCGATGCGGAGGAGGGCCATCCCGCCCTGGCTGTCGGAGCCGCCGGCGTCGCGGCCGCGATGGCGGTGCGGGGTGCGCAGTGCCTCGCCCCAGTGGAGCCCGACGCGTCCGCAGGTCACGCGGCGGATATCCTGCGCATGATGTGTGATGCGCCGGTCGCCGTGGACGAGGCGCGGGCGCTCGACGCCTATCTCGTGACGGTGATCGACCACGGTCTCAACGCCTCGACCTTCACGGCCCGCGTGGTCGCCTCGACGCAGGCCGGCATCCTATCCTCAGTCGTGGCCGGGCTCTGCGCCCTGAAGGGGCCACTGCATGGCGGCGCGCCCGGCCCGGTGCTCGACATGCTGGATGCGATCGGCTCGATCGAGAATGCGGAAGCCTGGCTGGACGATGCCATGGCGCGGGGCGAGCGCCTCATGGGCTTCGGCCACCGCATCTACCGGGTGCGCGATCCGCGGGCGGACGTGCTCAAGGCCGCTGTCGGACGGCTGAAGGGAAAGCGCAACCGCATCGCCTTCGCGGAGGCCGTGGAGGCCACGGCCCTGAAGGTGCTGGAGCGCCGCAAGCCCGGGCGCCGGCTCGATACCAATGTGGAGTTCTACACGGCCATTCTGCTCGACGCCCTCGGCGTCCCGCGCGAAGGCTTCACGCCCCTCTTCGCTGCTGGCCGTACGGCGGGCTGGGTCGCCCATGCCATCGAGCAGAGCCGCACCGGCCGCATCATCAGGCCCCAGTCGCGCTATGTCGGGACTTGGCCCGCCCAAGCGGCTTGACGTCTCCTACTCTGCAGCCTTCTCCGGCCGCTGCGCCAGACACGGGTCGAGGACGATGAAGTCCGGGTTCGGTCGGCTGTAGCCGCCGGCGACGGTCACCACCTCGCCGACCTTCATGTCGTTGGTCTGGTAGGTGATGCAGAGCACTTTCGGGTCGGGCGCGGTGCCGCACAGGCCGAGATAGGCAAGCGTGCCGTCGAAATGGACGAGGGCGAGGGGGCCCGTCACGCTGAAATCGACCCGGGTCGCGCCCGTCTCACGGTCTTTGGTCAGCTCGCGGACCTCGTGACATCGCGCCCTGTAGGAGGGCTGCATGTCCGGATCGGCGAAGGGGTTCTTCTCAGGCTCTTCCTGGCCGTGTGCGACCTGCGTCGATCCGATGACCAGCACGGCCATGAACGCCTGCATCAGGCTTCGTGCTGGGCGATGGGAGAACCGCAGGGGCATGGATCACCCGTTCAGACGTGCTGACCGCCATTGATGTGGAGCTCCGCACCCGTCACGTAGGAGCTCGCATCCGTGCAGAGGAAATAGATGGCCTTGGCGACCTCGTCCGGGGTGCCGAGGCGGCGCATGGGCAATTGCTCGACGATCTTCTCCGTGCCCGGCGAGAGGATCGAGGTGTCGATCTCGCCGGGCGAGATCGCGTTCACGCGCACGCCCAGCGGCCCGAAATCGGCGGCCATCTCGCGGGTGAGCGCGGCGAGCGCCGCCTTCGACGTGGCATAGGCCGCGCCAGCAAAGGGATGGACGCGGGAGCCCGCGATGGAGGTCACGTTGACGACCGAGCCCTTGGCCTTCGTGAGTTCGTCCTGGAGGCCGCGGGCCAGCATGATCGAGGCAAAGAAGTTCACCTGGAAAACACGCACCCAGTCCTCGTAGCTGGTGTCGAGGGTGCCGAGCCGCGATCCACCCTGACCTTTCGGCGAGATGCCCGCATTGTTCACGAGCGCGTGCAGGCAGCCGCCCTCGACGGCCAGCCGCTCCTTGACCTCCGCGATGGCGCGGCGGGTGTCCTGAGCATCCGCAAGATCGACCTGGAGATGATCCTCCGGTCCCATTTCCCACGGGCAGTTCTCCGGAAAACCGTGCCGCGAGCAGGTGATGACCCGCCACCCGGCCGCGGAGAAGCGCTTGACCGTGGCATGCCCGATGCCGCGGCTGGCGCCGGTGAGCAGCATGATGCGACGGGAATTGGGGGCGGAGGAGGACATCGTGAAATCTCTCGTAAGCGGGGCAGACCCTTATCCCGGTTCGGAATCCGGGTCTATGGCCATGGGCGCGGATCAGGGATAAAGCCGCACCTTCCGCCAGCCGTCGCCCTCGCGGGTGAAGACGACCCGGTCGTGGAGCCGGAACGGCTTGTCCTGCCAGAATTCGATGGAAACCGGCTCGATGCGGAAGCCCGTCCAATAGGGCGGGCGCGGCACCTCGCCGATTGCGTATTTGGCGGTGTGGAGCGCGACTGATTTCTCCAGGGCGAAGCGGCTCTCCAGCGGGCGCGATTGCTGGCTCGCCCAGGCGCCGATGCGGCTGTCGCGCGGGCGGCTCTGGAAATAGGCGTCGGCTTCCGCGTCGCTCACCAGAGACACGGGGCCGCGGGCGCGGACCTGACGGCGCAGGCTCTTCCAGTGCAGGACGATTGCCGCCTTTCTCTGGCCCAGGAGCTCCTGGCCCTTGTTGGATTCCGTGTTGGTGTAGAACACGAACCCGTTTTCGTCGGCCGCTTTAAGCAGCACCATGCGGACATTCGGGAGCCCGTCCGCATCCACCGTCGCCAGCGCCATGGCGTTGGGATCGTTGGGCTCCGAGGCCTCGGCCTCGGTCATCCAGGCCTTGAAGAGCGCGAAGGGCTCTTCCGATTCAGTGAAGTCACCGGTTATTAACGGGTTCAATGTTTTATCTCGTTCTGTGACTTTAGGTTCTGGGGGATCCGACGCGTGACGTGGATCAATGCGCGCCGTTATAGATCAGATGCTCGCCGGAGCGAAGCCATGAAGCTGTTGGCGGTGGGCCTGATCGCCCTGTCCACCAGCGCATGCAGCTTCTCCTTCGGCCTCTCCGCCCTGGACGACGAAGAGCCTAAATCCACCGGCGCCATTGCCACTGCCGCCAAGGCGGTGACCCCACTTTCGGCCGATCTCGACGACGAGGATTGGCGCCGGGCCAAGGCGGCGCTCGCGGTGGCCCTCGATCCGCAGGGACCCGGCACTCAGGTATCCTGGGACAATCCGGCCACCACTATGAAGGGCACCTTCACGCCGATGGGCGCGCCTTTCGTGAAGAATGACGAGATCTGCCGCACCTTCGCGGCCCATCTGAGCGGCCCGTCGGCGGCCTCCCTGCACGGAACCGCCTGCCGGCCGTCCGGTGGCGAATGGGCAATCAAGGAGGTCAAACCCTTGAAGGCCCAAGCCAAAGCCTAATTCCTGCAAGGTCTAGCTTTCACCGGCCGGGGCGTTGCAAACAGGCAACACTTCGCCCATATGACCGTCAAACCCGTTGAGCTCTCAAGCTCCCAATCCGACGGTTCATGGAATCCACAATGCGAAACCCCTACGACGTTCTAGGCGTATCCCGCTCCGCGAGCGAAGCGGAGATCAAAAAGGCGTTCCGCAAGCTCGCCAAGACCTATCATCCCGACAGCAACAAGGACGACCCCAAGGCGAAGGACAAGTTCGCCGAGGCGAATGCCGCCTATGAGATCCTCGGGGATGCGCAGAAACGGGCCCAGTTCGACCGCGGCGAGATCGATGCCGAGGGCAAGCCGCGCTTCCAGGGCTTCGAAGGCTTCGGCGGCGGACGAGGGGGCGCACGTCCGGAAGACTTCGCCGGGTTCAGCGGCTTTGCCGGCTTCGGCGGATCCCGCCGCTCAAACCGGAGCACCTTCGGCGCCGATCTCGGCGACGACATCTTCTCGCAGCTCTTCGGCGAGGCCTTCCGTTCGAGCGGCGAGGGCACGCGCCAGAGCCGCGCCCGTTCGCAGAAGGGCGAGGACGTATCCGCCACCCTGACGGTGACCCTGGAGGAGGTGGCGCAGGAAGCCAAGAAGCGCATCAGGCTCTCCACCGGCCGCGACGTGGACGTGGTGATCCCCAAGGGCGTGAGCGACGGCCAAGTGATCCGCCTGCGCGGCCTGGGCCAGGGGGCTCCCGGCGTGGATCCGGGCGATGCGCTGCTCACCATCCAGTTCGCGCCTCATGAGCGCTTCACGCCGGACGGATCCGATCTGCGCCTGCGGCTGCCGGTCGAGATCGAGGAGGCGATCCTCGGCGGCCCGGTGCGGGTACCGACCCTGACCGGCTCGGTGGAGATGAAGATCCCGCCCCTGACCAATTCCGGCCGCACCTTCCGCCTGCGCGGCAAGGGCCTGCCCACCAAGGCCGGGCATGGCGATCTCCTCGTGACGACCGAGATCAGGCTGCCCGAGGTCGTGGGCGAGGAGCTGATGGACTATGCCCGCAAGCGCCGCTCGGCCAAGGCCGGTTAAGACAGACATCATCCCCTCCCGCGTCATGGCCGGGCTTGTCCCGGCCATCCCGATCCTGTAAAGCGCCGCGCCTCTTTCAATCGGGATCACCGGCACAAGGCCGGTGATGACGTGGTAGGCGTAATTCCTGGTGCACCCGCCTCTCCGCACCTGTCATATCTGACACCGTGTCGATGATGACGTGGCGAGAGTGTGATGAGGGATAGCACTCAAGGCGGCCGGATCGTCTCAAGCGGAATAAGAGGTCTTCCCCCCCGTCGCCGGGTCGGCTAAAGAGGCCGTTCTTTATTGACCTGTCCTGTGACGATCTAGGTGAATCATGGCGGAGACGAAGGCCACCGGCATCTTGGCCGGTAAGCGTGGCTTGGTGATGGGCGTGGCGAACAACCGTTCGATCGCCTGGGGCATTGCGCAGGCTGCTCGCCAGCACGGAGCGGAACTCGCCTTCACCTACCAGGGCGATGCCCTGAAGAAGCGGGTCGAGCCCCTGGCGAAGGAACTCGATGCCCATGTGGTCGGCCATTGTGACGTGACGGACGGCGCCACCATCGATGCCGTGTTCGAGGAGGTGAAGCGCCTCTGGGGCTCCATCGACTTCGTGATCCACTGCATCGCTTTCTCGGACAAAGACGAGCTCACCGGCCGCTACGTCGAGACTTCCGAGGGCAACTTCACCAAGTCGCTCCTGATCTCGTGCTATTCCTTCACGGCGATCGCTCAGCGGGCCGAGAAGCTGATGAATGACGGCGGCTCGCTGCTCACGCTGACCTATTACGGCGCCGAGAAGTGGATGCCGCACTACAACGTCATGGGCGTGGCGAAGGCGGCGCTCGAAGCTTCGGTGCGCTATCTCGCGGCCGATCTCGGCCCCAAGAACATCCGCGTCAACGCGATCTCGGCCGGCCCGATCAAGACGCTCGCCGCCTCCGGCATCGGCGATTTCCGCTACATTCTCAAGTGGAACGAGTACAACTCGCCGCTGCGCCGTACGGTCACCATCGAGGAGGTCGGCGAGACGGCCGCCTATCTCGTGTCCGACATGTCCCGCGGCATGACCGGCGAAATCCTGCATGTGGATGCGGGCTATCACGTGGTCGGCATGAAGAACCCGGAAGCGCCGGATCTCTCCCTCGACAAAGAGTAATGTCAGCGTATCGGACTTAGAATCGTGATCCCGTCCCGCCCCAAGATCTACTTCATTCGCCACGGCGAGACGGACTGGAATCTGGAGGGGAGGCTCCAGGGTCAGAAGGACATTCCGCTCAACGATGTCGGGCGCGTCCAGGCCGAGGAGGCGGGCCGCAAGCTCCAGGCCCTCGTGCCGTATGTCGAGGATCTCGCCTATGTGGCGAGCCCCATGGCCCGCACCCGCGAGACCATGGAGATCCTGCGCAAGACCCTCGGACTGCATCCGGAAGTCTACAGGCTCGACGAACGCCTGGTCGAACTGACCTTCGGCGTCTGGGAGGGCATGACCTGGAAGGAGGTCCGCAAGGCCGAGCCGCAGCTTGCGGCCCTGCGCGAGCAGGACAAGTGGCATTACGCCCCTCCCGGCGGCGGCGAGAGCTACGCCATGCTGGTCGAGCGCATCCGCCCCGTTCTGGACGACCTCACCCGCGATACGGTGGTCGTCGCCCATGGCGGCGTCGCCCGGGCCTTCCTGTCGATTTCCTGCGATGTCTCCTCCCGCCAAGCCGCCACCATGGACATCTGGCAGGGCCGGATCCTCGTGATCGAGGGGCGCAATTACCGCTGGGTGTGAAAATGACACCTGTCACGTCATCACCGGCCTTGTGCCGGTGATCTCGATCCGAAGAGCGCTGCGCCTCATCGTATCGGGGTGGCCGGCACGAGGCCGGCCATGACGGGAAAGGAGATACGGGGAGAAGAGGCTTTCGACGGGAGGCTCTTGGCTCCGGTGCTATCCCTTATGAGACAACCTTCGCCGCATTCCTGCGTTGACAGGATATGCAATACGTCTGCGATGCTCCGGGGGCGAAGACCTGGTTTCGGATCGAGACCGAAGGCGAGGCCGCGTTCGAGTCCGATGCGATGGGACACGCTGTCGAGAAGCACTTCCGTCATGCCTGGGAGGCCGCCGCCAACAGCTATCGGGCGATCTCCAGTCCTTTCGTCGAGCAGAATATCGGCCTCAAGGCTCACATCCAGCGCGCCATGCCGCTGTTCCTGACCTTGCGTGACGAGGAGGGAAAAGCGCTCGTCACGGCGATGCTGCCGCCGGACGGCGAGGACGATCCCGATTTCCGGATCATCATCGTCGGGCCAGAGAACCGCGATCCTTATCCGGAGCATGAAGACGCCATCGACGCGCTGGCCGAGCATTTCGGCCTCATCCTCGACCGCGACCGCTGCTTTCCTTATCGGTGAGCTGTCCGTGCGTCTCCCCTCTCCCGAGCGGGAGAGGGGCAGGGGGTGAGGGGGCGCCGTATCCGGAAAAGGCGCCGCTCATCAGCCTCCTTTGAGGCGCGACGCTTTTCGCACCACATTCGGCAGCGGCCTTCCCTCACCCTGACCCTCTCCCACACGGGAGAGGGAGAAGCGGTGGTTGGTTCCAGGTCCCACTCGGTAAAGAACAGTGGCCGCGCCTCTTCCTCATCCCGGAACTGAGCAGTATCATCTCGGTTATCCCTGAGCGCGGAAGCCTCGTGGACTTGCCGTGCGTCCGGACCGTCATGGCCACTACCGCTGACGTCCATGCCGATGATGCGAGAGCCGGCACCGCCTAGCGGATGGTGATCCTCGGCGCTTTGGGCGTCGTGTTCGGCGATATCGGCACCAGTCCGCTTTACGCATTGAGGGAGGCTGCGGTTGCGGCCAACCACGGCGTCCTGTCCCCGGCGACGGTGATGGGGGTGCTCTCCCT
>KI912026.1:321712-323073 GCA_000517005.1 Microvirga lupini
CACTCTGATCACGGAGCGGATGCGCCGCGGGCGGTTGCGCCGGCTCAAAGCTGGAACGTTGCTGCCCTGGACCCAAGCTCCTTTTGGCTACCGTCTCGATCCTGATCACCCGCGCGATCCGGCTGGAGTGCGTGTTGACGATTCCCAAGCCGCCGTCGTGCGCGAGATCTTCTCCTGGTACGTGGACGGAACCACCATCACGGCCATGATCCAGCGGTTGGCCCGCCTCGGCATTACTTCTCCAAACGGACGCCCAGTCTGGAGCCCTTCGGCGTTGCGCTGCCTGCTAACCAATCCCGCCTACACGGGTCAGGTCTTTGCCAACCGGATGCGGGTGAGCCCCGCACAAACGCGCTACTGCGCGCTGCGACCGGTCGGCCGTCGGAATGGAACACGCCGCGTCCGGGATGCGGCGGAATGGATTATTGTGGCGTCCATTCCCATGATCGTCAGCCGAGAGCAGTTTGACGCCGCCGCCGCACGGCTGGTGTATAATCGCCAGATGGCAACACGGAACAATCGGGTGCACCAGTATCTGCTGCACGGGTTGGTCAGTTGCGGGTGCTGTCAACGCGGCTGCACCGGCCGGCGTCTGCCGCCAGCCTACGATTACTATTTGTGCCGCACGAAGACCCAACTGCGCCTGCTCGTGCCCGGCGAGCGCTGCCCGGCCCGCTACATTCCGGCCAAGCCCCTGGAGGAGTTAGTCTGGCGGGACCTGTGCGAGGTGCTGCAGCACCCAGAGATCATCGCGCATGCCATTGCGCGGGCGCGCGGCGGTCATTGGCTGCCGCAGGAATGGCAGGCCCGGCAAGAGAACCTGCGCCGGGGTCGTGCGAGCCTGGTCCAGCAGATCGAGCGGCTGACCGAAGCCTACCTGGGCGGCATTGTCCCTTTGGCCGAGTTTGAGCGGCGGCGCCGGGAGACGGAGAGCCGACTGAGAGCGTTGGAGCGCCAGGAACAGGATCTGCGTGCGGACGCTCGCGATCGGCATGAGACAGCCCGCTTGGCGGACCACGAGGAAGAGTTCTGCCGCCGCGTTCGCGATGGATTGGCCAAGGCCGACTTCGAGCGCAAGCGGGCTCTTCTCGAGCTGTTGGTGGACCGAGTTGTCGTCACGGACGGCGAAGTCGAAATCCGCTACGCCTTCCCAACCGGCCCCGACGGTGAGCGTCAGCCATTTTGTCGATTGCGTACAGACTATCTATGAGCGCCTGACCCGCTGGCGCCGTGAAGGACTGTTCGACAGGATCCTGGATCGGCTCCGGCTCAAGCTGAACGCCGAAGGGCTGATTGATCTGGATCTGTGGTGCATCGACAGCACCTCGGTGCGGGCCAGCCGCTCGGCGGCTGGCGCCCGT
>KI912026.1:323173-325383 GCA_000517005.1 Microvirga lupini
ATCGTCGTCATCTCGATCAAGTACTGCCTGTTCATCCTGCGGGCCGACAACCGCGGCGAAGGCGGGATCATCGCCTTGCTTGCGCTCCTGGGCGTCCGGCGCATTCAGCCCGGCTCCTGGCGCATGTACCTCGCGGTGCTCGGTCTCATCGGTACGGCTCTGCTCTATGCCGACGGCACGATCACGCCCGCCATCTCCGTCCTGAGCGCCATTGAAGGCCTTGCCGTCGATGCGAAGCAGTTCGAGCCTTTCGTACTGCCGATCACGATGATCATTCTGGTGACGCTGTTCTCGGTTCAGCGCATGGGCACGGGCCGGATCGGGCGGATCTTCGGCCTGTTCATGCTGATCTGGTTTTCGGTGCTGGGTCTGCTCGGCCTCGGCGGAATCGTGGCCGCTCCCGGGGTGATCGCCGCAATCAACCCGCTCCATGCTCTGGCCTTTCTGATCGAGACGGATATTGCCGTCACGCTCGCGGTCCTCGCGGCCGTTTTCCTCACCGTCACGGGAGGGGAGGCCCTCTATGCGGATCTCGGCCATTTCGGTCCGGTCCCGATCCGCAACGCATGGTTCTTCATCGCTCTGCCGGCCCTCATGCTCAACTATTTCGGCCAGGGGGCCCTTCTACTGACGAATCCGGGCGTGATCGAGAGCCCGTTTTATCATCTTGCGCCCGGTTGGGCGCATTACCCGCTCGTGGTTCTTGCCACCCTCGCCACGGTAATCGCCTCGCTGGCCGTCATCACGGGGGCCTTCTCGCTGACGCAGCAGGCCATCCAGCTCGGATTCCTGCCCAGGATGCGGGTCATTCATACATCGACCCATGAGCGGGGGCACGTTTATGTGCCCTTCGTGAACTGGGCTCTTGCCCTGCTGACCTTCGCTGCCGTCCTCGGTTTCGGATCGTCGAGCAACCTCCTGGCCGGCGCCTATGGCCTGGCGGTCTCGCTCGACATGGTGATCACCACGATCCTGGCGACCTTCGTGGCGCTCCATTGGGGCCATCGGCCCATTCTCGTCTATCTGCTCAACGGAACCCTGCTGCTGGTCGATCTGGTCTTCTTCGCCGCCAACACGACGAAACTCTTGGAAGGTGGCTGGTTCCCGCTTCTGATCGCGTTCAGCGCCGCCTTCATGATGCTGACATGGCGCAAGGGACAGCAGCTCGTCCAACGCGCGCGGACGCATCTGCGCATGTCCACGAAGGATTTCCAGCATTTGCTGGAGCAGCAGCCGCCGATCCGCATTCCCGGAACGGCGGTGATCATGTCCGCCTCGACGACCGGGATTCCCGGGACCCTTCTGCATCACCTGAAGCACAATCGGGTGATGCACGAGACCGTGTTCCTCGTGTCGGTCGTGGTCACCGACGAGCCGGCCGTCGAAGAGGATGAGCGCGTCCATCTGGCGCCGATCTGTGAAGGCGTTCAGCGTCTCGTTCTGCGCCTCGGCTTTACGGAGACACCCGATGTGCCCACGGCCCTGCGTCACGCGGCGGCCCGCCTTCACCTGCCCGATCTCGATCCCGACACCGTCACCTATTATGTCGGCCGCCAGACGATCGTGGCCTCCAAGAAGCTTCCTGGCATGGCCTTCTGGCGCGAGGTGATCTTCGCCATGCTGAACTGCAACGCCGAGCTGACGGCGGACTATTTCTGCATCCCGGCCGCACAGGTCGTCGAGATCGGTAGCACCATCGAGATTTGACCTGACGTGAGTCATCCCCGGCGAGCCGCAGGCGAGGGAAGGGGATCCGGAGCGCTGATCCTGTAGATGGTTTCCCTTCCCCTCCGCTTCGCTCCGGCCGGGAATGACACCAAGGCACGCCTTTCGCATCGGGATCACCGGCACAAGGCCGGCGATGACGTGGAGGGGTAACGTCCTGCGAAGCATGAGCGCAGATGCGGGATGGCCCTGGCGCGGCTACTGCTAGATCCTGTCTGACGGCCAGTGAAACTGCGTAGGGCTGCGACTGTTGCCTTGGTGGGGCTCACCAAGGCGAGGACCTGCGATGCGGCGGCACGAGCTGAGCGATGCCCAATGGGCGCTGATTGCGGATCTCATGCCCAGGGCCGGTCGCCACGGCGGCGGGCGCTGGCGGGACCACCGGCAGGTGGTGAACGGGCTGATGTGGAAGCTGTGTACCGGTGCACAGTGGCGTGATCTGCCCGAGCGTTACGGCCCTTGGCACACCGTCTAGATGGTAGATT
>KI912026.1:325483-325858 GCA_000517005.1 Microvirga lupini
TATAAGGGGATCCGCAGGAGCCAGACGACCATGCGCTCGGCCTCTCGCGGGGCGGCTTCGGCACCAAGATCCACCTGGTGAGCGATGGCGCGGGCCTGCCGCTCGGCTTTACGCTCACGCCCGGGCAGCGGCACGAGGTGCCGGTGTTCGAGCAGACCCTGAAGGCCGTCCGCCTGCCCAGCCCAAGAGCCCGGTCACGAACAAGACCCAAGTACCTGGCGGGCGACAAGGCCTCCAGCTATCGACCGGTCTTTGCTCATCTGCGTCGACGCCATATCCGGCCTGTCATTCCACCCCGGGCCGGCGGTAACATGGGAAAGGGCTGCGCGCGAGCCTTCGATCCTGCTCTTTACCGCAGACGCAACGTGATCGAGC
>KI912026.1:325958-346637 GCA_000517005.1 Microvirga lupini
TGCAGTTTTCCACTTTTCGCAACACCTGCTGTTGAGCTTGTTCAAGGAATATGCTCTTAGTAGAAACTGTGTTGCAAAATCTGGAGTTCGCTATGTACCGAGTCATTGCCGTTGCAGCGGTGTTGGCCCTGCTGACGGGCTCAGCATCCGCCGAGACCATCGAGCGGACCGTCAAGGCCAATACGATATCGGCGATCGGCGGTTTCCTCGGCTACGAGGTGAATACCTGCTACCCCTCGGTCATCCCCGACGTGAAGGTGCGTCAGGCACCTGCCAACGGCACCATCCAGATCCGCCCGCACGAACAGGCGCTGGGGAAGGACACGCGCTGCCCCGGCAGGAAGGTTCGCGGTCTCGCCTATGTCTATACGCCGAAGAAGGGTTTTAAGGGGACGGACGAGGTGGTGCTCGACATTCCCTGGAGCTGGAATGACCTCGGTCAGCAGACGCTAATGACCTATACCTATAAGATCCGCGTGGAGTAATGCCGGACAGGTTGCGGCGGCAGAAGGGCAACGCCTGATCTGTGATCGGGAGTCGGAGAGGTGGACTGCATCGCGCGTGACACCGGGGCGCTTTGGTTTTAAGACGCCCTGAACATCGAAGAAGCGCCATGTCCCACAACACCTTCGGCCACCTGTTCCGCGTCACCACCTTCGGCGAGAGCCACGGACCCGCCCTGGGCTGCGTGGTCGATGGCTGCCCGCCCATGATCCCGCTCGAGGCGGCCGAGATCCAGGCGGAACTGGATCGCCGCCGTCCGGGCCAATCGCGCTTCACCACCCAGCGCCAGGAGCCGGATCAGGTCAAGATCCTCTCCGGCGTCTTTACCGACGAGCGCACGGGACAACAGGTGACGACCGGCACGCCGATCGCTCTCCTGATCGAGAACGTGGACCAGCGCTCCAAGGATTATTCCGAGATCAAGGAATCCTACCGGCCGGGGCATGCGGATTTCACCTACGATGTGAAATACGGCATCCGCGACTATCGCGGCGGCGGACGCTCCTCGGCCCGCGAGACGGCGGCCCGCGTGGCGGCCGGTGCCATTGCCCGCAAGGTGCTCCCCGGCGTCACCATTCGCGGCGCGCTCGTGCAGATGGGCCCCCATGCCATCGATCGCGGCAACTGGGATTGGGACGAGGTGGCGCGCAACCCGTTCTTCTGCCCCGATGCGAAGGCAGCCCAATTCTACGAAGAATATCTCGACGGCCTGCGCAAGGACGGCTCCTCCATCGGCGCGATCCTGGAAATCGTGGCCGAGGGCGTGCCGGTGGGCCTCGGCGCGCCGATCTACGGCAAGCTCGATTCCGATCTCGCCGCTGCGCTGATGTCGATCAATGCGGTGAAGGGCGTGGAGATCGGCGACGGCTTCGCGGCAGCAAGCCTGCGCGGCGAGGAGAACGCCGACGAGATGCGCCCCGGCAACCAGGGCGCGCCCACCTTCCTGTCGAACCATGCCGGCGGCGTGCTCGGCGGCATCTCCACCGGCCAGCCGGTGGTGTGCCGCTTCGCCGTAAAGCCGACCTCCTCGATCCTCACCCCCCGCGCCAGCGTCACCCGCACCGGCGCCGAGGCCGAGGTCCGGACCAAGGGACGGCACGACCCCTGCGTCGGAATCCGGGCCGTGCCGGTGGGCGAGGCGATGGTCGCCTGCGTCCTGGCGGACCACCTGTTGCGCCATCGCGGGCAGGTCGGCGAGGGAGCCGCCTGGCCCTTCGAGGCTTGAGGCCATCCTGCAAAACACCTCGCAGCCCTCATCCTGAGAGGCTGGCGGGCGAGAAAGTACACACGTAGCCGGATGTCATGGCCGGGCGTGTCCCGGCCATCCCGATCAGAAGAGCGCGACGGTTCAGGCAATCGGGATCACCGGCACAAGGCCGGTGATAACGTGAGAGGTGTCTCGCGTTTCCTTGCTCCCCAGCACCAAGGCGATTCCGCAAAGGCCGGATTGCAAATTTTAGTTTTACTAAAATCGCCTCATCGGCTAAGCCACCGGCATGAGACTGGCTGAGTGGTTGTCCCGCAATGGGGTGTCGCGCGTCGCGTTCGCGCGGCGGATCGGCGTTACCCCTGGCGCCGTGACTCAGCTGTGCAATTCCGAGCAGGCCTGGCTCTCCCGGGACACCGCCGAATTGATTGCCCGTGAAACCCGAGGGGCCGTCACGCCCAACGATTTTCTGCCCGAATCCGCCAAGGAGGCCTGGATGCCCCATTCCGTCACCGAAGCCATCGAGGCTTTCGCCCGTGGTGAAATCGTCATCGTCACCGACGACGACGATCGCGAGAACGAGGGCGATCTCATCGTCGCCGCTTCCCTCTGCACGCCGGAGAAGATGGCCTTCATCATCCGCAACACCTGCGGCATCGTCTGCGCGCCGCTGACCACCGCGGAGGCCCGCCGTCTGCGGCTCGACCCGATGGTGGCCTCGAACGACGCTCCACTCGGCACCGCGTTCACGGTTTCCGTCGATGTGAAGCACGGACTGACCACGGGCATCTCCGCCGAGCAGCGCTCGAACACCGTGCGGGCGCTCGCCAACAACAATATGGGTGCGGCCGATTTCGTGCGCCCCGGTCATATCTTCCCGCTCATCGCCAAGGACGGCGGCGTGCTCATGCGCTCCGGCCATACGGAGGCGGCCGTCGATCTTTGCAAGCTCGCGAACCTGCCGCCGGTCGGCGTGATCTGCGAACTCGCCAACGACGACGGCACGGTGATGAAGGGGGCGCAGATCGATGCTTTCGCCGAGACGCATAATCTCAAGCGCATCTCCGTCGCCGACCTGATCGCCTACCGGCAGGCACGCGAAAAGCTCGTCGAGCGGATCGCCACCTTCCCGGTGGAGACCCAATGGGGCTCGTTCACGGGCTATGCCTATTCCACGCCCTTCGACAGCGTGCAGCACATTGCCCTCGTCCATGGCCGCATCGGTGACGGCACCAACATCCCGGTGCGCCTGCACCGCGCCAATGCGCTCACCGACGTGTTCGAGGGCGGCAAGACCGTGAACGCGGCCCTGCAGCTTTTCGTGAAGGAGGGCAGGGGCGTTCTCGTCTACCTGCGCGACGGCACCGCCGGCGTGCCGACGACATCCTTCTCGGACAGCGAGGAGGCGGGATCGGAAGCGATGCGCTCCAGCCAATGGCGCGAGATCGGCCTCGGCGCGCAGATCCTGCGCGATCTCGGCGTCGCCTCGATCCGCAATCTCGCGACGTCGAGCCGTTCCTATGTGGGCCTCAGCGGCTTCGGGATCGAGCTTTTGGGCCAAGAACCCATCGAGTGCTGAGGGGCGCCTACCCAGGCTGTTTGAAATTTCCTCCCGTCATCACCGGCCTTGTGCCGGTGATCCCGTTTGCTTGAGGTGCTGCGCTTCGAACAATCGGGATGGCCGGCACAGGGCCGGCCATGACGGCCGAGGGAATTTTCGCTTACGCCCCTGTCTCACGCCCCATCAGGGCGTCCAGATGGAAGGCGGTCGATTTCGCCAGGCCTTCGAGGTCGTAGCCGCCTTCGAGAACGGAAACGATCCGCCGGCCGCAATGGCGATCGGCGAGATCCATCAGCTTCTGCGTCGCCCAGGCGAAGTCCGATTCCGTGAGGTTCAGGCTGGCGAGCGGATCGCGCCAATGGGCGTCGAATCCCGCCGAGATGACGATCAGGTCGGGCGCGAAGGCATCGATGCGCGGCAGGACGATGTTGTCCACCGCCTCACGGAACGCCTCGCTGCCGTCGCCCGCGCTCAAAGGCGCGTTGACGATGGTGCCGTGCTCGCCCGTCTCGGACAGTGCGCCGGTGCCCGGATAGAGCGGCGCCTCATGGGTCGAGCAATAGAGCACGCTGGCATCCGACCAGAAGATGTCCTGTGTGCCGTTGCCGTGGTGGACGTCCCAGTCGAAGATCGCGACCCGCTCGGCGCCATGACGTTTCTGGGCATGGCGCGCCGCGATGGCCGCGTTGTTGAAGAAGCAGAAGCCCATGGCCCGGATGCGTTCGGCATGGTGCCCCGGAGGGCGCATGGCAACGAAAGCATTGGTCGCCCGGCCGGACATGACCTCGTCCACGGCCAGCACCGCGCCGCCGGCGCCCCGTAGGGCCGCCTCATAGGTGCCCGGCGACATTACCGTATCCTCGTCGATCCTGACTAACCCTTCTCGGGGGCTGATGTCCCGCAGCCGGACGATGTATTCTTGTGGATGCGCAAGGGCGAGACTCTCCATCTCGGCCATCGGCGCCTGCTCGCGGATGAGAGAGGTGAACCGCTCCTTCTCCAGCGCGCGCTCGATGGCGCGGATACGGTCGGGCCGTTCGGGATGTCCAATCGGTGTCTGGTGGTCGAGGCTGGCCGGATGGGCGATGTAGAGCGTGGACATGTGCCTTCTTGAGTAAGGATCGCCGCGAGTGTCGCAGCGTCATGAGCGGCTGTCTATGTTGTTGCGATGCAACACTTTCCGATGCGGAGCCGTGCCATGGTGTGTTTCGATTCGACTTAACGACGTCACGGCCTATAACCCGGTCCGAAACGAAATTTTGTCTCGCCCCGAGCTTAAGTCAGCAGAGCTTTACACGATGCGCCTTTCCCGTCTGCCCCTCCTTTTGGCAATGATCACGGCTCTGGCCGGGTGCAACTACAAGGGCATCCCGGATCCCCAGGTCTCGGCCCGCGACAGCGAGTGGATGGCACAGGTGCCGAAGGCCGAGGACGATCCGCGTTTCGGGCGCTACATGATCGATGACCCGACCGGCGAGGCACCGGGAACCATCGTGGTCGATACGAAGGAGCGCCAGCTCTACCTTGTCCAGCCGAACAGGAAGGCGATCCGCTACGGCGTCGCCGTCGGCGACGAGGCCTATGGCTGGACCGGCACGGCCACCATCGCCCGCAAGGCGGAATGGCCGGACTGGCATCCGCCGGCCGAGATGAGGGCCCGCTGGCCGCATGTCCAGTACACGAAGGGCGGCCCGGACAATCCGCTCGGCGCGCGGGCGCTCTATCTCTACGAAGGCAATAAGGACACGCTCTATCGCATCCACGGCACGAACGAGCCGGAGAAGATCGGCCATGCGGTGTCCTCGGGCTGCATCCGGATGCGCAACATCGACGTGATCGACCTCTACAACCGCGTTGCCCTGAACGCGAAGGTCATCGTCCGCTAAAAGGGTCGGGCCCAAAGGCGCATTCCGCTTTTGGGCCTCACTCCATTGCCTTTCTGAAGCAACCCATCGCCCGTCATTGGCATCGAAAAGCGTTGTTCAAGCACGGCGGTAGATTCCCCATCCTGTCGGCTTAGCTGTTCCGGTGACGAGCGGAGCACGGTCATCGGGATCTTCACCATCTTTGTTGCTCTTCCGCTTGTGATCCAGGGCTCGTCTCAAGCGAAATACTGGGCATATGCAGAGTATTGCTTGGGTACTGAAAACGATCATGTGTCCAGCTTGGTCATGCAACGGTTTTTATCGAGCTAAATCACATTTCCTGGGACGAGTTGGCAGGCGTGGCTCCGTTTCCTCTCCAAGGGGTTAACCCGCCCGCCCGTAAAGCTGAGTTATCCTACATTCAAGGCTGAAGCCTTGGCTTTTCTATACCGCTAGAACTTCGCTTCGACCTGCGCAGTTCGCTCGCGGACCTCGCTATTCGATAACTTAATTCGAGTAATAGTAGATTGTTACTTGAAATTATATTTATCTTATTTGCATAAAATATAAATGAATAAGCAATCTCAAAAGTAATCGCGCCGCGATTACTTTATTTTTGGCAAGTTTTTAACGCAACATCGCCACAAATCGTGGCCCTACTCCTCCGTCCCTCCGGACCAATTCAGAGGAGACATATCATGTTGCTCATTCGGTCCGATCTCGACTTCATCCTCTCCCAGATTCTCAGCAGCGAAGCGCATACACCGGTCGACGATCCGTCGCTGCCGTTCGGCCTTCGGACCGTGAGCGGTGCCGGCAACAGCATCGTGTCCGGCCAATACGGCTACGGCGCCGCGGATCATGTCTTTCCTCGCCTTGCCAGTCCCGAATTCCGCGCGGCCGAGAATGGGACGTCTTACGAACAGGTTCTCGGCCCGGTGATGGATTCGCAGCCGCGCATTATCAGCAACCTGATCGTGGATCAGAACGCCGACAGCAACCCTGCCGCACGTGCCGCCGATGGGGACGGAGACAGCCTGATCGCGAATGTCGCGCCCGATGCCAACGCCGCGCCGTTCAATCAATGGTTCACCTTGTTCGGCCAGTTCTTCGACCACGGTCTCGATCTCGTCAACAAGGGCAAGAACGGATCGGTCATCATCCCCTTACAGCCGGACGATCCGCTCTACGTGGCCGGCAGCAATGAAAACTTCATGGTGCTGACGCGGGCGACCAATCAGCCGGGACCCGATGGAATCGTCGGAACGGGAGACGACATCCACGAACACACCAATCAGGCCACACCGTTCATCGATCAGAACCAGACCTACACTTCGCATCCTTCGCATCAGGTATTCCTGCGCGAATACGCGCTCGATGCGAACGGCAAGCCGGTGGCCACTGGGGCGCTACTCGATCATGCCGGCGGCGGTCTCCCGACCTGGGGCGACATCAAGGCCCAGGCCAGAACCATACTCGGCATAAATCTCACCGACGAGGACGTGACCAACATCCCGTTGCTGGCGACCGACGAATACGGCCAGTTCATCCGCGGCCCCAACGGCTTCGCGCAACTCGTCCTGCCGGGTGAGGACGGACATGCAGGCACGGATGACGACGTTCTCGTCGAAGGCAATCCGTCGGCGCCGATCGATACGACAGGTGCCGCTCATACGGGTCATGCTTTTCTCGATGACATCGCACATGATGCCGTCCCGACCGGCAAGGTCGCCGATGGCGATCTCGAGGTCAGCCTCGCCAATCTCGACGGCTCGGATACGAGCGGCAATTACGACAATGAGCTTCTCGACGCGCATTTCATCACAGGCGATGGGCGTGGGAATGAGAATGTCGGCCTGACGGCGGTGCATCACATCTTCCACGCCGAGCACAACCGGTTGCTCGGCCACATCAAGGAGTTGATCCGCGCCGAACTCCCGGCCGATTCCGATTTCGTGCGCCAATGGCTACAGCCGGGGGCGAATCCAGGCGACGGCATCCAGGAGAGCGAGTGGAACGGCGAGCGGCTGTTCCAGGCTGCACGTTTCGGCACCGAGATGCAGTATCAGCATCTGGTCTTCGAGAATTTCGCGCGGCGCATCCAGCCCAATATCGACGAGTTCGAAGCACACGACGTCAGCATCGATCCTGCCATCACGGCGGAGTTCGCGCACACGGTATATCGCTTCGGGCATTCGCTGCTGCGCGAGACTGTCGACCGCATCGATGCCAATGGCAATGTCGTGGATGCGGATCCCAACACGACAGGCGATCAGCAATTGAGCCTCGTGGGCGCATTCCTGAACCCGGTGGCCTATGCACAGCGGGGCGTGTCCGGCACCGCGGCAGCGGAGATCGTGCGCGGCGCGACCAACCAGGCCGGCAGCGAAATCGACGAGTTCGTGATCGATGCCCTGCGCAACAGCGTCTATGGATTGCCGCTCGATCTTGCAGCCATCAATCTCGCCCGCGGGCGAGATACGGGTATTCCCTCCCTCAACAAGGTGCGCGAGCAATTCTTCGACGGAACCGGAGACGCCGATCTCAAGCCTTATGAAAACTGGGCGGAGTTCGGCGGCAACATCCGCCACCCCGAGTCGCTGATCAATTTCATCGCGGCCTACGGTATTCATCCCCTCCTTGCCGATGCTACGACGGCAGCGGAAAAGCGCGCCGCCGCTTCTGCGATCGTCGTGGGGCGGGGCGACGATCCCGCGACAGCTGAGAACGAAAGTACCGCTCCGGACACCGACTTCCTCAATGACACCGGCGATTTCGCGGGACGTGAGACGGGCATCGACGATATCGATCTGTGGATCGGCGGCCTTGCCGAGAAACCCCTGGCATCCGGCGGTCTTCTCGGTTCGACGTTCAACTTCGTCTTCGAGACGCAGATGGAGAAACTGCAGAGCGGAGATCGCTTCTACTACCTGTCGCGCCTGGAAGGCACCAACTTCCTGACGCAGCTCGAAGGAACGTCCTTCTCCGAACTGGTGATGCGCAATACCGGCGCAAAGCATCTTCCCTTCGATGTGTTCTCGGTGCCCGCCTACACGATCGAGATCGACGATCCATCGACCTATCCGACGGGCGGGGTCGTCCGAAGCGACGGCTGGGTCTCCTACAAGGGCGATGCCCATGTGGTCATGGGCGGATCCGAGCAGCCGGATCGAATCCGGTCCGGTGCCGGCGACGACACGCTCTGGGGCGATGGCGGCAACGATGTGCTCGTCTCAGGTCTCGGGAACGATGCGCTCATCGGCGGCGACGGCAACGACCGGATGTCGGGTGAGGACGGCGATGATTTCTTCAAAGGAGCGGGCGGCAACGACAGCATGGAAGGAGGGCGCGGAGCCGACCTGCTCGTCGGCCTCGAAGGCCGCGATCGCATCTGGGCGGGTGCTAGCGACGATGAGGTCTTTGGCGGTCTCGACGACGACCGGATCGATGGCAGTAGCGGCGACGACGAGCTGCTCGGCAACGAAGGCGACGACTGGATCAAGGGCGGAACCGGCGACGATCATCTCGTCGGCGACAACGGCAATCCGTTCGGCGCGCCGCTTGCAGATGCCGATACCGCCGCCTTTTCCGGTCGCTTCCGCAACTACACCATCAAGCGCAATGCGGACGAAACAGTGACCGTCACCGACAAGGTGGGAAACGACGGAACCGATACTCTCAAGAACATCGAGACGCTGCAGTTCTCGGATCGATCGATTCTCGTCGATGACGGATTGGGCTTCGAGGAGCGGTCACCCGCAAATTCCGCGATGCAGGACTCCGCTGCGGATTTCGAGAGCGTCGATTCAGGATCTTCCGAGGATGCGCAGCCGATCTCGGGAGTTGCGAGCGGTGAAGCCGTTGCTCCGGATCTGTCGCATACACAGCCCAGCCCGCAACCGCTGTCATTCAGTCAGAGCGATGCCATTCTGACCTGATCGGAACGAGTAACGCTGCGGAAGGTAAGCGGCGGAGCTGACCCGCACCTTTCAGGTCAGCTCCGCCTGGTTTTCGGCAAGAGGTAGATTAGCCCAGCACGGCTTCCTTGCGCAGGATCGCGGGAAGCTCGGAGGTCTTCGGGCGGCTCTGCTGGAGCTTGGCGGCCTGAACGGCTGCGGCGAGGGCAGGCAGGGCGACGGCCTTGAAAGCCGGGATGGAGCGGGCAGCGTTCTGTTCGCCCGTTCGGATATCGCGGTCTGAAGCGTGCTGGGTCATGAATCCTCTCTGGAAATTCGGCTGTTTCGACAACCTGCCCTTATGATCCGGCTGCCTGTGATTGCTTTGGGGCAGACCTGTGATCATGTGCTGGCTTGGCTGCAGATGTATCAGTCAAGGTGAACCAAGTCTTAACGGTGCAACATTCCTGTCGCGGGCGTACCAAGCTCCCGTGCCTCGATGGACTCCGGGGCGGTCCTCGGCCGCAGGGCCAGGATCGAGACCAGGATGAGCGCGCCGATCATGCCCACATGCTCGCCGGCCGTATGAAGCGCTGTGACCGCCCTCTCGCCCTCGAGCCGCCAGAAGGCGTGGACGATCAGGATGGTGAGGAAGGTGAAGACGCCGAGCGCCCCGGCACCGAGCCATGTCCAGCGTTTCGCGATGATGAGGGCGGATCCGGTCAACTGAACGAAGATCGTGAGGCTGTTGAAAAGCCAGGCCGGCTCAAGACCGAACTGGCGCATCTCCGCCACGCCGCCCGAGAAATCCAGGAGCTTGATGAGCCCGCTGGCCCAGAACGGAAAGGTGAGCAGAACCCGGGCGGCGATTTCCGTTCCCCGGCTTGAGAGCAATGCGTCGATCCAGCGTGGCGTCATGATGGCTTCCCTTGTTGACGTTAGGACAGGCGGGGAAGCTTCTAAGGACAAGCTTAGCTACAAGCTGTGCGCACCCGCACCTTTGGCGAAAGCCTCGCCATCTCTCAACCCCATCTCATAAGCCTTCCGGATTCCGGCCGGATTGGTGATATCGAACTGCCCGATGGGCACCGGCTCGGAGGGCTGGATGTAGGTGCGGCCCTTCACTTTTGGGAAAGCGCGATAGAGGCGGGAGAGAATGACGAGGGTTTTGCCTCCCTGCTCCTCGACCGGGAGCAGGGGCTCCGTCGGAACGTTGTCAACGAGCCCGCCATCGAGCGCCGCCATGCCGCCGATGCGCCCGACCGGCATGAATGGCGGCACGCTGGCGCTCGCCATCAGGGCGGCCGACAATTCCGCGGGCGAGGCCAGATCCTGCACCCGGACGAATTCCGGACGAAATCCCAAGGCCCGCCCGCCGCGCGGATGAACGGGAGAGCGCCATTTCTTCTCGATCTGATAGGTCGCGATGCCCAGCGGAATGGCGAGCGGGAGGGGCAGGCGGCGCGGCTTGCGCGTCAGCCCGATCAGAATACTCGGACCCTGCTTCAGGCGCTCCAGGGCATTCTCGTCGATGATGGCCTCGATCAGGCTGCGATACATGAGTGAGACTGGCCACGGCGAGCCTTCGCTGCGCCAGGCACGCCATTCGAAATTGCGACGCCCGAGGCTGCAGCCCTCCGCCACCATCTCGTTCACCCTCCGTCCAAGCCCGAGCAGGCTGTAGCAGGCCGACCAGGCGCCGGCGCTCACGCCGACGACCATCTCGGGCTTCAGGCCGAGCAGCGGGGCTGCAGCTTCCCAGAAGCCGCCCTGCCAATAGCAGCGGTTGCCGCCGCCCGCGAAGGCCACCGCATCGAACATCGCTGATGCTATCTGGGTTTAGTGGAGGGAGCGTCTTCCTCGGTCCGCGCCCGGTCGCGCCAAGCCAGAACGATGCGTTCAAGATCGGCTAGGTCCTGGGCGGGGAGCGTTCCGAGCGTGCGCATGACATAGGCCCGCTGCGCGGCAATCCCGCGGTTGGCGAGGTCTCTGCCCTTTGAGGTCAGGTAGAGGGCATTGGAGCGCCGGTCGCCGGGGATCGAACGCCGCTCGACCAAGCCCGCCTCGACCATGCGATCGAGAAGCCCCGAGACATTCCCTTTAGTCACGTAAAGCCGCTCCGCCAGTTCCTGCTGGCTCATGCCCTCGCGCTCCGTGAGCGTGGACAGGAGGTCGAATTGCGGAATCGACAGGCCCAGCTCTTTCAGCTCCGCCGCGACCGCATTGGTCGCCCGGCGATTCAGGCGGATGAAACGAAACCAGATCCGCAGCGGATCGGCGGTTTCGACCGGGGCAGGGGCTGGCGAGAGAGACGTCAAAGGCTTCGGACTCCTGGTACAGGCTAATAGTTTACATTGAAACCGTTCCCGTCGTCACCCCTGGCAAGAAGGGGTGACGCGCCTCGTGCGCAGTTTTCTGGGAGTGGAGTGGAACGAAAGGCAAAGCTTCCGCTTTCTTGTCCGTCCTCTTCTGACCAACGGCTGAAAGCTTTGGAAAAACAGGTGCCGTCCCAGCCAGGCGAGCCGCTTCTTGCCCAAGAGGAGTGGCGCGCGCTCAAAGAGATTTGTAAGACGACCTGATGCGCCGTCTCATCATCGAAGAACCGGTCTCCCGCCCGGCGAAGTGGTCTCCCACGCTGGCATGGTTTGCGCTCGTCGTGACCGTGCTCGTGGTGCTGCTGATCCGCTTCAACCGGATCGACTATCAATCGGGCTTCATCGCGCTCGGTTCGGCCGTCGCCATCGCCCTCCTGGCTGTGGGCATGTCGTTCCTCGGTTTCGTCCGGATCTGGCAGGAGGGACGCCAGGGACTGGGGAGCGCCATCAAGGGACTTGTGATCGCGGCCCTCGTTCTTGCTTATCCGGGCTTCCTGGCGCTCAAGGCCGCGACCCTGCCGCCGATTGCCGATGTCAGCACCGACACGGACGATCCGCCGGCCTTTTCCCGTTCCCGCGCTGCGCTTCAGGCCCGCGACGACCGCGTTCCTCCCGATGTTCCGCCGGAGGCGCGGGAGATGCAGCGGGCTTCCTATGTGCAGATCGCGCCGCTCACGCTGGATATCGGTCCGGATGAAGCCTTCGCCATCGTGCAGAAGGCGGCTCAGAATCTCGGCTGGCAGGTGATCGAGGCTGTGCCGCCCGGCGGGCGCGTCGGCCTCGGGCGGCTGGAGGCGGTCAAGCGTTCGCGCATCATCAAGATGCCGAGCGACATCACGGTCCGGGTCCGCCCGCGCGTCGACGGCACGCGCATCGACATCCGCTCGGCTTCCCGCTTCGGCAACCACGATCTGGGCGCCAATGCGGGATATATCCGCGATTTCCTCGAAGAAGCCTCGAACCTGGCGATCGCGGTGCGCTGATCAAGCCAACCGGTACTCGCTGTCCAGGGCCGGAATGCCGTCGACGGTTGCCTGCCCCTTGGCGACCAGATCCTCCAGATGCGCGAAGACCGAGAGCCCGGCGGCCCCGACCAGGGCAGGATTCAGGCCCTGATAGATCGACGCCACGATCTCGGGGATCGTTCGGTCGCCGGCCTTCAGCCGGTTGAGGATCGAGGCTTCGCGCTGGCGTCGGTGGTGAATGAGGGCGCGCACGAAACGCTGGGGCTCCTGCACCGGGCCGCCATGCCCGGGCCAGTACAGGGTTTCCTCACGGCCCTTCAGCTTGTCGAGGGAATCCATGAAGGCACTCATCGATCCGTCGGGCGGCGCGACCACGGTCGTGGACCAGGCCATCACATGATCGCCTGAGAACAGGGCCTTCTCCTCGGGCAGCACGAAGGCGAGATGGTTGGCCATGTGCCCGGGCGTGGCGAGCGCTTCCAGGGTCCAGCCGGGACCCTCGACGGCGTCGCCCTCGCGAAGCTCCCGGTCGGGCGCATAATCCCGGTCGGAACTGGCCTCGAGGGAATTGACCTCGCCGGAAAACAGGGGCCGGGCACTATGATGCGGCGCGCAGCCGACGATCTCGGCGCCCGTGGCAGCCTTGATGATGCGGGCGGCGGGAGAGTGGTCCTTGTGGGTGTGGGTGACGAGAATGTGGGTCACCGTCTCGCCTCGCACCGCGTCGAGAAGCGTCTCAATATGGCCGAGCACGTCGGGGCCCGGATCGATGATGGCGACGTTCCCCGAGCCGACAATGTAGCTGCAGGTGCCCGTAAATGTGATCGGACCGGGATTGTTGGCGACGATTCGGCGGACGAGGGGACTCACGCGGACGCATTCCCCGGCTCGGGCCGGAGGGCGGATGTCGAAGGTGAGATCGTCGGCCATGCAGGAATCCTCATGGATGCGGTTGGAAGCATCTGGCGCTACCTAACCCACCTCAACACAGTCGCAAGGGTTTTTATCCCGCTCCGGCCCCTTCGACCAAAGGGTGTCCACAGTGTCCGGAAATGCCCGAACCTTCGCTTGAGGCATGGGCCGGACCTCCCTATAAGGCTTCATGAGCCGCCGCGCGAATGGCGGAACGATCTGGAGATTCAATTCATGACGACCGGCGTTTCTTCGCTGTCTTCTCCGTCGACCCTCGTCGGCCTTCTCTGGCCGTCCCGGGACGATGCCCGCTTCGCGGCCCTCCGCGCCATCGTGCTGATGGTCGTCGGCACGGCGCTTCTCACCATTTCCGCCAAGGTTCAGGTGCCGCTGCCTTATGTCCCCATGACGCTGCAGACCCTGGTCGTGCTGCTCATCGGTGCGTCCTACGGCTGGCGCCTCGGCGGCGCGACCGTGGCTCTCTATCTCGCTGAAGGTGCCATGGGCATGCCGGTCTTCGCCAATACACCTCCCATGGCAGCGGGCATCGGCTATCTGATGGGTCCGACCGGCGGCTTCCTCTTCGGCTTCCTGGCCGCAGCCGTCGTGATGGGCTTCATGGCCGAGCGCGGTTGGGACCGGTCTCTTTTGCGCGTCATCGTCATGATGACCATCGGCCACGCGGTGATCTTCGCCTTCGGTCTGGCGCAGCTGTCCTTGGTCATGCCCTTCGCGAAGGCCTGGACCGTGGGCGCCGCCCCGTTCGTGGCCGCGACCCTCGTGAAGACCGCCCTGGCCGTGGCCCTCATGCAGGCGGCCTGGTCCGTGACCCGCCGCGGCGGCAAGGCCTGATCGAGCCCTTCAGAACTATGTCTTCCAGAAGCCGCCTTCGGGCGGCTTCTTCATGTGTGGGATCGGATCCGGCGGGTATCGGTCAGCCGGTCGAATGCACCAGCCGGAGCTTGGGTTTGGCTTTGGCGGTGCCATAGACGAACGTGATGTCCGCCCATTCCTCGTCGCCGCCATTGTCCTCGATGCGGTAGCCCATCTGCTTGGCGATGGCCTCGACCTGGCTGAGGTTCGACCGCGCGATCCAGCGGGAGAACTCGCCCAATCCTTGATCCATCAGAACGGCGATCATGCCGATCTCGACGCCTTGATCGAAGTCCTCGCTGCGGCCGGGGAAACGCAGCCGCAAACCGTCATCCAGGTGGATATGTCGCATGATGGGAAGCCCCTAAATCACCCTTTCCGGGCACCTTTTGTTGGAATGTATCAAGGAACGCCCATAGCCGGAAGGCGGCATGGACGCGCATCTGAGACCTCTCGTCATAGGTGAGGGGAACCTGCCCGGCGAGCCGCTCATTAGCCCAGCGATTAACGAGAAACCCGGAGGGCTCCGATGGCCGAACGCAGGATCACCGCCTTCTTCGACAGCTACGACGAAGCCGCGCGGGCGGTGGAGCGGCTCGAGGCGGCCCATATTCCGCATTTCGAGATCAGCCTCGTCTCCAACAACTTCAACGATGCCCATACGCATCATGCGACGCGCTCCTTCGACGAGGAGGAATCGTCCCACGAATTCGCCGGAGCAACGGCCGCTGCTGGCACGGTCGCCGGGGCCGGAGCCGGCCTCCTGGCAGGGCTCGGCACGGTGGCCGTTCCCGGCTTCGGGCCGGTGGTCGCAGCGGGGTGGATCGTCTCGACTCTCATGGGCGCCGGTGCCGGAGCTGCCGTCGGCGGTCTCGCGGGAGCGCTCGCCGATGCCGGACTGAGCGACGAAGATGCCCAGAATTATGCGGAGGGCGTCCGTCGCGGCGGAGCGCTCGTGACCGTGAAGGTCGACGAGGCGCAGATGGACAGGGTGGTGAAGATTCTCGACGACGAGGGCGAGATCGAGCCGAGCGAAGAGGAGAGGGCGGAGGATGAGTCTCCAGCCCCTCCGATTGGCGCTGCAGCCTCGACCACGACCGGCCTGACGACCGATCTTATGCCGATCCCTCTCGATGAGGACGATGACGATCACACGCTGCATGTCGAACTGGAGGACGAGCGCCTGCGCCGCTCGACGGGCACGAGGTCTGAATAGAAGGAAGGCGAGTGGCAGGAGATGCCACTCGCCTTCCACATTCTCAATTCACTTGATCAAGCGACACGGCCGTTGCGCAGGACGCGGTCCAGGCTCCAAGCGCCGCCGCCGGCCGCGGCGATGAACAGGAAGACGAAGCAATAGAGAATGGCCGCATCGCCGCCGTTCAGAACCGGATAGAAGCTGCGCGGCGCATGGGCGATCCAATAGGCGGCGGCCATCAGGCCCGAGAGAACGAAAGCGACCGGACGTACGAACAATCCGGGGACGAGAAGCGCTCCGCCCACGATTTCCAGAACACCTGCGATCCAGGGCAGGCTGAAGGCTGCCGGTCCGGGATTGGGAGAGACCGGGAAGCCGAGAAGCTTCTGCGTGCCATGCGCCATGAAAATGAGGGCGGCGACGATGCGCAGAATGCTGAGAAGGCGTGGCGCCCAAACGGTCTCGAGCTGAGTGGTGTTCATCAAGGAATCTCCAGGCTGGCATAAGTTCAGCGGATGGCTCGGCCGATCCGCTCGTGAGCGCAGCTCCGATACAGGTTCAGCCCGGATCTTCCCACCCCTCAAAGCGTAGCTTCCGGTAACGAATTGCTTACCACGCTCGCAACTCGGTTTGATCCGCCGCAAGGCTCAGGCGTTTCTCCTGCGCCAACAGAACAGGAGGCTTTCATGACCATCCTCGATCCGAAGACCGGGCAGCTCGTCACCATCGATCTCACCTCCAAGCCGCGCCGCGCGTGAGGCTTGAATTCTGATCATCCGAAATACTGTCGACCTCCCACTTTTTTGATCGTCTTCTCCACTGACCGGGTGCGCAAAGCGCCATATTTTACTTTGAGCAGCATGGGCACGTGACCCAACGCACATCGCGGGTATGACATCCTGTCGATAGTCGAAGGGCCGGAACCCTTGCTGCGCAAAGGCATTGGCTAGCAGGAATGGATTCAATGCGAGCGCCAAGGCCAAGGTTTGTTGGCTTCTTGATCAGCAACCAAAGCATTGGCGCTCTACTCTTTGAAGAGATCGACAATTGAGGAGAGTCGAATGGCTCTGACCGGACGTTTTAATCTTCGCAAAACTTTGACCGGCCGCATCGTTCTGCAGGTCGAGGAGGAGGTGACGGGCTTCTGGGGCCGGATGTTCGGCAAGACCAAGCTGCATCGCCGCTGGCGTGACGCGAATGTGCTCGATCTGGCCGCGCCCGAGTTGCGAAGCCTCGTCGATCTGCGCTTCCGCCCCCGGTACATGCCTCAAACCAACGAGACGCCGCAGCAGGACTGGCCCAAGTCCCCACGTCAGCTCGAGCCGATTCCGGCCCAGACCCTCCATTATGAAACCTATCAGGAGGACGGACGCTTCTCGACGCATTGAGGAGCGCTGCAGCACTCAATCAATTTGCCGGAGCGGATCCCGGCCCTGGTCTGCCGGAAGGCGTTCCATCAGGATTCATGCCGTATTTCCTGTATGTCGCCTGCAGGTCCTCTTCCTCGGCGGCCTTCATGCGGGCTTCGCTTTTGGCACGGAAAGCTTCATTGGAACATTCACGCCGACCATGAGCGGAATCGATGATACGCCCGTCTTGTCCATGGACGCCGCCATGGCGGCGACGCCCTGGGCGGTGCCGAGAGCGCGCCTCGGCCTCCAACTCGGCGTGGGCCCTCGCCGAAGCGGATCCCGGCTCGTCAATACCTGCGCTTTGAGGAGCTCCCGAGGCCATCGGACCGGTGCTCTGGCATCTGGCGAGGGCGATGAGGAATGCCACGGCAAGTGCGGATTGACTTGTTGCAGACGGCATCGGCCCGGACCTGTTATGACGTATCGGTACCTGTCACCCTAACACGGCGCCGACATTGCCTTCCCCAGGGGCCGCATAGATGGCGGTGCCCCCATGGATGATTTCCATGCGACCGAGTTCATTCATGAAAGCCGAACACGAAAGGCTCAGATAGCCGATGTCCGCTTTGCTGTCGTTGGTGATCGAACCTCGGGCCAGGATCGGAGCATATTGCCGCCTTTCCTGACCCAGGCGAGCTTCCACCCGGATGTCACTTCGCGCGAGTAGCTGATCATCCAGGGTCTTAGGACCCACAAGACCAGTCCGCAGGATGTCGGCCTGATCCATCCAGACGCTAGGCTCACACTCGAACGTAGTGGCAATCGCGTCTGAGGCTGCATCACGCAGCCAGAACGAGAGCCGCTTACTCTCCCCCGGCGCAATGACGCTGGTTGTCCCTACAGGGGTAGTGAGCCTCCACAGATGGTCCTCGTCTGGACGATGGTATGAGCATTTGAGGGCCACATCGGAAATACGCGCCACCGAGCCGTTGGAAACTCTCGCCGTGATCTCGCGGGCTCCATGCTCCTCGAAGCTTACCTGAACTTGGGATACGGTGACCCTGCGCTCCTGAATTTTAACCCGCTCGTATTCTTCACGGCGCAATTCGACCTGATGCTGCTCTCGAACTGGGTCGGCGGTGAGCCACCCGTAGCCCCACCAGATGAGCAGAATGAAAAGCACGATCTTCCTCCACATAGGCTATTTATAGGAAGCCGAGAGAAAGTGGTCAGTCATCCAGTGTGGTTTGGGACACAGCCTGGAATGAGTACGGGAGATGGCAGGGCAATATGAGCGGAGTGCTCCCCACTTTCACCTGAAGCTCCTCAGTGGACCGCTCCCGTCCGCACCGGCACCTTGACCTTGAATCCGACCACCGCATCAAAGAGGGCAGTCTTCCGGAATACGGAAGGCCGCATCCAGTCGGCCTGGACCTCATCATCTCGGCGGGCCATCTCCATCAGCCCTAACCACGTGAGCGGGCGGAGCACGCGGCTTCTCATAGCATGTCCAGAAAAGTCCCTGACGGTACGGTCGAGACGCTCGTCACGTACCGTGCAGACCTGGGCGAGCATGTCGGCATCCGCCCAGTTGTTGGCCGCTACTGACAAACACCAGAGCACAATGCCGATATGGTCCTGCGGCCAGTGCTCGACCGGAGCCCGATCAAAGTAGGTGAGGCTGACCCGCCACAGGGTCGTCTCGAACAAGAGCGCAAAGAGATCAGCAGATGCGTTTGGTTTCAGAAAGGCTTGAGCCTTCTTGGTGGCGATCAGCATCTTTCCACGACGGCGCAGCAGGCCCGCCACTTGGAGCACGATGCGGGTGATGTGAACTGGCAGGGCATCGGCTTCGTTCAGGACCTGATTGACGGCAAGGACCTCATTCTTGGCATAGTCGGGCCAGTCGATCAGATCAAAGAGTGCTCGCGTCTCGATTCGTGACAGGGCACCGTTCGCGGTGAGGGGCAAGCCGCCTTGTGCGATAGCACGTTCAATCACCTGACGGGCTGCCATGACCAGCGGGATAGCGCTGATCTCGTGCAGCGCTCGATTCGGAGTAAGGAAGATGCCCTCGGGGAGGCCGCGCCTTGGTGTCTCCACGAGCGCATGAAGACCCTCTCGATCCAGAAGCCGCCAAGCGGGAATGAGGCGGGTTTCCGCTGTCATGGTGACACTCGCAATTATTCCAATCCTGCCGATCCGCAGTGACCCGGCGGCACCCTATTCCTGCGCCGTCTATGGTAACTCGGTCCGATCTATTCACTTACTGTATCCCACCTGTGGCCGGGAAAGAAAAAGCACGGTTCTGGACCGCCCGGTTGCGCGGCAATCAAGCCGCCTGAGTGCGCTTGGTGATGTGAGCGCGGTAGGCTGCGGCTGATTTCACTGAAATGGTGCCCGCTTCGGTGAGTTTCGTGATCTCGGACTTGGCCCGTCGTGCGCCCTGTGGCCGGTGGCAATGCCTCTCAGCCGATGATGCGGGCGAGGAGGACGACGATCATCGCCCCAATGGTTGCGGTCGCAATGCGGCTGGCTGTGTGATTGCGAATGCCGAGATCAATGCCGAAGCGCTCCAGAAGAAAGCCGCCGACGAGTGATCCAGCAAGCCCGGTGATCACGTAGTGGAGCAGACCGGAGCCGCCGACGAGCCAGCTTGCCAGCCAGCCTGCCACGATCCCGATCCCGACCTGGGCGGCGATGGCTCGTTTATCCAGGGCGTCGAGGGTCTCCCGGTCCACGCTGATGCGGAACGGTAGCCGAGCGCCGGTTGGCTCAGATGCTTTGTGCGAGCCTCGTGTCTTGCCTGGGTTGGGCTTTGATGTCTTCGCCATGCCTACGATATGGATGGCCGTGGAGAAAGTATCCAGGAGCTATGCCGGGAGAACCGCAGACGAGCCTGCCTCTCCAATCATCAGGACAGCAAGGGCTGCGGTGCCCCCCGGAGGTCTGCCTGAGCGGCCATTCTGCTCGGTGACTGGACCTTCGCTCCAGCCTTCAGCCTCGCGTTCTCGGCCCGGAGCGCCTCCATTTTCTCGACCTGCTCCCGGTTGGCGCGGGTCAGTTCCTTGATCTCGCTCTTCAGGTCAGCGATCTCAGCTTTCAGTTCCTCACGCTCGACAGCAAGGCCATCGTCGTGCTTGGCTTGGGTCTGTAGCTCACGAACCTGCTGCTTCTGATCCGCGACCTTCTCTTGCAGCTTTCTGATTTGCTGCTCAGCTTTTGCGAGCAGCCGCCTCATGGCCTTTGACTGTTGCTCGGACTCATCCGGCTCGGTGAGCTTTTGGATTGATCCTATACGAATCATGGTCTGGTTGGCCCTCTTGAATTCATGTCTCAAAAAGAACAAACATAGAACATACGAACAGGTCAAGACACGATATCCCCGCAGTCGCTCGCTGCGGGCTGCCTCATACCCGACCACAAGGCCGGTGCGGGTAGTTTCGGACCGATGCAGGTGAGCGGTGGCGAGACACCTCGTCAGCGGTGTCGTCGAACGATAATGTCGAAAAGGCGGGGAACCCTCCCGGCAGGCACCATGAACCAGATGTTCCGACCCTCTCAGGCTGATCAGAGACCTGTCTTGGAAACCCTCGCGGGTTCGGTTGAGCGCGTCACCTTCCACAATCCCGAGAACGGCTTCGCTGTCTTGAAAGTCCATGCGCGAGGTAAGCGTGACCTTGTAACAGTGGTCGGCCATACGCCTGCCGTTGCCGCAGGCGAGTGGATCACCGCCAGCGGGGTTTGGATCAGCGACCGCACGCATGGCCTTCAGTTCAAGGCCGAGGTTCTGAAGACCACCCCGCCGACCGGAGCCGAGGGTATCGAGAAGTACCTTGCTTCAGGCCAGATGCGTGGCATCGGACCGGCCATGGCCAAGCGCATCGTCGCGGCCTTTGGGGTCGATACCTTCGAGATCATCGAGGCCAATCCTGAACGGCTGACGGAGGTGTCAGGGATCGGCCCCTGGC
>KI912026.1:346737-348762 GCA_000517005.1 Microvirga lupini
TAGTCCACTGATGACCTCCGGGTCGGGATTACAAGTGATCCCTCACATTCCAGTCATCAGCGGTTGTGCGAGTCAGAGCGCCATCAACTGACGAGGTGTTTGGCGAAGCCTTCTGACGTGAAGGCTGGCCTGTGGTATTTCGCGGGTCCGTCCACGAGGCCGTGAGCCTTCAGGGCGCTGATCGGTTAGCCGTTATGTTCGATGGCCCCAATGCGTGGGGCTTTTGGGAAATGGCTTTCGCGGTAGTCAGGGGCGACGTGCTTCAGAATTTGTGGATGCGCTTCGACCTGGATTGATCACCTAGCAGATGTGCTGGGTTCATTTGGCTGGAATTCTACGCATCCATCTTCAGGCGGGTATCGCTTCACGAACCCGCTCTGCTTCCGGCTTTTTGCTTCAGCACTTGCTTCGCTAACGCTTCGCAAGTGCTCGCAAAAGAGCCGTTAGCAGTTGTTGGAATGTCCTTGTTTCGAAATGCGCTGATTAATGGATAATTGACTTGAATCGCAGAGCCGTTGATTGATCTGCTGTTGAAGGATGTAAAACGTCTTGTGCCCAAGATCACGTTTAATCCCCCCTCTCCAATGATCAGGATAAAAAAGTGAAAATCATTGAAGAGGGAGGATGCGTAACTTGTGCCCTGAGTCGGCATTGTTCTATGACGCACCACGTAGTCTGTTTTACCAGACGCTGGCGGTTTCCCTGTACCAGCATTAGCGGCGTTATCCCGGCCCTGTCGTCCTAATTGGTGAAGCTTTCAACTGGTCTGGGGGTGTGCGCAAAGCGCCTTTTGCACTGCCCAGGGTCTGTATCTTCGGGATTTCAGTATTGGCCAAACGGTTCTTGATCCATTTCGGATCAATGCTCACGGGCTCGACGGTCATAGAGGTCTGACCCGTGCGGACGCGGCAGCATGAAAGTGAGCAAGGCTTCGCGTCCTCATTTTAAGTACCTTCGCGGGATTTTCACCCCAAGCAGTCGCGATCTGTAAGGCCCTCGAATCCCTACGACCCCTCACCGGACATCCCCCGCAGGTTGCCCCACGGTTCCTTCCTTAGAGTTCGGCTTGTCGGCTCCATCTGCCTCAATGCTCCGGTCCTGTCTTCCGGTTGCGGTTCTGGGGCGGCGGTGACCCCGATAATATCGCCTGATGGCTATATTCTTATTTATGCAGAGCGCGTCGAAAATCTCCATATATAGTGCAAGAAGAAGCACACTTTTCCTAATTTTTTAGTTATTAAGTAAAAGGCAGTTTGAAGCAGTGAATTTTTATTGCAATCAAACTAAGGTCCGAGGTACAAATAGAGTTAAGGGGTCGCTCAATTATTTTCCGGGGCGTGATCGAAACGTAAAATTTCTCAACAAGTAAATTTTTTATTTCTCTATTTTCTATGTATATTATTGAGAGCGGGCTCCATCGTAGCCCGACCCATGCCGCGCGATGCGCAAGCGTTGCACCAAGTCCACCACGACCAACTACCACGAGTATGGTGCGACGGGCATCACGGTCCTTAATCGCTGGAATGATCGGAAGAAGGAGAGCGTGTGATGGCGTGGAACACCGAACCTTTCGATACAGTGCCCTGCGACCCGGACATCAAGGTCGTGGCGGCATTCTCGAAGCTCGATAACGGGCTTATGAGCTTCCACATGGAGGGCCTGGACGGCGAGATCGTCCACATTATTGCCCGCGACTACGAAGAGGCGAAGGCGATCCGCGACGCTGGTGGAGGTCGCTCGTCATAGGAGCCCTCCAGGACCTCAACCGGCCCACCCCGGACGAGATAGCGTCCGCCATGCTGAGCAAAGAGTTCAGCCACCTTCTGGCGGTATTCGGGCCAGCCCTCTTCGCGGGTGATCTTGATTCGTACGATCATGTAGGCAGCAGGTATGGCACTTTCTCCATTCCGGTGCTGCCATTCTCAACGCCAAGACCTGTTCAGTCGAGGGGAGACCAAGCCCCCTATACGCAAGAGTTCTTTCGGCGACTCTCGTTTGTCAGGCACAGTGGCAGGGCTTGAAGGG
>KI912026.1:348862-349149 GCA_000517005.1 Microvirga lupini
ACCCTATCGCACTGCTCAATGTGTTCACTGGCCCGCCGCTGCATCTCAACGGTACTCTGGCAGGGTTCATCGACCTCTTGCTTGCAAAATGCGCAGATCATCAGACTGGCCCTTCTATGAGAGCGAATATGTCGGGCCAACAAAGGTGTGGGATCAGGGTTCCCCATATCCTGATGGCTGTTGTCCCTCATTGAGCTTCAGCGATTGCTCAGTTCCTATCTTCTTCCGGTATGGACTCAATTCTCCCGATACTCCAGGCACAATGGCCAGCGCGTCGCTCCAGGGCC
>KI912027.1:0-752 GCA_000517005.1 Microvirga lupini
CGGTGAGGATGAAGCGGGGATCGGACGGGTTCGGCTCGATCTTCTGCCGGAGCTGGCCGACGTACACGCGCAAATATTGGGTGTCATGCTCGTGGGCCGGTC
This sequence comes from Microvirga lupini, assembly GCA_000517005.1. Taxonomy (GTDB): domain Bacteria; phylum Pseudomonadota; class Alphaproteobacteria; order Rhizobiales; family Beijerinckiaceae; genus Microvirga; species Microvirga lupini. The sequence continues at coordinate 103 of KI912027.1, forward strand.
CCCACACGGCGGTCAGGATCTGCCGATGGGTCACCACCTTCCCGGCATGACGGGCCAGGAAGGCCAGGAGCTCGAACTCCTTCGGGCTCAGGCTCACCTCGGTGCCCTGCCACGTCACCTGCCGCCGCGGGACATCGATCTCCAGGCCGCCGACGCTGACGACCGGTCTCGCCCTGGCGCTGCATGCGATGGCGCAACGCCGTTCGCAGACGGGCCATCAGCTCGCCCACGCCGAACGGCTTGTTGACGAAATCGTCCGCCCCGCGGTCGAGGGCCGCCACCTTCTCGGCCTCGCGGTCCTGGGCCGAGAGCACGATGATCGGAATGTCGGACCACTCGCGCACCTGCGTGATCACATCCTTGCCGTCCATGTCGGGCAGCCCGAGGTCCAGGATGACGAGGTCTGGCGTTTCCGACGCGATGCATCGAAGGGCGTCGCTGCCTTTCTCCGCCTTGAGCACCTCGTAGTCGTTCGCCACGAGTACCGGGGAAAGGAAGCGGTGGATGGCCGGCTCATCGTCGACGACCAGGACGCGGGTTGGATGTGTCATGGACCTTCCTTCGGGAGCGGCAGCCTGATTTCGATCCGCGTGCCGCGCCGGCCCACAACCGGGCTGGTCGCGGCAACGACCCCGTCATGGGCTTCAATG
>KI912027.1:852-3306 GCA_000517005.1 Microvirga lupini
GAGATCATGTACCTGCATGACGCGACGCTCGGGCTGATCAACCTCGACCAGAACCGCATCATCAAGGTGTTCTCGATCGCCGCGGTGCTGTTCCTGCCGCCGACCCTGGTGGGCACGATCTACGGCATGAACTTCGAGTTCATGCCGGAGCTGGATTGGGCGTACGGCTATGCCGTCGCCCTGGTGCTGATGGTCATCTCGGCCGTATTGCCCTACCATTGGTTCAAGTGGAGGGGCTGGCTCTAGCCCTCGTCCCTCCGGCCGGTCGCCAGGAGGGTTGCCATGCTCCACCCCGTGCGCGTGCTGCTGCTTCTCGCCGTCGCCTGGGCGGCCGCCCTGATCCCAACCATGCCGGCGCGGGCACAGACGGAAGTCGATCTCGCCCTCGTCATTGCGGTGGACATCTCCTACTCGATGGACACGGACGAGCAGGAACTCCAGCGCGAGGGCTTTGCCGAGGCGTTCCGCTCGCCGCTCGTCCACGATGTGATCCGCCATGGCATGCTCGGCCGGATCGGCGTCACCTACATGGAATGGGCCGGGTCGGCGGAGCAGAAGGTGATCATTCCCTGGACGGTCCTCGACAACTCCGAGAGCCTGATGGCCTTTGCCGCCCGGATCGCCTCGACGCCCTTGCGGCGGGCGCAGCGCACGTCGGTGTCGGGTGCCATCGACGCAGCGGCGAGGCTGTTCGAAAGCAGTGGCGTGGACGCCAACCGCAAGGTGATCGACGTCTCGGGCGACGGGGTGAACAACCAGGGCCGGCCAGCCCCACAAGCCCGCGATGAGGCCGTGGCCCGGGGCATCACGATCAACGGCCTGCCGATCATGCTGAAGAAGCCGGGCTCCCTCGACGACCCGGACCTCGACATCTACTTCCGCGACTGCGTCATCGGTGGCCAAGGCGCCTTCATGGTGCCAGCCCGCGAGAAGGCGCAGTTCCAGCAGGCGATCAAGACCAAGATCATCCTGGAGGTCTCTGGCGTGTTGCCGCCCAAAGGATCGTTGATCAGGCCCGCGCAAGACGATGCGACCCGGCGGCCGGACTGCCTTGCGGGCGAGGCGAGATGGAGAGATCGGTTCGGCAACTAGACGCTGCTGGCCGACCTGCCGGGCCAGTCCAGGGCCTTGGCCTGAGCCAGGAGGCAGATCCCCCGAACCCGGAACCGCACGCCCAGGCTGAGCATGCGCTTCGCGACGTCGGGACGGCCTGTCGCCTCAATGGCTTCGGCCAGGACGACCAGGGGGCGGGCCATGTCGTCCTGCCCGTGAGCTTGCCGGGCGAGGTCCCGGCGGCGGTGCCAAGCCACCAGACGCAGCCGTCGTGTCGCCATGGCCACCCCTCGGGAGAACCGCATGCCTGCCCGTTCCTGTAACTGTGCTATTTTAACCTGAGGGACTTCTGCTTCGTTGCCAATGGGAGTCTGCGATGGTCGGACTAAGAGGTTTCTCCTTCCCGCGGCTGATCATGGCAGGGATGTTCGTGCTCACGGCCTCGAGTGCCGACGCCGCCCCGGAGGTCGATCTTGCGCTCGTGCTGGCGGTCGACATCTCCCAGTCCATGGAGACGGACGAGCAGGAGTTGCAGCGGGAGGGCTATGTCGACGCCTTCCGCTCCCCGGAGGTACAGCGTGCGATCCGCCAGGGCATGCTCGGGCGCATCGCGGTGGTCTATGCCGAGTGGTCCGGGGCCACGGAGCAGGAGGTCGTGGTTCCCTGGACTGTGATCGAGTATCCTGAGGATGCGCTCGGGTTTGCCGAGCGCCTGGCCCAGAGCCCGATCCAGCGCGCCGGCTATACGTCCGTATCGGGAGCGATTGACTTCAGTGTCGGACTGCTCCGCGCGAGTGGGATCGATTCCACGCGCCGGGTGATCGACATCTCCGGCGACGGGCCGAACAACCAGGGCCGCGCGATCACGGCGGCCCGGAACGAGGCGGTGGCTCAGGGGATCACGATCAACGGCCTGCCGATCATGCTGAAGCAGCCCAGTGGTGCGCACGACATCGAGAACCTGGACCTCTACTTCCGCGACTGCGTCATCGGCGGCCCCGGCGCCTTCATGATCCCGGTGCGCGGGAAGCACCAGTTGGCCGAGGCGATCAAGGCCAAGATCGTGCGCGAAATCTCGGACGTGCGTGCGCCGGAAGGCCTGGTCCGGCCAACCCAAACCACTCCCCCGACGAATTGCCTCGCCGAAGTGCCCCGCCCCTCAACGCCGACGGATCAGTGACCAGGGGCATCAGCGTGAACGCTGCCGCCAGGGACGCCGTGTCAGATGAAGCGCGGATTGTCGACATGGCGCCTCAAAGCCATCCGCTGCGCCGGAAGCGCCAATATAGTCCCCCGCACACTGTCGCAATCACCACCAGCACCAGGAAGTAGCCGTACTGCCATTGCAGCTCGGGCATGAAGTCGAAGTTCATGCCGTAGATGCCGGCCACCGCCGTCGGC
>KI912027.1:3406-5118 GCA_000517005.1 Microvirga lupini
CGCGCCTGAGTTCGGCTCGTACGTGGTTCCGATCACCGTGGCCATTCTGGCCGTCCTGTTCTCGGTCCAGCGGATGGGCTCCGGATGGATCGGCGGGATCTTCGGTCCCTTCATGCTGATCTGGTTTGCCGTGTTAGGCCTTCTCGGCATCCACGGCATCCTGGCGGCTCCCGGGGTGCTGGCTGCGGTCAGCCCGACCTATGCCATCGGCTATATCTTGAATACGGATCTGATCACCACCCTAGCCGTCCTCGCGGCTGTGTTCTTGGCCGTGACGGGGGGTGAGGCGCTGTATGCCGACATGGGCCACTTCGGCCGCTCGCCGATCCAGACCGCTTGGTTCGTGATCGTCATGCCCGGGCTGATGCTGAACTACTTCGGCCAGGGCGCCCTGCTCCTGACGGATCCCGGCGCCGCCGAGAACCCGTTCTACCATCTGGCCCCTAATTGGGCGCATTACCCGCTGGTGGCTCTGGCGACCATGGCCACCGTGATCGCCTCGCAGGCGGTGATCACGGGCTCGTTCTCCCTGACCCAGCAGGCCATTCAGCTCGGCTTGCTGCCCCGTCTGCGGGTGGTCCATACCTCAAGCCACGAGCGCGGCCAGATCTACGTTCCCTTTGTCAACTGGGCTCTCGCCGCCCTGACGCTCGGCGCTGTGATCGGGTTCGGGACATCAAGCCGGCTTGCGGGCGCCTATGGGCTGGCCGTGTCCATCGACATGGTAATCACCACGATCCTGGCAACCTTTGTTGCCCTCCATTGGGGGCATCGACCCGTGCTCGTGTATCTGCTCAACGGAGCCTTGCTTCTGGTCGACCTGGTATTCCTCGCCGCCAACACGACGAAGCTGTTCGAGGGCGGCTGGTTCCCTCTGGTCATTGCGGTGGTGGGCGCGTTCCTGATGCTGACCTGGCGCAAGGGCCAGTTGCTGGTGCAGAGGGCACGGACGCACCTGCGCATGGCTCCCAAAGAGTTTCTTCACCAACTGGAGGCCGATCCCCCGATCCGCATTCCGGGCATCGCGGTCGTGATGTCAGCGTCGACGAGCAGCATCCCAGGCACCCTGCTGCACCACCTCAAGCACAACCGAGTGCTGCACGAGCGGGTGTTTCTCGTGTCCGTGGTGGTTCTGGATGCGCCGAAGGTCGCGGAGGAGGACCGTGTCCATCTGGTGCCGATTGGCGCCGGCATCGAGCGCCTGATCCTGCGGCTGGGCTTCACCGAAAAACCGAACGTTCCAGCCGGGCTGCGTCTCGCCATGGCGCAGCATCAGATCCCAGACTTTGATCCTGAGCGTGTGACGTACTACGTCGGCCGCCAGACCGTGGTTGCCACCAGAGCCTACAGGGGCATGGCCCTGTGGCGGGAGATCATCTTTGCCATGCTGAACCGCAACGCGGAGCTCACCGCGGACTACTTCTGCATTCCGGCCCCGCAAGTGGTCGAGATCGGCAGTTCGGTGGAAATCTGAGGCTTTGGCATGTCTGGCGGTGGTCTGGGTGAGACGTGTCACACTCGAATGTCTCCTCAGGGTCAAACTTTCACGCTCCGGCCGCTCAACGAACGTCGGCTCTTGAGTGCCGAAGCGGACCAAGCGCTTATGTCTCAGGTGTGCCTTATGAGACCTTCCGGATAGCGGGCTCGACCGAGCCGCCATGCTGGCGACGGTCCTCCGAGGCCGGTCGCGGCAGAAACATCGGAGAGCCACC
>KI912027.1:5218-5988 GCA_000517005.1 Microvirga lupini
AAGCCCACGCGCGGCTGATCCGTCACACGCTGGAACGAACCGATGATGCACTTCCATGGCCTGCGCCAGGGCCGTCTCGCGCGCCTTTCGCCTGAGAGCGAGACCCTCCCAGCTCTCGCCGACGTGCTCTGGATCGATCTCTACGATCCCACGCACGACGAGGAAAAGGCGGTGGAGGCGCTGCTCGGGCTTCAGGTGCCGACCCGGCAGGAGATGGCCGAGATCGAGGAGTCGGCCCGCCTCTATCAGGAGCACGGCGCCCTCGTCATGACGGCCGTCGTCATCACCGGCGTGGCCGAGGGCCGGCCCTCCCGCACCCAGGTCACCTTCGTGCTGACCCCGACGCATCTGGTTTCGGTGCGCTATGCCGACCCGGTGCCCTTCCGCACGTTCATGGCCAAGTGCCAACGCCAGCCGGAGGCTCACACCACCAGCGACAGCCTCCTGGCCTCGCTGCTGGAGAGCATCGTCGAACGCGCCGCCGACGTGCTGGAGATGGTGGCGGCCGACCTGAACGAGGTCTCGACCCGGCTGTTCATCGAGGACCGTAGCCCGAAGCGCCGCAAGGCCAAGCGGATCGAGGACGAGCTCCAGGTGCTGATCAAGCGGCTGGGGCGCAAGAACATGACGGTGGCGATCCTGCGTGAGAGCCTACTGTCGCTGTCCCGTTTGGTGCCCTACCTGCGCCAGGGCGCCGAGGAGTGGCTGACCAACGGCAGCCCGGCCCGCCTGAAGCAGGTCGAACGGGACCTGCGCTCGCTCTCGGCCTA
>KI912027.1:6088-6312 GCA_000517005.1 Microvirga lupini
ATCCCTTTGACAATGGCAAGTCCGAGCCCCGTCCCTTCTCCGGTATCGCCACCCGGCCTTGGCGCCCGCACAAACTTCCCGAAGATGTGTGGCAGCACGTCGGGAGCGATCCCGGGTCCATCATCGGTCACGGAGAGCACAACCATGCCCGCCTCACGGCTGGCTTCGAGAACGATGCCGGCATCAGTGCCTGTGTGCTGGATCGCATTGCCGACGAGGTTCGT
>KI912027.1:6412-14183 GCA_000517005.1 Microvirga lupini
ACGACGAACAGCGCCTCGCCGTATTGTTCGAGCTTCGGCCGCTGGTGCGCCTTGAGGGCATCCTCGATAGCAAGCTCATGTAGACCGAACTCCGCCTGGAGCCGCCGCAGGAGGTCGAGACCGGGCTCGTGCAGGCCGATCCAGACCACGTGCCCGGGCTTGTGCGACCAGTCTCCCGCCTCCTCGATGGTAATGTCGGCCACGCGCCGGCCGCCGGCATAAGCGGCCGAGGCCACCACGCCGGGGATGCCGCTGGGCTTGGATGAAACGAGCTTGAGCGAGTTTGTCATGACCCATTAACGCTTGGCGGTGACGCAGGGTGCCGCTGGCGGGGAGCTGACACATGAGGATCCCACCGCCGGTGAAACCCTCCGCCACATGGCTACGTTGGGCCAAGGGGACGCCATCCCCGTGTGGAGTCCAAGAGGGAGGCAATCCATGGCCACAATAAACGTAAGCGGAAGCGCCGCCGCAGCTTCATCGGAATATGGCCATGCCACCCCGACCTCCTTCTGGGCCCTGACGCTGGGCACCATCGGCGTGGTCTACGGCGACATCGGCACCAGCCCGCTCTATGCCCTCAAGGAGAGCCTCGCCGCCGCCACGGGGCATGCCGGCTCGGGCGCCCTGACTCGCGAGATGGTGCTGGGGGTGGTCTCCCTCATCCTGTGGGCGCTGATCATCATCGTCACGGTGAAGTACGTGGTCCTCGTCCTGCGAGCCGACAACAACGGCGAGGGCGGCACCCTCTCGCTCGTCACCCTGGCCCAGCGCGCCCTCGGCCACAGCACCGGGATCACCATCATCCTCGGCATGGTCGGCGCGTCGCTGTTCTACGGCGATGTCATCATCACGCCCGCCATCTCGGTTCTCTCGGCGGTCGAGGGCCTCAAGCTGGTCACGCCCGCCTTCGATCCCTACGTGGTGCCGCTCAGTCTCGCGATCTTGATCGGCCTGTTTGCCGTCCAGCGCTTCGGCACCGCCAGCGTAGCGGCCTTCTTCGGGCCGATCACCGCCTTCTGGTTCCTGGTCATGGCCGTGGGCGGCCTGATGCACATCCGGGACGATCTGAGCATCCTCGCCGCCATCAATCCGGTGCATGGCCTCGGCTTCCTGGCCAACCACGGCACGGCTGGGCTCTTCGCGCTCGGTGCGGTGTTCCTGTCCGTGACCGGCGCGGAGGCGCTCTATGCCGACCTCGGCCACTTCGGCCGCTCGCCCATCCGCACCGCCTGGCTCGGTCTCGTCCTGCCGGCGCTCGCCCTCAACTATCTCGGCCAGGGTGCCATGCTGCTGGCGCACCCCGAGGGCTTGGAGAACCCATTCTTCCTGCTCTATCCCTCGTGGGCGCTGCTGCCGATGGTGATCCTGGCCACAGTCGCCACCATCATCGCGAGCCAGGCGGTGATCACCGGGGCGTTCTCGATCTCGGAGCAGGCGATGCATCTCGGCGTGCTGCCGCGCTTCCGCGTGATGCGCACATCCGAGACCGAGAAGGGCCAGATCTACATCCCGACCATCAACTGGCTCCTCCTGGCGGCCGTCATCCTGATCGTCGTGCTGTTCGAATCATCGAGCGCCCTGGCCGCCGCGTACGGCCTAGCCGTGACCGGCGACATGGTCATCACCTCGTGCCTGCTGTTCATCGTGGCGTGGAAGTTCTGGCGCTGGTCCCCGGCCGTGGCCGCGCTGGTGATCGCGCCGTTCCTGACGATCGAGCTCGTCTTTCTGGGCGCCAACGCGCTCAAGATCCCGCAGGGCGGCTGGTTCCCGCTGCTGACCGGCGCCGGGCTGTTCATCCTGATGCGGACCTGGCGCAAGGGCACGCGCCTGCTGGCGGAGCTGGCGCACCGGGGCCGTCCGCCCCTGTCCGAGTTCATGCGCATGGCGGAGAACAGCTCGGTGCCGCGGGTGCCCGGCACGGCCATCTTCCCGACCGGCAACGCCCAGGACGTCCCCGCGGCCTTGCTGCACAACATGAAGCACAACAAGGTGCTGCATGACCACAACGTGATCCTGACCGTGGAGACCGAGGAGATCCCGCGTCGTCCGGACGAGGGCCGTGTCACCATCGAGAAACTCTCGGAGCGGTTTTCGCGCATGACAGTGCGGTTCGGCTTCATGGAGAGTCCCAATCTCCCGAAGGCGCTCCGGGCGGCCGGGTTCGATCTCGACAACGCGTCGTTTTTCCTGTCGCGGCGGGCCTTGCAGGCATCGCCCCACGCGGGATTGCCACTGTGGCAGGACTACATCTTCATTCCGCTGGCCCGCTCCGCGAGCGACATTTCGGACCAGTTCTGCATCCCCGAGGACCGAGCGGTCGAGGTGGGATCACGGATCACGATCTGACCGAGGGAACGAACCAGGCCGGCAGGGCGCAGCTCCGCGCAAGACCCGGGTCTTGCGGGCCCTTCCGACCACACGGGCAGATCACAGGTAGATCAGCCTGGATAAGAGCCACAGGATGGAGCAGAGGATCGAGAACCCGGCCGTCCAAAGCCCGATCCCGTGCCAGTACCTGAAATCCCAGTCCCGTTGGTAGAGCCTGTCGCCGGCACCGTGGGCGTGGGCATCCGCTAGCGCTGCCTCGAACCTCTTCCACGCCTGCCTCGCATGTACACGGGCGACGATGGACAACCCACCGGAGAGGATTGCTCCGTTCCACATGAGGTTCTGCAAATCCTCAACCGCCACGTTGCAACCTCCGGAGGCAAGCCTGAACCCATGGCTTCTCTGATAACGTGAGTGGGTGCCGGAAAGTCCCCGTTAATGAGATGCCGGACGGGCTGCCGAACGTCCGTTGAGGGTCAGGCAAGGTCATAGAGCGACACCGTGCAGAGGTCCGCTCATCGCGCAAATGCGGAAATACGGCTAAGGTCGGCCCCGTGACAGGAGCTGACAGCGGGATCGGTGCAGGAAGCGGACTTTTGATGGCTAGAGGAATTCAAGATGGTGCGTTGTTTCCACTCTTGGCCTTGGACGCCTTGGGCCCAGACACCCGAGCTTTCCGCTTCGGCGCATCTGGGATGACGATGTCCGATACATCGATCACGGCGATCTCCGCGCGGGCGGCATCGGGACTTCCTGCGCCAAGCTGGTAGGCCAAGTTCCGCAGTCGTTCGACGACCTGCTGGAACGAAAGCATCACCTCATTCTCGTCCTTCCATCCTTCTGCCCGCGCTTCCTTGTGGACGAGGATCAGGACTCCATGCCGATGGTCGCGCTGGCGCAGATATCTACCCGCGAGCTGCACCGTCAGAGCGTCTTCGAGCTGTTTGAGTGACCAACTCTCCGCAACCTTGATTTCGAGCGGCAGGCTCGCATTAGTGACCTTGGATTGAAGCCGGATATCCGGCTCCTTCTCGTCAACGACGTGCGGCTCCCGTTCCAAGGAATATGCTCGGCCGCCTGCGCGTTCCATCTCCCAGGCAAGCCACTTCTGGACGTCTTCTTCCTTCGGCAGTCGCTTGACCGTCATCCCTTGCGAGAAGCGATGGTTGTGGAGGTCGTCATTCATTTCAGAGATGCGTGACAGCGCCACGAGCTGAAGATCACGTGGGGTACGCGGCGCTGAGTCGAACGCCTTCTCTAGCTCGTAGGCTTCAGACGCCGGCCAAGGATCATGCTCCGCATCGGCAGAAGCGCGATTGTAGGCAATTCCCCTGAGCCTCTCGGCGGGGAACTGAAGATCAGGATCGTCCCCGATGCGCTTGAGCGCTTCGAGTGTTTCACGGCCAGGCGTTTCATAGAGCTGTTTGAAGAGAGAACTGCGCGCGTCCTCAGCGTGGTCGCGGGAGCCTGGGGAGTAGACGCCTTCGTGCTTGATGTCGTCCTCATGACGGATGGTCCGGAATGCGATCCTCACCAGCCGCTCAAGCACAGGAAACGGCAAGTGCTTCGGGTTCAACCCAGCACGGAGCCATCGATCTCCGAAAACCGCTGGAAGGACATGCTCCGCGAGGAGCGTCTGGTCGGCGGGCGACAGGCTGTCCAGTTTTGAGGTGAGAGCCTCGATACTGGCTTCGGGATTCGTGCGCATCGCGAAGCCCAGATAGAGGGCTGCATCCTCCGCGCTGTCTGTCGCAGCAAAACGAGCGAGCGCTATTTCCGTCATCTCGGACCGTACAGTGATGTTGGGCATTGAGCGCCCGATCACGTTGAACGTCTTTCTAAGCGCCTCTCCACCGAGTTCCGGATGATCGGCCAGGTACCTGAGGAGCTTGGGAGCCACGAGGGCTGCCACCTGGGCATCGGAATAGGCGACCTTATCTAGGAAACCGTGCTGCTCGGGAGTGACCTCCAGGTGATCCATGCTCTCGTGGACGAAGACCTCGCTCACCTCTTTGGGCCAAACCTCGATGAGCTGAGAGAGCCAGTGTGGAAAGCCGTTCAGTTCAAGCGTGGCGAGCTGGGCCGCTGTTGTGGCTTCTTCGTTCGTCAACTCATGGGTCCAGCGGGGGTCAGCCTTTGCATCGAGCGAGACGCCAGCGATGCCCATGGAGTCGAGCTTCGATCCGATGTTGCGCTCGGTCGCTGGCCTCGCACTGGTCAGGGTTGGCCTGTGCGTCCGCCAGAATTTGGTCAGCGCCGAAGTCGCTTCGCGCGTCACGTCGCGGCCAAGGACGTCTGCGAGCGGACCGAAGCTATCGATCGCATAACCAGTCCGGTCCGACGTTGCCGCATACAGCAGCTCCCAGATGTAGAAGAGCCGGCCGTCGGCATTTCCAGGCTTCAGATCTGGCGGAGGCGTTCGTAGCTGCTCAGGGTCGGATTTGAGCCGATCGACGAACTCGTACCAAGACTTGTCGCGCTTCCGCTCCTCGCGTTCGCGCTTCTTGGTGATCCGATCCATCTCCTTTCGATGCTCGATGTCATCCTCTGTGAGCTGCGGCGGCTTGAGCCAGGCATCCACATAGTCTTTGGATTCCTGCGCCTTTCCCGCGGCGTCCTTAATCTGCACGAGCAACTCTTCGGACTTCCCGGTATCGCGCCAAAGCGGCATCAACGCGCTGAGCGCGAGGCGGCGCTTCAGAGACGTACCGCCCTGGCGTGCGTCCTCCAGCAGCCATGGAATGTCTTCTTCTCGTAGGCCAGGCGACCAGCCTACGATGTCGAGCTGCCACATGTTGGTCAGTCCGATCCGCAGAAGACGCGGATGGTCCTTCAGCTTTTCGACCGCATGCCACAGTCCAATCCGCCGGCGTTCAGCAGAGGCTTGTAGGAGCGACTGAAACTCCTGATCCTCATATCGATGACCGCCCATGCGGTCGCCATTCAGGCGGAGCGCCGCATCGACGACAAGAGGATCCATAGCCTTGCGTGGGATCGTCTTCAGGAAGGCTGTGGAAGCGGCTTGCAAGAATGGCCGTAGTCGCTTCTCGTTAGAATTCTTGCGTTCCTCCGCGCCCAACTCGTCTTCGTCGTCGCGCTCCGCGCCCATCATGTCGAGAAGCCCCTGCACGAGGGACTTTAAGTCGGCTCGACCTGTTAGGCGCTCAATCGACTCCTTACCACGCCAACCGAAATACTCGCCGCGATCTTCCTTCGCGTTCAGCACGCGGACGAGGTAAAGGAATTGTTCGACTGAAAGATGGCGCGGCCAAAGGACGTCGAGAGCCTCCCAAATCTCTATTGGATCTTTGGAGACGGCGTTAGCGAGAATGTCCTTTGCTAGCGCTTCGAGATCTGCGGCTTCGCCCACGACGCCAAGAGCTCGAACGCCTAGGACGAGCGCGATTTGATCAGTGAACCCGCCGTTCACGGCGTCTCGCGCGAGGCCGGCTGCTCCTGACAAGCGCCCCGCATCGATCATGTTGAGGATCAGACGACGGACCTCTGGCTGGTCACCATGCTTCGCCCACCCCGCGTTCAACGCAGGCACGATGTCGGGGTTGGAGAACCTGCGAACAACGTCGGGGTCAAGTCGGTGGTATCGGGTGATGCCCGACCCCAACTCTTCAAACGTAGCTTCAAGCGCAGCCCGACGAATTTCCGTGGACAGGCTTGTTGGATCGCCAGCGGTTAGCAGCAGCGATGGGTCGCGCCGGATCACCTCGTGGGCGACATCATTATTCCACGCAGAGAGCCAGGCGGCCGTCTCTTGTGCCGAAGGCAGAACAATCGGCGAGCCGTCAGCATCACCAAACAGCAGCGCGAAGACACGCGACCGCGGCGCATTGCCCTCTAATCGGCCGTGCAGCCAACGAGCGGCTAGGAAGCCCCGCACGACCCCTTCGTTGTCGTTGTGGAGCCTGACTTCCCCGAGCGAGGCAGGATCGAATGCCGGCCGGGACAAGAGCATCGGCAATTGCTCTGAGGGCCAATCCGGCAGGATATCCCTGAGCCGGAAGGCGCTCGTCGCCTCTAAGGCTAGCTCGGTGTCGGGTATCACGATACGGTCATTCCGCCCGAACACCATCGTCGCGGCGATCCTCTCCAACGCCGCCATTCCCCGCTCGACGCCGATTTCATCCCGCGAGCCGTGCGCGGGGTTCTCTTCTTGAAGACGTGCCCTGACGCTCGCCTCCAGCATTTCGGCGAACCGGCCGAACCGCTGGTTCTTTCGCCAGTAGTCGACGAGCCACCCAAGATCCAAAGGGCGCTTGGCGAAATGCCAGAGATTGTCACGGTCTAACGCGTTCATGAAGTCGTCGAGCTGTTGGACGCCTTGCCCTTCGGCGAACAACCGCACCTGTTCGCGATCAAGCGGCGCCATGAGCACCACGAGCGGCTGCTCGGGCTTCGCTTCCTTCGATTGGCGCTTAAAGTCGTTTCGGAGGATCTTCGTAAGCACCTCATCCGGCTCGGCGTGACCGGCATCGGTATGCTGCGCGATGGGGAGCTGCTCCTTGAGCCGCCGCAGGTCAGCCCGAAACTCCCAGCCTGTGTAGCGGCCGGAAAGAACGATGCGCGCTCGCGGAAGGCCTTTGCCTAGGCCATCTCCGATCTTGCGAAGGGCATCGACGAACCGAATGTGGTCAAGCTTGGCCTCATCGACACTGTCGATGAAGAACCAGGCCGTCGCCTCTGAATCAAGCCACTCCTCTAACCGAACGCGCGAGTTGGCATCCAATGCGCCGGCCAGGCCCTGTTTGGCGACATTCTGCACGGTGGCGTGGAACGCGAATTCCCCGCCATCTGCGAGCTTCTTCGCACGCTCTTCGAGTTCGCGTGATTTCCCGCTCCCTGCTTCCGCAAGGAGGATCACGCGCTGATACTTTAGGAGTTCATCCCAATTGGCCTCGCCCGAGAAGCTACGCTCAAACAGAGCGAAATCTTCGTCTGACGCTTTCTCATCGCGCCACTTGGAGAATCTTCGATTGAGATCGACGTACGGCATCCAAGAATATTATCCGCTGCATCGCCAACCGCAACACGATTGATAGCAGCGGGCGACCGAGCCGCGAAGAAGTCCGAGCGTGTCGCCTTATTTCTGAGGCAGATCTTCCGAACGCCGGTGAAAGTCAGCTCTCTCCATTGGCACTGCTTCGAGCTGGGGCCAACGCTGGCCGCCCGGGAGCGGACGTTCGGAACTGCCGCTTGGGGTCAAACTAGGAAATACAGCGGACCTAATGAAAGGTCCGCTCACGCTGCTAAAGCGGAAATCCGGGTAAGGTCAGCCCAGTGCCAGGAACCGATGTTCGCAGCATAGTCGACCCAGGTGTGGGCTCCGCAAGTTCATCCCGCGGCATCACATCTGAGTTGCGGTGCGTCTCGTTTGAGACCGTCCATCTACGCCGGCAGCCCGGCCAATCGCAGTCCTTCCCGCAGG
>KI912027.1:14283-15412 GCA_000517005.1 Microvirga lupini
GGTCACCGGCCCGGCGCACGCTGCCCTCAACCACGTAGTCGGCATTGAGCGCGCGGCCGACCTCCCGCACGTCGACGTCCTTGCCGCGGAACGAGAAGGAAGAGTTCCGGGCGATGACGAGAAGCTCCCGGAAACGGGCGAGCTCGGTGATGATGTCCTCGGTGATGCCGTCGCTGAAGTAGACCTGGTCTGGATCGCCCATGTTCGTGAACGGCAGCACCGCCACCGCTGGCCGGTCGGCGCGGAGGATTTCTTTGGCGAATGAAGCGCGGGCCGGAGCCGCCTGCCCGTAGGTTGCTTTGATGGCGAAAGCTCGAACAGGTTCGTCGATGTTCTTGACGCGCTGCGGCCCGAGATCCTCGAGGGTGACGGGCAGGGCCTTGCGCACGTACTCCTGGGCTGTCGCCGACAGGCAGATGCCACCGGGTCGGGAGAGCGCCTGAAGCCGGGCGGCGATGTTGACGCCGTCGCCGAACAGATCGCCGCCCTTCACCATCACATCGCCGACATGCACCCCGATCCGGAACTGCAGGCGCCGGGTCTCCGGCAGCTTGTCGTTGGCCGACGAGAGCGCCTCCTGGGCTCGGAGCGCACAGGTCACCGCATCGACGGCACTGGGAAACTCCGCCAGCACGCTGTCGCCTGCTGTGTTGGCGATCCGCCCCCGGTGCTCGGCAATGAAGCTGTCAAGGATGGCACGATGGGACGTCAGCGTCTCAAAGGTCCCCGCCTCGTCCTCGCCCATATGGCGGGAGTAGGCTTCCACGTCTGCCGCGAAGATGGCGGCCAGCCGGCGCTCCATGAGCGAGACCTCCGGTCCAATAGGTCAGTCTGCGGTTACCGGCTCACGAAGCAGGTCGGGATCCCTTCCGGCCGCGTGTGGCCGGGCCACATGAGCACACCCATTGTGCCTCCAGAACCACGAGCACGCCACCCCCGCTGCGGCCTACGACGCTTGCCTGGATGGACCGGGGCACCGATGTGCGCGCTTTGCCAATATCCGCAGCGCGCCCGACACTCGTAACCAACGGGATTGCGATGTCGCCTCAGGGTCATCCGAGGAAATTGCTAACGCCTCAGGAATGTCTGTTGTCCCCTTCGTCAGCAGACATTCAGTTTACTTCCGCCT
>KI912027.1:15512-15780 GCA_000517005.1 Microvirga lupini
CGTCTCGCAAGCTGAAGCGGCGCTCGCTCCGGAGATGTGGGTAAATGAAAGGGTCGGAGGACAGGTACGTTCCGTTGCCGTTGAGGCCGACACACTTTGATGCCACGAGTTGCCCAAGGCAGAGTCCTTGAGCGGTACGGCATTCGGTCGCAAAAAACACCAGATTCGATCCGGTCCGTCTGATAGTCGGGGCCAGTCCCTTCCTTATGGAAAGGGCTGAATTGCATGCAAAAGCGGACCTTCGATTTACTTCCCGAGTGTGCCAATG
>KI912027.1:15880-15948 GCA_000517005.1 Microvirga lupini
TTGAGCGGCGATCCCGACCAGGAGTACTTCGCCGATGGCCTGACGGAGGATCTCACGGCAGACCTGTC
>KI912027.1:16048-18664 GCA_000517005.1 Microvirga lupini
AACGAACCCGCTCGCGCGGGAGGGTGCTGCGCACGGGCCTTTGCCATGGCTTGGGGCGGCAACCGGCTGAAGGGCTGACGATGACAGGGCCAGGTTCTGTCTTGAGGATCGAGGGGTTTGGTCCCTCCCCCTCACGACAGGAGCCCTCGATGACCGAGACAGCCATCAGCCCGCTACGCCAGCGCATGATCGAAGACATGACGGTGCGCCATTTCGTCGAGAAGACCCGCACCGACTATATCCGTCAGGTCAGGAGTTTCGCGGCCTTCCTCGGCCGCTCGCCGGAGACCGCCTCGCCTGAGGATGTGCGGCGCTTCCAGTTGCACCTGACCGAGAACGGCGTCACCCCGCCAAGCCGCAATGCGGCGGTCGCGGCCCTGCGCTTCTTCTTCACCGTCACCCTCGATCGGATGGATCTGGCCCGGCGCCTCACCTTGGTCCACGAGCCGCGCAAAGTGCCCCTCGTTCTGAGCCCCGTGGAAGTGGCGCAACTTCTGGCGGCGGCCCCGGGGCCTAAGTACAAGGCGGCCCTGGGCGCGGCCTATGGCGCCGGACTACGGGTGTCGGAAGTCGTGTCGCTCAAGGTCTGCGATATCGACTCTCAGCGCATGCTGCTGCGCATCGAGCAGGGCAAAGGCCGCAAGGATCGCTATGCCATGCTCTCCCCGCAGTTGCTCGAGCTGCTGCGCGACTGGTGGCGCATCGCCCGCCCGCCGGTCTGGCTGTTCCCCGGCCAGAACCCGATCAACCCCCTCACGACGCGCCAGCTCAACCGCGCCTTCCATGCGGCCGCGCAACAGGCCGGGATCACCAAGCGCGTGACGCCGCACACGCTTCGGCATAGCTTCGCCACGCATCTGCTGGAACAGAACATCGACATTCGCATCATCCAGGTCCTGCTCGGGCATGCCAAGCTCGAGACCACCGCGCTCTACACCCGTGTCGCCACCTCCACGATCCGCGCCGTCATGAGCCCGCTCGACCGGCTCACATTACTGCGACGCGAGGAGCATCAGCCGCCCGCGTAAGGCGCGGCCGTCATGGCCCGTCCAGGGCTGGAGGTCGCGGACATCTTTCGTGATTACGGACCGGCGTGGCGCCGCGCCCATGCCGGGCATGTAAGCCTTGGCCAGCTCAAGGTGATGAGCGCGATCGAGAGCTGCCGCACGGCGGCGCTCGGCGGCCATGCCGAGGCCTGCGAGGACTGTGCCCACACCCGCATCGCCTACAACTCGTGCCGCAACCGGCACTGCCCGAAGTGCCAGGGCGCGGCGGCCCGGGACTGGCTCGCGGATCGCGAGGCCGAACTGCTGCCCGTGCCCTACTTCCATGTGGTGTTCACGCTGCCAGCCGCGATCGCCGATCTCGCCTACCTCAACAAGGCCGTGATCTACGATCTCCTGTTCAAGGCCGCGGCCGAGACCACCCTCACCATCGCGGCCGATCCCAAACACCTTGGGGCGCGGATCGGCCTCACCGCCGTGCTGCACACCTGGGGCTCGGCGATGACGCATCACCCGCACGTGCACATGATCGTGCCAGGCGGTGGGCTGTCCCCTGACGGGACGCGATGGATCCCGTGTCGGCCCAACTTCTTCCTGCCCGTGCGGCTCCTCTCCAAGCTGTTCCGGCGGCTGATCCTGGACAAGCTCGCCACCGCTCATGCGGCCGGGCATTTGAGGTTCTTCGGCGCCCACGCGGATCTGACCGGTCCCAAAGCGTTCGCGGCCTTCCTGGCTCGCCTGCGCAACATCAGGTGGTTCGTCTACGCCAAGCGGCCGTTTGCGGGACCTGAAGCCGTTCTGGCCTACCTCGCCCGCTACACGCACCGTGTCGCAATCTCGAACAGCCGACTGATCTGCGCCGACGACAGCGGCGTCACGTTCACCTGGAAGGATTATCGGGTCGAGGGCCGAGAACGCTGCAAGACGATGGCGCTGGCCATCGACGAGTTCATCCGCCGCTTCCTTCTTCACGTGCTTCCGCGCGGCTTCCATCGCATCCGGCATTATGGCCTCTTTGCTAACGGATCACGCGCCACCAACCTGACGCGAGCCCGCGCGCTCCTCGGTGCGTGCGAGCCGCGATGTGAGACCGCGACCGCGGACCCTGCCGACGCCACAGCTCCATCAAGCCTGACGCAGCCCTGTCCCTACTGCGGCGGGCGCATGATCAGCATCGAGCGGTTCGCGCGCGGGTCTTCGCCAGCAAACCAGTCATCGTCCCCGAATGCTGTGATCCGGGTCGACACCTCATGAAACCGATTGCCCTAACGCGCTGCCACCCTGCTGTTCGTCACCGTCGTTGGTCCTGCGCCAGCCAACCGGGCACTCGGCCGAATGAGGCGCATAACCTGCGAATGGAGCATCAAGGGTCACCATCGCACCAACTCGGCCATGGTGATGATGCCCCGCTCCGGCCCACCGATATCGCCACTCTGCTGGCTTGGACGCGTCGACGCCGATCTAGTCCCCGATCCGAAGCGCCTAAATCCCCATAGACGAGTGCGGCACTCGCGGCGCCCAATCGTTCCGCGGGTTCCTTCCCTGGAGGCTTCCGGACGCCGGCCCCGGTGCATGTGCCCGCGTCGTGATGGCCGGCATCCGAAACCCTTCA
>KI912027.1:18764-20323 GCA_000517005.1 Microvirga lupini
CGAGGTGGCCCGCTGGACCCCGGTTCTCAAGGCGGCTGGTGTCACGGCCGAGTAGGCATGGCCCGTGCAGTTGGAATGGCGGGCTCATGCCCGCCATTCCGTTATTCCTCAGGTACGAAGAGGGTTCAATCTCGCGTCAGCGATGAGTTGTCGCCAACAGGACACTGGAGCACCGTTTGAAGATGGCGTGAAGCTGTCTCGGAAAGACGTCGTAGACTTGCTGAAGGACCCTCTGGGTCACGCAAGGAAATTGCCAACGCTTCATGAATGTCGGTCTGCCTGCCTTATGCGGACATTCGGTCTACTTCGCAGAGGTGCCATTAAGCGACATTCGCGCTTTAGCAACAGAACTCCTTTTGGATCCTGCGATCACTCGGCCATGGAAGCCTCAACTGACGTCAGCGCAGTCATGTTCGTGATCCGCCGAACCGTGCTGGTGGGGGTCAGAATGTGGACCGGACGCCTCGCGCCCAGCAGTATGGGTCCGACCGTGATCCCCTGCCCCGCGACCGCCTTGAGCACGTTGAAGGTGATATTGGCCGCATCCAGGTTTGGCATCACCAACAGGCTGGCCGCCTCGGCCAGTCGCGAGCCAGGAAACACCCGATCCAGAATGCCTTTGTTGAGCGCCGCGTCACCGTGCATTTCGCCTTCAGCCTCAAGTTCCGGTGCTTGGTGCTGGATCAGTTCCAGAGCCTGCCGCATCTTCACGGCCGAGGCCGTCTGGGCGCTGCCGAAGCTCGAGTGCGAGAGCAGCGCCACGCGTGGCGTGACACCGAAACGGCGGACCTCGTCCGCCGCCAAGAGAGCGATCTCGGCAATCTGTTCGGCTGTTGGGTTCTCGTTGATGTAGGTATCGGTGATAAACACCGTCTGGCTCGGTAACATCACCACGTTCATGGCGGCCAGGGTGTTGATGCCGGGTTTTCGCCCGACGATATCGGCCACGTGCTTCAGGTGGGTACCGTAGGATCCACAGGTGCCGCACAGAAGGCCATCCGTTTCGTGATGTCGCAGCAGCATCGCGCCGATCAGCGTATTGTTGCGGCGCATCTCTGCAAGGGCCGTGTTACGTGCAACTCCCTGGCGACGCCGGAGCTGGTAATAATCCTCAGCCAGCTCGATCAGATGCGCCTCGTCATCGACGCTCACCACCTGATAGTCACGGCCGTCGATCAGCCGCAGACCCAGCTCGCCAATCTTGCTACGGATTACTTCTGGACGCCCGATCAGCAAGGGTTCGGCGAGACCTTCCTCGACCGCCACCTGCACGGCCCGCAGCACGCGCTCGTCCTCACCCTCCGCATAAGCCACCCGTTTTCTAGCCTTGGCGGCCGCGGCAAAGACCGGCTGCATGATCGTGCCAGAGCGATAGACAAAGCCTTGCAGCCGATCCCGGTAGGCCTTCAAGTCTTCCAATGGTCGCGTTGCAATGCCACTCTTCATGGCGGCTTCGGCTACAGCGGGGGCAACTGCTGTGATCAGGCGCGGATCGAAGGGCGCCGGGATCAGGTACTCGGCCCCGAAGCGAATATCGCGCCGGCCATAGGCGGCCGCGA
>KI912027.1:20423-22233 GCA_000517005.1 Microvirga lupini
TGGGATTAGAGGCGCTATGCGCCCATCCGGCTACTCGCTTCATCTGTCATTCCCGTGTTTGTTGGCTATGTTGGCGGAACGTCGGCCTGAACCTCGGTCAGCTGGATGGCTGCGACAGCGGCCAACAGGCCGATGAAGGAGGCCAGCAGCATCAGCCCTATCAAGAGCACAGGCGACGGCTGGCCGGACAATGCGAGGCCGGTCAGCGTCGTCATCAGCGCACCGCCGAGCACGGTCAGGGCACCGGTGCTGCCTGCCGCGCTTCCCGCCAGCCGAGGGTGCACCGACATTGCTCCGGCATTGCTGTTCGGCATTGTCATGCCGTTGCCGAGTCCGACAAAGATGGTCGATCCGAAATACAATGCCGGTGTCAGATACCCCATTGCGATGACCGCAAGGCCACCAAGAAGACCCAGACAGGCTAGGATCCGGCCCATCAGCATGACCCTTGCTGGCGGATGCCGGTCAACAAGACGACTTCCCAACCAACTGCCAGCCATGAACCCTGCAGTGATGCTCCCGACGAACACCCCCAACTCTGCCGTGCCGATCCCAAAGATGACGGTGGCGACAAGGGGCGCCCCGGCTAGAAAGATGTAGAAGGCACCCGTCGAGAAGGCTGTACACAGCGCATAACACCAGAACACCGGCTCCCGCAGCAGCGCGGTCAGGCGCGTGCTGCCATGTCCCTTGTCAGGCATAGGCCGGATGGTTTCGCCCACATCCCACCAGGCCAGGCACAACAGCCCCACTCCGGCTGTAGCATAAAGCAGGAAGACCGTGCGCCATCCGAAGGCAGCATCCAGAACGCTCCCCAGCATCGGTCCCAGCATTGGGGCCAGCGCCATCGCCATGCTGATGCGGCCCAACAATTGCGCGGCCTCAGCCCCCTCGGTGGTATCGCGCACGATCGCGAGGGAAAGGACATAGCCCGAAACCACAGCCGCCTGCAGCATGCGAAGCGCCAGCAGCATCCACACGTTCTGGGCTAACGCGCAGCCAAGCGATGCGAGAGTGAACACCACCAGCGCCGCAAGCAGCACCGGACGCCGTCCGATCCGGTCGGACAGCGGCCCCACGCCGAGCTGGACCGCCGCCGTAACAGCGAGATAGCCACTGAGGGCAAAGCTGATCAAGGCGTAGTCAGCCTCAAGATCCCTGGCGATGTTGGCCAGCGATGGCACGATCATGTTCAGCGTCACCGTCGAGGTGGCGGTCATCAGGATCAGGGTCGCCAGAGCCGGGGGGCTTGCCTTGCGCATCGGTTTTGAACCCTCTGAAAACAAAAAAGCCCCCGAACGACGGTTCGGGGGCGCATGGCGAACGGAGATGGCTTCCGCTACCGGACCATGCACCTCTCGCCTACGATTACGAACTTAGATTGAGGCATCCGCCATCTCCTACGCGATGAACTTATTCCCAGATTGGCTCGTTGCGCAAGTGCTATTCCAGATTCCGCTATGGGTGAGCGGCGGTCATCTGGTGCCTGCGATCAACTGTGGGGCATGACCTAAGCGCGTACTTTCCGAGGTGAGGCAGACTGATGGCCTATCTCTGCCAGGAGTTGAGGCACACTCGAAAATAAAGCCCAACTTCCGCAGCAACTTGGCGGAAGGGCTGAGCCATCCTTTGCTGCCCTCTACACCTCTGTTGTGGACGCTCGCATAGGATAGCCATAATTCGGCAAAGTGCTTCCTCAAAGCGCGCATCAGACCGCCTCACCCCCGGAGGCGGGCTTTTCACATGTGAGCAAATCCCGTGATAAGGCCTCCGGCCGCTCGCTCGATCGCCCCTGTTCCATAACGTCCCG
>KI912027.1:22333-25576 GCA_000517005.1 Microvirga lupini
CAGTTGCGGACCTTCGACTGAACTCGCAATTAAGTCCCACACTCGGGCAGGCGGATAGGTTTCGCGAACCGTGCGAGTTGGTCCGGCTTGGCGCAAGCCGGGAACCCCGCAAGCTTCATCGTCTTGATCAGATGCTCGCGATCGGCGGCGTTAAAGCTCGGATCGCTGACGTAATCCTCAACCGTGAGATCGGGATACCGCTTCAGCGTCTCGCCGAGCGTCGCCCGAGCCTCCTCGGCACGGCCGAGCACCGCAAAGCTCGCGGCCCGCTGCACCCAGGCGTGCTTGCTATAGTTGTCCGGCGTCTGCCGTTCCATCGCCTGGAGGGCATCCTTGTACCGACCAGCCATGAAGTAGGCCCAGCGCAGGAACCCGCCCGCCCAGGGCCTGTAGTTGGGGTTTAGCCTGATCGCCCGGTCTGCCAGGAGTGCTCCGCGCTCGGGCTCGCCGAAGGTGCTCGCCCATCGGATATAGTAGACCAGGATTGAGAACGAGCTTGGGTTCAGACGCAGGGATGTCTCGAACGCGGATTTGGCTTGGTCGAACTCTCCCGTCGTTGCGAGGACATGGCCCAGCACGGAGTGCGCATCGGCAGCATTCGGATCCAGCTCGACCGCCCGTCTCGCAGCATGCAGCGCAGCTTGGCTCGATGTCTTCGCATCGGCTCCAAAGGTTTTCGCTGAGTCATGCGCCCAGGCGAGATCGACCCACGCCCGGGCGTAGTGCGGGTCGACTTCGATGGCTTTGTTCAGGATCTGGATCGATTCAGCCATGCCCTCCCGAGTCGGGCTCAGTTGCTTCTCGACGCCGAGCAGGGTGAGTTCATAGGCCGTGAGGCTCTCAGGTCGCTTGCGTTTGGCGGCCGTCAGGCCGAGTGACTTGACCGGCCCGGTCAGCATCTCGAACTGGCTGATCACCTGCTCGGCAATTTCCGTCTGGACCGCGAACACATCCCCGGCAGGCCGGTTCCAGCGGTTGGACCATATCTGGGCCCCGGTCGTAGTGTCACTCAGCCGCGCCGTGGCGCGGATCTGGTCTCCATCGCGCTGGATCGAGCCCTCGAGGACGAAGCGAACGGCCAGATCGCGTCCGATCTGCCGCACATCGGTCGATCGACCCTTGTAGACTTCGGTCGAGGCCCGGGCGATGACATCGATGCCGGTCTGGCGCGCGAGATCAGAGATGATGTCCTCGGTCAGGCCATTCGCCAAGCGGGTGGTTGCCTCGTCGGCGGCGAAGGTTACGAACGGCAGGACCGCAATGGCGGGCCGCTGGTCGGACGCTGGGTTGCCTGCACCTCGCCAAAGCCAGATGCCCGTGCCGAGGCCGAGGATGAGCAGGGCAGCCAGGGCGAGCGGCCAGAACAAACCACGACGCAACCGAGGAGACTTCGCGGCGGGTGGGAGCCCACCTGGATCGATCCGGTAGGCTCGGATCGGTCGGTCGATGTTCTTGAGCCGCTGCTCGCCTGCGAACTCCATCGGCAGGCCGAGTTTGCCTTGCAGATGGTCATACGTGGTGCCCGAGATCATCACCCCGCCCGGTTGGCAGATCTGCTCCAGACGAGCGGCGATGTTGACGCCGTCGCCGAGCAGGTCGTCTCCCTCGACCACCACGTCGCCGAGATTGACGCCGATGCGAAACACGATCCGCCGCTCGGTCGGCACATCGGCCTGCTGCTCGGCTACCGCCTTCTGCACCGCCACCGCGCAGGCCACCGCATCGACCACCGAGCCGAACTCAACGAGTGCGCCGTCGCCCATCAGCTTGACGATGCGCCCATGGTGCTCGGCCAGGAGCGGATCGATGATCTCACGCCGCAATGCTTTCAGGGCAGCGAGCGTCCCGGCTTCGTCCATTTCCACGAGATGAGAGTACCCGACGACGTCCGCCGCCAGGATCGCCACCAACCGCCGCTCAACCCATGCTGTCGCCATGGCTGCTTCTCCCTGAGGAGATTTGCCGGTTAAGCCGGGACCAGAGTACCGCCTGGTCCTTGACCCAAGACACCGTCGCAACCCTGCCCAATCATGATACCACCGGGACAATCCGGCGGCGACGGTCCGACGGTCGGCCATCTTGGGGCTGGATGGTGACCCGCGGCGCCTCAGCGCCAATGTCCTCTCGGGGTCAAACTTTCACCTCCCGGCCACTCAGTGAACGTCAGCTCTTCCGTGCCAAAGCGGACCAAGCGCTTTCGTCCGGGGAGTGCCATTAAGAGACGCTCCCGGTTTATAAGCTGCATTTCGCGGAAGGCTTGTGTGGACTCATCCCCTTTCCGCGTATCCTGAAGTCCAGGCGTGGAGGAACAGATGATTGGCACGCTCCCCGCATTCCATGCCGCCTTCCTCGATAAGGCCCGCGGCGCCCTCTCAACCGACCCTCGTATCCAGTCCCTGCTCGCCGGCGGCTCCCTGATCCACGGCGGCATGGATGAGTTCTCCGATCTCGACTTCGTTGTCGTCGTCGAGGACGACTCCTACCCTGAGGTGCTTGCGTCCAGAATGGACATCGCTCGCCGCCTCGGGTCATTGCTGAGTGCATTCACGGGCGAGCACGTGGGGGAGCCCCGTCTCCTAATCTGCCTCTATGGGCCCGAACTTCTCCATATCGACTTGAAGTTCGTCACGATGTCGGACCTGGATCGGCTCGTCGAGCGTCCGATCATTCTCTGGTCACGGGACGAAGGGGCCGTCGAGGAAAGATTGGACCGGGCGGACATATCTTGGCCGAACCGGGATCCGGATTGGTTTGAGGCCCGGGCCTGGATCTGGCTCCACTACGGAGCCGCTAGAGCCCTGCGAGGGGAACTGTTCGAGGCCATCAGCATGCTCGCCTTCTTTCGGGATCAGGTTCTCGGCCCCATGCTCCACCGCCGTGCGGGGCGCCCGCAGCGCGGTGTGCGACGCGTTGAGGCGTATGGGCTTGATGACACGGGGCAACTGGCCGCTACGGTCGCACGCCATGATTTTGGATCGGTGAAGGCAAGTCTGGTTGCTGCCATCGACCTTTATCTTACGCTCCGGGCAGACGATCCGCCGCGCTCAGAGGTGGAAGGCATGCCCCAAGCCCTGTTCGAGTTCCTAGGGCACGAGGCTGACAATGCAGCAAGATTGTAAGTTGGCCGCTGGGGCTCCTTGAGGGCGAGTTACCCGTAACTGCCTTTACGGAACCGGCGTAAAGCCGAAATGTTCGAATTGTTCAAGGCAATGGCTCCTTTATCCATTGCCGGCTCGGGTCGGT
>KI912028.1:0-2426 GCA_000517005.1 Microvirga lupini
CCTGACGGACAGGCCGTCGAACTCGCAAGCAGTTCGAATTTGGGGATCGTAGAGATCCATTAGGTCCAAGATTTCAGCCAATGGAGGACATGCTGTACACTGAGACAACGAAAACGCTTCTGATCGTGTATCATTCGATGACTGGCGGGACCCGTCAGATGGTTGAGGCTGCTGCCCGTGGAGCAGCTTTGGAGCCGGCCATTCGCACCCGCCTGCTTCCGGCGCGGGCTGCCGATGCGTCGGATCTCCTCGAGGCGGACGGCTATATCTTCGGCACTCCCGAGAATTTGGCGGCGATCGCCGGACTGATGAAGGATTTCTTTGACCGCACCTACTATCCGGCTCTGGATCGGATCAACGGGCGTCCCTACGCGACACTGATCTGCGCCGGCAGCGACGGTCACAACGCGGCCCGTCAGGTTGAGCGTATTGCAACCGGGTGGCGGCTCAAAGCCATTGCCGAACCGCTGATTGTCTGCACCCACGCGCAAACTCCGAAGGCGATCCTGGCACCCAAGGTCATCAGACCAGACGATCTGAAACGCTGCGAAGAGCTCGGGGCTGCACTCGCGGTAGGAATGAGTATCGGGATGTTCTAAGCTGCAAGATGGTGCCAAACGAACGTTGTCGAACTGCAGACGCCTCTTGTCAGCGAACAGACTCAACGTTGCCACAGCATAACCGGTCAGCCTCCGCACCTTTGATTTCAGCGGATGAGATCGCGCACCCCTCTCGCATCTGTCACGGCGATCCCCTTAGCCATCTCTGAGCGCGTAGCCACGTCGGCACTTTCGCTGAAGCCAAGTCTCAAGAGCTTCCACGGCCATTGATTGGGTTTCGTAAAGCTCAATCCGCTTCTGACCAGGCCGGCCAATGCGGCCCCATTCGCGGATCAGAGAGGCATCACCGAACAGGCTGGTCTCGATCGACAACACATAGTAGCGGGCCATGTTGCAGGCTGGGTCACACCTGTCGAGCACCAGGTACTGGATCGTGTCTTCAGACATGTCTCCATGTTGCGCAGAGCATAAGGCAAGGTCCAATCAAAGTCGTGAATCCATTGAAACGCAACGATTCACAACAGTGATGTGCCCTGCTGATACAGAACATCTTGCCCTGTTTCTGCGTCGGGCATGAGCCTGGTTTGAGGTTACCTCAGTTAAGGCTTGAATGCGAGGCGCCAAGCATCAAGCCTGGCTGCCGTCGCTCTCCTCTTCGAAGGAGACCGCGACATCGGCGTTGGCTGAGAGGCGTACCTGGTTGCCCTCGATGTCCGCGACCAAGGCGGTTGAGATGTAGTGGTGGTGGCCCTCGTGCGCCCCCTCCCCGCTGTCCTTCTTGATCAGCTTGATACGGTTCCCCTCGAGATGGTCGACCGTGCCAACGTGGGCACCATCAGCGCCGATGACTTCCATATGTTCCTTGATCTGGCTGATGTCTGTCACGACTTCCTCCCTTAAGGCTTAGGTTGGAGTAACGCACTGGATGCCAATAGGATGCATGTCCCGGCCGTTGAGCTCTTCCTGGCGGAGGACCACGCGAGAGGAATGACGAGCCTCTCAGGAGAACCATCCGGCTGGCTCACCATTTCAGCTTCGACCTTATCGAGAAGCTGCTGGATCCTGGGTCACCGGCACAGCCGTTAAGGGCAAGGGTCACTGCCATATGGATCAACGCTCCGCGCCAAACATATTGATCTCGCCATTGCAATACTCTCCTCCCCGCTATCCACAGGCCTGCGCTTGAACCGTGCGTTGACTCTCCACGTTGATCAGTGTTCCTGTTTTGTTCCATTTTGTCGCAGGAGGGAGGTGAGCTTGACCTATGGTCAGCCGGCGCGAAGTCATCGACGACTTGAGGCGCCAGATCGAGACGCTTGGCGGAGTTCATGGCTCACGCAAGTCCCTGCCCTTCGGCGTCTCGGCGCTCGACCGGCATTTGCCCGGCAAGGGGCTTACCCTTGGATCTCTGCACGAGGTGATCGAGGAGGGACCCACTTCGGAATTTGCCGGAACTGCCACGTTCTTCACGGCCGGGATTGCTGCCCGCCTCAAAGGGCCGGTGCTCTGGTGCCTGACCCGGCGCGATCTGTTTGCGCCGGGTCTCATGCAGGTCGGCCTGCATCCGGATCGTGTCATTTACGCCGAGACCTGCCGTGATACCGATGTCCTGCCTCTCATCGAAGAGGGCCTTCATCAGAAAGGCCTGGACGCCGTCATCGGTGAAGTCTCCCGGCTCGACCTCACCGCCTCCCGTCGCCTGCAGGTGGCCGCGGAGGCATCATGCGTTCCCGCCTTGGTCATCCGGCGTTGGTGGACGGTCGCCCAGAAGGACCTGACCAAACTTCCCACCGCTGCCTCGACGCGATGGCGCGTGTCGCCGGTCCCGTCAGAGGTTGTTCCTGCCGGCGGCTTCAAACGCGGCCG
>KI912028.1:2526-5829 GCA_000517005.1 Microvirga lupini
GGCTGCATGCGCCGCGCCTTCGATCTCCTGCGGGAGCATAAGGGCGAGGAGCGGGAGATCGCCACGATCCCGATGAATGACGGCCCGACCTATCGCATGATCCAGAAGGCCGACACGGTCGGCGTGTTCCAGATCGAGAGTCGCGCCCAGATGGCCATGCTGCCGCGGATCAAGCCGGCCAAGTTCTATGACATTGTGATCCAAGTGGCGATCGTCCGGCCGGGACCGATCCAGGGCGACATGGTGCATCCCTATCTCCGTCGCCGGGAGGGTCACGAGAAGCCGGATTATCCCCGGCCAGAACTGCAGCGGGTTCTGGAAAAGACCCTCGGCGTCCCGCTCTTCCAAGAACAGGCCATGCGGGTGGCAATCGAATGCGCCGGCTTCACGCCGTCAGAGGCTGACCAACTCAGGCGGGCGATGGCAACGTTCAAGCTGACCGCCGGCGTCACCAAGTTCCGGGACAAGCTCGTGAGCGGGATGACCGCCCGCGGCTACGACCCGGAGTTTGCCGAACGCACCTTCAAGCAGCTCGAAGGGTTCGGATCGTATGGCTTCCCGGAGAGCCATGCAGCCTCATTCGCCAAGATCGCTTATGCCTCGTCCTGGATGAAGTGCTACCATCCGGACGTGTTCTGCTGCGCCATCCTGAACGCCCAGCCGATGGGCTTTTATGCGCCCGCGCAGCTCGTACGCGATGCTCGGAACCATGGCGTTGAGGTGCGCTCTGTGGATATCAATCACTCCCGTTGGGACTGCACACTGGAGCCGACGCGCAACCCGAAACGGTTCGCGGTCCGTCTCGGGTTGAGGCTGGTCGCAGGGTTGAAGAACCCCGAGGCGGCCATGATCCCACTGGCCCAGGCGGACCATCCTTTCACATCGATCGAGGATCTCTGGCGGCGGGCTGGAATTTCCGTGGCGGCTCTCGAGCGACTGGCGGACGCGGATGCCTACGGATCAATCAGGGTCAGCAGACGCGACGCTCTCTGGACGATCAGAGGTCTTTCGGATGAGACCCTCCCCCTCTTTGCAGCAGCCGATGAGCGGGACAGCCAGATCCGGCCGGAAGGGTACGAACCGCATGTCGAGCTCACGCCCATGACCGAAGGTCGAGAGGTCGTTGAGGACTATCGATCGAAGGGGCTGACGCTTCGGCAACACCCGATTTCCTTTCTCAGGGAAGAACTGCGGCGCCAGCGAATTCATCGCTGCTCAGCGATCCGTATGATGAGGGATGGCCGCCGGCTGACAGTCGCCGGGATGGTTCTGGTGCGGCAGAAGCCAGGGTCCGCGAAAGGAGTGATGTTCATGACGATCGAGGATGAGACCGACGTGGCGAACCTTGTGATCTGGCCTTCGCTGTTCGAGAAACAGAGGCGGCTGATCCTGTCCTCAGGAATGATCGGGTGTCGTGGGCGCCTCCAGAAGGAAGGCGGGGTGATCCATGTTATCGCCGAGCACATCGTCGATCTATCGCACCTGCTGCGCTCCGTCGGTGACCGGGATCAGCCACTCCAGGCGGAGCATGGTCGAGGGGACGAAGCGAAGCTCGGAACCCGTGAAATCCTCAGGCAGGGCGCGCGGGACCGCAATGAGGAACTTCCGGTGGCGCAAAGCAACCCGGCATCAACTGCCGAGATCAGATTCACCGCTCGGAATTTTCACTGAGCTTTTGCGTCACGACTCTCTTCCATCGATGAGTGAAAGGTACGATCACAGGCCTGGAGGATATTGCAACGAGGGCTTTCTACATGGAGCGCAAGATGGGAGCAGGAACAAGTCGATCTACGTCCGATCTTGTCGGCGAAATCGAGGATCTGAAATCCAAGATCGAGACGATCCACGGTCGAATTTCGGAGCATCAACGAGAAATGACGACCTTGCAAGGTGAGGTCGCGCAGATGGAGGCGACGCGTCGGTCCCTCCTCGCCGAGGTCGAGCGGCGTTCACGTCCAGCGGAAGACGTCCATATCACCGACCACGCTTTACTGCGATACGTCGAACGGGTGTTCAAGATCGACGTCGATGCTTTGAGGCGGCAAATCCTGACCGATGGCGTCGCGAAGGGCATTGAGCACGGCGCATCGACGATTACTGTCAACGGTATCCAGTTTCGTGTGAAGAATCGGAGTATTGTGACTGTGATCGGAAGCGATCAGAAGATCCATCGGAAGAAGTCAAAGGCTCATCACCGAGGCCGACGCCCTGAGCGGGACGACATCAACGCACATCTAGCGGATTACTATAACTCAGACGGTAGCAGCGATTAGGCGTTTCACTCCCGAAGCACTGGTTGCGAAACTCCAAAAGGGAGAAGTTCTATATCGGCCTGAACACACCAGAAATCGGTTTACTCTTTGGTACAATAGGAGGAATCAGCGGCAAGGACCGGCTCAGGCTTGCCCTGCAGGGAACGATCAGGACCAAGGAGGTGACGTAGAGGAAGCAGGCTGTCGACTCCTGACACGCTGTCGTCATGGGATCTGCTTTCCTCGGTTGGTTCAAAGTGGACGATCAATCACCACCTCGCGTAGATCCTTGTCCTCCCGCAGGCCAAGGAAAGCCGGATGACGCAAGATGTTGTCCCGCGTCCACTCGGTGAATTCGACTTGCGCCAAGTAGCACGGCTTCACCCAGTGGACCTTTGCCCGCATGTAGGTTCTCTTCGGCAATACTGCCGTTGGCTTGTCCTGCTCGATCTGCTCCAACCGAGCCTGAAACGACTTCAGGAATTCGCGTGAGTAGCCCGTTCCAACCTTGCCGGCATATGTCAGCACACCCGACGGTGTGTAGTAGCCAACGAGGAGCGCGCCGAAGCCGACTCGCGATCGCTGAGGTTCAGTGTAGCCGATGATGACGAATTCCTCGGTGTTAAGGCATTTCACCTTCAGCCAGTCAGAACTTCGGGTTCCTGAATAAGGGGAATTTCGTCGTTTTGAGATGATCCTTCGAGTCTCAGGGTGCAAGCCTTGGCGAAGAACTCCTTTCCACCTCCGAGCCGGTACTCGCTCAGTCGGATATTGTCTGGAGCATTTTCTAATACCCCAGCAAGAAGTTGCTTTCGGCTCTCAAGCGCCGACGCCCGAAAGTCAACACCATCGAGGAACAGCAGGTCGAAGGCGTAATAGACCAGGTCGCCCGTTTCCTCGTTCGAGAGTGCCTCTTGAAGCGAAGCGAACGAACTGATGCCATCCTGCTTCAGTCTGACGATTTCTCCATCGAACACCGTCCCGGGCCTGGCAAAGGCCTCGAATGCCTTGGTCAGTTCGGGGAAGCGAGCAGACCAGACCTGATCGTTCC
>KI912028.1:5929-5996 GCA_000517005.1 Microvirga lupini
GCCCCAGCAGGCGACGAGCTCGGACAGGACCGACCGGGGTCCATTCCGCAGTTCCAGGGCCTTGGCG
>KI912028.1:6096-6913 GCA_000517005.1 Microvirga lupini
TGTGTTCGGCTCCTTTTGAACAAAGGCCGCCTCGAGGGCATGGTTGATTGCTTCCTGGCGAGACTTGAACCGGCCGCTTTCGACAGCTTGATCAATCGCCGCCCCTACCGGCTGACGGATCCATACGTTCATTTCCCGGTCGCCCCGCTCACGGCGGTTCTTCCGAAGACGTTGAACAGCATCGGTCCCTTTCACCGGCATGGCGCTCACCCATTACACTCGTGGCGATTTCGAGAAATGACCGATTCTGAGTTGGCTGTGGAGTCGCGCGTCAAGAATCCATTCACAATAGATCGATTCAGCGGTGGGAAACTTCTTTGAACTGAATCATTTAGCCCGAACGGCGGAGTCAATTCGCATGTAAAGGCCCGGTTCCGGATGAATCTTAGTTACGCACTTGATTCGATGTTGCGTAGTATTCGGCACGAGGTTGGACTCGCGATCCGGCATTATGATTCGGGCGCGGGTCTGAAAGGATGGTCAAGAACTGTTAACTGAACCGCCTGTCCGCTTGGATATTTGGATTAGATTCTAGCGGCCGGAGAATGATGCTTGGTCCGCGCGCGTGGGGCAATTCAGGGAGGTAATCCATGGCTGTACGGCGCATCGTTGCAAATCTGGCCGTCGACCGGCTTGATGCGGCAAAGACCTTCTATGGCGACGTGCTTGGGATGGAGATCGGCTTGGATCTCGGCTGGATCATGACCTTCACTGCCGAGGGCAGTATGACGCCACAGATCAGCGTAATGACTGAGGGAGGCTCAGGTACGCCCGTGCCCGACCTCTCCATAGAGGTCGACGATCTGGCTGACGTTCA
>KI912029.1:0-825 GCA_000517005.1 Microvirga lupini
GCGTGCTCCTGCCGGTAAATCCGAGGATCAGGATATCGGCATCGGGGGAATCCGCCACCCTTAGGGACCTATGTGGCCTCTGCGAGCACCTTGCGGATGGCGGCCAGGGAAAGGCCGAAATGTTTGGCCACTTGAGTGGGAGCCACCCCGGCCAGAAGAGCTGCCCGGACTGCCTTGCGCTGCCCCTCCTGCAGCACCGATGAGGTCTTGCCGGATCTCGAGGATCTGGTCTGCTTTGCCGGTCTTGGAACAAGCTGGTCAAGGGACAATCTGGTGTGTTGCACTGCCGCCTCCAGCTCCGGCCGTCTCCCCCTCCCCTTCTCCATCCGGCGTTGCACCTCCGTGAGAAGCTGACCGAGTTGCTGCGCCAATTCGATGTCCGATAGGCTGGCCAGCACCGGCGGCTTGGCCGAAGCGGGCGCCGGTTCAGAGGGAGGCGTCGGGATGGTAAGCGTGTACTCGAATAGGTCGAGCGTATGGGGCGAGGAAGCCTTGTGCGACATAGGCTTTATATAGGCATCAGGCGGTGCTTTCCCAAAGCGCCATGATCCGTCACATTGCCGCGCGAGCCTCGGTATGACAGGACTGGTCTGCAGCTGCGAGACGCCTCAGCCCTATGGAGTTTGTGGCTGCGTGCCAACACTGCCGGAGGAGCGCTCGGGCACATGGGCTTCGACGGCCGCAAGGAATTCCTCCACCGCCTGCATGCCACCCTGCTCCAGATTGCGACTGTGGCTCCCACCCTCGATGCGGATGAAGCGCTTCGGTTCAGAGGCGGCCTCAAACAGCCGCTGGCCGAACGCAAATGGAATGGTGCGGTCGTCT
>KI912029.1:925-1520 GCA_000517005.1 Microvirga lupini
ACGCCGTGGTACGCCGGTCGGAGGCTGGATAGAGCAGGCTGCGCTGGTTCACGAACAGCACGGCGAGAACGCAGGCATACAGAACCAGCACTGCGGCAGCGAAGAGGCGAAAGCGGCGGGCCATGGGATCTGCTGACACCTTGATAACGGGAATGGGTTAGCGGCGATACATTGTGGCACATCGCCCTCAAACGATGGCCCAGGCTGTTGCGAGCGTCGATTGCAGGCTGCCGTGTCGGTCAAGCACATGGACAAGCCTTCTGCGGGATCGGGGTAGCCGATCCTGCAGCTACGGAGGCCCCTTGCCGGGAGAGCAGAGGGACTGTGGAACGCCTCCGCCAAGGGACCACTGATGGCTTGGAAATATGACGTTACAATGCCGGAGTACGACAGTGCTGAGGCGTGATCCAGGAGAGGACCATGGGCGAGTGGAAAACGGTCTATGCGGACGAAGTCGAGGGGCGCTGGGTCACGCTCAAAGTCTACGAGAGTGAGGATGCCGAGGAGGAGGATGCGGATCCGGTCGTGCGTGTCACGGTAGCACCCATTGAGGATGTGGAGCAGAACGAGGACGGGCAGAAGCTCGTTGCCGAAA
>KI912029.1:1620-1787 GCA_000517005.1 Microvirga lupini
AGTATGGGCATCGGTGTGCAGACCTGCCTCTGTGGGTGTGCCGGTCGAGCCGGAATAGCCACGGTAGCTGACCATGAGCAGCCCGCGGCCCGATGTGGTCAGTGCCTGGGCCCGGAAGCGCCCGTTCCAGAGGCTGCCGCCGTTGCCGTGAAAGTACAGGATCAGCG
>KI912029.1:1887-2275 GCA_000517005.1 Microvirga lupini
TGACTGCAGCATCAGCCACAGACCAGAGAGCCAAGTCCGCAAAGGCAGCTTCGTCGCGTGCAGAGGTGTGCGGGTTGTGACGGTGAACTGGAAGCGGCAGGTGCCGCTTGAGCATTGATAGAGCCCGGGCCGTGCTCGCTTGCCGCGCTCCCGGCTGGTCAGGGCGAAGGAGCGGCGATAACCGCAGGCGGGGCATATCCGTCCGTTGGGCCAGACCATGGCCTCGAGCAGATGCCGACAATGATCCTCGTCTCGGAAGGCTCTGACCATGTCCGATACTGTGGTGATCCTCGCCAGCACCTCGCGTACAGACAGATCCATGCTGACCTCCTGATCCTATCATCGATCACGAGATCAGAATCTCACGCAAAGCTTGTGCCTCCAAGGG
>KI912029.1:2375-2635 GCA_000517005.1 Microvirga lupini
GTGCCGTGCAGGATCAGGATCGGCGCCTTCACCCTCTCGATGATGTCGAGCGAGCGGAACTGATCCAGCATCAGCCAGGATACCGGTACATACCAGTAGGTGAGGCTCGCCACATCGGCGATGGAGGTGTACGGCGCGTCCAAGATCAGGCCGGCCAGTGGACGCTCGCTGGCCAGGCGCACCGCCACCCCGGTGCCGAGGGACTCGCCGTAGGCGACCAGACGTGAGGCCTCGTAGGATTGTACCACCCAGTCATAGGC
>KI912029.1:2735-9088 GCA_000517005.1 Microvirga lupini
ACAAAGGCCGTTGGGGGCGTCTACCCCATCAGATCTTGTTCCTACCCCCTGCTTGGTAACGCGAGCAAAATGCGGCCGGGGCTCGGATCCGATGGATGTTCACCACTGACACAGCTCGCACCAAAATGGGCCGCGCCTGTCCCAATCCAGCCGTCTCCGAGCTGAGTCCCAAGAAGTCATAATCATTGTGCAGAGGGACTAGCTTGCGCGACGCGATCTCGTCCGAGCGGCTTTCTTGGCTGCAGTCGATCGGCCGGCGGGGCCTTTCGTGCGAGCCGCTTTCTTGGCAGCGGCCGAACGCACGGCGGGGCCCTTCGTCTGTGCTGCCTTCTCGGCAGCAGCGGAACGCTCGGTCGGGCTGCGGCGCGACGTAGCTCGCTTGGCATGCTCCGAGAGCGCCGCGCGCGAAGCCGTGCTCTTTGGTTCCTCTTTCAGAACGCGCGAGACCGCGCGCGAGACGCGCGGCTGACGACGGGTCTCACGTTCGCCCTGTCCCGCTTCATAAGCGTACTCGGCGCTCTTGCGGGTGCGCTCCTTTGCCTTACCCTTTTCTGGCGGCGGAAGGTCGACACCCGCGCGCCTTGCCTTGGACAGGCCGATCGCGATCGCCTGCTCTGGTGATCGCACTCCATGCTCGCCGCGTCGGACTTTACGGATCTCTTCGTGAACGAACTCGCCCGCCTGGGTCGTGGACGCCTTGCCGGCGCGCTTGGCCTTGCGGGCCTTCTCAATCGTCTTCTTCTCGGGCATCATCGTTCTCCCGTGCGGTTCCTGGGGCTGTTGCATTGGGATGCGCCACCGCAGGTCCAAGAGATCATTGGAAAAAGCATGAAATCTCAAACTGTTCCGAGCGCGATCATCGCGGGTTGCGTGGTTACGACCGCATGGGCCCGTCTTCCTGAGTCGCCCAATGACCACGCATCCGTCCGGGAGGTGGACGGCACTGTGGCGGCAGAGGGCCACTGTCGTACTGGCGGTGCTCTTCGCTCATCGAAACAAGATATGAGCGGAGTTCTGCACCATGGCTGATCCGGGCCGATCGTTTACTTACATATAGGGGAGCGTGCCGAGCGAGGAGTAGCGCTCATTCAGGCCGGTGAGAGCCGCCATATCCTCCTCGCCAATCTCGAAATCGAACACACGAATGTTCTCCTCCAGGTGCCCCCGTTGATTGGCCTTGGGGATAGGGACTGTGCCACGCTGCAGGTTCCATCGGATCAGAACCTGGGCAGGGGATTTGCCGTATTTCGCAGCGATTCCTGACAATCTCTTGTCATCCAGCCGCTTGGTGCGTGTTAGCAGACTGTAAGCCTGAATGACGATTTTCCTCTCTGTCGCATATTGCAGCATGGCCTCGCTATGGCCGAACGGACTCCACTCGATCTGATTGACGGTCGGCACCTCGCCCGTCGCCCGCATTAGGGCTTCAATCAGCTCGACCGAATAATTGCTGACTCCGATGTCCCGCGTGAGGCCCTCCTCACGCGCCCGTAGCAGACCACGCCACAGCTCTTCACCGGCTCCTGTTCGCGGCGGACGGTGGATAAGCATGAGATCCGCATAATCCAGCTGAAGCTCGCTCAGATACTGGCGCGTCGCCTCATAGGCATCATCGGTTTCTTCCACTTTCGCAACCAAGTAGAGAGCGGAGCGTTCGATCCCGCTCCGCCGAAATGCTTCCCCGATGCCCGGCTGGGTCCCGTAATCGCTGGCAGTGTCTATCATGCGATATCCGAGATTAAGGGCCGCCGTGATCGTCTCTGTCGTGTCATCCGTCAGCTGCCATGTGCCAAGCCCCAGGACCGGCATCTTGCTTCCGGTATGCAGCGATATCTCCGTGTTCGGATCCATGTCTGAAGTCCCCTATGCTGGTCGTTACGGACTTTGCGACTGTCGGACCTTGAAATGTTCGGAAGCTGTGCGCTTCAATTCAGATCACGCTCGATTGGGCGACGCGTTCAGCCGAACGGTGGACTGTAGAATCCAGTGGTTCGGATTCTGCCGCCGACAGGCACTGACCATGGGCATGTGTGTCCACCTAAAGCGTTCAATTGCCCAGTGCATTCAATGTTCCAACTCGAACAATCCCAGAAGCGACCGAAAAGGGCAGCCGCTGCGATTGCACCCTGATCGCTTGCGGACTGCTTTCAGTGCGCTTGACGGCCCGTGAAGAGGCCACGCTCGGGCTGCACTGCCGGAGTCGTCATGGGACCGAACGTGAGCGGCGTTAGATCGTTATCCGGCAGTGACACACCCAGTTGCTCAGAGGAGAAGCACATGGCGGCCCAATCTCAGGACAATGGTAAGCAAGGACAGGGCACGGCCAAGAATTCGGCCGCCCTCGACGCGGTCAAGACAGTCCATCAGGCCGAAGCGGTCGCGGAAAGGCAGCAAGCGGGCGCCAAGGAGCAGAAGGCCAATCGCTCGCCACAGGATGTCGACCCAATGGATGAGAGCCCAAAGCGCCACGGCGACAAGATGGAGCATGCCGCGCGCGTGGCCACAGGGCGGCCGGAAGACCGCTGAGGTCTGGCATTGGTTGTGAAATCGGCGAGGAGGCAACCCAAATAACCCAAGGAGACGATCATGGCCCGCAATCCCCTCTCCCCTTACCGTCCCGGCAGCTTCAGCGACCCGTTCCTGTCCCTGCACCGGGAAATGAACCGCCTGTTCGACGATGTCATGCGCGGCTCGTTCGGGCCGTCTCAGGGCGAGCAGTCCGGCCAGGGTGGCATGCTGACGCCCCACGTCGACGTGAGCGAGATCGATAAGGAGGTGCGCATCTGCGCCGAACTGCCGGGCGTCAAGGATGAGGACGTCGAGGTGACCTTGGATGACGACGTGCTGACGATCCGGGGCGAGAAGAAGTTCGAGCGCAAGGACAACAAGGAGAACTTCCATTTCATGGAGCGCTCCTACGGCAGCTTCCAGCGCTCGCTCCGCCTGCCCTATTCCGTCAACCCGAACGAGGTGAAGGCGCATGTCGAGAACGGCGTGCTGACCGTGACCCTACCGAAGTCGCAGCAGCAGGCCCGCAGCCGCCGCATCCAGGTCCAGAAGGGCGGCTCCATCCAGGCCTCGCAGCCCGACACCATGCAGGGCGAGCAACCCGTGAACCCGCAGGACCGGCCAAAGTCCTGAACAGTCAGACGATTGGGCCGGCCCGCAGAGGCACCGCATGCGGCCACCGCGGGCATGGCCCCCTGAAGCTCCTAGCGGCGGATGAAGTCCCCGGGAAAATGCGACGTGCAGGCCATCACGTGCGTGATTGCGTCCCTGTCGTACTCGTCGCCCGACCGGTAGGTATCAACGAACGCATTGAGGCGCTCCACGCGCTCAGGGTGCTGCCCGACCGCCTGGAGCCCGAGTGATACGCCATAGTTGGTGAACGCCAACTTCATCCGGCGCTGCCGCGGGCTCCGGCAGAAATAGCCGGGCGGATCGATCCACATTCGATCGAGAGTGGCTAGAGACCGCTCGGTCTGCACCGTCGCCCAGCGTTCCTCGGGAAAGAAGTGAGCGAGCCACAGCATCATGCCGAGGCCAAGATCCTGGTCGATGTCGAGCTGCTCGTAGTCGCGTTCGATCAGCGCCTCCATCTCCAGGATCTCGGGCGCCAGAGCGTTTTCATCGAGGAGGCGGTAGACGACATAGCCGTCGAAGGCGTCGAGGGCGCCGAGCCCGTATCCCGGATAAGGCGCGCTCAAGTCCTCTGTCATCTTCCAGATGACCCCGGCGCCGGGGATGACGAAAGCCGGATGGATATCTTTCGCCAGGGCGATGCCACGCTCCCGGTATTCTGGCCTTATCCTTCCCAGTCGAGACAGGGCAAAGAGCCACATGGCGAGGTAATGGAAGTACTGACCATCACGGTCAGGGGCTTCGCCGATGCGGATGCCACGCTCCCGTCCCAGCACCCGCTCGACCTCGGCCACGAGCCATTCCGCCTCTCGGAGATAGGCATCATCCTCCAGGTCCCGATATAGAGAAACGAGAAGGATAAGGCCGAAGGTATCTGTCCACAGATAGCGCAGGCCGTTCGGCCAGATCTGCTGATCGCGCATCCAGCGGAGCTTTTCCAGGACGAAATCAATATCCCGCAGCATCATCGCCTCCGGACCGTCACAGCCCGAACGGATAGGTCTCGGGCACGCCCTCGCGCCTCTCAGCTGGCAATGGCGTTACGGCGCTGGTCTCCTCGAACCAGACATAGGCATCGAACTGCCGCGGCAGGGAGGCCTCCGAGTAGTGGCTGAGGAGTTCTGTTTCGGGCCGGTAGATCACGCCGATGTACCGCTCCAGCCGCGGCCCGAGGAGCTCGTGGCGCAGTTCCTCGTGCCGCCCGCGGCGCAGGTCGAGCAGGAATTGCCCTCCGCCGGACTCCCGGCACAGTCGCTCATAGCTGTCGCGGTGAGAGGGGCGCACCTGCTTGATCTCCATCGGATCACCCCAGTCGGACGCCGCGGCCACCGTGCCTCGGTCCGTGCCGAAGCCGATCAGCATGGCGTCCTCGCCGAACCGTTCGCGGCAGAGCTGGCCGATGTTGTGCTGACCGCGCACGACGCCCATGTCGGTGAACGCCGCATTGCCGATGTGCGAGTTGTGGGCCCAGACGACGGCCTTGGCCTCCTGTCCATGCCATGCAAGTAGCTGTTCGAGCGTGTCGAACATGTGCTGGTCGCGCAGGTTCCAGGATTCGCGGCGGCCATAGTACATGACCCGGTAGTACTCCTCGGCCGCTGCGATCAAGCGAGCGTTCTGAGCGGCATCGAGATAGCTCTCGCCGTCCCGACGGGCATAGTCCAGCTGCTTCTCCAGCAGCTCACGGCACATCGTGACCACCGCCTTCTCACACATGGCATAGCCCGCGTTCAGGACGGCCCGGCCATAGGTCGCCGGGTTCCGCTGCCAGCGCGTGAGGCATCCGTAGCGCTCGCGGGCAATGCGGGCGGCCTCGGGATCCGTCTTGTCGAGATAGTCGATGACCGCCTGGATCGAGGCGTTCAGGTTGTAGAGGTCGAGGCCGTAGAAGCCGGCCTGCCCCTTTGGATCGCTCAGCGGTGCATTGTGCTTGTGCATCCAGGCAATGAATTCGTCGACCTCGATATTGCGCCACATCCAGGTCGGGAAGCGCTGAAACGCCGGTTCAGTTCTGGGATGGTAGGGCCTGTGCCGGACGTAGCGGTCGATGGCCGCGGCGTCCGGCCAGTCGGCCTCAACCGCCACGATGGTGAAGCCATGCGTCTCGACCAGGCGGCGCGTGATCGCGGCCCGGGCACGGTAGAACTCCGAGGTGCCATGGGTGGCTTCGCCGAGCAGGACGACGCGGGCCTGGGCGAAGCGGTCGAACAGGGCGCCGAATGCGGCCGGATCGTCGAGGTCGGGCAAGGGCTCGGCCGCCTCGCGAATCAGCTCCGGCAGGGACCGCAGACGCGCCGCGGGCTTGATGCGTCGGCGGCCTCGCTGACGGTCTGCTCGATCCGGCTTCGTCTCGGGCCAGCCGTGCTCGCCGATAAGGGGTACGAAGGCGACGGCGCCGTAATCCTCCTCCTCGAACTCGATCGCGCTCCGCCGCACCACCTTGACGAGGCGCTGGTCGTGAAGCTCGGTCCCGACCGGAACGATGAGGCGGCCGCCAATCGCCAGCTGGTCCCGCAGGGGCTGCGGGATGTCAGGGCCGCCGGCCGCGATCAGGATGGCATCGAACGGCGCCGCATCCGGCCAGCCGCGGGTTCCGTCCCCGTGCGCCACGGAGATGTTGCGGTATCCAAGCTCCGCAAAGCGCCGTTCGGCAGTCCGCGCCAGCGCCTCGTGGCGCTCGATGGTGTAGACGTGATCGGCGATGAGGCTCAGGACCGCGGCGGCATAGCCTGACCCGGTGCCGACATCGAGCACACGGTCGCCTGGCTTGACCGCGGTGGCCCCGATCATGAGGGCCACGATGTAGGGCTGAGAGATCGTCTGACCTTCCTCGATCGGCAGTGGCGCGTCCTCATAGGCGAATTCTTCGAAGCCCGGCGCCACGAAGCGCTCGCGGGGCACGCGGCGCATGGCGTCAAGGACATGCCAGTCGGCAATGCCCCGTCCCGCGATCTGGCGGTCGACCATGCGCTCACGCTCGGATGTAAGATCAGGAAGCATGATGGGCCTCTGCAAGTAGCATTGCGGCATCACGGTCAGGAAATTCCGCGTTCACGCTCCTGTTCCGGCTGCGTCACCCTTTCCTTCTTGAACAAAGCTTTCCTTCTTGAACAAAGGAAAAACACGGCGTTGTAAGCTGTGAGGAATACCATCTGGGCATCGCAACGCTCTGGAATTTAGCCCTTCGGCTCAATATTCGGGTTGCCGCCCGG
>KI912029.1:9188-15608 GCA_000517005.1 Microvirga lupini
GTGCGACCGGTGCTCGACCCGTGGCATGATCTGATGCCTGGCGGCTCGGTACGAGGGCAGCTTATCGGTGATGATGCGCTCGAGCAGCATCTCCTCGACCAGGCGCAGGCTCAAAGGGAACCTGAAATATAACCAGACCGCATGGGCGAAAATCTGGGGTGGGAACCGAGGGCGCTGGTAGCTAACGGGCTGGGTCATGCCTCAGATCATAAGGCAGAAGCCCTGATCGAGAGTTACTGTGACATCACCTCTTATCGTCCGCATCAGTACGCTCCGAAAGTGGTGCTTCTGTCACCTTCTGGCACGAGGTTGACCTAGGCTGTATTCCCGCGATGGTGGTGTCAGGCGACCTTTAGGTGATTTAGCTTAGGCGCTCAGTTTAACCCGAACGGGACACTATACCGCCGAGACGTCGTCCATCTCTTGAGCGCGCGCATGCTTGATTGCGCCGTGCCTGCCGTGCAGCTCGCCTCCACCAAGGAGATTGGCCAGCCGGGCAAGAACGAGCGCTGATCCAAGGCACACGAATTGGTGTTGAATCCATGTGCGGCCCCACACGCCCCTGGGCCATCGATTGCGGCTATGATGGTGACTTGCTTGAGAGGAGATCGGCGCGATGACTGCCGGACTTGCACCAAGCGCTCGTTGCCCTGTTCCGATCAGTCACAGTGTCCGCTGATGGTCTTCTCCCTTCGGGGAGGTCGAGATGGCACCTCAAAGCCAGCGGTGTGCGCAGATCTATACTCAGGTCGTTATCATCACTTGCGGGCTTCTGGTCACGTGCCCCATCCAGGCGATCGAAGGACGGCCGCCACTCTCCGCCGCCTGTCAAGCCTGGAACAGTCACATCGCCGGGTTGATCGATCAGCACAGGCTCGCTCATGAGCTGGACGACGATCAACTCGGCGACATCATTCGGCGCTTCTACGAGGCGCAGCACGCCTGTTCGGTCCTTCGGTTCGAAGAAGGACTGACACTCTACGAGAGCATTCCCATTGGAGCGGTTGCGAGCCGCCTACTTCGGTAGAGCGGCGAGCGCCACTCGATAAAGGACGTCCTCGGCAAGACGCGAGCTTGGACAGAGGGCTTATCCTGCGGGACCAACAGGGGCGTCACGGCGATCCTCACCAGGAGGACGATGCGATGCTTGCGGTCTTACTCTGCCTTCTAGCCGTTCTGATGCTTCCAAGCATCAGCCTGGCGCGCCCAATCCGACGGGTGGCATCACCGCCAACCTGCGCGTTGGGCCAGCCGGCGATGCCGGACGTGGCTGGGCTGATCCTACGAAGCAACCCTCGTGTGGTGGCAACGGGTCGTCTGATCAAGGGCCTCTACTATTCCGACAGCGTAAGCGGTGCCCATACCCTCGCGGCATTTTTCATCGCCTGCGACCGGCTCCTCGAGCCAAGGCCGTTCCTGATGATGGACTTCCGTACAAACCAGTTTTCGTTTGATGGGGGCCGGGATGGCTGCGCCGACGCGACCGGGCATATGCCACTGCCGGAGATCGATCCGGCTGACTTCTTGTCGTCTGTCGATCAGGCGGAAGATATTTGCGACGAGGAGGCCATCAGCCAGCGCTGGTCCAACGAATTAGTCGCGGTTCGAGAACCAGCCTACCGCAGAAGTATCACCAATGCCGCGATGACGGGACTTCTTGATTCATAGGGTGAAACGCGAACGTCTCGTTATGGCGCGGGTGAGACCTAAGCCGGAGGGCAGCAATCCTCGCCTAACCAGACATTCCGAAAATTTGGCGAACGCCACTGCCTAACCCCACGCGAACCTATCGCAGCCCTGAGATGCGGGTGCAGATGTCCGGATGCGCACAACGGCATGCGCACGACACGGATAAGACCGAGGGTCCAGGACGGTTTGCTCTCGCTCCGGGGAGTGTGGGCGGGCGAGGTCCGGTCTCACGTCCGGGGCGCGGACAGGGCCTGGAGTTGGGCGGGGTCGATCACCACCTTCAGGACCGTTCCGCCGAAATCCAGCACCAGGACGGGCCTTTCGCCACTCTGGTCGATCCGTGTGCTCAAGGGCGGCACCGGCACGCTTTTGAAATGGTTCGGCCCGGCCTCTGCGGAAAAGGTCCTGGACGGCTTGCCCCGGTGGGTTCGCACCATCTCGTTGAGCAGGTCCGTCACGATAGGCGTGGAATCCACCGTGCTGAGAAGAACCTCGTATTCCTTGCCCGTATCGGCGCGAATGCCCAACG
The DNA here is from genome assembly GCA_000517005.1 of Microvirga lupini. GTDB lineage: Bacteria > Pseudomonadota > Alphaproteobacteria > Rhizobiales > Beijerinckiaceae > Microvirga > Microvirga lupini. The sequence goes on from KI912029.1 coordinate 11,407, forward strand.
CCACGCTGGCACCGTCGTCCGAGACCTGGACCCGCCAGGCCTTTGAACCAATCTGCTTCACCAAAACCCTCCCTCCCGATGCGCCGTTCATCCGAGCGATACCCCCCCGGACCGTCTCTCTGTCAATCCCAGCCGCTCCTCTTCCAATGCCGCGATGCGCCATCAGGGCGCCGTCTTGACCGAATGCACTGCCTTGGCATTCACAAGGGGGCTGGCTCTGCCATCGTTCCTGCCAGAACCTTTCCCACGGTATCGCTGAAGGTCTGGTGCGAGAACGGCTTCGAGAGCACGCAATTGTGCCGATAGCGCTGGGGAATGATGCTGGAATCGTAGCCTGTCATGAAGATGAACCGGATGCCGCGATGGCGCAGAACATCCGCGACGGGATAGACCACCAGGCCATCCACATTGACATCGAGGATGGCGAGATCGAAATCCGCCTCGAGCGCCAATGTCATCGCCTGTTCGAAGGTGGCGGCCGCACCAACGACGTGCCCTCCGAGATCGCACACCATGTCTTCGAGCAGCATCGAGATCATGGTCTCGTCTTCGACGATGAGAATGCGGGGTGTGCGGTCATCGGGCATCAGCACTCTTCCGATGTTTCGGACTTGCTGAGTATATCCTTGCATGTGAAACCCCATGTGGATGACGCCAATGCCGGAGCGGATCGATGCGCCGGTCGCGGGAAGAATCCTGCCGCCGGTAAGCGGCAGGACGTTCAGCGCGCTTACTGCCGTGCGGCCTGGATGTCCCGAGCCTCGTCGATGACCTGATCGAGCACCTCAGGGGCGATCTCGAGTCCGAGCTTCTCATTGAGCAATGCGACAGGCTCCTCCGGCACGCCGGCCTTTGACAAAGCGGCCAGAGCCGTCGCGGCCGCCGTGATCTCGGCGTCGGTGATCTGGTCCTCGGTGTCCTTGCTGACGCTCAAAGCCTTCTCGTAGGTCGCGATGAGACCGACCGTCGAATGAGCGGCCGCATGCTGTCGGGCGGTCGCCGAAGCATTCACCGCGTTCATGCGGCCGAGCTTGGCGGTGTCGAGACCGATGGTCTTGGCGCTTGCGGCGGCCCGCTTCGCGTCGGACGAGACTTTCGCCCCGGCGTCCTTGACATCGCGCGTCGCGCTGCGCGCCTGCTCGGCCCTCGCCTGTCCTCTGTCATGGCCCCTTTCCTGACCCTTGGTGGATGCATCGCGGGCGCCGGAGCTGCGGCCGCTGCGCTCGCTGCCGCCGCCGCGCGAATCACCGCCGGAGCCGCCTTCGTTGCCGCCGCCGTTTCCACCGCCACCAGAGTTCCCGCCGCCGCCATGGCTGCCGCTATTCCCTCCTCCGTTGCCGCCACCGCCGCCATTTCCATCGCCATTGCCGCCACCGTTGCCGCCGCCATCGCCGCCCTTGGCCTGGGCTTGGGATTTCTCAAGCTTGAGCGAGGTCATGTCGAGCGAGAGCGGCTGTAGGCTGACGGCGAGACCCAGGGCAAAAGCCGAAGCCGGGAGAGCAAGACGTCGTGTCATGAAGTTTCCTTCCAGCAAATAGGACCTATTGAGCCCCTTGCCTCGAGAGTTACGTGAGAAATTTTCCCACGTCAATGCGCGCGTGGGATTGCTTCCCACGACAGAGGGGCTTACCTAATCGGCATGTCCGGCAATGCCCCCCGCTCCCTCGAACCAGCCAAGCTGCACGCGCCCCTGGCGCGCCTGCTGCGCCCGCTCGTGCGACTTCTGATCCGGAGCGGGATCACGTTCCCCATGCTGACCGAACTTCTCCGCGAGCTTTACGTGAACGTCGCCGAGTACGATTTCGCCCTTCAGGGCAAGGAGCAGACGGACAGCCGCGTCAGCCTTCTCACCGGTATCCATCGCAAGGAGGTTCGCCGGCTGCGGGGAGCGGGAGCCCCGGTCAACACAGTCCCGGCCACCATCTCGCAGACGAGCCGCATCCTGGCCCGCTGGCTGGCGGACCCAGACTTCACCAGCCGCGACGGGCGCCCCCTGCCTCTTCCCCGCATGGCCGAGCCGCCGCAGCCGTCCTTCGAGCGCCTCGTCGCCTCGGTCACCCGCGACGTGCGGCCCCGGGCCGTGCTCGACGAGTGGCTCGACCGCAAGCTGATCGTCCTCGATGCCGAGGATCGCGCCGTTCTGGTCGAAGCGGCTTACGTGCCGCGCGGCGGAGACGACCAGCAGCTCTATTATCTTGGACGCAACCTGCACGACCACATCGCCGCCGCGGTGGCGAATGTGGAAGCCCCGTCTCCGCAGTTCCTCGAGCGCGCCGTCCACTATGACGGCCTGACGAAGGAATTGGCCGAGCAGTTTCAGCAGCGCTCGCGCGAGGTTGCGATGGACGTGCTCCAGACCATGAACCGCGAGGCCCACGCCGCCAGCGACAAGGCTCTGCCGGGCCAGTGGCGATGGAATTTCGGCGTCTATGTCTATGCCGAAGAGGTTGTGCCCCCGGCCGCCGCAGAAACGTCCACCAAGAACGACAACAAGGAACCCAGGGCGTGAAGGATCAAGCCGTTTCGATTGTGCGACAAGCGGCTTGCTGGCTGGCCGCGCTGACGCTGCTTCTCGTTCCGCTCAGCATGGCACAGGGCCAGAACGGGCAGGACCGCGGCATCGGTGGCACCGGTATGGTCCCAAGTGATACGGACGGCGACCGCGGCATCGGCGGCACCGGCATGATGGGGCGGATCCGCGGCTTCGGCAGCATCATCGTCAACGGCGTGCACGTGACCTATGCGCCGGACGTGCCGGTGCAGATTGACGGACAGCCTCGCGCCGCTGCCGACCTCAAGATCGGTCAGGTGGTGCGGGTGGTTGCCGAGACCCGCAACGGTGTGCTGGGAACAAGGCAGATTGATGTGGTCAGCGAGGTTGTCGGCCCGGTCGAAACATCGAGCGGGACAACACTGAAGGTGCTCGGCCAGGCCGTTTCCCTTGAAGCCCTCAGCGTCCCGGGTCAGTGGCGACGCGGGGAGCGTGTGGCGGTGTTTGGCCTGCGGCGGCCGGACGGCACCATCGTTGCAAGCTTGATCGAGCGCCGGGATTGGGGCCTCGATAGGATCGCCGGCCGATTGATCAGATCGCGCGACGGCAGCCTTGGGATCGGATCGTTGAGACTCAGCGGGGCGGATCCTGCGCTCGTTGGCACCCGGGCAGTGCTCGAAGGCTCGTATGCCAATGGCATTCTCAAGATCAACGGCGCTGCCCGGGAACGGGATCTCCTGGGGGCGAACGTCCGGCGGTTCTCCATCGAGGCTTATGTCGAGCGGACGCGGAGCGGGTTGCGCCTCGGCTCGGGGCTTGAGGTGGCTGGCACCTCCTCTGCTCTGCCTGTCGGGTCATATGCTCCCGCCGTGGTGAGCATCGTGTCCGATCAACGAGGACGCCTGGGCATTGAGGACGTCTCCCTCGAAGGAACACCAGCGCAATCGAGTGGATCACGCCAAGGGCAGGATACTGGCAATTCCCGCAATACGCCTCCCGGTGTGCAGGGGCGTGGGGCCTTGCCGCGCGATCTGCAGCCTGGATCCGGTCCGTCCCCCCGCAATGGGTCACCGCCCGGCAATGCACGCGGGCGCGACGATCATCATGGTTCCTCCGGCAACCGCTCAGGAGGAAGTGGCAACGGCAATGGCGCCAACGGTGGAGGTAATCAGGGCGGCGGTCGAGGCGGTGGCGATCACGGCGGCGGTGCTGGTGGAGGCTCCGGTGCAGGCGGCGGGGGAGGCAATGGAAATGGTGGAGGCGGGAACGGCGGAAGTAACAGCGGGGGCAATGGTGGTAACGGCGGTGGAAGACGCTAGCGCATCGTGCGGATAAGTGGATCCGGCTCGCCATCAAAAAATGCGGCAACCCAAGAAGAGCGATGATTGCACCTAAGTGGAAACAGCTCTAGCGGGCTCCAGCCTGATGCCACACGATGCGGTGCAAGCATGGAACCCCGCCCCTGGACCCGTCCCAATATCTCCAGAGCAGGCTGGTCCAGTGAGGACATCTGTCGCCAGAACCACCCACCTCCTGTCCGTCGATCTCGATAAAGCCCACGTGCAGCGGAGCCCTTCAATCCTCCAGGGCTCAATCGCCCCATGCCCGTTGTCAGCCACGGCGACGAACGCGCCGCCCATCCCGAACGCATTCAGCGCGAAGAGGCGATGGCTGGGACGTACGGAACGGTGGTTCGTGTATGACTAAGGAG
>KI912029.1:15708-15839 GCA_000517005.1 Microvirga lupini
CATCGTCAACTTAAGCGAGTAGAAGCTATTTGAGGGCGTCACGCTCAGTTCTAAGCTATTGAAATCACGTCATCTGCCTCAGGCCAAAAACCCTCCTAGAGCAGGCAAATCCCGTTAAGTTGACGATGCCC
>KI912029.1:15939-16488 GCA_000517005.1 Microvirga lupini
TACGATGAGGAGCTCGGCGTCGCAGGCCGTCAAAGCGCCAAGTATACTCCTCAATCGCGCAACGCACCCGATCCCAACAACGTTCCGCTACCAAACACCCCTAGTAATATTAGGGAATGTCGTAATAATCGTGGACGCTACGGCCATACTTCGGACCGGCCCAGGGCGTCTCTTCCAGTGTGTAGCTTGGAGCGCGTTCGAGTTGATCGCGGGTTAGGTCGATCACAAAGCCGCCGAGGCGGGTGTCGTAAGCCAGCGTCTTCCAGGGCAACGGGTGATAGCGCTCGCCGATCCCGAGGAAACCATCGAAGCCCATGACGGCGTAGGCCACTTGGCCGGTGAGCTTGTCGACCATGAAGTTGTACACCTCACCAAGGCGCCCACCCTGGCGATTGTTAACCGCCGTTCCCCCCACCTTGTCCGACGCAATCAAACGCTCGGTTTCATTGATGGGAATCGGGGCGTTTGTGGTTTCGGTCGTCGACACACCAGCCATGAGGGCATCGCTTGAACTTAGCCTTTCAGCTCGATGTTCGGGCCGCCGCCGGG
>KI912029.1:16588-18025 GCA_000517005.1 Microvirga lupini
TCTCTATTCGGCCGATGGGAGTCAAGCGCAATCAGATGGTCCAATGCCAGGGCGTGAGCTGTCCTGCGGGCTCTTGCTTCTCTTCGGATTCGGCACAACGGCCCTTCCATCATGGGGTCGGAAGAATGAAGCGGAACTATCTGAGAAGCGTCCTTCTGCACCCAGAGGTGCGAGGAGCATGCCCGATTTCGAACTCACCTCATTCGTCGTCCCGCAGGGGACAGCCTTCCGCTCTGGTGCGGAAGCTCGTGGTTCTCCTTGATCTGACTGCTCGCGATCGGCCGGGCTTCCTCAGGCCATCTGAACCTCCCTGGTCCACCGGAAGTCCGTGCCGTCGCACCACATGCGATGCATGATCACGGCCAAACGTCTCGCCAGGGCGACAACGGCCTTTCCGCTGCCGCGCCGCTGGGCCACCTTCATGGCCCAGGCCTTCAGCCACGACCACCGGGTGGACGGCCGCAGCATCGTCTGAGCCGCCTCGAACAGCAGCGTTCGCATCATGCCATCGCCACAGAGCGAGATCCGGCCAACCCGATCACTTTCGCCGGACTGGCTTCGGACGGGCGTCAGCCCCAGGACGGGCCCGACAGATTTCGAGTTCCGGAACCGGGCTGGAATGTCGATGGTCGCTACGAAAGCCAGCGACACAACCGGACCTACCCCAGGGATGGTCATCAGGCGCCGGCACACCTCATCCCCACGAGCGAGGTCCAGAAGCTTGCGGTGCAGAGCGGCGAAGTGCTCGCGCAGCTTGCGACGGGCATCCAGCAGCCGCTCGACAATCTCGCCCAGGTCCGGCAGGCCCGAAACGAGCTCGCGAATGCGCTGCTCGAACTTGACCGCTCCCACCATGCCAACCTTGAGACCGAAGTTCAGCAACAGGCCGCGGATGTCATTCTCAATTGCGATGGCCTTCTCCTGCAGGAGCTTGCGGGCGGTCAGCAGCACCCGCCGCTTCTGGCTGGTGAGCGTCTTCACGTGCACCGGGCGAAAGAGATTGACCCGCATCATCTGGGCGATGCCGCGGGCATCGTTCCGGTCGCTCTTGTTGATCTGCGCTTTCAGGAAGGCTTTGGCGTGACGCGTCTCAATGCACACGACCGGCAGGCCGGCCTCGGCCAGCCCGTCGAAGAGCCACTGCGAGAGCTGGCACGCCTCCAGCCCGACCGCTCCAGGTGCCAGGCTGGATCCTGTAGGATCCGCAAAAGATCCTCCGGATGAGTGGCGACCTTGACCTCACGGCAGATCTTCCCCGTCTCGTCCAGGATGCACACGGAAGTTTCTTTGACCGCGATGTCCAAACCCGCATAGTGCTTCATGTTGCGTTTCTCCCACTGAGGCTCGAGGCCGCGACCTCGTTGTACCATCAGCCTGGAGCGCTGCACCTCATGGCGACGGGGCAGGCGCGGCGGCAGGCCGAATACCTCATCTGAG
>KI912029.1:18125-22813 GCA_000517005.1 Microvirga lupini
ACGCCAACGCAAGGCCCGGCTGTAGTATTAATTTGTCGTACCGGCAGGGAGGCGTGACGCTATGACGAAACCAGGGTCAGGACTCTCGCCTCAGATGACTTACCCGGCGCAGGCCGTACTTCCTGCAGTCTGCACCCTTGTCCACAGGCTCAAGAACTCCATTCTTCCTCCCAAGAGGATGCCGGAACAAACCGGTAACTGCGCGCCAACGCAGCCTCGCAAGAATAAGTTCGGAGGAACCCTATGGCGGTATTGTCGCGCCGGAGCCTGCTCGCCGCCTTGGCGATGTCGACTGCTGTACCTGGCCTGACCCACGCTCAGGGCCTGTCCGATCGGAATATCTTCATCATTGTCCCTTTCACTCCAGGCAGCGGGCCTGATGTGCTGGCGCGCATTGTCGGCGAGGAGCTGCGCAAACGCTGGAATCAGCCCGTCATTATCGACAACAAACCTGGCGCCAGCGGCAACATCGGTGCGGCCGCCGCGGCTCGTACAGAGCCCGATGGTCATACGATCCTGCTCAGCGTCAACACGTTCCTGATGAATGCAGCGCTCTCCAAGAGTCTGCCCTACGATCCTGTGAAGAGCTTCGAGCCAATTGTCGAACTCGCGACAGGCTCGCTTGTTCTGGCAGTTCATCCCTCGATCCCGGTGAAGAGCACACGGGAACTGATCGACTATGCCAAGAACAAGCCTGGCCAGGTCACTTACGCCTCGCCCGGGCGCGGCACGCCGCAGCATCTCGCGATGGAACTGTTCAAACTCACTGCGGGCGTGGATCTCCGGCACGTCCCCTACACAGGCTCCGCCGGCGCCGTGAAAGATCTGGTGGGGGGCCATGTGGGTGCGATGTTCGTACCGGTGCATACCGTGCTGCCGATGGCGGCTGAGAACCAAGTCCGCTTGCTGGCGCTCGGAAGCGAGAAGCGCTCCGCGCTCGCGCCAGATGTGCCGACCTTAGCGGAAGGGGGGGTCAGCGGGTTTGAGGTTGACCTCTGGTATGCCTTAAGCGCGCCAGCCGGCACGCCGAAGGACATCATTGACCGCTACAACAAGGTCGTAAACGAGATCCTGGCTTCGCCTGATGTCCGCGACCAATTCGCCAAGCAAGGGCTCGTGCCGGTCGGTGGTTCGCCCCAACAACTGGCGGCACTCATCGAGAAAGATCTGCCCCGCTGGGCAAAAGTGGTTAAGGACGCAGGCATCTCGCAGGAATAAGCGCCAGAACCGGTTCCGTGTGCAAAGCAGATCGAGCAAGCCCTGAATTGGAGTGTCGTCCGAGCTCACCGCCTGGAGACGAAGCCTCCATTCTCCAAGGCATTTGAGGAGATTTCGATGAAGCGGATCGATGCGTTCACGCACTTCTTCCCGAAAGGCTACTATGATCTAATGGGAGAAGTCGCGGGCCACATGGGAGACATGGTTCGCCGTGCCCGCGCGATCCCCGCGATCTATGATCTCGACGAGCGCTTCCGCGTGATGGACAAGTTCCCCGACTACGCGCAAGTTCTATCGCTGCCGGCTCCGCCGCTGGAGATCATTTCGGGGGGCAATCCGGATACGGCTCTCGAACTCGCAAAGCGCTGCAATGATGGGCTCGCGGAACTGTGTGCCCAGTATCCTGACCGCTTCCCCGCCTTCGTCGCCCAAACCCCTCTTGCGTCTCCAGACTCGGGCGTAGCGGAAACCCGGCGCGCCATCCAGGATCTCGGCGCGATCGGCACTCAGATCTACAGCAATGTGGCTGGCAAGCCGCTCGACCGGCCGGAATTTGAAGCTTTCTTTGCCGCGATGAACGAACTCCACAAGCCGATATGGCTGCATCCGTCCCGAGGCGCCAACCACCCAGACTATCTCGATGAGACGAAGTCGCTCTATGAGATTTGGTGGACCTTTGGTTGGCCCTACGAGACCAGTGTCGCCATGGCGCGGCTCGTCTTCTCGCAGACGCTCGACAAGTATCCAAACCTCAAGATCATTGCGCACCACCTCGGCGCCATGGTCCCCTATTTCGAAGGGCGCGTCGGACCAGGGTGGGATCAGCTTGGCAAGCGCACCTCCGACGAGGACTACTTTTCCCTTCTGAAGAGCCTTAAGAAGCGTCCGCTCGACTACTTTAAACAAGATTTTTACGCCGACACAGCCGTGTTCGGCTCTAAGGCGGCAACCATGTGCGGGCTCGCGTTCTATGGCATCGACCATGTCGTGTTTGCGTCCGACTGCCCCTTCGATCCCGAGCAAGGGCCCGGTTACATTCGCGAAACCCTCCAGATCCTGGAGGGTCTAGATCTCTCCAAGGAGGACAAGGAAAAGATCTTCGTCAAGAACCTGGAAAAGCTCACCGGGCACAGTTTCGCAAGCTGACGATGAGCGACGCAAACCGGGAAGACACGCAGGTCATCATCGTCGGAGGCGGTCCTGTTGGCATGGGTCTGGCGATTGAACTTGGGCAACGCGGAATCCACTGCGTTGTCGTGGAGCGATACACGTCTCCGCAACCAATCCCCAAAGGTCAGAACCTAACCCAGCGGACCGTGGAGCATTTCTACTTCTGGGGTGCGGAAAAGGCCCTGCGGGCTGCGCGAACAATTCCACGCGAATATGGGATTGGAGGGCTGACGGCCTATGGGACGCTACTTGGGGGCTACACCTACGATTGGCTTCAGCGGGAACTCGTAAGACCATTCTATTTCACGGATAATGAGCGGCTGCCGCAATATGCGACAGAGGCCGTGCTCCGGCAGCGTGCCGCCGAGATCCCGGAAGTGATTACACTCTATGGGTGGAACGCTGAGGAGATAAATCAGGATCATGATGGCGTGCATGTCGTCATCACGAAGCGTAAGCAGGATGACCGCCGAGTTCTGCATGCCCAGTACGTTGTAGGCTGTGATGGCAGCCGGTCTTTGGTAAGGGAACAGAGCGGCATTAGCCAGACTCGGTCGGACCACGACCGACTCATGGTCCTTTTGGTGTTCCGCTCCAAAGGCCTTCACCAGCTCCTGGAGCGGTTTCCTGGCAAGTCATACTACAATGTTCTTGATCCGGAACTGAAGGGATACTGGAAATTCTTCGGTCGCGTGGATCTCGGAACAACATGGTTCTTCCATGCACCGGTCCCACTTGGAACGACCAAGGATAATCTTGATTTCAGGCAGTATCTTCATTCCGCTGTAGGGGCGGAGTTCGACGTGGAATTTGAACACATCGGATTCTGGGAACTGCGAGTTGCCACGGCCGATGCTTACCGAAAAGGCCGCATCTTCATCGCCGGTGACGCGGCGCACAGCCATCCGCCGTATGGTGGCTATGGCATCAATACCGGCCTTGAGGATGCCGTGAACCTTGGCTGGAAGCTTGCTGCCACGTTGCAAGGTTGGGCTGGGTCTGGGCTCCTGGACTCTTACGACGAGGAGCGAAGGCCGGTCTTTCAGTCGACGGCACAGGATTTCATCGAGCGGGCAATCGCGGCTGACAGACAATTCCTCGACACGTTTAATCCAAATCGGGACCGGAGCACGTTTGAGCGTGAATGGCAGGCTCGTAGCTCCGGCGCAAAGGCCGAAGTCAATGCCTTTGAGCCTAACTACCGCGGCTCCTCAATTGTATGGGGCGACCTTGGAAGCGGCTGCAGCGCTCTCGGTTCGCATAGTTTCATAGCCCGGGCGGGACATCATCTTGCACCCTTGCTTCTCTCGTCAGGCCGCAACGTCTTTGAGGATCTAGATCAGGGCTTTTCTCTCCTGGGCCTAGACGTCCATGAAAGTGCCCTGGAAGCCTTCGAAATTGCCGCCAAGCGATTGCGGGTGCCGCTAAAGATCATCAGGGATACCTGCAATGGCGGCCGCGAGCACTATCAGGCAAAGTTGATCCTCATCCGCCCTGACCAGTTCGTTGCGTGGGCTTCCAGCGACAGCGGCGCTGACAGAGCAGAGGTCCTGAGGCGGGCTATTGGTGCAGGATAGCTGCGACCGGCCTTGCCACTCGCTCTCCACTGCTTAGCGGGTTGCCAGGGTGACGGACGTACCCTAGGGATCGCGCAGTGGCAGGCGCGTCGGGCCCGCCTCAACGGCCTGCTCGGACGATAGGCGGGCGCGCACGGCCTCAAGCACGCTAGCGTCGGTGACGAGCTCGACATCCACCAACCCAGTCGTCGTCTCCGTGCGCACCGGTCGCCGCTCATAGCGGCTGCACCACAATCCCTCCTGCACGAGGGGACTGGGCTTAGGAAGAGTGGGACCATTCTTGGAATGGCGGCATGTCGCAGCCCTGGCAGGTGGCGGTCCGCTCACCCCGGATCCCACGAGGCTGATCAGGCTTCGTGGAAGCTGTGACCTTGATCCATGGTCGGCCTCAAGCTGTCTTCAACACGGCGCCCTCGGGCATCACACCTTGAGTGACAAAGCGCCAGAGCGCCACGAGCAACTTGCGGGTCATGGCCAGAATGGCAATCCTCGGAACAGTGGAGGCATGATTTCTATGAGAGGGACACATTACTCCGCGTTGCGCCGGCAAAGCCGAATGCAGTCAAATATCCCACAACGTGCCCAAGGGAAACGACTGCCAGCAGGATAATCACTAATCCATATTGGCCAGTTACATCATAGGCATAGCCGGCGAGGAGCGGGCCTGCGGCCATCCCGACGCCCGAGGCCATGCGGCAGATGCCAAGGACACTCGCGAGGCTA
>KI912029.1:22913-23551 GCA_000517005.1 Microvirga lupini
ATGGTGAAAGCGCTTGAGGTCAATGTGGATATCTCAACCGTGGCTGGACCTGTCAGTGGCATAATATGTGCTTTGGGATAATGTATCGCCCCTAGCCCAGTGGCTGCTTGGTTGGCTAAGTGTCTCCGCGTAGCGAATTCAATCTGCTGCCACCGTTAATAAGGTTGTCTTGTAGCACCCTTCTTTAGCAACGTAGCGGCATCAGTGTTTAGGTCGGCATTATCACGAGAATGGCTGACAGGTTAGGGTGATGCGCGGTGGGACAGGGGATGCAGCCCATTTCCTACCGGCGTCACCAGTTCCCGCCCGAGCTCATTCGGCACGCCGTCTGGCTTTATCTGTGCTTCACGCATGGCTACCGCGACGTCGAGGAGCCTCTGGCCGAGCCAGGTCTCGCCACTCCTACGAGACAATCCGGCGGTTAGCGCTCAAGTTTGGACCAGCCTTAGCAATTTACCCCACCAGCCGCCTCGTCAGAAACGCGCGGTTTTCGTTTGTGTAGAAGGGCCCCGCTTCGAGACGCCGGCAGAGATCCACGCATTGCTGACAGAAGGGAAATATTGTGAGCACCCCGCTGATTCCGGAGGTCGTCTTCTCCCGCGAAGCAGAAATGTGCTTTGCGTCGATCGCGCCGGTCA
>KI912029.1:23651-32817 GCA_000517005.1 Microvirga lupini
CTCTAGCAAGGGTCGTGATGAGCCGCGCGCCGACTGCGAGAACGACCTGCTGCCCGCCAAAAGCAATCCCAACCGCCAGCGGGAAGACAAGCAACGCGCTTGGGACAGCTAGCGTCGTGCCGACAGCGAGAGACGTGAAGGTTACGATGATCCCGCCAGCTGCGATCATCATCACCTTCCACGGGCCCCACAGGTCACAGAGATAGCCTGACCAGAGACGCCAGACGAACAGGATCAATCCCGCCAAGGCAACGACCCACACGGCAAGGCTTTCACCGACGCTGTAACGGTCGAGAAGAGCGATCTGCTGGGTGATGAGCCCCTGATAGGCCGCCGAGCCGCAGAAATAGGCAGCCGCGAGCGCCAGAAGGGGGAGGAGGGGCGTTTTGATCAAAGGCCCGGCGCTCTGCTGCGGTGGTATCCGCCGAACCGGGTCCAGGGCGAGGAGATGGAGGGCGCCCCCAATGAGAGCCACCGAGCTGCCGAGGATGAGATAGGCCGCACGCCATCCGAACTCCACGATGATCCAGTGGATGACGGGAAGTCCCAGGAATGTGGCGAAGCTCGATCCCGCGTCGGCGATGGCCATCGCGGTTGCCGGGCGCTCTCGGAAGCGGCCCGCCAGAACCGCGAAGACTGCATAGGAACTCGTACAATGGCTCCCAATGCCGCCGATCACGCCAAAGACGAGCCAGTATGCGTCAGGCGTTCTGACCAGCGTCACGCCACATAGAGCAAGCCCTAGGACCAGCGACGCCGCTGAAAGCAAGCGGCGGCTGTCCCAGCGTCCAAGGGCATAGCCGAAAGCCGGGGCTGTCAGGGCATTCGTCAAAGCAAAGACACTGAAAGCACCAGAGATCTCGGCTCTCGACCAGTGAAACTCTGCTTCGAGAGCAACGAGGAAGAGGCTAAACGACGTCCAGATGAGCCCGGAAACCGCCATCAGGCCAAAGGCTGAAGCCAACCGAGTGCGCCTGGCCAAGCGCACCCGGCGGCTGCGGGCTTTCAAGCCCGATGCGATGGGGTGATCGAGCGCCGTCACACTGCGCTCAGTGAGCCTGGTAGCGATAGACCATGTCCCAGTTGAGCTCAAGACCGAAGCCAGGACCCTGAGGCACCTGGATGATCCCGTTCTTCGGATTGGGGCGGTTGGTGATCATCTCGGCCCAGATCGGATCGCGTGCCGGCTCGAAGCATTCCACGCAGACACCGTTCGGAATCGCCGCGATCATGTGCATGGCGATCTGCGCCTCCTCATGGTGCCCGACGCGGATGTCGTGCAAGGCGCACAGGGCTGCGGCCCGCCGCCATTCGGTGATGCCTCCGGCTTCCGAAGCGTCGAAGTTCACGATATCCACCGCGCCCTCGGCGACGAGACGGCGGACGCCGGCGCTCGTGGCCTCGCTCTGTCCCGCATCGATCGGGATCGAGGTGGAGCGGCGCACCTGCGCCATCATTCGCGCATCGTCATACCAATGGCATGGCTCCTCGAACCAGGCGATGTTGTATTTTTCGATCAAGCGCGCGAAACGCATGGCCTCCGAAACCGGCCAGCCGCGATTGGCATCGACCGCGATCAGGAAGTCGTCGCCGGCGCCCTTGCGGGCGGCCTCGACGCGCTCGGCATCCTTCTCGGCCGACAATCCACCGACCTTGACCTTGCAGCCAGCAAGGCCTGCATCCTTCAGGCGCTCCATCTCCTTGCCGAGGTCGGAGAGAGTCTTGCCCTCTTCGTAGTAGCCGCCAATGCAGATGATCGGCAGTTCCTGCCGATACCCGCCGAGCAGGCGGCAGACATTGACGCCTGCGGCCTTGCCCATCAGGTCCCAGATCGCGCTGTCGACGCAGGCAATGGCCTCCATGACCAGCTTGCGGTCGCGGTTCCACTCCGCCTGCCTGAAGAGCTTCTGCCAGATGCGCTCGACCGCGAAGATCTCTTCTCCAACGACGAGCGGTACAAGCTCCTTCTCGATGATGTCGATCACCTCCCGCATATGGTCCCGGTTGTCACCGTTATAGACCTCGCTGATCAGGCCCGTGTCGGTTTCCATGCGGGTGATGATGGTGCATCTCTTTGTGACATTGTACCGGCTGCCGCCGAAATTCTTCGAGAGAGGGATTTCGACGGCCATGACCGTCACATTCTTGATCTTCATGATAACCTCGGGACTAAGGAAGATTGCGTTGAGACCTATTCGCCCTTGGCGCCGCCTTCGGAGAGGCCAACGACCAGTTTGCGCTGAACGAGCAGGTAGAACAGGACCACGGGGATCGTGACGAGGACGGCGCCGGCCAGAAGCATGCCCCAGGAATAGATGTTGTCCTGCCCGATCCAGGTGGCGAGGCCGAGCGGCAGCGTCTTGTTGCGCTCGGAAGAGGTGAACACGAGCGCGAACAGGAACTCGTTCCAGGCATGATTGAAGGCGAACACACCGACCGAAACAATGCCCGGAAGGGCAAGGGGAACGGTCACCCGGTACATGGCTTGCAGGCGCGTGCATCCATCGATCATCGCGCTCTCTTCAAGGCTGACGGGAATCGCATTGAAGTAAGACCGCATGAACCAGAGCGCGAGCGGCAGGGTGAAGGCGGTATTGGCGATGATCAGCGCGATCAGCGTGTCGGCCAGGCCGAGCTTGACCACGTAGATGTAGAGGGGAAGTACGAGGAGTACCTCCGGCAGCATGTAGCACACCAGCGCTGCGTTCGAGAACGCCGCGATGCCGACGAACTTGAACCGGCTGAGGCTGTAGGCACCCAGGCCACCGATGATGAGCGACAGAACGGTGGCGCCTCCGGCCACGATCAGGCTGTTCGCGAAATACGTAGGAAAGTTGGTCTGCACGAACAGGTCGCGATAGTTCTGGAGCGTCCATTCCTGAGGCAGGAAAGTGGGCGGGGTCGCATAGAGCTCTCCGCCCGGCTTGAAGGAGCACAGCACCATCCAGAACAGCGGGAAGCCGATAACGGACACCGCTGTGAAGACCAGCAGGTAGAGCATGATGCGCGAGGCAAGATGGTGCACATCGGCCAGCTCGTAGTTACGGCGGGGGCGCTCCGAGGTGGAGGCGACGGACAGGGTTGCGGACGTCATTGGCGAGCCTCCGCGCGCTTGATCAGGACGAAATACAATCCAAGCAGGATTCCGAGGATGCCGAATGTCAGGATCGCTACGGCGGCGGCACGTCCGAACTCGAAATCGGAAAAAGCCTTGAGATAAACGAGAATAGGCAGCGTCGTCGTCGCGTCGAGGGGGCCGCCGCCCGTCATCAGGTAGATGATCTCGAACTTGTGGAAGGTCCAGATGGTACGCAGAAGCGCGGTCAGCAGGAAGACCGGCATCACGTAGGGCAGGGTGATGCGCCAGAACTGCTGGAAGCCGCTTGCTCCATCGATGCGCGCTGCCTCATACTGCTCCTGTGGGATCGCCTGAAGAATTCCGAGGAGGGCAATGACAGCGAAGGGGAAGAACTTCCAAACACCCACCAAGATCACGGACGTCATTGCCAAGGACTGGCTGTTGAGCCAGAGCAGCGGCTTGTCGATCACCCCAATGGAGATGAGCCCCGCATTGATGATGCCAACGATGTCGTGGAACATGTAGCGCCAGGTGAGCACGGCCACGACGGTGGGGATCAGATACGGCGCCAGGATGATGGCTCGGGCGACGCCGCGAAAGGCGAAGGTCTTGTTGAGAAGAAGCGCCAGACCAAGACCCAGAACCATCTCGATCGACACACTGCCGAAAACCCAGATGAAGGTGTTCCACAATGCGGTGTAAAACGCTTCGCTCGTAAGGGCCCAAGCAAAATTCTCGACGCCGACATAGGGCCCCGACATATCACCCATGCCGACATCCTGCGTGGCCGTGACAAACACCGTGATCGTTGGCACAGCGGCAAGAAGCAATAGGAGCAAGGCGCTCGGCGCGAGGGTCACATAAGCGAGCGTTCGGTCGCCGGCGAGGGCAGCGCGTGTCTCAAACATGAGCCACCCTCCGTTCGCTGAACGAACCGGTGATGGGCAGCGCCTTACCGCTTGCGGTATCGAACCGCCGCAGGTCGCTGGTTGCAACGGCGAAGGGCACTTCAGAGCCGACAACTGGCGCGTATGCCACGCTCGAGGGGATCCGGGCGATCACGGGCGTTTCAGGCAGATTGCCGGATACATGGCCGTAGAGCAGCCGGTCGCCGCCGAGATACTCGACCCGGTGCATGCGGAAGGCGATCCGGGTGATCTCGCTACCTGACGCAAAGTTGCTCTCTGGCAGGAAGTTTTCCGGACGAAAGCCCAGGATGATATCTCCCTGTGGGACGAGGTTCATGGGGGGAGAACCCATGAAGGTGGCAACGAAAGTATCCGCGGGGTGGAGATAAATCTCCTCCGGACTGCCAATCTGCCGGACCGTGCCGGACTGCATCACAACGATGCGGTCACCAAGGCCCATGGCCTCAACTTGGTCGTGGGTGACATAAACAGAGGTGACACCGACGCGATCCTGGAACTGGCGCAGCTCCTCGCGAGCTGAATGGCGCAGCTTCGCGTCGAGATTCGACAGCGGCTCGTCCAGGAGGAAGACGTCGGGATCGCGGACCAACGATCGCGCCAGGGCGGTGCGTTGCCGTTCGCCGCCCGACATCTGGCGGGGCTTGCGTTTCAGGAGCTTGTTGAGCCCCACAAGACTGGCTGCCCACTGAACCTTCTCATCCACCACCTTGGAATTGGTGCCACGAACCCGCAAGGGAAAGGCGATATTCTCGTAGACGGTGAGGTGCGGATAGAGCGCGTAGTTCTGGAACACCATCGCAATATTGCGATCCTTCGGCTGGAGGCGTGTCGCAACGCGATCGCCGATGACGATGTCGCCATAGGTCGGCAACTCCAGACCGGCAATCATGCGAAGGAGCGTGCTCTTCCCGCATCCCGAAGGTCCGAGCAGGACCAGAAACTCACCATCGTTCACGGTGAGGCTGACGTCGGATACAGCGGTATGATCCGTGAAGATCTTGCTGACCTGTCGGATTTCAAGGCGCGCCATGGACTATCTCACAATACGGATTGAGCGGGCAGGCCTGCTTCGGCAATCAGTTGCCGGGCCTGGGCTTCAAGCTGCGTGTCGGCATCCGCGATCCGGTCGAGGACCTGCTCCGTCTCGCCGGCGTCATGCTCAAGACCTGTCTTCCTGCGAGCCAGCATGTCAGCCATCCGCTCCGGGGCAGGGCCTCCCGTCACAGTGCGGGTCTTGAGGTTCTCTGCCGGGTCGAGAGCTGTACGGACTTTACTCTCGGGAATACCGAGGGCGTGCCCGAAGAGAGCCTGTGACGCAGCATCGAGGTCCGCCGCGGTGATGTCCGTCGCGGTGCGCCCGGCCTCGATCGTCTCACGAACGACGCGGCCGACCACGTTGTGAGCCATGCGGAAGGACAAGCCTGTTTCGCGGACGATGATGTCCGCGAGTTCCGTCGCCGTCCCGAAACCGATTTCCGCCGAGTGGCGCATCACCTCGGGCCGCACTTTCAACGTGGACAGGGTTCCTTCAAAAACCAGAAGCGAACGGACGACCCGTTCGATTGCCTCGAGGGCAGGGGCGTTGGGGGCTGATACGCCGTCGTTGACATCCGCCAGGGCGGTATTCTTGCTGCAGGCCAGCACCGTGTTGAGAGCCCCGACGGCCATAGCGGCCACCGCCTTCACATGCTCGAGCGCCTGGGGATTCTTCTTCTGCGGCATGATGCTGCTGACGCTGGAGTAAGCGTCATCGAGCTCGATGAAGCCGTATTCCATGGTGTTCCAGCTCTGCAGATCGGTGGCGACACGGGAGACGCCGGTCATCAGGATCGCCAGGGCCGCCACGGCCTCATGAACGTCGTCACGGATGGCAACGCCATCATAGCCGATTTCGACAAGGCCGGAGAAACCGAGCAGTCGGCTCGTCATCTCCCGATCAATGGGGAAGCCTGTGGTAGAGAGCGCGCCCGATCCGAGCGGGCTCCGGTCGCAGCAGGAAAGCGCACTGGCGAGCCTTCGGAAGTCGCGTTCGACGAGGTCAGCGGCGGAAAGCAGGTAGTAGCCGAAAGAGATGGGCTGCGCGTGCTGCGTGTGCGTATAGCCAGGCATTACCGTGTCGATATGCATCTCGGCGAGGTCGAGAAGGGTGCGTCGCAGGCGCAGGACAGTCTTCAGCAGATCCAAAAGGCGGGCTCTCAGGGCAAGCCGCCAGGAGGTGGTGTGCATATCGTTGCGGCTTCGGCCGGTATGCAGGCGCCCGCCCGTGGCAGGTCCGAGGCGCTCCACAAGAAAGCGCTCGATGTAGGAGTAGAGGTCCTCCTGCTGGTAATCGATGGTGAGCGCCGACACGCCGGCCTGGCGCAGTTCCAGGAGTGTTGCGAGGATCTGCGCGATTTCCGAGCGATCGACGATCTTGCGCTCCGCCAGCATGAGCGCGTGAGCCACATGGATCTTCATCTCGGGGGCGAACTGGAACCGGATCCCGGCCGCAACTGCGGGGGCATAATAGGAATCGATCATGGTCCCCGCGGGCGGGGATTTGACGCGTTCGCGCAGAGACACGACCGCCGGAGCCGCCTGATCTTGGGTCATGAAAATCTCCGAGGAATTGGGGTCCGCGTCGCATGACGCGGACGCTGGAATTGTGGCGCGACGGCTACTTCTTGAGCTCGTCGACAATGCGCTTCATTCGCTCCTGGCCCCATGCGGCGGCCTTGGCAGGGTCTTCTCCCTGGATGACCACGCGCTGGACGACCTCGGCGGGAACGCCGCGGGCGACGATCGAGCCGATATAGGGATTGACCACGCCGGAGCGGATCACCTTGCCGTCCTTGAAGACTGCGCCGGCCTCGGATTCGAAGTCGAGGGAGTTGGACGTGTCAAACGCAAGGCGGCCGATGTCCTCCCGCCCATTCAGGACCTCGGCGGCACCCGCCTTGATCACCTTCTCCTGCACGCCTTTCAGTGGCGGGATAAGGTGGGGATAGGCCGTAAGCGAGAACTTCTCGAGGCGTTCGCCCGTCACGATGTACTTCAGGAATTTACGGGCGGCGTCCACATTCTTGGAGCCGACCGAAGGTGCCGCGAGGGCGAAGCTGTTGGCGTTAACGAACTTGACCGCTACCCCGCTCGGGCCCATTGGCATGGGCTTGGCGCTCGTCTGCTTGAAGAGATCCGGCGTATTCGCCGCCGCGTTGGCGGCCAGACGGGGGGCGTAAATGTCGAGGCCGATCTTTCCCGTCAGATAGACATTGATCATGTCCCCGTAGGAATAGGAGCTGATGCCTGATGGCGAGTAGGCCGCCATTTCCTTGAGGAATGTGAGCGCTTTCACAGTTCCTGGATTGTCGAAGGTGACGTTGAGGTCCTTGTCGAAGTAGGTGCCGCCAGCGTTCCAGATCATCGCCGAGAGATAGATGCTCGTCATCCGGTTCTTGCCGGCTGGAAAGATGAAGCCGAAATTGCCGCCGTCGGTGAGGGCCTTCGCGGCGGCCTTGAGCTCATCCCAGTTCTTTGGTGTCTCGAGACCCTTCGCTTTCAGCAGGTCGTCCCGCTGCCACAGCACACCGTAATTGCCGAGGGTGTAGGGAATATCGTAGGTCTTGCCTTCGACAGGAACGAGGGATCCCGGGACATAATCCTCTGTGCCGATCTCGGCGATGACATCGTCGAGGGGCACGAGGTATCCCTTCCGGGCGAATTCGAATCTCTCCTCAGGAAGGAGTTTGAACACTTCCGGCATTGTCTTCGTATTGATGGAAGCCAGCACCTTTTGAAGGCGCCCGTCCGTGCTGACGGCTTCCATCTCGATCTTGATGTCCGGGTTGGCCGCCTCGAATTCCTTGATGGCCTTGTTGTAGAACTCGATGCTCGGTGGATCAGTCTCGTTATGTAGAAACCGGACTGTCTTGGTCTGGGCCAGTGCTGATGTCGAGACAAGGCCAAGTAACAGTGAGCCCGTAATGCCTGCGGCAACTCGCGCTTGATAGCGTCGCATAGATTTCCTCCTAATGTTATTTTGTCGCCTTCGGATCAATCCTCTGGATATGCTGAAGGCATTATTATTGGAGAATATGCTAGCAGCTGTTTGTGATCCGTCCAGTACATGGTACCGATATCAGGTATCCGGAATTTGGATGACCCTGTGGTGAACCTGGAGCATCTGCGAACCTTCGCCCGCGCTGCCGAGTTGGGCAGTTTCACCAAGGCTGCCGTGTCTCTCGGTCTGGCACAGCCGACCGTGAGCCGGATCATCAGCGAGTTGGAGGCGGAATGGGATGGTCCGCTGTTCTACCGAACGGGACGCGGCGTAGCCCTGTCGGAGCTTGGACAAGAAGCCCTGGTGAGAGCTCAATCTCTGTTACGGGATGTGGAGCAGATCTCGGAGGACCTGCGTGCCTTCAGCCGCTTCCCAAGCGGAAACGTCTCGATCGGGCTGCCGCCGTCACTCATTGGGGCGGTTATTCCCGAACTGCTCAATCAGCTACGCCGTGAACTGCCAGGCATTCGCCTGCGGATCTACGAGGGCTTCAGTGAGCAGATCGAGCGCTGGCTCTCGGAGGGCATCGTGGATGTTGGCATCTACAGCAAATATAAGGAGGGTGTCATCAAAGGTGACGCTCTGATGCTGAACTCGCGGCTCGTTCTAGCCGGAGTCGCGAGCCGATGCGACCTGCCGGCCGAGCTCGACTTCGAGCGGCTTGCCGATTTTCCTCTCGTGCTGCCGGCGCTCACCAATGGGCTCAGAATGGCTGTCGATGCCGTCGCACGGCGCACGAAGATCGACCTCACCGTCGTTGCCGAGGCGGATTCGATCCTTGCTCAGAAAGAAATGACGCTGAACTGCGGCTGCTACATGATCAAGGCGCCGCACACGATCGCCGACGAAAAGCGCAAAGGAGTTTTTGCGAGCAGCGTGATCCGCAATCCTTATATCAGTCGTCACGTGGTTCTCGTCACCGGGCAGCAGAAGCCGCTCAGTCGTGCGGCTCGCGAGGTGGCCGCACGCGTCACGTCGATTCTGCGAGGGCTTTCTAGCGAGACTTAGCGGTCGAGTGGGCGTTGTCATGTCTGACGGCGCACATTTGGCAATGTGATTATTGATGAGGTTTGGCTTGGCGGGGCGGGCGCAAACTATACCGACCTCGGATACTCGGGA
>KI912029.1:32917-33182 GCA_000517005.1 Microvirga lupini
GGCCTTGTTGCATTAACTTGGAAAGGGCACGACGAACCCAGCCTAAGTGGATTGCTCAGGCGGCGAGGCCGAAGAGCTGGTTCACGAGACGGATTTCGCCTGTCACGCCGGGCTGCGGTAGGATGCAGTGGCCACGGCGGATCATGCGCATGACCTCAAAACCTCCCAAGGTTGCGGAGGCTGTTCTCATCCTCTGGAAGCCGCGGGTTGGCCGAATGATGCGCTTGAGCGCGCCGTGATCTGCTTCGATGACATTGTTCAGGTA
>KI912029.1:33282-35622 GCA_000517005.1 Microvirga lupini
AGCGCCGTCAGCCCGGACGTACGGGGCGTCCTGACGATATCGTCAATCTCGCGCAGCGTTGCTGAAATGGTCAGCGCCAGATGTTCGGCGCGAAGACTCTGCAATGGGTCGCTCGCGACCAGAGCCTGGAGCGCCTGAGCCTCCCGTCGCACGCTTTCGTCAGAGACGCCGTAGGCCTTGAGATATGCCGGGTCGAGGGTCAGCAGATATCCGCGCCTTTCGGCCTCCAGGTTGGCGATGATCGTCCGCAGCCGATCGAGCGTGTCGAGCACTTGGCGGCTATGCTCGAGCGAGAGATTTGCCGCTTGTCGCTCGTGCCAATATTGGAAGCCGAGAAACCCGGTCGCGCCAAACAGCATCAGAAGCACCGCGACCGCCAGGAGCAGCGGACGAGCAAACCACCGCAAAGATAGGCCCGGAGCAGGGACTGACATTGGCCTTGGGTCCTCGGTGCTCGTGCGACCGGCGCGTCTTCTGGTACCGACACCAGAGAATTGCTAGAATAATAAGGTACATGGATGAGTGCGCATAGCATAGGTAAGACGGGAATCCGACATCCTCGGCCGCGCAGGTTACACCGACTCTGGAGCCTGTCGGTTGCCTCGCGAGGGCCACAACATCACGAGTACGGCCCCGCTCCCGTGTTGTGAATGACAGCCCATTGGGAGGAGCACTGACATGGCGCGGGGTGAAAACTCACTGAGCGGTCGAGTGCCGGCCAGCCGGCGCAGCTTCGTCAAGGGATTGGGCGCGGCGGGGATCGTCCTGCCGGCCCTGGCCATACTGCCGCGGTGGAGCTTCGCCGAGGATGCCGCTGCGATGTATGCCGACGCTGCCATCGATTGGAAACAGTTTGCCGGGCAGACAATCACACTCGCGGGCGCGATCCATCCCTGGTCGAATGCGATCACTCCGCTTTTGCCGGACTTCACCAAGCTCACCGGTATCAGCGTCGTCACCGACTTCCAATTGGAAACCTCGTTCCTGGGCGCCCTGCCGATCAAGCTCGCCCGCGGCAGCAGGACGCCTGACGTCTTCATGTTCCTGACTTATGGCCAGGGCATCTCGGCAGGATGGCTCGAGCCGCTGAACGCCTATTATTCTGACAGGTCGCTGACCGATCTCGCTTGGTATGACGAGAGCGACCTCCTGAAGACCGCCCGAGCCTTCCCGCTATGGCCGGACGGCGAACGCTACGCCTTCCCGATCACCTCCGAGGCGGTGACCTTGTTCATCAACAGCGATGCGCTGGCAGCCAAGAACCTGCCGGTTCCCCAGACCTTCGACGAGCTGCTTGCCACCGCCAAGGCGGTCAAGACCAGTGAAATGTCCGGGATCGCCATGCGGGCCCAGGCCAGCGGCAATTCGTCCACGGCAGCCATGAGCTTCGTGTTCTCTTATGGTGGGGCCATGGTCAAGGACAACAAGGCGGCTTTCGCGAGCCCTGAGGCGATCGCGGCCGTCGAGATGTACGGACAGTTGCTCAGCCAAGCCGGACCTGTCGGCGTGGGCAGTTATGAATGGTACCAGGTGTTGGACGATTTCCTTCAGGGCAGGACGGCAATGGCAATCGACAGCAGCAACTTCGCTACTGACATCTCCGATCCAGCGAAGAGCCGCGTCACCAAGCAGGCTGAGTTTGCAGCCTTTCCGTATGTCGCCAGCCGCACACCTGTCCCCTTTATGTCGCACTGGCAGGCGTGCATTAATTCGAAATCACGAAACAAGCGGGCAGCTTTCTTGTTCCTGCTGTGGGCGACAAGCAAGCCGACCTCACTGCAGACCGCCGCCACAGGGCTGGCGACGACACGCCTGTCGGCTTGGTCGAGTGAGGGCTTCAAGAAGGCGTTCGGCCCGCAGGCGGCCGCAGCGGCGCTGACCAACTTGCAAAATGCCGATGTCGAGCGCGCGAAGGCAATCCTTTTCCATCCGCAATCGAGACCCATCCAGGACGCCTTCATGATCGGCGTCAACGAAGTGGTCTCCGGAGCGAAATCGGCAGAGAGTGCAATGACCGCCGCCGCCGAGAAGGCCAATGCGGCGATCCGCGGATAGCAGAGCCGTCCGGGGTGGTACGCGCGTTATGGCTCGTGCAGCACAATGAAAGGACATACTTCTCCCATAGCCAGTACTGTCGAACGAACCCTCACCGGATTGTGGCAATGTCCGCTAATGGCAGTGCGCCCCGAAGGCGCGGATCACCAGTGGAGGAAGATTCCACCCAGAGAGTTGTCGATTGATCTGGTAGCTGACGAGCGGTTCGGGCGGGCAACCGGACGGGCCGGAGCCTCGTGACAAAGGTCGCTTTAAGGCGGCTGAGCAATCCGATGGGCCGTAACG
>KI912029.1:35722-37983 GCA_000517005.1 Microvirga lupini
CGCAGACTAATCGACAGCGCCTCACCTAAGTCATCGAGCTTCGCGCGGGCGTAGGCGCGCGTCGTGTCGAGAAGCCGGTAACGCATTGAGGCTTCGGACACGCTTGCTGTAGATACGAGAGATTTGACCGCCAACTGCTCCAGGGCATCAATAACATCTGACGGATCAAGCGTATCGTCGGCCACGACTGCTTGAGCGGCCTCAAGCGTAAAGGTGCCGACAAAAACGGAGAGCCTGCGGAGCACCGTCTGTTCGCGCTCGGTGATCAGATCGTAGCTCCAATCAAGCATCGCTGTCATTGTCTGATGGCGGGGAGACGCCGTGCGCCGACCGCGCCAGAGTAATTTCATGCGCCTATCTAGAAGAGCAGCAGTTTCGCGCAGACCGTGGGTGCTTACTCGCGCAGCGGCCAGCTCGATCGCGAGCGCGATACCATCAAGCTTGCGACAGATCTCTGCAACAATCGGGGCATCCGCATCGGTCAATTCAAACTGATGATTGCCTGCGATGGCTCGTTCGGCGAATAGATGCGCGGCCGGAAACGAGAGCGTCTGCTCGGCGCTCAGTTCGGCATCGTCCGGTGGGCTCTGCAGGGGGGACAGCCGATGGACGTGCTCGCCCTCAATGCGCAACAGTTCCCGACTCGTTGTGACCACGCACACCTGGGGCGCCTCCTGAACGATGCGCTCGGCCAAGTCAGCCACAGGCCCGATGACGTGTTCGCAGCTATCAAGAATAAGCAGTAACCGGCGGTCGCGGAGGAAGTTGACAACAGCCGAGGCTGGGTCGCTCGACTGAACCGGCAGCCCCACGTGCCGATGCGAGAGAGCCGGCCACGAGACCCGGGTCGCTGAGCAGTCCGAGATCGACGAAGCACACGGCGCCGCCGAAATCGGAGAGAAGAGCATGGCCCAGCGCAACAGCAATCGTGGTCTTGCCGATACCGCCAGGGCCGTGAAGGGTGACCAGCCGTCTGTCGATCACTTGCTTGGATAGATCGCCTATTAGCTCGTCACGACCGACCATGCGTGTCAATCGGGGCGGAAGGCGTGCAGACGGCTCGGGGCTGCGAGGCGCGGGAGGTTGGGTTGCTTCGGGTTCAGCCCCACGCACGGTGGGAGCAACGAAACAATATCCGCGGCCAGGAACGTTGACGATATAGCGCGTGCCCGAGCTTCCATCTCCGAGAGCCTTTCGCAATCCGGCAATGTGGACCCGAAGGCTGCTCTCATCCACAATCACATTAGACCAAACGCGCGTGATCAACTCATTCTTGCTGACTACATCGCCTGCCCGCATGACCAGTGCGATAAGGATATCAAGCGCGCGACCTCCCAACTGGACAGGTTCTCCCTCTTTCTCAAGGAGCCGTTCCGTCGCGAAAAGTTGAAAAGGGCCAAATGTTACACCGTGCACGGCCCGCGTGCGATTGCTCTCCATGCGTCTCAATCCAGATCGTGTCCCAATGGTGGTAGGAGCGCCAGTTATGGCCCGAGCTCGATGCTGGTTCAGGCCGCGGCTCAAGCTGGGAGATGCTTCAGCTTGGCCCGCGGATCATCGAGTCTCCAGTATCGTAGAGGTGAAGGGCCTGCGGATAGGCACGCGTCCTCCTCGGCCCCGTCCGTCGGCGCTCCGAACCTGCGGAACGCGCTCTGAGCTGGTCGGCGCCATTCAGCATCGCACATGCTGTTCAGCTTTCCTGTTACTCCCATGCCGTCACGGCCATCACACTTACAACTATTCACAACACTTAACGCGCCGAGACCCGGAGTGACTATTATATCTTTGGGTTATGCCCAAAACCCAGGCCAAGAGACTCATGGCACCCTCAAAGCTCCCGTCCCCGATTGCCGAGTTGCTTGAGGCACTTCGAAGGCGCGATCGGCCAGCCCTTCTCGCCGTTTTCGCCAACGACGCAGTCATAGCCGATAGGGAGGGCGCCGACCGCGGAGGAGGCATTGGCGAGTGGAGCGATCGCCTCTTTCAGAGCGGCATGACTGTGCAACCAATAAACGCGGTCCGTCGGAACAACGCGACGGTCCTGACCGTCATAATCAGCAGCGTCGATGGGGATGGTGTCCATCGGGTGACGCAATTCGACTGGACGCTATCGGTCTCAAACGAGAAGGTTTCCACTCTCACAATCACAAGGTCTGTCTTGCCTGAATTGCCTGCTCCTGTGGCCTCCTATGTCTTGGCAACAAACACCTTTGATCTCCAGAAGCTGCTGGAGACCTTCGCTGACGACGCGATTGTCAACG
>KI912029.1:38083-38868 GCA_000517005.1 Microvirga lupini
TTGGAGACAGCAGGCGGGACCATCCGCCAGGCTCGCGTTGCCGTCGGCGGCGTCGGCACCCGTCCTTGGCGCATGCGGGCGGTGGAGGAGGCGCTCAGGGACAAGCCGGTAGGCCGCGATGCCTTCGCGGCGGCGGCTCACCTTGCCCTGGAGGGAACCCGTCCGCTGTCACACAACCACTACAAGGTCGAACTGCTGCCGCGGACGATCGTCCGCGCGCTTGAGATGGCGGGAGGGACAGCATGACCATCACCTCGATTGGGAAACCGGTGACACGCGTCGACGGGCGGGCCAAGGTCACGGGCGCCGCACGCTATGCGGCCGACTTCAACCAGCACGCCCAGCTCCATGCCGTGATCGTCAGCGCGACTGCCGGCCTCGGCCGGGTGACAGCGTTGGACGAAGCGCCAGTGCGGGCCATGCCTGGAGTCGTCGAGGTCATCAGTCACCGCAACGCCCCGCGCCTGGCCTATGCTCCTCACAAGGCCTTCATCGATCCGGAGGTCGGCGAGCGGCTCCATGTCCTCCAGGACGATCAGGTCCGGTTCTACGGCCAGCCCGTTGCAGTCGTCGTGGCCGACACGCTCGACCACGCGGAGCGTGCCGCCAACGCGCTGCGCATCAGCTATGCAGCCGAGCGGCCCGTCGTCGACCCGCGCGACCCGAAGGCGCAGGCGATCGAACCATCCGGTTCCAGGGCCCATTCCCATGCGGCCCGCGGGGATGCGGATCGGGCGCTGGCGGAAGCTCCTGTGAAGGTCGACGTGACCTACGACATGGCCCGC
>KI912029.1:38968-40110 GCA_000517005.1 Microvirga lupini
GGCAACTCGAGATCGATCCCCGGCAATCGGTACTCGACGTCCTGCGGGAGAGGCTCGACCTCACCGGGACGAAAAAGGGCTGCAACCAGGGTGCCTGCGGTGCCTGCACCGTGCTCGTCAACGGACGGCGCGTGACCTCCTGCCTGACGCTGGCTGTCATGCATGACGGTGCCGAAATCACCACGATCGAGGGCTTGGCGACGGGTGACGATCTCCATCCGCTCCAGGCCGCCTTCATCGAGCACGACGGGTTTCAATGCGGCTTCTGCACGCCGGGCCAGATCATGTCGGGTGTCGCGTGCATCGCCGAAGGTCACACGACCACACCCGAGGAGATCCAGTTCTGGATGAGCGGCAATATCTGCCGCTGCGGCGCCTATCCGGGGATCGTCGCAGCAGTCGCCGACGCGCCAGGGAGGACCTGACGATGCTACCCTTCAGTTTCGAGAAGGTTCGGACCGAGCAGGACGCGATCCGCGCCGCCGCCGCAGGCGGACGCTACATCGCCGGCGGGACCACGCTCATGACCTCATGCGCGAGGAGGTCGAGCGGCCCGAGCGTTTGGTCGACATCAATGCGCTTCCTTTAGCCGACATCCGCGCGGACGGGGCGGATCTCGTCATCGGCGCACTCGCCCGCATGAGCGATATCGCCGCCCATCCGGAGACGAAGCGTCTGCAGCCGCTGATCGCCGAGTCCCTGATCGAAGGCGCCTCACCGCAACTACGCAACATGGCCTCAATCGGCGGCAATCTGTTGCAGCGGGTGCGCTGCCCATATTTCCGGATGCACGACGCGGCCTGTAACAAACGCGATCCCGGGTCGGGCTGCTCGGCGATCGATGGTCTCAACGCCGGGCATGCCATCCTTGGGACGAGCGATCACTGCGTCGCCACTCACCCCTCCGACGTTGCCGTCGCCCTGGTCGCGCTGGATGCCACGATGCGGGTGCGAGGTCCAAACGGCGAGCGCACCTTCCTGGTGGAGGAACTCTTCCGCTTGCCGGGTGACACGCCCCATCTCGAGCACACCCTGCGCCCTGGCGAGCTGATCGTCGAGATCCGGGTGCCGGGCGGACCGTACGCGCGTCAGGCCCGTTACCTCAAGGTCCGCGACCGTGCTTCCTACGAGTTCGCGCTCGT
>KI912029.1:40210-42352 GCA_000517005.1 Microvirga lupini
GAGAAAGCCAGCCTGTCAGCCTCGCCGCGGCTTCGGTTCCTCCGTGCACCGAGGATCTCTTCGCTGCAGGAGCTTCACAGCCTCGTCCGCCCCATCCTGGTCATCCTGCCCGCACTGGGGCTGATCCTGGGCTTCGGAGTGCGTGTTGTCGGAAGCGGGCAATGGTCCGGGACGATCTGGGCCGCAGCGACCGTCCCGGTCCTGGGCGCCTTGCTCATCGAGATCGTTGCCAGCTTGCGGCGCGGGGACGTGGGCCTCGATATCGTTGCCGCCCTCGCCATGACCGGCGCACTCGTGTTCGGGGAGCACCTCGCTGCCGTTGTCGTAGCCTTAATGTACGCCGGCGGGCAGTACCTGGAGAGCTTTGCCGAGCGCCGCGCCAGCCGCGAGATGACGGCGCTTCTCGCCCGTGTGCCGCGGACAGCAATCCGCCAGCGGGACGGCAGGCTTGAGGAGGTCCCACTCGGCGCCGTCGCGCCGGAGGATCGCCTGCTGGTCCGCCAGGGCGACGTCGTGCCCGTGGATGGGTTTGTTGTCGCTGGGATAGCCGTTCTGGATCAGTCGGCGCTGACGGGCGAGTCGGCTCCTGTCCAGAAGAAGGCCGGTGAGCCGGTCATGAGCGGCGTCACCAACGTCGGCGATGCCTTCGGCCTCTCGGCCACGCGCCGCGCGGCCGAGAGCACTTATGCCGGTATCGTCCGACTGATTGAGGCCGCCCAGCGCTCGAAGGCGCCGATGGCGCGGCTCGCGGACCGGTTCGCCCTGGCGTTCCTGGCAGTGACGGTCATCCTTGCCGGCGGCGCCTGGCTGTGGAGCGGCGATCCGATCCGGGCCCTCGCTGTGCTCGTCGTCGCAACGCCCTGTCCTCTCATCCTTGCTGTGCCCGTGGCCATCGTCTCAGGCGTGTCACGCGCCGCGAAGGCGGGCGTGCTAGTGAAGGGCGGGAAGGCGCTGGAGACGCTCGCCCGCATGCGGGTGCTGGTCATCGACAAGACCGGCACCCTGACCTATGGACAGGCGCGGATCGTTGGCATCCACCCGGCGGCGGGCCTGCCGTCCGAACAGCTCCTCCAGCTTGCAGCGTCGCTCGACCAGGCATCAAAGCACGTCATTGCGCATGCCATTGTCCTGGAGGCCCAAGCACAAGGCCTTGACCTCCTGCTTCCTGCCGATGTCGATGAGACCCCGGGCGAGGGGCTGGAAGGGACCGTCGATGGCCGCCGCGTGGTCGTGGGAGGAGCCCGGTTCGTCTCGCAACGTGTTCCGAAGACCGTTGAGGCATTTGCCGACGGCCACTATCCCGTCGGATCGGTCGTTGTAGCCGTGGCAGTCGATGGCGAACCCGCTGGGCTCCTGATCCTGGCGGATTCCCTGCGCTCGGAGGCCGCTCAGGTGATTGCCAGTCTGCGTCGGTTGGGGATTGCCCGCATCGTCATGGCCTCGGGTGACCGTCACGACGTGGCGGAAGCTGTCACCGTCGGTTTGCATTTCGACGCGGTTCATTCCGACCTTACGCCGGACCGGAAGATCGCCATTGTGCAGGCCGAGAAACAATACGGCCCCGTGATGATGATCGGCGACGGCGTCAACGACGCTCCGGCCTTGGCTGCGGCCGACTTGGGTGTGGCCATGGGCGCCAAGGGTGCCGCAGCCAGCGCAGAGGCCGCCGACATTGTCCTTCTGGTGGACCGTCTCGACAAGATTCTTGCGGCGATCCAGGCGGCGCGCTGGTCCCGCCGCATCGCGCTCCAGAGCGTTTGTGCCGGGATCGGCCTGTCCGTTGCCGGAATGATCGTTGCCGCCTTCGGCCATCTCACGCCCGTGCAAGGGGCTCTCATCCAGGAAGCCATCGATGTCGCCGTGATCCTCAACGCCCTGCGGGCCTTGTGGGGACCGGAGCCGTCCTGATCGCGATCAGCGGCGCTCTTGAAGCAGTTCGATCTGGAGCTCCTGGATTTCGGCCAGACGCTCCCATTGGCGCGTGATCAGATGGTCGATCTTATCGTGCAGGTGCCGGATCTCGAGCTCCGCCTTCAGGTTGACCTGATAGTCGTTGAGAGAGCGCAGCCGGTCCTTCGCCTCCTGACGCCTCTGGCTCATCATGATGATGGGAGCCTGAACGGCCGCGAGGCAGGACAGCAG
>KI912029.1:42452-43505 GCA_000517005.1 Microvirga lupini
GGGGAGCGATCGCCAGGAAATCCAAGGCGTCCTGACGGGTCAGGTTGGCCACGGACACGATCTGCCGCTCCTCCCAGAGAAGCCGATAGGGGAATTGCGGGATGTCGCTCATGTGGATGCCGCCGCAGACGACGCGGCCGCCTTTTCGCACGGCACCGAGCCCCAAGGGAACGAGATCGCCCACAGGCGCGAAGATGATTGCCGCGTCGAGACGTTCGGGCGGCTCCTGATCAGAGCCCCCGGCCCAGACAGCGCCGAGCGAGCGGGCAAAATCCTGAGCAGCGACGTCGCCCGGGCGCGTAAAGGCAAAGACACGCCGTCCCTGCCAGGTGCAGACCTGGGTGATGATGTGAGCCGCTGCCCCGAACCCAAAGATGCCGATCCTCTCGCCGGGACCTGCGGCCACCAGCGAACGCCAGCCGATCAGGCCGGCGCAGAGGAGCGGAGCCAGGGCGACGGGATCATCGTCGTCCGGCAAGCTGAAAGCATAGGCTGCATCGGCGATCGCACGGGAGGCGAAGCCGCCGTCCCGGGTGTAGCCCGTAAACAGCGGCGCGTCGCACAGGTTCTCATGGCCCCGAGGTGCAGTAGGGGCAATGTCCGCAGGTATGCCCAAGCCAGGGAATGCCCACGCGCTCCCCCAGCTTCCGATCGCGGACTCCGGATCCGAGCGCTTCCACCCGTCCCACGATCTCATGGCCAGGAATCACGGGAAGCCTGGGATGCGGCAGGTCACCGTCGACCACATGGAGGTCGGTCCGGCACACCGCGCAGGCTTCCACCGCAACGCGAAGCTCGCCTGGCCCGGGAGACGGCAGCGGACGCTCCTCCATGACCAGAGGAGTACGCACCGTGTGGAGGACCATCGCCTTCATAGCACCGCCTCAACCGAACGCGGCTTCCGCCCGCTTCCTGAGCGCGTCGATTTCACGAAGGTAGGGAGCGCGCCGCTTGCAATGGGTCTGCCAGAGATCGGCGATCAGTTGGTCCTTGCGGGCGTTGTCCATCGGCCTGCTCTCAGTCACCAGCAGATTGCTCCCGTGGGCGACATCC
>KI912029.1:43605-43862 GCA_000517005.1 Microvirga lupini
TGTGGGCCGAATGGTGCTGGCGACGCTGCTGAGCGAGGCCTCGGATCCGCTCATCCGACGCGACCACCAGGCCCTGCGCAACCTTTGCGGTGTGGCCCCATGACCCGCCGCAGCGGTAAACGTTGCGTGGTGAGCATGCGCCGGGCAGCCCACGTGAGGCTTCGGTTGGCGCTGTACCATTGGTCGCGGGTTGCGATCCAACACGATGCGGTAAGCCGAAGCCGGTATGCTCAACTTCGCGAACGCGGTCATTCTCA
>KI912030.1:0-277 GCA_000517005.1 Microvirga lupini
TGATGACTCCTTTCGCTTTCCTGCCGGCCGCCGCCTCCACGGCGTCATTGATCTCGAGAAGCAGCTCCGCGTAGTCGTTGTGCCAGTCGCGGTGCCCGGCGCTCGCGCTTGGCAGGCGCTCCTCATGGCGCTCGACCCGGACCGCCTGATCGCCCGTCAGATCATAGACATCGTCGATCTCCGGGATGATTGCGCCGGGCACGCGATCGAGATCGGCGAGGGACGATTGCAGCGCCTTGAGGGGCGCATCCTCACCGTGAACCAGAAAAACCCCGCG
>KI912030.1:377-1498 GCA_000517005.1 Microvirga lupini
AACGAGCCAGCGAAGCGGCCGTCCTCGGCCACACCCATGATCGTGCCAAGTGATCGAGACGACGATCCTGTCAGGCCGGTGATCGTCACCAAGGCAACCTGCCGACCACGCTGCCCGGCTTCCATGACGAACCGCAGAACCTCGAGCGGGGTCGCAGCCTCGGCCGCCGCAAACATGCCGGAAAGACCGTCTGGCTGGTCATCGACTCGAATGACAGGAGCGCACTGAATCATCGTTCGTCCCAATCCCATGATCAGGCCGGCTGGATCCGGGATCCCTCGGCTACCCATTACCCCTTTCCGCCTCAAGCGGTCAGGACGTCTTCGATGCGGATCGGCAGGTGACGCACACGTTTGCCCGTCGCATGGTGGATAGCATTGGCGATCGCAGGAGCCGTTCCGACGAGGGCAATCTCACCCAGGCCCTTTACCCCAAGCGCGTTGACGTGCGGATCGTCCTCGTCGACGAACAGCACCTCAAGTTGCCCGATGTCGAGGTTCACCGGCATGAGGTAATCGGCCATGTGGGCGTTGACCGGACGTCCATCCCGCGCATCGAGGGCCGTCTGCTCCATCAGGGCCATCCCGATCCCGCCGATCATACCGCCGGTGCACTGGCTCGAGGCCAGGAACGGGTTGACGATGCGGCCTGCCCCATAGGCACCGAGGGCCCGCCTCACCCGGATCGTGCCGACGTCCGGGTCGATCGCCACCTCCGCGAACACGGCCCCGAACGAATGCATGGAGTAGCGCTGGGCGGCCTCGGGATCACGGGAGTTGGAGGCGTGCGCCTCGATCGGCTGACTGCTGCCCGCAAGGATGTCGCGATAAGAGTGTCGTGTGGAGGAGTCCCCAAGCCGGCGTACGCTTCCGCCGACCCACTCGACGCACTCCAGGGCTGCGCCGAACACGGGTGAGCGCTGGTCGGCGATCGCACGCCGCGTAGCCTCGTCTCGTGCGGCCAGACAGGCGGCACGGACCGCCGAGCCGACCGAGGCCATCGTCATGGAGCCGCCATGCGGGGGCGCGGGCGGGAAGTCAGAGCGTCCGATGCTGACGCGAACCTGTTCGACGGGGATGCCGAGGGTCTCAGCCGCCACCTGCGTCATCGAGGTGTAGGTG
>KI912030.1:1598-2104 GCA_000517005.1 Microvirga lupini
AGACGCCCGCGAACAGGCCATCGAAGCCGCGCGCCAGCAGATTGCGGAGACGATCGGCGAGGCCTGCCGCAAGGCGGCCTAGCCCGCCACGGGTCTCAGAGCGGAACACGGCCGGCTTCTGTCGCTCGATCTCAACAGGTAACATCGGTCGGCAGTGCGCTCAGCCATCGCCTCCCTTGTCCTCATAACCATCCACAAGCAATGTTTGGTGGCTAACGGGTAGCCTCATATTGAGCTGCGGGGGCTGGCTCATTACGGTCACTCCCCCGGCAAAACCATCGGACGATAGGGACGGAACATGAGTGATGTCGCGGCCATCGTCCTCGCTGCCGGGCGGGGCACACGGTTTACGTCCGGCCCGAAGCTGCTGACCCCGTTGAACGGCAGGCCGCTGGTGTGCCACGTCGTCGAGGCGGCAGTCACTTCCTCGGCTGAGCCCGTGATCGTTGTCACAGGTCATCGGGCCGACGAGATCGAAGCGTCGCTGGAAGGAGTTCCGATCAAAA
>KI912030.1:2204-4597 GCA_000517005.1 Microvirga lupini
CCCGAGCTCGCGAGCTTTGGCTTCCGCGCCATCGATGATGGCCTGCGCCTGATGAGAGGTGAGTTGCATGACGTCGTTCTCCTGTCCGCGTCGTCTTGACGTGTGCAAGATCGACCGACGGCCGCTGTTACGCGAGTTCAGTGTCGTGAAATGCCGTAAAACGTTGTGAAGGCGCCGTGATCACGCGAGCAACATCTACCCGTGGACGTCTGTTGGCTTCCGCTATCGAGCGTCTTCGGGTGGCCGGTAGAGAGCATCGAGCAGGGCTTTGGCCGCCTTGAGATCCGCCGCCCCAAAACCTGTCCCAAAACCTTCGGTGAAGCGCGAATAGGTTTCCGCAAGCAGCTCACGCGCCCCGTCGCGGGGCCGTGCCCGAACCATAGCCGGGCAAGGCTCATCGCCGTCCGCAGATGCCAGGACAGCGCTCCCTGGGCATCGGCGATGGCGATCGCTTCCCCGAAGCGAGCATTCCGCGCCCATTTCATCGCCCGCCTGCGCCAGCAAATCGCCGCGAACGCGCAGGAGCTTCGGCAGGTTGTAGACGCCGCTGCTTCGGGCCGTCGCCGTGGTCAGCTCCTTGATCGGGCCAATGCCTGGTCGAAGTGCCTGTGGGCAGCCAAGCCCTCCGCAAGGGTGCAGCTCAGCCAGACTGTGTCGTTCTCGTAACGCGCTGCTCGCCTTAGTCCTCGACCGTCTCCCATTCCCCCATCAGGTGAAATACGCTTGCGGAGCCGATGAGCGCCACCCACGCCGTCACCGGGTCGGGATGCTCTAGGTGAGCCGCCTCGCCTGTCTGATCGGGGAAGCCCAGTTGCCACAGGGTTCTCGGGATGAGAACCGGAGCGTCGCGGTCAGCGCCGAAGACCTTCGTCGTGACACGTTGGGGATCCGCCGGTTGCCGCGCCGACCCGGCGAGCGCGTCGCGCGCTGCGGCCAGATTGCCGATTAGATGATGGGAGACGCCCAGCATCGAGTGAGCGGCGGCGATGGCGACGGGATCGATGATGTCCGTCGCGGCCGCCTGCCGCCCGCGCTCGTTGGGGCGGCGCCGACGGCACCCTCCCGCTGGCGCAACTCGCTTCTCGCCGATATATGAGAGGCTGGGTGTCGGAACAGAGAACCACCCGCGGAGGGGCACATGAAAGCCTGTTTCCAGTCTCTTGTCCTTGTGGTTATCGCCTTGACGAGTGCGGCATCCGCTTACGCGCAATCGGACTACCCGACCAGAAATATACGTCTGCTTTTTGGCTTTTCCGCCGGCAATGACCTTGGAACTCGCATTGTGGCGGAAAAGCTCGCAGAGAGCCTTGGGGTGCCGGTCACTGTGGAAAATGCCACAGGCGCAGCGGGCAATATCGCAGCAGATCAAACAGCTTACTCCGATCCAGACGGATATACGGTCGGAATGTTGACTGGCGCAAATATCGTCCTACGCCCGCTGCTCTATAGCAGCATACCGTACGATCCTCTGAAAAAGCTCACCCCGGTTAGCCTGGCTTATCGTCTTCCGAACATCCTTGTTGTGAACAAAACCCTGGCAGCAGCCACACTCGGAGAGTTGGTAGAACGAGCACGCGCTGATCCTGGCGCGCTTACGTTTGGCCATCTGGGCAATGGATCGGTAACACATCTTTCAGGGGAACTGCTGAAGATCAAGGCAAACATCGACATCCGCGGTGTGCCCTATCGCGGTGCACCGGCCCTTCTAACGGACATCCTAGGCGGTCGGGTCGACATGGCGTTCCTTCCACCCTCAGCGGCCTTGCCACTCGTAAGGAGTGGTGACATTCGCGCGCTCGCGAGTACGTCGCGAGCGCGCGAGGTCTTTGCCCCCGATCTGCCCACGGTTGCGGAAGCAGGATACCCGGATTTGGAGACGACAGTATGGTTCGGCTTGTTCGTTCCCGCTGAAACACCACATCCGATCATTGGCCGACTCAGCAAGGAGGTCGAAACGGCTATGGCGCTACCCGAGGTTCAGAAGCGGTTCACGGAAATTGGATTGGTTCCGATAGGTAGCACTCCATCAGAGTTCGATGAAGTCATTCAGCAGGAGAAGATATTCTGGGGCAAGCTGATTAATGAGGTGGGGCTAACGCCAATAAACTAGGCCGGCAATGGGAACAACAGGCTTTGGCTTATATGTCGGGCTCGTTGCGTAGAATAATCAACTGAACGATCTTCTCACCATATATTGTGAAATAGAAGGAAAGCACCAACGGATCAGGCAAGCCCTGCTTGTCAAATTCTCCGTCGACATTCGCCGCCACAATTGCCGTGCAGTGCCGCTCCAGTACGCTGACAACATACATGGTCATGCGGTTTCCGACGATGTCGCGATCAGCCCAATCTCTAATTTCGGCTTTGCCTCTGTACTCTTGGAGCTGATCGTT
>KI912030.1:4697-6271 GCA_000517005.1 Microvirga lupini
GAGCGCGCTGACTCAAACGAAGCCATTATCGCTCACAACGACAAAGATGGCGTATTAGCAGACGACCTTGGCAACATACGTGCCGCGCTAGAGTTCAGCTTTTCGAGCCACGGCGATGAAGGTTGTGGAATTGCGCTGGCTGCGGCCTCCGCGCCTTTGTTTACAAAGTTCTCCCTTTTGAGTGAATGCTTCCAGTGGACCAAGAAAGCGCTATCGGCACTTGGCGAGGGGGCGAGCGCCACCCAGTGCGAAATGGAACTCCAGGCCGCCTTCGGTCATTCGATGATGTTCACGAAGGGAAACAGTGACCGCGCTCTCGCTGCGCTCATGAGGGGTCTCAAGCTCGCGGAAGAATTGGAGGATCGGTTCTACCAGTTCAGGCTATTGAGCGATCTGCACATGTTTCGGCTCAGGACTGGAAAATATCAAGACACGCTCGCGCTGGCTAAGCGGGCTCAAGCAGTCGCCGATGAAATTGATGATCCGATCGGATTGTCGGCCGCGCATAGGCTGCTCAGCACCTCCCATCATCTCGTAGGCAACCAGGCCGAGGCACTGGCTCATCTGGAGACTTGGCAGCCGCCTCCATCGCAAGTCACGGACACAAGCGCTTTCAATGCTAGTCGCATTCCGCAGATCGGCTTAAGCCGGGTCTTGTGGTTGTTAGGCTATCCGGATCGGGCGGTTCGGGCTGTCAGAAGGGCCGATGAAGAAGCGATTAATATTCGAAGCCCGGTGCCGTTCTGCATCGTGACAATCTGGGGCGCGTCAGTCTTTGGATGGCTCGGCGACTGGGACGCCGTCGACCAACGTGCAGATCGATTGATCGCGTATGCGACCAAGTACTGCTTGGACCCGCATATTGCGGTAGGCCGCGGTCTGAAAGGGACAGTATTAATCAACCGTGGGGAGATTGAACGTGGCATCGAGTTATTGCACGGGTCTCTACTGAAGCTGAGGGCCGATCATTACGAGCTATATGCCCCCAGTCTGTCTCAGGCTTTGGCCGAGGGGCTGGGCATAAGCGGACGCCTTGTTGAGGCCATGGCCGTAGTCAACGATACGATTGCAATCGTCAATTCAAATGGGGGGTCGTTTGATCTGCCGGAATTGCTGCGTATCAAAGGTACACTCTTGATGCAGATCGGGGACCACGCCGGGGCGGAAGAGAGTTTGCGCTCCGCAATTGATTTGGCCGAACGACAATCGGCACTATCGCTGCAGTTGCGCGCAGCGACTAGCCTTGCCCGTCTGAAAGTGCATCGAGGACACTCGAACGAGGCACGGGAAATGCTTGCCGAGGTCTACGGTCGATTCGTTGAGGGCTTCGACACAGCCGATCTGCATGCGGCTAGGGTGCTATTGGACGAGATTGGCCTACAGCGCCTCCGGAGCAGGACTAAAGCTGACCCTGCGGCAAGCCCGTGAACCTGGCTCACAGTTCGTCCCGATCGAATCCTCCCGAACTGTGCCACCATACCATATTGTTGTTCCGCCCCTGGCTCAGTTCCGCCGATATTCTTGCGCGTTCGGGTGCCTTTCCGTGATCGGAAGGCACCCGGCGTGAAGAAAGA
>KI912031.1:0-696 GCA_000517005.1 Microvirga lupini
CCGGATCCTGACCCACTATCTGCCCCTGTACTTTCCCGAGATCGAGCGCCTTGCCGGCAACAGTCGCTCAGACTGGTTCTTGGCGCTGCTCGAACGCTTCCCAACGCCCGGCAGCATCATGGCTCTGGATCGGGAGAGCTTTGTGCAGGAGGCATGGCCCCTGATTGGCCGCAAGGTCTCCAAACCTCGATTGCTCAACGACATCTACGAGACCGCAGGTTCTTCCACGGCTCTGCCGGTTGAAGAAGGCTCTGCGGCGGTCACGATGTTCCGCATGGTGGTGGCCGAGGCGCGCAGCCTGATCCGCCAGAGGGATCAGATCGAAGAACTCGCTCATGCAATGCTGGTGGATCACAACGACTACCAGCTCCTGCGCAAGATCCGGGCATCGGGCCGATCCACGCCCTGACGATCCTGCGGAAGCCGGTGATCTGCGCCGCTTCGGCCATCACCGCCAGTTCCTGAAGTTGTGGTCTTGATCTGGCCACCTGCAAGTCTGGCACCTTCCGCGGGCGCACCAAGCTGTCGAAGGACGGCAATGCGCGTCTGCGCCGGGCACTGTGGATGGCCGCTCAGGTGGCGGCACGCCAGCGCGACAACAGCTTTCGGGATAAACTCGGCCGCTATACCGCGCGCGATCGCCACGATGCCGATCTGCGCCGCAAGGCCGTGACCGCTTTGACCGCCAAGATGGCG
>KI912031.1:796-2164 GCA_000517005.1 Microvirga lupini
ATGCTCCTATAGAGGTCAAGAGGTCGAAGGGACCGTCGTGGGATCCCTTCTGGCTCGGCAGAGATAGCCAAAGATCTCCCGCGCGACAAAGCGCTTGAGGCAGCGAATGATCTCCATCTTGCCCTTGCCCTCTGCCGTTCGGCGACGGACATAATCAAGGGTTGGTGGATGGCTGCGCATCCTGATAATGACGACGCGATATAGAGCCGCGTTAGCCTGACGATGGCCGCCGCGGTTGAGACGGTGACGTGAAGTCTTGCCGCTCGAGGCCGGAATGGGACAGGCGCCACACAGTTTGGCGAAGGCTGCTTCCGAGCGGATGCGCTCGGGATTGTCGCCGACGAGGATCAGCATCTCGGCAGCCGTACCGGTCGACATGCCATGGGCCTCCTTCAGGGTCGGCGCGCAGGCGGAGGTCAGAGCATCGAGAGCGGCATCGTGGCTTTTGATCTCAGCATCGAGCATCAGCCAGCGCCGGGCGAGAGCGCGCAATGTTGCTTTGGCTGAGGCTGTTGGTGAAGTCATCGCTCCCGGTCTCAGGGCGGCTAAATGGCGGATCAGGGTCATTTTGCCGGTGAGGCCGTCAAGGCTCTCGCGCAAGGCAGCGGGCGCGTTGACGATGATCGTCTTGAGGGTGACCATCGCCTGGGTGCGGCTCTTGACGGCGGTGTCGCGCGCCACCTTGAGGTGGCGGATCATTTCCACGGAGCTGGTGCCCGACTTCGGAGCCGCCCTTGCCTGGCCACTGAGAACGGCGCGGGCCGCGTTCTCAGCGTCAAGCGGGTCATTCTTGCCATGCTGGTGCCGGATCTGGCGATTGGGGCGGTTGACCTCGATGACATTGTGGCCTCTCTCCTGCAGGAAGCGTGCCAGGCCAGCCCCATAAGAGCCTGTCCCCTCGATCCCGAAAGCGCGAACGGGACCCAAGGATTGAGCCCAGCTCTCCATCTCGTGATAGCCTCTGCTGCTCGCCAGCAGGGTCATTGCCCCAAGGCGGGCTCCCAGCCCGTTGATGGCGACAGCGGCGTGGGCCTCCTTGTGAGTGTCAATGCCGATGATGATCTCAGCAGGATCAGTCTTGCGCATTCCTCGTCCTCCGCAGGTAAGAACCTGACAGGTTCCTGCGAGCGGACAGGACTGTGATGGGACGAGACCCTCAAGCTCCTATCAAGTCACGCGACAGCAGACCGTCAGGTGCCGCCCGGAGGACCGACACGTCAATGCAATGACACGCAGTCAATCATACGAAGGGTCAGGCCTTCCGAGCGGCTCTCACATTCTCACAGTCGTACGAATCCCCAACACTGCCGACGGATGGCTCAATCCCCGCCTCGGCGAGACGCTCGGTGTACTTAATCGACACATATT
>KI912031.1:2264-2727 GCA_000517005.1 Microvirga lupini
GGTGCATCCGGCAGGTTGCGGGGTATAATGGCAGCCCCTTCTGACCTGCTGCGGAGGCGACCCATGGCACCGGTCTGCTTACGGGAAATGACTGCTGCTGAGTCTGCGGCGGTCCACAAGCTGGCCCACTCTCGCACGGCTCCAGCCCAACGCGTACAGCGTGCCCAAATCATCTGGCGTGTCAGTCGCGGCGAGAGCGCCTCGGCGATTGCAGCTCGTGTGGGCCTTGATGGTGAGACCGTGCGCAAGCGCATCCGCCGCTTCAATGCTGAAGGCTTAGAAGCGCTCAAGGACCGGCATCGCTCGGGTCGCCGGCCGACCTACACGCCCGAGCAAACCGCCACCGTGATCGCGAGTGCGCTGACCAAGCCTCAGACACTCGGGT
Organism: Microvirga lupini; assembly: GCA_000517005.1. Taxonomy (GTDB): domain Bacteria; phylum Pseudomonadota; class Alphaproteobacteria; order Rhizobiales; family Beijerinckiaceae; genus Microvirga; species Microvirga lupini. The sequence goes on from KI912031.1 coordinate 2,650, forward strand.
TGCCCTTTGCCGCCTGGACGCTCGACCGATTAGCGGCCTACCTGCACGAGCACAAAGGGATTGCGATGCAACGCAGCC
>KI912031.1:2827-9930 GCA_000517005.1 Microvirga lupini
TACATCTCTCATGTGAGAAGCCTCTGACCTGGGGAGAATATGGTGGGTCGCAAGCCCTCCCAGTTGTCGTAGCGACAAAAGTACCTTCTCGTCCTTGAGGGGCTGAAACTCCCACCATTCGAGAGGCGTGACCAGGACCGAAGCAGGGTCGTCGACTTTCCTTCGGAGAGCCTCTCCAAGTGCGACGGATGAGGCTCGAAGAAAACCAAGTCCGACATCATACGGTAAGGCCAGAACAAGTTCCTCATCGTTATCGGCGCCAAACCTCACGAGGATGTAGGAACCATCAACGGTCGTCGAAACGCCGAGTACATTCGTTATGGGGATAGCTTCGATAGAGACGTCCATGGTCTGCGATCCTTCCGACTGAAACAATGATTGCGCAATGAGTATCCGCTCGTCGAGTCTCTGCTCCCACCATGTCCTTGCCCCGGTTCGACATGCTTCTTAATGCTGCAGCAGAATGATATGCGGCAAATGGGTCGACGGGAACTCTATACCGACAAGCGAAAGCTTCTGGTTTGGGAGTGCCTTCCGATCACAATGGGTGTTGTGTCCTGTATGCACATGAAAATCAGCGAACAACAAACTTCGCCCTTTTATAGATCGGCCTGAAGTACCTCTTGCAATCAGTGTACGCATCTCTGGACCGGAACGAACCGATCAATTCCTCCAAAACCCGCCGAGCGTAGCGCATTTTGAGGATTGGGATGAGGTCCGTTCATCAAGTCTTAGGCAGAGTGTGTGAGCCACAGAATTCTATGCTTTCTGATAAAGCAACTGTAACATGTTCATCCCACGAAATAGGGTCCTACGAGAAGCTTATTCCAAACTGCGTCTGCGGGTCTGAGATTTCTTGTCTATCTCATGACGAAACCAATAGAATTGGAAGGAGATGATACCAGGCACTGACGATAACATGGCTCGCGAACATTCGCGCTCATGGCGCAAGATGACTTTTGGAATACTTCTTTTCTGGCTCGCCGTCGGAGCGGCTGTTGCGGGCAGGGTTGCTTATTTTGATCAGATTACAGCGCCGGCAGCAGCCCAGCCATTGTGAGGGAAGCTGCAGTCGCCGTCAGTGTTCCACGAGAGCCGAAGCCGACCGTTCGCTCTGCGATGCGAACTGCCTTTGCCCACTGCGAGGGGTGACTATGCTGCTCGCGTCGATCGGGCATTCCGGGGGTGCGGCAACGGACGCACCAATAGCAATAATCAATGGTCCGTCCTTGGGCAGATCAGCGCCGCGAGCCACATTCCCGATCGTCGAATGCACGCTCGTCTGATCGCCTCTCGACACGTTGCTGATGGCGACAATCGGCGTCTCGGACGCTAGGCCGCTCTCGACCATCCGGGCCGCCAGCTTCGGGGCCGTGCGCCGGCCCATATAGACGATCGTTGTCGCCTGCGGGTCGGCGAGGGCAGCAAGGTTCAGGTTCTCCGGAAGACCGCCATGCCGGTCATGCGCGGTGATGAACTGCACCCTTTGCGCATGATCGCGATGGGTCAGGGATGCGTTGAGCGAGGCGGCAGCGGCGCTCGCCGTCGTGATGCCGGGCACAATGCGGACCGAAACGCCGGCCTCGCGGCAGGCGGCGACCTCCTCTCCGGTGCGTGCGAAGATGGCAGGATCCCCGCCTTTGAGGCGGACGACACGTTCGCCCGCAAGAGCCAGATCGACAACCAGGGCATTGATGTCTTCCTGGCGACATGACGCGCCGTGGCCCTCCTTGCCGACATGGACGCGACGGGCCTCCCGGCGGGCCAGTTCGAGAATGCCAAGTGTGACGAGGCGATCATAGACGATGACGTCGGCCGCCTGGAGTTCACGCATCGCCTTCAGGGTCAGGAGCTCGGGATCTCCCGGACCCGCACCGACAATGACGACCTCGCCGATTTTCCGTCTCTCCGAAGCCTCTTCATGAGCCTCATGTGCGAGTCGATCCAGAGTGTCGTTCAACCCACCCTGCTGGCTTTTGCTCGTGAATGCGACATCGACAAACTGTTCCCAGAACCGGCGCCGGGCAGGCTTCGACGGCACGATGTCCCGCAGCCGGTCCCGAAAACCCTTCGCAGCCTGTGCCCATGGGCCGAGGGAGGAGGGCAGGATGGCTTCGATCCGCCGACGGATGGCCTGACCCAGAATGGGAGCCGCTCCATCCGTCGATATGGACACGACGACGGGCGCTCTGTTGACGATTGTGCCGAACTGGAAGTCGCAGAAGGCAGGCTGATCGACGATGTTGACCAGAGCGCCGTGACGGCGTGCCGTAACGGCGAAGAATTCCGATTCCTGCGGATCCTCGATGTCTGCTATCGCGACCGAGACACCGACGAGATCGGCCTCTTGCCAGGGCGTGCGGATCAGGCTGAGGCGCTCCGGATCGTTGTGAACAAGCGCGAGAATTTCAGGAGACGGGGCTTCCGCAAGGATCCTCACGGTGCCACCGGCGGCCGCGAGAAGTTCGACCTTCCAGGCAATCCCGTCGGAGCCTCCCACCACAAGGATCGAGCGCCCTGCGAGGTCGAGGAAGATCGGCAGTTTCGGCAGCGCGTTGAGGCGCGCGGGGCGCCGGCTCTCCGGCCGAAGTGAGACGTTCATTCGGCCGCCTCGGCAAGCGGGCCCGTGTTCGCGTGAAAGTCCCGCCCGTTCCTCGTTGCGGCCACTATCCCGGCGCGGATGACGAAATCCCCGAACCTCTCGGCGGGCTTGCGGCCGTGGGCATAAGCTGCAAAGAGCGGGTCGAGAGCGTCGACGATCTCGTCGTGCTGCAGGTCGGCCGCATAGAGCTTCGAGAGACGGGAGCCATCGAATGCGCCGCCAAGATAGAGGTTATACCGCCCGGGCCCTTTGCCCACGAGGCCGATCTCGGCGATATAGGGGCGGGCGCAGCCGTTCGGGCACCCGGTCATGCGGATCGTGATTTCGTCCTCCGCAACGCCGCGAAGGTTCAGGCGCTCCTCAAGCGCCGTAACCAGAGACGGCAGGTAGCGTTCGCTTTCGGCCAGCGCCAGGCCGCAGGTCGGCAGGGCGACGCATGCCATCGCGTTGCGGCGCAGGGCCGTGGCATGGCTGGTCAGGCCATATTCCTCCACGAGCGCTTCGATTGCCGGACGCTTCTCGGGCGATACATCGGCAACGATCACGTTCTGGTTCGCGGTCAGGCGGAACTCGCCATCGTGAAACTCCGCAATCCGACGAAAGCCCGTCATGAGCGAGGGACCGCCCGGAATGTCGCGCAGGCGCCCATTCTCGATGAAGAGCGTCAGATGGGAGCGGCCGTCCTCGCCTTCGACCCATCCATATCGATCTCCATTGTTGTCGAAACGGAAAGGCCGCGGCTCGCCCAAGGCTTTGCCGATGCGGCGCTCGACCTCGGCCCGGAAAGCCGCGAGGCCGCGATCCTCGATGGTGTATTTGAGGCGTGCATGCTTGCGGAGGGTGCGATCGCCCCAGTCGCGCTGCACCGTGACCACCGCTTCCGCCACCGCAAGAGCATCCTCCGGCCGGCAGAAGCCCATCACGTCGGCGGTGCGGGGATAAGTGTCCTCCTCGCCATGGGTCATGCCCATGCCGCCGACCGTCACGTTCCAGCCTTCGACCTCACCCTTTTCGTCGAGGATCGCGATGAAACCGAGATCCTGTGCGAAGATGTCGACCTCGTTCGACGGCGGGACGGCCACTACCGTCTTGAACTTGCGCGGCAGATAGGTCCGGCCATAGACGGGTTCGATGATCTCCTCGCCGCCGACGACCTTCTCTCCGTCGAGCCAAATCTCCCGATAGGCCGGCGTCTGCGGCAGGAGATGCTCGGAGATCGACCGGGCGAGATCGAGAGCCGCCTTGTGCGCGCGGGACTGATGCGGATTGGTGGAGGCCAGCACATTGCGGTTGACGTCGCCGCAGGCGGCCAGAGTATCGAGAAGCGCCGTGTCGATGGCCTTCATCGTTGCCTTAAGGTTCGCCTTGATCACGCCATGAAACTGGAAGGTCTGCCGGGTCGTCAGGCGCAGCGTTCCATTGGCATAGTCCCGAGCGATCCGGTCGAGCTGGAGCCACTGGGCCGGCGTGCAGACGCCGCCGGGAATGCGCAGGCGGATCATGAAGGAATAGGCCTTCTCCAGCTTCTTCTTCGTGCGCTCGGCCCGCAGATCCCGGTCGTCCTGCAGATACATGCCGTGGAACTTGACCAGCTGCTGGTCGTCCTCGGTGATCGCGCCGGTCACGATGTCGGTGAGGCCTTCGGCGAGTGTGCCGCGGAGATAGCCGCTCGCCTCTTTGATGCGCTCGTTGCGCGAGAGTTCCTTGGACATCGTTGATGCTTCTCAATAAACGTCTTGGTGATAGCGACGGCCGTGCTCGAGTTCCGTGACGGCGAGTTCGGCAGCCTCTGAAGAAAGAGCCTTCACGTCTGCATAGGCGGCAATGAGCGCTGCGCGGACATCCTTCGCCATGGCCTTGGCGTCGCCGCAGACATAGAGATGGGCGCCATTATCCAGCCAGTCGACGAGGTCGCGGCGTTGCTCCCAGAGACGGTGCTGGACATAGACCTTTTGCGGCGTGTCGCGAGAGAAGGCGAGATCGATCCGCGTCAGCGATCCGTCCTTCAGGGCATCCTGCCATTCCAGCTGATAGAGGAAGTCGTGCGTGTAGCGCCGGTCGCCGAAGAACAGCCATGATCTGCCGTCTGCTCCGAGGGCACGCCGTTCCTGCACGAAGGCGCGGAACGGGGCGATGCCGGTTCCCGGGCCGATCATGATGATGTCGGTCGCGGGATCGGGCAGTCGGAAGTGCTTGTTGGGTTTCAGGCGGATACGGACTGAGGCACCGGCCTTGAGGCGATCCGCCACAAAGGTCGAGGCGACGCCGCCGCGCTTGCGCTGGTGAGTTTCATAGCGAACGGCTGCGATCAGAAGATGCGCCTCGTCGCCGACCTCTTTGCGCGAAGAGGCAATGGAATAGGCGCGCGGCGGAAGAGGACGCGTGAGAGCTGTGAGCTGCTGACTTGTGAGCGATAGGGGAAAGGCTTCGACGAGATCGATCAGCTGGCGCCCTTCGATCCAGGAGCGGGCTTGTCCCTCGTCCAGGAGCCTGCGCACCTCCGCGTGCCCCGTCTCGGCGGCAAAGGTTTCGAGCGTCTTCACGGAGAGGGTCGTGATGTCCCGCTCGCTCGTCAATGCCGTGCGCAGCGCATCTTCCGCGTAGAGTCCCGTTGCCGCAAGAACGGCATCGACGAGGGTAGGATCGTTCTCGGGGAACAATTCGAGCGAATCGCCGGGCTCGTAAGCGGGAGCTGCGCTATCGAAACCGAGCGCCAGATGGACGGTTTCCTTGTCGGAACGCGAGGAGTTCAGGTTGACGTGCTCGATGATCTCGGCGACCACCGGATCGCGGCTGATCTCGGTACTGGCTCGGGAGCTGAAATCGACCGACACCACATTGCCCGAACTCTCGTGAGCCGGTGCGAGCACTTCGAGCGTGCTCTTGATCCAGGCCGTTGCCGGGGCCTCGAAATCGAGGTCGCAATCGATCCTGTCGACCGCACGGGCCGCGCCAAGCTCTGCGAGCCGTGCGTCAATGGCCTTGCCGACGCCGCAGAATTCCGCATAGGCGGTATCACCCAAGGCCAGGACGGCGAAGCTCGTACCTTCGAGGCGCGGGGCCGATCCCCCCATGAGTTCCGCATAGGTCCGTGCGGCCCGCGCCGGCGGCTCGCCTTCGCCCCAGGTGGCGGCGATCACCACCAGCCGCTCATGCTTGGGCAGGTCGGCGATATCGAGATCGGCGAAGTCGATGATCTTCGGCTTGAAGCCGCCCTTGCGGGCGAGTTTCGCCACATCCTGGGCCAGCCGCTCCGCATTGCCAGACTCGCTGGCAAAGAGGATCGTGAGAGGCTCCGCCGCACGGGCCGGTGCATCCACACGGGGGAGGGGCGCCTGTCCCGCATCGATCCCGGCGAGAAAGCCGGCGAGCCACGCGCGCTGGGGAGGCTGCACTCAGGACGCGATCGAGGCTGAGTCGGTCGTCGTCTCCAAAGGGCGCTGTTTGGGGCAGAAGGGCAAATGCTGACATGGTCTGAGTTTCGCGCGGAGCTCCATGACAAGTCAATGAAACGTTCTTTTTAAAGAACTAAGGCTGATAGAAAATTCTTTCTCGGGCTGAGTTCGATGGAGAAAAGAATTTTGCGGAACCTGAGCCTTTCGGTGATTGGCTGGTCGGAGTCCGGCTTTGGGGAAGCGTTGTGGTCCTAAGCCGTGATCTCGATCGGCAGGGCCGTTGTGGATTTCACGCGCTCGACGCTGAACCGGGAGCTGACATTCTTCAGCGGGACGATTCCGATCAAACGCTTATAGAACAGGTCGTAGGCCTTGACGTCAGGCACCACCACCCGCAGCAGGTAATCCACGTCTCCCGCCATGCGATGAAACTCGACCACCTCGCTCATGGTGGAAATCACCGTGGCAAAACGTTCGAGGGATTCCTGGCTGTGATCACCAGCCTCGATGCACACGAAAACCGTCAGGCCGAGACCGAGCTTTTCAGGGTCAAGAAGGGCCACGCGTCGCTGAATCACCCCCTGGGCCTCAAGGCGCTGGATGCGTTTCCAGCAAGGGGTTTGGGACAGGCCGACCCTTTGGCCGATATCTGCGACAGAAAGCGTACCATCCTGTTGAAGAAGATCTAAAATTTTTCGGTCGATGCGGTCCATCTCTGCATCCCGTCTTTTGCCGAGTATTATTTCCTTCGCTCTGACCGCTCAGGAAAAAATATTCTCTTCTTGCGACGTCTTGGCCCTCCGGTCGATCAACCGGCGCTTTGGCTCAGATCGACCTGACCTTGACACCGTTCGTTATTAAGAACAAGTTCGATTTTGCGCTTTGGAGATTTTTACGATGAGTTTGGGCTCAGGAGGCGCAGGGGCCGACGCTTTGGCCCGTGCCATGACGGATGCCGGCCTTCCCGAAAGGCTTGCTCTCGCCGCGCGCTCGATTGCGGGCCGGTTGGTCTTTACGACGAGCTTCGGTCTCGAAGACCAGGCGATCACCCATGCCATCTTCAGGGCGGGCCTCGACATTCACATCGAGCTCGTGACCCTCGACAC
>KI912031.1:10030-13203 GCA_000517005.1 Microvirga lupini
TCCGGACGGAACCTGATCGAAAAGCTGCTCCAGTTCTGCAGCAGGTCGCAGGCGCCCGTTTCCGGGTTGAAAAGCCCCGCCGTGATCCAGATGGACGGCTCCCGGCAGGTGCCCGGCACGAGTGACCTGCGGGCTCCTCTCACGTCCCTCGAACTGCGCCTGCGAGCGTCCGTCGAGCAGCGTTGTGTCGGTTCGTGCAATGGCGTTAGCGACGGCATCGGCCTTGGCTCTCAGGCCCTCGACGAGCCGTATGGGATAGGGCTCGCTCGCCGTCGTTGAGGACGGTCCCGTCTCCTCAGGGTTGCCTACTTCGTGCCAGTCCCTGTAACCGCCGTCGAGGATCGACACCTGCTCATGGCCTGCAATCTTCAAGGTCCAAAGGACCCGGGCAGCGGCGCTGAAATCGGAAGCGGTGTCTCCCGCCGATACGATGATCGCATGGTGCTGCGGCGTGAGGCCGATGCGGCTCAGGAGAGCGGATAGCCGCACGGCATCGGGCAGAAGGCCGCCGGCTCCTCCCTCTGCGACCCGCCAGCCGTCGGCAGCATAGTCGCTATGAACCGCGCCGGGGATGTGACCGGCCTCAAAGGCATGCTGGCCGCCGCTTTCCGTCGACCGGATATCCACGATCAGGATCGAAGCATCGTCGAGACGGTCGGCAAGCCATTCGATGGGGACGAGCGGTGAAGTGGTCATGGTCAGTGGCGGCCAAGCGTTGCGAGATGGATCAGTGTGCCTTCGGTTGAGGCACGATGCGCAGATAGGGCTTCGGCGCTTTCCAGCCACCCGGATAGAGGTTCCTGGCTTCCTCGTCCGAGACCGATCCGGCGATGATGACATCCTCGCCCTGCTTCCAGTTCGCAGGGGTGGCGACCCGATGCTGGGCCGTCAGCTGAAGGGAATCGATGACGCACAGCACTTCATCAAAGTTGCGGCCGGTCGTCATCGGGTAGACGAGGACGAGCTTGATCTTCTTGTCGGGACCGATGATGAAGACGTTGCGAACCGTCTGGTTGTCCGCGGCCGTGCGCCCTTCCGACGTTTCTCCCGCATTGGCCGGGAGCATGCCGTAGAGCTTGGAGATCGTGAGATCGGGATCGCCGATGATTGGGTAGTTGACGGTCGCGCCTTGTGTTTCCTCGATGTCGCGGGCCCAGGCCTCGTGCTTCTCGACGGGATCGACGGAAAAGCCGACGACCTTCACGCCGCGGCGATCGAATTCTGGCTTGAGCCGCGCCACCTCGCCCAGTTCCGTCGTGCAGACGGGCGTGAAGTTCTTCGGATGCGAAAACAGTACCGCCCATGAATCGCCGATCCATTCATGAAAGCGAATGGGGCCCTCGGTCGTTGCCGTTTCGAAGTCAGGGGCGATCTGGCCGATTTGAAGTGTCATGGCGCGGGTTCCTTCTGCATCGTGCGTCTGTTGGCTGATCTCTACATCTACAAAGCAGGGCGCCGTCTCAGGTATCCGATCCCGTACGCGCTGCCGGTTCGCGGTCCTTCATAAGAAGCATCTTACAAATCCTTGGATAGTCCGGCATGCGAGTCGACATGACCTCTGCTCTGACAAGACGTTGCGGAACCGTCCAGGGCGAGGGCACGCACCGGCCGGCATGGTCGAAGTTTCAGGCGGCCACGCAATGGAGTCAATAAAAATGTTCGTTTTAAAGAACGGTTCTTCAAGGCGAATTCCATCTCCTCAGAGGCCTATTCTTAGAATAATGTTCTCGGATAATATGTTTTAGGCGCATGACAGTCACAGGATTGTCTATTTTGGTCGCATGTAAACAAATAAGAATGATCCTATGTTAGTCGATGCTAAAACAGAAAAAATGTGCTTCTGTTGACTTGTCTTGGCAAAATATATTTCCCTCGATTGCTCGTAGTGGAATCGAGCTTTTGTAGGATTTAGCTGTAACTCATATCGCCATCACTCAGCGCGATTTGACAATCGTTCTTTTTAACGGATAGTTCTTTGCATCGTTCCAGGCGGGATGTGGCGACCGATGCGTCACGGTTCACGCCCGCTGAGGTCAGGCCCAGGAGGGTAACGTGCAAAGCAGATCCTTGAATGTCGCTGGAGAGAAGAAACATTCCCGGTTGCGGTCAGTCCTGTCGGCGGTTGGCCTGCTGGTCATGAGCGGCGCAGGCCTTGTCACTCTGCCCGGTGCCACCTCGGCGCAGACGCAATTGCTGAACGTGTCCTACGATCCGACGCGCGAGCTCTATCGCGAAATCAATCAGGCCTTTGCCGACGAGTGGAAGGCGCAAACCGGCGAGACCGTCAACATTCGCGCTTCTCACGGCGGCTCGGGGGCCCAGGCCCGTACCGTGATCGACGGCATCGATGCCGATGTCGTGACACTGGGCATTCCGTCCGACATCGACGCGATTGCAAAGACCACGAAGAAGATCCCGGCCGATTGGCGCAGCAAGCTGCCGAACAATTCCTTGCCTTATACCTCGACCGTCGTCTTCCTGGTTCGCAAGGGCAATCCGAAGGGGATCAAGGATTGGGACGATCTCGTGAAGCCGGGGATTCAGGTCATCACGCCGAATCCGAAGACCTCTGCGGGTGGGCGATGGAATTTCCTGGCGGCTTGGGGCTATTCTCACGCGAAGGACGGCAATGCCGACAAGGCAAAGGAGTTCGTGGCCGCGCTCTACAAGAACGTGCCCGTGCTCGACACCGGCGCACGCGGATCGACCGTCACCTTCGCCCAGCGCGGTCTGGGTGATGTGCTGCCGGCCTGGGAGAACGAAGCGTTCCTGGTGCTTGATGAATTCGGCCGTGACAAGTTCGAGATCGTGGTGCCGCCATTGTCGATCTTGGCGGAACCGCCGGTCGCTCTCGTCGACGGCAACGTGGACGCCAAGGGGACGCGCAAAGTCGCCGAGGGTTATCTCAAGTTCCTCTACACCGACAGGGCGCAGGCGATCTTCGCCAAGCACCATTACCGGCCGAGCAAGGCCGAGGCGGCGAAGCCCGAGGATCTTGCGGCTCTGCCGAACCTGAAGCTGTTCACGATCGAATCCCTGCAGGGCGACTGGGACGACATCCAGAAGAACAACTTCGATTCCGGCGGGCTCTTCGATCAGATCAGCAAGCGTTGATCCATGCGCTCCGGTCTCTTCTGCCCTTGAAACAAGCGAGCGTGCTGCCGGGCTTCGGC
>KI912031.1:13303-16490 GCA_000517005.1 Microvirga lupini
CCGGAATACTCGCAACGCGTCTAAAGTCGTCTTGTGCAAATCATCTTGATCCAAGGTGATTTGGTACAGCGGCGTGGAAAAAAGAGAACCGCCCAACCCGGCAAGGTTGAAGCGGTTCTGGTGGGTCTAAACCCCTACTCCTTCAAGAGCGGGCTAAGCCTACCGGGGGTTTATGGGGTGAGTCAATTTGATTTCACATCTTGTGAACCTCGCCACTCGCACCAGTGACAACACTCGTGCAGAGGAGGCCAACTCTTGGCTTTGCCTAATCAAGACCTGCGGCTGAAGACAGCCATCACGACACCTTCCAACTTACCACAGTCCGGCTTTGTCCGGCTTCCTGGCATCCTTGCCCCGCATGGGCCAATTCCCGTAAGCAAGTCCACATGGTGGGCTGGCATCAAAGACGGGCGCTATCCCAAGCCTGTGAAACTCGGCCCACGTATCACCGTTTGGCGCGTGGAGGACATCCGGGCCCTCATCGCTGGTGCTGCAAACGAGCGCTGATGTCCGAAGCTGATAGCTTCTGAACCAATCCCGTTCATGACCGTGCAAGAGAAAGCCCCGGAGAGGGCTTTCTCCCACGGGGCAATAAGGTAAGACCATGAATAGCCTACACAAGCGGCGCTTGCGTCGCAACGAGAACCTGTGCCTGCTTCCGCTCTTTGCCTGGGCAGCATCGCAGCCGCTCCGCTCCCATTCTCGCGTGGTGAAGAGCCTGTCCACGCGGTTCGGACTGTCTCCGGCGCTCGCGCTCACCGTGGCAGAACTGGCGGGCTTCAGCACGGAGGCGCACAATGCCTAACGATGTTGTCGAACTCCTCGTGTAGCGGCTCGACACGGGCGAGATGTTGCGTCTGCGAGGGCGCGAAGCATGGACGCTCAGCTGCCTTCTGGAGACCGGGCAGAGCGGTGTCATTCCTCTGGAGAGACCCGCCCCACGCTGGTCCGCATACGTTCACTCGCTGCGGAAGCGCGGGCTTGTCATCGACACCATCGATGAGCCCCACGCTGGTCCATATTCCGGGACACACGGGCGCTACATCTTGCGGACACCCTTGCGGGTGCTCAAGGCTGTTTCTGCCCACGAGAAGCGTCGTGCAGCCTAACCAGCCAGCATCAGACTGCAGTTCCGGACTCTGAGAAGCCCAGCAGCCGGGGTCCGTGCTCCGGCTGCACCTTCCCCTCATCAATCTTCAGAATAGGCGCCCTTGAGGCTCTCAGAGGCGCTGTGAGACACCTCATGCCAAGACGTCACAACCACAAGGGCCGAAGCACAACAGAACGCTTGGTCTCCCTTCCATATTGGATGCTTCAATCGCCCGCTTGGCGTTCGCTCTCGCCAGTGGCACGTAGCGTCTTCATCGAACTCGCTGCCATATACAACGGCAGCAACAACGGTCGTCTCGCCCTCTCAGCCCGAGATGCTGCTGAGCGCGTACGCTGCTCAAAGAACACCGCTGCACGGGCATTCGCTGAGCTGGCACAGAAGGGTTTCATCGACCTTTGCTCCCATGGCCACTTCGACCGCAAGACGCCACATGCAGCCGAGTACAGGCTGACACTGTATCCATGCGACCGCACAGGTGAACGGGCTTCCAAACGGTTTATGAACTGGCATCCTGACCAGCCAAAATCTGTAGCCGGTCCCACCAGAGGGACAGCCGGTGTCACCACAGGGACAGTAACCAGGACCACGAAAGAAAATTGCCGGGAACTGTCCCCCACACGTGACCGCGAGGCCCATTTAGAGGTCATCAACGGTCCCACCACAGGTACACATATAATCTACCAGATGGGGTCTGGGGTGGAGGAGATGAACGGGCAGTCAGCAGCCGTGGTGAAACTGCGACCAAGAGGGCGTCGTCATGCCTCGTGACCGGCAGCGCCTCACTCTGGAGAGCGGACCCAAGCTGGATCTCGCCAAGCTCATTCCGAGCGGCGCTGGCAAGCCGGGCAGCCATATCCAATGCGTGCTCACCTATGGCACCGGCGAGAGCATCGCCGCCATCCTGAAGCTGTCGGATTATGGTGGGCTGTTAGAATTGTCCTACCAAGGCTACCAGCAGACATTCTCGCTCGTATCGCACCCGAGGCATTTCGGCGGGCTGCAATGGTACGCTGTCTGCCCGAAGACAGGGCAGCGGGCTCGGGTGCTCTATCGACCGCTGGGAGCTTCATCCTTTGCCAGCCGGTATGCCTGGGGCCGCAGGGCTGCCTATGCCTCACAGTTCCTCGACCCTATCGGGCGGGCGTGGCGGACGAAGGCAAAGGTCAAGGCCGCCTTGCTCGGGAATGAGGACCCAGATGAATGGGATCTGCCACCGAAGCCTAAAGGGATGCGCTGGGCAACCTATGAACGATGGGTGGCTCGTTACGATGCAGCTGAAGAGTCGCTTGATGCACAGCTTGTGATGGCAGCGGCTCGGCTGATGAAACGGTTATAGACGACAATCAGAGGAGTGCCTGCGGCGCAGGCTACGGCACTTTGGCGGGACTGACGCGCGCCACACGGGTAGTCTGCTCCATAAAGCTGCTGAGGGATAGGCGCGAGTACAGCAATTCTTGGGATTTGGAGGTGGTATTCATGACGCCACAAGAGCGCGCTGAGAGCCTGCGTGAGGCGATTCATATGTATATCGACTTGGTTGAGGGTCATGGAGCTGGGCCTTCCTGGCAACTGACAGACAAGGGCTTTGCCAGGATTGCCGCCGTCATTCGTGATGCGGAGAACGATGCGTTGGAGAGAGCTGCGGAGCTATGCGAGGCGGTGCATCTAGGGACCCGGACGCGATATAGTATACTTCTTGGCCCGGATTATCTGGTGACCAGAAGTCTCCTATCGCGGGAGCTTGCTGCTGCAATCCGAGCGCTGAAGCACAAGAGCGAAAGTTGATACCGCATCTCAAGTTCTGCCGCCCAAGCCCAAAGGGGGTGAGCTGGGTGACCTATGAGCGGTGGGCGGGCAAGTACGATGCCGCTGAGGAGATGCTCAACGCACAGCTCGCCATGGCAGCGGCGCGACTGATGAAGCGATTATAGCAGGAAAGTGTGCGGCCAACCTCACCGAGAGAGGCTGGCTCGCAACTTCAAGAGCGCACTGGAGTAGCACTGGTCCTTACCAACTCCTGAGGGTGGCCTCTAATGATCTTCACGAAGGTGGTGTAACATAGGGCGATGTCGATCC
>KI912031.1:16590-27930 GCA_000517005.1 Microvirga lupini
AGTACTATATGCTTTGTCACTGAAAGCGCGGCTGACAAAATGGGCTTTAGCCAAGAGATTTCGATTCAGAAATCAACATTGTGGCGGTAGCCGCCTGCGCTGATGAGCTAGGGCCGTTGAGCGTTGCAGCCAAGCGAACGTGAAAGGCGAGCTACAACTGGGTCATATAGAGCCTTCCTCTGTACAGGGTACTCGATTTGGACTTCATGGGCTGCGCCACAGCCCTCAAAGACCTTCCTATAGATGATACTGGCTCCCTTGGTCCCTGAGAGCACGAGCCAGTTCTTCCCTTCAGCCGTGTAGGTCACGCGGTCCAGGGCGGCCTCCTTGAGCAACCAAGCTTTGTACGCTTGGAAGCTATCCGTCACGGTGTACGGCCCGTAGCTGCCGGAGATCCATAGGCCTGCCCCATCATCAGTTTTGAATTCACGACCATCACCATTCGTAGGTGGGGGCTCCACAAGTTTAAACAGATGGAGCGGTACCTCAGTCACAGTCCCAAATCGCTCGTTCGTATAACGGCTTCAGCCTCCTCTGAGAGGCGTCCATCGGTCGTCAGCGAAAGCAGGGGCAGTGAGTATTAGGAGTGCGGCGATTGCCAAACGGATCGCGCCAAGCTGACTAGAGCAATGTCTTGGAGGGCTCATTGTTCGATGTGCTCGAAAATCGTGAGGATGGCTGGGCCGTCTGTCATGGCAGCTATACCATCATAGTGCGGAGCAGTACCCAACTCCCTACCACATCCCTCCACAGGCTTCGTTGGCGGGTGGAGACTGCTATCCTGGACATGGCGCTTCGGCTGCGCTGCTCGCAATGCGGCCGCCGCAGTATTCGGATTATGCTCAACGTGAAGGAGCTTTGTGCCAAGGCTTATGGCGTAGGCAGAGCAACCTAATCCTGAAGTTTGCTGCTTAGAAGCTTGGCCTTGATGAGAAAAAATGCTGCAATCTTTGAGGCGATAGGAGTTCCTCTAGGTATGCGGCAACTTGGCAGTCTCATAGCAATCATTGCGCTGAATCTAAGTGTCATTACAGGACCAGCAGCGGCCCAATCAGGCGAGACCAACAAGGAACAACAGATTAAGTCCCAGCTTTGGTCAGCTGACGCCGCATTCCAGGCAGGCAATTACACAGCCTCAATGCTCTTGGTGCGCCCGCTTGCGGAAAATGGAGTAGCCGAAGCTCAACACAAATTGGGAATCCTTTACCTGCAGGGCAGAGGTGTTCAGCAGGACCCGGCTCAAGCTCGGGAATGGCTTCTGAAGGCCGCTGCACAAAGGTACCCAGAAGCTCTGCACAGCCTCGGCGTAATCTATGGGCATGGCGAAGGCGTAGACCCAGACCTCGTTGAGAGCCTCAAGTGGTTCATCCTAGCCCGTGAAACATGGGAAAAAGACCCGGATAGCCCATCCCGCAAGGCGTCTCTCCTGAGGGTGGACAACGCTTTTAAGAAATTGGGTCAGAAGCTTACACCCGAACAGCGATCTGTAGCATGGGAAGATGCTAGGCAGTGGGGCGGCCTACACGGAATTTTCGAGCTGGGGCAAAACGGACAAGAACTTCGTAGCTTTTCAGAGTTTCAGTTCATGTCTGCGGGCGAGGTTGCGAAATACTGCCAGCCCTACCTCTCTCTTCTAGATGAACAGAAACCGATAGATACCCGAGCAGATGAGTTGGCTGCATCCTCATGCTTTTACGTTTTTGGGCAATTCGTTTCGAAGTACTGTGAGGCACAGGGCCAAAGGGACTTGATGCCGGTGAGGCCATTCGTGGCCCAATGGGTTAAGTTCATCATGAACGATAAAGCGGCGTCTGCAGCACCCTTTCTAGCCTCGTTGGCAACTGCAACGGCAGATAGCGCGATTTGCCTGCGCACTGAGACCCCTTCGAGAAGAAAGAAGCCCAAATGAGGGTGACAATGTCTGAATCGGCAATCCCGCTGCCCTGTTATCCCTCACAGCGGGTCCGGACGAGCGGCTGAGCCTGTTTGACCAGCCAGCGCGGGCGCAGGCTGACGACCCAGTACCGAGCCGAGGCTTTGGCACTGGACAGCCCTGTCTCGCACTCGGTCGGCTTGGGAGCCCATGACCGGTCAAAGTGGAAAAGGTCGTCCTCGGCGCGATGGCGGGCTGTCCCTCTATAGGTGGTGTTCTGCAGGCTCATAAACGTTCCCCGGTTCTTTAGGGCAAGACAACGGCGGAGCTTCTGCAGAGTTCCATGCCCAGTGTGAAGGCTAGGTTGGGCTGTAAGAAACCCGAATCCCGGCACACGGTCTAAGTACCGCAGTAGCGGATTTTCGGCTGAACAGGCCGACGGTTCAATAGCCAAGCTGGCAGCAAAGGTGGGGAAGGCATGGACAGTCTTGTAAATCTGCCCATGATTATAATGGCTTAGGCGTAAATGATGGCGGAGGGAGCGGGATTCGAACCCGCGATACGGTTTCCCGTATACACACTTTCCAGGCGTGCGCCTTCAACCACTCGGCCACCCCTCCAGCATGAGCCTCTTAAGGCTCCAAGAACCCTCAATTCGCCGTTCGATACGGGCCGATCGGGTCCTCCGCTTTCCATCTGCGGAGCGCCCGTGTATCGCCAAATCGGGGCAAAAGGCAAGTCCGAACTTGAGTCAACTTAGCCTGAATCGCCTTTGCCATTGCGACAAAACGCTCTAGATATTCCCCCTCTGTTCATAGAGGTATCTTTCCTTGAAGTTCCTAGCGCGTAGCCTTGGCCTCCTGCTGATCGCAGCGGGATTTATCGGATTGGTGATCGACGGGACACGATCCATCGTCAATAATGCTGTATCGTTCGCATCTATTGGCAAGGTCGGTGCGACCCTTTTCCCGAGTGGAATGGCCTCGCTTGAGGGAAGTATTGCGCAGCGCGGGTATCCCTGGCTGTGGGATCCGATCGCCACTCACGTCCTGCAGATGCCGGCTTCTGTCACGGCCTTCCTGGTCGGTGCGCTGCTGATGTGGCTCGGCCAGAAGCCCCTGGAGCCGGTTGGGTATCTCGCGGGCCGCTGAGCTTTTCACGGGAAGGTGACGTAAAGAGCTCTCCCGCAGGCGCGGAGCAGTGCTTACATCAGCGAGGTCACGCGAGGGATCTCCATGTTCAGCTTCCGCGAACGACTCGATCTGCCGAATGCCGCCGAGGCTCTGCCCGGCCGCGCCAGCCCGATCCCGACGGCCGAACGGCACTTCATCAACGACCGTCCCCTTCAGCCGCCTTATCCCGAGGGCATGGAAAAGGCCCTGTTCGGCCTCGGCTGCTTCTGGGGTGCGGAGCGCAAGTTCTGGCAGCTGGGCGACGGCATCTGGATCACCGCTGCGGGCTATGCCGCCGGCATCACGCCGAACCCGACCTATGAGGAAGTGTGCACGGGCCTCACCGGGCACAACGAGGTCGTGCTGGTGGTCTACGATCCAAAAGCGATCTCCTATGAGGCCCTGCTGAAGACTTTCTGGGAGAACCACGATCCGACCCAGGGTATGCGCCAGGGCAACGATGTGGGCACCCAGTACCGCTCCGGGATCTACGTGTTCAACGAGGCGCAGAGGAAGGCCGCCGAGGCCTCCAAGGCGGCTTACGGCGAGGCGCTCGCGGCCAAGGGCTATGGGTCGGTCACGACCGAGATCCTCGATGCGGGGCCGTTCTACTTCGCCGAGGATTACCACCAGCAGTATCTGGCCAAGAACCCGAACGGCTATTGCGGTCTCGGCGGCACCGGCGTGTCCTGCCAGATCGGCGTCGGCGTGGCTGCCGAATAAGGATTACGCTGTCTTTCCGGCAGCGTCAGAGAGCGGCTTGCATCCTCCCGGATGCAAGTCCGTTTTTGTTTGAAAGCCCGTCTCAAGGCGCGTTGAGCACGCCACGGCACTCGTTTGGCAATTGCGCCATGGTCAGCGGCGGACGGGGCTTACCGGGCTTCGGATGCAGCATCTGCGGCGTGAACCATGCGTCGAGCTCTGCGCCGCAGCCGTCGCCGGGCGGCGGCGGATCCTGATCGGAGCAGCCTGCCTCGCCCGCCGGGCATGCGAGGCGGATGTGGAAATGGTAGTTGTGCCCCCAGATCGGCCTCACCTTGGTCAGCCAGCCCCGATCCGCGCCGGCTTCGCGGCAGAGCGCCCGCTTGATCGCCGGGTTCACGAAAATCCGGGCGACGCTTCGTTCCTGTGCGGCGGCGCGGATGAGGGCGGTGTGCTGCGGCGTCCACCTGGCAGGATCGATATCGAGCCGGTCGCCGCGCACCATGTTGGTGGCGGACATCTCCTCTCGCTCGGCGCGCGAGAGGCGGCGGTTGGGCATGGGGGTGAGCCAGATATCCGCATCGAGACCGATCTGGTGCGAGGCATGGCCCGTGATCATCGGGCCGCCGCGCGGCTGCGAGATGTCGCCGACGAGAAGACCCGGCCACCCGTTGATGCTCGGAAGCCGGGTGGCGAACCGCTGCAGGAAGCCGATCATCTGCGGATGGCCCCAGTTGCGGTTGCGGGACAGGCGCATGACCTGCCAATTGTCACCATCGATCGGGATGGCCGCCGCACCGGCAATGCAGCCCCGGGCATAGCTGCCGATGGAGCGTGAGCGAAGATCGGCCGGCGTGATGCGCCGTCCGAACAGCTCCTTCGCTGCAACCTTGGGATCGCCGGGATTGGCGAGCGGCGGCAGCGGCTTCGGGTCGAGAGTGCCCTTGTCCTGGGCCGCCGCGGAGCCGCCGATGAGAAGAGCAAGCGTGATGGCGAGAGAGCGAATCGGAATCATGAAGGAAGGCTAGCCCGCAACCTTCAACTTCGGAATGTGCCGGATGCGGCCATCTTGTCGCTCTTTGAAAGGCTGGCTCATCAATCACTACCCTCATCCTGAGGAGCCTGCGGAGCAGGCGTCTCGAAGGAGGTTCCAGAGAGCGCTGGAGATGCCCTGATCCTTCGAGACAGATTGCTGCCGCAATCCCCTCAGGATGAGGGCTTAAGGGACGAACAGAATGACGAGCCGGAGTCTCGGGAAGAGGCCGGATCACAAGATCCGGCCTTTCTGCATCTTCAATGTCTCGGCTGCGGACGGCCCTCATTGAGGCGGCGCTGGCTCATGTGGCCGGGCCCGAAGGTGCGCTTGTCGTGACCATTGCCGCTGCGGCGCAGGGCGGGTCGGGGCTGGTAGCGCGGTGTCGGCCGCTTGAATCGTTTCGGGCCGCCTGTCGCCAGAGACGGCAGGAACAGGGCTGCGATGCCGGCCGCGACGCCCGCCAACACGGCTGCCGTCACGAACGGGTGGAGTTGCGCTTCGAGGAGCAGGCTCGTCTTGCGCGGCTCGCCGGGAAGAGACGAATACATGTCGCCGTCCTCACGGGCCTGATAGAGATTGTCCCGCATTCCCGGACGCTCGGGATGATCCGTCGTCTGCGAGCCATAGCCCGTCCATTCCATCGCTTTGTCCACGAAGCGGGGCGCGACCTTGCCCATGGCGCCGATGACCCAACCGCCGAAGCCGATCGTGATCTCGCGTCTGTGGTGCTCGGCCGCAAACACGATTGCCTTGGCGACGAGATGCGGATCGTAGGCCGGCGGCGGGACGGCATTCTCCCGGTCGAGAAAGTTACGGGCATGCTCGACATAAGGTGTATCGATCGAGGACGGCTTGATGAGCGTGACCGAGATCGGCGCGTCCTGACTTTCCAGTTCCATGCGCAGGCCGTCCGTGAAGGCCTTCACCGCGTGCTTGGAGGCCGAATACTGGGTCTGCAGGATCATGGTCCGCTCGGACAGGACGCTGCCTATATTGATGATGGTGCCGCCACGATGGCGCAGGTGGTCCGCCGCGATCATCGAGCCGTTGACGACGCCCCAATAGTTCACGTCGAAAAGCTGCCTTTGATCCTCCAGCGGGATGTCGGTGAGGTTTCCGTATATGGCTACTGCGGCATCGTTCACCCAGGTGTCGAAGCCGCCGAAGGTCTCGACGGCGGTGCGCGCCACCCGTTCCAGATCCTCACGCTTGCTGACATCCGCGGCAACCGCAATGGCCCGCGTCGTCCCGTGGCTGAGTTCATCGGCAATCTTGCGCAGGGCGTCCTCGTTGCGGGCGACCAGGACGAGGCCCTTGGCGCCGCATTCGGCAAACAGATGGGCCGTCGCAAGTCCGATGCCGCTGGATGCGCCGGTGATGACGACGACCTGATCCCTGACCGGCTTCTGGCGAACCGCCATGGCACTCTCCTTCCTATCCTCGGCTTTCATAAACGTGGGTCAACGTGAGGTCGGGAAGGGGGTTCCTACGGCAGCGCTTGGCGTGAAAGGCTCTGGCGCGCCGGGCGATGCGCCGCTGACGGGATCGAGCATCGGATCGATTCCGGATGTGGGTCCGTTCCTCACGTCCGCTGCTCTAGGCGCCTTGGAAACCTTGGGCTTCCGGCCCAAAACCGGAACCTGCTTTTCAACCCGAGCGTTGCCTTAGGATCTCACACATTGAGGGAGCGAAATGATGCAGACGACGGCACAAAGCAGCGACGTTCGTGAAACCCACAGCCTGATCGCCAGCGACAAGGTCGAAGGAACACCAGTGCGCCGTACGGACGGAGAGAAGATCGGAACGATCGAGCGCGTGATGATCGAGAAGCGATCCGGCAAGGTCGCCTATGCGGTCATGAGCTTCGGCGGCTTCATGGGGCTCGGTGAGGAATACTACACGCTTCCCTGGAGCGTCCTGAAGTACAATACCGAGCTCGATGCCTATGAGCTGAACCTCTCGGAAGATCAGCTGCGTGGGGCGCCCCGCCGCAGCGCGGAAGGACATGACGCTTCCTACGACCGGGAATGGGAAGAGCATGTTCATCGCTACTACAATGCCACGCCCTATTGGGGCGCAAGCGACCCGATGAGCACGGGCCGGTAGCCCGGAACGGCAACCCGCGAAAACAAAATCGCCCGGCTTTCGCCGGGCGATTTTTATGCGCAGGCGCCGGGCGATAGGGGAGCCCCTATCCCGGCGCTTGCGACATAAGCGTCTTAGCGCTTCCGCGACTTCGAGGGGCTCTTGCGAGCGCTCGAGGAACGGGAGCCGGAAGACCGCTTGGCAACCGTGCCAGACTTCTTCGTGGCCGAGGTCCGGCTCGAAGCGGCAGCGGCGCGCTTCGTGGTCGACTTGGATGCGCTGCGCGCCTTCGAAGCCGACTTCACCGCACCGCGGCTGGAGCTGCGAGAGGCAGACTTCCGGGCCGTCGAACGAGCCGCAGTCGAACGAGCAGAGGACTTCTTGGCGGCCGATTTGGCCGAAGTCTTCTTAGCGGTCGTCTTAGCAGCGGTCTTCTTGGCGGTGGTCTTCTTAGCTGCGGACTTGGCCGACGAACGGGCCGAGGTCTTCTTGGCAGCGGTCTTCTTCGCGGTGGTCTTCTTGGCAGTAGCCTTCTTCGCGCCGGTCTTGGCCGAAGATTTCGTCGCCGACCGAGAAGCCGACTTCGCTGCCGTCTTCTTGGCAGCGGTCTTCTTCGTTCCGGCCTTCTTGGCGGTGCTGGTCGAGCTGCGGCGTGCGCTGCTCTTCTTCGCGGTCTTCTTCTTGGTGCTGGTCGCACCGGTGTCTCCCGTGAACAGCATCGTCAGCGGGTTAGACTTGGTATCTGTCGGCATTGCCGCCTCCTTCAAGGGCCTTCGCGTGCAACCGTCACGCTTGCAAGGCAACGTCGTTATACCAACGGGGTTCCGATTATCGAAAAGTGTAGACAGTAGAACGGGCACTTTTTCTGTGGATATGTTTCCCGCCAAGTCTCTCTTCACTTGCAGATCGAAGACTCAATATCGGGTTCAAGATGAGACAGTTAGAGTCTCTTCTTCAGGCGCATCGACATCGCTCTTCATGATGGATCGATGTCTTGGTCGTCCGAAAAACGTATTATGTACCAATGAGTTAATCGGGTTGTAAAGAAGACGTTAAACGTCCGCAGAGTATTCGGATGTGTTCAAGAACGATCAACATCGCAACCGGAATCCTCTTCACTTGGAGAGGGGCGCAGACGGTTTTCACGCTCCTCGGAGTCCTCGTGCACGAGGCGCAAAAAATTTGTCGATCGGAGTCGAAAATCGGTCTGCGAGTCATCCAACGAGTCGAGAATCACGATCCGGGTCTCGTCTGCGAAGGATGATCAAAGCCTCGTTCGAGTCTCGCCCTGAGGTTCATCCGTCGTGCGCGTCCTGGGTCGCAGCCGCGGGCATGACGATGGAGGCTTCACGCCGTCGCCGAGGCAGGTCCGCGCATCGTGCGGAGCCGAAGGTTCGAGCGATGCGCTGGCCAGGAGGAGGGGCATCGGATCGATCCCAAAAAGTGGTTTCCACTTTTGGGTCCGATGTTCTAATCGAGAGGACCCTCACATCGGTTGGACCGCCGTGCCCCATCGCAGCATCCTCGCCGTCGTCCTCTGGATGAGTGGCGCACTCTTCTCCTTCTCCGCAACGGCCGTCGCGGTGCGCGCGCTTGCACCCACCTTCTCGATCTTCGAGATGCTGGCCGTCCGCAACGCCGCCGGAGTCCTGATCCTTCTTGCCCTTGCGCTCGTCAAGCCTGAGCTGCGACCCGGGTTGAAGCCGCGGCGCTTCCCGCTGCATCTCGCGCGCAACGTCCTTCATTTTCTCGGCACGGACGGGTGGGCTTTCGGCCTTACGCTCCTGCCGCTCGCGACCGTCTTCGCGCTCGAGTTCACCACGCCGGCCTGGGTCGCTTTGCTCGCTGTTCCGCTGCTCAAGGAGCAGATGACCAGAGGTCGTCTCGTGGCTATCGTCCTTGGCTTCATCGGCATTCTCGTGATCCTGCGTCCGGGGCTGGAAACCTTGCAGCCGGCCAGTTTCCTGATGCTCGGCGTCGCTTTCAGCTTTGCCCTCGTGGCGATCATGACCAAGCGGCTGACGATGACGGAGAGCACCTTCTCGATCCTGTTCTTCATGAACCTGCTGCAGCTTCCCATGAACCTCTTAGGCGTGAGCCGGGCCTTCTGGCTCCAGGTCCAGCCGTCCCATACTCTGGCCCTCGTCGGCCTCTGCGTCGGTGGCCTGCTCTCGCATTACTGCCTGACCAATGCCTATCGTCGGGGCGATGCGACCATGGTCGTGCCGTTGGACTTCATGCGCATCCCGCTGATCGCTATTGTCGGCTGGCAGTTCTATGGCGAGTCGCTCGACCCTTATGTCTTCCTCGGGAGCGGCATCATCATCATGGGTCTTCTCTACTCTCTGCATCGCGAGGCGAAATCCGCATGACCTGGTCGCCGCAACAGGATGCTGCCCTCAAGGCCGTCGCCGACTGGCTCCGCCGCGGTGACCGTCCGGTGTTTCGTCTCTTCGGCTATGCCGGCACGGGCAAGACGACGCTCGCCAAGCACATCGCCGAGAGCGTGGACGGCGAGGTGGCCTTCGGCGCCTATACGGGCAAGGCGGCGCTCGTGCTGCGCACCAAGGGCTGCACCGACGCCTCGACGATTCACTCGATGATCTACCGCTCGCGGGAGTCGGATGAGAACGGTCCGCAATTCGTGCTCAACCGCCAGAGTCCGGCCTCCAAGGCGGACCTCATCATCATCGACGAATGCTCGATGGTGGACGAGGAACTGGGGCGCGATCTCCTGTCCTTCGGGCAACCCGTTCTCGTGCTCGGCGATCCGGCGCAATTGCCGCCGGTGAAGGGCGGCGGCTTCTTCACGGAAGGCGAGCCCGACGTGATGCTCACGGAGGTGCATCGCCAGGCCAAGGACAACCCTATCATTCATCTCTCGATGATGGTCCGGGAAGGCGGACGGCTGGAGCCGGGGACCTATGGCGAGAGCCGCATCATCCGCCGGCGCGAGATCGATGCGAATGCCGTCATGGCGGCCGATCAGGTGCTGGTCGGCCTCAACAAGACCCGGCGCCTCTACAACACACGCCTGCGCGAATTGAACGGCTACCGGGATCCCATGCCGGCGGCGGGCGAGAAGCTCGTCTGCCTGCGCAACGACAAGACCAAGGGCCTGCTCAACGGCGGCACCTGGAGCATCCAGGCCCTGCGCGGCATTCGCAACGACTTCATCCGCATGGATGTGCTGCCCGACGACGATGCCCGCCGCCGCTCCGTGGAGGTCGCCGTACACAAGGCCTTCTTCGAGGGAACGGAGGAGGAGGTGCCGTTCGTCCTGCGCAAGGAGTCGGACGAGTTCACCTACGGCTATGCGCTGACCGTGCACAAGGCTCAGGGCTCGCAATGGGACGATCTCGTGCTCTTCGACGAATCCTACGCCTTCCGCGAGCATCGCAGCCGCTGGCTCTACACGGCCCTGACCCGGGCGGCTGAAAAGGTCACCGTCGTGATCTGAGCGCAGACGGCTCGGAACCTGATCGAGCGCGAGGGCTTAATCACTTCAGCTGGACAGTAAGCGACGAGGACATGGATATGCTCAAATGGGCTCTGATCTTCCTGGTGATCTCCCTGGTGGCGGGAGCGCTGGGCTTCACGGGTGTCGCCTCCGGGGCCAAGACCATCGCCAAGGTTCTGTTCGGCCTGTTCCTCCTCGCCTTCATTCTCCTGATCCTCCTCGCCTGGGGCGCGGGCGAGCTGATTTTCTGACGAACCCGCCTCCTTCCCCCGCACCGATCGTGAAACCGGCCCCGAGCGCTGTCTTGAAGCCGGCCTATTCATGCACTGGATGCATGAAGTCCCTGCTCCGGAAGATCTGCCTTCTTCCGCCCGGCCCGCTATAGGGGCGTTTCAACTATTCGTTTGAGTGCGTCGCGTTGAAACTTTCTGTCTCATGTGCGCCTTGAAACGGAAACGAATGAAAGGGACGCTCATGAAACGTCGTGCATTTCTCCAGGCCGCTGCAATCGGCGCCGCCGCCGGAGCCGTTGCCAAGCCGGCCATCGCCCAGTCGAACCCTGAAGTTCGCTGGCGCCTGACCTCGGCCTTCCCGAAATCCCTCGACACCCTGTTCGGCGGCGGCGAAACCTTCGCCAAGCTGGTTGCGGAAGCCACGGACGGCAAGTTCATCATCCAAACCTTCGCGCCCGGCGAGATCGTCGGCGCGCCTCAGGCGCTCGACGCCATTGGCGGCGGAACAGTGGAGATGGGCCATACCTGCTCCTACTATTACGTGGGCAAGGACCCGACCTTCGCCATCGGCACCACTCTGCCCTTCGGCCTCAACTCCCGTCAGATGAATGCCTGGCTCTACCAGGGCGGGGGCAATGCCCTGCTGAACGAGTTCTATGCCAAGCACAATGTGTATGCCCTGCCGGCCGGCAATACCGGTGTGCAGATGGGCGGCTGGTTCCGCAAGGAGATCAAGACCGTCGAGGACCTGAAGGGCCTCAAGATGCGCATCGCCGGCC
>KI912031.1:28030-31073 GCA_000517005.1 Microvirga lupini
TTGCTGGTCAGATCATGGGCAAGCTCGGCGTCGTGCCGCAGCAGATCGCGGGCGGCGATCTCTATCCGTCGCTGGAGCGCGGCACCATCGACGCGGCCGAGTGGGTGGCGCCCTATGACGACGAGAAGCTCGGACTCAACAAGGTCGCGCCGTACTACTACTATCCGGGCTTCTGGGAAGGCGGTCCCGCCATTCATTTCTGCATCAACCTGCAGAAGTGGAATGAGCTGCCGAAGACCTACCAGGCCGCCATTCAGGCTGCGGCGGGCTATGTGAACGTCGACACGCAGGCCAAGTACGATGCCAAGAATCCGGCCGCCCTGCGCAGCCTGATCGGCAACGGCGCGCAGCTGCGGCCCTTCTCGCAGGAGATCATGGATGCGGCCTACAAGGCTTCGAACGAGGTCTATGATGAGATCTCGGCCAAGAACGCCGATTTCAAGAAGATCTACGACAGCTACAAGGCGTTCCGCGGCGAGGAATATCTCTGGTTCCAGGTGGCCGAATACGCCTACGACACCTTCATGATCCGCGCCCGCGCCCGCGGATAAGCAACAAAAGGGCGGGCTTCGGCCCGCCCTTTTAATTACTAATTTGCCGCCGTCGATGTCTCGCCGCCAGCCAGCATCGAGGCGCAGGGCCGGTCCGGGCAGCTCAAGAGCGTAGCTGTGGACAGGCAACCCTTGCGCTTTGGATGCGTTGCCATGGATGTGAGGGTTCGCTACGGCATGGAGGCCATGGTGCGCAGCGTAAGACAGTTCGGAGCATGGCCTCGTAGGGCCGTCATTCTGGCGGGCCTTGCCGTCGCTTCCGTCGCGCAGGCGGCCAATGGTCCGCTCGACACGGCCAGCATGAGCGGACGCATTCAGGCTCGGTTCGATCCTGTCACGCGCCAGACATGGGTGATGGGGCACGCTGCACCGGATCTCTGCTTTTCGCTCTCTCTGCCGGATGAATGGCGGCAGACCGAAGACGGGTTCAAGGCGGTCCTGTCCGATGGGGAGCTTTCCGTGAACCTTCGCTCCTCCCAGGCGCTTCGCGACATGCCGCAACCCGATCTCGTCAGTCGCGACGCCGCTGCTCTGCAGCAGGATTATGAGGCGCTTCTCGGGCGTCCGGCACAGTCCGTATCTCTGTCCTCCAATGGCGGCGCAACGCGCTGGTCCGCCACCTGGATCGATGCCAATCTGCCGACGGCCTCGCATGACATGACCATCGAGACCCTGATCGTGCCGCTCTCCGGCGAATGGGTGCTCGAACTGTCCCTCTCCGGCATCGAGACGCGCGAGGCCTACAATGCTCTTGCACAGCGCCTGCTGGCACGGTTGAACGTGCAGGGCAGGGCGGCCTGCTGGGGCTGATTTTTCGCGCCAGACATTCGCCACGGGCCATCCTTGAGGCACAATGGCAAGCATAAAGCTGGCCTCCGATCGTCAGGACAAACCATGGACGTGATCATCTACCACAACCCGCAATGCGGGACCTCCCGCAACACTTTGGGGCTAATCCGCAATGCCGGGATCGAGCCGCACATCATCGAATATGTGAAGACGCCGCCGACGCGCCTGCTTCTGCGCCAGCTGATCGAGCGCATGGGATTAAGCGTCCGCGACGTGATCCGCGAGAAGGGAACACCCTATGCGGAGCTCGGACTCGACGATCCCTCGCTGAGCGACGATCAACTGCTCGACGCGATGATGGCGCATCCGATCCTGATCAACCGTCCCATCGTGGTCACGCCTATGGGCGTCAGGCTCTGCCGCCCGTCCGAGACCGTGCTCGACATCCTGCCGCCGCAGCAGGGCGAATTCGTCAAGGAGGACGGCGAGCCGGTGGTCGATGCCTCCGGGCGCCGCGTCGGACTGGCATAAGGTCCAAGGGAACAAGCCGCTGCTTCCTCCGGTTCAGGACAGGACAATTCTGCTCGGAGGAAAGGCAGTATCATGGAGCTTCAGGGTAAGGTCGCGCTCGTGACGGGCGCGGGATCGGGCATCGGCAAGGCAGCGGCCCTGCGCTTCGCGCGTGAGGGCGCCATAGTCGGTGTGCTGAGCCACACCGAAAGCGAGATCCGGAAGGTCGCCGAGGAGATCGAACGGGCAGGCGGCACTGCCGTTGCGCTCGTCGCCGATGTGGCGGACGAAGGGCAGATGCGAAATGCGGTAGCCGATCTCGTGCAAGCCTATGGCAGGCTCGACATCGTCTTCGCCAATGCCGGCATCAACGGCGTCTGGGCGCCTATCGACGAATTGCAGCCTCAGGAATGGGATCGCACGATCAACACGAATCTGCGCGGCACCTATCTCACGCTCCATCATGCCGTGCCGCATTTGAAGAAGGCCGGCGGCTCCATCGTCATCACGGCCTCCATCAACGGATCTCGCACCTTCACGAGCGCCGGCGCGACGGCCTATTCCGCCACCAAGGCGGCTCAGGTGGCGATGGCGCAGATGCTGGCGGTCGAACTCGCCAAGCACAGGATCCGCGTGAACGTGGTCTGCCCCGGCAAGATCGACACGGAAATCTCCGACAACACCGAGAAGCGCGACACGCAGGAGGCGGCGGTTCCGGCCGAATACCCGGCCGGTTCGATCCCGCTCACCGGCAAGGAGGCGGGCACGAGCGAGGAAGTCGCGGAACTCGTACTCTTCCTCTCCTCCGACCGCGCGCGGCACATCACCGGCACACCGGTCTGGATCGATGGCGGGCAATCGTTGCTCGTGTAAGCTAAAAGCTTCAGGAGGCGTTCACGACGCCTCCAGTTGCGTTCCGACCGGAATCGGAGGCTCGGGAACGAACTGTTCCTTCTCCTCCGTCGGCGGCGCGGCGCGCTGCAGGCTGCGATAGGCGCCCCAGATCGCCATGAGCGCCTGAGCGACGATGACGACATAAAGAAGACCGCGACGTCCGAACTCCGTCATAGCCATGCCGGCAATGATGGGCCCGATGGTGGCGCCCACGCCCTGCAGGATCAGAAGGCCGCCCGCCGCGGCCACGAACTCGCCCGGCTTCACCATGTCGTTCACATGCGCAGTGACGATGCTGT
>KI912031.1:31173-59939 GCA_000517005.1 Microvirga lupini
GTAGGTCGGGATCACGCTGCCACCGAAGATGGCGACATAGAAGAAGACCAGCCAGACCGGCACCGTCTCCGACACGAAATGAAGGAGCGCAAGCAGGATGGTCGCTGCCATCCCCGAGGCGCCGATGATCACGTGGCGCCGGTCTATGCGGTCCGAGAGCCAGCCGAGCGGGTAGGTGGTGGCAAAGCCGCCGAGCGTGCCGCAGGCCATGAAGATCGCAATTTCTGCGGTGCCCAGTCCACGCTCCTGCGCCCAGATCGGTCCGAGCGCGAAGAACGAGCTGGTGGTGACGCCGCAGAGAACGGCGGCCACTACGCCGAAGGGGGATTGGCGGTAGAGCTGCACCAGATTGATCTTCGTATCGCTGACTGCATGAGCCGGCGCCGTCGCCCGAGACAGGGCCGGCGGAACGAGAGCCAGGCAGATGAGGATGGCGACGAAGCAGAACAGCCGATAGCCATAAGGGTCGCCCGCCGGCAGCAGCATCTGCCCGCCGATGCCTGCGACCAGTCCGGTCATGCCATAGACGCTGAGAACCTGTCCGCGCGTCTGCGCGGTGACCGATGCGTTGAGCCAGCTTTCCACCACGATGAAGAGCCCGGCAAAGCAGAAACCGGTAAGAGCCCGGGCGGCGATCCAGACGGCCGGACTGATCACGAGAAGATGGAAGAGCGCGGTCGATGCCGCGACCGCCGCCAGCGCTGCGAAGGTGCGGGTGTGGCCCACCTGCTGGATCACGCGCCCGGCATAGAGCGAGCCGATCACGATGCCGCCCCAGAAGGCGGCGCCCACGGCTCCGATCTCGGTGGGCGTGAACTGCTCGATGCTTCCCCGCACGCTGAGCAGCGTGCCCTGCAAAGTATTGCCGACCTGCATGAGAGCGTAGCCGAGAAGGAGGGCGAAAAGCGTCGGCAGCGTGGCCCGCAGGGACGAAGACATGGGCTCTCCTGTGAGGCGAGATCCTGTGGCTCGGAATTGCGGTTCGCGAAAGGTCCGGGCTCGTATCGATGGGCGTGCCGAAGCCCGGCATCCGAAGATCCCGTTCTTCAGCTTGCGATCATTGAAAGAGACCAAGGCCCCGCGCTGAGTTGAACTCTGGGCGAGGGGGCAGGTTCCAGAACTCGGTTCGCAGGGCGAGCGGCAAAAGAAAGGCCCGGCTTGGTCATGAGCCGGGCCATCCACACTTTGCAGTGAGAGCTTTTCTTTTAAGTATCCATCTTCAGAGCGGCGATGAAGGCTTCCTGCGGGATGTCGACCTTGCCGAACTGGCGCATCCGCTTCTTGCCTTCCTTCTGCTTGTCCAAAAGCTTGCGCTTGCGCGAGGCGTCGCCGCCGTAGCACTTGGCGGTTACGTCTTTGCGCAGAGCGCGGATGGTTTCGCGAGCGATGATCTTGCCGCCAATGGCCGCCTGGACCGGAATCTGGAACATGTGCGGCGGGATCAGCTCTTTCAGCTTCTCGCACATGGCACGACCACGGCCCTCGGCCCTGTCGCGGTGGACCAGCATGGAGAGTGCATCGACAGGCTCGGCATTGACCAGCACCGACATCTTCACGAGGTCGCCCTCACGGTAATCGGAGATGTGGTAGTCGAAGGAGGCATAGCCCTTGGAAATCGACTTCAGGCGATCATAGAAATCGAACACCACCTCGTTGAGCGGCAGGTCATAGACCACCATGGCGCGCTTGCCGACATAGTTCAGGTCGATTTGGATGCCGCGCCGCTCCTGGCAGAGCTTGAGGACGGAGCCGAGATAATCGTCGGGCGTGAGGATGGTGGCGCGGATCCATGGCTCTTCGATGCTTTCGATCTTCATCACGTCCGGCATGTCGGCCGGGTTGTGCAACTCGATCGTGGAACCGTCGCGAAGTTTCAGATGATAGACCACGGACGGCGCGGTGGAGATGAGGTCGAGGTTGAACTCGCGCTCCAGGCGCTCCTGGATGATCTCGAGGTGCAGAAGCCCAAGGAAGCCGCAGCGGAAGCCGAAGCCAAGGGCGGCCGAGGTCTCCATCTCATAGGAGAAGCTGGCATCGTTGAGGCGCAGCTTGCCCATAGCGGCGCGCAGATTCTCGAACTCGGCGGCATCGACGGGGAAGAGGCCGCAGAACACCACCGGCTGCACGGGCTTGAAGCCCGGAAGCGCTTCGGCCGTGGGCTTGCGCTCGTCGGTGATGGTGTCGCCGACGCGGGTATCGGCCACTTCCTTGATCGAGGCGGTGAAGAAGCCGACCTCGCCGGGGCCGAGCTGCGCCAGCTCCGTCATCTTCGGATTGAACACGCCGACGCGGTCGAGGGAATAGGCGGCTCCGGTACCCATCATCTTGATGGTCGAGCCCTTCTTCATCGACCCGTCGATGATGCGCACGAGCACGACCACGCCGAGATAGGCATCATACCAGGAATCGACGAGGAGGGCCTTCAAAGGCGCATCCGGGTCGCCCTTCGGGGGCGGCAGCTTCTGGACGATGGCCTCCAGCACGCCCTCGATGTTGAGGCCGGTCTTGGCCGAGATCGGCACGGCGTCGGAGGCGTCGATGCCGATCACTTCCTCGATTTGCTCTTTGATCCGGTCCGGATCGGCGGCGGGCAGGTCGATCTTGTTGAGGACGGGCACGATCTCGTGGTTGGCGTCGATGGCCTGATAGACGTTGGCGAGCGTCTGCGCCTCCACGCCCTGGGAGGCGTCGACCACCAGCAGCGAGCCCTCGCAGGCGGCGAGCGAGCGCGAGACCTCGTAGGCAAAGTCCACGTGGCCGGGGGTGTCCATGAGGTTCAGGATGTAGGTCTTGCCGTCCTGGGCCTTGTATTCCAGGCGCACGGTCTGCGCCTTGATGGTGATGCCGCGCTCGCGCTCGATATCCATGTTGTCGAGCACCTGCTCCGTCATCTCACGGGCCGAGAGCGCCCCCGTGGTCTGGATCAGGCGGTCGGCGAGCGTCGACTTCCCGTGGTCGATATGGGCCACGATGGAGAAGTTGCGGATGTTGTCGAAGGTGCGAGCGGTCATAATTCTGCAAATATAAGAATGTTCAGGCCGCAATAGCAGGGTGGCCCCCCAAAGCCAAGGGAGGCCGGTGTCGCGTGCCGGGAAGGTTTTCCGTCGCCAACCGCCCGCCGTGCCCTATTCTCCCTCAAAAAGGGCAGCAATCCGGGAAGCCGTCATGGCGGGAACTCCAGTCATTGCCGAAGGCGCGGACAACCTTGACGGCACGGGCCGCCCCGAACTTCACCGGAGTATCGGCCCAGTCCAGATGGCCCTCTACGGGCTCGGCAGCATGCTGGGCTCCGGTGTCTACGGCCTGATCGGGCAAGCGGCGGGGCAGGTGGGCAATGCGGTCTGGCTCGCCTTCCTGGTGGCTCTCGTGGCGGCATTGCTGACCGCCTTCACCTATGCCTCTCTCGGATCGCGCTATCCGAGGGCCGGCGGGGCGGCCTATATCGCGGAGCGGGCCTACCGCTCGCCGCTGATCGGTTTCGTGGTGGGGCTGGCGGTGGCCTGCTCGTCGCTCACCTCCGTCGCCACCCAGTCCCGGGTCTTTGCCGCCAATCTCGCCTCCCTCACCGGAAGCGGCGACCAGACGGTCGTTCTTCTGGCGCTCGGCTTCCTGCTGCTCCTGACCGGACTGGTGCTGCGCGGCATCCGCGAATCCATGTGGGTCAACGTGCTGTGCACCTGCATCGAAGCGGGCGGCCTTCTGTTGGTGGTGGCGGTGGGGATCAGCTATTGGGGCAGCGTCGATCTCCTAGAAACACCCCCGCCGGGCGACGGGGCGAGCGATGTGATGATGCTCCTCGTGCTCCAGGGCGCGGTGCTGACCTTCTTCTCCTTCTTGGGCTTCGAGGACACCCTCAACGTAGCCGAGGAGTGCCGCGATCCGCAGCGTACCGTTCCCATCGGCCTGATCGCCGCCATGGCCATGGCGGCCGTGATCTACGTGGCAGTGGCGATCACGGCGGTGTCCGTGCTGCCCTGGCGGGACCTCGCAGCAGCTCCCGGTCCCCTGACGGCCGTGATGGAAAAGGCGGCACCCTGGCTGCCGCCTATCGTCTATGGAGCGATTACCCTGTTCGCCGTCGCCAACACGGCACTCGTCAATTACGTGACCGCCTCGCGGCTGGCCTATGGCATGGCCCATCAAGGCCTGTTGCCTTCTTGGCTCGGCCGTATCCATGCCTCAAGGCGCACCCCGCACCTGGCGATTCTTGCCCTGTTCGTGATCGTGACGCCGCTTGCCCTGATCGGCACCATCGGCCAGCTAGCCGCTGCAACCGTGCTCCTGCTGCTCCTCGTCTTCGCGCTACTGAACGGAGCGCTGGTGCTGCTGAAAAACAGGGAAGGGGAGCCACGCGGGCGTTTCGAGATCCCGTTGATCCTGCCGCTTCTCGGTTGTCTCGTCTGTGCGGGCCTCGTGATCGTACGGGTGGTCACCGGCGATTGGCGTGCTCCGGCTCTCGCAGGGGCGCTGCTTGCCGGGATCTTCCTGCTCTATGCGCTGTACCGGCCCAAAGCCGAGCGGCGCGTGGCTTAGAGCATCAGACCGGAAAGTGGCTCCACTTTTGGGTCCGATGCTCCTCGCGCCTGCCGAGAGACGAGCGCTTAACGAGCGCACTCGACGGGGACGCGCTGGTCGGTGCCCTGGACCAGGACGGTCCGGCACGGAACGCCGTTGATCACCCGGATTTCATGAGGGGCAGCCGTAGGGAACGCGGAAGCCGGGGTGCCGGACACGGGGGCTCCTGCAGGCGGACCGACCAGAACGCTGCCGGTCGTCGTCGGATCCATGCCGACCATGCCTGCCGAGCTGGCACACTGGACCGGGATGCGCGTGTTGCTTGCTCGGTCGAGAATGGTGCGGCACGGTACGCCGTTGATCATCTGGACTTCATGCGGAGCGGCATTCGGGAAGGGAGAACCGGGGGTGCCGCTGGTCTGGGCTTGCGCCAGGCCGAGGGTGCCGAGCATCATGAGGCCGGCGCTGGCGATGATCGTCGCTGTCTTCAAGGGAACCTCCTCCATCGATGGGAACATTGGCCGCTTGCGCGGAGAGGTTTAACGCTTCAGGCGAAGATGGTTCCCCTATATCGCAACAGCGTGTTGGAGAGCGCGGCCATGGGCCAGGCACCGACTGGCGCTCGCGCTCCTAACGCCCCCGTTCCAGGATGCGTGAAATCACCTTGGCGGTATAATCGACCATCGGGACGATGCGGGCATAGTTCAGCCGGGTCGGGCCGATCACTCCCAAAACCCCGACGATCTTCTGGCTGCCGTCCCGGAAGGGAGCGGCGATCATCGACGAGCCGGAGAGCGAAAAGAGCTTGTTCTCCGAGCCGATGAAGATGCGCACCCCTTCGCCGCCCTCGGCGCGGCTCAGGAGATCGATCACGTCGGTCTGGGTCTCGAGATCCGAGAAGAGCAGGCGGATGCGCTCCAGGTCCTCGGCGGCCTTCAGGTCGTCGAGGAGGTTGGCCTGCCCGCGCACGATGAGCTGGCGGGAATCCGCCGGTCCCACCGTGGTGGCAAGCCCTGCCTCCACGAGCCTGGCCGTGAGCGTGTCGAGCTCGCGCTCCATCTCCTCGCGGCGGGTCTGGATCTCGCGCTTGATGTCGCCGAGCGTCTTGCCCTGAATGCGGGCGTTCAGGAAATTCCCGGCTTCCACCAATGCGCCGGCGGGCAGGCCGGGAGGCAGGTCGAGAAGGCGGTTTTCCACCGAACCATCCTCGGAGACGAGCACCACCAGAGCGCGGGTCGGGTCGAGGCGTACGAATTCGATATGCTTCAGGCGTGCGTTGGACTTGGAGGTCACGACCACGCCGGCGCCGCGCGAAACGCCCGACAAAAGCGTCGAGGCCTCGGCGAGCGCCGTTTCCATGGTGTGTCCGGAGGCGGCCGCCCGCATCTGCGCCTCGATGCGCGAGCGCTCCTCGGCGGTGACGTCGCCGATCTCCATCATGGCGTCGACGAAGAAGCGCAGGCCCGTCTCCGTCGGCAGGCGGCCTGCGCTGGTATGCGGCGCGTAGATCAGGCCTGCGGCCTCCAGATCGGCCATCACGTTACGGATCGAGGCCGGCGAGAGCGTCATCGGCAGGATGCGCGAGAGATTGCGCGAGCCCACGGGCTCGCCGGTCGTCAGGTAGCTCTCGACGATCTGGCGGAAGATTTCACGGGAACGGGCGTTCAGCTCCGCGATGGCGCGGGTTTCCGACAGATGGGGAAAGGGACCGGTTGGATGCATCCGAAGGGTTCTACGCTCTCACAATTCCACCCTGCAAGTCAGATTATGTGCGGATCGGAGGCCCCTTCGACAAGCCTTGCGCTTGCCTAAACCGCGTCAGGGCTTCAAACAGGCGGGGAATCGAGCTTTTGAGGAGAATCCCGCCATGCGTCCTTCCAACCGCGCCCCCGACGAACTGCGTCCCGTCACCCTGGAGCGCGGCGTCGCGCGCTATGCGGAAGGCTCCTGTCTGGTCTCCTTCGGCAACACGAAGGTGATCTGCACCGCCTCGCTCGAGGAAAAGGGCCCGCCGTGGCTGCGCGGCACCGGCCGGGGCTGGGTGACGGCGGAATATTCCATGCTGCCCCGGGCCACCCATGAGCGCACCCGCCGCGAGGTCAATTCCGGCAAGCCTTCGGGCCGCACCCAGGAAATCCAGCGCCTCATCGGCCGCTCGCTCCGGGCCGTGGTCAATCTGCCCGCCATCGGCGAGCGACAGATCGTCATCGATTGCGACGTGATCCAGGCCGATGGCGGCACTCGCACGGCGTCGATCACCGGCGCCTGGGTGGCCCTGCACGAGTGCTTCACCTGGATGCAGAACCGCTCGATCATCTCGATCAATCCCCTGCGCGAGCCCGTCGCCGCCATCTCCTGCGGCATCTACCAGGGCCAGCCGGTTCTCGATCTCGACTATGCGGAGGATTCCGCCGCCGAGACCGACGCCAATTTCGTGATCACGGGCTCGGGTGGCATCGTCGAGGTGCAGGGCACGGCCGAGGGCAAGCCATTCTCCGAGGAGGAGTTTCTGAACCTGCTACGGCTCGCCAAGGCCGGCGTGGCGCAGCTGGTGGACCTTCAGAAGAAGGCCGTGGCTTAAAGAGAAACCCTTCGTGTCATCCCCCGGCGGGCAGAAGGCGAGGGAAGGGGATCCACCCGCAAGCTCAGCGCTATGGATCCCCTCCGCTGTGCTCCGGCCGGGAATGACACTGACTGGATTGGAAAAACATGAGCATTCATCGTCCTCTGACCGGCAAGGTCGTCATCGCCACCCACAATGCGGGCAAGCTGCGCGAGATGCAGGAGCTGCTCGCGCCCTTCGGCGTGGAGGCCGTCTCCGCCGGCGACCTCGGCCTGCCCGTTCCCGACGAGACCGGGCACATGTTCGCCGAGAACGCCGCCATCAAGGCCCATGCGGCGGCGATCGCCACCGGTCTGCCGGCGCTCTCGGACGATTCTGGCCTGTGCGTCCACGCTTTGGACGGAGCACCGGGCCTGTTCACGGCCGACTGGGCCGGCCCGAAAAGGGACTTTGATGCCGCCATGGAGCGGGTGGAGCGCGAGCTCTTGAAGCGCGAGGCGACGGACCGCCAGGCCCATTTCGTCTCTGCCCTCGTCATCGCCTGGCCGGACGGGCATGAGGAGCTCTTCGAGGGTCGCGTCTTCGGTCAGGTCGTCTGGCCGCCGCGCGGCGAAAAGGGATTCGGCTACGATCCCATGTTCCAGCCGGACGGCTTCACCGAGACCTTCGGGGAGATCTCCTCGGAGGAGAAGCACGGCATCGACTGGTCGAAGCCGGAGCCCTCGGGCCTGTCTCACCGGGCGCGCGCCTTCGTGAAGCTGGCTGCGGGCTGTCTACACAGAATCTAAAGCCCCACCTCCGTTATGGCCGGGCTTGTCCCGGCCATCCCGATGCAGAAAAGCGTTGCGCGTCCTCAATAGAGATCACCGGCACAAGGCTGGTGATGACGGAGTAGAACTCAAAAACAAAGAGCGCCCCGAAGGGCGCTCTGCTTATGCTCAGGCTGATCAGACGTTCGTCGGGCCGTTGCCGCGGCGCTTGGCCATGTAGGCGTCGAACTCCTCGCGGTCCTTGGCCCGCTTCAGCTCCTCGACGAAATTGCGGAACTCGCGGACCTCCTCGTCGAGCTTGCGGCGCTCTTCCTCGAGGCGCTCCAGCTCGCTGCGGCGGTAATCGTCGAAGGCTGCGTTGCCCGTGCTCGCGAAGCCGCCGAAACCGGCGGGGCCGCGCGAGGCGAAGAAGTCATCCTTCGCCCGACCGAAGGTGTCGCGGAAGAAGGTCCTGGCCTCGTCGTATTTCGGATATCCACACATTTTCCACACCAGATAGGCCAGCGCGAGCGGCCAGACGAAGATGAAGCCCAGAATGATGCCGACGATCTCGAGACCGCGTCCGGGCCTGCGCCCGCAGCGGTGGTGATTGCCGTTGTTCCAGGGGCCCGCATGCGGGCCCGCGTTCCAGGCGGCGGAGGCAGAGTCAGACATTGGAGGTCCCTATGTTAATGCTAACAACATTAACATGCGGATCGATTTTGGCGCTTTCAAGAGAGGTTGTGACGATTATTTTGCCGAGGTGTCGGAGCGGCCCTTCAGAGCGCCATGGACGAGGGCGAGCACTCCGGCCCGTAGCAGCTCGTACTTGTCCGGCAGGCCGGGGCCCTTCGGCAGCTGACCTGCGGCGTCGAGGGTCGCAATGCCGTGGGACAAAGCCCAGACCTCGATAGCAATGAACCGGACGTCGACGCTCTGGAAGCCCTCCGGAAAGGTCTCGGACAGGGCCTGAACGAGAAAGTCGAAGGCATTGCCGACGGGCTTGCCGCCACTCTGGACGCTTTTGGCCCAGAAGGGGCCGCATGAGGCCTCGCCCTCGGCGGGCTTTGCCGAGAACATGGCTGTGTAGAAGCCCGGCTCCTGCTCGGCAAATGCGAGATAGGCCTCGCCCATCCGGGTGAAGCGCTCCAGCGCCGTGCCCTCGCTCTGGAGCGCCCGTCCGAGCCTTCTCGCCAACTCGTCGTAGCCGCGGAAGGCGACCTCGGCCACGAGCGCATCCCGACCCCGGAAATGGCGGTAGAGCGCCGCCGGCGTCACGCCCACGAGCTTGGCCGCATCGGCCAGCGTGAACCCGCCAATCCCCCGTTCGGCAATGAAGCGCTGCGCCGCTTCGATGAGCGCCTCCTTCAGATTACCGTGGTGATAACCCTGCCGGTCGAACGGGCCGCGCCAATGCCGCATGTTGGATTCCTAATTCCTGATCTTGCCATCTTAGGCTTCCGCGATGGCGGATGCCAGAATGGAAGGCCCTATAGGGGTGAACAACCTTGTGAGCGAAGAGGTTCAGAAGAGTTTGCGACGCTGTTTCCCTCCCCCTTGCGGGGAGGGGTAGGGGTGGGGGTGGTGCAGCAGGGTGAGCGATTGGAGGGTCAGGCGGTGTAACAGCCTTCACACTCTCTAAATGAAGTGCGCCCTTCTGACTTTCCGATCCCCACCCTCAATCCCTCCCCGCAAGGGGGAGGGAAGATCGCGCTGCCACGCGACAACGCCACCCGTGACGTTCGCTCTCCGACCTGCCATATACGCCCCATGATCGATCATCCGACGCGCGATGTGGGCTTTGGCGTCTATGTCCATTGGCCCTTCTGCGCCTCCAAATGCCCCTATTGCGACTTCAACAGCCATGTCCGCCACCAGCCGGTGGATCAGGAGCGGTTTCTGGCCGCCTTCCGGCGCGAGATCGCCCATACGGCAGCTCGCATTCCGGGGCGGACGGTCACGAGCATCTTCTTCGGCGGCGGCACGCCCTCCCTCATGAAGCCGGAAACCGTGGGGGCGATCCTCGATGCCATCGGCGGCGCCTGGGCCGTCGATCCCACGGCCGAGGTGACGCTGGAAGCCAACCCCACCAGCGTCGAGGCGGAGCGCTTCCGCGGTTATCGCGCAGCCGGCATCAACCGAGTCTCCCTCGGCGTCCAGGCGCTCAACGATCCCGATCTCAAGCGCCTCGGGCGCATGCATTCGGTCGATGAAGCCTTGGGGGCGGTGAAGATCGCGGCCTCGATCTTCGAGCGCTACTCCTTCGACCTCATCTATGCCCGCCCCGACCAGACCCCGCAGGCCTGGGGCGCGGAGCTGGAGCAGGCGATCTCCCATGCGGTCGAGCACCTCTCGCTCTACCAGCTCACCATCGAGCCCGGCACGTGGTTCCAGCGTCTCTACGATGCGGGCAAGATCACGGTGCCGGACGAGGAGACGGGCCGCGCGCTCTACGACATCACGCAAGAGGTGTGCGAGAAGCACGGGCTGCCGGCCTACGAGATCTCGAACCATGCCAGGCCCGGCGCGGAGTCGCGGCACAATCTGCTCTATTGGCGCTATGGCGAATATGCCGGCATCGGCCCCGGCGCCCATGGGCGCCTGGTAACAGGAAACGCGCGGCTCGCCACCGCGACCGAGAGGCATCCCGAGACCTGGCTGGAACGGGTCGAGCGCGAGGGCCACGGCGTCATCGACGAGGAGGTTCTGACCTCCGAGGCCGAGGGCGACGAATTCCTGCTCATGGGCCTTCGCCTGAAAGAGGGCGTCGATCCGCGCCGCTTCGAAGCGTTCACGGGCAAGACGCTCAACCAAAGGCGCCTACGGATCCTCGAAGAGGAGGGTCTGATCCGCCATGACGGTTCACGCCTCGCCGTCATGCCGAAGGGCTTCCCGGTCCTCAATGCGGTGATCGCAGAACTGGCGGCTTGAGCCGCTTCCCTCCCCCTTGCGGGGAGGGGCAGGGGTGCGGGTGGTGTGACTGGGTGAAACCTGAAACCAGCCTAGCGCGTCTCCCTCTCGCGAGCAGGTATGCCGTAGCAGCGTAGTCCTGACTGGATGAAACACAACGCTCCGACTTTACGACCCCCTCCCTCAATCCCTCCCCGCAAGGGGGAGGGAAGAGATGTTGCGGTTGTTCTTACCGCTTCACCTTCGACTCGATCACGTCCCACACCTTCACCGCCAGATCCGGCCCGCCGAGGCGCTTGATGGCGCGGATGCCCGTGGGGGCCGTCACGTTGATCTCGGTGAGGTTGCCGTCGATCACGTCGATGCCGACGAGGATGAGGCCCATGCGCTTGAGCTCCGGGCCGATGGTTTCGCAGATCTCGCGCTCGCGCGGCGTCAGATCCGTGGGCATCGCCGCGCCGCCGCGCACCATGTTGGAGCGGATGTCGTTGGCCGCGGGCACCCGATTGATCGCGCCCGCCGCTTCGCCGTCGATGAGGATGATGCGCTTGTCGCCTTCGGTGATCTTGGGCAGGAAGCGCTGGATCACCCAGGGTTCGCGGAACAGGTTGGAGAAGAGATCATAGAGCGATCCGAAATTCGGATCCTCGCGTCCGACCTTGAACACGCTGGCGCCGCCATGGCCGTAGAGCGGCTTCATCACCACGTCGCCATGCTCGCGCCGGAATTCCTCGATCTCACCTTTGTCACGGGAGATGAGCGTCGGCGGCATCAGGTGCGGGAAATGCGTGACGAAGATCTTTTCCGGCGCATTGCGCACATGGGTCGGATCGTTGACCACCAGGGTCTTCGGATGAATGCGCTCTAGGAAATGCGTGGCGGTGATGTAGGCCAAATCGAAGGGCGGGTCCTGGCGCATGAGCACCGCATCCACAGTCGACAGATCGACCCGCTCGGGTGTTCCGAGCGTGAAATGATCGCCCTCCACGTCGCGCGCTTCGATAGTCTCCGCCATCGCAATCACCGCACCGTCGCGCAAGGACAGGCGGTCGGGCGTATAATGCAGGACCCGGTGCCCGCGCCGCTGGGCTTCGAGCAGCAGCGCGAAGCCGGTATCGCCCGCGATCTTGATGCTGCGGATGTGATCCATCTGGAACGCAACGGTTAGGGTCATGCGTCAGGTCTCCTTGGGAAGCAGGGTTATTGGCCTTAAAATCGAGGATGGCAACTCTTCATCGCCGGTGTCGTGAACGAAAACGGGGGAGCCAGGTTGTTCAACGGTCCCGCTTTAAGCCTTGCCCCTTGCAGATCCCCTCAAGCTTTTCCATGTGTTAGTCCATGCCCCGCCGCGCCCTTCTGATCGTCAACGCCAAGAGCCGCAGCGGCGCCGCCCAGTGCGACATCGCCATCGAGCGCCTGAAGAATCACGGCATCGAGCCCGTTCATCTGGAATGCGGTCGCCGGGAGGATCTGTCCCCACTCATCGTTGAGCATGCCAAGGACGTGGATTGTGCCATCGTCGGTGGAGGCGACGGCACCATCAATGCGGCAGCCTTCGGGGTCATCGAGGCCGGACTGCCCTTAGGCATCTTGCCGATGGGCACGGCCAACGATCTCGCCCGGACCCTCGGCATCCCGTTCGATCTCGACGGCGCAGCCGACGTCATCGTCGATGGTTTCACGCGCAAGATCGATCTCGGCATCGTCAACGGCGAGCCCTTCTTCAACGTGGCGAGCCTCGGGCTCTCGGCGGAGCTGGCGCAGAAGCTGACGCGGGACATCAAGCGCCGCTGGGGGCGTCTCGGCTATGCGCTGGTGGCCCTGAATGTCCTGGCGCACGCGAAGCCCTTTCGCGCCACGATCACCAGCGAGAACGAATCCGTGCGTGTGAAGACGCTGCAGATCGCGGTCGGCAACGGGCGCTTCTATGGCGGCGGGAATGCGGTGGAAAAGGACGCGGCCATCGACGATCAGCATCTCGATCTCTACAGCCTGGAACTGGAACGGGCCTGGAAGCTCGCCCTGATGGCACGGTCATTCCGCTACGGGCAGCACGGCGCCTGGGAAGAGGTGCGGGCGGTCCGGGCCAAGGAGTTCGACATCCGCACCCGTAAGCCGAAGCCCATCAATGCGGATGGCGAGATCGTGACCCGGACGCCCGCCCATTTCTCGATCCGGCCCGCGGCCGTGACTGTGTTCGCACCGAAGGCCGGCATTTAGTGCCGGCCGCACCGGATGGTGTCCTCGATATTCCCCGGGGTGAGGCCGATATCGTGCAGCATCGCGT
Source organism: Microvirga lupini (assembly GCA_000517005.1). Classification (GTDB taxonomy): domain Bacteria; phylum Pseudomonadota; class Alphaproteobacteria; order Rhizobiales; family Beijerinckiaceae; genus Microvirga; species Microvirga lupini. The sequence goes on from KI912031.1 coordinate 44,198, forward strand.
CGTCGAGGGAGCTGACTTCGCGGAGGGCACGGCGGATCTCGATCTCGTGCACGAGCGACGCGAAGAGGCTTTTGAGGCGCGAGGGCTTGGGGGCCGGCTGTTGCTCGGCGGTCCAATCGCAGGTGGGAAAATGCGCTGACATGATCGTCTCCTCAAGTTCGATGAGAAGATGATGCGCTTCCCCCTTGCATAACGGAAACGAATGTTCATTATATTGAGAATAATGGACCGTTATTGAGGTCGACCATGGCCCGGAATCTCGATGTCAGCCTTCTCAGGGCCTTCGTGGCGGTGGTGGATGCCGGCGGCATGACGGCGGCCACCGGGGTGCTCAACCTGACCCAGGCAGCGGTGAGCCAGCAGATCAAGCGCCTGGAAGAGACCCTCGGCGAGGAACTCATCACCCGCGACCGGCGCGGCATGAAGCTGACGACCGCCGGCGAGCGCCTGTTCGGGCGGGCGAAGCGGATGCTTGCCCTCAACGACGAAATCTGGACCGAGATGACGACGCCGGAATTCGAGGGCGAGGTGAGGCTCGGCATCCCGAGCGACATCATCACCACCTATCTTCCGACCTTCCTGAAGGATTTCGCGCGCCGCTATCCCCGCGTGCAGATCTCGCTCAACAGTGGCTCCAGCGCCTCCCTCCGCTCGAAGCTCTATGCCGGCCAGGTCGATGTGGTGCTCGCCACCGAGATGGCCTGCGATCCCGACGGCGAGAACCTTGTGATGGACCGTCTGGTGTGGGTCGGGGCGCGCGGCGGCGATGCGGCGCGCCAGCGTCCGCTTCCCGTTTCCGTCGGCTGCTCCGACTGCGCCTTCCGCGCGCCGATCCGCGAGGCGCTGCAGAAGGCCGGCATCGAATGGCGCTCGGTCTCCGAAGTCACGAACACATCGGCTCAAGTTGCGACGGTGGCCGCCGACATCGCCGTCATGGCCTGGATGGCCTCCACCGTGCCGAGCGGTTTCGACGTGCTGGGGCCCGAATCCGGATTGCCCGTGCTCCCGCCCTTCATGGTCAATCTCTATCTGCCGCGGGACGGCGGCAATCACGTGGTGCAGGAACTGGCGCGGCACATCCGCGAGGCGGTGGCCGATCGCCACCGGATGGCGGCTTAGCGCATCTCCAGCTCGAACGCCGACACGATGTGCTGCGGCCATCGTCTGGGTGCGATGAACACCGCATCGGCACGCCATGTCTTGCCTTGAGCCCACGCATTGCGCGTGAGCCATGTGCGCACCGCGCGGGAGAAGCGCTGGCGCTTGCGGGCGGTGATGGCGGACAGTGCATCGTCCATGAGGCCGCGCGCTTTGACTTCAACGAAGGCGACGGTGTCGCCGCGCGCGACGATCAAATCGATCTCGCCGCCCGATGCCGCGTAGCGGCGTGCGAGCGGGCGATAGCCTTTCATCAGCAAGAACAGGAGCGCGATCCATTCGGCGCGATGGCCGCGCAGAAAGGTTGCTTCACGGCGCTCGAGAGCTGTCTTCATTCGTCCTTCTTCGCGAGAGTCAGGGCGCGGGCATAGACCTCGCGCTTGGGCAGATCGAGCTCCGCCGCGACGAGCGCCGCGGCATCCTTGATCGAATGGTTCCTGAGCGCCGCTTCGAGCCTGCCGTCGAGGGCCGCATCGGCTTCAGCCGCGTGCATCTCTTTCGTCGCTTCGCCGATCAGCACCACGATCTCGCCCTTGGGCGGACCTTCCTCGGCGAATTGCCGGGCGAGTTCCGGCAGGGTGCCGCGCCGGATCGTCTCGAACATCTTGGTCAGCTCGCGCGCCACCACGGCTTGGCGCTCGCCGAGCACATCTGCCGCATCGGCGAGCATCTCGGGCAGGCGATGCGGCCCCTCGAAGAGCATGAGCGTGCCGGGAATCGGGCCGATCTCGGCGAGCCGCGCACGGCGCGCGGCGCTCTTCGGCGGCAGGAAGCCCTCGAAGAAGAAGCGGTCGGTCGGCAGGCCCGAGGCGACGAGCGCGGTGAGCACGGCGGAGGGGCCGGGGATCGGGGTGACGGGCAATCCTTCCTCGATCGCGGCCTGAACGAGCTTGTAGCCCGGATCCGATACCAGCGGCGTGCCGGCATCCGACACGAGGGCCAGCGCCTGGCCTTCGCGGATGCGGTGGACCATGCGCTCGCGCACGGCATCGTTGGAATGCTCGTGATAGGCCACCAGCGGCGTGGTGATGCCGTAATGGGCGAGCAGGGTCTTGGTCACCCGCGTGTCCTCGGCGAGGATCGCGTCCGCGGCGGCGAGCACGTTCAGCGCGCGGAACGACACGTCCTGCAGATTGCCGATGGGGGTCGCGACCACATAGAGGCCGGGCGACAGGGGCTTCGCCTCGGCGGCGAGGCCGAAGGCGGTGAAGGTGGCGATCCGCTCGTTCGGCTCGCGCCGTCTGGTCCGGTTGTCGATTCTCTGGCTCATCGTTCGTCACTGTCGCATGGGGGCCGCCATCGCGGAAGCGGGGTTGTTGAGACCATCATTCTGCATTGGAAACAATGTTTACCTTTTGCTGCCACGCTTGCCTCATGGACGGATAGCTGTTTCCAAAAGGGGCGGAGATGGCGCGTGTGTCGGATGATGCAGCCGGAGGCTTTGCAGGCCGGGCCGCTTGGGTTTTTGTCATCGCCGGGTCGCTGGTTTTGACCGGCTGCGTCGGTTCCGGGAGCCTGTCGCCACCCCGGAAGGCGAGCCGACCTCAACCTGCTCCCGTCGAGCCCGCTTACGCGGCAGGTGTCACGCCACCCGATGCTCCGATGGACGTCCCGCTCGGATCCGCCATGGCCGGCACTACCATCGGCAACGGTCCCGTCAAGGTCGCCCTGATCCTGCCCATGACGGGAGCCGGGCAGGGAGCCGTGGCGGCGCAGAGCATGCGCAACGCTGCGGAACTGGCCCTCAGCGAATTCCAAGGCTCGGACCTCACCCTTCTCGTGAAGGACGACAACGGCACGCCGGAGGGTGCGCAGATCGCGGTCCAGCAGGCGCTGGCCGAAGGAGCCGAGCTCATCATCGGGCCGCTTTTCGCCGGCTCCGTTCAGGCCGCCGGACAAGTGGCTCGTCAAAGAGGCAAGCCGGTCATCGGCTTTTCGACGGATGCGAGCGTCGCCAGCCAGGGCGTGTATCTCCTGAGCTTCCTCGTGCAGGAGGAGGTGGACCGCATCGTCGCGTTTGCCGCCACCCAGGGGCGCCGCTCCATTGCCGCCCTGATCCCGGAGACCCAATACGGCCGCGTGGCCGGGGCGCGGCTGCAGCAGGCAGCGGCCCAGCAGGGCATCCGCATCGCGGCGCTCGAGTATTATCCGCCGGGGCAACCGCAAATGGCCGTGCAGCGCATGGCGCCGATCATCGGGGGCCCCGCGCCGCAGGCCGATGCGCTGTTCATGCCCGACAATGGCGACGGCCTGCCCGCCGTCGCCCAGGCGCTGCAGATGGCGGGCTTCGATCCGCTGCGGGTCAAGCCGCTCGGCACGGGTCTGTGGGACGAGCCGCGCGTCGCCGCTCTGCCCATTCTGCAGGGAGGCTGGTTCGCGGCTCCCGACAAGCGTGGTTTCACGGCTTTCGCCGAGCGCTATCGCGCGCGCTTCAATGTCGATCCGATCCGCCTCGCGACCCTGTCCTACGATGCCGTGACCCTGGCCGCCGCGCTCGCGCGGATGCAGGGCGCGCAGGCTTTCACCGATGCCATGCTCACGAACCCCGCAGGCTTCGCCGGGGCCGATGGGGTGTTCCGCTTCAATCCCGACGGCACCAACGACCGGGGCTTGACCGTGCAGGAAATCCGCAGCGGTGCCGCTGTCGCGATCAGCGTCGCGCCGCGAACCTTGGTGGCTGGGAACTGACACCATTTCAGCATCCTCGCCCTCATCCGCAGTATCCCGCCACGTCATCACCGGCCTTGTGCCGGTGATCCCGATTTCACGGAGCGGAGCGCTTCACAGGATCGTCATGGCCGGGACAAGCCCGGCCATGACGAGTAGGTCTCACACTAATCGAGCAAACAAACCGCCTTACTTGCGCGTCAGCGTCGCGCTTAAGTCAGGCTTGTTGTTGAGGGTCTGGAAGACGACGCAGTAGCGCTCGGTGAGCTTGAGCAGCTGGTCGATCTTCTCCTGCGGCGCATCCGTGTCGATCTCGAAGGACAGGCGGATGTTCTTGAAGCCCACGGGCGCCGTCTTGTCGACGCCGAGTGTGCCGCGGAAATCGAGATCGCCTTCCGCCTTCACCGCACCATGACGCAGGTCGATTTCGAGCGCGGTCGCGACGGCCTTCAGAGTCACGCCGGCGCAGGCGACGAGCGCTTCGAGCAGCATATCGCCGGAGCACAGTTCCGCGCCGGAGCCGCCGGTCGCCGGGTGCAGGCCCGCGACAGCAAGCGCACGGCCGGTCTCGACCTTGCAGGCGATGTGCTGGTCGTCGAGGGTGCCTTGAGCCTTCAGGGTGATCACGGCCTTGTCGGGATCGTTGCGGTATTGATCCTTCAACGGCGCCTGGAGGGCGCGAAGGGCAGTCGCATCCATGGATGTATCCTCTTGGTCCTACCACCACAACGCCGCGGCCTGGCGGTCGCGTTCACGCTGAGGCTGCAATTGCGGTGCTTTGAGGGAATGATCCAGGGCCGTCAAGACGCGGCGCACGGAGGTCTCGAAGGGAAGGCCGGTCTTCTCACGCGGGCGTGACAGCGTCAGCGGCAATTCGTCGAAGATGCGGCCGGGCTTCGGCTGCATGACGATGGCCCGGTCGGCGAGCGTCACCGCTTCCTGCACGTCGTGCGTGACGAGCACGACGGTCGGGCGCGTTTCTTCCCACAGGCCGAGCAGATGCTCGTGCAGGCTGGCGCGGGTGAAGGCGTCAAGCGCCGAGAAGGGCTCGTCGAGGAGGAGCACCTTCGGGTTGGTCACGAAGGCGCGTGCGATGGAGACGCGCTGTTGCTGTCCGCCCGACAGATCGCGGGGCCAGCGGTCGGCGTGCTCCGTCAAGCCGATCTTGTCGAGCGCATGCGACACGCGTGCTTTCTTCTCGCTGGCACTCACGCCGTCGAGGCCGAAGGCGATGTTGTCGGCGACCGACAGCCAGGGCAGAAGGCGCGGCTCCTGGAACACGATGCCGACGGAAGGGTGAGGACCCGAGAGCACTTCGCCGTCGAGGCGGATCCGACCGGCGCTTTCCCGATCGAGGCCGGCGATGAGGCGCAGCAACGTGGTCTTGCCGCAACCCGAGCCGCCGATGAGCGAGACAATCTCGCCTTCCTGCACGGTGAGATTGATGTCGGACAGCGCCCGCGTTCCGTCGGCATAGGTCTTGGAGAGATGTTCGAGGCTCAGCATCACAACCTCTCCCGCACGGTGTCCTGCCAGCGGACGAACGGCTTGGTGCCGGCAACGAGCAGGCTGTCGGCGATCTTGCCGAGCAGCGCGAAGGCGATGATGGCGGCGACGATCTGGTCGGGCTTGCCCATCTGCTGTCCATCGACGAGGAGATAGCCGAGGCCTTCGGACGCGCCCATGAATTCCGCCGCGACGACGAACATGAAGCCGAGGCCGAGCCCTGAGCGCAGGGCGATCACGGCTTCGGGCAGAACAGCCGGAAGAAGGATGCGGCGGGCCAACTGAACGCGCGAGAGACGGAATACGTGACCGACTTCGACGAGCTTGCGGTCGACGGAGAGGATTGCGCCCGCGATGCCGAGATAAACGGGGAAGAACACACCGACGGCAATCAGCGCCACTTTCGAGGCCTCGAAGATGCCGAGCCAGAGAATGAACAGCGGTACCCAGGCGATGGAGGGAATCGCGCGCAGAGCCTGCAAGGTCGGATCGAGCAGCTGACGGATGGTCTTGCTGGAGCCCGACAGGGCGCCGAGCACGATGCCGGCAACCGCGCCGATCACGAAGCCGACAAGGACGCGCCAGAGCGTCATCCAGGTATGCGTCCACAATTCGCCGGTCTGAGCCAGGCCCCAGAGCGTCGCGATGATGCGGCTCGGTGGCGGAACGAGGCGGCCTTGGGCGAGACCGAAATGAACGGCGGCTTCCCAGAGAAGCGCGATGGCGATGGGCAATAAAAAGCCGAGAAGGATGCGCCAGTCGAAGGCGCGTCGCTTCTCGGTCAAGGCAGGGGCCGCGAGAGCGGCGGCACCCTCATGGGAGGACCAGGCTTGGCTTGTGGCTTGGCCTGTCACGGCGCTCTCCCGTGATGAAGACATCAGCGCGATGCGGTCGCGAAGCGACGATCGATGAGGGCATCGACGGCGGCGCGCACATTGGCGTCAGGGGTGATGACACCAGCCTGCTGCAGGGCAAGGCCCGCGGCGAGGATCGTGTCGGCCTGCGGCTGGCCGATGGAGGAATGGGTCAGCTCCGTGCGTTCGAGCTGGCGCTCGATCACCGCATCCGACAGCTTGGTATAGGCAATGAGGGTCTTCTTCAGCTCGTCCTTGTTGGCGAGAGCGTATTTACGGGCTTCCTCATAGGCCTTGAGCACGCGCTGCACGAGAGCCGGATTGTCCTTGGCGAAGGCTTCCGAGACGTTGAGCACGCCCCAGGTGTTGGCGCCCGCATTGCGGTAGAAGAGCTGGGCGCCGCTTTCCACTTCGGCTGCCGCCATCAGCGGGTCGAGGCCGGCCCAGGCGTCCACGTCCCCACGCTCGAGAGCGGTGCGGCCGTCCGGATGCTGCAGGAGGATGAGCTTCACGTCCTTCTCGGTGAGCTTGGCTTCCTGCAGGGCGCGTACCAGGAAGATGTGCGGATCGGTGCCGCGGGTCACGGCGACGCGCTTGCCCTTCAGGTCCTCGACCTTCGAGATGCCCGTATCCTTGCGGGTGACGAGCGCCGTCCATTCGGGGCGGGAATAGACATAGATCGACTTGATCGGGTTGCCGTTGATCTTGCCGATCAGGGCGGCGGCGCCGGCGGTGGAGCCGAAATCGATCGAACCGGCATTGAGGAATTCGAGCGCCTTGTTGGAGCCGAGCGACTGCACCCAGCGCACGGAGATGCCGTCCTTCTCCAGCTCCTTCTCCAGGAAGCCCTTGTCCTTCAGGACGAGACTGACCGGATTGTAGGTGGCGTAATCGATGCGGATTTCCTTCACCTGTGCGGAGGCAGCAGTCGCGAAGGAGGCAAGGCCCGTGGCAAAGGAGGCGGCAATCAGGAGGCGGCGGGTGAGGCTCATCGTGTTCGTTCCCATGTCTTGCGCATGGGAGCTTGGACCTTCAGGTCTTCACGCGCCCGGCGCTTTAGCTGCACTTGTTTCGCGCCCGCAATCTGCATGCTCAAATCGGCGCGTGTCCGGTTTATAGAACTCTGTGTTTTTTATGTCAAACACTATCTCTTATAAAGAACAGGATATCCGTTTCGACGGATAATGCCAGTCCGCCCTTGGGCGGAGACCCCATCAGGTGATAAGTCAAACGGTTCCTCGCGCACGGTTGTTCCATGACCCTTCATAGCCCCAAGAGCGTCCTGAAAAGCCTCGGCAGCCAGCCGGTCCGCGATGCGGCGGAGCTGCGTGCCAAACTCGTCCCAGAGTTGAAGAAGCTGCTCGACCGGGGCCATCGGGAGGCGCAGGAAAAGCTCCTGGAGAACCAGAACGGGCTCGTCTGCGCCCGCCATCTCTGCGAGCAGATGGACGAGCTGGTGCACATCGTCCATGACGCCGTTGTGGAGCATCTCTATCCGGCGGCTAACCCATCGGCCGGCGAGCGGCTCGCCGTGGCGGCGACCGGGGGCTATGGGCGTGGAACCCTGGCGCCAGGCTCCGACGTCGATCTCCTGTTCCTGCTGCCCTACAAGCAGACGGCCTGGAGCGAGAGCGTCGTCGAGGCGATGCTCTACGTGCTCTGGGACCTGAAGCTGAAGGTCGGGCACGCGACCCGCTCGGTGGAGGAATGCCTGCGCGAGGCGCATGCGGATATGACGATCCGCACCTCGCTGCTCGAAGCCCGCTTCCTTTTCGGCGACCGGGAGCTCTTCGACAATCTGGAGAAGCGCTTCGACCAGGAGATCGTCGCTACCACGGCGGCGGAATTCGTGGATGCCAAGCTGAAAGAGCGCGATGCTCGCGTCGCCAAGGCCGGTGCTTCGCGCTACCTGGTCGAGCCGAACGTGAAGGACGGGAAGGGGGGCCTGCGCGATCTCAACACGCTCTTCTGGATCGCCAAATACGTCTACCGGGTGAAGGAGCCCAAGGAGCTGGTGAAGGCCGGGCTCTTCACGCAAGGAGAGTTCAATCTCTTCTCGCGCTGCGAGGAATTTTTGTGGCGCGTGCGCTGCCACATGCATTTCGTTACCGGCCGCGCCGAGGAGCGCCTGACCTTCGACCTGCAGCGCACCATCGCCGAGCGCATCGGCTTCGCGCCGCGAGGCGGATTGTCGGCCGTCGAGCGCTTCATGAAGGCCTATTTCCTCATCGCCAAGGATGTGGGCGATCTGACGGCCATCGTCTGCGCCGAGCTCGAGGCGCGCCAGACCAAGCGCCGCCCCATGCTGGACCGGATGTTCGGCCGCTTCCGCCGTCGCAGCGGCGGTGCGCTGGTGAGCGAGGGCTTCATCATCGACAACAACCGCCTCAATGTGGAGAATGAGGAGACCTTCGCGCGCGACCCAGTGAACCTGATCCGCCTGTTCTGGCTCGCCGACCGGCGCAATATCGCCATTCACCCCGATGCGACGCGCCTTGCGACCCGCTCGCTCAAGCTCATCGGACATAACCTCCGCAACGATCCGGAGGCCAACAAGCTCTTCCTGGAGATTCTCTCATCCAAGAACTCCCCGGAAGTGGTGCTGCGGCGCATGAACGAGACTGGCGTGCTCGGACGTTTCATCCCGGATTTTGGCCGCATCGTCGCGATGATGCAGTTCAACATGTATCACCACTATACGGTGGACGAGCATCTGATCCGCTCGGTCGGCGTGCTCACCGAGATCGAAGCGGGCCAGCTCGGCAGCGAGCATCCGCTCGCCAACCAGATCTTTCCCACGATCCGCAATCGTCGCGCGCTCTATGTGGCGGTCTTCCTGCACGACATCGCCAAGGGCCGGCCGGCGGATCATTCCGAAGCGGGCGCGGTGATCGCCCGCAAGCTCGGGCCGCGCTTCGGCCTTACCGAGGCGGAGACCGAGACGGTGGCGTGGCTCGTCGAGCACCATCTTCTGATGTCGAACACGGCCCAGAGCCGCGATCTCTCCGATCCCGCCACCATCAAGAGCTTTGCCGAGGTGGTGCAGACCATGGAGCGCTTGAAGCTCCTGCTCGTGCTCACCATCGCGGACATCAAGGCCGTGGGTCCCGGCACCTGGACCGGCTGGAAGGGTCAGCTCCTGCGCAACCTCTACCAGGAAACGGAAGTGATCCTTGGCGGTGGCGCGGTGGATCTTGCCCGTTCGGAGCGGGTGCGTCTGGCGCAGGAGCAGCTGCGCACGGAACTGCCGGACTGGTCCGACGCGGAGTTCGAGGCTTTCGCCTCGCGCCACACGCCGGGCTACTGGCTGAAGACCGACGAAACCCGGCGGGCGAAACAGGCAAGGCTCCTGCGGGAGGCCGAGAAAGCCGGCCGCACAGTCACCACGACGTATGAGACGGACCTGTTCCGCGGCGTGACCGAGCTCACCATCCTGTCGCCGGACCATCCGCGCTTGCTCGCCATCGTGACCGGTGCCTGCGCGGCGGCCGGCGGCAACATCGTCGATGCGCAGATCTTCACCACCACGGACGGCATGGCTTTGGACACTATCGTGCTCTCCCGCGCCTTCGACCGGGACGAGGACGAGCTGCGCCGGGCCGAGCGGGTCGCCAAGGCGATCGAGCGGGCCCTGAAGGGGGAGGTGAAGATCGCCGACCTCGTGGACGGCAAGCGCCCGGCCAAGGAGCGCTCCAAGGCGTTCCACGTGCCGCCGGAGGTGAACATCGACAATTCCCTGTCGAGCCGCCAGACCGTGATCGAGATCTCGGGCCTCGACCGTCCGGGCCTGCTCTACGATCTCACGACGGCCCTGGGCAAGCTCAACCTCAACATCGCCTCGGCCCACATCGTCACCTTCGGCGAAAAGGCCGTGGACGTGTTCTATGTCACGGACCTGACGGGCACGAAGATCACCCATGCGGGGCGCCAGGCCACCATCAGCCGGACCCTTCTCGACGTGTTCAAGACCGAGGAAACCGAGCCCCTCCACCGGCGCAGCGCTTGATTTGTGGGGCAAGGGACCTGATATGTGGCCCGAACCCTTCTTTTCCCACCATTAGTTGAGCATCATGAATCCGAACGACACGGAAAATCAGAACGCTGCCCCGCAGGCCGAGCCCGCCAACGATGTGGCTCCTGAGGCTGCCTCCGCGCCCGAGGCCGATCCGATTGCCGTTCTCGAGGCCGAGAAGGCGGATCTGAAGGACAAGCTGCTGCGCCTGATGGCCGACATGGAGAACCTGCGCCGCCGGACGGCGCGCGAGATCACGGATGCCCGCACCTATGCCGTGGCCAATTTCGCCCGCGACATGCTCAACGTGGCCGACAATGTCCGCCGCGCCATCGAGAGCGTGCCGGAGGAGGCCCGCAGCACCGCCGAGGGCGCCTTCAAGGGCCTCATCGAGGGCATCGACCTCACTGAGCGCGATCTGCTGAACACCCTTGAGCGCCATGGCGTGAAGAAGCTCGACCCGCAGGGCCAGAAGTTCGACCCGAACCTGCATCAGGCCATGTTCGAGATCCCCAACGCGGAGGTGCCGAACGGCACGGTCCTGCAGGTGGTCCAGTCCGGCTACGTCATCGGCGAACGCGTCCTGCGCCCGGCCCTCGTCGGCGTCTCCAAGGGCGGCCCCAAGGCCGCCGCGAACGGCAACGGCGCCGAGGCTGCGGATAATCCGTCGGCGGCTTCGTAAGGAACGGCCGAGCGGATTTTCCTGCTATCGGTATTCGCTTCGCCCGAAAATGCTGTAAGGGAACGCCCTGTAAGCCCTCATCCTGAGGAGGTCACGTCAGTGACCGTCTCGAAGGACGAGGGCGTCTCCAGTACTCTCTGGATCCTCCTTCGAGACGCCGCTTTCTGCGGCTCCTCAGGATGAGGTCCGGGATGAGGGCAGGTGTTCCCGGTGGACTTCCTTCAAAGCATCCCGTTCGAAACCATCGGCGTCGCCGTCTTTGCCCTGTCGGGCGCCCTGATGGCGGCCCGCAAGGGCATGGATCCGTTCGGCTTCGCCCTGCTCGCCACGCTCACGGGCGTCGGGGGCGGCACCATCCGGGACCTGCTCATCGGCACGCGGCCCGTGTTCTGGGTCGGCGACCCTACCGACGTGCTCGTCTGCCTGATCGTGGCCGAATGCGTCTTCGTCCTCGGTCCCAAGCGGGTGGCGATGATCGAGGGCGGCCGGCAGGGCCGCGTCCTCCTCTGGGCGGATGCCTTAGGATTGGCCCTCTTCGCCGTCTCGGGCACCAGCAAGGCGCTGGCGGCCGGCGTTCCGGCTCTTTCCGCCGTTGCGCTCGGGACCACCACGGCCACCTTCGGCGGCATCATCCGCGACATCTTCGCCGGAACCACGCCCCTGGTGCTGCGCCAGGAGATCTATGTCACGGCCGCGGCCCTCGGGGCTTCGGTCATGGTCACCCTGCAGGCGGTTGGTCTCGATCCCTTCCTGAGCGCGGCCGCAGGCTTTGCCGCGGCCTTTACGTTAAGGGCGCTCGCCCTCCTGCGCGGCTGGTCGCTCCCGGCCTTTCCCCGCCGCGATTAAGGATTCATCTCGAGGCCATCAATCACGGCTCGGAAGCGGGGCAGGTTCTGGTCGCGCTGCTCGACCCGGGTCAGGCCGACCATGCGCACATAGCGGTCGGGCTCGAAGCGGATGGTCTGCATCACCACGATCGGCTGGCCCGATTCCGCCTCCACGGCCCTGGCGACGATCTCGTGCCAGTCCTGGCCCTTGAAGCGGAAGGACTCGGAACGCTCGACCTTGATGTCCTTGAGAATCTGGTTGGAGTTCAGGGCCGCATGGGCGAACTGGCTGCGTCGCTCCGCCGGCGGAACCGGGACGTTGATGGTGGCCGCCATGATGAACATCGGCTGTTCCACCGCCTTGATCGTGTCCTGCGGACCGTCGGTGAACAGGACCGAATTGCCCGACATCACCCGTACCGGGCGGAAGCCGGCCTTGTCGCCGAGCCGGAAGGGCAGGGCGGAGATCTGCTCCTCGATGGAGACCGGACCACGCAGGGCGATGCTCTTCAGGGCGTTCTGCATCTCTGTGTCGCTATAACCGTCCTGGCCGCCGCGCACCTGCGCGATCACGAGGGCGGTGAGGTCCTCGTCCTTGACCACCATGACCCATTTGCGGCCCTGGACGGGGCCCGCCATGGTGCCGCCGATCAGCACGCCCGTCCGGTTGCCGAGCTTCAGGGTTTCGCGCGAAGTTTCGCTCATGCCCTGGCGTTTCAACGCGTCCTTGGTGAGCCCGTTCACCAGTTGCCCGTAGGCGGCGGCCGGCATCTCCACGAAGTTGATGGCTGCAGCCTTTTCCTCGCTCTCGAAACCGCTGAAGCGCTTCGAGACGATCATGTCCTCGGGCGGGACGAGACCAATCCGCGAAGCGGGCGGGAAAACCGGTTCGGCCGCGAAGACGGCCTGAGCCGACAGGATGAGACCTAAGGCAGCGGCTGCAAAACCTTTCATGGATGCCCTTCCGACAAAAGCTGCATGCATTCTTCCTGCTGAGGCTAGATCGCCTTCTCCACCTTGCGCAAGGTGAGATTGAGCCGCCCACCCTGCGGCAGCAGGTCCGAGCTTCCCGCCGTCAGCCGGTCGATGCCATGATAGATCAGCCGCGCCGGCCCGCCGAACACGATCGCGTCACCGGATCGGAGCCTGATCGATTTCGTCGGATCCTTCCGCTCCAGGCCGCCATAGCGGAAGAGCGCCGTGTCCCCGAGGGAGAGCGAGACCACGGGCGCGGCGAATTCCTCCTCGTCCTTGTCCTGGTGCATCCCCATGCGGGCCGTGGGCTCGTAGAAGTTGATCAGGCAGGCATCGGGCGGATGCGGGTAGTCGCTCAACTCTTCCCAGGCACGCAGCACCTGATCCGGCATGGCGGGCCAGGACTCGCCGGTTTCAGGATGGGTGGACTGGTAGCGATAGCCATCCACATCCGACACCCATCCCAGCCGCCCGCAATTGGTCATGCGCACGGAGAACGGTTTTCCCGTGCGCGGCATACGCGGGGTGAAGAGGGGGGCCTGACGGGTGATCTCGCGCAGGGCCTGCAGCAGCCGCTCCTGTGCCGGGCGGTCGAGATAATCGGGGTAGTAGGTGAGGCCGGGGCTCAGGGTGATGGAGGGCATCTTTTATCCTGACACATGCCATCTTTCGTCGTCATCACCGGCCTGGGGCCGGTGATCCCGAGCCGAAAAGCGCGAACTTCTTCCGATCGGGATGGCCGGGACGAGCCCGGCCATGACGAAAGAGATGGCAGTTAATCCAACGCCTTCCAGAACATGCTTGTCGTGCAGGGGCGACCGTCCGGCGTAAGGGCGTAGTTCGGGATCTCGCCCGCCTTCGTATAGCCGCGCTTCTCGTAGAGCCGTTCCGCATCGGACCCGGTGGCCGTGTCGAGGGTGAGGAGAGCAAGCTTGCGCCGGACCGCTTCGTTCTCGAGGGCCGCCATGAGTTCGTTGCCCAAGCCTTGCCCCCGCGCGTCGCGATGCACCAGGAGCTTCCTCACGTCGCCGCGATGGCGCTGGTTGCAGGGGCCGTCGAAGGCGAGCTGCACGGTGCCACACAGCCTGCCATTCACGTAAGCGCCGAAGAGCACGGTGCTGCCCGCTGCAACGCTCTCGATCACGCTGCCCCACCAGCGATGAGCCTCCTCGACGGAGAACGGCCAGCGGATGCCCAGCGAGGCTCCGCCCGCCACGCAATCGGCGAGTGTTTCGGCCAGTGCCATCCGCTCGCGCTCGGCCGCCTGTGCGTCGAGGAGGCGGATGTCGCTCACCCCTCCAGCACCTTCTTGCTGGCCACGGTCGTGTCGTCGTTGAGGTCGTAGACCAGCGGGATGCCCGTTGCGAGTTCGAGGCTCGGGATCGTCTCGGAGGTCAGGCCGTCGAGCACCATCACGAGGGCGCGAAGCGAATTGCCGTGGGCGGCCACCAGCACGCGCTCGCCGCGCATGACGCGGGGCAGAATCTCGCGGATGTAGTAGGGCAGCACGCGGGCGACCGTATCCTTCAGGCTCTCGCCGCCGGGAGGGGGCACGTCGTAGGAGCGGCGCCAGATATGGACCTGCTCCTCACCCCAGCGGGCGCGGGCGTCGTCCTTGTTGAGACCCGAGAGATCGCCGTAATCGCGCTCGTTCAGGGCCTGGTTCGCGATGGTCTTGAGATCGGGCTGGCCGATCTCTTCCAGGATCAGCTTGCAGGTGCGCTGGGCGCGGGAGAGATCGGACGTGAAGGCGATGTCGAACTGGATTCCCATCTCCTTGAGCCGGCGGCCGGCATTGCGCGCCTCCTCGATGCCGAGATCGGTGAGCCCCGGATCCTTCCAGCCGGTGAACAGGTTCTTGAGGTTCCATTCGCTCTGGCCGTGGCGTGCAAGGACGAGAAGGCGGTTCATGCTGAGAGTTCTCCGCTTTATTCCCCTCCCCCTTGCGGGGAGGGGTAGGGGTGGGGTGGTATGACAGGGTGAGCGTTCGACAAATCAGGCGCTGTATCGGCTTAGCGCATTATCAGGAAAGCACTGCGCTCTGACTTTTCGAGCCCCACCCTCAATCCCTCCCTGCAAGGGGGAGGGAAGATTAGCTAGAGCCGATCGAGGCCAAGGACATCGGCCATGGTGTAATAGCCCGGTTTCTTGTCGAAGCCCCAGAGGGCGGCCCTCACGGCGCCGCGGGCGAAGATGCTCCGGTCCTCTGCCCGGTGCGCCAACTCCAGGCGCTCGCCCTGTCCGGCGAAGATCACGGAATGGTCGCCGACCACGGATCCGCCGCGTAAGGTGGCAAAGCCGATATCGCCCGGATTGCGTGCGCCGGTATGCCCGTCGCGGCTGCGCACGGAGCGCTCCTTCAGCGGGATCTTTCGCCCCTCCGCGGCCGCTTCGCCGAGAAGCAAGGCGGTGCCCGAGGGCGCATCTACCTTCATGCGGTGGTGCATTTCGAGGATCTCGATGTCGAAATCCTCACCCAGCGTCGCGGCGACCTTGCGTACGAGGCCCGCGAGCAGGTTCACCCCGAGCGACATGTTGCCGGACTGGACGATGCGCGCATGGCGCGCGGCCGCTTCCAGCTTGGTGAAATCGGCCTCCTGCAGGCCGGTGGTTCCGATCACATGGACGATGCGCGCCTGGGCGGCAAGCGCCGCGAAGGCCGTTGTGGCGGCACGCGCCGTGAAATCGAGCACGCCGTCGGCCTGGGCGAAGACGGTCAGCGGATCGTCGGTCACGTCCACATCGAGAAGACCCACTCCGGCGAGCAGCCCGGCATCGTGTCCGAGGGCGGGGGAGCCCTCCCGCTCGATGGCGCCGACGAGCGTGCAGCCCTCGGTCTCGGCCACGGTCTTGATGAGCATGCGCCCCATGCGCCCGGCAGCCCCCACCACGACGAGTCGCATCTCGCTCATGCCGCTCTCCTGTTGTTACGGGGTCAGGGTATAGCTGTTTGGATGGCGACTGAGAAGCGCTGTGCATTCTTCCCCTCTCCCCTCTGCGGGAGAGGGTGGCCCTCGTGTCAGCGAGGGTCGGGAGAGGGGACGTCAGACGTCGAACACTT
>KI912031.1:60039-68262 GCA_000517005.1 Microvirga lupini
CGTTCGCCACCCTCTCCCGCAGAGGGGAGAGGGTGAGTGGCGCCCTTCAACCCGGCTGCGGGCCCTCATAGCCCTCGATAATGATGATGTCGGCCACCGCGTGGCCGTCGCGCTCGGCCTTCGCCGCCTGGTACTCGGGCGAATCCCAACATTCCAGTGCGGCCTCGTAGGTCGGAAACTCGATCACCACGTTGCGGGAGCGCGCATCGCCCTCGGCGACCCGATAGGCGCCGCCGCGCACCAGGAAGCGGGCGCCGTATTTGGCGAAGGGCACGGCGTTTGCCTTCACGTAATTCTGGTAGGCGTCGGGGTTCGAGACGTCGACGCGGCCGATCCAATAGCCCTTCATCGCTTAGGCTCCTTCGACGAGAACGAATTCCGCCACGCAGGCGCCCTCGCGCTTGGCCTTGGCGGCTTGGTATTCCGGCGAGTGATAATAGCGCTTGGCCTGCTCCACCGAGTCGAACTCGATCACCACGTTGCGGGGCCGTGCCTCACCCTCCAGCGCCTCGTAGGCGCCGCCGCGCACCAGCGGCCGCCCACCATACTGGCGGATCGCCTCCGTCGCGCCCTTGGCGTATTCCGCATAGGCTTCGGGATTCGTGACGGTCACGCGGGCAATGACATAGCCTTTGGGCATGAGGCGCTCCTCTTCGATTCGGGAGGCGCAGCGAACGCTAGCAGGGCCGTATCGTCAAGCCTTCACGTCGGCGATTTCCCGGACGATCGCTTCCGCCGCGGCGCGCGGATCCGCAGCCTTCACGATGGGGCGGGCCACCACGAGATGGTCGGCGCCGAGCCGAATGCCTTGCGCCGGCGTCACGATGCGCTTCTGGTCGCCCGCTTCCGCACCCGCGGGGCGGATGCCGGGGGTGACAATGAGCCGGTCGGGGCCGACGATAGAGCGCACGCGCTCCGCTTCCGTCGCGGCGCAGACGATGCCGTCGACGTTGAGATCGCGCGCCTGCCCCGCGCGGTGGGCGACGAGTTCCGCGGCCGTGACGGGAGCATAGCCCGCCTCGACGAGATCGTTGTCGTCATAGGACGTGAGCACGGTTACCGCGAGGATCTTCAAGGAGGTTCCGGCCTTGCCGGACACAGCCGCGCGCATGGTCTGCGGATAGGCGTGGACCGTCAGGAAGGTGGCGCCGATGCGCGCCACGGAGCGCACGCCTTCCTCCACCGTGTTGCCGATGTCGTGGAGCTTGAGATCGAGAAAGACCTTCTTGCCCTGTCCGATCAGCTCCCGGGCGAACTCGAAGCCGCCCGCATAAGCGAGCTGGTAGCCGATCTTGTAGAAGGTGCCGGCCTCGCCAATGCGATGGACGACCGAGCGGGCCTCATCGACGCTAGCGACGTCGAGGCCGATGATGAGCTTGTCGCGAATGTCTCCTGCGGGAACAGGATTCGTCGGAAGAGACATCGCAGCGCTCATGGATGGTTGACCTTGTTGTAGACCCAGACGCGGGCCGGAGGGAGGTTGCGCCAGATCCGGTTGGAGGCTCTGGCCTTGTAGGTTTGCGAGCGCGCCGGGATCGGCGGCACCACCGCATAGGTGAACTGGATGAAGGGTGCGTTCGGGTGCATCAGCTCCTGCGCGGTTTCCAGGAGATCCAGGCGCTGGTCCATGGGCTTGGTGAAGAGCGGCAGGCTCGACACGGTCGCGGCCGCCGGCTCCGTCAGGATGCCGGAGAGGGTTTCCTTGAGATCGTAGGCATCGCCCTGAATGATCGTCGCCTTCGGAAATCGGCGCTTCAGGAGCTGGCAGAATTCGGGGTTGTACTCGATGAGGACGAGGCGCTCCTGCGCCACGCCGCGCCGGATCAGGGCTTCGGTCACCGGGCCCGTGCCGGGGCCGAGCTCGATGACGGGGCCGGGAATGCGCGGATCCACGTAGGACGCCATGGTCCTGGCCAGGATCCTGCCGGAGGGGGTGACGGCCCCGATGACGAGGGGCCGCTCGAGCCAGGAACGCAGGAACCGCGCCTCGTCCTGGAAGCGATCCTTCTTGAGGGGGATTTTCCGGGCCGTGGGCCGTTGGAACGACTGAAGCACTGATCAGGACCCCTTGTGCGACGGATCACGTTGGCTGTTTAGAACCCTAGAGCATCGGACCCAGAAGTGGAGGCCACTTCTGGGATTGATCCGATGCTTCTCATTTAACGAGCGCATCGTCTAGAGCGGAAAAACCGGATCCACTTTTCCGCACGATGCGCCGAGAAAACGACCGTCAAGTTAAGTTGATCCACCCAGCCCATCGATAAACTCCCGGAAGCGCGAGAAAAAGCCCGAGCTTTCCGGGTGATTTTCCTTCGAACATTCCTGATCGAACTCCATCAGGAGCTCGCGCTGGCGCTTGGTGAGCTTCTGCGGAGTTTCCACAACAACCTGGATATAGAGGTCGCCCACATCCCGCGAGCGCAGCACCGGCATGCCCTTGCCCTTCAGGCGGAACTGCTTGCCGGTCTGGGTGCCCTCGGGCACCTTCACGAGCGCATCGGTGCCGCTCAGCGTCGGAACGCTGAACTCGCCGCCGAGCGCCGCCGTCACCATGGAGATCGGAACGCGGCAGAACAGGTCGGCCCCGTCGCGCTGGAAGAACGGATGGGGTTTCAGGGACAGGAAGATGTAGAGATCGCCCGGAGGCCCGCCGCGCAGGCCGGCCTCGCCTTCGCCCGCCAGGCGGATGCGCGTGCCGTCCTCGACGCCTGCCGGGATGTTGACCGAAAGCGTGCGCTCCCGGGTGACGCGGCCGGCGCCGCCGCACTGGACGCAGGGATCGTCGATGACCTCGCCGCGTCCATGGCAGTTCGGGCAGGTGCGCTCGATGGAGAAGAAGCCTTGCGTCGCCCGCACCCGGCCGGCGCCGCCGCAGGTGGGGCAGGCCTTGGGCTTGGAGCCCGGCTTCGCGCCGCTCCCGGAACAGGCCTCGCAGGTGATGGAGGTCGGGATCTTCAGCTCGGCGGTCTTGCCGTTATAGGCCTCGTCGAGGGAGATCTCGAGATTGTAGCGCATGTCGGCGCCGCGCTCGCGCCCGCCGGTGCTCCGGCCCCGTCCGCCGCGCCCAGCATCGCCGAAGAAATTCTCGAAGATGTCCGACATGAAGTCGGAGAAGTCGCCGCCGAAGCCCGGGCCGCCGCCGCCCGGCCCGCCATTGGCGAAGGCCGCATGGCCGAAGCGGTCGTAGGCCGCGCGCTTCTGGCCGTCGGAGAGGGTCTGGTAGGCCTCGTTGATTTCCTTGAACTTGACCTCGGCTTCGTGGTCGCCCGGGTTGCGGTCCGGGTGGTACTGCATCGCGAGCTTGCGGAAGGCGGATTTCATCTCCGCTTCGGTGGCGGTTCGCGAGACGCCGAGAACCTCGTAATAATCGCGCTTGGACATGTCAGGCGCCCCTGGGAGCGGTCGGCCGCTCCGTCATTCTGCCGGACCGTTTCGCCTGCGCTGCACAGGGAAAGGCTCTGGAAGCCTTTGCCAGAACATCGCGGGAAGCGGTCGGTTGATCGGTCATTGGTGTTTTAAGCTCGTTTCATGAAAACGGCACCCGGTCACGAAACCGGGTGCCGAATTCTTCAGAAAGCGGTCATCGCCTTAGGCGCGCTTTTTCTTGTCGCCTTCGTCGACTTCCTGGAAGTCGGCGTCGATGACATCGTCCTTCTTGGCCTCTTCGGTGGAGGCCTGCTCGCCGCCTTCGCCAGCCGCAGCCTGAGCCGCGTACATGGCCTCGCCGAGCTTCATGGAAGCCTGCATCAGGTCCGTGGTGCGGGCCTTGATCACCTCGGAATCCTCGCCGGCGAGAGCCTGCTTGAGCGCGTCGATGGCGGTCGTGATGCCCTGCTTGTCGGACTCGGAGACCTTATCGCCGTACTCGGTGAGCGACTTTTCGGTGGCGTGGATCAGGCTTTCGCCCTGATTCTTGGCCTCGACGACCTCGCGGCGCTTCTTGTCTTCCTCGGCGTGAGCCTCGGCGTCCTTCACCATCTTCTCGATGTCGGCATCCGACAGACCGCCGGGAAGCCTGGATGCGGATCTGGTGCTCCTTGCCGGTCGCCTTGTCCTTCGCCGTGACGTTCACGATACCGTTCGCGTCGATGTCGAAGGTCACCTCGATCTGCGGCACGCCGCGCGGCGCCGGGGGAATGCCCACGAGGTCGAACTGGCCGAGCAGCTTGTTGTCCGCCGCCATTTCGCGCTCGCCCTGGAAGACGCGGATCGTCACTGCGTTCTGGTTGTCTTCCGCGGTCGAGAACACCTGACTCTTCTTCGTCGGGATCGTCGTGTTGCGGTCGATCAGACGGGTGAACACGCCGCCGAGCGTCTCGATGCCGAGCGAGAGCGGGGTCACGTCGAGGAGCAGCACGTCCTTCACGTCGCCCTGGAGCACGCCGGCCTGAATTGCCGCGCCGATGGCCACGACCTCATCCGGGTTGACGCCCTTGTGGGGCTCCTTGCCGAAGAAGGTCTTCACCACTTCCTGGATCTTCGGCATGCGGGTCATGCCGCCGACGAGAACCACCTCGTCGATGTCGCCGGCCGAGACGCCGGCATCCTTGAGAGCCTTGCGGCAGGGCTCGATAGTCTTCTGCACGAGGTCGTCGACGAGCTGCTCGAACTTGGCGCGCGAGAGCTTGAGAGCCAGGTGCTTCGGACCGGAGGCATCCGCCGTGATGTAGGGCAGGTTGATCTCGGTCTGAGACGCGGAGGAGAGCTCGATCTTGGCCTTCTCGGCCGCTTCCTTCAGGCGCTGCAGGGCGAGCTTGTCCTTGGTCAGGTCGATGCCCTGCTCCTTCTTGAACTCGGCCGCCAGGTACTCGACGAGACGCATGTCGAAGTCTTCACCGCCAAGGAAGGTATCGCCGTTCGTCGACTTCACCTCGAACACGCCGTCGCCGATCTCGAGGATCGACACGTCGAAGGTACCGCCGCCGAGGTCGTAGACCGCGATCATGCCGGACTGCTTCTTGTCCAGGCCGTAGGCCAGGGCGGCCGCGGTCGGCTCGTTGATGATGCGCAGGACCTCGAGACCGGCGATCTTGCCGGCGTCCTTGGTGGCCTGACGCTGGGCGTCGTTGAAATAGGCCGGAACCGTGATGACGGCCTGGGTGACCGGCTGCCCGAGATAGGACTCGGCCGTTTCCTTCATCTTCTGAAGGGTGAAGGCGGAGATCTGCGAGGGCGAATATTGCTTGCCGTCGGCCTCGACCCAGGCGTCGCCGTTCGGACCCTTGATGATGTGATAGGGAACGAGGCCCATGTCCTTCTTGGTCATGGGGTCGTCGAAGGTGCGGCCGATCAGGCGCTTGATGGCGAAGAAGGTGCGCGACGGGTTCGTGACCGCCTGGCGCTTGGCCGGCTGGCCGACGAGGCGCTCGCCTTCGTCCGTAAAGGCCACGATGGACGGGGTCGTCCGGGCGCCTTCTGCGTTTTCGATAACTTTGGGCGTCGTGCCTTCCATGACAGCGACGCAGGAATTGGTGGTGCCGAGGTCGATACCAATGACCTTACCCATGGCGGGATCCCTCACTTTCAAGCAGACCGCCGAGCCCTAAAAGCAGCCCGGCCCATGGCTTACATGTTGATGACTGAATGCCGGGGCCGCCTCAAACCGAGCCGTGCCCCGTGCTGGCGCTGATATAAGAAGGGGTCTTCTAGGCTGCAAGACAATCCTGAGGGCTAGTTTGCCTCATTTCGTCGGATCCGGATTCTGTTGCATGGCAGCAATGGGGCCTCCGGTGTCGTGCCGGAGCGATTTCCTGCGCTATCTAGACTGGACATCTCCGCAAGGCGGGAACGGTCATGGGAACGTCGAAGGAAACCTATTCCCTCAAGGGCGGCTGCCAATGCGGCCAGGTGCGGTACGAACTCACGAACCCGCCACACGAGATCTATGTCTGCCACTGCCGGGAGTGCCAGAAGCAATCGGCCTCGGCCTTCGGGATTTCGGTCATGGCCCGCAGCGGCGATGTCCGGCTCCTGACCGGCAGGCTCGGCCATTGGACGCGTCCGACCGATTCCGGCCGGTCCCTGACCTGCTTCTTCTGCCCGGATTGCGGATCGCGCGTGTGGCATGGGGACAGGGATCGGGAGGATGAGATCAGCATCAAGGGAGGCTCCCTCGACGAGCCGGTCGATCTGACCGATGCCGTCCATATCTGGACCTCCCGCAAGCTGAGGGGTGTGATCATCCCCGAGGGCAATCGGCAATATCCGGGGGAGCCTGATTAAGGACGGTCTGCCTTGCGCGAGCGGATTTGCTTCGCCAGGGCCGACGCACGAACCGCCCGAGTGTTCCCGGTCGTCGTCCTGCGGTAGGATGGCGTCTCGTTGCGTGTTCCTGACGCTCTCATGAGCGCCGCTCACCTACCCCCGTGGAAGCGGCCTATGGTCCAGACCCTTTTTCTCGCCCTGATCATGCTCATGGTGGGCGGCGGCCGTCCGGCCGAAGCCCACGACATCTATTCGCACCTAAGGGATTCGTGGGGAAACAGCTGCTGCAACGACCAGGATTGCCGGCCGGCGCCCTACCGGGTGACCCCGGCGGGCGTGCAGATGCTCGTCGACGGGGAATGGGTCGAGGTGCCGGGCTATACGATCCAGTATCGGGCCCTGCTCGGGGATCAAGGTGAGACGGGCGGGGGGCATTGGTGCGGCCGCGCCTATCAGAAGGTCGACGACAGCGTGTTCCATGTCACGCAATGTGCGGTGCTGCCGCCGAACACCGCGGCGCTGTTCAGATTGGCTCCTGTCCCGAGCAGCCCATGAGTGTTGAGGGAGCGCCGACCAGTCGGAAACCCGACCGATCCGCGCAGCCTGCGGGACCCTAAGCCGCTGTCCCGAAGGCTTGTCCCGCCTCCCAGCCGAGAATGGCCTGCTTGCGGGTGAGCCCCCAATGATAGCCGGTGAGCGCCCCCGAGCGGCCGAGCACCCGGTGGCAGGGGACCACGAAGGATACCGGGTTCTTGCCCACCGCCGCGCCGACTGCCCGGCAGGCGGAAGGCTTGCCGATATGGCGGGCGATGTCGGAATAGGTGGTGGCCTTGTCGCGGGGGATGCGCAGCAGGGTCTGCCAGACCCGAACCTCGAAATCCGTGCCGATGAGAACCACCCGCAGGGGCTGCTCCGCCTGCCATTGCGACGGGTTGAAGATGCGCTTCGCCAGCGGGGCCGTGGCGGCCTCGTCCTCCACATAGGTGGCCCTGGGCCAGCGGCGGGTGAGATCTGAGAGGGCCACCTGCCTGTCGCCGTCATCCACGAAGCCCAGGCCCGCCAGACCCCGATCGGTCGCGATCAGGACCGCCTCGCCGAACGGGGAGGGGTGGAAACCGTAGCGCATGGTGAGGCCTGCGCCGCCCGCCTTGTAATCGCCCGGCGTCATGGCCTCGTGGGTGACGAACAGGTCGTGCAGCCGGGCGGGACCGGAGAGGCCGACCTCGTAGGTGGCATCGAGCACGCTCGCGGAATCCGC
The DNA here is from genome assembly GCA_000517005.1 of Microvirga lupini. Lineage (GTDB taxonomy): Bacteria > Pseudomonadota > Alphaproteobacteria > Rhizobiales > Beijerinckiaceae > Microvirga > Microvirga lupini. Next base: position 67,502 of record KI912031.1, read on the forward strand.
AAGCAGCGCCTTGGCGTTGTCGAGCGTCAGCGCCTGCAAGAACGCCTTCGGGCTCAGGCCGGCCCAGCGCCGGAAGAGATGGTGCACATGGGTGGTGGACAGGCCGACATGGTCGGCAATCGCCTCCAGCGAGGGCTGTTCGCGCCAGCGCTCCGAGATGAACGCGATGATCCGGCGCACCCGCTCGTAATCCGAATGGGGCTCGTCCGGCACGGTAATCGCGCCCGGTTCGATGGTGATGTCGCGTAAGGTATCGAGCATGGCTTTCATCCTGATTGACGCTCATCCTAGCGGGCCCAAGGGGTGGGTGACACCCGATATCTGTGGCGTCTTTCTCTCCTCCTCGTCATGGCCTCCCCGAACTTGATCAGGGATCGGTCCCGGCCCTCCCGATCCGGCGAGGCGCCTCTCCCTCTCCCGGGCGGGAGAGGGTCGGGGTGAGGGAAGGCCGGGGCCGGAGGAGATGCTGAGGCTGGTGTTTGCTTCCCCTTGAGCCCTCATCCTGAGAGGCTCGTTATTCGTTGTGAGGTGCAGGCGCTGTTTCCCTCCCCCTTGCGGGGAGGGCCAGGGTGGGGGTGTGAGCGCTGGACTTGATCAGCAAAGCGCTGACACCCCCACCTCCAACTCCTCCCCACAAGGGGGAGGAGAGTTGCCCGCGCTTTACGAGCCAGCCTCTCAGGATGAGAAGCGAGGCTGTGGCACCGCCTTGCCTGACCCTCAGAGGCCGCATCCCCTCACCCCTGCCCCTCTCCCGCCCGGGT
>KI912031.1:68362-91556 GCA_000517005.1 Microvirga lupini
AATGTTCTCACTTTGTTCTTGACAGATGGGACAAGCTCAGCTATATCATTGCCCATCCCCGCCCGCCGAGGGGCGCGCTCGCGAGGCGTCGCAGGAGTGGGGCGGAGAGCGGTCCCGCCGCAGGTCTCGCACCCCTGTGATCGCGGGTGGCCGACCCTGGCCCTGCCAGCAGGTCCGCTGAAACAAACCGCGTGCGAGGCGCCGTCCGGCTCTCTCACTTATCCTAGACATCGAGCCGGCGGCCTCTCGCACCTCCCTCGATCCTTTCAGGCGCGGAACCATAGGCTCCGGGCCTAAAGGTGCTCGAGTTTTCTCAATGACCCCGCTTCACATCCGCCAAGGCCCTACCGAGCGCCTCCGCCAGGGTCTCGCGCTCGGGCGGGGAGAGGTCGCGGGCGATCTCGACGTGCTCGTTGCGGGAGGTCAGCAGGAGGTGCTGCATGCCGTATTCGGCGTCGATCTCGCGATCGAGGCGGGTCCAGAGCGGGTTGAACTGCCAGTCCTTCATCTCGCCGCGCGGACTCACCTTGCGAAACAGAAGTCGGATCGGCGTCAGTTCGAGCAGCTCGAAGGCCTCGCCCTGGCGATAGCTGATGCGAAAGGCGATGTAGAGGCCGAGAAAGTCGAGGCCGAAGAAGCCGGCGACCGGCCAGAAGCCCATGATCAGGAAGGGCAGGCTCGCCACCGCCGAGACGAGGCAGACGAGCGCCATGACGATCCTGAACCCCTGCGGGCTCAACGAGCGGTGCGGGCGGATCACGGCCGAGAACACCGGCTGCTCGAACCGGTCGATCTCGCCACATGTCGCCTTGCCGCTTGCCATCTCTCAAGTATAACGCAGAAATGTCCGATCTGAAGCTCTCCTCCCGCCGCTCCTCCAAGCCGAAATCGAAGCCCGCCGTCCCGGCGAAGAAAGTCGGGAAGGCTCTGCGCGCCCGCACGCCGAAGCCCGTCGACCGGGCGACGATGATCGAGATCTTCCGTCGCCTGCACGCGGCCAATCCGGAGCCCAAGGGCGAGCTCGAACACACCAACCCCTACACGCTGCTCGTCGCCGTGGCGCTCTCGGCGCAGTCGACGGATGTCGGCGTCAACAAGGCGACCCGGAACCTCTTTCCGATTGCCGACACGCCACAGAAGATGCTCGATCTCGGCGAGGAGGGGTTGCGCCAGCACATCAAAACGCTGAACTTCTTCAACACCAAGGCGAAGAACGTCATGGCGACCGCGCGGCGTCTCGTGGAGGAGTTCGGCGGCGAGGTGCCCAATTCCGTCGAGATCCTGGAGACCCTGCCGGGTGTCGGGCGAAAGACTGCGAGCGTCGTGGTCAACATCGCCTTCCAAAATCCGCGTATTGCCGTCGACACGCATATTTTCCGCGTCACCAACCGGCTGCCGCTCGCGATCACCAAGACGCCGCTGGAAACGCAAGTTGCGCTCGAAGCCCTGATCCCGGACGAGTACCGGCTTCACGCCCATCACTGGCTGATCCTGCACGGCCGCTACATCTGCAAGGCACGCCGGCCCGAATGCTGGCGCTGCCCGGTCAACGATCTGTGCCGCTATCCGGACAAGACGATTCCCTAGATCGGAACGCCCGCGGGCTTGAGGCAGCGCGGGGCACTGCGCACGCAGGCGATGCCGGGAGTCGAACAGGCCAGTCCCTCGGGGGTGCGGCGGCAGACCACGCAGTTGTCGGTCCATTCAGCGCAGGCGGGACCCGGAGGCCCGCCCTGCGTGGAAGGCGGGCCGGCATTGGCCCACGCGATCACCGCGAGAATCACCATCAGCAGGGCGACCGCGATGGACAGCGTCACCGCAAGAGCCTCGTCGCGCGTCGGCATGGATCAGCCGTAGACGATCAGGCCGGCGAGGCCTGCGGCGCCGACGAGGATGCGCCAATAGGCGAAGGGCGTGAAGCCGTGGCGGGAGACGTAATCGAGCAGCAGCTTCACCACGAGCAGCGCCGCGATGAAGGCGGAGAGGAAGCCCGCAACGATGATCGCGGCATCGTTGGCCGAGAGGATCTTGTAGTTCTTCAACAGGTCGTAGGTGAAGGCGCCGGCCATGGTCGGCATGGCGAGGAAGAACGAGAATTCCGCCGCGGCCCGCTTCGAGGCGCCCATCAGCATGGCGCCGACGATGGTCGCGCCCGAGCGGGACACGCCGGGGATCATGGCCGCGCATTGGATGAGGCCGATCTTGAAATACATCGACAGCGGAAACCGGGTCGCGTCGGTCTTCGTCGCCTCCAGCGGCAGGCGGTCGATGGCGAGCAGCACGAAGCCGCCGACGATCAGGGTCATGCACACGATCCAGGGATCGAAGAGCACCTCCTTGATGAAGCCGTGCAGCACTGCGCCGATCACCGCCGCCGGCAGAAAGGCCACGAGGACGCCGATGACGAAATGGCGCGCCATCGGATCATGCGGCAGGGCCTTGGCGATGGAGAGAAGCTTGTTGAAGTAGACCGACAGGATCGCCAGGATCGCGCCGAGCTGGATCAGGACCTCGAAGGTCTTGCCGGTCGACTCGAAGCCGAGGAAGTGGCCGACGAGGAGCAGGTGGCCCGTGGAGGAGACCGGAAGAAATTCCGTCAGCCCTTCGATGAGGCCGAGAAAGAGCGCCTCGATGATTTGCGACATCGTTGAAAATCCTGAAAACGGCGCCAGATGCGGGAGCAGCCGAAGTCTGTCAAGCAAGGTTTGCGCTGCCGGCGTGACCCTTGTGCATCACGGACATGAGATTCACCAATATTCCTTACCAACCCTTAACGAAGCACGGCCTTATTCTCGCCGCCTGTTTCGCGTCACACATAGATTCATGGCCATCCTGCATTCTTATCCGTTTTGCCCGCAGTCGCGGTTCGCGCGTCTTGTTTTCGCGGAGCTCGGCCTTGAGCCGGAGATGATCGAGGAGAAACCGTGGGATCGGCGCATCCCGTATCTGGAGATCAACCCGGCCGGGAATCTGCCGCTGTTCATTGACGATAACGGGCTCGCCGTCGCGGGGCCCATGGGTCTTGCGGAGTATCTCGACGAGACGCGCGGCGAGGATCTGAGAGACCGGCGCTTCCTGCCGCGGGATGTCGCGCAGAGAGTCGAGGTCCGCCGCCTGCTCGACTGGTTTCTGGTCAAGTTCCACGGCGAGGTCTCGGATTACCTTGCCACAGAAAAGATCTACAAGCGGTTCATGCCCATCGAACTGGGAGGCGGGCCACCGGACATGGGCGCGATTCGCGCAGCCCAGACCAATGTGCGATACCATCTCAAATATGTCGGTTTTCTGATTTCCAAGCGGAATTGGCTCGCCGGCGACCAGATGACCTATGCGGATCTGGCGGCGGCGGCCCATCTGTCGGTGGTGGATTATCTCGGCGACGTGCCATGGGACGAGGACGAAACAGCAAAGCATTGGTACGCCAGGATCAAATCCCGGCCGTCCTTTCGCACGCTCCTCGCGGACCGGGTGCCGGGGATGGCGCCGGCGGAGCATTACGACGATCTGGACTTCTAGACGGCGACGCTCTCAAGAAAGCCTTCGTCGAGCGCGCCAAGGCGCTCGGCTTCGACACGATCCGCGTTGCGAAGCCTGACGCGATCCCGTTGGCGCCGGAGCGGCTCAGGGCCTGGTTGGAGGCCGGCCATCACGGATCGATGGAATGGATGGCCGAGACTGCGGAGCGGCGGGCTGATCCGCGCACGCTCTGGCCGGAGGTACGCAGCGTCATCCTGCTCGGGCTGAATTACGGTCCCGCCGAAAACCCGTTGCCGGAACTGGAGCGAAAGGACCGCGGCTATGTTGCGGTCTATGCCCGCAACCGCGACTATCATGACGTGATCAAGGGCAAGCTCAAGGAGGCTGCGGGCTTTCTCGCCTCGAAAGCCACCTCCGACGTGAAGGTCTTCGTCGATACGGCGCCGGTGATGGAAAAGCCGCTCGCGGAAGCGGCGGGTCTCGGCTGGCAGGGCAAACACACGGTCGTCGTCTCGCGTGAATTCGGAGACTGGCTGTTTCTAGGCGCCATCTTCACCACGGCGGAACTGCCGGCCGACGAGCCGGAGCGCGACCATTGCGGTTCTTGCCGCCGCTGCCTCGACATCTGCCCGACGAACGCCTTTCCCGCGCCCTATCAGCTCGATGCGCGGCGCTGCATCTCGTATCTCACCATCGAGCACAAGGGGCACATCCCGGAAGAGCTGCGCCCGGGCATCGGCAACCGGATCTTCGGCTGCGACGATTGCCTCGCCGTCTGTCCCTGGAACAAGTTCGCGCAAGCGGGGCGCGAGGCGCGGCTCGTGCAGCGGGACGATCTGGCGGCGCTGCCGCTCAAGGAATTGGCGCGGCTCGACGATCCGAGCTTCCGCACCCGATTTTCCGGCACGCCCATCAAGCGCACCGGGCGCGACCGCTTCATCCGCAACGTGCTCATCGCGATCGGCAATTCGGGGGATGTCGCCCTAGCCGATGAAGCGCTGCGCCTTCTCGACGATGCCTCGCCGCTCGTGCGGGCGATGGCGGTCTGGGCTATCGGCCGCCTGCTTTCCCCGGAGGCTGTCGCCCATCACGCTGTGGAGCGGCTGGAACACGAGGACGACCTGGACGTCCGCGAGGAATGGCGCCGGGCGATGGCGGTGCCTGTCGAGGTTGTGGCTTAAGCCTTCAGGCCGCGTGGCGGTTCGCCGTCGGGCCGAAATGGTCGATATAGCGCGGGTTGATCGCCGAGACGGGCAGGATGACGAGCACGTCCGTGGTGCCGAACTGCCGGTCGATCACCGCACCCGTACCGAAGGCCGCGCCGAGGCGCAGATAGCCCTTGATCAGAGGCGGCAGGGCATGGAGTGCCGCCTTGGGATCGATGGCTTCCTTGGGCAGGATGTCCATGGCGGTGAAGCGCTCAGGCAGTGCGCGGGCCTGCCATTCGGCGGGCGCAGACGCGTAATGGTGCAGGAAGCTTAAAGGCAGTGCCAGATCCTGCGGTTCCGTGCCCTCAAGGCTCGCGCAGCCCATCATCACGTCGATGCGATGATGCAGAACATAAGTCCAGATGCCGTGCCAGAGGAGCTCGACCGTGCGCTTGTTGCGATAGGCTTCGAGGACGCAGGAGCGGCCGAGTTCGAGAAAACGCAGGTTGGGATGAGCCTTGAGCAGGGGAGCGATGTCGTATTCGCCCCTGGTGTAGAAGCCGCCATGACGATTGGCCACATCCTGGCGCAGCAGGCGATAGGTGCCCACCACCTTCGGCTTGGCGGGACGGAAGGCCTTTGGCTTCACGTCATGGTCGAGCACGAGGAGATGGTCGCAGATGGCATCATAGGCATCCACGTCCCGGCGCGAGATCAGGGCAGCGCCGGTAGGGGAGGCCGACATTTCCTCGTAGAAAACCTTGAAGCGCAGGCGCTGAGCCTTCCGGATCTCCTTGGCGGTGGTCGCGAGACGCACCTCGAGAGAACCGATCCGGCCGAGCACGGGATCGAGACTGCCGTAATCGCGAACGATTTTGTCGGTCCCCGGAATGTACTTGGTCAAGCCATGCGGGCGCGAACCCATCGAAGCGGGAAGGGGCGCCGCCTCATTCAACGGGGAAAGATTCATCGCTGCCTCACAGGGTCGTGTCTCAAAGCGCGGTGCGGCCTCCGTGCGGCTCCGCTTCCACCATGCCATAAAACCCATTTCAAACTGTTTTGTGACAGAAAACATAAATGTCCCGATGGAAAATATCGAGAGCGGTATGGGCCTCCACAAGGAGGCATGAGACGTCCATGATACCTCCTATGCGGCCGCCGGGCGCCGGTCCGCATGGGCGCGGTAGGACAAGGCTTCGGCGATGTGAATGCGCCGGACGCGATCTTCCCCGTCGAGATCGGCGAGTGTACGCCCCACCTTCAGCACACGATGAAAGCCGCGGGCGGATAGGCGCATGGCATTGGCGGCATCGCGGATGAGAGCCAGGCCTTCCGGGTCGGGCCGGGCCACCTCCTCCAGAAGCGCGGGCGGGCAGGCCGCGTTGGTGGTGACGCCCTCCAGGTTCAGGGCCGCATAGCGCTTCGCCTGCCGCTCGCGGGCCCGGGCGACGCGCGCTGCCACCTCGGCCGATCCTTCTACGGGTGGCGGCAGGATCAGGTCGGCAGCCGTGACGGCCGGAACGTCGATGGAAAGATCGATGCGGTCGAGGAGCGGGCCCGACAGACGCGCTTGATACTGCGCGATGCAGCGCTCGTTCGGCTGGCGGTGACAGACATAGCCGGGTTCGGTGGCCTGCCCGCAGCGGCAGGGGTTCATGGCGGCGACGAGCTGGAACCGGGCCGGATAGGTGACGCGATGATTGGCCCGGGCGATCAGGATCTCTCCGGCTTCCAGTGGCTGGCGCAGTGAATCGAGAACCTGGGGCTGGAACTCCGGGAGTTCGTCGAGGAAGAGCACGCCGTAATGAGCCAATGAGGCCTCGCCGGGACGGGCATTGAGACCGTCCCCCGACAAGCGCCGCCATGGAGGCCGAATGGTGCGGAGCTCGGAACGGGCGGCGGTTGGACAGGGCGCCGTCCGCCAGAAGGCCCGCCACCGATTGGATCATCGAGACCTCGAGCAGCTCCCGCGGCGAAAGCGGCGGCAGGATGGACGGCAGACGCTGCGCGAGCATGGATTTGCCGGCGCCGGGAGGGCCGTTCATCAGGAGGTTATGCGATCCGGCGGCCGCGATCTCGAGAGTCCGTTTCGCGCTCTCCTGGCCCTTGATGTCGCGCAGGTCCGGCAATGAGCCCGAAGCCGGCATGATGGCAGGCTCAGGCCGCGCCATCACCTGGGTGCCCTTGAAGTGGTTGGCGAGCTGGATCAGGGAGCGCGGCGCCAGGATTTCGATGTCGCTGCCGGCCCAGGCGGCCTCCGAGCCGCAGGCCTCGGGACAGATCAGTCCGTGCTCGCGCTCATAGGCCGCCATGGCGGCCGGCAAGGCTCCCGCGACCGCCGTAATCGAGCCGTCGAGCGCCAGCTCGCCGAGGACCGTGAAGCCGTTCAGCGCATCCGCCGGAATGGCTCCTATGGCGGCCATGACTCCGAGCGCGATGGGCAGATCGTAATGTGATCCTTCCTTCGGCAGATCGGCAGGAGCGAGGTTGACCGTGATGCGTTTCGCCGGCAGGGCAAGGCCCGAGGCGATCAGGGCAGAGCGGACCCGCTCGCGGGATTCCGCCACTGCCTTGTCGGGCAGGCCGACGATCATGAACGTGACCGCGCCAGGCGAAATCTGAACCTGCACATCGACCGCACGCGCCTCGATTCCCTCGAACGCAACAGTGGAAACGCGCGTGACCATCCGGCTGAATCTCCTTCAGAGATTCGATGTTAGCGTGGCCTTTTGAAACGCGATAGTGTTGCAGAAACTATTTCGTAGGGATAGCCCGACTTGATGAGCCGAGAACGGAACCCCACCGCCATGGTCGCGTTGAGTCCCACTCTGTCGCGAGCCACATCTCGAAAATTTCGCGCAGGCGCAAGGTTCTCTTATCGGCGGGGCATTTCCTGGCATGGGGCGAATTTCCTTCTCATTCGAGCAGATACGATCGGTCCATCAGTTGAAGGGGCGGTTGACTTGGCACGATCAAGGTCCAGGTACACGCGCGGAGGTCGTGATGCCCATCGATGCGCAGGAGATCCAGTTTGAGTAGCGAGAAGCCGTTGCGCATCCTCATCGTCGAAGATGAGATCCTGATCGCGCTTGAACTCGAAAGCCTGCTGCAGGATCTGGGTCACGATGTCGTGGGGATTGCGGCTTCATCCGAGGACGCACGCACTCTCGGCCAGGACCTCAAGCCCGATCTCGCCTTCGTGGATATTCACCTGGCCGATGGGCTGACCGGTGTCGAGGTAGCCCGCCACCTCGCAGCCCACCACCAGGTCACGGTGCTGTTCATGACGGCGAACGCCAAGCGCATTCCCGAGGATTTTGCCGGAGCCTGGGGCGTCATCGTAAAGCCCTATACGGAACGCGGCGTCCGCGAGGCCTTGAGCTACGTCATGGTCGGACAGCCTCGTGAGGCTGATGCCGGCCGGGCAGTGACCTTCGTCCCTTTCGGCGGTGCCCCTCGCGAGCGTAGCTCCCAGGTTTCCTGACCGCTTCTCTCTATTTCTGTGCCTTGAGCCGGTAGAGCGCGTCGAGCGCCTCCCGCGGCGTCATCGCGTCGGGATCCATGGCATCGAGGGCCTCCCGCAAGGCATCGTGCTTCGGAGCCGGTGCAGGTTCGGCGCGGACGGGAACGGCAAAGAGCGGCAGGTCGTCCAGGAGCGCCCGTTTCGGTGCTTCGCGATCCGATTTCTCCAATTCGCTCAGGATCGTCTTCGCCCGTTCGACAACAGGCGCCGGCAGCCCGGCAAGGCGCGCCACCTGCAGGCCGTAGGAACGATCGGCGGCGCCGGGCACGACCTCGTGCAGGAACACCACCTCGCCATTCCATTCGGTCACCTTCAGGGTCGCATTGGAAATGCGCGCCATCCGCTCGGCGAGCGCCGTCAGCTCATGGAAATGGGTGGCGAACAGGGCACGACAGCGGTTCGTCTCGTGCAGATGCTCGATGGCCGCCCAGGCGATGGACAATCCGTCGAAGGTGGCCGTGCCCCGGCCGATCTCGTCGAGGATGACGAGCGAGTGCGAGGTCGCCTGGTTGAGGATGGCGGCGGTTTCCACCATCTCGACCATGAACGTACTGCGCCCTCGCGCCAGATCGTCGGCGGCGCCGACGCGGGAGAAGAGCCGGTCGACGATGCCGATATGGGCCTCTTTCGCCGGGACGTAGGATCCCATCTGCGCGAGCACCACGATCAGCGCGTTCTGGCGCAGATAGGTGGATTTGCCGCCCATGTTCGGGCCGGTGATCAGCAGGATGTGGCCGGCGTCCTTTCCTGAGAGATCCGAGTCGTTGGCGATGAACGGCGTGCCCTCGCGCTTGAGTGCCGCCTCGACCACCGGGTGACGGCCACCCTTGATGGTGAAGGCGAGGCTCGTATCGACGATGGGCCGCGTCCAGTCGAGACGCATGGCGAGGTCGGCGAGAGCCGCGGTCACATCGATGACGGCAATCGCTTCGGCGGCGGCGGCCACATCGGCCGCGAGGTCGAGCAGCGCCTGCACCATCTCGTCGAAGAGAGCGAGTTCGATCTTCAGAGCCCGGTCGGCCGCGGAGGCGATCTTCGATTCGAGCTCGCCGAGTTCCATCGTCGAAAAGCGCATGGCGCCTGCCATGGTCTGGCGGTGGACGAAGGTGTCCTTCCATGGCTCCTTCAGCAGGTCCTCGCCCACATTCTGCGGCACCTCTACGAAATAGCCGATCATGTGGTTGTGTTTGACGCGCAAGGTCCGGCAGCCGGTCTCGGTGGCGTAGCGCGCCTGGAGAGCCGCGATGAAGCGGCGCGAATCCTGCTGCAGCTCGCGCAGTTCGTCGAGGGTAGGGTCGAAGCCGGCGCGGATGAAGCCGCCATCGCGCTTGAGCAGGGGCAGCTCGTCGGCAAGGGCGGCCGCAAGCCGGTCCGCCACCTCCGTACGCAGGCCCTGGAGCACCTCTGCGGCCCCGAACAGCTCCTTCGGCAGATCGGGTGCGATCGCTAGCTCGAGACCGAGCTCACGCGCCGCGAACAGGCCGTCGCGGACGCAGGCCAGATCCCGTGGTCCGCCCCGTCCCAGGCTGAGGCGCGAAAGGGCGCGTGCCAGATCGGGCGAGCGCTTGAGGATGCGCCGCAGACGGTCGCGCAGGTCGTTGTTCTCGACGAGGGTCGTGACGGAATCCTGCCGGTCGCGGATCTGGCCCGGATGGGTGAGGGGGCCTGCGAGCCGTTCGGCGAGAAGCCGGGCGCCGCCCGGCGTCACCGTGCAGTCGATGGTGGCGAGCAGGCTGCCCGACCGCTCGCCGGAGAGGGTGCGGGCCAGTTCCAGATTGGCCCGGGTGGCGGCATCGATGGCGAGCGCCGCGCCGGAGGTGTCGCGGGAGGGCGGGTTGAGCGTCGGGCGGCTGTCGATCTGCGTCTTCTCGATGTAGAAGAGCGCACTACCCGCCGCCGCGATTTCGGCCGGGCTGAAGGCGCCGAAGGCATCGAGGGTCGCGACCCCGAAGTAATCCTTCAACCGCCGCTCGGCGGAGGCCGGATCGAGCCCCTCACGGGAGAGGGGCGTGATGGAGGCGCGGGTCTCCTGCCAAAAGCTCCTGAGGTCAGGATCGTCGTGGATGACGTCCGGCACCAGGATCTCGCGCGGCTCGAAGCGCGCGATCTCGGCGGAAAGGCCGGTGCCGTCCGTCGCGCTCAGCACGAAATGACCTGTGGATATGTCGACGGCCGCAAGCCCGTAGCACCATTGCGTATCGGAGGCGCGGCGGCGGGCAATGGCGAGCAGATAATTCGCCCGGCCGGGTTCGAGCAGGCGCTCTTCCGTGATCGTTCCGGGGGTGACGAGGCGGACCACGTCGCGGCGCACGACGGACTTGGAACCGCGCTTCTTGGCCTCCGCCGGATCCTCGGTCTGCTCGCAGACGGCGACCCGGTGACCGAGGCCGATGAGGCGCTGGAGGTAATCGTCGGCGCGCTCTACGGGCACGCCGCACATAGGGATGTCCTCCCCCTCGGTGCTTGCCGCGCTTGGTCAGCACGATGCCGAGCGCCTGGCTGGCGATCTCCGCATCCTCGAAGAACAACTCGTAGAAGTCACCCATCCGGTAGAAGAGCAGGCTGTCCGGATTGGCCGCCTTGATCTCGATATACTGCGCCATCATGGGCGTGACGCGGCTGTCCTGCACGGGCGCGGATGCAGGGGCAGCGCTCGGATCGATGGTCTCGGGGGACTTGTAGGCAGCTTGGGATGACATCCGCCCTGTTTAGCAAAGCCTGCGGACCCTTTCATCCGTGTCATAGGGTCCAAAGGGCGGATGTGGACAAGTCTTGAGGAGGGCGCCACCTATGCCTTAAGGTCGCATCCCCCTTTGGAAACGCCCTGCATCAAAAGAAACCATATCTCATGACCGACGATCAGCGCCCGATCCGCAGCAAACGCCCCACCTTCACCGATCAGGAGGCGCTTCAGTTCCATGCCCAGGGAAGACCCGGCAAGCTCGAAGTTGTCCCGACGAAGCCCATGGCGACCCAGCGCGATCTGTCGCTTGCTTATTCGCCGGGCGTCGCGGTGCCGGTGCTGGCGATTGCGGAGAATCCCTCCTGCGCCTTCGACTACACCACCCGCTCCAACATGGTGGCGGTGATCTCGAACGGAACCGCGATCCTCGGCCTCGGCAATCTCGGCGCGCTCGCCTCGAAGCCGGTCATGGAGGGCAAGTCCGTTCTCTTCAAGCGCTTCGCGGACGTGGATTCGATCGACCTCGAGGTCGACACGGAGGATGCGGACGCCTTCATCAATTGCGTGCGCTATCTCGGCCCGTCCTTCGGCGGCATCAATCTCGAGGACATCAAGGCGCCGGAATGCTTCATCATCGAGGAGCGCCTGCGGGAGCTGATGGACATTCCTGTCTTCCATGACGATCAGCACGGCACGGCCATCATCGCGGCGGCGGGCCTCATCAACGCCCTGCATCTGACCGGTCGCGACATGGCGAAGACCAAGCTCGTGGTGAACGGCGCGGGTGCCGCCGGCATCGCCTGCACCGAGCTTCTGAAAGCCATGGGCTTTGCGCCCAACAACGTCATCCTCTGCGACACCAAGGGCGTGATCTACAAGGGCCGCACCGAGGGCATGAACCAGTGGAAATCGGCCCATGCGGCCGAGACGGATGCCCGCACCCTGGCGGATGCCCTGAACGGTGCCGATGCGGTGTTCGGCCTCTCGGCCAAGGGTGCGTTCACGGACGAGATGATCCGCTCCATGGCGCCCAATCCGATCATCTTCGCCATGGCCAATCCCGACCCGGAAATCACGCCCGAGGAAGTAGCCCGCATCCGTGACGACGTAATCATCGCCACGGGGCGCTCCGACTATCCGAACCAGGTCAACAACGTCCTCGGCTTCCCCTACATCTTCCGCGGCGCGCTCGACGTTCAGGCGACCACGATCAACATGGAAATGAAGATCGCGGCCGCCCAGGCGCTGGCGGAACTCGCCCGCGAGGATGTCCCGGATGAAGTGGCGGCAGCCTATCAGGGTTCGCGCCCGCGTTTCGGGCGGGAATACATCATCCCCGTGCCGTTCGATCCGCGCCTGATTCATACGATTCCGATGGCGGTGGCGAAGGCCGCGATGGATACGGGCGTCGCGCGCCGCCCCATCGTCGACATGCGCTCCTACAAGGCGCAGCTCTCGGCACGGCGCGATCCGGTCGCCGGCACGCTGAACCGCATCTTCGAGCGTGTGCGCAAGTTCCCGAAGCGCGTCGTGTTCGCGGAAGGCGAGGAGGAGCAGGTGATCCGTGCTGCCCTGTCCTTCGTCAATCAGGGACTCGGCAAGGCCATTCTCGTCGGCCGCGAGGATCGCATCCAGGAAACGGCCAGCCATGCGGGCATCGAACTCGAAGGCCGCGAGGGCATCGAGATCCACAATGCCCGACTGTCCCACCGCAACGCGACCTATGCGCAGTTCCTCTACGAGCGCCTGCAGCGCAGGGGATACCTGTTCCGCGATTGCCAGCGCATGATCAACCAGGATCGCAACCACTTCGCCGCCTCCATGGTGGCGCTCGGGGATGCTGACGCCATGGTGACGGGCGCAACGCGCAACTATTCGACGGCCTTGACCGACGTGCGGCACGTGATCGACGCCAAGCCCGGGCACCGGGTCATCGGCGTGTCGCTCTGCCTTGCGCGAGGCCGTACGGTTCTTGTGGCGGACACGGCCATCCACGAGATGCCGAGCGCACAGGAACTCGCCGAGATCGCTATAGAGGCTGCCGGCGTCGCACGCCGTCTCGGCTACGAGCCGCGCGTGGCGCTTCTCTCGTTCTCGACCTTCGGTCATCCGAAAGCGGAGCGCGCGGAGAAGATCCAGGAGGCCGTCGAGATCCTCGACGATATGCGTGTCGATTTCGAGTATGACGGCGAAATGTCGGCGGATGTGGCACTCAATCGGGATGCCATGGCCCAGTATCCCTTCAGTCGCCTGACCGAACCGGCGAATGTGCTCGTCATGCCGGCCTTCCACTCGGCCTCGATCTCGACCAAGATGCTGCAGGAGCTCGGCGGCGCGATGGTGCTGGGTCCGCTCGTGGTGGGCCTCGACAAGCCGGTGCAGATCGTCTCGCTGGGCGCGACCGACAGCGACATCGTCAACATGGCGGCGCTCGCGGCCTACAATATCGGCGGATAAAGACCGCTCGGCGGCTCCCCTCCATGACGAGACATGGAGGGGCCTTGCTGCGCCCGCGGCCAAGCTTCAGCCTCGGTTCATGTTCAAGCCTGTCCAATCGCTCTAATTTCGGCGACAGCCTGCCGATCCTGAGAGTGGTGCAGTGGTTGCCGGAAGGCTAAACATGTTCGAAGAGAGCTGGAGGAAAGAGCCTAGACCATGGGGCAGCCTAAAACCGTCGTGTTCGATATCGGCAATGTTCTGCTGCGCTGGGATCCGCGCAATCTCTATCGCCGGATCTTCGACGACGAGGAGCAGATGGAGTGGTTCCTCGCCCATGTCTGCACCTCCGAATGGAACGTGCAGCAGGACCGGGGTCGTGACTGGGACGAGGCGGTAGCGCTTCTCGTCAAGGATCATCCGAAGCACGAGACGCAGATCCGCGCCTTTCACGAGCGCTGGGACGAAACCGTGTCCGGAATCTTCGAGGATCACGTGGCCCTGCTGCTGCGCCTGAGAGAGGCCGGCGTGCCGAATTACTGCATCACGAATTTCTCAGGTCCCAAATTCATTCTGGCGCAGCAGCGCTTCCCGTTCCTGTCGGGCTTCGACGGCATCATCGTTTCTGGCGACGAGCGCCTGCTCAAACCCGATCCGGCGATCTACCATCTCCTGCTCGACCGCTATGGGCTGAAGGCGGAAGATTGCCTGTTCATCGACGATTCCAAGGCCAATGTGGAGGCGGCCCGCGGCGTGGGCATGCACGCGATCCATTGCGTCGATGGGATCGATCTGGAGGCGGAACTGCGGGCGTATGGCTTTCCGGTGTGATATCCCTCCCACGTCATCACCGGCCTCGTGCCGGTGATTCCGATCGTATGAAGCGCCGCGCTTCTCCTAATCGGGATGGCCGGGACGAGCCCGGACATGACGTAAAAGGTGTCATCACGGGCGGCCCTGGTTCGGAATGACAAGCGAGCGCACTTGCTCTCTCAGGCCGCTTGAGCCATCAGGCGGCATGCGTGTTTTCGACACCTCCCTCCCCATCGATGCCGTCCTCGACGATCTGACGGCGAACCTTCGCGCACGTCCCAACGCTGTCCTCGTCGCCCCTCCGGGCGCGGGCAAGACGACGCGCGTGCCTCTGGTGCTGCTCGACGAGCCCTGGGCGAATGGTGGAAAGATCATCGTGCTGGAGCCCCGCCGCCTCGCGGCCCGGGCCGCTGCGGCGCGCATGGCGCAGACGCTCGGCGAGGCTGTCGGAGAGACTGTGGGCCTGCGCGTCCGCCTGGGGTCCAAGATCAGCTGCAAGACGCGGATCGAGGTCGTGACCGAGGGCGTCTTTGCCCGCATGATCCTGGACGACCCGTCGCTCGACGGCATCGCGGCCGTTCTCTTCGACGAGTTCCACGAGCGCTCCCTCGATGCGGATCTCGGCCTCGCCTTGGCTCTCGATGCGCAAGGTGGTCTGAGGGAAGACCTTCGCCTCCTCGTCATGTCTGCGACGCTCGACGGCGCCCGAGTGGCGAGGCTCCTGAGCGAGGCGCCCGTCGTCGAGTCGGAGGGCCGCGCCTATCCGGTCGAGACGCGCTATCTCGGGCGCGATCCCAATAAGCGCATCGAGGAACAGGTGGCGGATGCGGTCACGCGCGGCTTAAGAGCGGAAAGCGGCTCCCTGCTGGTCTTCCTGCCGGGGCAGGGGGAAATCCGCCGCGTCGAGACCCTTCTGCGCGAGCGCATCAACGATCCTGCGGTCGATATCGCGCCGCTCTATGGCGCCCTGGAGCGGGGCGAGCAGGATCTTGCGGTGAGCCCTGCGAAGCCCGGGCGCCGCAAGGTGGTGCTCGCCACCTCGATCGCCGAGACCTCGCTCACCATCGAGGGCGTGCGCGTCGTCATCGATTCAGGCCTTGCCCGCGTGCCGGTCTACGAGCCGAATATCGGTCTCACGCGGCTCGAAACGGTACGCGTCTCCCGCGCCGCCGCCGATCAGCGCCGGGGCCGTGCGGGTCGCACCGAGCCGGGCGTATGCTATCGGCTCTGGGAAGAGGCGGCGACCGGCGCGCTCGAGCCCTTCGCCCGGCCGGAAATTCTCTCGGCCGATCTTGCACCCCTGCTGCTGGATTGCGCCGCCTGGGGCGTCGCCGATCCGACCTCGCTCGCCTTCCTCGATCCGCCGCCCGCACCGGCACTGAAGGAGGCGCGGGCGCTGCTGCAGCAGCTCGGTGCCCTCGACCATGAGGGGCGCATCATGGATGTGGGCCATCGCCTGCGCGATTTGCCCCTGCCGCCGCGTCTGGCGCGGATGGTCCTCGTCGCGGGTGAAAGCGGACAGGCACGCGATGCCGCCGATCTCGCGGCCGTTCTCGTCGAGCGCGGCCTGGGTGGCGATGCGGTGGACCTTTCTGATCGCGTCGAGCGCTTCCGCCGCGACCGGTCGGGCAGAGCCCAGGACATGCGGCGCATGGCGGAAGGTTGGGCCAAGGGCGGTGCGCGCACATCCAGCGGCGAGCCGCATTCCATCGGCGCGCTGCTCACGCTGGCCTATCCCGACCGGCTCGCGAAGGCCCGGGGCAAGGCGGGCGAATATCTCATGGCCAATGGGCGCGGTGCGGCACTCGAAGCGCATGAGCGGCTGGCGAAGGAGCCCTATCTCGCCATCGCCGAGATCGCAGGCGGTGCCGCCTCGGCACGCATTCTGGCCGCGGCTTCCATATCGTCCGACGAGATCGAAGGTCTGTTCGGTGAGGCTGTCGAGCAGCGTGACGAGATCGTCTTCGACCGGCAGGCAAAGGCTCTGCGAGCGCGCGGCGTCAGGCGCCTCGGCGCCTTGCTCCTGAACGAACGTCCTTTGAAGGTCCCGGCAACGGAGGAAGCTGCACGGGCATTGGCCGAAGGTCTCGTCTCGCTGGGGCTCGATGCCTTGCCCTGGTCGAAGGCGCTGGCGCAATGGCGCGAGCGCGTGATGTTTCTTCGCAAGGCCGAGGGCGAGGAATGGCCGGACCTGTCAGACGAAGCGTTGAGCCGGACTGCTGACGAATGGCTGGCGCCGCATCTCGTGGGAAAAAGCAGCCTCAACGACATCGGTCCCGACCTGTTGAGCGAGGCCCTGCGCGCTCTGCTGCCCTGGAACTTGCAGCGGCGTCTCGATGCCGAGGCCCCAACTCATATCGAGGTGCCGACCGGATCGCAGATTCCGATCGATTACGGCGCTGAGGAGGGACCTGTTCTGGCCGTGCGCGTGCAGGAGCTGTTCGGCCTCGACAAGCATCCCACCATCGCGGCGGGCCGTGTGCCGCTCATCCTCCACCTGCTCTCGCCGGCGCAGCGTCCGATCCAGATCACCCGCGACCTGCCGGGATTCTGGCGCGGTTCCTGGGCGGCGGTGCGGGCCGACATGCGTGGACAATACCCGAAGCATCCCTGGCCCGAGGATCCACTCACCGCACCGCCGACGCGGCGCGCCAAGCCGCGCGGGACATAGGCTTCAGCCTAAGTGATGAGAGCCAAAAGTGTCAGCTGCTAAGATGCGTTCGCCTAGGACTGCTCGGTTGTGTCGAAGCCAGGATGGTAAGCGACTTCGCCTTCGGGCTCGGCACCGGTGAAACTCAAGCGCTGGAAGTATTCAGGGGGCACCTCGCCGTAGCGCAGCTTCGGATCGCTGACGAAGCCAAAGCGCCGGTAATAAGCCGGGTCGCCAAGCAGGACGCAGCCCTCCGCACCTGCGGCCCTGAGGCGCTCCAGCCCGTCTCGAATGAGCGCTTGGCCGATCCCGCGTCTCTGCTCCGATGGTTCGACCGAGACGGGTCCCAATCCGAACCAGCGGCCTGCCTTGCCATTGATCGTGACAGGCGAGAATGCCACGTGGCCAACGATCCGACCCTGCTCCTCGGCGACGAGGGAGAGCGTCAGCGCGCCTGCATTCCGGAGTGCGTCGATGATCGCGGCCTCGGTGCCGCTGCTGTAGGGCGCACCCTTGAATGCGGCGGAAGTGACGGCTCGGATCGCAGAAGCGTCGTCGGCAGTCTCAGGGCGGATGACCATGGGGAGCCTAATCCCTGAACGACTCGATCAGCCGTTCCGCCGTGGCGGGATTGAGCGCCATCGGGATGTTGTAGACGAGAGCGAGGCGCATGAGCGCCTTCACGTCCACGTCATGCGGATGCGGCGAGAGCGGATCGACGAAGAAGAAGAGCACATCGATCTTTCCTTCCGCGATCATCGCGCCGATCTGCTGGTCGCCGCCGAGCGGGCCGCTCTTGAGCCGCGTGACGGACAGGGACGGGCAGCGTTCCATCACGCGCCCGCCGGTCGTGCCGGTGGCGAAGAGGGCGAAGGGACGGATGTCGTTTTCGTATTTGGCCACGAACTCGGCCATGTCGTCCTTCTTGGCGTCGTGGGCCACGAGCGCCAGCGTCATCTGCTTCATGGGAGGGGCAACTCAATTGCTCCAGCGGTCACGCCACTGCATCTCGCCGGCCATGCAGTTGGTGCGCGGAGGGGACTGAACGCGGTTGGTCAGGGACTGCTGAGGCATGAGATTGGCAACTTCCAGCAGGATCTTGGTCTTGATCGCCTCGATGAACTGGTCGCGTTCACGGACCGGAACCGTGAACGCGCCCTGGCCGCCGATGACGCAGTCCTTGTAATAGATGTCGAGATCGGGGATGTCGAGATAGCCGGGCTGGCGCAGCATGATCGGCAGACCGTTGATGGTGATGCCCTTGGCCAAGGCCGCATCCCGGGCCTCGATCACGAGCCGTCCCTGGTTGTTGGGGCCGTCCCCCGAAACATCGATGACCCGCCGCGTGGCGGCGACGCCGCTTTCATCGAGAAGCTTCACGCTGAAATCGATGGCGCTGGAGATCGAGGTCCGCTGCGCACGTCGCAGGGGCGTGGAGGCGATCTTGTCCGCGAAGGCCATCAGGCTCTCGGAATTGTCGAGGACGGTCCAGGGAACGATCACCTTCTGATCGGGTGATCCGGCCCATTCCATATAGGTCACGGCAATCCTGCCCAGCATCCCGCCGCGGATCGCATCATGGACGAGCTTGGAGCGAAAGGCCTGAGCGAAGCCCTCCCGCTGCAGGGCCTGTTCGTCCGTATCCATAGAGAAGGAGATGTCGACGGCCACGACGAGGGCGAGGTCCACCTCGGTCTCGGTCTGCGCCTGGGCCGGCAGGGCCAGAAGTGCGCAGAGACAGGCTATTCCTGCGGCAAGGCGGATGAAGCCGGAGCGAACCATCGGAATCTCCTTTGCGGGAGCCGGATTGGTTTTTGAACTGTGCCAGCTTCTGAAAGTAAGGCAAGGTCATGCGGGGACCAGGGGCCTGAAGCATGACGATTTATGAGGGTCGGACCTCAGCCCCAGCCTGAGAGGCCGCCCACAAAGGGAGAGGGTTGTCGATCTTTGTCATTCCCGGCGAGCCGCAGGCGAGGGAAGAGGATCCAATGACAACACCTCCCCGTCATCACCGGCCTTGTGCCGGTGATCTCGATCGCTGAGGCACAGCGCTTTCCGGATCGGGATGGCCGGGACAAGCCCGGCCATGACCAAGAGGGTGTCATCCCCGGCGAAGGAAAGGGATCAACGATTAGCACCAAGGATTGATGAGCCAACTCCATAAGAATGAGAGAGGCTTATCGGCGGGTCGCCGAGGCACGCTTGCCCTCCACAAGGTCGAGGGCCGCCTGGAAGGCGCCGTGGGCATCCAGATGCGTCGTGTCGAGGGTCATGGCATCGGCGGCGGCTTTGAGCGGGGCCGTGCTCCGGTTCATGTCGCGTTCGTCGCGGCGGCGGATATCCACGAGGATGGTCTCGTATTCCGCCTGCTCGCCCCGGCTCAGCAGCTCACGGTGACGGCGCCGCGCCCGCTCCTCGGGCGCGGCGGTGATGAAGAGCTTCACCTCCGCATCGGGGCAGACCACCGTCCCGATGTCCCGCCCGTCGAGCACCGCACCAGGTTCCTGAGCGCCGAACTGGCGCTGGAAGGCGAGAAGGGCATCCCGGACGGGCTGATAGGCCGATACCACCGATGCGGCCTCGCCCATGGCGGCTCCACGCAAGCGGGAATCGTCATCCAGATGGCTGACGTCCAGGTTCTGCGCCACTTTCGCGGCGGCGTCCCGGTCGGTGAGCGGGATGTTCCGGTCCATGAGCACGCGGGCGACCGCCCGGTAGAGCAGGCCGGTATCGAGATGGGCGAAGCCGTAATGCTCGGCCAGGCGCTTGCCCAGGGTACCCTTGCCCGAGGCGGCGGGGCCGTCGATGGCGATGATCATGGGCGGCTCAATCCTGGATCGTGGCGCCAAGCTCGCGCATGAGCGGAATGAAGGAGGGGAAGCTCGTCGCGATCATGGCGCTGTCGTCGACCGTCATCGGCTGGGCCGTCGCCAGACCCATGACCAGGAACGACATGGCGATGCGGTGGTTGAGATGGGTCGCCACCGGATTGCCGCCCCCGCGAACCTTGCCGTTCGAGCCATGAACGAGGAGGTCGTCGCCCTGGATCTCATGCTCGACCCCAGCCTCGGCGAGGCCTGCGGCAACGGCGGCGAGGCGGTCGGATTCCTTCACGCGCAGCTCGTGCAGCCCCTGCATCCGGGTCGTGCCTTCGGCGAAGGAGGCCGCCACCGCCAGGATCGGATATTCGTCGATCATGGCCGGCGCCCGGGCATGGGGAACCGTAACGCCGGTGAGGCGGCTGTGGCGGACGCGTAAGTCCGCGACCGTCTCGCCGCCCTCGTCCCGCTCGTTCAGGCGCTCGATGGAGGCGCCCATCTCGATCAAGGTCGTGATGAGGCCCGTGCGCAGAGGATTCATCATCACACCCTCGATCACCACGTCGGAGCCGGGGGTGATCAGGGCCGCCACCAGAGGGAAGGCCGCCGAGGAAGGGTCGGTCGGCACCACGATCTCCGTGCCGCGCAGCTCGGGCTGACCCTGGAGAGTGATGGCGCGGCCGTCGGCGCCGTGGGGGGCGACTTCGACGCTCGCCCCGAAATGGCGCAGCATCCGCTCGGTATGGTCGCGAGTCGCCTCCTGCTCGATCACGGTGGTCCTGCCGGGGGAGTTGAGGCCGGCGAGCAGGATCGCCGACTTGATCTGGGCCGAGGCCGCAGGGGTTTCGTAGGTGATCGGAATGGTTTCCTTCGGGCCGCGCAGAGTCAGCGGAACCCGTCCGCCCTCGGCCTCGCTGATCACGGCCACGCCCATCTGGGTCAGCGGATCGAGGATCCGGCGCATGGGGCGCTTGCGCAGCGAAGCGTCGCCGTCGAAGATCGACGTGATCGGGTGGCTCCCGGCCACGCCCATCATCAGGCGCGAGCCGGTGCCCGCATTGCCGAAATCGAGAACGTCTTTGGGCTCCGTCAGGCCGCCGATGCCCACGCCGATGATCCGCCAGCGGCCTGGCGCCTCGCGGGTGATGGTGGCCCCGAGGGCCCGGCAGGCCTCAGCGGTGCGCAGCACGTCGTCGCCCTCCAGGAGGCCCTCGACCCGGGTCTCGCCGATGGAAAGAAGCCCGAAGATCATGGAGCGGTGGGAGATCGACTTGTCGCCGGGGACGCGGATGCGCCCCTTCAGGGGCGTACCGGCCTTGCTGGCGACCGGAGATGGCGATCCATGCGCGTGCGACATTCTCGAGTTCCTTGAAGCCTTCTTCTCAAGCCGGGCTCCTAACACGGGGCTTTCGCGCCGTCACGCGCAAGCTTGCGCGGGCTCGGCCGAGTCTTGCAATTTCCTATTTGACAAGCCATTCCCCCGCGACTAACGGAGCGTTCCCGATCATTCACTTCCAAAGGCAATTACCCGTGGCCAAACCGGAACTCGGCTTGAAGCGCCAGTGCATGAGCTGCGGCGCTAAATTCTACGATCTCAACAAGGACCCGGCTGTCTGCCCGAAATGCGGCACGGTGTTCCAGGCGACTGCCCTGACCCGGGTCGCGGCTCCCGTGGCCGCTCGCGCGGCCGCCGATGACGACGAGACGGAACTCGAATCGACCGGGCCGGAGATGATTTCTCTCGACGAGGTCGAGGCTGGCGAGAACGAGAAGGACATCCCGGTCGATGACGATATCGACGTGGGCGACGACGTGGCCGATGACGACACCTTCCTTGAGGACGAGGAAGAAGGCGACGACGACGTGTCGGATCTGATCGACAGTGATCTGGAAGACGACGAAGAGGCTTGAACCTCGGATCGGAGGCGACTATAGAGACGCCTCTGCTGAAAAACATCAGATCGCCGCGGCGCCCCAATGCCGCGGTTTTCAAGGGGCCGTAGCTCAGTTGGGAGAGCGCTTGAATGGCATTCAAGAGGTCAGCGGTTCGATCCCGCTCGGCTCCACCAAATCTTCCAAAAACAGCCGCCGCTCGGCGGCTTTTTTGTTGCAGGAAGCTGCCCGACAACCCGGATCTACTTCTAAAGCATAGAATCCGGGCCGATCGTTCGTCCTTTTTCTCCTGGAAAGGAAGGCGATCTTCATTTTTAGTCGCAGCGCCTTAAGCTAAGGCAGAGTCCTTTAGCCACCGAAAGCGGGAACGATGACGCGCGTCCAGACGAACGGCCTCCAGGTTGCACCGGTTCTTCACGATTTCATCGAACGGGAGGCGCTCGCCGACACGGGGGTGACCAGCGCGGCCTTCTGGAGCGGCCTGGCCGGGCTCGTCCGGGACTTCGCGCCGCGCGACCGCGCGCTGCTCGCCGTCCGCGACAAGCTCCAAGCCCAGATCGACGAATATCACCGCAATCGGACCGGCAAGCCCTTCGATCAGGCGGATTACGAGCGCTTCCTGCGCGATATCGGCTATGTGCTGCCCGAGCCGGAGGACTTCTCGGTTCAGACGCAGCATGTGGACGACGAGATCGCCCGCATCGCCGGTCCTCAGCTCGTGGTGCCGGTTTCCAACGCCCGCTACGCGCTCAATGCCGCCAATGCCCGCTGGGGCAGCCTCTACGACGCGCTCTACGGCACCGACGCCATCCCGGAGGAGGACGGGGCCACCCGGTCCGGAGACTACAACAAGGCTCGGGGCGCCAGGGTCGTCGAGCGCGCCCGCGAGGTGCTGGACCGGGCGGCTCCCCTGGCCGGCGGCAGCCACCGGGATGCGGTCGGCTATGCGGATCGGGATGGAGCGCTCGTCGTCACGCTGCAGGACGGCACCGAGACCGGCCTCATCGACCCGACCCAGTTCATCGGCTACCAGGGCGAGGCGGCCAACCCGTCTTCCGTGCTTCTGCGCCACAACAACCTGCACCTGGACATCCGCATCGACCGCGCGCATCCGATCGGCGCCGACGACCCGGCCGGCATTGCCGATGTGGTGCTGGAATCCGCCATCTCCACCATCATGGACCTGGAGGACTCGGTCGCGGCGGTGGATGCCGAGGACAAGGTTCAGATCTACCGCACCTGGCTTGGGCTCATGAAGGGCGACCTCGCCGAGACCTTCGAAAAGGGCGGCAAGACCATCGAGCGCCGCCTCAACCCCGATCGGGTCTACACCATGCCAAACAGCGGCGAGCTACGCCTCCACGGGCGCAGCCTCATGCTGGTGCGCAATGTCGGCCACCACATGTTCACCGACGCGGTGCTGGACGAGGCAGGGCAGGAGATTCCTGAGACCATCCTGGATGCCGCCGTCACCTCGCTGATCGCCGTCCACGACCTGAAAGGGCAGGGGCCGCTGCGCAACAGCCGCGCCGGCTCGGTCTATATCGTGAAGCCCAAGATGCACGGTCCCAACGAGGTGGCCTTCGCCAACGACCTTTTCGCCGCCGTCGAGGACATGCTGGGCCTTGCCCGCAACACGTTGAAAATGGGCATCATGGACGAGGAGCGGCGCACCTCGGTCAACCTCAAGGCCTGCATCAAGGCAGCGGCTGAGCGCATCGTGTTCATCAACACGGGCTTCCTCGACCGCAC
>KI912031.1:91656-92414 GCA_000517005.1 Microvirga lupini
GTCGTGACAGGCTCGACCAGCGGCATCGGCCTCGCCATTGCCCGGGCGCTGGCGAAAGAAGGGGCCAATGTCGTCCTCAATGGCTTCGGCGATGCGGGCGAGATCGATAAGACGCGTGCCGGCATCGAGAGCGAGTTTGGCGTCAAGGCGATCTATTCGGCGGCCGACATGTCGAAGTCGCATGAGATCGAGGAGATGATCCGCCTTGCCGAGCGGACATTCGGCGGCGTCGACGTCCTCGTCAACAATGCAGGCATCCAGTTCGTCTCGCCGGTGGAGAATTTCCCGGTCGAGAAATGGGACCAGATCATCGCCATCAACCTGTCGTCCGCCTTCCATGCCATCCGCGCCGCGGTGCCGGGCATGAAGGCCCGCAAATGGGGCCGCATCATCAACACGGCCTCGGCTCATTCGCTCGTGGCCTCGCCGTTCAAATCGGCCTATGTAGCCGCCAAGCACGGCATCGCCGGCCTCACCAAGACGGTAGCGCTCGAAGTGGCCACCGACGGCATCACGGTCAATTGCATTAGCCCCGGCTATGTCTGGACGCCCCTCGTCGAGAAGCAGATTCCCGACACCATGAAGGCACGCAACATGACCAAGGAGCAGGTGATCAACGACGTGCTCCTGGAAGCCCAGCCCACCAAGCAGTTCGTGACCGTCGATCAGGTCGCGGCGCTCGCCGTGTTCCTGTGCTCGGATGCGGCAAGCCAGATCTCGGGCGCCAATCTATCGATGGATGGTGGCTGGACGGCGAA
>KI912031.1:92514-94922 GCA_000517005.1 Microvirga lupini
CAAGGTGCCGGACATCCACGATGTCGGCCTGATGGAGGATCGCGCCACCTTGCGTATTTCGAGCCAGCACCTCGCCAACTGGCTGCGCCATGGTGTCGTCACGAAGGATCAGGTGATGGAGACCCTGCGCCGCATGGCGGAAGTGGTGGACCGGCAGAATGCGGGCGATCCGCTCTATCGTCCCATGACGCCGAAATTCGACGGCCCGGCCTGGAACGCCGCCTGCGACCTGATCTTCAAGGGAGCCGAGCAGCCGAACGGCTATACCGAATGGATCCTGCACGCGCGCCGGCGCGAGGCCAAGGCCGCGGGGGCACCGGACCGTGCTGAGGAGAGCGGCGTCAAGACGAAAACGAAGGCGAAATAGTATGGGAGAGGGCGTCGCGGATGCGACGCCCTTTTCAGTTCACTCGCTCTGATCTGTTGTTGCGGGAGCGAGCGCGTCGACCGTGCCGCCGATCAGGTTGCGGCTCAAGAGATGCTCGGTCGTGAGATTAAAGCGAACGGGCGTGAGGCTCAAGGGCAGGGAGGCTGCCCATTCCTTCAGCCGGCGCGCGGCCGCCACGGCCTCGGCACGCTCCACGGCTTTGAAGCGCACGCTCGTACCGGGGCGCATCTGCGCGAAGCGGGCGAGATCGGCGCTGATCACGGTCGCGATCTTCGGATAGCCGCCCGCCGTCTGCCGGTCGCGCATCAGCACGATGGGCTGGCCGCTGCCCGGCACCTGAATGTGGCCGTCCACGATCCCGTCCGAGACGATGTTAAAGCCCTTGGCATGTTCGAGACGCGGGCCGGTGAGCTGGA
Organism: Microvirga lupini; assembly: GCA_000517005.1. Classification (GTDB taxonomy): domain Bacteria; phylum Pseudomonadota; class Alphaproteobacteria; order Rhizobiales; family Beijerinckiaceae; genus Microvirga; species Microvirga lupini. The sequence goes on from KI912031.1 coordinate 93,319, forward strand.
AGCCCATGCGGTCGGCCTGGGGGCTGATGGTGAAGTCGCTGTTCAGAAAGGTGCGGATCGCTTCCGGCGTAAAGTAATCGTCCTGAGGACCCATCATCACACGGATCGGACCGCTTTCCTCCAACGGATCGACGGTCAGCTGCATCGGCTCGCGATCCTGAACGTCACTCCGGCAGGGGAGGCGGTCGCCCGCTTTCAGCGGCGCGCCTTTCAGCCCGCCGAGACGGGAACGCAAGTGAAAGGACAGGCTCCCCAGTTCAGGCTCGACCGCAAAGCCTCCCGCCACCGCGAGATAGGCGAAGGTGCCGGTCCGCGGATGTCCCACCTCCAGGCTCTGTCCCTCCTTGAGAACAACAGAGGTCTGAGGAGGAACGGGCGTTCCATCGATGCTCAAGGAGCAACCTGCACCGACGAGCGCGACATGAAGATCGCCGCCCTCGCAGATGAAGGCGCCGCCGAGATTCATGAACTCGATGGCAGCCGTCTCGAGCGGATTGCCGACGAGCGCATTCGCCATCGCCAGCGCACGGCGATCCATGGCGCCCGAGGGAGAGACGCCGAAGCCCTGGTAGCCGAGGCGCCCGCGATCCTGCAGGGAGGTCATGGGACCGCAGGATTTCACCACGAGATCCGTCATGAGCGCACCTCTTCCGCGACCGGTTCGCCCGCCCGGGCTGCTTTCTCCAGCGCCTCCCAGCGCGAAGCGTCGATCGGCTCGAAGACGATCTCGTCGCCCGCCGCGAACAGGAAGGCCGGATCGCGGTCGGGTGCATAGGGCCGAACGGGCGTCAGGCCGAGGTTATGCCAGCCGCTCGGCATGTCCATCGGGGCGATGCCTGCCTGCTCGCCGCCGATCATGATCGTCCCGGCCGGAATCTTGGCCCGGGGATGGAGCCGGCGGGACGTGGCGATCCTCTTGTCGAGGCCGCCGAGATAGGTGAAGCCCGGCAGGAAGCCGATCATGTAGATGCGGTAGATCGCCGACGAATGGATCTCGATCACTTGGCTCGGGGTCAAGCCATGCAGGTTCGCCACCTCGTCGAGATCGCTGCCGTATTCGCCGCCATAGACGACCGGCACGCGCCAGCGCCGCCCGACGTCATTGCGGGGCGCAAGATCCTTCGTTTCCTCGTTCAGAAGCCTGACCAAGGCGTCATAATCGGTTGCCACCGGATCGAACTGGATCGTGAGGGAGCGATAGGTCGGCACCGTTTCGATCAGGCCGGCCGGGGCACAGGCCCGGACGATATCGTCCAGCGCCAGAACCATGCCGTTGATGTCGAGGTCGATCATATCGCCGAACTCGATGGTCACGGCGCTGTCGCCACAGGGGAGTATTTTCGGTGTCGGCACGGTGCACCTGTTGACGATCCGGAACGGCCAGATATCCCGCATCTCACATTGGGGCTGATCCGGCAACGGTGCCTGGATCCATCGGGCCATGCACCCGAAGCAAGTGAGGGCATTGCCTGAGGATCATCCTTCCATGCTTCTTTTTGCTAGGCTGACCCTCGCGACGCCCTTCGTGCTATGCCACGTTTCACATGACGCCTGGAGCTCAGGCCTAAGCGGAGTAGATCATGACTTTGACATCCAAGACAGCC
>KI912031.1:95022-100302 GCA_000517005.1 Microvirga lupini
GTAGGTCACGCACCGTCATCCCGGGCGAGCAAAGCGAGACCTGGGATGACACCCTCCCATGTCATCACCGGCCTTGTGCCGGTGGTCCCGATAAAGAGAAGCGCCGCGCCCTTCCAATCGGGATGGCCGGGACAAGCCCGGCCATGACGGGGAGGGGCTGAGAGCGATCACGGTTCCGCTCACGCGGCGCCGGGATGAGAGCTTGGTTAGAGGCTCTCATCTCGCAAACGCATCCGTCGCCTCGATGAGATGATGCGTGATGCCCGGTTCGCTCACGGCGTGGCCCGCATCCGGCACCATGATGAACGTCGCTTCGGGCCAGGCCTTGTGCAGCTCCCAGGCGGTCTTCGGTGGCGTGGCGATGTCGTAGCGGCCCTGGATGATGACGCCCGGAATGCCTTTCAGGCGATGGGCGTTATGGATGAGCTGTCCGTCCTCGAACCACCCTCCATTGACGAAATAGTGGTTCTCGATCCGCGCGAAGGCGATGGCATAATGCTCGTCGCCGAACTGGTCGCTGTATTCTTGGTTGTGCAGGAGCGTGATCGTCTCGCCCTCCCACAGGCTCCAGGCTCTCGCCGCCTTCGCCCGGACGGCGGGATTGGGATCGATCAGGCGCTTGCGGTAGGCGGCCATCAGGTCGCCGCGCTCCTCTTCCTGGATCGGGGCGAGGAAACCCTCCCACTTGTCCGGGAAGATCCAGGAGGCGCCCTCTTGGTAGTACCAGAGCAGCTCCGCGCGACGGAGGGTGAAGATCCCGCGCAGGACGAGCTCCGTCACCCGCTCCGGATGCGTTTCGGCATAGGCCAGGGCCAGCGTCGAGCCCCAGGAGCCGCCGAACACCATCCATTTGTCCACGCCGATCATCTCGCGTAGGCGCTCGATATCGGCCACGAGATGCCAGGTGGTGTTGGCCTCCAGGCTCGCATAAGGCGTCGAGCGTCCGCAGCCGCGCTGATCGAAGAGCAGGATGCGGTACTTGTCCGGATCGAACAGCCGTCGCTGAGTCGGCGTGCAGCCGCCGCCCGGGCCGCCATGGAGGAAAACCACGGGTTTCCCCTGCGGGTTGCCGCACAATTCCCAATAGATCCTATGACCGTCCCCGACATCGAGCATGCCGTGATCGTAGGATTCTATTTCGGGGTAGAAGGTGCGCATCGTGAAAGCTCCGTCAGGGGGAGCCTATCAATAGCGGGGCAGGGGCGGCCTGTCAGCCATCGAGGGATTCGTAAGCCGGCTTCGGACCCTCTAGCGCGTCGTTCAACTGTCATATAGTTTTGCAACTGGGGAACATGGGTAAAAGCCCAACCACATCGGAGGACTAGGATGTTGACCAAACGCGCCAGCCTGAAGCTGGCTACGGCTCTTGCCGCTCTCATGGTCGTCGGCTCGGCACAGGCCGCCGAGAAGCTGCGGCTCCTGACCTGGGCCGATTACGTTCCGAAAGACGTGATGGACCAGTTCACCAAGGAAACCGGCATCGAAGTCGAGGTCACCCTTTCGAACAACGAGGAGATGATCTCCAAGCTGCGCGCCACCCAAGGCGCAGGCTTCGATCTCGTCCAGCCGAGCCAGGATCGCATCGCCGGACCGCAGACGGAATTCGGCATCTACAAGCCGCTCGATCTGTCCAAGATCAAGTCCGACCAGTTCATTGCTTCCATGCTGGAAGCGACCAAGAAGAACACCACCGTCGACGGCAAGGTCTATGGCGTTCCCCACATCTGGGGCACTGACGGCCTCGTCGTGAACACCAAGGCTGCCCCGAAGGTCGCCGATTACAACGACCTCTGCGATGCCGCGATCGCCGGCAAGGCCAGCTTCCGCGCCAAGCGTCCGACGCTCATTGCCTTCGCCTTCGCCAACGGCATGGATCCTTTTGCGTCCTACAAGGACCCGAAGGCCTATACCGCCATGATGGAGAAGGTCGGCGCCAAGCTTGCCGAGTGCAAGAAGAACGTGAAGTTCTTCTGGGACGGCAAGGACCAGCTCCTCAACGCCATCCGCTCCGGCGAAGTCGTCGCCGCCATGGCCTGGGACACGGGCGGCTGGAAGCTCAACTCCGAGAATGCCGATATCAAGTTCATCGCGCCGAAGTCAGGCGCTCTGGGCTGGATCGACACCTTCGCGATCCCCGCCAAGGGCCGCAACGACGATGCCGCCTACAAGTGGATCAACTTCAACATGAAGCCCGAGATTGCAGCAAGAGTTGCTGCCTCCGCGGGCAATTTCACGGCTTCGAACGGCGCCGACAAGCTCATGCAGGGCAAGCTGAAGGACCAGTTCGCCGAGAGCTTCCCGAAGGCCGCCATCGACAACATCAAGTGGTATCCGGCGGTGCCGGCCGGCATCGAGGAGATCGAGGGCAAGATCCTCGACCGTCTGAAGGCCGGTTCGTAAAAAGCCAACCTGGTGTATCATCATCCCCCGGCTTGTCCGGGGGATGCCTGTTTCTATGCTTGTCCCGGCAGCGTCATGGCCTCTTCAACCGATCTCGACATCGTCAACATCACCAAGCGCTTCGGCAGCCATGCGGCCGTCGACGACGTGACGTTCAGCGTCGCTCCCGGCGAGTTCTTCTCGATTCTCGGCCCGTCCGGATGCGGCAAGACCACCCTGATGCGCATGATCGCCGGCTTCGAGCATCCAACGTCCGGCGACATTCGCATCCGCGGGCAATCGATGATCGGTGTTCCGGCCAACAGGCGCCCCGTCAACATGGTGTTTCAGAGCCTCGCGCTCTTTCCCATGATGAGCGTGGGCGAGAACGTGGCCTATGGGCTCACCTGCCGCGGCGTGCCTCGTGAGGACGCGGAGGAGCGCGCCAATCGCATGCTGGAGAGGGTCGGCCTCAAAGGCTTCGGTGAGCGCCGCGTGACAGCCCTGTCCGGCGGCCAGCGGCAGCGCGTGGCCATCGCCCGCTGCCTCGTGCTCGAGCCCACGCTCGTGCTTCTCGACGAGCCGCTTGGCGCGCTCGACCTCAAGCTGCGCGAGCACATGAAGATCGAGTTGAAGCAGCTGCAGGGCACGTTCAACACCACCTTCGTCTACATCACGCACGACCAGTCCGAAGCGCTCGTCATGTCCGACCGCATCGCCGTGATGAACCAGGGGAAGTTCGAGCAGGTGGGAAGCCCGCGCGAGCTCTATCACAACCCGGCCACGCCCTTCGTCGCGAGCTTCGTCGGCGAGACGAACCGCCTGCAGGGCGAGATCATGTCCTCGTCCGATGAGACCGTTGCCCTGCAATTGCCCTCGGGAACGGTGACCCAGGGAAAGGGCCGTGTCTCGCAGAAGGCGGCCGTCGCCTTCGTGCGGCCGGAGTCGATCGCCCTGGCCCAGAACCAGCCGGCATTGCGCGACCTTCCGAACCGTTTCGAAGGCCGGGTCTCGGCCGTGCTGTTCGACGGTGCCAATTCGAGCCTGCTCATCGACACGCTGGGCTTCGATCAGCCGGTTCGCGCCGTGCTGCCGCAGGCGGGACCGCTCGCCGGCATCGAGGTCGGCGCACCGATCCATGTGGGCTGGACGGCGGATGCCATGAAGGTCTTTGCCGCATGATGACGAAACCGGCGCAGCGCCTCACGCTCTTCCTGCTGCTCGCCCCGGCGATCCTGTGGCTCGGGCTTCTCATCGTGCTGCCGCATGTGGAGATCCTCGTCCTCTCCTTCAGCGAGCGCGCGGCGCCGCGGGTCTATGCCTTCGGGCTCGGCAACTATCTTGAGTTCTTCACCGAGCCGCTCTACTGGCGCACCTTCGCGCGGACCGCCTTCATGTCGATTGTCGTGACGGCGCTGACGCTCGTGCTCGCTTTTCCCATCGCACTCTACATCGCCCGCGTGGCGCAGGGGCGCCTCAAAGCGATGCTGCTGCTGCTCTGCCTGCTGCCGTTCTGGGTGTCGGAACTCGTGCGCACGCTCGGCTGGATGATGCTGCTGCGCGAGACCGGCGTGCTCTCGTACCTGCTGCAGGCGACGGGCCTCACGGAGCAGCGCGTGGAGTTTCTCTACAACGACGGCGCCGTGATCCTCGGCCTCGTCTATGGCGGTCTGCTGTTCATGATCGTGCCGCTCGCCAATGCGCTGGAGAGCCTGGAGGCCGCCGTCGTCGAGGCAGGCTTCGATCTCGGCGGCAGCCGTTGGACCGTGCTGCGCCGGATCGTCATCCCCCATGCGATGCCGGGCATCGTCGCGGGCTCGATCATCGTGTTCATGCTGACCGTCGGCAATTTCGCCACGCCGGTGCTGCTCGGCGGCAAGAACGGCCTGTGGTTCACCGAGCAGATCTACGCGCAGTTCATCACGCGCTTCAACTGGCCCCAGGGCGCGGCCTTCGGCATGCTGCTCCTGCTGCTGTCCTCCGCCATCGTGTGGCTGGGCCTGCGCCTCACCGGCCAGAGCCTCGGCACGACCTTGAAGCAGGCATGAGGCAGCCATGAACCGTCCGTCCATCGCCTGGAAGCTCTACATCGCGGCGTTCTATCTCTTCCTCTTCGCGCCGCTCCTCGTCGTGGCGATCTTCGCCTTCAATGCGAGCCCGTTCCCGTCGCCGCCCTGGCGCGGCTTCACGCTCGAATGGTTCACCGGGTCGGGCGCCGTCTTCGGCAAGCCCGGCGTGCTGGCTGATCTGATCTGGCTCGACAGCATCGGCAACAGCTTCAAGGTCGCAATCCCTGTGGCATTGCTCGCCGTGATCCTCGGCACGGTCAATGCCTGGGTGCTGGAGCGGGCGGAATTTCGCGGCAGGACCCTTCTGGGAATGATGATGCTCTGGCCGCTCGTCATTCCCGGCGTGGTGCTCGGCATCTCGATCCTCGCCTTCTTCTCACGGCTTGCGAACGGGCTCGAGGACTGGCTTCAGACCGATCTCGACTTCCTGCGCCCCGGTCTGCCGCTCGTGATCCTGGGACAGCTCTCCTTCATCCTCACGATCTCGACGCTCATCATTGCCGCGCGCCTGCGCAAGTTCGACCGTTCTCTGGAGGAGGCGGCCTTCGACCTCGGGGCCAGCCGCGCGCGGGTGTTGCGTACGATCACGCTGCCTTTCTTGAGCCCTGCGCTCATCGGCGCCGGACTCGTGGCCTTGCTGATGTCGTTCGAGAATTTCAACACGACCCTGATGCTCGTCGGCTCCGAGCCGCCGCTGCCGATCACCATGTTTGGTCAGATGCGCGAGGGTGCGACACCTGCCATCAATGCGGTCAGCCTGATGCTGATGCTCGGGGTCGGCGGCATCGCGAGTGTCTTCGCGCTGACGTCGAAGGCGGAGCAGTGAGCCAAG
>KI912031.1:100402-130457 GCA_000517005.1 Microvirga lupini
TAGCTCAACCTCATCCTGAGGAGCAGACGAAGTCTGCGTCTCGAAGGAGGGGCCAGGGAACAATGGAGACGCCCTCGTCCTTCGAGATGGAGCTAAAGCTCCTCCTCAGGATGAGGGCTTAGGGATGTGCCGATTTGAGCCAGACTTTCGGGATAAAGCTGAGAGAAATCTGTCGGAAACTCACCGCCCCCAGGTGCGCTCGAGGACGTTCACCCAGTTCTCGTAGCAGAGCTTGCGCAGGGTCGCTTCGTCGTAGCCGTGCCGGCGCATGGCGTCGACGAGGCGTGACAGGCCGCGCGCGTCGCCTATCTCGGCCGGGATGGTGGCGCCGTCGAAATCGGATCCGAGGCCGACGCCGTCGACGCCCACATGCTCGATCAGATAATCCATGTGACGGATCATCTCCTCCAGCGGCGTGTCGTCGTTGCGCTGGCCGTCGGGGCGGATGAAGGAGGTGGCGAAGTTCACGCCCACCATGCCGCGGCTCTCGCGGATCGCGGCGAGCTGCCTGTCGGTGAGATTGCGCGAATGCTGGCAGATCTCCCACGCGTTCGAGTGGGTGGCGACGAGCGGCGCATCCGAGAGGCGCGCCACGTCCCAGAAGCCCTTCTCGTTCAGGTGCGAGAGGTCGATCATGACCTTGAGCCGGTTGCAGGCGCGCACCAGTTCGAGGCCGCGATCCGTGAGTCCCGGGCCCGTGTCCGGCGTCGAGGGATAGCGGAACGGCACGCCGTGGCCGAAGATGTTGGGGCGGCTCCAGACCGGACCGATGGACCGCAATCCGCTCTCGTAGAGCACGTCCAGCATATGCAGGTCGGGATCGATGCCTTCCGCCCCCTCGATGTGCAGGATGGCCGCAAGCCTGCCGGTGTCGATGCACTGACGGATGTCCGCGGCCGTGCGGCAGATCTTCACCTCGCCCTTCGAGGCACGCTCGATGCGGATGAGGAGCGAGGCCATGTGCACGGTGACCTGCTGGCTCGGCGCCAGCGCCAGTTGCGGGGGCAGGGGCACGTCATAGCGCGACTGCGCCATCAGCGCGTCCACATCGACGCCAACGCTGTCGGACGGCACATAGACGGCGAAGAACCCGCCGGCGAAGCCGCCTTCCTTCATGCGCGGCCAGTCGAGATGTCCGATGTTGTCGCCCTCCAGAAAAGCCTGTTCCGGCTGGATCTTGCCGCGCATGAGGCGGAGAAGGACGTCGTTATGGCCATCGAAGACGGGCATCAGGGAAGAGCGGGACATGGATTCGTGCCAAGCAGTTAGGATTGCAATTGTAGTTCAACCGACCAAAGCCTGTGTCGGCTGTTTCACGTCTCTCGTAAAGCCCTGGCTCGCCTGGATCAGGGACTGGGTGTAATCGTTCGAGGCCGCGCCCGAGCGCAAGGCGGTGGACGTGGTCTCCTCGACGGCCTCGCCGTGGCGCATGACCAGAAGACGCTCGCACAGATGCGCGACCACCGCGAGATCGTGGCTCACCAGGATATAAGTCAGTCCGAGCTTGCGGCGCAGATCGTCGAGCAGGTTCAAGATCTCCGCCTGCACGGAGGCGTCGAGCGCCGAGGTCGGCTCGTCGAGCAGCAGAACCTTCGGGCGCAGGATCAGCGCGCGGGCGATGGCGATGCGCTGGCGTTGGCCGCCCGAGAGCTGGTGCGGGTAGCGGAACCGGAAGGAGGGACCGAGGCCGACCTCCTTGAGCGCCTGAAGAATGCGCGCCTCCGCATCCTTCTCGCCGTGAATGGCGAGCGGCTCCGAGAGCGTGCGGTCGACCGTGTGGCGCGGATGGAGAGAGGCGTAGGGGTCTTGGAAGACCATCTGGACCGTGCGATAGAAGGCCTTCGTACGCGGCGTGGTGACTTCCTTGCCCTCGACGAGGACGCGTCCGCTGGTGATCGGCGCCAGGCCGCAGATGGCGCGCAGCACCGTCGACTTGCCGGAGCCGGATTCGCCCACGAGCCCATAGGCTGCGCCGGGCTCCACATGGAAGCTCACGTCCTTGACCGCATCGACCCTGAGGCGGCCGGTGCCGAAGACGACTTGTAGATTCTGGATATCGAGCATCGGATCTTTCACCTGTCACTGCGCCCAGGCGGGATCGCGGTTCAGGGTGGGAAGCGGGCGAACGTCGTTCGCGAGCGTCGGCAGGCAGCGCATCAACCCCTGCGTATAGGGATGCTTCGCCTCGCGCAGGTTCTTCGCCTCCAGCTCCTCGACCACGCGGCCGGCATACATCACCAGCACCCGGTCGCAGAACGAGGAAACGAGCTTCAGGTCGTGCGAGATGAAGATCAGCCCCATGCCGCGTTCGGTGACGAGTTCGTCGAGGATGCGCAAGACTTCCATCGACACGGTCACGTCGAGCGCCGAGGTCGGCTCGTCGGCGATGAGAAGGTCGGGATCGGTCACGAGCATCATGGCGATCATGGCGCGCTGGCCCATGCCGCCCGACACCTCGTGCGGATAGAGCGAGAAGACACGGGCGGGATCGCGCATCTTCACCGCTTCCAGCATGGCGAGCGCCTTGTCGCGGGCCTCATTCCGACCGACCTTGGCATGCGCCTGGTAGGCCTCGATGATCTGCTCGCCGATGGTCATGACCGGGTTCAGCGAATATTTCGGGTCCTGCATCACCATGCTGATGCGCCCGCCGCGCAGGGTGCGCAGCGTCCGCTTCGAGGCGGTGAGCAGGTCGGTCCCGTCGAAGGTCAGGCGCTTGGCCGTAACTTCGCCGGGAGGAGGGGTGAGTCCCAGGATCGCGCGGCCCGTCTGCGACTTGCCGGAGCCGGACTCGCCCACGATGCCGAGGCGCTCGCGGCCGAGCTGGAAGGACACGCCGCGCACCGCTTCCACGGTGCCGGTGCGCAGATGGAAGCGGACGCGCAGGTCTTCGACGTCGAGAAGCGGCTTCGTCATTTGGCGGCCTTCGGATCGAGAACGTCACGCAGGCCGTCGCCCAAGAGGTTGAAGCCGAGGCTCACCACGAAGATGGCAAGACCGGGCATGGCGGCGACCCACCATTGGTCGATGAGATAGTTGCGCCCCGTGGCGACCATGGCGCCCCATTCGGGCATCGGCGGCTGCGCGCCGAGGCCGAGGAAGCCGAGGCCCGCCGCGGTCAGGATGATGCCGGCCATGTCGAGCGTCACGCGCACGATAAGTGACGAGACGCAGAGCGGCACCACATGCCCAAAGATGATGCGCGGCGTGGATGCGCCCTGCAGCTTCACGGCCGCGATGAAATCGCTGTTGCGGATCATCAGCGTCTCGGCGCGGGCGATACGGGCGTAGGGCGGCCAGGATGTGATGGCGATGGCGATGATCGCGTTCTCGATGCCGGGGCCCAAGGCCGCCACGAAGGCGAGCGCCAGGACGAGACGCGGGAAGGCGAGGAAGATGTCGGTGGTTCGCATCAGGACCGTATCGACCCAGCCGCCGAGATAGCCGGAGACGGTGCCGACCAGAAGGCCGATGGGGGTTGCGATCAAAGCCACCAGCACCACGACGAAGAGCGTGATGCGCGAGCCGTAGACAACGCGGGAGAAGATGTCCCGCGCCTGATCGTCGGTGCCGAACCAATAGGTTTCGCTCGGCGGCAGCAGGCGCTGCGTGCGGAGGTCTCCGCCGGCGACTGGCGAATAGGGCGCGATGACGTCGGCGAAGATCGCCACGAGGATCAGCAGGAGGACGACGCCGAGGCCGATCACGGCGAGCGGGTTCCGGGAGAAGGACCGCCAGCCGAGATAGAACCGGCCGAGCCGGGCCTGCCAGCGGGAATGCGGCTCTGCGGAGAGCAGCCAGGCCCGAAGGCCTGATGGTTGTTCAGCGAGAGGGGCGCCGGCCATCAGCGGGTCCTCGGATCAAGCAAGCGATAGAGCAGATCGGAGACGAGGTTGAGCAGCACGAAGACGGTCCCGATCACGAGGGTTCCGCCGAGCACCGCGTTCATGTCCGCGTTCTGCAGGGAATTGGTGATGTACTGGCCAAGTCCCGGCCACGCGAAGACCGTCTCGGTGAGCACGGAGCCTTCGAGCAGGTTGGCATAGGACAGGGCGATCACCGTCACCAAGGGCACGGCCGCATTGCGCAGGGCATGGCGCCAGATCACGCGCATCTCGGACAGACCCTTCACGCGCGCTGCGATGACGTATTCCTGCGCCAGTTCATTCAGCATGAACGAGCGCGTCATGCGGCTGATATAGGCGAGCGAGAAATAGCCCAGCAGGCAGGCGGGCAGGATGATGTGCGAGACCGCATCCCAGAACGCATCCCATTGCCCCTGCATGGCGGTATCGAGAAGCACGATCCCCGTGACGGGCGTGTAGAGATAGGAATAGGTCACGTCGATGCGGCCAGGGCCTGCGACCCATCCGAGTTTCGCGTAGAACAACAGCAGTCCCATCAGACCGAGCCAGAAGATCGGCACCGAATAACCGACGAGGCCGAGCACGCGCACGAACTGATCGATGAGGGTGCCGCGCTTCACCGCCGCGAGCACGCCGAGCGGAACGCCGATGATCACGCCGATGAGCGTGCCGAGGGTCGCGAGTTCCAGGGTCGCCGGGAACACGTTGACGATATCGGTCATCACCGGGTTGGTGGTGAGAACGGAATTGCCGAAATCGCCGGTCGCGGCCTTCTTCACATAGATGACGAACTGCTCGATCAGCGGTCGGTCGAGGCCGAGTTCCTGACGGATGCGTTCGTAGACATGGGCCGGCGCGCGATCGCCGACCACAGCGATAACGGGGTCGATCGGAACGACACGGCCGATGAAGAAGGTGACGGCAACGAGGCCGAGGAGGGTCGTCGCCAGGACGATGACGAACTGGGCGACTTTCTTAAGGAAGGAGCGGAGGGCACCGACGTGCCCTCCGCCCCCGTTCATGACTGCTGAAACCATCGAAGCGTCAGTTCTTCTTCGCCTGCGTCATGTCGTTGTCGCTGAACGACGGGCCGAGGATGAAGTCGCTCACGTTCTTGCGCACGGCAGCGACCTCGGTCTGCTGCAGGAAGATCACGAACGGGCTGTCCTCCAGCACCGACTTCTGGAGCTCCTTGTACATCTGCGCGCGCTTCTCCGCATCGCGCTCCATGACGGCCGCGCGGGTCTTGGCGGTCAGCGGGCCCGGATCCCAGGCGTTGCGCCATGCAAGGGGCTTCGCCTTCGCATTGTCCGAGTTGTCGTCGTTGGCCGCGAAGGTGTCCGCATTGGAGTTCGGATCCTGATAGTCCGAGCCCCAGTTGCCGATATAGATGTCGTGCTGACGGGCGCGGTACTTGGTCAGGGCCTGCTTGGAATCCATCGGCAGGATCTCGAGCTTGATGCCGGCCTGCGCGAAGGTCGACTGCATGGCCTGGGCAACGCCCGTGATCTCGGCGGTGGAGCGGGTGTCCATGGTCACCGAGAAGCCGTCCTTCAGGCCGGCCTTGGCGAGAAGCTCCTTCGCCTTGGCGACGTCGAGCTTGTACGGGGTGGTGGTCTCGGCGCCGAGGAAGCCCTTGGGCAGGAAGTTCTGATGAACCTCACCCTTGTACTTCATGATGGTGTCGGCGATGGCCGAGTAGTCCACGAGGTACTTCAGGGCCTGACGAACCTCGGGCTTGGCGAGGTTCGGGTTCTTCTGGTTCAGGCCGAGATAGTAGATCGTTCCTTTGGGAGCGCTCTGAACCTTGATATCCTGGTTCTTGGACACCGCAGTGATCTCTTCCGGGTTCAGATTGCGGGCCACGTCGATATCGCCCTTCTCGAGCAGGAGGCGCTGGCTCGCGGTCTCCTTGATGTGGCGATAGATGATGCGGGCGAGGGGGGTCTTCTTCTCGTAGTGCGGGTTGCGCTCGAGAACCACGACCTCGTTGGCCTTCCAGTCGCGCATGATGTACGGGCCGGAGCCGGCATACTTGGTCTTCAGCCAGTTATAGCCCCAGTCGCCGTCCTTCTCGTTCTGCGTGAGCAGCTTCTTGTCGACGATCGAGGCGACCGAGTTGCCGAGGCAATAGAGAACCAGAGTCGGCGCGTAGGGCTTGTCGACTTCGATGGTGAGTTCGAGAGGGCCGGTCTGCTTGATCTTGTCCTTCACGTTGTCCTTCGTGAAGCCGAACTGGCCCAGGATGAAGGCCGGGGACTTGTCGAGCGTCACCGCGCGATGGAGCGAATAGACGACGTCTTCGGCGGTGATCGGGTTGCCCGAGGCGAACTTCTTGTTCGGCTTGATCTTGAACGTATAGGTCTTGCCGTCCGGAGAAACGGTCCAGGACTCGGCGACCTGTCCGGAGATCTTGGACACGTCCTTGATGTCGTAAGTGATCAGGCGCTCATAGGTGTTGCCCATGATCTCGGAGGCGCTCAGCTCGAACACCTCGGCAGGGTCCATCGTGATGATGTCGTCGCTCTGCCAGGCCTGGACCAGTGTGTCCGGCGGGGTCGCCGCCATCACGGCGGAGAAGGAGGTCGCCATCGTGGCAACCAAAGCAGCGGATAGGAGAAATTTCGGAAGTCGCTTCATGGCCATTCCCTTACAGCGCTCGGAGCGCCTGTTGTTGCGCCAGTATGAATGCAAATCACACAAAATCTGTCGAGTCCAGCAACTGGTTTTAAACTGGCAAACATTGCGCACCATGCTTAATGGGCAGGCGGTGTCAATCCGGGTGGCCTGAAGAGACAAACTATGGCAAAGGCACCTCGACCCTCTTTCTGGATGAACGACAGTGTCTGAAGAAGCCAAGAAATCCGGTGCCAACACCATGTGGGGCGGGCGGTTCTCGTCCTCGCCCAGCGCGCTCATGGAAGCCATCAACGCCTCCATCGACTTCGACAAGCGGCTGGCCTCCCAGGACATCCAGGGCTCCATCGCCCACAGCACCATGCTGGCCAAGCAGGGGATCATCGCCGAAAGCGACCGGGACGCCATTCACCAGGGGCTCCAGCGGGTCCTAGGCGAGATCGAGTCCGGCTCGTTCACCTTCTCCACGGCGCTCGAAGACATTCACATGAATGTGGAAAGCCGGCTGCGCGAGATCATCGGCGATCCGGCGGCCCGCCTGCACACGGCCCGCAGCCGCAACGACCAGGTCGCCACCGACACCCGCCTCTGGGTGCGCGAGGCCCATGACCGGACGGACGAGCAGCTGACCATCCTGATCAGTGCCCTCCTCGACAAGGCCGAGGCCCATGCCGCCACCGTGATGCCGGGCTTCACCCATCTCCAGAGCGCCCAGCCGGTGACCTTCGGGCACCACCTCATGGCCTATGTGGAGATGTTCGGCCGCGACCGCAGCCGCTTCCGCGACTCCCGCAGGCGCCTGAACGAGTGCCCGCTCGGCGCCGGGGCGCTCGCCGGTACGTCCTTCCCCATCGACCGGCATATGACCGCCAAGGCGCTCGGCTTCGACGGCCCGACCCGCAATTCGCTGGACACCGTCTCGGACCGGGACAGCCTTCTGGAATTCATGACAGCGGCTTCCATTTGCGCCATGCATCTGTCACGTCTGGCGGAAGAAATTATCATTTGGATGTCAGCTCCCTTCGGCTTCGTGCGCCTGCCGGACCGCTGGACCACCGGCTCCAGCATGATGCCGCAGAAGCGCAATCCCGATGCCGCCGAGCTGGTGCGCGGCAAGAGCGGACGGGTCGTCGGCTCGCTGGTCTCCCTGCTCACCGTCATGAAGGGCCTGCCGCTCGCCTATGCGAAGGACACGCAGGAGGACAAGGAGCCGCTCTTCGATGCAGCCGACACCATCGAAATCGTACTCGCCGCCATGACCGGCATGATCCAGGACCTGGAGCCGGTGCCCGAGCGCATGGCCGCGGTGGCCGGCGCCGGCTTCTCCACGGCAACCGATCTCGCCGACTGGCTCGTGCGCAGCCTCAACATCCCCTTCCGGGATGCCCACCACATCACGGGGCGGATCGTCTCGGAGGCGGAGAAGCGCGGCTGCACCCTGGAGGAGCTTCCCTTGGAGGTCATGCAGGCCGTCGAACCGAAGATCCACAAGGGTCTCTACGACGTGCTCGGCGTCGAGAACTCTGTCCGCTCCCGCACGAGCTTCGGCGGAACGTCCCCGGTCCGCGTGGCCGAGCAGGTCGCCTGGTGGCGGGAGCGAGTCTGATCGGTTCTCTATCAACTCTCGATTTGAGGCTCCTGCCGGAGCGATCCGGCAGGATCTTGATAGGGCCAGTTGCCATAGCCATATTGCTGACAGCGGCTCCTTCCGGAGCCACTTGAGCGCCGCATGAGCGGGCTCAAAACCACCGAAGTGCCTCTAACCTTGGGCTTCGAACATGTCGCGTCAGTCGCCCTTTGGGCATCCGTTCCTGTTAGGCTTCGATGAGATCGAGCAGGCGCTCGACCGCGTCGCGAAGGCAGCAGGAGACGGCTATCCGCCATACAACATCGAGCGTCTGGCTCGCACCGAACACGCTCCCGAGCGTCTCCGTATCACCCTGGCCGTCGCCGGATTCACCCGGGACCAGCTGGAGGTGACCCTGGAGGAGAATCAGCTCGTCATCCGGGGGCGTCAGTCAGACGACAAGACAAGGCACTTCCTTCATCGCGGCATCGCCGCCCGTCAGTTCCAGCGCACCTTCCTCCTTGTCGACGGCATGGAGGTCATGGGCGCGGACCTGTCCAACGGACTGTTGTCGATCGATCTCGTCCGGCCCGAGCCGGAGCGGATCGTCCGCAAGATCGACATCGCTGCGCCGGACAAGGTGTGACGGCATCCGCAAAAAGGAGATGTCCATGAATTTCCAGTCCAACAACCATTCCAAGCCGGTCGTTGATGTTGCCGAACTGGCATCCCTGGGTGTCGGGCAGATGGCCTATGTGAAGCCGCTCGAATCCGACGAGGTGGCGCGACTCTTCCCGCAGGCGCCGAAGCTCCAGCCCGGCATGCGGCTGTTCGCCCTCCTGTCCGCCAGCGGCGAACCCATCCTGCTGACCGACAACCACGATGCCGCCGTGGCCAATGCCTGGGCGCATGACCTGACGACGGTGAGCCTGCATTAAGGCTCACGTCCCCTGAGTTCAGGCAATCGCTTCCACCGCAGCAATCAGTCGCTCGATGTCCTCCGGCCGGGAGAGCCGGTGGTTGCCGTCCTTGATCAGGGTCAGCGACACGCTGTCTCCCGGCAGGTGCTCGACGAGCTCGAGCGCGTGGCTCCAGGGCACGTCGGGGTCCTCCATGCCCTGCAGGATATGAACCGGGCAACCGGTCTGGATCGGCCGGTCGAGGAGGAGGTGCCGACGCCCGTCCTCGATCAGCTTCCAGGTGATCGGGTAGGGATCGTCCGAATAGGCCGAGGGCCGGTGATAGACGCCGGTCTCCTGCACGCTCTTCTTGAGATCCTCGGGAAAGCGCCCCCACATCAGCCGCTCGGTCATGTCGATCGCCGGGGCGATGAGGACGATTCCCGCGGGAGCGATCTCCGGCTGCTTTTCCATGAGATGGCGGGCCGCCAGCAGGCTGACCCAGCCCCCCATGGACGAGCCGACGAAGACGGGACGCTCCCGGACGAATTGCCCGATCACGGTCAGCGCATCCTCGAGCCAGCGGGAAATTGTGCCTTCCTCGAAGGCTCCCCCCGATTCCCCGTGTCCGCTATAATCGAAGCGCAGGAATGCGCGGCCGTTCGCGGCAGCCCATTCGTCGAGGGCGGTCGCCTTGGTCGCGCGCATGTCGGACTTGAAGCCGCCGAGCCACACGACGGGTGGACCCTTGCCCTCGCGGGACAATACGGCGATGGGGCGGGCATCCTGGCCAGCCGTGACGCTTTGCGGCATGGTTAACTCATCCTCAACTGCTTTGAAGCAACCGTTTCTAGACGATTCTTTTGAGAAGGCTCTTACATCCGTGAGTTTTTCAACGCGACCCGGCGGAGGGATGGCTTTCCCGTCGTCTCATGTGCATCCGCTGGAGGGCCGGACCATTCTGCAGATCGTGCCCGAGCTGGAGGCCGGAGGCGCCGAGCGCACCACCGTCGATATTGCCGAGGGCCTGGTTCATGCCGGGGCCCGCGCCCTCGTGGCCACGGAGGGCGGACGCCTCGTCGGTGAACTCCAGACCAAGGGCGGGGTGTGGATCCCGTTCCCGGCAGCGACGAAAAACCCCTTCTCCATGCTCGTCAACGTGCGGAAGCTCGCCCGGATCTGCCACAACGAGCGGGTCTCGCTGGTGCATGCCCGCTCCCGGGCTCCTGCCTGGGTGGGACTGGGAGCCGCGCGCTCCCTCAACATCCCGTTCGTGACGACCTATCACGGCAGCTATTCCGGCCGTTCCTCCGTCAAGGTCCTCTACAATTCTGTCATGGCGCGGGGCGATGCAGTTATTGCCAATTCCCATTACACGGGAGAGCTGATCCGCTCGGTCTACCCCCAGGCCGGCGACCGGATCCGCGTCATCCACCGGGGAACGGACTTTTCGGTCTTCTCGCCCCAGGCCATCGCGCCGGAGCGGATCGAGGCGCTGCGCAAGGCCTGGGAGGTCGCGCCCCATGAGCGCGTGGTGCTGCTCGCGGCCCGCCTCACCGGCTGGAAAGGTCAGAAGGTGCTGATCGAGGCGGCGGCCAAGCTGCGCGATGCGGGCCTGGCGGACGTGGCCTATATCCTCGCCGGCGATCCACAGGGGAGGGACTCCTATGTGAAGGATCTCGACAACCTGATTGCGGCACGCAGGCTGCAGGGCGTCGTGCGTCGGGTCGGCCATTGCACCGACATGCCGGCCGCCTTCCTGGCGGCCTCCGTTGTGACCGTGCCGTCCACGGAGCCCGAGGCCTTCGGCCGCTCGGCCGTGGAGGCGCAGGCCATGGGGACACCAGTGGTCGTGTCCGATCTCGGGGCTGTGCCCGAGACGGTCCTGTCCCCGCCCGCCGTGGCGCCGCACGAGCGGACGGGCTGGCGGATTCCGGCTGGAGACGCCGATGCCCTGGCCGATGCGGTCGGAGCGGCGCTGAATCTGGGTGCCAGCGCCAGGATCGCCCTGGGAGCCAGGGCGAGGGCCCATGTGGAGCGTCATTTCTCGCTCGAACGCATGGTGTCCAGCACCCTCGATGTGTATTCGGCCCTCCTGGAGGGTCGTTTTACCCATAGAACAAGTTGACTTCGCGCGGATTTGCGCGAAATGTCGATTCATTCGTGGCAAGGCTGAGCAGTCCAGCAGGGATCCCCCAGGATCTCTCATTCCTCGGTCTAGCCCTTCAACAGGAGATACGAGCCATTCGCAGACCAATGAGACCTATGCCCGTGCCGCAGAAGGACGGGCCGCGCGCCAACCGAGATATTCGCGGTGTTCGCGAAGTGCAGCTGATCGATGATGCCGGGCAGAACCGGGGCGTGATGCCCTTCATCGATGCCCTCCGCATAGCGGAAGACGTGGGGCTCGATCTCGTGGAGATCTCGCCGAACGCCACCCCCCCTGTCTGCAAGATCCTCGACTACGGCAAGTTCCGCTTTCTCGAGCAGAAGAAGGCCGCCGAGGCGCGCAAGAAGCAGAAGACGGTCGAGGTCAAGGAAATCAAGCTGCGTCCCGGCATCGATGACCACGACTACGAGGTCAAGATGAAGGCGATGAAGGGCTTCTTCGAGGAAGGCAACAAGGTGAAGATCACCCTGCGCTTCCGTGGCCGCGAGATGGCGCACCAGCAGCTGGGCCTGAAGGTTCTGGACCGGGTCAAGGCCGATGTGGGCGATCTCGCCAAGGTCGAGATGGAGCCGAACTTCGAGGGCCGTCAGGTCGTCATGGTCCTGGCGCCGCGCTAAGAGACCAGTTCCTCAGCGAAATTCATGGCCGTCGGTGCTCCGGCGGCCATTGCTTTTTGGGCAGGCTTCTGTCATAAGCCGCCCTTCATTGAACCGCCCGGCTGTTAGGGCTGCCGTGGCGGTTCGTTTTGCTCAATGCAGCAATGAAAAGGCCAAGGGGCGGTTCTACCGCTTCGGAAGCTTGTCCAAAGGAGAGCCAAATGCCCAAGCTGAAGACGAAGTCGGGCGCGAAAAAGCGCTTCAAGATCACTGGCACCGGCAAAGTCGTTTACGCCCAGGCCGGCAAGCGCCACGGGATGATCAAGCGGACTAACAAGCAGATCCGCAACCTGCGCGGCACCACGACCCTGTTCGAGGGCGACGCGTACAACGTGAAGAAGTACTTCCTGCCGAACGGCTAAGGCGGTTCTTCCTCGCATCCCGGATTTTTGAAGGAGTTTTTAAATGGCCCGCGTCAAACGGGGCGTTACCGCCCACGCCAAGCACAAGAAGGTTCTGAAGGCAGCCAAGGGCTTCTATGGCCGCCGCAAGAACACCATCCGCATCGCCAAGCAGGCGGTCGAGAAGAGCATGCAGTATGCCACTCGCGACCGTCGCAACAAGAAGCGCACCTTCCGCGCTCTCTGGATCCAGCGCCTCAACGCTGCCGTCCGCACGCATGGCTTGACTTATTCCCGATTTATCGACGGTCTCGGCAAGGCTGGGATCGAGGTCGATCGCAAGGTCCTGTCCGAACTGGCCATCCATGAGCCGGCGGCTTTCGCCGCTTACGTGGAGCGCGCCAAGGCTGCCCTGCCGCAGCAGGCCGCTTAAAATCGGATAGACTAGCTTTAGGTGCGGCTGAATCGTCAGCCGCACCGCCTTACTCCCCCTTCTCCGAGACCATCCGCGCTGACGGCCAAAGGGCTGTCGGTTGCCATTCTGCGGCTCGGAAGACTTGATGGTTCCCGCGCCGCGCCTCACTCAAAGCGCTTGCATCTGGCAAGGGACCGATGACCGACCTCAATCAACTCGAACATGACCTGCTTTCCCAGGTCGAAGCCGCCGGCGACGAAGCGGCCCTGGAATCCGTGCGCGTCTCCGCGCTCGGCAAGAAGGGCTCCGTCTCCGAACTCCTGAAGACCCTCGGCGCCATGAGCCCCGAGGAGCGCAAGGAGCGCGGCCCGCTCATCAACGGCCTGCGCGACAAGGTGCAGGGCGCCATCACGGCCAAGAGGGAGACGCTTGCCGAAGCCGCTCTCGAGGCCCGCCTCTCCGCCGAGCGCATCGACGTGACGCTGCCGGTGCCGGAAGCGCCCGAAGTTCGGGGCCGCGTCCACCCGATCAGCCAGGTGATCGAGGAACTGACGGCGATCTTCGCCGATATGGGCTTCTCCGTGGCCGAGGGGCCGGACATCGAGACGGATTATCTCAACTTCACGGCGCTGAACTTCCCCGAGGGGCATCCGGCCCGCGAGATGCACGACACCTTCTTTCTCGCCTCTGACGAGAAGGGCGAGCGCAAGGTGCTGCGCACGCATACCTCGCCGGTCCAGATCCGCACCATGACATCGCAGAAGCCGCCGATCCGGGTGATCATTCCCGGCCGGACCTATCGCCACGACTCGGACCAGACCCACACGCCGATGTTCCACCAGGTGGAAGGCCTCGTCATCGACCGGCAGGCCAACATCGCGCACATGAAGTGGATTCTCGAAGAGTTCTGCAAGGCCTTCTTCGAGGTCGAGCAGGTGAAGATGCGGTTCCGCCCGTCCTTCTTCCCCTTCACCGAGCCCTCCGCCGAGGTCGATATCCAGTGCTCGCGAAAGGGCGGCGAGATCCGCTTCGGCGAGGGCACGGATTGGCTCGAGATCCTCGGCTGCGGCATGGTCCATTCGAATGTGCTGAGGAATTGCGGCCTCGACCCGGACGAGTATCAGGGCTTTGCCTGGGGCATGGGCATCGACCGCATCGCCATGCTCAAATACGGCATGCCGGACCTGCGCCCCTTCTTCGAGGCCGATGTGCGCTGGCTGAACCATTACGGCTTCCGCCCGCTCGACATCCCGAGCCTCGTCAGCGGCCTGACTTCGTGATGATCGCGCGCGAGCCCGAAAAGCCCTCTCCCCCCTTGTGGGGGAGAGTTGGAGAGGGGGGTAACCACGGGTCAACGGACGGTACAGGTCGTTCCGATGGCGCCGCACCCCCCTCCCTAACCCTCCCCCACAAGGGGGGAGGGGATGGGCCCGCGCATGCTCATGTGACGTATCGTCAGCGTTCTCAGGCCAAGCGGATGCGCCGTGAGATGACGCCTGCCGAGCGCAAGCTCTGGCATGCTCTCAAGGCCCATCGTTTTCAGGAGCTTCATTTCCGCCGTCAGGTTCCTATGGGGCCTTACGTCGCGGACTTCATCTGTCACGCAGCGAGGCTCGTGATTGAAGTTGATGGGGCGCAACATGGCTTCGACCGACACGTGGAACGGGACCAGACGAGAGATGCCTGGTTCGAGGCGCAGGGCTATCGCGTCCTCCGATTCTGGAACCACGACGTCCTGACCGGGCTCGACGTCATTCTCGATACGATCTTCGCAACCCTTTCATCCAACCTGCCCATTGCAGGAGATACACCATGAAATTCACCCTCTCCTGGCTGAAGGATCATCTCGATACGTCAGCCTCCCTCGACGAGATCGTCGAGACGCTCACCCGCATCGGCCTTGAGGTCGAAGGGGTCGAGGACAAGGCGAAGACGCTGGCGCCTTACACGGTCGCCTATGTGATCTCCGCCGAGCAGCACCCCAACGCCGATCGCCTGCGCGTGTGCATGGTCGATACCGGCGAGGGCGCACCGATCCAGGTCGTGTGCGGCGCCCCGAATGCCCGCACCGGTATGAAGAGCGTGTTCGCGCCGCCCGGCACCTACATTCCGGGCAAGAACATCACGCTCGGAATCGGCACCATCCGCGGCGTCGAGAGCGCCGGGATGCTGTGCTCGGCGGCGGAGCTTGAGATCTCCGACGATCATGACGGCATCATCGACCTTCCCGCCGATGCGCCGGTGGGGCAGCCTTACGCAGCCTATGCGGGCCTCGACGATCCGGTGGTTGAAATCAACCTCACGCCGAACCGTCCGGACTGCACCTCGATCCACGGCATCGCCCGCGATCTCGCGGCCGCCGGCCTCGGCACGCTCAAGGGCGACGACGGTGCAGCCGTTGGTGCTAAGGGCGCCTGCCCGGTCTCGGTGACGATCGAGGACGAGAAGCTCTGCCCTGCCTTCGCGCTTCGCCTCGTGCGCGGCGTGAAGAACGGCCCATCGCCGGAATGGATGCAGAGTCGTCTGCTCTCCATCGGCCTTCGCCCGATCAACGCCCTGGTGGACATCACCAACTACATGACCTTCGACCGCGGCCGTCCGCTCCATGTCTTCGACGCCAAGAAGGTGAAGGGCAACCTCACCGTCCGCCGCGCGAAGGAGGGCGAGGAGGTGCTGGCGCTCGACACCCGCACCTACAAGCTCGATCCGGGAATCGTGGTGATCGCCGACGAGAACGGCGTCGAGTCCATCGGCGGTATCATGGGTGGCGAGCATTCGGGCTGTGACGAGAACACGACCGATGTGTTGATCGAATCGGCCTTGTGGGATCCGCTCAACATCGCGCAGACCGGCCGAAAGCTCGGTATCATCACCGATGCGCGCTACCGCTTCGAGCGTGGTGTCGATCCAGCCTTCACCGTGCCGGGTCTCGACCTTGCCACCAAGCTGGTCATCGACCTGTGCGGCGGCGAGGCGAGCGAGGTCACGGTTGCCGGAAAAATTCCGCAAGACAACCGCATCATCGAGTTCCCCTGGAGCGAGGTTCCGCGCCTATCGGGTCTCGATGTTCAGCCCTCCGAGTCGGAAGAGATCCTCAAAAAGCTCGGCTTCCATCTTCAGGGTTCGGGCGAGCGCGTCAGCGTCACGGCTCCCTCCTGGCGTCCCGACATCGAGGGCAAGGCGGATCTGGTCGAGGAGGTTATCCGCATCGCCGGTGTCGACCGCATCGAGCCCAAGCCCCTGCCGCGCCTCGAGGATGCCGTGGCCAAGCCTATCCTCACCCTGATCCAGAAGCGCACGCGCCTGGCGCGCCGTGCACTCGCCGTGCGCGGACTGGTGGAGGCCGTCACATGGTCCTTCATCGCCAAGAGCGAGGCGGAGCTGTTCGGCAGCGGCGATGCGCGGCTGGCGCTGGCAAATCCGATCGCGGCCGAACTCTCCGACATGCGTCCGAGCCTGCTCCCCGGCCTGCTCAAGGCGGCGCAGCGCAACGCGGATCGCGGCTTCGGTGACGTAGCCCTCTTCGAGGTCGGCCAGACCTTCGCCTCGGATGAGCCGGAAGGCCAGTCCACCAAGGCGGCTGCGGTCCGTCGCGGCACGGCGCGGGTGGAAGGCGTCGGCCGTCACTGGGACGGCGGTGCCGAGAGCGTCGATGCCTTCGACGCCAAGGCGGATGTGCTGGCCCTGCTGGCCGCGCTCGGTATTCCCGCCGGCGGTCTCCAGATCGTGGCGGGCGGTCCGGCCTGGTTCCACCCTGGCCGTTCGGGCACGCTGCAATTCGGCCCCAAGAACGTGGTCGGCGCCTTCGGCGAGGTGCACCCGAAGGTGCTCAAGGCTCTTGACCTGAAAGGCCCGCTGGTCGCCTTCGAGCTCAATCTCAACGCGCTCCCGCCGCCCAAGGCGAAGCCGACCAAGATGAAGGCGAAGCTCACCCTGCCCGACTTCCAGCCGCTCACCCGCGACTTCGCCTTCGTGGTCGGCCGCGATGTGGCGGCGGGCGATATCGTGAGGGCCGCTCAGGGCGCCGAGCGCCAGCTTATCGTCGGCGTCGACGTGTTCGACATCTACGAGGGCACCGGCATCGATCCGGACAAGAAATCGGTTGCCATCGCCGTCACCCTGCAGCCGACCGAAAAGACGCTCACCGACGCGGAGATCGAGGCCGTTTCGGCCAAGATCGTCGGGGAGGTGTCGAAGAAGACGGGCGCGGTGTTGAGGTCGTAGCCGCATTCAACCCTCTCCCCTATGCGGGAGAGGGTTCAGGTCCTGGAACCACTCAACGGGTTCCCCTCATCCCAGCCGTATCGAACCGTGTCGAACCGCATGGATCGCGCATCGACCATCAGCAATCGGCCCACGAGGCTCTCGCCGAAGCCGACGATCTCCCGGATCACCTCCATGGCCATGAGGCTGCCCATGACGCCGGTGAGGGCGCCGAGTATGCCCGCTTCCGCGCAGGTCGGGATCGCGCCGGGTGGAGGCGGGGAGGGGAAGAGGCAGCGATAGGTGGGGTTGGGCTTGCCGTCCGGGCCGTTCTCATGGGCCCGGATCGTGGTGAGGGAGCCGTCGAATTGTCCCAAAGCCGCCGTCACCAGGGGCTTCTTCTCGAAGAAACAGGCGTCCGAGACCGCATAACGGGTGTCGAAATTGTCTGACCCGTCGGCGACGATGTCGAAGCGGCGGACCAGATCCCGCGCGTTCTCGGCCGTCAGCCGCAAGGAGAACGGCTCGACCGTCACATGCGGATTGAGCCGTCCGATGGCCTCCGCCGCACTCTCCACCTTGGGGCGGCCGATATCAGGGGTGCCGTGGATCACCTGCCGCTGCAGGTTGGAAAGACTGACCGCGTCGTCGTCCACGATACCGATGGTGCCGATCCCGGCAGCGGCAAGATACTGGATCAGGGGCGCGCCCAGGCCGCCGGCGCCGATCACAAGTACGGAAGCGGCCTTCAGCTTCAACTGGCCCGGCCCGCCCACGTCCCGGAGGACCAGATGGCGGGCATAGCGATCGATTTCGTCTGATGTCAGAGGCATGTCGTGACCTTACGGGAATGGCTCCTGCTATCAACCATTCCTTGAAGGAAATAACATGCCGCCTTGACAGAGGCCTTGGCGTTGTGACCCTTGCCGTGCCATCGTCAAGGGGCAACCGGCCAGCAAGCCGGCGTCAAACAGGGAACAATGCCGATGACAGTCACCAAATTCGGCCTCGCACTCGCAGGCCTCGCCTTTTCCGCCACGGCTGCCTTTGCGCAGCAGGCGGCCTTCAAGCCCGCCGTCGTCTACGATCTCGGCGGCAAGTTCGACAAATCCTTCAACGAGGGCGTTCACACGGGTGCCGAGAAGTTCAAGAAGGACACGGGCACCGATTACCGCGATTTCGAGCCGCAGAACGACGCCCAGCGCGAGCAGGCCCTGCGCCGCTTCGCCCGCGACGGCTTCTCGCCGATCGTGGCCGTCGGCTTTTCCCAGGAGAGTGCGCTGAAGAAGGTCGCTGAGGAGTTCCCGAAGACGCAGTTCGCAATCATCGACGCCGTGGTCGAGAAGCCGAACGTGCAGTCCATCGTGTTCAAGGAGCATGAGGGCTCGTTCCTGGTCGGCCTCCTAGCGGCCCAGGCTTCCAAGTCCGGCAAGGTCGGCTTCGTCGGCGGCATGGACATCCCGCTCATCCGCAAGTTCGCCTGCGGCTACGTCCAGGGCGTGAAATACGCTAAGAAGGACGCCGAGGTGTTCCAGAACATGACCGGCACCACAGGTGCGGCCTGGAATGATCCGGTGAAGGGCGGTGAGCTCGCCAAGAGCCAGATCGATCGAGGCGCCGACGTGGTCTACCATGCGGCCGGCGGCACCGGCGTGGGCGTGCTGCGCGCCACGGCCGATGCGGGCAAGCTCGGCATCGGCGTCGACTCGAACCAGAACGGCCTGCATCCCGGCAAGATCCTGACCTCCATGGTCAAGCGCGTGGACGTGGCCACCTACAACGTCTTCGATCAGGCCAAAAAGGGCACCTTCAAGGCCGGCCTCTCGGTTCTCGGCCTCAAGGAAGACGGTGTGGCCTGGGCGCTCGACGACAACAACAAGTCGCTGATCACCGCCGACATGAAGGCCGCTGCCGACAAGGCTGCCGAAGGCATCAAGTCCGGCACGATCAAGGTGCATGACTACATGTCGGACTCCAAGTGCCCGATGTAAGATGAAATGTGGTTCGGCCGCAGGCCCGCAACGGTCTGCGGCCGAATCTTTTTCGACCGCGTTTTGATTTTCCGATAAGATCCGGCTCTCGTTTTCGTCATTGCCGGCAGACCATTCGAGGCCGATGTCCCCAGCCATTGAACTCATTGCCATCAACAAGAGCTTCGGCGCCGTTCACGCCAACAAGGACGTGTCCTTAAGTGTCGAGCGCGGCACGATCCACGGCATCGTCGGCGAGAACGGCGCGGGCAAGTCGACCCTGATGTCGATCCTCTACGGCTTCTACGAGGCGGATTCCGGCGCGATCCACGTCAACGGCAAGACGATTTCCATCCGCTCGCCCAACGACGCCATTCAGGCAGGCATCGGCATGGTCCATCAGCATTTCATGCTGGTCGAACCCTTGAGCGTCGTCGACAACGTGATGCTCGGCGCCGAGGGCGGCGCCATGCTGCGCGCGGGCGAGGCCAAGGCGCGCGCCGAGCTCGCGCGGCTCGCCAAGGATTACGGTCTTGAGATCGACGTGGACGCCACTGTTGGTGATCTCTCCGTCGGCCTGCAGCAGCGCGTCGAGATCCTGAAAGCCCTCTATCGCGGCGCGGATATCCTCATCCTCGACGAGCCCACCGCCGTGCTCACGCCCGCCGAGGCCGACGCGCTGTTTGGTTTGCTCCGCTCGCTCAAGGAGCAGGGCAAGACCGTCATCCTCATTACGCACAAGCTGCGCGAGATCATGGCAATCACGGATCGCGTCTCGGTCATGCGCCGGGGCGAGATGGTGGCGACCGTCGAGACGGCCGACACCTCGCCGCCGGAGCTGGCGGAGCTGATGGTCGGACGGCGTGTGCTTCTGCGCGTCGAGAAGGCGGAGAAGACGCCGGGCGCGCCGCTGCTCGAGATCGACAACCTGTCCGTCGTCGATTCCCGCGGCGTGGTGCGCGTGGCGAATGCGTCCTTTACCGTGCGTTCGGGCGAGATCGTCGGCATCGCGGGCGTTGCCGGCAACGGTCAGAGCGAGCTTTTGGAGGCCATCGCCGGCATGCGCCATCCCGCGCTCGGCTCGATCCGGCTCGAAGGACGGACTATTCCGTCCGCGGAGTACAACCCGCACCGCATGCGCCAGCTCGGCCTGCTCCACGTGCCGGAAGACCGGCTGCGCATGGGGTTGGTGCCGGCGTTTCCGGCCTTCGAGAGCGCCATTCTCGGTTTCAGCGGTGAGCCTCACCTCGGCCGCGGGCCGATCCTTGATCATGACCGTCTGATCGCGGATCTGGCAAAGAAGATGGAGCAGTACGATGTGCGTCCGCCCGCGCCGCGGCTGAAATCCTCGAAATTTTCCGGCGGCAATCAGCAGAAGATTGTACTGGCGCGTGAGATCGAGCGTAATCCGAAGGTGCTGCTCGTCGGCCAGCCGACGCGCGGCGTCGATATCGGCGCCATCGAATTCATTCATCGCCGCCTGATCAGTTTGCGCGATGCGGGCGTCGCCATCCTCCTCGTCTCGGTGGAACTCGACGAGATCATGAACCTGTCCGACCGTATCCTCACGATGTGCGGCGGCCGGATCACCGGCGAGCGCAAGGCCTCCGAGACGAATGAACAGGATCTCGGCCTGCTCATGGCCGGTGTCACAGATGAGGCTGCCTGATGCAACCGCGATTGACCCTTGTCACATTGGGCGTTGCCGATCTGGCAAAGTCCCGTGCGTTCTATGAGGCCTGGGGCTGGAAGGCGTCCTCCGCCAGCCAGCCCAGCGTCGCCTTCTTCCAGGCGAACGGCTTGGCGCTTGGCCTGTTCGGCCGCGCCGATCTCGCCAAGGACGCCGGCGTCGAGGACAAGCCTACCGGCTTTGCCGCCATTACGCTCGCCTACAATGCCCGCTCCAAAGAGGAGGCCGACGAGGTCTATGCTCTTGCGGTGAAAGCGGGCGCGCGTCCCATCAAGCCGCTGCAGGATGTTTTCTGGGGCGGCTATTCGGGCTATTTCGCCGATCCCGATGGGCATCTCTGGGAAGTTGCCTGGAACCCGTTCTTTCCTCTCGATGAGCAGGGCCACATGTTCCTGCCGGATTCTCAGACGTGAGCGCTCCTCTCGACCTGCCCAGATGGGCCGATACGGTTCTCGTGCCCGCCATTTCCGTGGTGGCGGCCTTTCTCGTCGCCGGCCTCGTCGTCCTCGGCATCGGCGAGAATCCGCTTTCGGCCACGCGCTACCTGATCCAGGGCAGCCTCGGCACCGGAGAGGGGCTCGGTTTCACCCTGTTCTACATGACCGACTTCATCTTCGTCGGACTGGCGGTCGCGGTTGCCTATCATGCCGGGCTGTTCAACATCGGCGGCGAGGGGCAGGCGACACTCGCGGGCCTCGGCATCGCGCTCGTGCTCAACAACCTGACCTTCCTGCCGGGCTTTCTGCTTATTCCTCTCGGCATTCTGGGCGCAGCCGCCTTCGGGGCCGCCTGGGCCGCCGTTCCGGGCTATCTTCAGGCGAAGCGCGGCAGTCATATCGTGATCACAACGATTATGTTCAACTGGCTTGCCAGCGTGCTCATCGTCTACCTGTTGGTGAACGTGCTGCGCGAGCCGCAATCCATGAATCCGGAAACGCGGGCCTTCCCGGATGCCTCGCACATCCCGTTCATGCATGACGTGTTTGCCGCTTTCGGCATCGAGATCCCAGCCTCGCAGCTCAATCTAACGCTGGTTCTGGCGCTGGTGGCGTCCTACTTCGTTTGGCTTCTCATCTATCGCTCGCGCCTCGGCTATGCGATCCGCGTCGTCGGATCGAACCCGACGGCAGCCGTCTATGCCGGCATCTCGCCCGCGCGCATCATCATCATCGCGATGACCATCTCCGGTGCGCTGGCAGGCGGCCTCGCCGTCAACGAACTCATGGGTTATCAGCACCGCTTGCTGCTCGAATTCACCTCCGGCTACGGCTTCGTCGGGATCGCGGTGGCGCTCATGGGGCGTGCGCATCCCGTCGGCATCATCCTGGCGTCGCTCCTGTTCGGCATTCTCTACCAGGGCGGCGCAGAACTCGCTTTCGAGCAACCCGCCATCACCCGCGACATGGTGGTGGTGATCGGCGGCATCATCATTCTGTTCGCGGGCGCGCTCGACGGGCTGTTCCGGCGCCTTGTGGCGCACCTGTTCACACGTCAGAAGCTGGCGAGGGCTTGAAGGATGGATCTCAGCTTCCTCGTCACGATCTTCGACTCGGCCCTGCGGCTCTCGATTCCGCTTCTCGCCGCCTGTCTCGCTGGGCTCTGGTCCGAGCGCTCCGGCGTGGTGGATATCGGTCTCGAGGGCAAGATGCTGGTGGCGGCCTTTGCCGCCGCTGCGGCGGCTTATGCGTTCGGCTCAGCCTGGGTGGGGCTTGTCGCCGGCATCGGCGCATCGGTGGTCTTCGGCCTCATCCACGGCTTTGCCTCCATCAGCCAGCGCGGCAACCAGATCGTCTCCGGTGTCGCCATCAACATGCTGGCTGCGGGGCTCACCGCCATCGTCGGCAACGCCTGGTACGGCCAGGGTGGACGGACGCCCCCGCTGGAAGGCGTGCAGCGTTTCGGCGATGCGATTTTCGGTCATTCGGCTCTCGTCTACATTGTTCTTCTGGCCGTGCCGCTCACCTGGTTCGTGATGGGACGGACCCGCTTCGGCCTTCGCCTGCGCGCTGTCGGTGAAAATCCGGCGGCCGTCGACACGGCGGGCATTTCGGTGACGGGCCTGCGCTACATTGCCGTCATCATCGGCGGCGTTCTCTGCGGCATCGGCGGGACCTATCTCTCCGTCGGGCAATCGGCGGGCTTTCTCCCCAACATGACAGCCGGAAAGGGCTTCATCGCGCTTGCCGCGCTGATCTTCGCCAAGTGGCGGGCCTGGCCGGCGCTCGGCGCCTGCTTCCTCTTCGGCCTGCTCGACGCCATCGCCATTCGTCTGCAGGGCATCTCGCTACCCGGCATCGGCGAGGTGCCGGTGCAGGCCATCCAGGCGCTGCCCTACCTCATGACCGTCATCCTGCTCGCAGGCGTCATCGGCAAGGCGATCCCGCCGCGGGCTGCCGGCATGCCCTATGTGAAGGAGCGCTGAGCATGTCGTCTCTCGACACCCTGTTCGAGGCCGCCAAGGCGATCCAGGCCAAAGCCTATGCGCCCTATTCGCGCTTCAAGGTCGGCGCAGCGATTGCCACGCCAGACGGGAGGATCTTTGCCGGCTGCAACGTGGAGAACGCGGCCTATCCGGTGGGTTCGTGCGCGGAAGCTGGCGCCATCTCGGCCATGATCGCTGCCGGTGAGAGCCGCATCGCTGAGATCGTCGTGATGGGCGAGGGCGAGCACCTCGTCACGCCCTGCGGCGGCTGCCGCCAGCGCATCCGCGAGTTTGCCGCTCCCGAAACGCCCATTCACGTTGCGGGCCCCGAGGGAATTCGGAAACGCTTTACGCTCGACGAGCTGTTGCCCTTCTCCTTCGGGCCGGACAATCTGGCGGATCGGTAGATCGGTCCGAAGTCTATTGCGACAATGAAAGGAAGGCCTGCGGTTCAGGCCTGAAACGATGACGATGCACCAGATGATTCAAGAGGCGGTCGAGTTCGTACGCGCTCGCGGCTTCGATGGCCGTTTCGATGCAGCCTTCGTGCTCGGCACGGGGCTCGGCACGCTCGTCGACGAGATCAGCGACGCGGTGAGCCTGCCTTATGCGGAGGTCCCGCATTTCCCGAGGAGCGGCGTCTCCGGCCATGCAGGCAAGCTCGTTGCCGGCACGCTCGAAGGCAAGCGGGTCCTGCTGTTCCAGGGGCGTGCACATTATTACGAGACGGGCGATGCCGGCGCGATGCGTCTGCCGATTGCTTTCGTGAAGCAACTCGGCATTCCGGTGCTGGTCGCCACCAACGCGGCAGGCTCCGTGCGTGCCGACATCCGCCCGGGAAGTCTCGTGGCCATCAACGATCACCTCAATCTCTCGGGCAGCAATCCGCTGCTGCGCGATCACACCGAAGGACGCTTCGTGTCGCTCACGAACGCCTATGACGCGGATCTGCGCCAGATCCTGCAGCGCGCCGCGAAGAAGAGCGGCATCGAGTTGCCGGAAGGCGTCTATGCCTGGTTGTCAGGTCCGAGCTTCGAGACTCCGGCCGAAATCCGGATGGTGCAGATTCTCGGCGGCGATCTCGTCGGCATGTCCACGGTGCCGGAGGTCATTCTCGCCCGCTATTACGGCCTGAAGGTCGCCGCCATCTCCGTCGTCACCAACCTCGCTGCCGGGATCGAAGGCGCTTCGCCGTCGCACCAGGAAACCAAGGGCACGGCGGCGGAAGCGTCGGAGAAGTTCAAACGTCTCATCCGGTCCTTCGTTGCGGAGCTGCCCCATGTCTGATGCACAAATAGCGACACGTGCCCTGCGCAGTCTCGATCTCACCGATCTGACGGATACCTGCAACGATCAGGCCATCGATGCGCTTTGCAAGAAGGCGCTCGATCCGCGCGGACCGGTCGCGGCCGTGTGCGTGTGGCCGCAATTCGTGAAGCGCTCGCAGGAGAATCTCAAGGGCTCCTCCGTGCGCATCGCCACGGTGGTGAACTTCCCTGCTGGCGGCGAGGATGTGAGCCGCGTCACGGACGACACGCAGGAAGCCCTTTCCGATGGCGCCAACGAGATCGATCTCGTGCTGCCGTATGACGCGGTGCGCCGGGGCGATCTCGCCGTCGCTGTGGAGATGGTGGAGGCCGTGCGCGATCTCGTCAATCAGGACCGCCTCTTGAAGGTGATCCTGGAAACGGGCGAGCTGAAGGATCCGAAGCTGATCGAGACGGCAAGCCGCATCGCCATCGATGCGGGAGCGGATTTCATCAAGACTTCAACCGGCAAGACGCCTGTCTCGGCGACGCCCGAGGCGGCCGAGATCATGCTCAACGCCATCAAGGCGTCCAATAGGCCCGTGGGTCTCAAGCCCTCCGGCGGCATCCGCACGGTTGCGGACGCGAAGATCTATCTCGAACTTGCCGACCACATCATGGGGCCGGGTTGGGCAACGCCGAAGACATTCCGCATCGGCGCGAGCAGCGTCTACGACATGCTGCTCGCCGCCATCGAAGGGCGCGCCGGAACGGCGGCCACCGGAACCTACTGACATGACGCTTCTTCCGCAGGAAATCATCCGCCACAAGCGCGATGGCGGCCAGCTTGATCCTGAGCATATCGAGCATTTCATCGAAGGTCTCACCGCAGGACGCGTCACCGAAGGCCAAGCGGCATCCTTTGCCATGGCGATCTTCTTCCGGGGGCTGTCCGTGCCGGAGCGCGTGGCGCTGACGCGCGCTATGATGAATTCCGGCACCGTGCTCACCTGGGACCTGCCGGGGCCGGTGCTCGACAAGCACTCGACGGGCGGCGTCGGCGATACGGTCAGTCTCGCGCTTGGGCCTGCAGTGGCGGCCTGCGGCGGCTATGTGCCGATGATCTCCGGGCGTGGCCTCGGCCACACGGGCGGCACCCTCGACAAGTTCGATTCCATTCCCGGCTACGTCACGCAGCCTGACATCGACACCTTCCGGCGTGTCACGCGCGAGGTGGGCTGCGCCATCATCGGCCAGACGGCCGATCTCGCGCCCGCCGACAAGCGCCTTTACGCCATCCGCGACGTGACGGCGACGGTGGAATCCATCGATCTCATCACCGCCTCCATCCTGTCGAAGAAGCTGGCGGCGGGCCTTCAAGGCCTCGTGATGGACGTCAAGTTCGGCTCCGGCGCCTTCATGGACAATGCGGAGGATGCGCGAAAGCTCGCGGAGAGTCTCGTGCTCGTCGCCAACGGCGCGGGCCTGCCCACAAGCGCGCTTCTCACCGACATGAACCAGTCTCTGGCATCCGCCACCGGCAATGCGGTCGAGATGGCCTATGCGGTCGACTACCTGACCGGCCGTCGCCGCGAAAAGCGCTTCCATGAGGTGACGGTGGAGCTCTCGGCCGAGATGCTGCTCCTCGGCAAGCTCGCCGCCACCATCGAGGAGGCGCGCGCGAAGATCGAGCATGCGATTTCTTCGGGCAAGGCTGCCGAGGTCTTTCAGCGCATGGTGTCCGCACTCGGTGGTCCCGCCGATTTTCTGGAGAACCATAAGGCGCATCTGCAGGCCGCACCCGTCGTCCGCGCGGTTCATGCCGAACGGGCCAGAACCGTGCAGAAGGTTGCCGCGCGTGCCATCGGCGTTGCCGTCGTCGCTCTCGGTGGCGGTCGCACGCGGCCGCAGGACCCGATCGATCATGCGGTGGGCCTCACCGAGCTTGCCGCCATCGGCGAGGCCGTCGATGCGCAGCGTCCGCTTGCCATCGTGCATGCGCGCAGCGAAGAGGCGGCGGAAGCGGCGGCGCGTGCGGTGCGCGCCGCCTACGTGATCGGCGAGGACAAGGCGGCTCCCGGTCCGAGCATTCTCGAGCGCATCGGAGCAACCCCATGAGCCTTCTCGTTGCCGTCACCTGGGAAACGCAGCCCTGGGTCGAACGCTTCAAACGCCACCTGCCCGATCGGGACATCGTCGTGCTCGGCGAGGATTTCGACAGGAGCGCCATCCGCTATGTGGCGACCTGGGGTCCGAAGCCTGGAAGCCTGTCCAATCTGCCGAACCTCGAAGCGATCTTCTCGCTCGGGGCGGGCGTCGATCACCTGATGAGCTATCCCGATCTGCCCGACGTGCCCATCGTGCGCGTGGCGCAGGATGACCTCACCCATCGCATGAGCGAATACATGGTGCTGCACTGCCTCATGTATCTGCGCGATCAGCGCCGCTTCGACGAGGATCAGAAGGCCAAGCGCTGGAGGCCGGATCGCGCGCCGCCGATTGCAGGCGAGGTCCGTGTCGGCATCATGGGCTTCGGCGTGCTCGGGCAGGATGCGGCCCGCAAGCTGAAGATGATGGGCTTCGATGTGGCCGGCTGGAGCCGCACGCCGAAAACCGTGGAGGGCTTCGAGGTCTATGCAGGCGCGGAGGGGCTGACGCGTTTCCTCGGGCGCACGGACATCCTCATCGCCCTCATGCCGCTCACGCCGGAGACTCACGGCATTCTCAACTGCTCCCTGTTCGAAAAGCTCGCCCGCGACGGCAGGCTCGGCGGCCCGATCCTGATCAATGCGGGGCGCGGCAAGCTGCAGGTGGAGGCGGATATTCTCTCCTGCCTCGACGACGGCACCTTGAAGGCCGCGACCCTCGATGTGTTCGAGACCGAGCCTCTGCCGGAGGCTTCGCCGCTCTGGACACATCCGAACGTCGCAATCACGCCGCACAACTCCGCAACAAGCGAGCCGGAAGCGACGGCACGCTACATCGCGCAGCAGATCCGCCGTCACGAGGCGGGAGAGGCGTTCGAGAACGTGGTTGACAGAAGGCGTGGTTATTGATGCAGTTCGTTATAGTTCAAGGATAGAGCGTCATCCCGGGTTCTGCTCCGTAGCCCCGGGATGACAGCGAGACCTAAACGAACCGCTTGATCGAACTGATCGGCCCATAGCTCGTCCGGCGGATGCGCTCTTCGGCCACCGCCAGCGGCTCGATCATCACCGTCATGCTGTGGCCGGTGGCGTGGATGAAGTTCTTCTCGTCCATCATTAGGCCCACATGGCCCTTCCAGAACACGAGATCGCCGCGCTTGAGGCCGCTCAGATCGGGCCTCACCTCGACAGGTGATCCCAGCTCACGCTCCTGCATGTCGCTGTCGCGCGGCGCCTTGATGCCGGCGGCCGTCAGCACGGTCTGTACCAGTCCCGAGCAGTCGATGCCGAGGCTCATCTTGCCGCCCCAGAGATAGGGCGTATGCAGGAGGCGCTCGGCCACGGCCACGTAATCTGTCTCGAAGACATCGAGTTCGGCCAAGTGCGCGGCAAAAACCCAGCCGCCAGTGGCAAAGCGCGCGTAGTCTCCTGCAGTCTCCGTGACGGCAACCTTGGAATTCAGCGTCAGGTAATCCTGGAAGGGCAGCTTCAGGTTGGGACCCGGATAGATGAAGGTGCGGATCGCGCGGATCTTGTGGGTCGGCTCCGCTCCGGCGTCGCCCAGGGCCTCGCTCGGCAGGTAACCCACATAGCCGTCGTCGTGCAGCTGCACCCAGGCCCAGCCCTCGTGCTCGTCGTAGACGGTCACGCTTTCTCCGAAGATCGCCTGCGTGTCGACGGGCGCCTCGCGAGACGGATGGCGGTGCAGGGGCGAGAAGGTTGAAATGACGCGCTTGACCGTGCCCGTCGTGAAGCGCTCGGCCTCGACCTGCCCACGCAGGCGCTCATCGGCCAAATCGGCACGGACGGGCGTGATGCGGCGGTCGAAACTCATCGGGGCAGCTCCTTGGCGCGGGCCATGATCATGTCTCCTAGCCGTTCCACGGCCAAAGCGCCAGCGACCGTGCGCTGGATGATCACGTTGCGCCGATCCGCCTCATCCCGCTTTCGGGAAACGAGATCGAACTTGCCCAGAGTATCGAGGGCGCGGGTGATGACAGGCTTGGTGACGTTAAGCTTCTTCGCGAGCCCGCGCACCGTATGCGGAGGCGGCTCCAGGTAGATCGTCAGCAGAATGGCGACCTGCCGGGAGGAGAGGTCGCCGCCTTGGTGCACGAGGCCGAGATGCACATCGTGCCAGAGCTTGAGCGATTGAAGAGCACGCAACTCGACAGGCATCAGCATCGGACTCAAAAGTGGAATGCACTTTTGGGATTGATCCGATGCTCAATCCCTTAAGCGGCACACCGTTCGTTGCGGATCCGTATTCTTCTGAGCCCGAACGAACGGCGCAACCGAAGCCTGCTGTTATGCTTAAAGTCCGTAGCGCTCCTTGATGAGAGCATACATCGCACGCGCCGCCTGGACCTCACCGCCCTCGGGCCGCGCGGGCTTGGCGGAGTTGTTCCAGGCGAAGATGTCGAAATGCACATGCGCCTTCGCGGCCGACACGAAGCGGCGCAGGAACAGGGCGGCCGTGATCGAGCCGCCCATCGGTCCGCCGGTGTTGTTCATGTCGGCGAACTTGGAATCGAGCTGACTCTGGTAGGGCGCCCAGAGCGGCATGCGCCAGACGGGGTCGTTCACCGCCGTGCCGTGGCGGGCGATGTCGGCCGCAAGCGCATCGTCGTCGGTGTAGAAGGGCGGAAGCTCCGGGCCGAGGGCCACGCGGGCCGCGCCTGTGAGCGTGGCGAAATCAATGAGAAGGTCGGGGCTCTCCTCATCCGCGAGCGCCAGGGCATCAGCCAGGATGAGACGGCCTTCCGCATCCGTGTTGCCGATCTCGACCGTGATGCCCTTGCGGCTCAGCAGGATGTCGCCAGGACGGAACGCGTTGCTGGAAATCGAGTTCTCGACCGCCGGAATGAGCACGCGCAGGCGCACGGGAAGCTTGGCGTCCATGATCATGGAGGCGAGCGCGAGGGCCGCGGCCGCACCGCCCATGTCCTTGCGCATGAGCAGCATCGAGGAGGCCGGCTTAATATCAAGGCCGCCAGTATCGAAGGCGACGCCTTTGCCCACCAGCGTGATGCGCGGTGCGTCGGCCTTACCCCAGGTGAAATCGATGAGGCGCGGCGGCGTAATGGACGCGCGGCCGACTGCATGAATCATGGGAAAGTTCTGCTTCAGCAGATCATCGCCAACGATGCTGGTGAAGGAGGCGCCACGCTTCTCTGCGATCTGGCGTGCGGCCGCTTCGATGCCGTCGGGCCCGAGATCGCTGGTCGGCGTGTTGACGAGATCGCGGCTTGTGATCACCGCATGCGCAATGTGCGAGACATCCTCGGCATCGACGCCCTGCAGCGTCACGAGACGAACGGCTTTCTCGCTGCGCTTGCGGTAGCGGTCGAAGCTGTAGCTGCCAAGAAGCCAAGCAAGCGTGGCAAGCGCCGGATTCGGCGCATCCGTTTCAAAGCGATAGACGCCGTCCGGGAGCAGGGTCGGAAGCTTCCCGACGATAAAGGGATCGTTGTGCTTGGCGTCCGTACCGTTGAGGCCGAAGACGACACCCATGAGGCTGCCGTCCGCGTCCGGCAGCAGGCAGTGGGTCCCGGCCTTGCCCTCGAAGCCTTGAGCCTTCGCGAAGCCTCGCGCGATCTGCGGCAGCCGCCCGGCGATCTCCGGCCATGTTTGCTCGGTCACGAGCCAGATCGGCCTTGAGGAATCAGTCACTGAGGCGAGGAGGGGGTGGGGCATCGGTTTTGACCTGGATGGTTGGGGGAGAATGCTTGAGGTGAGGTTTTAAGGGCTGAAGCCAAGTGTGTCATCCCGGACGCCGCAGGCGATCCGGGATCGCTGGGCGAGTGTGGCGCTATTCCCCTCCCC
>KI912031.1:130557-131025 GCA_000517005.1 Microvirga lupini
CTGGCGCCAGAGCCTGATGAGTTCGCGCTCACACCCCCCTCTCCAACTCTCCCCCACAAGGGGGGAGAGGGCTGGTTGCGCTTCACTTGCTTAACGACCCCAAATCTTTGCTGACTCTACATCCGGGACAACACGTGGAGTCACCCCAGCGCGTGCTGGCGCACGATCCGCGCGAGGCCGGCGATCAGAGCCTGTTGCGGAATCTTGATCTCGGCCTTGATGCCGTGGCGCTTGAGCGCGTGAACGTAGAGATCGGCGCGGCTCTGCTCGGCCAGGATAGTGACGGAAGAGGGGTGGCCGAACTGCGCGAGGGCGCCGTTGATCTCGTCGCCCGTGAGCAGGCCGGAGAGGTACGGTGCCAGCAGGTTGCTGTTCATCTTACCCGAGACCACGGATGCGCGGGCACTGAACAGAAGATGGAGCAGGCCGATCCTGCTCTCGCCGCTGTTGCGTTCGGCCGCTTCCAGA
>KI912031.1:131125-131446 GCA_000517005.1 Microvirga lupini
CCGGGGATGATGTAGCCCTTGCGGCCGTTCTCCAGATCCACCGGCACGAGGGCTTGGGCGATCTCGGCCGGGCCTGCGGGACAGGTGGCGTAGGGCGCCTCGACCCAGCCTTCGCGGCCTCCCACCATGCCACAGCAGGACCGGCGCATTGAGTCGGCCTTCAGCCAGTGTCCGCATTGACGCAGAAACACGTCGCGATGCTGACCCTTTTGCAGGGCCGAGACCCCTTCATGCGATGAGACCTGATCGAGAATGGTTTCGTTCTCGATCAGATAGCCACGAAAGCGGGTCGTTCCCCAATCGGCGACGATGAAGCGCAAA
>KI912031.1:131546-149281 GCA_000517005.1 Microvirga lupini
GCGTGTGATCCTTGATTAGCGCGTTCCGTACATCCGGTCGCCGGCATCGCCGAGGCCCGGCACGATATAGCCGTGATCGTTGAGACGCTCGTCGATGGAGGCGGTCCAGATATGCACGTCGGGATGGGCGCCGCGCAGCTTCTCGATGCCCTCGGGCGCGGCGAGCAGGCAGACGAAGCGCAGATCCTTGGCGCCACGTTCCTTCAGCCGGTCGATCGCCGCCACGGCCGAATTGGCAGTCGCGAGCATCGGGTCGAGCACCAGCACCATGCGGTCGGCGAGATCGGAGGGAGCCTTGAAGTAATATTCGACGGCCTGGAGCGATTCCGGATCGCGGTAGAGGCCGATATGGGCCACACGTGCGGCAGGAACCAGCGTGAGCATGCCGTCGAGGAAGCCGACACCCGCACGCAGGATCGGGGCGAAAACGAGCTTCTTGCCGGCAATCTGCGCCCCCTCCATGGTGGTGAGCGGCGTTTCGATCTGGATGCGCTCCATGGGCAGGTTGCGGGTGACCTCGTAGCAGAGCAGCATGCCGATCTCGTTGAGGAGCTGGCGGAAGCCCTTCGTCGAGCGTTCCTTGTCCCGCATCAGGGTCAGCTTGTGCTGAACCAGCGGATGATCGACCACGGTGACGCCCTGCATGTTTTTTCCCTCTTTGATCGTCGTATGCTGATTCATCTAAAACACTGTCCCGTCACTGATCACGCTGAGAGGGGGCGAGCCGTCGCCGCGCTTCTCCTTCGCCAGTCTGCGTCCTGTCGCCCAGGTGCCGCCTTCCAGCACCTTGGCCAGGGGAAAGTTCTCGCTTGCGAATCCTAGCTTCGCCCGGATGGGTTCGGCAATGCGGTCGAGCAGGGCCACGGTCAAGGCCCGCCATTCCACCACGAGCTGCGAATCCACCGCATGGGCGCGGGTGGCGTCCGCCGGGTCTTTCAGGGTGATCACGCCCGTGTCGAGGAAGAGGCCGCCGTTGCGATACTCGGGCAGACCGGTGAGCCCGTCGATGTCGATGACGTTAAAGCCCGCCCATTCGAGCGGCTCGATCAGCGAATAGGAGAGCCACTGGGACAGTTTGTGGAACGGGATCAGTCCCTTCGTGACGTCCGGCGCTTCGATCAGCGGATGGCGCCAGGTATCGCCGAGATCCACGCCGCCGAGCGTGATGCGGCCGGGCCAGATGGGGCCGAGATGGGTGAGCAGGGCTTCCAGGATCGAGGTCGCCCTGATCAGGCCGTTCTCCTCGGTCGCGGCGATGACGTCGAACAATCCGCCCGGCCTCGGATCATCGACCTGCCCGAAGATGTCCGGGTTCGTCGCGACCACGCGGCCCAGGCGGTTGAGGAGGGCGGCGCGGCCTTCGAGACCGACAAGCGGATTGTCGGCCGAGACTTGGAAGCCTTCAGCCAGATCCTCAGGCGAGAGGGTCAGCAGCACATCGGAATCGACGCGGAAGGGATCCTCCGGTTTGCTGGAAAAGGCGCCGCTCACGAACATGTCGAAGCTTGCGACTGCAAGCCCCTCGGAACGGATATAGGTTTCGCCCGTGCGGCCTTCCCCGTAGCGCCATTGTGCGCCGGCGCCCGCATCGAGCAGGACGGACACGATGGAGAGGTCGAAGGCGGAGCGCGCCATGTCGGCGGCGGTTTCCCAGGGGGCTCCGTGCATCACCGCACCCCAGCGCTCGTGTCCTCCGGCGGCGAAATGGCGCCAGCGGGCATGGAAGGGAATGTCGAGGGAGGGATAGGCCTCGCGGATGGTCCTCACGACCTCGTCGGCACAAGTCTCCAGACGACCGAGATCGACCGTGAAATGCTTGAGGCGGTCTTCAAGCCCGGCCTGCAGAAGCTGATGCGAGCGTTCGCGCACCGCCTTGGCGGACAACAGGCTTCGGGCGGCTTGGGTCTCAGAATTCAAGTCAGGCTGGTCCGTCACGCAGGGCTCCGGTGCTCTCGGGTCGGGAGCGATAGCATAATCTCAAGCCAGCGCAGCATTCCGGCGCCCGGCCGTTTGACGAGAAGGTTAAAAGCCAAGCGTCAGAACCGCTCCAGATCGCGTCCTTTCACCCGGTCGAGTTCGGATGCGTCCGGCGCTCCGTCGGGTGTGTAATAGCCGGCGGCCTTCTTGGCCTCCAACTCCACCTGCGCGTCGGGGGGCACCAGCTCGGCCGGGATCGGCACGCGCTCCACCACCTCGATGCCCGAACCGGTGATAGCATCGTATTTCATGTTGGACATAGACATGAGGCGGTCGATGCGGCGGATGCCGAGCCAGTGCAGCACGTCGGGCATGAGCTGCTGGAAGCGCGCATCCTGCACGCCGGCCACGCATTCCGTGCGCTCGAAATAGGTGGCGGCGGAGTCGCCGCCCTCCTGCCGCTTACGGGCATTGTAGACGAGGAACTTGGTGACCTCGCCGAGGGCGCGGCCCTCCTTGCGGTTATAGGCGATCACGCCGACGCCGCCGTTCTGTGCTTCCTTTACGCATTCCTCGATGCCGTGCACGAGGTAAGGCCGACAGGTGCAGATGTCCGAGCCGAACACATCGGAGCCGTTGCACTCGTCGTGGACGCGGCAGGCGATGCGGGTCTTGGAATCGCTCAGGCGCGACACGTCGCCGACCACATAGACCGTGATGTTGCCGATGGGCGGCAGGAACACGCTCATGTCGGGGCGGGTGACGAGTTCCGGGAACATGCCGCCGGTCTGCTCGAACAGGGTGCGGCGCAATTCGCCCTCGGAGCAGCCGAAGCGCTGGGCGATGCCGGGCAGATACCAGACCGGATCGACCGCGATCTTCGTCACCGAAATGTCGCCCGATTCATGCAGGAACCCGCCATCGGCCTTGAGGCGCTTCGCGCCCATGGCCGCGAGGATCTCGGGCATGTTGAGGCGCGCCTTGGTCACCGCGATGCTGGGGCGGATGTCGAGGCCGCTGGCGATCTCGTCCTTGTAGACCTCGCCGACCCTATGACCCCAGGGGTCGAGGGACACGATCTTGCCCGGCTCGAACCATTGCGGATGCGGGCCGATCTCGGCGGTCGGGTGCGTGTTGTGAAGATCGGGCCGGGTCAGCGGGTTGAGCGCCCGGGCGGAGATGGCGAGCGCCCGGTAAAGGGAATAGGAGCCGCCATGGGCGCCGATCACGTTGCGGTCGGCCGGATTGGTCACGGTGCCGATGATCGGGCCCCGGACCTGCGGGTCCTCGGCTCCCCATTTGATCGGATGCTTGATGGTGCCTGCGTTCGGCTCGGGGTGGGAGGTGAGCCGGATATGGGTCGAGCGGTTAGGCGAGCTCATGAACTGATCTTCCACGCGAAACGGGAAGACTCCCCCACTGATCGTCGGAGAGCCTCCATACGATCTATGGAAGACTGATCCAAAGTTTCGATGCCGTCAATGGCACCGCGAGAGGGTGCGGCAGCTTGGCCGAAAGGGGGCTGTCTGATGGGGAAGGCGGCATTGCCAAGGTTGCTGTCCCGGACGAGGCGCCAGCGTAGATCGATCCCTATGACGTTACAGCCAGCGCCGTACGCGTGAGCGATAGCCAATGTAGACATCGCCGAACTTGCGCTCAAGATAGGCCTCTTCGCGAGCCACGACGCCGTAGCGGATGAC
Source organism: Microvirga lupini (assembly GCA_000517005.1). Lineage (GTDB taxonomy): Bacteria > Pseudomonadota > Alphaproteobacteria > Rhizobiales > Beijerinckiaceae > Microvirga > Microvirga lupini. The sequence goes on from KI912031.1 coordinate 135,164, forward strand.
GAACGCGAAGGGCACCAGCATCATCAGCAACCAGAGATTGTCGAACGCGATGGCCAAGCCGATCAGACCCAGGAACATGCCGAGATAGATAGGGTTGCGCGTGAAGCGGTACGGCCCGCCCTCGACGATGGTGGTGGTCGGCCGATTGGTGGGGATGTTCGAACCGGCCCTGGTCATCGTCACGATGGCCCAGGCGACCAGCGCCAGCGCGAGGACGAACACCGTCACGCCGAGCCAGGGGGCAGGCAGATCGGCCGGCAGGAACGGCAGTGGCGCGAGCCAGTTGAGCAAAAGCCCGGCAATGACGGCCAGCCCCCATGCAAGCGGCGGCCGAATGATGACATGAGCGGTATCTGCCGTGTCAGCCATGGTGAGACTGCGGACCAAGGTCTGGATTGTCTACCCATTACCATGAAATCGCTTGCAAAGCTTCACTCTGGAGCGTCATGTCCCGCGGCCTGCGCGATCGGGGCACACCAGTTCTGATCAATCGAATTCGGCACAACGGCAAGATGGCCTTCGGTGCTCCTAAAGCCAGGAGGCTCCCTTGCCGCCATGGGGTACACCCAAGTGACTCAGAACGCTCGCGCCGATATCGGCAAAGCTCTCCCGCCGCCCGATAGTGCCCTGCTTCAAACCGGGCCCGAAGCTCAGGATTGGCGCATGTTCGCGGGTATGGTCGGAGCCGTGCCAGGAGGGATCGTTGCCGTGGTCGGCGGTGATGATGACGAGGTCGCCGTCCTTGAGAGCGGCTTCGATCTCCGGGATTCGCCGGTCGAAGGCCTCCAGCGCGGCGGCATAGCCCGGAATGTCGCGGCGGTGGCCGAACTCGCTGTCGAAATCGACCAGATTGGCGAAGACGAAGCCGCCGTCCTGCAAATCCCTCATCGCCTCGGTGGCGGCTGAGAGACAGGCGTCGTTGCCGTTGGGCTTGACCTCCCTGCCCGTGCTGCGATGGGCAAAGATGTCGCCGATCTTGCCGACGGTCACAATGGAACGACCAGCTTTGCCCAGCGTGTCGAGGATGGTGTCGGCCGGCGGCGGCGTGGCGAAATCCTTGCGGTTGCCGGTGCGCTTGAAGCCGCTCTCGGGCGTGCCTTGGAAGGGGCGTGCGATCACACGGCCGATCTTGTATTCATCGCAGAGCTCGCGTCCGATCCGGCAGAGATCGTAGAGCCGCTGCAACCCGAAGAATTCCTCATGGGCCGCGATCTGCAGCACGCTGTCGACGGAGGTGTAGCAGATCGGCTTGCCGGTCCGCAGATGCTCCACGGCAAATTCCTCGATGATCGCGGTGCCCGAGGCATGCTTGTTGCCGAGAATGCCCGAGAGGTTGCCGCGCTCGATGAGCGCCGCTGTCAGCTTCTCCGGGAAGGCCGGGACGGTGTTGGGGAAATAGCCCCAGTCGAAGGCCACGGGGACGCCGGCGATCTCCCAATGGCCCGAGGGCGTATCCTTGCCCTTGGAGGTCTCGACGCCATAGCCCCAGGCGCCTTTGAGCGGGCCTTGTGGCGCGAGGTTCGGCGGCATGCGTCCCGTCGAGGCTTCGCAGGCGAGGCCGAGGCCGAGCGCCGTCATGTGCGGCAGGTGAAGCGGCCCCTCGCGCAGCCCGGCCTGGTCACCCCGACCCGCGGCGCAGGCCTCTGCGATATGCCCGACCGTATCGGCGCCGGCATCGCCATAGGCCACCGCATCCTCAGCACCGCCGACACCGACGGAATCGAGCACGATGAGTAGAGCGCGAGGCATCACTTCCTGTCCTTCAAGCCACGAGAATCATGACTGATACGTCATTGCGGCGAAAGATGCGATGGCGCTTAATGATGGTGGTGCCCGCCAGATTTGTGGCTCTCATGAGCGTGTTCATGATGATCCAGCGGGCATTCCGGGCCATGTTCATGAGATTCTGGCCGGTGGATTTCGATCTGCAGGGTCGAATGCCCGATGCCGAAATGGGCCTTCAGCTCCCGCTGCGCATGCGCCAGGAAGCGGTCGCCGGGATGCCCGCCGGGCATGACGAGATGGGCGGTCAGCGCCGCCTCGGTGGTGCTCACCGCCCAGACATGAAGGTGATGGACGCGGGCGACCCCCGGCATCGCCTCGAGCGCCTTCCGGACCTCGGGTACGGCGATGCCGCGCGGCACTCCCTGCAATGAGAGCGTCAGGGACTGCTTCAGCAATTCCCAGGTGCCCCAGACGATGACGGCGGCGATGACGAGACTCAACACCGGGTCGATCCAGTTCGCGCCCGTCCAGAGGATGGCGAGGCCGCCGAGAACCACGCCCAGGGATACGGCGGCATCGGCCACCATGTGCAGGAATGCGCCGCGGATGTTGAGATCGTGCTGCCCGCTCATGAAAAGGAAGGCGGTGAAGCCGTTCACGATAATCCCGATGCCGGCCACGATCATCATGGTGCCGGCGGCGACAGGAGCGGGCTCGATCAGCCGCTCGATGGATTCCCACACGATGCCCCCCACCGCCACCAGCAGGAGAAGGGCGTTGAACAGTGCAGCGAGGATGGAGCTGGAGCGCAGGCCGTATGTAAATCGTTCGGTGGGCCCGCGCCGGGCGAGCAGGGCCGCGCCCCAGGCGATGGCGAGGCCGAGCACGTCGCTCAGGTTATGCCCGGCATCGGAGAGAAGGGCCATGGAACCAGCCCAGAACCCGTAACCCGCTTCAATCGCCACGAAGGCGAGATTGAGCGTGATGCCGATGGCGAAGGCGCGCCCGTGGCCGGATTGCGGGGCATGGGAATGCCCGTGATGGTGAGGACCGCCCGAGTGGTGATGCGAATGCATGATCGAAGCGTTTGAGCCTATTCGCGAACGGCGTTCGATGCGGCCGTCTCGAGGTTGAAGGCGGCGGCGAAGAGCGCCTTGGTGTAATCGGTGCGGGGTGCTGCGAAGATGCTCTCGGCGGATCCTTCCTCGACGATCTTGCCGTTCTGCATCACCACCACGTGGTTCGCGAGCGCCCGCACCACTTTCAGATCGTGGCTGATGAACATGTAGGCAAGGTCGCGCCGCTTCTGGAGATCGCGCAGCAATTCGACGATCTGCGCCTGCACGGACATGTCGAGCGCCGAGGTCGGCTCGTCGAGCATGATGAATTGCGGCTCCAGAGCCATGGCGCGGGCGATGGCAATGCGCTGACGCTGCCCGCCGGAGAATTCGTGCGGGTAGCGGTCCATGGTGGACGGATCGAGCCCGACATCGTCCAGGGCCTTGGCCACGATATCGCGGCGCTCGGCGTAAGTAAGACCCTTGTTCTGAACGAGCAGCCCTTCCTCGACGATCTCGGCAATCGACATGCGCGGCGAGAGGGAGCCGTAGGGATCCTGGAACACTACCTGCAGATCCTTGCGCATTGGGCGGATCTCTTTCCCGCGCATGCTGTCGATGCGGCTGCCGAGAAAGACGATGGGGCCTTCCGACTGCACGAGGCGCAGGATGGCGAGCCCGAGTGTCGTCTTGCCGGAACCGGATTCGCCCACCACGCCGACGGTTTCGCCTTTTCGCACACGTACGGACACCCCGTCGACCGCCTTCACATGGCCGACGGTTCTCTGGAAGAAGCCGCGCTTGATCGGGAACCACACCTTGATCGGCCCGGCCTCGACGATGACCGGTGCATCCTTCGCGACCAGATTGGCGCGGCCCTTCGGTTCTGCGGCCAGGAGCCTTTGCGTATAGGGATGCCGCGGATTGCCGAACACCTCCACGACCGTTCCCTGCTCGACGATCTTGCCCTTGAGCATCACGCAGACGCGGTCGGCCACTTTCCGCACGATGCCGAGATCGTGGGTGATGAAGAGCATCGACATGTTGAGCCTGCTCTTCAGCTCGGCGAGCAGCTTCAGGATCTGCGCCTGCACCGTCACGTCGAGCGCGGTGGTCGGCTCGTCGGCGATGAAGAGGTCGGGCTCGTTGGCGAGCGCCATGGCGATCATCACGCGCTGGCGCTGACCGCCGGAAAGCTGGTGCGGATAGGCGCCGAGGCGGCTTTCGGCATCGCGGATGCCGACGAGGCTGAGAAGCTCGAGCGTGCGGGCCCGCGCCTGACGGTCGGAGAGCCCGCGGTGCAGTTTCAGGATTTCGCCGATCTGCCGGTCGATGGTGTGGAGCGGATTGAGCGACGTCATCGGCTCCTGAAACACCATGGTGATGTCGTCGCCGCGGACCTTTCGCATCTCGTCTTCGTCGGCGGCGATCAGGTCCTTGCCCTTGAAGAGGATGCGGCCCGAAGGGTGATGCGCGGACGGATAGGGCAGGAGCTTGAGCACCGACAGAGCCGTGACGGACTTGCCGGAGCCCGACTCGCCCACCAGCGCCACCGTCTCGCCCGGCATGACGTCGAAGGACACGCGATCGACCGCCAGCACGTCGCCTCCGCCTTGGCGGAAGGCGACGGAGAGATCCTGAACGGAGAGGAGAGGCTCGGTCATCGAAACGTCTTCCGCGGGTCGAAGGCGTCGCGCACCGCTTCGCCGATGAAGATGAGAAGGCTGAGCATGATGGCGATCACGAAGAAGCCTGCGAGGCCGAGCCACGGCGCCTGAAGGTTCGCCTTGCCCTGCGCCAGAAGCTCGCCCAGCGAGGGCGAGCCCGGCGGCAGGCCGAAGCCGAGGAAGTCGAGGGATGTGAGTGTCGTGATCGAGCCGTTGATGATGAACGGCATGAAGGTCAGCGTCGCCACCATGGCGTTCGGCAAAAGGTGCTTGAACATGATGGTGCTGTTGGAGAGCCCCAGGGCTCGTGCGGCGCGCACATATTCGAAGTTCCTGGCGCGCAGGAACTCGGCGCGCACCACGCCGACCAGAGAGACCCAGGAGAAGAGCAGCAGAATGCCCAGCAGCACGAAGAAGCTCGGCGTGATCACGGCCGAGATGATGATGAGGAGATAGAGCGAGGGAATCGCAGTCCAGATTTCAATGAAGCGCTGGAACAACAGATCGGTCCAGCCGCCGTAATAGCCCTGCACGGCGCCGGCGAGAATGCCGACGAGGGATGAGATGCCCGCGAGCGTCAGGCCGAACAGAACCGAGATGCGGAAGCCGTAGATGAGGCGAGCCACCACGTCGCGGCCCTGGTCGTCTGTGCCGAGCCAGTTCCACTCGATATCCTTGCAGCCCGTGCCGCCGGTGCGCTCCGCGATGGGACGGCATTGCTCGTCGGTGAGCGTCCAGGTCGGTGGCGCGGGCGCGGGAACGGGAAGGTCGAGATTATGCGTGTTGTAGGAGAAGCGGATCGGCGCCCAGAGCATCCAGCCGTTGTCCTGGATCTCCTTGGCGATGACCGGATCGCGATAATCGGTCTGCGCCAGGAAGCCGCCGAATTTCTCCTCCGGGTAATCCATGAAGGCCGGATAGAGCAGCTCGCCCTTGTAGGAGGCGAGGATCGGCTTGTCGTTGGCGAGCAGCTCCGCGAAGAGGCTGAGCACGAACAGGATCATGAAGATCCAGAACGACCAGTACCCGCGCCGGTTGGCCTTGAAGTTCTGAAGCCGCCGCCGGTTGAGCGGCGAGAGCTTGATGAAGCCTTGCTTCGGCAGAGGAGGGGCGACGGGCGATGCGGCAGGAGAGGCGACAGGAACGTTCTCGTTCATCTCACGCCTCCCTGGTCTCGAAGTCGATCCGCGGATCGATCCAGGTATAGGTGAGGTCGGAGAGCAGGTTCACCGCCAGGCCCACCAGCGAGAAGATGTAGAGATTGGCGAAGACCACCGGATAGTCGCGGTTCACGATGGACTCGAAGGACAGAAGCCCGAGCCCATCGAGGGAGAAGATCGTCTCGATGAGAAGCGCGCCGGCGAAGAAGGCGCCGATGAAGGCCCCGGGAAAGCCCGCGATCACGATCAGCATCGCATTGCGGAAGACGTGGCCGTAGAGCACCTGGCGCTCTGACAGGCCCTTCATGCGCGCGGTGAGCACGTACTGCTTGCGGATCTCGTCGAGGAACGAGTTCTTGGTGAGCAGGGTCGAGGTGGCAAAGGCGCCGAGTGCCATGGCGGTGATCGGTAGCACCAGATGCCAGAAGTAATCGGCGATCTGCATGTACCACGGCATGAAGGCCCAGTTCTCGGAGGTGAGCCCGCGCAAGGGGAAGATCTGCCAGAACGAGCCGCCCGCAAAGAGCACGATCAGGAGGATCGCGAACAGGAAGCCCGGGATCGCATAGCCGATGATGACGATTGCGGAGGTCCAGATGTCGAAGGAGGAGCCGTCCTGCACTGCCTTCTTGATGCCGAGCGGAATCGAGATGGCATAGGAAAGAAGCGTCATCCATAGGCCGAGACTGATCGAGACCGGCAGCTTCTCCTTGATGAGCTCCAGCACCGAGATATCGCGGAAATAGCTCTTGCCGAAATCGAAACGGGCATAATCCCACAGCATTTTCAGGAAGCGCTCGTGCGCCGGTTTGTCGAAGCCGAACTGCGCCTCGAGCTGCTTGATGAATTGCGGATCGAGTCCTTGAGCACCGCGATAGCGGGACGAGGAGGCATCGCCCGCGCCTGCACCACCGGGGCTCTGCGCGCCGAAATCGCTCCCGCCGCCGGAGATGCGGGACGAGGCGCCGGAATCCTGCCCCTGCAGTTGCGCGATGATGCGTTCCACGGGGCCACCGGGCGCGAACTGCACCAGCACGAAGGAAATGAGCATGATCCCGAGAATCGTGGGAATCATGAGGAGAATGCGGCGTGCGATATAGGCCAGCATCAAGCGCCTGCGGATTTAAGGCCGATGCGGCCAAGGTGAGTGTCGTTGAAGCTGGATGCGTATTTCAAGCCATAGCCCAACATGCGGTCGAACCCGATATGCGCCGCCCAGATCGCGGCGAGTCCGAGCAGAATAGAGCTGTCGAGAGAAAGACCAAGCCCGACGAGGATTGCAGGCGCGAGAGTCGAGTGGACCGCATTATAGGCCAAAGCTCCCGGCTTTGGGCCGGCTGCATAAGCCGCAAAGCTCAGGTCGGGAGCAAGGAAGAGAATGGCATAGAGCCACCAGGAGAGGCCCAGATGGGCAAAGGCGACTGTCGCCAGGATGAAGAGGGCCATACCCTCAAGGCGCAGAAGCAGGCGGGGCATATCCACCTCCCTGCGTGCCGTCAGCGTCGTGTCCAAGCCCTATCCTCTTCCGATCCGCTTTGCCTTCTCGGCATCGTACCACCAGGTTCCCGGTGCGCCCGAGGCGAAGCGGGGCTTGGTCTCCGGACGCGAGAACTGATCCCAATAAGCCAGCCATTCGCTGGCCCGGTACCACATGGGCACCCAATAATGGCCCGAACGGAGGACCCGGTCCAGGGCACGACAGGCAGTGTTCAGCTCCTGGCGCGACTTGGCGTTGCCGATCCTCTCGATCAGGTCGTCAACGGCAGGAAGGGCGATCCCGGCCAGATTCTGCGCCCCCGGCGTCCGTGCCGCCTGTGAGCCGTAAACGGTCCGCAGGCTGTCGCCCGGCGTCGAGACACCGACGAGAGCGCGACTCGTCATGTCGAAGTCGTATTCGTTCAGACGCTGCTGGTACTGGGCCGCATCCACGATACGTGACCGCGCGTCGATGCCGAGGCGCTTCAGGTTGTTCTGGAAGGGCTGGGTGTGAGGCTGGAGCGAGGGTTGGAAATCCAGGAATTCGATAGCGAAGGGCTGACCGTTCGGCAGCTTCAGCACGCCGCCGTCGCGCTTGCATCCGGCATGGCGCAGCAGTTCGTCCGCGCGGCGCAGCAGCTGCCGGTCCTGTCCCGAGCCGTCGGAGATGGGCGGAAGAACGGGATCTCCGAACACCGAGGCGGGAAGCTTGTCGCGGAACGGCTTGAGCAGCGCCAGCTCCTCTGCAGAGGGCTTGCCCATCGCCTTCATGTCGCTGTTCTCGAAGAACGATGTCGTGCGCTTGTAGAGGCCGAACATGATGTTGGTGTTCGTCCATTCGAAGTCGAAGGCGAGGCCGATGGCTTCGCGAATGCGTGGGTCCTTGAAGGCTTCGCGGCGGGTGTTGAAATACCAACCTTGAATGGGTGAGGGCGCGTCGTTCGAGATCTCTTCCTTCTTCACCTTGCCTTCGCGCACGGCCGGGAAATCGTACCCGGTCGTCCAGGTGCGGGAGGTGTATTCCTCGTGATAGTTGAGCGTTCCGTTCTTGAACGCTTCGAAGGCCACGGTCCTGTCGCGGAAATACTCGTAGCGGATGCGGTCGAAATTGTTCTGGCCCACATTCACCGGTAAATCCTTGGCCCAGTAGTCCGGCACGCGCTCGAACTCGATGAAGCGCCCGACCTCGAAACGGCCGACCTTGTAGGGACCCGAGCCGAGCGGGGTCTCCAGCGTCGAGGCCTCGAAATCCTTGCCCTGCCAGTAGCGTTCCGAGAAGATCGGCAGTCCGGCGACGGTGAGATGGATGTCGCGGCTGCGTTGCGGCGTGAATTGGACGCGCAGGACGTCGTCCGCTTCCGCTTCCGCCGAAGCCATCTGGGTCAGGAGTTGACTGAAGATCGGATGGCCCTTGGTCTTCAGGATGTTGAGCGAGAACGCCGCATCCTTCGCAGTCAGTCTTGAACCATCGTGAAAGCGTGCTTCCGGTCGCAGGATGAAGCGGTAGGTGAGCTTGTCGTCGGAAATCCTCACGCTTTTCGCAACGAGACCGTACAGCGCATCCGGCTCATCCGCCGAACCGGCCATCAGGGTATCGAACGTGCCGAGCATCCCGGCTGCGCCATCTCCCCGAAGCACGAAGATGTTGAGCGTGTTGAAGGTGTCGAAGTTCTGATTGCCGAGGGTCTGCTTGATCTGAATTGCCAGCGTGCCGCCCTTGGGTGCAGCAGGATTCACATAAGCGAAATGCTTGAAATCCGGGGCCTGCTTCAGCTCGCCGAAACTGGAGAGACCATGTGTCTCCGTTTCGCCTTCCTGCGCCAGACCGATGCGCGGCAGGAGGGAAAGAGCGGCACTCGCCGCGCCCGTCTTGAGAATGCTGCGGCGGTTGAACGTTCTCATCGCGGTGCTCCCGTCTTGGCGGCCTTGGCTTCGTCATACCACCAGATGGTTGGGAAGGCGGCTCCGCTATAGCGCGGCATCGCCTCGGGATGAGAGTAACGGTTCCAGCGCGCCGTGCGCTGCTTGAGCGAGGTCCATTGCGGGACCACGTAATCGTGGGCGAGCAGAACGCGGTCGAGTGCCTTCGTAGCGGCGACGAGCTCGTCGCGGTCACGCGCGAAGATCACTTTATCAATAAGCGCATCGACGCCGGGATCGGCGATGCCGGCAAGGTTGCGCGAACCTTCGCGCGCGGCAGACTGCGAGCCCCAGAACTCGCGCTGCTCGTTGCCCGGCGAGAGGGATTGCGGCCAGAGACCGGTGGCGATGTCGAAGTCGAAGGCGCGGGTGCGGTTGGTATATTGGACGTCGTCGACGGTGCGCACCGTCGCGGCGATGCCGAGACGCTCCAATGAGGCCTTGTAGGGCAGGAACACGCGCTCTTCGTTGGGGCTGCTGCTGAGGAGTTCCACGCTCAGGACCTCGCCCTTGGCGTTGACGCGGCGGCCGTTCTTCACCTCCCAGCCCGCTTCCTTGAGCAGACGGTCCGCCTCGCGCAGGTTGTTGCGGATGGTCTCGGGCGAGTCATTGACCGGGTTTTTGTAGGGCGTAGTGAACACGGAAGCCGGGATCTTGTCGCGAACGCTCTCCAAGATTTCCAGTTCCTTGCCTTCAGGCAGGCCCGATGACGCAAGATCGAGCCCGTAGAAATAGCTCGAGGGCCGCTCATAAAGGCCGTAGAAGATCGTCTTGTTCAGCTCCTCGAAGGGGAAGGCGAGGTTGAAGGCCCTGCGGATGCGCTGATCCTTGAACTTGTCGCGCCTCATGTTGAGGACGAAGGCGTGCATCACGCCCGTTGCGCGGAAGGGGAATTCTTCGAGAATGACGCGGCCCTCGTGCCGCGCCGGGAAGTCATATCCGGTTGCCCAGTTGCGGGCGCTGTTCTCGGTGCGAAAATCGAGGCGGTCCGCCTTGAAGGCTTCGAGCAGCACCGTCGCATCGCGGTAATATTCGTAGCGGATCTCGTCGAAATTGTTCTGCCCGACATTCACGTTGATCTTTTCGCCCCAATAATCCTTCACACGCTCGTAGGATGCATTGCGGCCGGTCTCGAAACTCTTGAGGCGATAGGGGCCGGAACCGAGCGGTGGTTCGAGGGTCGTTTGCGTCACGTCGCGTTTGCGTCCATCCGGCCCTGTGCCTTCCCACCAATGTTTCGGCAGGATCAGCAACTGCCCCATGATCTGCGGCAGCTCGCGGTTGCCTTTCTCGTTGAAGGTGAACTTGACCTCGCGCTCGCTCACCTTCTCGGCCTTGGTGACGTTGGCGTAATAGAAGGCATAGGTCGGGCTGTTGGCCTTCAGGCTCTCGAACGAGAAGATGACGTCATCGGCCGTGACCGGCTTGCCGTCGTGCCAGCGCGCCTCCGGGCGCAAGCGGAAACTGACCGACGAGTAATCCTCCGGATACGAGAAGGATTCGGCGAGCAGGCCGTATGATGCGTTCGCCTCGTCGAGGGCGGAGGTGGTCAGGGTTTCATAGATGAGGCCGAGACCCTGCTCGGGCGAGCCTTTCACCCCGGCGACGACGATGTTGAAGCTGTCGAAGGTGCCGAGCGCCCCCAGGCGGACAAGCCCGCCCTTCGGGGCGTTCGGGTTGACATAGTCGAAATGCGGAAAGCCTTGCGGGTATTTGGGCTCGTCGAGCAGGGCCGAACCATGCCGCCATGGCGCTTCCTGGGCTGTGAGGGGAGTAAAGGCGAGAATGGCAGCAAGGAAGCTCGGCAGAAGGGTGCGGATCACAAGGCGTCTCCTGAAAAGGTGAGGCGTCTGTCGTTCAAGCATCGGACGTGAAAAGTGGTTTCCACTTTTGGGATCCATCCGATGCTTCTTCTTTAATACTGGCGCGGCCCTCCGGGTCCGCGCGATGCGCTAGCTTACATTTTGTGCGCGCTGAGGCGAGTGCAAGAGATAACGCCCCAAACCCGCGGGTGCCTAAAAGAAAAGCCGGGCTTGGGGCCCGGCTCCTGGAATTGTGATGGCGATCGAATGGCTTACTGAGCAGCCGGCAGCGGAACCGGGCTGTCGGAAAGGGTCCGCAGATAGGCCAGCAGGTCGGCGCGCTCCTTCGCCTGGGCAACGCCGGCGAAGGCCATGATGGTGCCGGGAATGTCCTGCTTCGGATTGTGAATGAAGGCGAACAGCTCCTCGTAGGTCCAGCTGCCGCCGTGGCCCTTCATGGCTGCGGAGTAGTTGAAGCCTTCGTGCGAGGCCACAGGGCGCCCGACGATGCCGTAGAGGTTCGGGCCGACCTTGTTCGGGCCACCCTTCTCGAAGGTGTGGCAGGCCGCACATTTCTTGGCGGAGCTTTGGCCCTTGGCCGGATCGGCGCTGGCCAGGAGGACCGGGAGCGGCTGCTCCGGCTCAGCGGGAGCGGCTGCGCCGCCGGCAGCGGCCTCTTCGGGAGCCGGGAGGTCGTAACCGGGGACAGCGGGCTTATGGGGAGCAAACAGGCCGCCGGCGATAACGTTGACGCCGACCACGAAGAGAAGCGAACCGAAAACGGCGCCCGCGATCTTATTGGTCTCGATATTCATCAGTTAGGCTCTCCTCGCCTTCGTACCCGGCGAATTCAGCGCAGCAGAACGGATCCGCGGACGGGTGCCCGCGACAGGGCCGTTGCTTAGCCGTAGTGATGGGGTTTTGACAATGGGGTTTCCTGGAGTTTTCGCCGTTCTCGTGGTCGCAGCACGGGTCTCAAACGCCCGAGGGTGGTCGAAGGTCCGGTTCCGGCCCATGACAAATGGCCTTTCGCTTGCTAAGGACCCGCAGCTTTTTCGAAAAATCCCGCCATGTCCGATCCTCTCGTCCTCATCCCCTCCCGCCTTGCGGCAACCCGGCTGCCGAACAAGCCCCTCGCCGAGATCGCCGGCGAGCCCATGATCGTCCTTGTGTGGCGCCGGGCCGTGGAGGCGGGAATCGGGCCCGTGGCCGTGGCGACGGACGCTCCCGAGATCGCCGAGGCGGTGACCAGGGCAGGGGGGCAGGCGGTCATGACCCGGACGGATCACGCCTCCGGCTCCGACCGCATCTTCGAGGCTGTGGAAAAGCTCGATCCGGAGGGACAGCACGACGTGGTCGTGAACGTCCAGGGCGATCTGCCGACGATCGACCCGGCGGCGATTGCGGCTTCCATCGTGCCGCTCTCGGATTCGTCGGTCGATATCGCGACCCTCGTCGCCGTCATCGCGCGGGAGGAGGAAAAGACCAATCCCAACGTGGTGAAGATGGTGGGAAGCCCGATCGCCGCGGGGCGGTTCCGGGCCCTCTATTTCACCCGCGCGACTGCGCCCTATGGCGATGGTCCACTCTATCATCATATCGGACTCTACGCGTATCGCCGCAAAGCGTTGCAGCTTTTCGTCGGCCTCGATCCGTCTCCGTTGGAGATGCGCGAGAAGCTGGAGCAGCTGCGGGCGCTGGAAGCCGGCATGCGCATCGATGCCGTTGTGGTCGACGACGTGCCGCTCGGCGTCGATACCCCTCACGATCTGGACAGGGCCCGCGAGATCATCGCGGCCAAGATTATTGGGTCTCGGAGTACATCATGAGCAAGCTTATTTCTTTCCAAGGCGAGCTGGGCGCCAATTCCCACACGGCCTGCTCGGAGGCGCGTCCGGATTGGGAGGCCCTGCCGTGCCCGACCTTCGAGGATGCGTTCGCAGCCGTGAACGAGGGGCCGGCGGGCCTCGCCATGATCCCCATCGAGAACTCCATCGCGGGGCGCGTGGCTGACATCCATCATCTGCTTCCGACCTCCGGCCTGCACATCGTCGGCGAGCATTTCCTGCCGATCCATTTTCACCTGATGGCGATCCCGAGTGCGGACCTCGGCACCATCAAGAGTGTACACAGCCACGTCCATGCGCTCGGCCAGTGCCGCAAGATCATCCGCAAGCTCGGATTGAAGGCGCATGTGGCCGGCGACACGGCAGGCTCGGCCCGCGAGGTGGCCGAGTGGAACGATCCGACCCGCGCCTCGCTCGCCCCCCGCATGGCGGCCGACATCTACGGCCTCAAGATCCTGGCGGAAAACGTGGAGGACGAGGCTCACAACACCACCCGCTTCGTCATCCTCTCCAAGATGCCGCAATGGGCCCCGGTCGGACAGGGCCCGACCGTCACCTCGTTCGTCTTCCGCGTCCGTAACCTGCCGGCCGCACTCTACAAGGCGCTGGGCGGCTTCGCGACGAACGGCATCAACATGACCAAGCTCGAGAGCTACATGCTCGAAGGCGAGTTCCTGGCGACCCAATTCTACGCCGAGGTGGACGGTCATCCCGAGGAGACGAATCTCAAGCGGGCGCTGGAGGAGCTGGAGTTCTTCTCCCGCGAATTCCGCATTCTCGGCGTCTACCCGGCCGATCCGTTCCGCGAGAAGATCAGGGAAGCGGCCGAGTGACCGTCCACGTTCGCGAGGCGGTCGAGGGCGACGTCGAAGGCATCGCCAGGGTCCACGTCCAGGGCTGGCGCGAGTCCTACAAGGACTTTTTGTCTCCTGAGGCGCTTGCGGGCCTGTCGGTCGAGGAGCGGATGCGGATGTGGCAGGGGGTCTTCGCGCAGCCGGATCCACGGGCCAAACTGCTCATCGCGAAAACGGATGCGGGCGAGATCGTCGGCTTCGCCCGCGGCGGTCCGATCCGCCGCGAGAGCGCCGATTCGCTCGGCACCGAGGCCGAGATCTTCGCGATCTACCTGCTCGACAAGGTCAAGCGGCAAGGCATCGGCCGCAGGCTGATGCGCGGCGTTCTCGATCACCTCAGCCGGCACGGCTTTCGCTCGGTCGGCCTGTGGGTGTTGAAGGACAACCATCCCGCTCGCCGCTTCTACGAGGCGCTGGGCGGAACACCAGGGGCCGAGCAATCCTTCGACCTGCGTGGCCAGATCGTCGCCGAAATTGCCTACCGGTTCGACCTGACGCCGCAGCCTTAAGTCCACGGCCACCGCCATGTCATCCCCGGTGGCCGCAGGCCGGGAATGACAACCCGCAGACGTCATGGCCGGGCTCGTCCCGGCCATCCCGATCCTATGA
>KI912031.1:149381-231101 GCA_000517005.1 Microvirga lupini
CCACCGGTGTAACACGTCATCCCGGATCTTCGCTGACGCCGTCCAGGGCGACACTTCTCGATCCGCTTACGTCTTCACCCATTCCCGGATGAGGTGGTTCGCGATCGCGATGGGGGCGGGAGCGGCGTAATGCTCGTGCGTGCCCTCGAGCATGCGCCTCACATCCTCCTTCGTGAACCAGCGCGCGTCTTCCAGCTCCTCGCCGTCGAAGGCGATCTCGTCGGTCAGAGCCTCCCCGATGCAGCCGATCATGATGTTGGACGGGAACGGCCAGGGCTGGGAGGTCATGTAGCGCACGGCACCCACCCGGATGCTGGCTTCCTCAAACGTTTCCCGCCGGACCGCATCCTCGATGGTCTCGCCGGGCTCCAGAAAGCCCGCGAGGCAGGAATACATCTTCTCCGCAAAGCGCGGCTGGCGGCCCATGAGACACTTGTCGCCCCGCGTGATCAGCATGATCACCACCGGGTCGGTGCGGGGGAAGTGCTGGGCGCCGCACGACGCGCAGTCACGCCGGAAGCCGGCTTGGGCGGGTTGCGTCGGTGCACCGCAATTGGCGCAAAAGCGATGCCGCCGGTGCCAGTCGAGCAGGGACTTCGCCATGGCGAGCAGCCCGAGTTCCTCGGCCGGAACGAGGCCGCGCACGGCGATGGAGCGCAGATCCACGACTGCGAAGGCCGGATCCTCCTGGAACAGCTCCGCCGCTTCCGGTGCGGCCAGGGTCGCCACCACCGGGCGCTCCCCGAGGGTACCGAGAAAAACCTGCTCCTGATGGGCGGGAAGGCGGCTTAAAACCGAGGCCGGCAGGAGGCTCGTTCCCGGCTCTCCGGCCTTGAGAATCGGCAGGTCGCCGGCCAGAACCACCATGGCGGTTTTCGGATCTCTCGCGGCCGTGGCAAGCGCCTCTGGGTCCCGCTCGGCGCTGTGGCGCACGAGTGGGTTCGTGATGTAGGCGATGGGACGGGTCATGGGTCAGGCTGCCGCGAAAAGGGTGGCGGCGCGCTCGATCAGGGCCGTCGCCGCATGGTCGGGATAGGGGTTGCGGGTGCCATGCCCCCAGACGGGGCCGGGCCAGGCCGGATCGGAGCGGAAGCGCCCGATCACGTGCACATGAAGCTGCGTCACGATATTGCCCAGCGCCCCCACATTCACCTTGTCAGGCTTGGAGAGCTCCAGCATCACCTTGGTGGCGATGCGGATCTCCTGCATGAGCTGAGCGGATTGCTCCTCCGAAAGGTCGGTGAGTTCGCTCACCCCCTCGACGCGCGGCACCAGCACGAACCAGGGGAAGCGTGCGTCGTTCAGAAGCAGGACGGAGGAGAGGGCGAGGTCGCCGACGGGAATCGTGTCGGCTTCGAGCCGGGAATCGAGCTTGAATGTCATGGCGCTATGTAACCGAGCCCGCGGCGTCGTGTCAGCCTGTGTTCCGCTCCGGTCCTGGAAGAGGTCGGTGGAGACCGGGGATGACGCTTGAGGGAACGCGTTTCCAACTTGCGTTTCGCGGCCGAAACGCCCATATAGCCGGTGGGAGGTTGGCGAGGGACGTCTCACTCGCCAACCGGGTCAGGTCCGGAAGGAAGCAGCCCTAACGAGACCGAACGGGTCTTCGTCCAGCCTCCCACCTAAAAGTTTCTCCAAAGCCTTGCAGTCGATGGACGATACCACAGCCGGCACGCCCCTGAACGACGAGCCGGCCCTGCCGGGCTTCCCCGCCGCGCCCGCTGTCGCAGCGCCGGCCTCGCCCTACCGCGTTCTTGCCCGCAAATACCGCCCCAGGACCTTCAACGACCTGATCGGTCAGGAGGCGATGGTGCGCACCCTCTCGAACGCCTTCGAGACCGGCCGCATCCCGCAGGCTTGGATGCTCACCGGCGTCCGCGGCGTCGGCAAGACCACCACGGCCCGCATTCTGGCCCGCGGCCTCAATTACCAGAAGACCGACGGTTCCGGCGGCCCGACGATCCACATGCCCGAACTGGGCGTCCATTGCGAAGCCATCATGGAATCGCGGCACGTGGACGTGCTGGAAATGGACGCGGCATCCCATACGGGCATCGACGACGTCCGCCAGATCATCGACGGCATCCGCTATTCGCCGGTCTCGGCCCGCTACAAGGTCTACATCATCGACGAGGTCCACATGCTCTCCGAGAAGGCGTTCAACGCCTTCCTGAAGACGCTGGAGGAGCCGCCGCCGCATGCGAAGTTCATCTTCGCCACCACCGAAATCCGGAAAGTGCCCGTCACGATCCTGTCCCGCTGCCAGCGCTTCGACCTGCGCCGCATCGAGGCGGACAAGCTCGTGGCCCATTTGAGCCGCATCTGCGACGCCGAGGGCGTGCAGGCGGACCAGGAGGCGCTCGCCGCCATCGCCCGCGCGGCGGAAGGCTCGGCGCGCGATTCCCTGTCGCTGATGGACCAGGCCATCGCCCACGGCGGCGGCGTGGTCACGCCCGACACCGTGCGCGACATGTTGGGGCTCGCCGACCGCACCCAGGTCATCGACCTCTTCGAGGCCGTGATGCGCGGCGACGTGCCGGCGGCCTTCGCGGGCCTGCGTTCGCAATACGATGCCGGCGCGGATCCGGCCGTGATCCTGTCCGATCTCGCAGCCTTCTCGCACGTCGTCACCCGCCTCAAGCTCATTCCCGAAGCCGCCAGGGATCCCGCTCTCTCCGAGATCGAGCGGATCCGCGGCACGGACTATGCCCAGAAATTGTCGGTGCGGACCCTGTCGCGGGCCTGGCAGATCCTGCTGAAGGGCATTCCCGAGGTGCAATCCTCGAACCGCCCGATCGCCGCCGCCGAGATGGTGATCGTGCGCCTCGCCTATGCGGCCGACCTGCCGACCCCGGACGAGGCGCTGCGCGCCCTCAAGGACGGCGCGCCGGTTCCCGCGGGCGGCCCGCCCGCGCCGACCCCCAGATCCTCCGGTCCCACCACCTCCGGCACCATGGCTTTGGCGACCTCGCAACCGCATCCGCAGCCGCGGCCGCAACCGGCGCAGCCCGAGCCGACCATGCGGCTTCGCCGATTCGAGGATGTGGTGGCGCTCGCCGGCGAGAAGCGCGAGATCGTGCTCAAATCGCAGCTCGAACGGGATGTGCGCCTCGTCCGCTTCGAGGAGGGTCGCATCGAGCTCAGCCTCACCGAGACCGGCAGCCGCACCATCGCCAACGATCTCACCCGCGCCCTCCAGCAATGGACCGGCGAGCGCTGGATGGTGGCCCTGTCGTCGGAAGAGGGGGAAGCGACCCTGCATGAGAAGGCGGTCGCCGCCGAGCGCGAGCGCCGGGAGGGTGCCGCCAATCATCCCCTCGTGCAGGCGGTGCTGTCGAAGTTTCCCGGTGCGCAGATCGTGAACGTGATCGAGCGCGCGGAGAAGCCCGGCGATGATGCGGAAACGGAGATCCTCGGTGAAGCCGATGCGCTGGCCGCGCACGAGTCTGAGGCAGACGACGATCTGTTTTAATTCAAGGATACGGTCATGAAGGACATCATGGGACTGATGAAGCAGGCTCAGGCCATGCAGCAGAAGCTGCAGGACGCCCAGGCCGAGCTCGACACTCTCGAAGTCGACGGCACCGCCGGCGGCGGCGTCGTGACCGTGAAGGTGACCGGCAAGGGCAGCCTCAAATCCATCAACATCGATCCTTCGCTCATGAACCCGGACGAGAAGGAGATCCTTGAGGATCTCATCGTCGCCGCCATGAACGATGCCCGCGGCAAGGCCGAGCGCGCCGCCCAGGAGCGCATGGAAAGCATCACCAAGGGCCTGCCGCTGCCGCCCGGCCTGAAGCTGTTCTGAGAATCTGAATGGCTCAGCACGTTGCCGGCCCCGAGATCGAGCGCCTGATCCAGCTCCTCGCCCGCCTGCCGGGCCTCGGGCCACGATCGGCTAGGCGCGCCGCGCTGCATCTCATCAAGAAGCGCGAGACGCTGCTCAACCCGTTGAGCGATGCCATGCGCATCGCCAACGAGCGCATCGTCGTGTGCTCGTCCTGCGGCAATGTCGATACGTCGGATCCCTGCACCATCTGCCAGGATGCAAAGCGTGATCCCTCCATCCTCGTGGTGGTGGAAGACGTATCCGATCTCTGGGCGCTCGAACGCTCGGGCGCGATCAACGCGAAGTATCATGTGCTCGGCGGCGTGCTCTCGCCGCTCGACGGCGTGCGTCCCGAGCACCTGAACCTGGAGCGCCTCGTCGCCCGCGCGTCCGAGCCCGGCGTCGCGGAAGTGATCCTGGCGCTGAACGCGACGGTCGACGGGCAGACCACGGCCCATTACATCACCGAGCTGCTCGCGCATCTGCCCATAAAGGTGACGAAGCTCGCCCACGGCGTCCCGGTCGGCGGCGAGCTGGACTATCTCGACGAGGGCACGCTCTCGGCAGCGATCCGGCAGCGCACGTCGTTCTGAATCGAACGTCTTGCAGGTGACAGGCCCGAGCGCCGTTGCTAATCAGGCGACAACGAAACCCTTGCTCCGAGTTGCCCATGTCCACCGCTGATCTCGCCCGTACCATCGACGCCGCCTGGGAAGACCGGGCCAATGTGAATCCTTCGACGACTGGCACTGTCCGCGAAGCCGTCGAGGAGTCGATGAACCTTCTCGATTCCGGCAAGGCCCGCGTCGCCGAAAAGGCGGGCGGCGAGTGGCAGGTTCATCAATGGCTGAAGAAGGCGGTGCTGCTGTCGTTCCGCCTCAACGACATGGAAGTCATCGGCGGCGGACCGGGCGAGGCGACTTGGTGGGACAAGGTTCCCTCGAAGTTCGCCGGATGGGGCGAAAACCGCTTCCGGGCCGCAGGCTTCCGTGCCGTTCCGAACTGCACCGTGCGGCGCGGCGCCTATATCGCGCCCGGCGTCGTGCTGATGCCGTCCTTCGTCAATCTCGGCGCCTACGTGGACGAGAACACCATGGTCGATACCTGGGCGACGGTCGGTTCCTGCGCCCAGATCGGGAAGAACGTGCACCTCTCCGGCGGCGTCGGCATCGGCGGCGTGCTGGAGCCGCTCCAGGCCAATCCCACCATCATCGAGGACAATTGCTTCATCGGCGCCCGCTCCGAGGTGGTGGAAGGCGTGGTCGTAGGCGAGGGCTCGGTGCTCTCCATGGGCGTGTTCATCTCCGCCTCGACCAAGATCATCGACCGCAACACCGGCGAGGTCTTCGTCGGCCGCGTGCCGCCTTACTCCGTGGTTGTCCCCGGCTCGCTTCCCGGCAAGCCGCTCCCGGACGGCACCCCCGGCCCGTCCCTCTACTGCGCCGTCATCGTGAAGCGCGTTGACGCGCAGACGCGGGCGAAGACGGGGATCAACGAGCTGCTCCGCGATTGATCCGATGGAACACTCACCGCTTTCCCTGGCCCAATTCCTCCTGCGCTGCCCCTCGGTGACGCCGGAGGAGGGCGGGGCGCTCGCCTTCATCGAGAGCGTGCTGAAGGAGGCAGGCTTCGAGGTTCATCGCCCGGTCTTTTCCGAGCCCGGCACGCCCGATGTCGAGAACCTCTATGCCCGCTACGGCAAGGGTGAGCCCTACCTGCTCTTCGCCGGGCACACGGACGTGGTGCCGCCGGGGGATCTGAGCCGCTGGACGTACGATCCGTTCGGCGGCGAGATCCATGGCGGCGAGCTCTACGGGCGCGGTGCGGTGGACATGAAGGGCGGCATCGCCTGCATGATGGCGGCGCCGCTCGACTTCATCCGCGATAACCCGGACTTCAAGGGCTCCATCGGCTTCCTGATCACGGGAGACGAGGAGGGGCCGGCCGTCAACGGCACGGTGAAGCTCCTCGAATGGGCGAAGGGCCGCGGCGAGCGGTTCGACCATTGCATCCTGGGCGAGCCGACCAATCCGAACCAGCTCGGCGACATGATCAAGATCGGGCGGCGCGGCTCGCTGACCGGCAGGATCGTCGTCGAGGGCAAGCAGGGCCACGTGGCCTATCCGCATCTGGCGGACAATCCCATTCCCGGCATGATGCGCCTGCTCGAAGGGCTCCTGAAGGAGCCGCTCGATCGGGGAACGGATCACTTCGACGCCTCGAACCTGGAAGTGACCACCGTCGATGTGGGCAATCCGGGGTCCAACGTGATCCCGGCAGACGCGAAGGCGACCTTCAACATCCGTTTCAACGATCTCTGGACGCCGCACAGCCTGGAAGCGGAGATCGAGCGCCGCCTGCGCGAGGCCGCCGGCAATACGGTGCGCTACACCCTGACGGTGGAGCCGACCAATGCGGTCGCCTTCCTCACGCCTCCGAACGAATTCGTTAGCTTCATCGCCGATGCCATCAAGGCCGAGACCGGCTCGCATCCGAAACTCTCCACCACGGGCGGCACCTCGGATGCTCGCTTCATTGTGAAGTACTGCCCCGTCGTCGAGTTCGGCCTCGTCGGACAGACCATGCACCAGATCGACGAGCGGGTGGCCGTTGCCGATTTGGACCGGCTGGCAGTGATTTACCGTAAGGTCCTCGACGCCTATTTCGCCGCGTGAGCTCAAGCCGGGAGACTTGACTATTTAGACTAAAGTCGAAGAATGGCCGGAACGTTTTGCGAGGTCGGTCCATTTCCGAGGGCAATCGTCTTCGAAAAGAGGCCGCTCATGATCGTCACGGCTGATGAGGTCAACCGCTCGTTCAGGGGAACGCTCGATCTGCTCAACAGCAGGTCCGAGGGCCTGAAATCCTTCGATATGAGCGAGCGGGGCTTCTGGCGCTCTTTCCTCGCGATCTGGCTCACGCTTCCGGCCTATGTCGTATCATTGGCCTTCGAACGTCTCCGCCTCGGTCTCCTTCAGCCGGACCGGTCGCTCCTCGACAATCTCTGGGTCGATGTCGTGGTGGCTCTGGGCCATGTGGCGGGCTTCGTCGCCCTGCCGCTGGCCATGATCTGGATTGCGCGCTGGTTCCGGCTTGAGAAGGCCTATGTGCCCTTCGTGATCGTGACGAACTGGATCTCGGTCATCGGCATGCTGGTGCTTTCGGTGCCGGCCATGCTCATGCTCCTCGGCTGGGCGCCTCCAGGCCTCGCCAGCCTCTTCAGCCTCGCCTTCGCGGTCGTCATCGTGAGACTGCAATGGTTCGCCACCAAGGCGACGCTGAGGCTCGCAGGCGTTCCAGCCCTCGGCATCGTCGTGCTGGGCATCGTGCTCAATTTCGGCGTCGGGATGGCGATGCGGAGCCTTCTATAGCATCGGACCCAAAAGTGGTCCCACTTTTGGGATCGAATCCGATGCTCCTCCTCTTGGCTGGCGCATCGTTCGGGTCCGCACGATGCGCTAGGTTAGATCGGGATAATCGACGCCGATCAGATAGAGACCCGTCGGCGGTGCCATCGGCCCGCAGCGCTTGCGGTCCCGTGCATCGAGCGCGCCCCGCACATCCTCCACCGACCAGCGCCCCGCGCCGGCCCGTTCCAGCGTTCCCGTCATCGAGCGCACCTGATGATGCAGGAACGAGCGGGCGGAGGCATAGATGCGGATCTCATCGCCGATCCGTTCCACATCGAGACGGTCGAGGGTGCGGATCGGGCTGTTGGCCTGGCATTCGGCAGCCCGGAACGTGGTGAAGTCGTGTCGCCCGATCAGGAGTTGCGCGGCTTCGTGCATCACATCGGCATTGAGCGTCCAGGCCACGTGCCAGACCCGGTTCGCGTCCAGTGTCGGCGGCGCCCGGCGGTTGAGGATGCGGTAGACGTAGTGGCGCTTGATGGCGGACAGACGGGCATTGAACGTCTCGGGCACGATCTGCACTGAGAGGATCGCGACGGGAGCAGGCCTCAAATGGGAATTGGTGGCATCGCGTACCGTGTCTGGCCGCCATTCCTTGTCCAGATCCACATGGACAACCTGATGGGTGGCATGAACGCCTGAATCGGTGCGCCCGGCGCAGTGAATGCGCACGGCTGAGCCCGTAAAGCGCGCGATGGCATCCTCCACCGCCTGCTGCACGGAGAGGCCGTTCGTCTGATGCTGCCAACCGGTGAAGGGCGTGCCGTCATATTCGACGACAAGCTTGTAGCGAGGCATGTTATTCCAGTTCTACGAAGGCCTGGGCGTACGACACCGAACCACGGGCGTCTTTCCCCTTGTCGGACAGCGCGAGGGCCTGGAGATAGGGCCCGTCATAGGGCGTTTTCAGTCGTTCCGCCAGCCGCGGCATGAAGCCAAAGCGGCTGTAATAGTGCGGCTCTCCCAGCACCAGGACCAGATCGTAGTGTTTATCCGTCAGGCGTTTCAGACTGTCCTGGACGAGGGTCGCTCCAATACCCTGTTTCTGGAAGGAGGGAGCGACGGCCAGCGGAGCCAGAACAGCCGCTTTGACGGATGGAGCCTCATGCAGCGTCAGGCGGGAATAGGCGACATGGCCGACCGGCTCATCGGCATTGGCGATCAGGGAGAGGACGAGATCGCCATCCTCACACATATCCTGCACGAGATCAGCCTCCGCCAATTGCCCGAAAGCGGCGGAGTAGATGGCGTAGAGTGCAGACCTATCGGCGGATTCCTCCAAACGGATCCCCATGCCGGACCTCATGCGAGTTTGGCGCCTGGCCCTAGCCTCACCCCCCGCAGGAACTCTTCGAAAGCCACAGGTCCCTTCCCGGCGCGCTGTACTTGGATCAGGCGGATCGCCCCTTCGCCACAGGATATCGTACCATCATTGCCGATCAGTGTCGCGGGCGAACCTGACCCTTTCCCCACAGTAGCCCGCAAAACCTTCACCCGCTCCTGGCCTTTGCCGAAATCGGCCGTGAAATAGGCGCCTGGAAAGGGCGAGAGCCCACGAATGTGGTCATGAACGGCCTGCGCCGGTTTCGACCAGTCGATCAGGGCTTCCTCGTTCCTGAGCTTATGGGCATAGGTCACGCCTTCCTCCGGCTGGGGCGTGAAGCCTAGGCCCCCGCGGGAGAGGGCGGCCAGCGCCCGCACCATGAGATCGGCACCGAGGACCATGAGCCTGTCGTGCAGTTCGCCGGCATTCATGTCCGGCGTGATCGCCACCCGCTCCACCATGGCGACGGGGCCCGTATCCAGCCCCTCTTCCATCTTCATGACGGCGGCGCCGGTCTCCTTGTCGCCTGCCATGATCGCACGCTGGATCGGCGCCGCGCCGCGCCAGCGGGGAAGGAGGGAGGCATGCAGGTTGAGGCAGCCGAGCTCCGGCGCGTCCAGAACGGCCTTCGGCAACAGCATGCCATAGGCCACCACCACCGCCACGTCGGCATTGTGGCTGCGGAAGATCTCGGCGGCTTCCTCCGTGCGCAGGGATTTCGGCGTCAGCACGGGAAGCCCGAAGCGATCCGCCATTGTGTGAACGGGGGAGGGCCTCAGCTCCATGCCGCGCCCGGCCGCTGCGGGCGGGCGGGTATAGACGGCGACCACTTCGTGGCCCTGGCCGACGATCTCCGAGAGGGTGGGCACCGCGAAATCGGGCGTGCCCATGAAGACGACGCGCAGGCTCATACCCCCGCCTCGCGTCTGGCGGCCTTCTTGAACTTGGTCATCACCCGGTCGCGCTTGAGCTTGGACAGATAGTCGATGAACAGAACGCCGTTGAGGTGATCGATCTCGTGCTGCACGCAGGTGGCCAGCAAGCCATCCGCATCCTGCTCGATCGTTTCGCCCTGCAGGTTCATGTAGCGGAAGCGCACCCTGTCGGGCCGCTCGACCTCTTCGTAGTATTCGGGGATCGACAGGCAGCCCTCTTCGTAGACGCGCTTCTCCTCCGAGGCCCAGAGGATCTCGGGATTGATGAGCACCATCGGCTGGCGCTCATCCTCCGACTTCGACACGTCCATGGTCACCATGCGCACCGGCACGCCGATCTGGATGGCGGCAAGGCCGACGCCTGGGGCATCGTACATGGTTTCCAGCATATCGTCCGCCAGCTGACGGATCTCGCTCGTGATTTCCTTGATGGGTTTGGAAACCAGGCGGAGCTTTGAATCGGGGAGGATAACGAGGGGTCTGATGCTCATGATCGCGGGAGATAAGCGCTTGAGAAAGGATGGTCAAATCGTTCGTCTTATGTTCGGATGCGTCCGTCAACCGGAACTATAAGCTCCATGAACGACATCGTCCTAGTCCTCGGCAAGACATCCCTCACCTGGGGACAGATCGTCATGGGATGGCGGGGTTGAGTCTCGTTCTGCTCCTGCTCGTGACCGTGCTTCTCCTGCGCACGCGGCGGGAGCGGGCGCTGGAGGCTGCCATCGCGGCCGAGCGGGCGCGGGAGATGGATGACAAGGTGGCGGAGCTGACCCGCGTGCAGTCGGAAATGACCGGGCGAATGCGGACCATGGCCGAGGTCTTCGGCACCCGGCAGAGCGATTTCGTCCGCATGATCTCGGAACGGATCGACGGATTGCAGCATCGGGTCGGGCAAGGGCTGGAAGCGTCCACGCGCCACCAGACGGAGAACCTCTCCAAGCTGAATGAACGTCTCGCCGTGATCGACGCGGCGCAGCAGAACCTGACGAGTCTCACCGGCGAGATCGTGGGGCTGAAGGATATCCTCTCCAACAAACAGACCCGGGGCGCATACGGGCAGGGACGGATGGAGGCGATCGTCCGCGACGGGCTCCCGGCCAACGCCTTCGAGTTCCAGGCGACCCTGTCCAATCGCACGAGACCCGATTGTCTGGTGCGCCTGCCCGGCGACGAGCGTGGGCTCGTGATCGATGCCAAGTTCCCGCTGGAGGGCTTTACCCTCTTCCGGGAGGCCAAGGGGGACGAGGCCCGCAGCCGCGCGGCCGCGAAGGTCCGAAACGACATGCTCGTGCATGTGAAGGATATCGCGGAGAAGTACCTGATCCCAGGCGAGACCCAGGATATCGCCATGCTCTTCGTGCCGGCGGAGTCGATCTACGCGGATCTGGCCGAGCATTTCGACGATGTGGTCCAGAAGGCGCATCGCGCCCGTATCGTCATCGTCTCGCCCTCGCTTCTGACCCTTGCAATCCAGGTGATGCAGGCGCTGGTCCGCGATGCCCGCATCCGCGAGGAGGCGAGAGTGATCCAGGTCGAGGTGCAGAAGCTGCTGGAGGATGTGGAGCGCCTCGATGCCCGCGTGGCGAAGCTCGATAGCCATTTCCGCCAAGCCCAGGACGATGTCTCGCAGATCCGGGTCTCGACCGACAAGATCGTCAAGCGCGGGCAGAAGATCGAAACCCTTGAATTCGATGAGGGCGAAGCCGAGGCCCGGGCCGAGTGGCTGCGTCTCCAGGGGCGGAATCTCCGGGCCGTGGAATAGCACATTGTGCGGACCCGGAGGGCCGCGTCGGTGAAAAGTGGCTCCGGTTTTCCGCGCCTAACGATGCGCCAGCTCAGAGGATGAGCATCGGATTGGCCCCAAAAGTGCACTCCACTTTTGGGGGCGATGCTTGACCCGGGAACCGCCTTCCGTCCGCGACGTTCTTCCCACGCTGTACGACGCGCCACGCGGTTGATGGCGCCCGCATTTCGGTACAACTCAGAATTCGGGAAGGATTGCGCTATGGGCCTTTTGTCGAAGGACATCAAGTCGTTGGATGACCTCTTCATCCATACCCTGCAGGATATTTACTACGCCGAACAGCAGATCACGAAGGCGCTGCCGGAGATGATCGAGAAGGCAAGCGATACGCAGCTGAAACAGGCGTTCCAGGCCCATCTCGGCGAAACCCAGCAGCAGATCCAGATGGTCGAGCAGGTGTTCCGCATGCACGGC
The DNA here is from genome assembly GCA_000517005.1 of Microvirga lupini. Taxonomy (GTDB): domain Bacteria; phylum Pseudomonadota; class Alphaproteobacteria; order Rhizobiales; family Beijerinckiaceae; genus Microvirga; species Microvirga lupini. Next base: position 161,101 of record KI912031.1, read on the forward strand.
CACGATCCGAAGGGTATGACCTGCCCGGCGATCGACGGCATCATCGATGAAGCTCAGGACATCGCGGGCGACATCGACGATCCGCAGGTTCTCGATGCGGCGCTCCTGGCTGCCGCTCAGGCGGTGGAACACTATGAGATCACCCGCTACGGAACGCTCGTCGCCTGGGCCAAGCAATTGGGCCGCGAGGATTGCGCCGGCGTCCTGCACCAGATCCTCGATCAGGAGAAGGCCACAGACCAGAAGCTCAACCGGATCGCCGAGAGCAAGATCAACACGAAGGCTGCGTAAGGCCCTCGTTGTCGGAATGGAAATGGCCTCCGCAAGGAGGCCATTTCCATTCCGCATGTCCAAGTGAATCCACAGCTGTCATGGCCGAGCGTGTTCCCGGCCATCCCGATACAGGGAGGCCCGCCGCCTCAAGCAATCGAGATCACCGGCACAAGGCCGGTGATGACGCGGAGGGTATCGTTTTCGACCTACCTTGCCGGCAACGCGTAGGCGCGCAGGAAATCCGCCAAGTCGTTGGTGATGTAGTCGATATCCGGCGTCTGGACCGCCTCCTGCTCGAAGCTTTCCCGGAAGGGATCGAACGTCTTGGGAACGATGAGCGTGGTCGTCATGCCGAGTTCGTGCGGCACGGTCAGGTTCTTGGCGATATCCTCGAACATGGCGGAGCGGGCCGGTTCCACCCCGTGCTTGTCGAGGAAGATCTCGTAGGCGCGCCGGTCGGGCTTGGGCACGAAGTTCGAGGCGGCGATGTCGAAGACATCCTCGAAATGGTCGAGGATGCCGATTTTCTTTGCCACGTTCTCGGCGTGCTTGCGCGAGCCGTTGGTGAGGATGAGCTTGCGTCCGGGCAGCTTCTCGATGGCCTCGCCCAGGCTGTGGTTCAGCTCGATATCCGTATGGTCGATGTCGTGGGCGAAATCGAGGAAGTCGTGCGGATCGATGTCGTATTCGTCGATTAACGCCCGCAGGGTCGTGCCGTACTTATGGTAGAAATACTTCTGGAGCGCCTGGGCGGACAGGCCATCGAGCCCGAAGAGTTCCGTGATGTAGAGGGTGATGCGCTGGTCGATCTGCGGCCAGACCCGGGACGTGTGCGGGTAGAGCGTATTGTCCAGGTCGAAGATCCACGTCTCCACATGCGAGAATCGACGGGAGTCCGGGGACGACAGGTGGTTTTCGGCAGATGGCTTAGCGTTCATGGATCCCAAAGACGACAATGGGGCCGTGCGGCCCCACTGACTTGAATATAGGCGTTCTCGGCCGATCCGTGAAGGGCGAGGCCTTACCCCCTCCGGATCAGCGTGCCCGCGCCGTGGTCCGTGAACAGCTCCAGCAGCACCGCATGGGGCACCTTGCCGTCGAGGATGACGACCGCCTCGACGCCCTTTTCCAGGGCATAGATGCAGGTCTCGATCTTCGGGATCATGCCGTCCGTGATGGTGCCGTCGGCGATCAGGCGGCGGCAATCCTCGATGGTCATTTCCGGAATGAGGTTCTTGTTCTTGTCGAGAACGCCCGGAACGTCGGTGAGCAGCAGGAGGCGCTTGGCCGTCAGGGCTCCGGCGATGGCTCCGGCGAAGGTGTCGGCGTTCACATTGTAGGTCTGGCCGTCCTGACCGGTCGCGACCGGGGCAAGGACCGGGATCAGCTCGGCCTGGAGAACCTGGTCCAGAACCGCCCGGTTCACGTGCTCAGGCTCGCCGACGAAGCCAAGATCCACCACCTTCTCGATGTTGGAATCGGGATCGACCGTCGTGCGGGTCACCTTGCGGGCGGTGACCATGTTGCCGTCCTTGCCCGACAATCCGACGGCTTTGCCGCCCTCGGCGCCGATCCAGCCGACGATCTGCTTGTTGATGGAGCCGGCGAGCACCATCTCGACGACCTCGACGGTTGCGGCATCCGTGACGCGAAGCCCGCCCTTGAACTCGGACTTGATGCCGAGCTTTTCGAGCATCTTGCCGATCTGCGGCCCGCCGCCATGGACGACGATGGGCTTGATGCCCGATTGCTCGAGCAGAACCACGTCCTCGGCGAAGTCCTCGGCTGCCGCCCGGTCGCCCATGGCATGACCGCCATACTTGATCACCACCACCTGCTGGTCATAGCGCTGCATGTGCGGCAGGGCCTGCACAAGCACTTCGGCCTGTACATGAACGTCGGGGAGAGGTGTGGACGGATCGGACATAGACGGCTCCGGCGCGGATATCAGGATCAAACGGCCTGCCTTCTAGCCGAAGGAGGGGCCGCTGCAAACAGGGACTTCAGGCTCGCAGGCGAAGAAGGGCGGAGATGCCGACCAGCAACCAGCCCAACATCAGGAGAATGCCCCCCGTGGGGGCGGCCCTGGGAAAGAGCGCCACTCCCGAAAAGGCGCGGCGGGAGAGGTCGCCGCAGAACAGGATGAGGCCGAGAACCAGAATGTAGCCGGCGATCTGGGCCAGCATGGGGTTCACGACTCCGGCTGCCATCAGGGCGACGAGGGCCAGCAGGGCAGGGGCGTGGAAGAGCAGGAACTGCGCGGCAGTGGCGAGGTTCCCACCCGTGATATGGGCTGCAGCGGCCGAGAGGCCGACGCCCAGCAGGCCTGAGAGAGAGGCGAGGACGATCAGGAGCCGAGCCGCGAGGTTCATCCCGCGCCTCTTTCGCTCAGGAGCCGGGCAATTCCGGCGCGCAGCTCGGGAATGCCGTAGCCCGTTCGGCTCGACGTCGGCAGGATCTCGGGGAAGGCGGCGGCGCGCTTCTCGATCTTCTGCAGGGTGTCGGCCATGCGCTTGTCGAGCTCGCCCTTCTTGAGCTCGTCCGCCTTGGTCAGGACGATCTGGTAGGAGACGGCGGCCGTGCCGAGGGTTTCCAGCACCGCCTCGTCCACCGGCTTGATGCCATGGCGGGCATCGATCAGCACGTAGACGCGGGCAAGGCTCGCCCGGCCGCGCAGGTAGTCGTGGATCAGCTGCGTCCAGGCTTGGACCTTCTGCTTGTCGACGGCCGCATAGCCGTAGCCGGGCATGTCGACCAGGTGGAAGCGGTCGTTGATGTTGAAGAAATTGAGCTGCTGGGTGCGGCCCGGCGTGTGAGAGGTGCGGGCGAGCGTGTTGCGCCCGGTCAGAGCGTTGACGAGGCTCGACTTGCCGACATTGGAGCGGCCGGCGAAGGCGATCTCCACCTTGCTCATGGGCGGCAGGTTCTTCAGGGAATTCGCGGCCCAGATGAAATCCGCCGCGCCGGCAAAGAGCTTGCGGCCGATCTCGAGAAAGGGGTCGGTATCAGGTTCCATATCGGTCATGGGGGTCCTTATCGGCGCTTGATGCCCGGAGTTCAAGGCATCTCGCTCAAGCTTTCCCAGCGCTCAGGCCGTTGAGACCCAGAACGGCTCCGCCTTGACGAGCTTCCCGGAGGCCTTTTCGGCCCGGGAGAGGAGCTTGCGCTCGCGCCGCTTCGTGTAGCCGGCGGCTTGCCGTACCGATTTCTGGAACGGCGGGTCGAGGAGGGTTCGGCCAACCTCGATATCGTTCAACTTCCCCAGCACGTCCTGCAGGCCTTCGAGAAGGTCCAACATGGCTTTTCGGCTTTTGCGCGCCGGAACGCCTGGAAACAGGGTGGCCAGGAATTCCACGCCGTAACGCAGTTTCTTGATCCGGATGCGCAGCTTGTGGCGGGCGTCTCCATCGAGATCGGCCATTCGACGCGCATCTTTTCGGATCCGCCGCCAGCGACGCGAAAATTCCTGGGTCGCCCGGGTCTGAGCAGCCAGCTCGCGCGCCGCCTGGACCGCCGGCTTGCGGCGCGTGAGCCATCGCCCGGATTCGATCCAGGTCGCGGCTTTCAGAACAGCCCTCATGAAGCGGCGTTTGGACAGGATTCCCAGAAGGCTCTCGAAGGCTGACGCTCGCAGCCGCTCGGTTTCCTCCAGCGCCGGCAGGCTCCTGTCAGGATCGGCGGCTTTCCGCAGCCTCGCAATCAGAACATCGAGATCCCGCACCGGGGCAAGCTTCTTCCCGGCCCAGCGGAGCTCGGCTCTGATGGCATCGCTGTCCCGATCCCGCAGCATCGGTTTGAACAGCGAAATCGCCGCGTTGAGCCGTCGGAAGCCGACCCGCATCTGATGCAGCAGCTCAGGATCGTTGCTCTGGCGCAGAAGCGCCTCGTTGCGGATGATCTGGGATAGGCAGGAGCGCCCAATCATCTGAAACGCTTCGGCGCAGGTGGCATGGATTGGAATGACGATCCGTCCGGCTTTGACAGGCTCGGTGTCGGCCTGTCCGAGAAGCCTGTAACCGCGTTCCGATTTCGTGACGGGAGAGAGGCGAAACGGGATGCTGTCGGCGAGATCGTCGGCGAGGGAGAATAATGCGGAGGGATCGCCGTCCTTCAATTCGAGCTCGACCTCGCAGAATTGCTCAGCGCCGGAATCGGTCGATGCTTTCGCCTCGTCCAGGGCGAGCTCGATCGTAGCCCCATCGCGCTTGATCTCGAAGGCTTGGCGATCCGTCTCCACCGTGAAAACGGGCTTGATGTCGGCTCGGACGGCCTCCTTGGCGACGAGAGCGGCAAGCGGCGTGCCCGCAGCGGCAGAAAGATCGAGCCCGTTATTGACCGGAAACTCCCATTCGCCGCGGTCGAGGGCGAAGCCACGCGTCTTGCGTTCCGCCTTGATGGTTTGTGTGCTGCGCCCGTTCTGTTCCCGCACGCGGAGGCTCATCCCCGCCTTGTGCAGGGCGCAATCCGTCGAATCGTAATAGACGGCGCGGAGGGCGCCGCCCTGATCGGGAAGGATCCGAGCCTGCGACATCAGCGGATGGCGGAGAAGATCGCCTGCTGCGTCTGCGGCGAGTTCCAGCTTCAGCTCGATCTCGCTTGTCTTCTCAGGTCCATCCCTGTTCTGCCATTCGGCGTTCATGGCCAGCCGCCGCTCCGGTTTCTCTTGCCGCGATCAATTAGAGCGTTTCGCGGTGAAAGCCATGTGGAAGATCTCCGGCAGGTCCTACCAGAACGGAGCTGTCAGAAATGTATCACTCCTCTTCAAAAGGGGAGGAGTGCATTCGACCAATGGGCCGGCATGCTGAGACGCCATGACAATGACGTCGTCCCAAGGCTGGAACATGCAGGATGCCCCTATTCTCATTCGCTCAGTCGAGGTCCTCTCGGACGACTGGGCGATCCTCAAGAAATTCACCTTCGATTATCGGCGCCGTGACGGCAGCCTGGAACGGCAGGTCCGGCAGACCTACGACCGCGGCCATGGCGCCGTGATCCTCCCCTACGATCCCGAGCGCGGCACCGTGCTGCTCGTCCGGCAGTTCCGGCTGCCGGCCTATGTGAGCGGCCATCCCGAACCGCTGATCGAGGCCTGTGCGGGGCTTCTCGACAAGGACGATCCGGAGACCTGCATCCGCCGCGAAGCGCAGGAGGAACTCGGCTACAGGCTTCGCGATATCGAGCCCGTTTTCCACGTCTTCATGAGCCCGGGCAGCGTGACCGAGAGGCTGATGTTCTTCATTGCCCGCTATTCGCCTGGCGACCGCATCGGCCGGGGCGGAGGCGACAGGCACGAGGGAGAGGATATCGAGGTTCTGGAGATCCCTCTCGCAGAAGCCCTCGGCATGATCGGCAAGGGTGAGATCGTCGACGGCAAGACCATCATGCTGCTTCAGCACCTGACGCTCAAAGGGATTATGCAGGATCGCGAGCGGTCAGGTCGCCCTGCCTAGCGCATCGTGCGGAAAAGTGGTCCCGGTTTTCCGGACCAACGATGCGCCAGCCAGGAGGATGAGCATCGGATGAATTCTAAACGTGGATTCCACTTTTAGGTCCGATGCTTTAGGGCCACGAGGTCCGCTCCCCGGATGGCGTCGAGATTGCGGGTGATCCTGTCGGTGCTCCAGTCCCACCAGCGGATGGCGAGCAGCTCCGCGATCACGTCGTCCGGAAAGCGCATGCGGACGACCTTGGCCGGGTTGCCGCCGACGATGGCATAAGGCGGGACATCCGCCACCACGACCGACTTCGCCGCAATGATCGCCCCATCCCCGATGGTGACGCCGGGCATAATCGTCGCTTCATGGCCGATCCACACGTCGTTCCCGACCACCGTATCGCCCTTGAAGCCGGCCTCGATGGTGGCGAGGTCGAAGCCTTCCTCCCAGCCATGGCCGAAGATGTTGAACGGAAAGGTCGAGAAGCCCGTCATGGCGTGATTGGCGCCGTTCATGATGAAGGTGGCGCCCGTGGCGATGGCACAGAACTTCCCGATGACGAGCCTGTCGCCGAGGAAGTCGTAATGATGCAGGACGCAGCGCTCCACGAAGGCTTCGGGGTCGCGCGGGTCGTCGTAATAGCTGAAGCCGCCGACTTCGATATTCGGCTGGTTCACGAAGGCCTTGAGAAACCCGACGCGGGGATGGCCCGGGAGCGGGTGAGGGTTCAGGGGATCGGGACCGGATGCCGTCATTTCCACCTCGCTGTGTTCAAACGAAAATCCCCGGGACGAAGCCCGGGGATGATCATTGTCAGTCGTTTTCCGCTCAGCTCTTGGCAGGGCTGGCCTTGCGGCTGAATGTCTTGCGCAGGTTGTCGAAGAGCTCGATCTTCACGCCGTTGCGCTTCATGATGAAGGCCTGCTGGGTGACCGAGAGCAGGTTGTTCCAGGCCCAATAGATCACGAGGCCGGCCGGGAACGAGCCGAGCATGAAGGTGAAGATCACCGGCATCCAGGCGAAGACCTGCTTCTGGACCGGGTCCGGCGGCTCCGGGTTCATCTTCATCTGCAGCCACATGGTGATGCCCATGATGATTGGCCACACGCCGAGCATCAGGAATGGGCCCAGCACCGGCACCGCGCCCGGGTTGTAGGGCAGGAGGCCGAAGAGGTTGAAGATCGAGGTCGGATCGGGCGCGGCAAGGTCGCGGATCCAGCCGAAGAACGGCGCATGGCGCATTTCGATGGTGACGAAGAGCACCTTGTAGAGCGCGAAGAACACCGGGATCTGGATCAGCACCGGCCAGCAGCCGGCGACCGGATTGATCTTCTCCTTGCGGTAGAGCTCCATCAGCGCCTGCTGCTGCTTCATCTTGTCGTCGGCATAGCGCTCGCGGATCGAGGTCATCTCCGGCTGCACCGCCTTCATCTTCGCCATGGAGGCGTAGGACTTGTTGGCGAGCGGGAAGAACAGGATCTTCAGCAGCACTGTGACGAGCAGGATCGCGATGCCGAAGTTCCCGAACAGGCGGAAGAAGAAGTCGAGCACCTTAAAGAGCGGCTTGGTGATGAAGTAGAACCAGCCCCAATCGATCAGGAGATCGAAGTTCTTGATGCCGTACGTCTCGTGATAGGCATCGACGGTCGCAACCTCTTTGGCGCCGGCGAAGAGGCGCTGGGTCACTTCCGTCGTGGCGCCGGGTTGAAGCGTCTGTGACGCGCCGGCGATCGTGGCCTGATAGGTGCGATCCGTCGTCTGGCCCTGCTGCGACGTGAAGGAGCCCTGGAAGGGCTGCGTCTGATCGGGAATGACGGCCGCGGCCCAGTATTTGTCGGTGATGCCGAGGAAGCCTCCGGTGACCGAGTTCCAGATCTGGCCGACCGTGTTGCCGCCCGCGATCGGCTCCTCCTTGTCCAGGTTCGCGTAGGTGATCTCCTGGAGGCCCTCGTCGCCGAGAACGCCGATCATGCCCTCGTGCAGCACGTAATAGCCGAGGGTGACCGGGCGGCCGTGGCGGGAAACGAGGCTGTAGGACTGGAGGGTCACGGGAGCCGAGCCGCGGTTCTCGACCGCGTCCTTCACCGTGAACATGAACTTGTCGTCCACCGAGATCGTGCGACGGAAGACCAGCCCCTGCTCGTTCTGCCAGGTCAGGGTGACGGGGCTGCCGGGGGTCAGCGAGGTCTTGTCGGCCGTCCACACGGTGTTCTGGTTCGGCAGGCTGCCGGCCTGGGCGCCGACCCAGCCGAATTCCGCATAATAGGGATTCTGGGTGCCGGTGGGCGACAGGAGCACGATGTTCGGGCTCTTGGGGTCGACGGTCTCGCGGTAGTTCTTCAGCGCCACGTCGTCGATGCGGCCGCCGCGCAGGTTGATGGAGCCGAAGATCGCAGGCGTATCGATGGTCACACGCGGCGAGCTGGCAAGGGCTGCCTCACGGGTCTGGACGGTCGGACCCGCCGGCGTGCTCGGAACGGTTCCCGGCACGGTGGGCGAGGCGCCGCCAGCCTGACCCGGGCTCGGAGGCGGATTCGGCGCCGTGGGATTGACCTGCGTGGACTGCGCTTGCTGGGCGGCCTGCCGCTGCCTTTCGGCCTGGGGAGTCGCAAAGAAGTACTGCCAGCCTAGCAAGACCGCCAGCGACAGCGCGATGGCGACGATGAGGTTTCGATTGTCTTCACGCATGGGAATGTCCGCGACGCTCGCCGTTGGGGGGAGGTGAGGAGGTATGGCGACGCTCTGCAGGCGGTGCGCTTTTCGGCTTGGTGACCGCTCGCAGCGCGCGCCGGAGATCGTCGATGAGCAGATCGAAATCGGCGGAGAGGATGTCGCGCCGTCCGATGACGACCACGTCCGCGTCGATATTCGCGTAATCCTTGCCCGCCGTGGGAATGGCAGCCCGGAGTCGGCGTTTGATCCGGTTGCGTTCGGTGGCGTGGCCGACCCGCTTCGTGACCGTGAGGCCGAAGCGCAGGCCGAGGCCCGAGCCCTCGCGCAATCGGGCCTGAACCGTCATCCGCTCGGTATGAAAGCGGCGGCCGGAGGCCGCCGCGACGAAGTCAGGTCTTTTCATCAGACGCCCGAGGCTTAACTCTGCGCGAGGCTCGCGCATCGGGCGATCCTAGGCTGCTTACGCCGACAGGCGCTTGCGGCCATGGGCGCGGCGAGCGGCAATGACCTTGCGGCCACCCTTGGTCGCCATGCGCGCACGGAAGCCGTGGCGGCGCTTGCGAACCAGCTTGCTCGGTTGATACGTCCTCTTCACGGCACATCTCCGGTCGAATGGGGCAGCGGTGCTCGATGGCTCGCGCCCGTCTGGTTTAAGATGGGGTCGCCCCCGAAACTGTCTCGAAAAAACGATCAGCGCCCCAGAAGAGCGCTGTCAGCTTGCCGGCTTATGACGGAATGGAGGGGCAAAGTCAACGCCGCTCTGGCCTTTATGCGGCAATCGGCCCGGCGTCATCGCTGCCGCTAAAACCCGTAGGCCTGGCCTTGCCGAGCACTACATATCATAGGGAATCCAGGGGGATCCGTGGTCGACCCGCAACCAGAGCCTCATAGCCCAGAGAAGCCGGCTCGTCTCTGGCGCATTCTGCCTCTCGTGCTGCTCGTTCTGGCCTTGGGCGGAATCTTTGCAACGGGCCTGCACCGCTCCTTCGGTTTCGAGGCCTTTCTCCGCTATCAAACTTGGCTTCAGGACCTCGCCGCCGCCCATCGCTGGGCGATGCTGGCGTTATTCTGCCTGATCTACGTGACGGCGGTGACCCTGTCCCTGCCGGTTTCGGCATTTCTGACCACCATCGGGGGCTATCTGTTCGGCTGGGCGCTCGGCGGGATCGCGGCCTCCATAGCGGCGACACTCGGGGCAACCAACATCTTTCTCATTGCCCGCACGTCCCTGGGGCGGCCCCTCCTGGAGAGGGCTGGTCCCCGGATCCAGGGCCTCGCGGCGGGCTTCCGGAGACAGGCCTTCCTTTATCTGCTGTCCCTGCGCCTGATTCCCGTGGTGCCGTTCTGGCTGACGAATCTCGCCGCCGCCTTCTTCGGCATGGGTGCGAGGCCTTTCGTGCTTGCGACCCAATTGGGCATGCTGCCGATCTCCTTTGCTTTCGCCTTTGCCGGATCGGGGCTCGACGAGGCAATGACCCGGCACGAGAAGCTTCGTGCCGATTGCCTGGCGGCTGGCCGAGGCGAGTGCGGCGTCGATTTCGACGCCGGAAGCCTGTTGACGCCCGAGTTGATGATCGCTCTAGCTATCCTGGGAATTTTGGCGCTGGTTCCGGTTGCGCTCAAGACTTGGCGCAGGCGCGTCGCCGACGAGGGGTTATGATCAAGCAGGCGGAAAGGACTGGCGGAGAGCGTCTATCCCCACCTACTTTTATCACAGCTGATGCAGAGCGCGGCGATGGAGTTTCTCAGACCACCGGCCCAAAATCCTTGAGCGGGGCGGCTGGTTCACGTGGTTCGCCGCCTGGAATGAAACGGGAATGAGCCGCGAGTCGACCACTTTCGCAGGGCGCTTTTTGAGCCAGTTCGGGCTTTCTGCGCGCCTGCTCCTGCTGACGGTTCTCTTCGTGATGATCGCGGAGGTGCTCATTTATGTGCCCTCCGTGGCCAATTTCCGGCTGACATGGCTCAATGACCGCCTGGCGGCGGCCCAGATTGCCGCCATGGTCCTCGATGCCGCGCCTGAGGAATCCCTGTCGGAAGAGCTGGAACTGCGCCTCCTGCACGGGGTCGGCGCCAAGGCCATTGCCCTGAAGGGAGGGGGGCGCCGGAGCCTGCTCGCGACGAGGGATGTGCCGCCGGAGGTGAGCAAGACGGTCGATCTGCGCGACGCGAAATGGATGATCCTGGTTCAGGACGCCTTCGCGACCCTGTTCAACCCTGCGGACAAGCCGATTCGCGTGATTGGGGCCGGCATGGGGGTGGAGTTCGTCGAGATGATCCTCGACCAGGCGCCCCTGCGCCATGCCATGATCGAGTTCTCGCGCAACATCCTGTTCCTGTCCCTCTTCATCTCCATCATCACGGCGAGCCTCGTCTACCTCACCCTGCAATGGGTGATCGTGCGTCCCGTGCGGCGGCTCACGGGCAACATCGCGGAATTCTCCAGCAACCCGGAGGACGCCTCTCGGGTCATCCAGCCGACCGACCGCGTCGACGAGATCGGCCTCGCCGAACAGGCGCTGGCTCGCATGGAGACGACGCTCGCCGACGAGCTGCGCCAGAAGCGGCGCCTGGCGCAGCTGGGGCTGGCGGTCAGCAAGATCAATCACGAGCTGCGCAACATGCTCACCACGGCCCAGCTTCTCACCGATCGTCTCGACCGTGTCAGCGACGAGAGCGTCCAGCGCATCGCCCCCAGGCTCGTCAGCACCCTCGACCGGGCCATCGCTTTCTGCGAGACCACCCTGGCCTATGGCAGGGCGACGGAGCCCCTGCCGCAGCGGCGGCTCATTCCCCTGGCACCTGTGATCGAGGAACTGTCGAACCTGACGGATCTCGCGCCGGAGGTCGGCATCGCCTTCGAGGCGCAGGTGCCGGACGACCTGATGATCGATGCCGATCCGGACCAGCTCTCCCGGGTTCTGGTGAATGTGGTCCGCAATGCGGTCCAGGCGCTGAGCCAGACCGGATCGCCCGAGGGACAACCGCGGATCGAGGTGACCGCGTCGCGGGAGGGCGGCACGGTCTGCATCCTGATCAAGGACAATGGCCCCGGCATCCCCGAGCGGGCGAAGGTCAACCTGTTCACCCCCTTCCAGGGCTCGGCTCAGAAAGGCGGGACGGGCTTGGGCCTGCCGATTGCGGCCGAGCTCGTTCAGCTCCACGGCGGAACGATCGCTCTCGATGAGAGCCAGGGCAAGACCTGCTTCAAGATCGCGATCCCGGACCGGCTCTCCCCGGAAGGGTAAAGTGAGGCTTTCCGCAGATCTTCTGCACGAAGAGGCTTGCCAACCGGATCAGATCCCTCTATGTCACCGGCCTCGGCCAACGTTGCTTCCCAAGAGCGATCTGCCGATCAAGCGCCCGTAGCTCAGCTGGATAGAGCACCAGACTACGAATCTGGGGGTCAGAGGTTCGAATCCTTTCGGGCGCGCCATTTTCTCCTTACATCGATGCAGGCAAGGCGAAGGTTCGAGGCTACGGTCTCGCGTACCGCAGCCCCTGGTATGTCCAAGGTCTTGGTTCTAAACCTCGGCGGCTGGAGTGATGCCGAGGTCGTTGAGCTTGGCGCGAATCTCCGTAACCGGCCGTTTCAGCTTCAGGCTGATCACCGATACCGGGGCTCCCTCTCGTGCGAGGGACAGAAGAGCTTGAACGGCCTCGTAATTCCAATGTTCTCCAGCAGGGTTCATGGCTTTCTTCTCCATGTGAACGGGGCGCCAGCCTCCGCCGCAAGTGCGGCGAGATGATGAAAAGCGCGCTTTGGAGAACCTTCCGCCGCAACCTTAGCCGAAGCTGTGCGTTCCTTGTGGAGGCAACGCAGACTAAGGACCCATCATGAGCATCATCTGGACCATCATCATCGGCTTCGTGGCTGGCGTGATCGCAAAGTGGATCATGCCAGGTCGGAACGAGCCATCCGGGTTCATCCTCACGACCATTCTCGGCATCGTAGGCGCCGTCGTCGCTACCTATCTCGGTCAGGCTCTGGGCTGGTACCGGGCCGATGAGGGGGCAGGGTTCATTGGTGCCATCGTCGGGGCGATTGTCGTGCTCTTCATCTATGGCCTGATCGCCGGGCGCCGTTCGACATCGTCGTACTGATCGATTCCACGGTCGAGACCGGAATGCCAAGGGCCACAGCACAACTGTGGCCCTTGCCGTATTCAGCTATGGTGAGCAATCCGGTCGCTCCCATGCGAACCCGTGAGAGCTGCCTTGATGGGACAGTTGCCGACATAGCCACGCCAGGCGAGATAGGAACCGCCCAGGAGCGCCAGGATGTTCAAGAGCGGATTGGGGCGCGGTTTGGCCGCCGCGGCCGCAAGGCCGAGACCGGCCAGCATATAGGCGCCGCGCTCGGTCGTGCTGAGATTGGGTTCGCCATTCATCAGCGATCCAGTGCTTGCCGGGAGCATGTTCGTCACGTCGGTTCTCCATGAATTCACCTTGGCCGAACGCGGCGTGAAGCGGGGTTGTTCCTTTGAATCCTTGCGACGCCGAAATCGGGGGGAACCCCGAAGCTTGACCTTCGTTGAGTCCACGCTCAACCGAGGAGATGTTAGAATGGCAGCCAAGGAAAAGACCTTGAACGACCTGTTCCTTCATACGCTGAAGGATGTTTTCTACGCCGAGAAGCAGATCCTGAAAGCCCTGCCGAAGATGGCCAAGAACGCCGAATCCGAGGAGCTGAAGCAGGCTTTCGAGAAGCACCGTGAAGAGACGGAAGGCCAGATCGAGCGGCTCGAGAAAGTCTTCGAGATGCTCGGCAAGCCGGCCCGCGGCGTGCAGTGCGAAGCCATCAACGGCATCATCGAGGAAGGCAAGGAGGTCATGGAGGACTTCGCGGACAGCGAGGCTCTCGATGCCGGCATTCTCGCTGCGGCGCAGGCCGTTGAGCATTACGAGATCACCCGCTACGGCTCCCTGAGGACCTGGGCCGAAGAGCTTGGCATGAACGATGCCGCAAAGCTCCTCGATCAGAACCTTCAGGAGGAGAAGAAGACCGACAAGTTGCTGACCGAACTCGCCGAAGCCCGCGTGAACACGAAGGCGGCATAAGGGACGCTCTGCAAAGGCAAGGCCTCGTGCTCGTGGGAGCGCGAGGCCTTTCTTTTTACTGTCGTTCGAGACGATAGGCTTCAATGCCGATGGGCAGGGTCCGGTGCGACCCTCGTGTCCAAGGTTAGGCGCATGGATCCCGAAGGAGTGATCTCGAGCGAGGCTCTCAACGTATCGGGATATTCCACCAGATGCATGAAGGCGAGGAGCCGCAAACGCGCGATGGGAGGAAATTGCGCAAGACAATGCACCAAATTCTGAGATGCGCGATCGATCATCTCCTCTTGGACGACAAAGGAGAGGGGAGGATTCTCTTCAGGCAGCGACATATGGCACCCGATCGCGATGAGAGGAGACGCCGGAATCCCGCGAGAGGCAGGACCCGCGCAGACCGGCCAGCCTGCTGATATGCTCGAGACTTTCCTCAGAAATACGAATGGCCGCTGCGATGCAGGGCTGGCCCTCGACCACGGTCGGCAGACCGAGCGGGCGGACCTTGAACCCGGCCTGGTGCCAGTGAGGCAACCGCCACATCTCAACGACGGCAGTGACCTCCGTGATGCCCTCCTCGAGACAGAATTGCTGGAATGCTGCCAGAAGGCGGCAATCCGTACGGCCGGTCCGCCGCTCCTTGACGATGAAGTAGCGCGTGCATTCGAGGATGGTGGCACCGGTCAGGACGCCGCGCTCCTTCACGAGATGAGGAAAGGCCTCGCTGATCATATGCGGCAGGAGCGTGGGATAAAGCCTCAGCCCTCCGATGACTCGGCCCTTGTCGAGAGCGACCAGGTAGGTCGCGTGGTCATTGTCGTAGGCATCCACCTCTCGTCCATCGGGACGCCGGAGATCGTGCCCCCCCCCCGTTCGTCAACGAAAACCTTGTGCCGAAGGCGGAAGTACTCGTCGAGAACATCTGAATAATGGCTTTTGTTGTCTTGGGTAATCACTTGAATCGAGATCATGCCCCTGCTCCCCGTTTTCTGGGAAGAGCAGTGTCCACAGCCTATGGCATTTGAATATTGTAGGAAATTACAGGTGCTTTTACGTCAGATATCAATGAGACGGTGCTGAAGCGCCCGGGCCACGGCATGGGTCTTGTTGGCGGCGCTCAGCTTTTGGCAGGCGCTGCAGATATGGGCGGTAACGGTTCTTTCCGTCACGCCCAGGATCTCGCCCGTATCCGCAGCGGACTTTCCCAAAGCCGCCCAGCGCAGGGTCTCCTTCTCGCGGGCGGTCAGCGGGTTGGGCTGGGGAGAGGGGGCAAGAACCAGCCTGGCCCGTTCGAAAGCGTAGATGGCCATCAGGTGGAGGGCGGGCTTGGTCTGCGGCGTCAGATCGAGCTGGGGACCGCTCATGGAGAGGCAGGCCTCGAAACCGTTCAGACCATGAATCGGTAGGCAATAGCCCTGCTTCATGCCGAATTCCGCCGCCCCGCGCATGATCTCCGCTCCCTTGGGGTTCATTCCGGGATCGCACGGCGCCTCGGCCCATTCGAAGGGCTGGACGGTCTGCCGGCACAGGCGGATCACGGGATCATGGCGGTCATATCCGTTCTGGGTGTAACGGCGGTACCAGTCCAGCGGCCATTTCTTCAGAAGGACCAAGGTTTCGATCCGCTGATCCGGATGCGGCAGCCCGGTCATGATGAAATTCTCGAAGCCGAAACGGGCAAAGGACCGCTCCATGGCATCAACAATCTCCTCGGGCGTGGCCAGATGATCCAATTCTTCAATGAAACCAAAGGCTTCTGCAGAGTGATCAAGGCTGCGGCCGCTCAAGGGCACCTCCGAAGGGTTCAACTGAAAGAGGATATGTGATAACTTTACTAAACTTATACGTTAGTGCAATGATTATGCTACCAAAAGTTCTGAGTCTGACCTAGATAGGAAAGCTAGGCAGAAAGCAGGAGCGTCGCTTGCAAAAGAAATCTCCCAACGAGATCGACAAGCATATCGGCCGTCGCGTTAGGACCCGACGGATCATGCTCGGGATGAGCCAGGAGAAGCTTGCTGAGGCCCTGGGGCTTACGTTCCAGCAGGTTCAGAAATACGAAAAAGGCGTCAATCGCATCGGCGCGAGCCGTCTGCTCCACATTGCCGGCATTCTGGACGTCAATATCGAGTTCTTCTTCGAACGAATTCCCGGATTGCGTGCCGGCGGGTTCTCCGACGACAGCCTCGTGGCCGAATTTCTGACGCGATCGGAAAGCGACCGCCTCGTGCGCGGCTTCCTGAAGCTGAAGGATGGCGAGGCCCGTCGGAGGGTGGCGGATCTCGTCGATTGGCTCGCATCGGCCAGCTAGAGCATTTTCCGTGAAATGGCTCCGGTTCGACCTCAAGGAATGCGACAAGGCATGAAGAGAGATGATTCCACGCAAGAGGAAACAGCTCTCGGATCCTCGCCCGGCGAGCCTCGACAAAGGCGCCTCAACCCCTAAAGCATTGAGCTTCTGAGACGTTCGGAACCTGCCGCGCTTCTAATGGTTACTCACTCACGATTGAGAGAGGTTGACCATGGGCGTGGGACAGCAAGACACCAACAGACAGCAAGACAATGGCAATGAGGATTGGGATGCGCTCAAGGACGATGTCGGCGACATCGCAGGCGTTGCAGTAGAGCGCAGCCGGTACTTCATCGATTCCGCGCGAGAGCAGGCGACGGATTATGCCGGACGCCGCAAGGACGATGTCGCGCAGTCCGTTGCCGATTTCGCCACCTCCTTGCGCGAATCCACCCGGTCCTTCGATGAGCGGCCCAATATCCGGGCCGTCGTCGACACGGCAGCCGAAGGATTGGAGCAGCTTGCCGATTCCATCCGCGAACGCACCTTTGCAGATATCTTCAACGAGTTCGAGGATGTGGTCCGCCGCCGTCCGGCGACCGTGGCCGCTGTATCCGTCGCCGTCGGCTTCCTTGCGGCGCGCTTCATCAAGAGCACGGCAGAGGATCTTCGCTATGATGGCGTGAACGCGAGCCAAGCTCAGAGTAGGCAGACCCGTGCGCGGCAGGCCCAGCGTTCGCGCTCTGGAACCGGCGCCTGAGATGGAGGCCGCCATGCAGGGCAACGGTAATCAAACCATTCAGGGCCTCGTCGGTGAGGCACTGCGGGAATCGACCGATCTCGCGCAGAAGGAATTCACCCTTTTCAAGACCGAGGTGTCGCAGAACATCCGCACTCTTTTTATGGGCCTTGCCATGGTGGTCGTGGCGGCGGTCTTTGCCGTCGCGGCCGTCATGCTGCTGACCGAGTCCCTGGTCGAGTGGCTCGCCACCGTTGTCAATTCCGAGGCGCTTGCTGCGCTCATCGTGGGCGGAGTGCTGGCACTGATCGCCATCGGTCTCGGACTATGGGGACGCAGCGCCATGACCTCGTCCGCGCTCATGCCGCAACGGACGATGCGCTCGCTCAAGCGCGACGCTGAAGTCCTGTCCGAACGAGGTGCATAATGACGACACAGAGTCTGCAGGAGATGGAGAGGGACATCGAGCGCAGCCGCGCTCAGCTCGACCGCACCATCGATCGTCTTCAGGACAAGATGTCCGTCTCAGGTGTCGTCGACGACATGCTCGGTACGGCTCGCAATGGCCAGTACGGACCGCTTTACGACAGGGTTCTGGACACGGTCAGGAAAAATCCGGTGCCGGTCATGCTGATCGCCATGGGCATCGGGCTTCTCGCTTATCGGCTCGGGCGGTCTGCGGCACCTCGGAGAACCCGATTGATCGCGGCCGACGAGGATCTGATCACCGAAGAGCATCTCATGATGGAGATGGAGGATCCTCGCCTCTACGGAGCGGAAGCCGCGCCTCTGCGCTCGTCCGATCCGATGTTCGAGCGTCCCGCCACGAATTCTCGATTTTGACGAATAGAACAGGAGTTTTCCATGGCCAACACCAAGAACGAAACCGGCAAGACGAGCGGAACTCAGGCCGGCACAACGGGTAACGTTTCCGCCGGGACGTCGGTCGGAAATATTGGCGAGCCGCCCATGCCTCATGCCCATGAACAGCGGTCAGCCCAAGGCTCCGGCACGAGCAGCGGCAATCAGGCATCCGGCCAGCAGAGGAACCAGTCGTCGCAGCAAGGCGCGCAGGACCAAAGTGGTTCGATGGCCGACAAGGCTCAACAGACCGCGGAGCAGGTGCGTCAGAAGGCAGAAGACACCTATGAGGGCGCTTCCGAATGGGCGCGTGATACGTATGAGCGCGCATCCCATTGGGCATCCGATACCTATGAGGGTCAGCGCCGTCGGGCGAACAAGATGCGGGGTCGTTCGGCGCGCGCCTTTGGCCATGCCCGCGGCGGCGTTCAGAACTACGTATCCGAAAATCCGATGGTCGTCGGCCTCGTCGGGTTGGCCGCGGGCCTTCTCCTGGGTGCTCTGCTGCCGCGCACCCGTCGGGAGAACGAGATGTTCGGCGAATGGGCGGACGAGGTTCGCAACCAGGGACTTCGCTATGCCCGTGATGCCGCCAATCGCGGTCGCGAATATGTCGAAGATGCCTTCAGCGGCGAAGAGGCGCGCTTCAGCCGGCACGAGAGCGAGTTCGACGGCCAGCGGGATGCCAACCGCCATTAAGCTTGAACTCCGAAGACGATGAAAAGCGCCGGTTTTCGCCGGCGCTTTTTCGTTGACTCAACGCAAGCCCGAGAGGGGCCGGAGGCATGTGTCAATGAGAATGGCTTGGTTGAAATGGCAACGGTCACGGCGAGATGATGCGCGTACATCCGGCGTCATCGTCTCGGCATCGTGACCGCTTCTGGTGAGCGATTGCGCCACCAGCTTGCTCATGAGATAGGAACGCAGCCTCCGATTTCAAGGACCTTATGGTGCATTGCTCACGTCCGGTCCGAAGAACGGTGCCAGTTTCTTAACCGTAAATCTCGAAAAAGCTTGGATCGCAAAGCCCGATCTGGAACGAGGCGCAGCCGAACCAGTTGCCTCTGTGCAAGGACAAAGTTTCCTATTCTCTGGGAGCTTGATGAGAGAGACGATCCAATCGAAGGATCGGGTGTTGGAGTTGGGGCATGCGTATTCTGATCCTGGAAGACGATCCGTGGATTGCGACCGACCTGCAAGCCATTCTCGAAGCCGAAGGACACGAGATCGTCGATTCTCTCGGCTCCCTTGACGAAGCCTACCGGCATCTCGACGATGAATTCGATTGTGCCTTGCTCGATATCGATGTGATCGGCGGCAAGAGTTTCGGCGTGGCCGAGGCTCTCATCGAACGACAGATTCCTTTTGCCTTCGTCTCGGCGTCCAAACCCTCCGACTTGCCTCAGGCCCTTCGACAGGCGGCCTTCGTCGCAAAGCCTTTCGAGGAGCGGACGCTTCTTAAATCCGTGGAGCATCTCACTCTCAATCGCTTGCCCTGCTGATGACATCTCAGGCGGGAACTGCCACGGCCCGATGACGTCATCCTTCATCATGCAAGATTCCCGCTTCGGCTTCTGCTGCAAATACATTCCCGAAGATGGCGACGCCCAGGCCGCGCGGGCGATGAACACGAGCACGGTGACGATGGCCTATCTCGGCCGGCTCGATCCAAAAGCCGGATACGATAAACTGAGCGCCGTCGTGGCGCATAATCTGGAAGCGTTCCGGCTGCAGATCGCGCATGTGGCGGCACGGCCGAAGGTCGAGCGTCTGCACCGCCTGTCGAGCGATCTTCTTCCCGGATACACTCATCCAAGCTGCAAGGAGTTCTACCGCGATCCGGATCTGCGCCGCCTGATCGAAACGAAACTTGCTGCGATGGGGCAACTCGCCCGTGACGACGATGTTCGGCTCAGCATGCATCCCGGCCAGTTCTGCGTGATCGCGTCGGCCAATCCGTCAGCGGCCGCAAACGGACTGGCGGAGTTCGAGTACCATGCCGAGATCATGGCGCTCATGGGTTACGGCGACGGCTGGCATCCACACGGGGCGCATATCAACATCCATGGCGGTGCGAAGGCTTTAGGCGTTGAGGGCATCCGGGGCGGGCTTGCGCGCCTGTCGAGCACGGCCCGCAATCTGATCACGCTTGAGAACGACGAAGTCAGTTTCAGCCTCGACGATCTTCTGCCTCTTGCGGACGACGTGCCGCTCGTCCTCGATTTGCATCACCACTGGATCATGAGCCAGGGCGAATACATCGAGCCGGAGGATCCCAGGATCGCACGCATCATCGCCTCATGGCGGGGCGTGCGTCCGGTGAGCCATGTCAGCGTCTCCCGGGAGGATCTGCTGCCCGATCAGGACAGCGGAACTCTTCCGGATTTCAAGGCCCGTGTCGCGGCAGGGATCAAGCCGAGGGAACTGCGCGCCCATTCGGATCTCATGTGGAACGAGGCTGTCAATGACTTGGTGATGCGCCACCTGACTTGGTCGGATTTCGAAATCGAAGCCAAACTCAAGAACATCGCCTCGGAAGGCTTGGCGCACCATGTGAAGCAGCGGAAGTCGGGCACCTTTTGAAATAAAGTTCCATTTTTTGGTTCGGGCTTGGAACCAAACCGTTTTGGCGGCGTTGTTGGGCATTGTGCAGTGAGTCAAGAAGTCGATGGCAGACCCCTCCACCGTTCTCCTCGTCGAAGACGAACCCCTCATCCGCCTCTTCATTTCAGATCTTCTCGAAGACGCCGGCTTCAAGGTGGTCGAGGCTGCCAATGCCAAGGAGGCCCTGGTGCTTCTGGAGGCGGGCCTGCCTGTCAACGTGCTCCTGACGGATGTGGACATGCCCATGGGCTGCAGCGGCTTCGAACTGGCACACCGGGTCCATCGGTCTTGGCCTGAGACCGAGATCCTCATCATGTCGGGCCGGCAGTGGCCTTCTGAAGGAGACCTTCCGCCGGGAGCTGCGTTCTTGGCGAAGCCTTGCCCCAACGAGGCCATCGTGTCCCATGTGATTTCCGCGGCGGAGCGGACGAAGCGCCCCAGCCATGTTGCCAAAAATCCACGGCCTTCGGCCGAACACGCGGCCAAGATCCTCCCCTTTCCGAAAACCGCCTAAATTCCTGAACTCCGGCTTGCTGATGACGTTGAGGGGACATAAGCTCTGCCGGAATTGACCTTCTGTCAGGGGGCCGGGCTCCGGTAAGCCATTCCGCGACGCCCGACCGAAGGCTGGTCAATGAGCTTTTCGGGCCTGGTTCAGGGCTGTCGACGAGCTTTCCCATACCATTCCCGGAGGAATAGATGCCGACCAAGACTACAGACGGAAAAGCCGGTGCGAAGAAGGCTGGAGACAAGCCTGCCGCTAAGAAGGCTGCCGGCTCGAAGCCCAATGCTCTTCAGAAGCCTTTGCAGCCGTCCAAGGAACTGGCCGCCATTGTAGGCTCGGACCCCCTGCCGCGCGGCGAAGTCGTGAGCAAGATCTGGGATTACATCAAGAAGAACAACCTTCAGAATCCCGAGAACAAGCGCGAGATTCTGGCCGACGACAAGCTGAAGCCGATCTTCGGCAAGCCGAAGGTGACGATGTTCGAGATGAACAAGCATCTCGCCCAGCACCTGAAATGAGTCTGCTGCGATAAGGCTGCTTACGAATCCTGCCGCCACCGCGTGAGCGGCAGGATATCCGGCCGCTGGCCGGGCGCCTTCTCCCAGGGATCCACGGCCCAGGCCGCCCCCGTCCGCTTCTCGGCAATGACCGCCGTGAAATGTGGATAGCGTCCATCGAGAAAGAAGCCGCGCGATTCCGGGTGTTCCACCACATGATGGGCCAGAAGACCCTGTTCCTGCAGAACCAGCAGCAGGCTCGTGGTGTTCGCCGTCTCGTCCAGGCAGTCCATTTGCCCGTAAACACCGGACAGCTGCGGGGGCGAGCCCGGTGCGTCGGGCTTCCCGCCCAACGAGGTGGCAAGATAGGCGGTATAGGATCTGATCACCTCGCCCAGAGCCCGCCGCTCCGCATCGGGCGAACCCTGGCCCGATCTCAGGGCGGCCCTGGCCCGGCTAATCCATGCCCCGTCGACCGAGATCGCCATCCGGCGCGTGCATCCATAGCCGTGGCAGGCGATGATCCGGCTCCCCGATGGCCCGACATAGCCTTGCTGGTTGAACCAGCTCTGGGCCGGCAGCGAGCCTGCGAAGGCCGGTGACATCGTGAACAGGAACGGCAGAGCTTTCAAAATGAGAAGTGGCGTCGATCTCATGATGGGGGTACCTATCGCCAGCATCGCTGCAGGTGCCCCGGGTCATATAGATCGGGCGGTTCATCTGCCCATAGGTTAAGCTTGATTGAGTCGGGTTACGACTTTGGAGTTCTCATGTCCCGCATCGTCTTCCTGAATGGATCCTTCCTGCCGATCGAAGAGGCCAAGGTGCCTTTCATGGACCGAGGCTTTATGTTCGGCGACGGCGTCTATGAAGGCATCGGCATGCTCGACGGGCGCCTGGTCGACAACGAGGCGCATCTGGAGCGTCTGGAGCGCTCGCTGGCCGAGATCCGCATCCCCAATCCCTATTCCAAGGCCGAGTGGACGCACCTTCAGGAGGAGCTCGCGCGCCGGAACGGCATGACGGAAGGCTTCATCTACTTCCAGGTCACCCGCGGCGTCGCGGAACGGGACTTCTTCTTCCCTGACGATGCCAAGCCCACGGTCGCGATGTTCACCCAGGCCAAGTCCATCGCCAACGCTCCGGCGGCCCAGACGGGAATCGCCGTCGTCACGGTGCCGGATCTGCGCTGGCAGCGGCGGGACATCAAGTCGATCAATCTGCTCGCCCAGGTTCTCGCCAAGCAGGCGGCGAAGGAGGCAGGGGCACAGGAAGCGTGGCTGGTGGAGGACGGCTTCGTGACGGAGGGCGGCTCGTCGAGCGCCTTCATCGTCACGAAGCAGGGCAGCATCGTCGTGCGCCCGCTCTCGAACGCCATTCTGCCGGGCATCACGCGCAAGTCCCTGCTGCGGCTCTCGGAAGAGGCCGGGATCACGCTCGAGGAGCGCCGCTTCACGGTTGAGGAGGCCTACGATGCCGCCGAGGCCTTCCTGACCAGCGCCTCGAACTTCGTTCTTCCCGTCGTGTCCATCGACGGACGCTCGGTCGCCGACGGCAAGCCGGGTCCGATCACGAAACGGCTGCGCGAGCTTTACTTGACCATGGCCAGTGCACCGGCCATGGCGGCCGAATAGCCTGGCCGGAACCCGCTCCTGGGTCGCCCGTTGCCTTTTCAAAGGAGCGGCCCATGAAGCGTGTCTTGATGTTATCCACGATCCTGGCAACCGGCCTTGGCACGGCTGCCCTCGCGCAAAATCCCGAGGTGCTGCAGCAGCGGCCTCCCAACATGCCTGCGCCGAACCAGATGCCGGCCGAAAAGATTGAGCCGAATGCGAACGGGTCTCAATCCAACGATCCGTCGACAACAGGCTCGACCAATACTCTGAGCGACAAGCTGGAGCGGTCAGACGGGGTGATCCGTCCGCCGGAGACCGCCACGCCCGACATCACTGTCCCGGCGCCGGTGCCCGATCCCGGCACGACCCCCGTCATCCCCCCGCCGGGCAGCCCCGGCGGCAATCCGCAACTGGATCCGCGGTAAGCTTGCGATCGGCCGGGAAGGCTACTTTCCCGCCGATCGACGGCGCTTGCCTTCGCGGGACCGATTGTTCTCGCGCGCTTTTCCGTTGCCGGACTGGCCGCTGCCGCTCTTCATGATCTGAGCGGCCACGTCTGAAATCTGGCGGCGCAGCTCGTCGTTCTGGCCTGTGGAACTCTCCAGGTCAGCAAGGCGGCTTTGGGCCTCGTCCCGCTCGCTTTCGATCTCGCGGATCCGCTGCTCCAGGATCAGGCCGCGCTCCTGCTCGGCCGCAAGGCTCTTGGCCAGTTCGGCCAAGCGAAGGCGCTCATCCGAGAGCTCGCTGTGGCGCTCGCCCAGGGCCCGCTCGAAATCGTTGCCCCGGGCGGTCTGAGTCATCAGGCGGGTTTCGAGATCCGAGATGGTGATGCGCTTGGTGTCGAGCTCGCTCAAGGAAGCCGTGAGGCGTCGCTGCGAGTCGGTGAACTCGGTCTCCAGGCGAGCGAGTTTCTCCTCCGCGTGGATGAGTTCGGTCTTAAGCTTGGAACGCTCGTGCTGTGCAAGGTCCAGTTCCATGCGGGTATTGGACAATTCGTTCAAGGTCGCGCGGTGGGCATTCTCGAGGGCGCTCAGCGTCTCGCGGGTACCCGAGAGATAGGTCTGCGTCTGTGTCTGATCGGCCTCGATGGACGCGAGCCGGGTCTGCGTCTCGGCCAATTTGGTCACGAGCTCGGAAACCGTCCGGTCCCGCTCGGCGAGGGTGGCCTCTAGGGCTTCGATCCGGATGGCCCGCCGGCCGAGCTCCTCCATGCTCTCGTGCTTGACGGCGAGAGCTTCCTCGGCCTTGCGCTCGATCCGCCGCTGCAGAACGGCAAATTCGGCCCGCAGGTGATCCTTCTCCGCCGTCAATTCCGAGATCGACATGGGAAACAGCGCCTCGGCCCTGCGGCGGGCCAGACGTTCCGCGCGGGCATTGATGGCCGGAATGATGAGTAGCGCGATGAGGGATGCTGCGACGAACCCCAGCGCAAAGATCATGATGCTTTCGATCACGCGGACGCCAACTCCAGGATGCTTGACCGGTAACGCTCAAGCACCTTGCCTTGTGCCTGCGCAGCTTTCCAGAGCCATCATGCTCCAGACCGCCCGTTGTAGCGCATTCGGAGGCGGTTTCCACTGGCCCTGTAGAGGCTCGCCTTCACACCATGATCTCAGAAGGGATTCCAGGTCGGTTCCGGCGTGAACTTCAGGTAGCCGATATTGACGCCCAGGCGGGCCCCGACGCCGGCGCGGATCGGCACCACGATCATCTCGTCCGCCGCGACGGCCGTCACCCCAAAGCCGCCGATGAAATAGGCGGAGCCGTCGACGCCCACGAAACGCTTATAGAGGGCGTCCGTGAAGGGCATGTTGTAGACCAGCATCATGGTGCGGGCACCATCGCCACCCACATCGAAGCCCAGGGACGGACCCTGCCAGAAGACCTTGCGCTCACCGGCATTGCGGGTGAAGAGCTTGCCCTCGCCGTAGCGCAGCCCGCCGAAGAAGGCACCGGAGGCTTCCTGGCCCAGGATGTAGCCGTTGGGCTCGCCCCAACGCCGGACGGCTTCCTGGAGGGCGAGAGCCAGGCCGCGCGAGGCCGAACCGAAGAACTGATGGCCTGACTCGACCAGTTCATTCGAATTGAACGAGTTGGGATTGCTCGCATAGGCGCGTTGGACGGTTTGGGCCGAGGCCTGCAGGGGCAGGGCGCTGACGAGGGCGGCGAAGACCGCTGCCGCAAGAATCGTGGATCGGGAGCGCATGGGCTATCTCCTCGCATGAGACAGGGGGCAAACCGGCCTGGAAAGGCCGGAAGTCTGCTATCGAGGGTCGAACTTTAAGATCATCAACCCTAACAATCTCTGTACGGAATGCCTTTTGACGAGCGCAGGATTAATCGTTCGGGCCGAAAGTATCCAGTGAAGGTCTGATGAGCGCGGCGGGATTTCAGGCTGCCGAGGCTGAAACGGGCAGGTCGAGGCGGGGCGCCAGGGCCGGATCGCCGATAGCCGCGAAGGGGCCGTTCCGGTAGCCTCTGTCCTCATGGCCATAGGTCAGGGGATTGCCGCCGGGGCCGACGACGCTGCCGCCGGCGCAGGTGAGAATGTGATCGCCCGCTGCCGTATCCCATTCCATGGTCGGGCCGCAGCGCACATAGACGTCGGCCTCGCCGGACGCGATGAGGCAGAATTTCAGGGCCGACGAGGTCATGCGCCGCGTGCCGATCGACAGGACGGAAAGGCAGGCTTCCGTGGCAATGTCGCCATGACGGCGGCTCACCAGGGCCACGAGGTCCTTCTCGGGAGCCGGGCGGACCTTCGCCTCCCGCCAGTCGAACCCTATCTCTGCTCCGTTGGGGAGGGGGCTTTTCCAGGCAGTCTCGCCAGCCATCCAGATCGATCCCATGGCCGGAGCGGACACGACGGCCGCCATGGGCCTGTTGCCCCGGATCAGGGCGATGTTGACGCTGTACTCGCCGGTGCCATGGATGAAGTCGCCCGTGCCGTCGAGCGGGTCGACCAGGAAGAAGTAATCGTCTGCATGCGTGGAGCTGGAGGTTTCCTCCGCCACGACAGGCACTCCCGACCAAGCCTCGTCAAGGCGTTTGATGATCAACTCTTCGGCAGCCAGATCGGCTGCCGTCGACGGGGTTCCGTCATCCTTGATGCGCTTGTCGATGAACGCACTTTCCATGCTGCGCAAGACGCGACCCGCCTCCCAAGCGATATGAGCGAGCTTCTGGGCGATCTCGTCGGAATTTTGATCATCGAAGCGCATCATGGCTTTGTGCCTGTTCCCTTGAGAACTGTCGATCTCTTTTTGCCCGCTTCCCAAAGAACTCGTAGCCGGGTATCCGGGTTCACGTTCTCTTTCCTGTTTGGCTGTATGCATGCGAGTCGAAATCTCGATTTCATGAACACATAGCTGACGTTACGGTGCCTCCGGAGCCCTCATGGCCACGATCTCGCTCGATTCGCTCGACCTCGCCGCTCTCCTCTGCTCGCGCGTCTGCCACGACGTGATTTCCCCGGTGGGCGCGATCGTCAACGGGTTGGAAGTCCTGGAGGACGACAGCGATGCGTCCATGCGGGACTTTGCGCTCGACCTGATCCAGAAGAGCGCCAAACAGGCCTCGGCCCGTCTCCAGTTCGCGCGCCTTGCCTTCGGGGCAGCCGGATCGGCCGGCGCCTCCATCGATCTCGGCGATGCCGAGCAGGTGGCCCGCGGCCTCTTTCTGGACGACAAGATCTCCTTCTCCTGGTCTTCGCCCCGGCTCCTGTTCCCGAAGAACCGGGTGAAGCTGCTCCTCAATCTGGTCATGATCGCCACCACGGCCATCCCGCGGGGCGGCTCGATTGCCGTGACCGTGACGGGAGACGCGGAGAACTGCGCCTTCACCATCGTCTCGAAGGGCCTGAATGCCCGCATTCCCGCGCATTCCGAGGCGCTGCTGGCCGGGAATTCGGAGACCGGCACGGTCGATGCCCATGGCATCCAGATCTACTATGCCGGCATGGTGGCTCGCGCCTCGAACATGAATGTCGCCTTTAGCATCGAGGGCGACGAGGTGACGATCAGGGCTGCTACGGTTTAAGGCGCTAGAGCATCGGATGGATCCCAAAAGTGGATTTGCACTTTTGGGATCCATCCGATGATCAGTTATTTTGATAAGCGCATCGTCCGGGGCGGAAAACCGGGTCCACTTTTCCGCACGATGCGCTGATATTCACGCCTTGTAGGCGACGAGAACGGCCCCCGAGGCGATCAGGGCGATGCCGATCCAGTTCGGCATCGTCAGCTTCTCTCCCAGAAAAAGCACGCCGAACAGGGCGACAAGCACGACGCTGAGCTTGTCGAGCGGGGCGACGCGTGCCGCATCGCCGAGCTTCAGGGCCCGGAAGTAGCAGAGCCAGGATGCCCCCGTGGCAAGCCCGGAGAGGACGAGGAAGAGATAGGTCCTGCCGGAAACGGATGTCGGAGCCTGCCACTGGCCGCTGCCGATCAGGATTCCTCCGAGCACGAACAGGATCACGACGGTTCGGATGAAGGTCGCGAAATCCGAATTGATCTGTTCGATGCCGACCTTGGCGAAGATGGCCGTCAATGCCGCGAAGGTGGCTGAAAGCAGGGTCCAGAATTGCCACGACACCAGAACGGATTTCATGGGAACCTCCATGCGTTCATCAACAAAAAAGCCCGGGATTGAACCGGGCCTTTTTGATTGGCAGTCGATCGAGCGTTTTAGATCGCGATGCGCTCTTCCGTCTCGTTCGGCTCGCGCAGCACGTAGCCGCGGCCCCAAACGGTCTCGATGTAGTTGCGGCCCTGCGAGGCATTGGCGAGCTTCTTGCGCAGCTTGCAGATGAAGACGTCGATGATCTTCAGCTCAGGCTCGTCCATGCCGCCGTAGAGGTGGTTGAGGAACATCTCCTTCGTCAGGGTCGTGCCCTTGCGCAGGGAGAGGAGTTCCAGCATCTGGTATTCCTTGCCCGTCAGGTGAACGCGGGCGCCGCCGACTTCGACCGTCTTGGTGTCGAGGTTCACGATCAGGTCGCCGGTGGTGATCACCGATTGGGCATGGCCTTTCGAGCGGCGGACGATGGCATGGATGCGGGCCACCATCTCGTCCTTGTGGAACGGCTTGGTGAGGTAATCGTCGGCGCCGAAGCCGAGGCCCTTCACCTTGTCCTCGATGCCGGCCATGCCGGACAGAATCAGGATCGGGGTCTTCACCTTCGCGACGCGGAGCGTCCGCAGAACCTCGTAGCCCGACATGTCGGGGAGGTTCAGGTCGAGAAGGATGATATCGTAATCGTAGAGTTTGCCGAGGTCGATGCCCTCTTCTCCGAGATCCGTCGTATAAATGTTGAAGTTCTCGGACTTCAGCATCAGTTCGATGCTTTGCGCAGTCGCGCTGTCGTCTTCAATCAGAAGTACGCGCATGTTCAATCCCCAGCCCTTGCCCTTGAGCCTGTGAACAGCGGGAGGCTGCCCATCCGCCGCCGGGCCTGCGACGGATGCTCTTTTGAACTGATTCGAAACGCTAATTCAGAATGGTTAACAAACCCTGATTCTGGGATGCAAGCGCTTAACGACCTTGGCCGGCAGATCATCCGCCGAAGACGATTATCCTGTGGATTCTGGGTAACCATAGGGAACCGCCTCACATCATCCCAAATTCTTGTAACCTAAGCGTTCCAGGTGAATCCGGAGGCGGATCCGAAGAGGCCGCGCCCGTGACCGAGCCAGTCTTAATGAAATCGGTAAACGAAAGGTTTACGAGGCTCGAAGGCGGCCGCCTCGGGGCAGAGTGCGCCCAGGGGGAGGCGAAGGGATAGGAAATTTTTTGTCGCAGCCGGTAAGGAAAGCTCAACTTCCGTCGGCGATGGTGACGCATGTCTGGCGGATAACTGAGCGATCCGTGAGATGCAGTGAAACAGCGACGTGTGGAGTTGAATCAAGATGAAGTCGCGGGATACGCTCATCCGCCTCAAGCGCTTTCAGGTCGATGAGAAGCGTCGCCGGGTGGCGCAGATCGAGATGATGATCGCCGAGTTCGACCGCATGGCGGCTGACTTGGACCGGGAAATCGCGGCGGAGGAGCAGAAGGCCGGCATCACCGACCCGAACCACTTTGCCTATCCAACCTATGCGCGTGCCGCGGCCCAGAGGCGGGACAACCTCCGCCACTCGGCTCAGAACCTGCACATCCAGCTCGACGATGCGAAGGCGGAACTCGGCGAAGCCTTCGAGGAATTGAAGAAGGCCGAGAGCCTGGAAGACCGCGAGCGGACCCTCGATGCCGCCATCAGCCAAGCCGGACAGGGCCGCGCTATTCGCGCAACCGCCTGATCGTCCGCTCAGTA
Source organism: Microvirga lupini (assembly GCA_000517005.1). GTDB lineage: Bacteria > Pseudomonadota > Alphaproteobacteria > Rhizobiales > Beijerinckiaceae > Microvirga > Microvirga lupini. Next base: position 189,956 of record KI912031.1, read on the forward strand.
GAGTTTCTTGAGAGGGCGCGTCCGGTCAGGACGCGCCCTCTCCTATTTCTGGGATCCTAGAACCGGAACGTGAGGTGCCGCCTCAAGCGGGAGGAATCCGAGGAGGCGGGGATCGTCGGCCACCTCGATGGCCCGCCGATAGGGCGTGAAGCCCGAGCGCATATAGAAGGGGAGAGCGCTTGGGGAATCGAGCGTGCAGGTATGGACGAAGAAGCGCTCGACCGGCCTGGCGAAGGCGCGGGAGACGGCTTCGTTCATCAGGAAGCGCCCCGCCCCCTGGCCGATGAATCCGGGAACGAGACCGAGAAAGACCAGCTCGGCCTCGCCCTCCGATCGGAAGTCGAGTTCGAGCAGACCGATATCGGCGGTGCCGTCGTGCAGGGCATAGGCTTCGACCTTGGGGTCGTCGAGAATGGCTGCCAGCTTGTCATCGGCCATCACCGCCCGGCTGAACCAGAGCCAGGGCTCGCCGATCGTCTTGAACAGCGCCCGGTAGCGCCGATGGTCCTGATCGATGCGCTGAAGGCTCCAGCTGTCCGGCTTCTGGAAAGGCGAGGGGACAGGGCGCCTGCGCATCTCCAGATAGGTGACGATCGCTGCGATCTTGCCCGGCGGGAGATCCGTGTAGCCATTGAGGTTGAGAGCCGCTGCGGGTTCCGTCGCCATGTGCCATGCCTTCTGGAAGCGGTGAAGGATAAGAATGCGGTTTGATAAGGGCATCGCCTCCTGACGTCACGCTTCTTGCGGCGGGCATTGAGCGGGGCGACGATTCCTCCACGAAAATTTCCTGGTTTCCCTCTCCTGTTTCTGACGCCGGCCTTGGACCTTATGTCATGTCGCAGTAAGGCATAATCCCCTTGCGGAACAAGGGGATTGTAGGCACAGAAGAAACCAGCGAGGGAGTTCTGCCGGCTTGATGAAGAATGTGCGTGAGTTCATTTGGCCCGTGATCGGGCTGCTGGCAGTCGTCGTGTCAGGCTGGCTTCTTTACCGTGAGCTGCGCGGCATGTCCCTCGACGATGTCTGGGACAGCCTGACTGCCGTTCCGGCTCATCGCTATGCGCTGGCTGCGCTCTCCACCCTCGTCGCCTATGCCGCCTTGGCTTGGTACGACCGGATCGCCCTGCTGCATCTGGGCGTCCGCCATATTTCGTGGCTGTTCGTGTCGATCACGTCGTTCACGACCTATGCCCTGTCCCACAATATCGGTGCCTCGGTCTTTTCCGGCGCCGTCGTGCGGTATCGGGCCTACACCTCGAAAGGATTGGGCGCTCCCCAGATCGCCGTGCTGGTGGCTCTGTGCTCCTTCACCTTCGGCCTGGGTACCATTCTGCTCGGCGGCATCGTGCTGGTGGCCGATCCGACCCTGCTGCACCGGCTCGAAGATCTAATGCCGTCGGTGCTCACCAACCCTGCGACGGCCCGCATCGTCGGTTTCCTGCTTCTCGGATTCGTCGCGCTCTACGTGGTCGGTTCCATCCTGCATCTCCCGCCGCTCGTCATCCGCAAGGCCAAGCTGGAATATCCCCGCCCGGCCGTGATGGTGCGTCAGCTGATCGCCGCGCCGCTCGAACTCTTGGGGGCAGCCGGCATCATCTATTTCGTGCTCCCGGCCCACCTCGAGCCGAGCTTCGTCATCGTGCTCGCCGTCTTCCTGGCCTCCTTCTCGGCGGCCCTGGTCAGCCATGCCCCCGGAGGGCTCGGCGTGTTCGAGCTCGTCTTCCTGACGGCGATGCCGGACATTCCGAAGGCCGATGTGCTGGCGGCGCTCATCATCTTCCGGCTCTTCTATCTCCTGATCCCCTTTGGCCTCTCGCTCGTGGTCGTGCTGATGTTCGAGCGGGCGCGGCTGGCTCAAGCCTGGCGGGGCCGGGTTGCTGCTGCCGACGGCTCCGTGCCACCGCCGCCTCTGTCCTCATCCGATCAATGACGTTCTTCTGGCGACGGCTGCGCTTCGGCCTTTCGACGCTGCTTGGCGTCAAAAGGCTCGGCTTCTTCATTCCCTATCGCTATGCCGAAAGCGTCGAGCCGCAGGATTACCCGGCTTTGCGCCCGTTGTTCGAGGCGGCGCACCCGCGTTTTTCCGCAGTGCTGGAGGATATCGAGAGCCATGCGGACGATCTGCGCGCCATCCTGCGGGGCAGGGGACCTGCGCGCTTCGATCAAAGCTGGTTTCCTCTGCTCGACGCGGCGGCCGCTTACGCCATTGTTCGCCGGGAGAAGCCGCGGCGGATCGTCGAGATCGGCTCCGGCCATTCGACCCGCTTCATGGCTCAGGCGATCCGGGACGGAGGCCTTCCCTCCCGGATCACCTGCATCGATCCCGCTCCCCGGGCCACGTTGAAAAAGCTCGATGTGGAGCATCGGCAGGCTCTTCTCCGGGACGCCGACCCGGCGGTGTTCGAGACCCTGGAAGCCGGAGACATCCTCTTCATCGATTCCAGTCACATCGCCATGCCCGGCACCGATGTGGACCGCCTCTTCCTCGATGTACTGCCGCGCCTTGCCGGCGGGACGCTGATTCACGTCCACGACATCACGCTGCCTTATGCCTATCCGAAGAGTTGGGATTGGCGCGGATATAACGAGCAATTGCTGGCCGGCGCTCTCCTGCAGGGAGGCGGCTATGAGCTCGTCTTCGCGAGCCACCATATTGTGAGGGACAACGGCGATGCCCTGTCCCAGGGCATCCTGTCCGAATTGCCGCTGGTCTCCGGTGCGCACGAGACCAGCCTGTGGCTGCGGAAGCTGTAATCGTTACGCAATCAGGCGACTGCCGGCTTCTGCCCCGGCTCCGGCACGGCGATGCCCGCTTCCATGTACTCGTTCAGCTTGTTGCGCAGGGTGCGGATCGAGATGCCGAGGATCCGCGCGGCATGGGTTCGGTTGCCGAAGCAATAGTTGAGGGTATCGAGGATGAGGTGGCGCTCCACGTCGGCGATGGTCTGCCCGACCAGGATACACCGCAGGGCGTCGATGGTCTGCTCCGCCTCGGCGGGGATGGAAGGTCCGGCATTCGCCTGGGGTAAGCCTTGCTGTTCCGACAAATCCTGGGTGCCAAGCACGATGGGAGCCTGCCTTAAGGGAAGTGATTCAGGAGTTTATGCTCATCCTATGGTTAGGAAGGTCTTAACGGCCGAGCTTCTCGCTAGTAAAAAAGGCGTCGCTCACCCGAGCAGCGCCTTTTTCGTGAGGATCGAGCGGGAGGCTTATTGCCGGTATTGCTGAATGCGCGTCGTGCGCAGGCCGGCCAGGCCATGCTGGTCGATGGACATCTGCCAGCTCAGGAATTCTTCGGTGGTCAGCGTGTAACGCTGACAGGCCTCCTCGAGGCTGAGAAGGCCGCCGCGGACGGCAGCGACAACCTCGGCTTTGCGGCGAATGACCCAGCGGCGGGTGCTGGAGGGAGGAAGGTCGGCAATCGTCAGGGGACTGCCATCGGGCCCAATGACATACTTGACCCTTGGGCGGTGGGGTTCGGTCATGATACGCTCACACAAAAATTCAACGACCTTTGACAGGCTCGAACCTACGCGACGGGACTTAATGTTTTCCTAAGCCCATCAGGTGGTTACGAGAGTGCTTAAGCTTAGCCATAAACGTTAACGTTGGCTTATTGCGGCGCACTTTCCCTTTAAGAATTGTGGCACAATCGCTATAGAAGGGCCTTGGCCCCTCCCGTGCGCCGCCTTGAACGGCGCCTCTGGATGGAAAGATGCTCAATTCACTCGACCTTCCTACCGATCCCTCGAAGACCCGCGTCGTGGTTGCGATGTCGGGCGGCGTGGACTCCTCCGTCGTCGCGGCCCTGCTCAAGCGCGAGGGCTACGATGTCCTCGGCATCACGCTTCAGCTTTACGACCACGGCGCCGCCGCTCACCGGAAGGGTGCCTGCTGCGCCGGCCAGGACATTTACGATGCCCGCCGGGTGGCGGAAGCCATCAGCATCCCCCATTACGTGCTCGACTACGAAGCCCGCTTCCGCGAGGCCGTGATCGACCGCTTCACCCAGAGCTATCTGGCGGGTGAGACGCCGATCCCCTGCGTCGAGTGCAACCGCTCCATCAAGTTCCGCGACCTTCTGGAGACCGCCAGGGAACTCGGGGCCGATGTCCTCGCGACCGGCCATTACGTGGCAAGCCGCGCCCTGTCGGACGGACGTCGTGCCCTGCACCGGGCGGCCGACCCGGACCGGGACCAGAGCTACTTCCTCTATGCCACCACCCCGGAGCAGCTCGATCTCCTCCGCTTCCCCCTGGGCGAACTGCCCAAGGAGAAGACCCGTGAGCTGGCGCGCGAATTCGGGCTGACCGTGGCGGAGAAGGCGGACAGCCAGGACATCTGCTTCGTCACTCAAGGGCGATACAGCGACGTGATCGAGCGGCTGAAGCCTGGCGCCGTCCAGGGCGGGGAGATCGTCCATGTGGACGGCCGCGTTCTCGGCCGTCACGAGGGTATCATCCATTACACGGTGGGGCAGCGGAAGGGGCTCGGGCTCTCCGTGGGCGAGCCGCTCTATGTCGTGCGACTCGACGCCAAGGAGGCTCGCGTGGTTGTGGGCCCCCGGGAGGCCCTGGCCACCCGCCTGATCCGTGTGACGGATGTGAACTGGCTCGGCGACGTTCCTCTGGAGACCTTGGGCGAGAAGGGGATGGAGGTGGCCGTGCGCGTCCGCTCCACCCGCGAGCCGCGCCCGGCCATCTTAAGATCCACAGGAACCCACACTACGGTCGAGCTGTTATCGGCGGAAGACGGGGTGTCTCCCGGTCAAGCTTGTGTCATCTATGAGAGCGATGCTCCCCGGGCACGTGTGCTTGGCGGGGGCACCATTGCTCGCACAGTAGCCGAAGCCGCGCCCGCCGCGGCCTGAGGCGTCGATCGAAGGAACCTTTATGACGGATGGAGCGACCACCGTCCTGATGCGCAAGGCCTATGCGCGTTGGGCCCCGATCTACGATCTCGTCTACGACAAGCTGACAGAACCGGCCGCCCGCGCGGCCGTGAATGCCGCCGTCGCCTGCGGGCCCAAGGTTCTCGAGGCCGGCGTCGGCACGGGGCTGTCCCTCGGCTATTATCCCAGGCATGCCGAGGTTTACGGGGTCGATCTCTCCGAGGACATGCTGCGCCGGGCCCAGGATAAGGTCGAGAAGAGGGGCTTAAGCCATGTGAAGAGCCTGCAGGTGATGGACGTCACCCGTCTCGGCTTCCCGGATGAGAGCTTCGATGCCGTCACGGCGCAGTTCATCATCACCCTGGTGCCGGAGCCGGAGACGGCTCTCAACGAGTTCATGCGCGTGCTGAAGCCGGGCGGCGAGATCGTGCTCGCCAATCATTGGGGGCAACCCTCGGGGCCGATCGCAGCCCTGGAGGAGCTGGCTTCGCCCGTCGCCAAGGCCATCGGCTGGAGCTCGGCCTTCAAGGCAGCCCGGGTCGAAGAGTGGGCGCGGGGAACCGGCCGCATGGAGGTCGTGGAACTGAGATCCCTGTTCCCGGTCGGGTTCTTCAAGCTGATGAAGATCAGAAAGCAGGCCTGAAGCTTGGGCGCAAGCGGATGGGTGCAAGGATCTGACCGCTCAAGCCGAGAAGGCCTCCAGCGGGCCTTCTCGCCACGTGGTGACTTTCAGGGGGGCGAGCCCTATCTTAGGAAGGGCTGCCATCCGCCCATAACGAAAGCCATTCCCATGCGCCTCTTCATGTTTACCTCCCAAGCCAAGGACGACCTGCACGCGTTTGCCGGCGACGAGTCCGGCAGCAAGCTTCCGGCCAAATATGGCCCCTGGGGGTTGACCGGCACCCTAGGCTCCCGCGAGACCCCGCCGCACAAGTTCTCACGCAAAGTCATCGAACAGTCGATTTCAACCGACGGTTTTCAGCTGTGGCGCATGAAAGCCAAGGGCTGACAGATCTGCCAGGTGCATTGTCCAGAAGCTTCCGGATGGCGGGCTCGTCACAAATCCGCAGCTTACCTGCGCGTCTTTCTTGACACTGGGGGGCAACCTTCCCTATATCGCGCATGCCTGACGCGGGGCTAAGCCCCGCTTCCTGGGGCGGAGTAGCTCAGTTGGTCAGAGCAGAGGAATCATAATCCTTGTGTCGGGGGTTCAAATCCCTCCTCCGCTACCATTGATCCCCTGGCAGTTGGACGCAGTACCAGGGACTGCCAGCAGATTTGTAATCAGTTCTTTGTGGATTGTTGGCCTTCTAGCCCTCACGCTCCGGTCCGGGCAAACAGCCGTCTCATCAACACCATAGCAGCCAGAGCGCCAAGCAATTGGGCCGCGATAAATGCGGGCACGTCGGCAGGTGCGATTCCAGCGAACGTCGCCGTCAGTGCTCGTGCAATGGTCACAGCCGGATTGGCGAAGGAAGTAGAAGAGGTGAACCAGTAGGCGGCTGTGATGTAGAGCCCAACCGCGAAGGGAATGGCCTCGATCCGAAATCGCACCACGGCGAGGATCGTCATCAACAGCCCGAAGGTCGCCACGAACTCGGCCAACCATTGCGCCCCGCCCGTCCGGGCGGTGGCAGATGCCTGGACGAGCGCCAGATCAAACATGCCATGTGCCGTGAGCGTGCCAAGGCAGCCGCCAATGACTTGAGCCATGACGTAGGGGGCGAACTCTCGCCATGGCAGCCCACCCATAATGCTTTCAACCAGGGATACCGCGGGATTGAAGTGCGCCCCCGAAACTGGGGCCAGAGCGAGGATCAGAACAACCAGGATAGCTCCTGTCGGCAGCGTGTTGCCCAGGAGAGCGAGAGCTGTGTTCCCGCCCGCCAGTTTGTCCGCCATGATGCCCGAGCCCACCACGGCTGCGACGAGGAACCCTGTTCCGAGTGCTTCCGCCGCCATCCGCTTCGCAAGAGAGAACGTCATGTGGACTGCGGGGCGTTTTCGATTGTTGCGCCAGTGCTCGCGCCTTCCAGATGGCCTATCTCGCGCAGACGAGTGCCAATCGCGAACTGATCCAGGCTTGTCAGCGGGAGGTTGAGGAAAGTGCCAATCCTGTTCTTGAGGAACCGGAATGCCTGCTCGAAGGCTTGCTCCTTGTCCATGTCGGAGCCTTTGACCCCAGCTGGGTCTTCGATCCCCCAGTGGGCAATGGAAGGGTGCCCTGGCCAGAGGGGGCAAGCCTCTCCGGCGGCGCTGTCGCAGACGGTGATCACGAAATCCATCACGGGCGCATTCGGCTGGGCATATTCATCCCAGCTTTTTGAGCGATAGCCGTCCGTGGGGTAGTCGTGAGCGCCGAGCACCTTGATTGCGAGCGGGTTCACCGTGCCTTTTGGTTGGCTTCCAGCCGAGAACGCATTGAAGCGCCCAGCCCCATCCTTTCGCAGGATGCCCTCCGCCAGAATAGATCGGGCCGTGTTGCCTGTGCAGAGAAAGAGAACATTGTAGGTTCGCGCAGTCATGGCAGCCTCTAATAGCACTTGGTGTTCGAGGGAGACTTGGCGGTCGAACAGCATCCTGACACAGCGTCCCGGATAGCCTTCTCAGCGAGTGCATCACCTTCAGTCAGGCGCACCGGCTTCTCGATCCCGTTGTCTTCAAACCAGCGATCCCGAGGCTTGCATGAAGCGTGGCGCGGGGCAAGCGAGACCAGAACCCGTTCCTGTTCGGCGGCGATGCCATCGACGGCGTAAAGACCGATCACACCCAGATCGTCCCCGCACTCGAAGGTGAGGCGCGAGGCGGGATCAAGGCCAACGTCGCGGGCCACCTTGTCCATGATGGCGAGGAATTTGCCGACCGTCATCGCCCGGCTCTGTGGCTCGCCAGGAACGTCCCAGACCTGGATGAAGGTCTCGGTCCAAGCCTCCGGGTTGGCCCCGCAGTCCAGGCCCGAGAAGCGGCCTGTCTTGATTTCCGTGACGTGATAGCCCGCCCGGGTCTCACGACCGGCATAGACAATGACGAGGGAGCGAGCCCCAAAAGCTCGAAGGCTGTCGAGGAAAGCCCCAGTTGAAGGGTCTGAGATCGTCATAGCAACTGGCTGTGCCGTTGCAGAGATAGGGGTACTGGCAAGCACGGTCATGATGCGCTATCCTCCATTTCAACTTTTCAAGGATTATTGAAATATGGATGAGCGTCAAGCCATTAGTGCGTTCGGATCACTGGCTCAGGAAACGCGTCTGCGGGTGCTGCGCCTTCTCGTTCAAGCCGGACCGGAAGGATTGGCGGCAGGAGCCATCGCCGAGAAGGTCGGAGTTTCTCCCTCGAACATCTCGTTCCACCTCTCGCACCTGGAACGTGCTGGGCTGATTCAGGCTCGGCGCGAGGCTCGGTCGATCATCTACAACGTGGGCTACTCTGCCCTCCGCGACCTCATCCGGTTCTTAATGGAAGATTGCTGTGCCGGTGATCCGCGCGTGGTTTCGGCGGAATGCGACCCGTCGATAAGTGCCTGCTCCTGACCAAAACTCATCTAGTTGTCATTGTAACTCGGCTCGCCTTTGGGTTTTGCAACTTCGGAAGCACCGCGCTGCTGAGGGGAAGGGTGTCGCTGGATTGGTGCGAGCCTATCCTCCGGATATCAAAGGGTACGATCAGGCCGCCGCATGTGGCAGGGCGTCTCGTTGCAACCCGGCCCCGTCCTCGGGACTGCGGGCGCAGTTGCGGCCAGCCGCCTTGGCCCGGTAGAGGGCTTGGTCCGCCGCCTCGAGGAGAACGGCTCTTTCGCTTCCGCGGGATGGCTGGGCCGAGGCAATCCCGATGCTCGCCGTCACCACCTGATAGGGACTTCCATCATGCGCGATGCCCATGGCGACGATGGCTTGACGGATGTTCTCGGCAATCAACCGGGCGCCGGCGAGATCCGTCTCGGGCAGAACGATAGCGAACTCCTCGCCGCCATAACGGGCCGCAATGTCGCGAGGGCGGCGGATATGGGTGTCGAGCGTGCCGGCGATCGCGCGGAGAACTTCGTCGCCCCTCCCGTGACCATAGCGGTCGTTGAAGCTCTTGAAGTAGTCGGCATCGACATAAAGCAGTGACAGCGCAGAGCCGGAGCGAATGGCCTGACGCCATTCGCGCTCGAAGGTTTCGCGGAAGGCGCGACGGTTCGGCAAGCCCGTCAGATCATCGGTTCGCGCGATCCGTCTGAGCTTGGTCTCGGCCCTAGTGCGGCGTTTCAATTCACGTTGAAACAGGATCGTCAGTGCGACGACCGCACAGCACAGGACCAGCGTTACCAGGCTGAGGACGAGGGCCTTTCGCTGCCAGGCCGAGAAGATCTCATCGACCGAGAGCGCAACAGTGAGAACGAGGGGATACTTGTCGAGCCGCTCGAAGGAGATGATGCGACGAATGCCATCGATGGGCGAGATCGAGTCGAACGTGCCTGATTTTGCCTGCAGGAGGCGTTGGACATGCGGAGAGCCGCTCAAGTCCTGGTTGATCTGGCTCTCATCATAGGGGTAGCGCGTCAGCAGGACGCCGTCATTGCGAAAGAGATTGATCGCTCCCTGCTGACCAAGACTCAGATTGTCGAACCGCTGATTGATGGTGGTCAGGGGCATCGATCCCATGACGACCCCGGCAAAGCGCCCGGACGAATCCGAGAGCCTCCGGCTGATGCCGATGCTGAGGTCGCCATGCGGCGTTCTGCTCTTGAATGGACGGCTGACATAGAGGCCGATGTGATTGTTCTCTTTGTGGGCGATGAAGTACTCGCGATCCGCAACATTGAGAGATCGCGAGGCGATGACAGGACCGGCATCGGCGATGAGATTGCCGGCCTGATCCACGAGCAGCAGAGTCCCCATGAAGGACGCCGAGGCCGCGCGATCGAAGAGCATCCGGTATTGAAGGTCGGGAGGGAGCTGTGGGACGTTGAGATATCGCAGCCCCTCCATCGCCCCCTTCAGCGACAGATCGAGCAGCTCGAGATTGCCGTCGAGATCATGAGCGATGGTGGTCAGAATATTGCGCGATGCCTTTTCGGCCTCCTGCCATGTGTTCTGACGGTCCATCCACAGCGTGTGTGCTGAAATCCCGAGGATCCCCAGGGCAATCACGCCTGCAATCAGGTGTAAGTAGACTTCTGAGAACAGACGTTTCATTCGGCGGCGCGCAACTCTCTACAGAATATATTCTATAGACCATCCTAAAAGATTATTACACCCGTGAATGGATGAGACTATTGAATAGGAAAGTTGCCTGGGAAGTTTGGCGGTTGAATTTGGTTTCGACGCAGTTTTTGCGACATCGTTACGTTAACTGAGTGTCGATATTAACATAAGTTTATTCATTAGCGCTATTTGTTTTCGTTCTGTTCTAAACTCTACGATTAGGATGAAAATTGTTCATCAGGGAATCTGCTTGAACGTCGACGATCCTGAGATTCATGGGCGACGGTGCTCTGACCCATGACTCTGCGGTGCAAGGGATCGGCGAAAGCAAACAAAGGATCCGAATAGATTTCGAGCGCAGTCGACCGGTCGACTGCGCTCGATCCTGGTTGCAGCTATCGCGCCTTCTTGGCGCGCCGCGAGAGCATGTTCAGCGCCTCGACCAGGGCCGAGAAGGCCATCGCCGCGTAGATGTAGCCTTTCGGCACGTGAGCCCCGAAGCCTTCCGCGATCAGGACCATGCCGATCATGAGCAGGAAGCCGAGGGCGAGCATAACGACCGTCGGATTGGCCTGGATGAAGCGGGCGAGGGGATTGGCAGCCAGCAGCATGACGGTCACGGCGGCAACGACGGCGACGACCATGATCGGAACATGATCGGTCATGCCGACGGCCGTGATGATGCTGTCGATGGAAAAGACGAGATCCAGAAGCAGAATCTGCACGATCGCCGAGGCGAAGCTCATCTGAACCTTCTCGCCTTCGAAGAGGTCCGGTCCGGGATTGGGATCGACATGGTGATGGATCTCCTTGGTCGCCTTCCAGACCAGGAACAGGCCGCCTGCGATCAGAATCAGGTCCCGCCAGGAGAAGCCATGGCCGAAGGCCGTGAAGAGGGGCTCCGTGAGCTGGACAATGATCGCAATGGTTCCAAGCAGGCCCAGGCGAAGAATCAGGGCGAGGCCGATGCCGATGCGCCGGGCCGTCGATTGCTGATGGGCAGGCAGCTTGTTGGTGAGGATCGAAATGAAGATGAGGTTGTCGATCCCGAGCACGACTTCCATGACGACCAGGGTCGCTAAGGCAGCCCAAGCGGCCGGATCTGCGGCCAGTGTAACGATGTAATCCATGAAGCCCTTCCTATCGCGTCACGTCCTTATTTCGGTTATTGTCGAGCTTGCGCAAGGGTTTGGACCGGATTCCTTTTCTATTCGCCGTTTTCACAATTGGCTGATCTCGACACAAGTGCTGTTGAAGTGCGGGATCCCGGGCCCAGATGATCCGTCGAGAAGCATTGAAGTCGCCTGCACATAAGTGAGGCGAAGTGAGCTTCGACTTCAGTAGCTTAGTTTCCATATCGGCTATGCGGCGTCCGCCCTATGGAACCGCCCATGGCAGGAGAAGCGTTCCCTCATGGAATGATCTGGAGGCGTGTCATGGCAGGATTTTCAGGGCGTTGGCTGGTGGCTGCCTCGCTTGCGGGGCTTCTCGGGAGTCCATTGGCGGCTCTTGCCCAAACAGGACGGCCCTGGGTCGATCCCCCGCCCGCGTCCGACACCAAGACCCAGCCACCGGTGTCGACACCCTCGTCCCTTCCCGCGACACCGCCGACCCAAGCTGCGGCGCCTAATTCCGCAACCGCTCCCGTTCCGTCTTCCACGGAAGCCAAGGCAAGCGCGGAATCTCAGCCAGCCGAGGAGGCTTCGCCGAGTAAGACGGTCGCCGATCAGCAAACCAAGCAAAAGGCGGCCACTGAACGGAAGGTACGTGCTTCTTCACGGCAGGCCAGTTCATCGGCACGCAGCCGGAGACGGGAAGGGCAAGTCGCGCGCCGGCGAGCAACCGGCACGCAGGTGTCGCAGGCAGAATCCCGCAGTGCCATCGAGCGTCGAGCGCGGGCGACACGTTATGGATCGGTTCAGGAAGGGCTGGATGCAGGTCTTCAGGTAATGAGACTGCGAACCATTCAGCTTCCGGACGGTCGTCGCTTCGAGGTTTTGACACGGCCTGATCAGGATATCGCATCCGGATGGCCGGACGGCTATTGAGCGGTCGTTCAAGGCTGGCAAAAAGTGATCCCAGCGCAAATGCCGATCCGCTTGCCGCTGGCGTTGATTATTGCGCCTGGCTAACCGTTTCGATGGATTCAGGCGCATTCTGTTGAAATCGCGCCGCCATTTCTTCTGCGCGACGACGGATATCGAGCCACAAACGTTGCTCCCGTTGCGCATCCGCGAGGGCCCGGTGAGCAGCAGGACCGAGTTCATCATGGCTGCGCCGTGCCTGTGCGAGAATCTCCTGCATGATTGCGCGATGCAGATCCGCCGGGACTTGAGCATCCCGCAGCACGTCGCGCATGATCCGTCTATGAGCCATCTCGGTGTCCTTAAGCCGCAGGGCATGGCGTGGCAATCCTGCCGTGCGCAAGAGCTTGCTCAGCCACTTTCCGTCCCATGACGGCGCTGTCGCATAGAGATTGCGGCCCGTCAAAACCGCACCATGCGCTGAGCGACATCCTCAATCGGTGTCCCTTCCGATCTCAGCTGCTCTCGCGAGATGCCATGAATTTTTCCCGCTTTGATATCCCAATCGGTCCAGGATGCGGGGGGCCTGATGAGATAGCTCTCCTCCTCGCCGCTCGCGAAAACCCAGGCGACCTCGATCGGGTAGCCCTGCCTGCCGAGGGACGACGCCTCGAAGTCAAGAAATACGATATCAGACAGGCAAGCCATCGGGGATCAACTCGCGTATGTCGGCACTCGCTCCCATCTTCATGAAAGATACTACCGATGTGGAGCGATGAAACATACCGCCATCGTGCCCTCAACGCGCAAGTTGCGGCACGGCTCCATTGTCATGGACCATTAAGCGAAACCGAAGGTCCACGCCTGCGACCCGTAGGGCCACATCAGTGAAAAATGAATCCTGTTTTCCGCATAGGCGATGCGCTGCCCAAAGAGCTGTGCATCGAATGGATCCCAAAAGTGGTGCCCGCTTAAGGGTTCGATGCTCTAGCGGGCATTGGCGGATGTGAAACCTGCGGAGGCGGAGACGGTGCCGGTTGTGACAGGGTCGCTGGCGCCTGTTCTGAGAGTGTGCAGGAGGCCCTTGCGCTTGGCCTCGTAATAGTAGCCCCCGGCATAAAGTGCGACGGCGCGATCCGGATTGCCGCCTGCGACCTTGTAGGCGTTCGCCAGATAGGGGACTGCGTAAGTCAGATTGGTATTGGCATCGAGCAGTCCGGAGACAGTTCCCCTGTATCCCATGCCGCGCGCCGTGGCATAGCGGATCTGCATGAGGCCGAAATTGCCTTTATGGGATGCGCGTGGATTGTAGCCGCTCTCGCGTCTGATGACCCGATGCACCAATGTTTCAGGAATGCCGTGAGCCTTGGCGTGCTGCGCAACGAGCGCATCGATTTGGGCTCGTTCTTCGGATGCCGCTGCGGGCAGCGTGCAAGCAATCGCTGCGCAGGCGAGAACAAGACGAGAAATCATGAAGGTCCCCTTGTTTGAGGAGATTTCTCCACATCAATCGTGGCAATTGGACGTCAGCTTGGCTGTAAGCAGTGCCTGTGAAGCAGTCCATTTCGCTTGAGCCCCATTCGTGATGATTGCGCTTCGAGCGTAAGCTGTTCGGCAGATGCATGGATCGCACCATCATTCGGAGATACAACCGCTGCTCCCTCCAAAGGGGTAGCGATGCGGCGTAATGTCGATGCGCGCGAACCCCGGCGCTTACAGTTTCTGCTAAGCTTTGGAATGGTCAATGTCGCTGACTTACTTGATGCGCCTCTTTGCCTGAAAGCAGGTGGCGAGATCACCGAATGTTTGTCACATCACATGTGCTGCTTCGAAAGTTCCACGTGAGCAAGTAGACGTTTTCAGATGCATAGGCGCAAACGATGAAAACTTGTTCACTATGGCAAAGGCCGACCCGAGTCTTTTCTCGCTTATAAGTCAAGCATAACGCAGAATAGTTGGAGCGCTGAGCAAGGGGTATGCCGTGCTCTTATGAGTTAAAATCTCCTGTTGAAAGTAGTAATTCTCTATTTAGTCCCTAGGGAGTATCTCGCAAGCCGAAATAGTGGGACAATTTCGAATGTAGCAGTAGTATTTATGGGCTGTATCCGGCGCTTTCCAGCATTCGCGCCTCGCTTCCACTGTTATTCAGCAGGAACAGCCTAATGCAAATCAGTGTTTTTGGGATTGGCTATGTCGGTGCCGTTTCTGCGGCATGCCTAGCCAACGATGGCCACAACGTCATTGCAGTCGATCCGAATCCTCAAAAAGTCGGCCCGCTCAACGAAGGCATCAGCCCGATCGTCGAACCGGGGCTGGGGGAGCTTATCCAAGGAGGCATCAGCAGCAAGCGCCTCATGGCGACGAGCGACGTACGCGAGGCCATTCAAGGGACGGATCTGTCTTTCGTGTGCGTTGGAACTCCCTCGCGTTCGAACGGCTCTCTCGATACGGCTTATGTGAGCGCCGCAGCAGAGCAGATCGGCGCCGCAATTCGAGAAAAGAACTCCTTCCACTCCGTCGTCATGCGGTCGACCATTCTGCCCGGCACGATGGAGAGCATCGTGTTGCCCGCACTCGAGCGTGTATCAGGACGTCAGGCGGGCGTGGGATTCGGCATTGCCTATTATCCTGAGTTCCTGCGGGAGAGCACCGCGATCGCAGATTATTACGATCCAGGGGCGATCATCTTCGGCCGGCACGATCAGGCAACAGTTGATCGGCTGCTCGATCTGCACAAGATCTTCAAGGTTGAGCCAAGGATTGTTTCTCTTCGTACGGCCGAAGCCGTAAAATACACGAACAATGCATGGCACGCGCTGAAGATCAGCTTCGCGAACGAGATCGGTAATATCTGTAAGGAAGCCGGGATCGATGGTCATGCCGTGATGGAGGTACTGTGCGCGGATACGCGGCTGAACATTTCCAAAGCCTATCTGAAACCCGGATTCGCATTCGGTGGATCGTGCCTTCCGAAAGACCTGCGGGCTCTGCGTTTCGCAGCGCGTAAACTGGATGTGCCCACGCCCATCCTCGATGCGACGATGGCAGCGAACGAAGAGCAGCTGCGTCGTGCATACGCGATGGTCGCCGCGACCGGAAAACGCCGGATCGGCATCATTGGTCTGAGCTTCAAGCCTGAGACAGATGACTTGCGGGAGAGCCCGCTGGTCGAGCTCGCAGAGCGTCTCTACGGGAGAGGCTACGACATCCGCATTTACGACCCGAACATTCAGGTCTCAAAGCTGACCGGAGCCAACCTCCAGTTCGTCAAAGCACATCTTCCCCATCTTACCTCGCTCCTGACTGCCGATATCAACGAAGTGATCGATCACGCAGAATCCTTCGTTCTCGGCAACCGCGATGAAGCCAAGCGGCTCATAGCTGCCTTGAGTGACGACAGGCCGCTCATCGATCTTGTGCGCATCGACCAGACAAGGTGTTCAGGTGACCTTTATCAAGGAATCTGCTGGTAACAACAGCAGCAACCGGCTGTCAGAGTCGGTAGGGGCGCATGTGCTTTATGTGGTGGCCGTAGCAGCGTTCGCTGCTGCGCTCCCGCCGCAGGCATATGGCGCCGTAAGCGCCGGTGTCGTTGGAACCATAGGGTTCCTTGCCATCTGGCGCTATGGATGGGGTTTCCTGCACTTCATCCGTGCGCTCGTCTTCCGCAAGATGGTTTTCCCACGCATGCGGGAGGCTGCCGATGCTGCAGTAAGGCAGGAGCCCCCCAACGCCTTTCTGCTGGTCACGACCTTTCGTATCGACAGTGCGGTCAGCGCACGCGTCTATCGAGCCGTCTTCGCAGCCGCGCTCGCGGCGCCTGGGAAGGTGACGGTCGTTGCTTCAGTGGTTGAGGCCGGTGATCAGAGGCTCATCAAAAGCCTGTTCCGAACGATGTGTGGCGACGCGAAAAATGTCGATCTCGTGATCGTGAGAATTGCCGGGACAGGAAAACGGGATGCCCTTGCCTATGGCTTCAGGGCCATTGCCCGTCGTGCGCCTGGGGCCGATGATGTCGTTGCCGTCATCGACGGCGACAGCATCGTGCCTCCGGATCTGGTGTGGAAATGTGCAGGGTTCTTCCGTCTCGATCAGCAAGTCGGGGCTCTGACGACGGATGAGTTGAGCGAGGTTCGTGGCCGCCGCATCTTTCAGGAATGGTATTCGCTTCGCTTCGCGCAGCGCCACACCCTCATGTCTTCCGTCGGGCTGTCGGAGCGTGTCCTGACCTTGACCGGCCGCATGGCGATGTTCCGGGCAAGCATCATCTGCAATTCCGAGTTCATACGTCAGGTCGAGCTCGACTACATCGATCACTGGCGTCTTGGCCGATTCAAGTTCCTGACCGGCGACGACAAGTCGAGCTGGTTCTGGCTGCTCCGGAGTGGTTACAAGATGCTCTACGTGCCCGATGTCGTCGTTCTGACCATCGAGGATCCCCCCTCGGAGAGTTTCATCTCCGCCGCGGCGATGCTGATGGTACGGTGGTTCGGCAACATGCTGCGCACGAACGCGCGGGCTCTCGCTCTCGGTCCACGGAGGATCGGGCTGTTCACCTGGTGGGCGATCCTCGATCAACGCATGTCGATGTGGACATCGCTTGTCGGGTTTACACTCGCGCTGATCGCTGGAATCTTTGTCAGCGGCTATGCGCTCCTGCTCTATGCTCTCTGGATCCTGACATCGCGATACGTCCTGACCCTGTCTCTTTTGGCATCCAGGCCGCGTGTTTCGGTATTCTACCCCTTCCTACTCTACTTCAACCAGATCTTCGGATCACTGGTCAAAGTCCATGTCACCTTCCGACTGGATCGGCAGAAATGGACGCGGCAGAAGACCGCCTCGGCGAGGGTGGCGAAGCGCCCCTTTCTCGCAAGCAATTTCATGTCAGCATACATGCATTGCCTTGCGCTTGTAGCATTCGTGACGGTTCTCGCTTGGAGCATGGACGTGCTTCCGACACCGAAATCAATGCTCTTCCTTCCTTAAAGAAAATGATACCGATCTGGAGCTTGAGGTCATGACGAAGATTACGCATGAGGCCGAGGTTCAAAGGCAACATCCTCGATACCGAATTCCGGTTCGATGCATCTACAATGGGACTCAGATTTCCGTTGTCGATGTCTCAGCCGGAGGGATCGGTCTGAGGGCAGGCTCGTTGGATGTCAAACCCGGTCACATACTCGACCTCACCCTCATCTTTCCGTTCAGCGGTTATGAACTCTCACTGCCCGTCAATGCCGAGGTCCGCTATATCACCCAAGAGCACAGCAGGATCGGCCTCCGCTTCGTCGATGTCTCGCCGCGGCAGCATAACCTTCTACGGTTCATCCTCGACGCCTATCTTGCCGGTGAGGTTGTGGATGCCGGCGACATCCTGGATGTCTCCGCACGCCGGAATGAAGGAAAAACCCGAGAGGTTCCCCAGCGACCTCAGCCTCAGGGACTGCTGGCTCAGCTGACCCATCACGGGCGCAGTGCGGCAGGCTACATCGGGATCGGCGCCGCAACGATGCTGCTCGTCGGCTTCATCGGTATGGGGGTCTTCGAGAGGATGTATATCATCCCCGCTCAATCGGCCCTGATCACCGCAGATCTCGTGACCGTGCCTGCTCCCTCGAATGGTCAAGTCACGTTCATCGCAACTGGCAACGAGGTGAAGGCAGGAGAGCCTCTTTTGACGATCCAGGGACCGCAGGGCAACAGCGTCGTCATCGACAGCCCCTGCAACTGCGTGATTCAGACGCGTTACAGTCGCACGGCCAATTTCGTCCGGGAAGGTGCGCCGATCCTGGCTCTTCGTGAGAAGACGAGCAAGCCTTACGTCACCGCCAGCATTCCTCACGATCAGCTTCTGCGGTTCTACCGCGGGGCCAGCGCGGTGATCGAATATGCCGACGGCACACGTGTGCGGGAAGATCAGATCGAGCGCTTGCCCTCCCTGGTCAGTGAGACTGCCTCGACCGGCCCGTTCCTCGTCAAGCTCGCACCAGGCCGCGAACTCGAAATGTCCTCCATCGGGCAGCCCGTATCGGTCGTCTTCGATACGTTCTCAGGGTCCACGGTCGCGACGACGGCCAGCAAGGTGCACGCGGCTATCAACTGGGTAGGGAAAACGATCGCTGCCGCCCTCGGGCAAGGCAACGAGGTGGTGACGGAACCCAAGAAGGCCAAAGAGCCTGAAACCGGCAGCGGGAGGCGCCTTGCCGGACTGAAACCCACGGAATGATCAGACCTGGGTCACGCTTAGAAGGGCTATCCTTGAATGATTTGGAGATCAGACATGAACAACATCACTCCGGTTTTGATGTGCGGCGGCTCAGGCACGCGACTTTGGCCCGTTTCACGGTCCAGCGAACCAAAGCAGTTTCATGCCCTTGCTGGTGAATCCAGCTTGTTTCAGCAGACTGTCCAGCGTTTCCGTGCGGAACAATATGCTGAGCCGATCATCGTAGTGAATACCAATCATCGCGATCTTGCCTTGCGTGAAATCGGACAATTGAGCTCTGGTGCGGCGCGATTGCTGGTCGAACCTTGCGTTCGCAGCACAGGGCCGGCGATTGCGGCCGCAGCCGCTTTGATTGCCGAGGAGGACCCGGACCGGCTGATGCTCGTTGCTCCAAGCGACCACATCGTGGAGCAAGCCGATATCTTCTCGCAGGCAGTGGCACAGGCAGTGCAAGCCGCGCAGCAGGGACGGATTGTCCTGTTCGGTATCCGCCCGAGCCATCCGGAGACGGGGTTCGGCTATATCGAGATTGGCGAGCCTTTCGACGATGCGAGTTTCGAGGTAGCAGGCTTCGTCGAGAAGCCGGTCCGCGCTGTCGCCGAGAAGTTGATCGCTGGAGAGCAGCATCTTTGGAACAGCGGGATCTTCATGTTTGCCGCCCGCACGATCCTCGATGAGCTTGAGCGACATGCTCCTGAAGTTCTGGCTAGTGCCCGGCGCGCTCTCGCAACAGCTCAGCGCGGCAATGACACCATCCGTCTTGCAGCTGAGTTCGATACGGCGCCTGTGATCTCGATCGACTATGCCGTCATGGAACGCAGCGATCGACTGGTGTGCATCCCGGTTGCGCCCGACTGGAGAGACCTGGGCTCATGGTCTGCGCTCTGGGATATTGGTTCCAAGGATGGAAACGGAAACGTATCCCGCGGCGATACGCTCCTCCAGGATGTGCGCGACAGCTATGTTCACGGGGCCTCCCGTCTTGTCGCCGTCATGGGTGTCGAGAAGGTGGTCGTGATCGACACCGCCGATGCCGTTCTCGTCAGTTCCTTGGATCAGGCTCAGAACGTCGGCCGCCTAGCGGCCGAGCTCGCCGCTGCTAAGCGGCCTGAAGCGAGCCTCCACCGGAAAGTACGCCGTCCCTGGGGCTCCTACGAATCCCTGCGTGTTGGCGAGACTTTCCAGGTCAAGCACATCGTCGTCGATGTGGCCGGACGGCTGTCGCTGCAATACCATCATCACCGCTCGGAGCATTGGACGGTCGTTTCAGGAACCGCACGGGTCACCGTCGGCGAGCGGGTCTTCGTCATGACGGCAAACGAGTCCGTTTACATCCCAAAAGGCGATGTTCATAGGCTCGAGAACATCGGCGATGAGGAACTGCACCTGATCGAGGTTCAGTGCGGCACGTATCTCGGTGAAGACGACATCGTGCGTCTGGAGGATCAGTATGACCGTATCGTCACGAGCTGACGGTTTTCGCCGCCTGAGGATAGCATCTCTCCTCGTGTCCATGGCGCTCGTCTCGGGTGCCATGGCGCAGGACGGTAACGAGGTCACACGCCTTGCGGAGGAGGCGCGACAGGCCTTCCTTGCGGCTGAGCAGAACAATACAAGTTCGAAGCAGAAGGCCGCCCTCTATCAGGTTGTCCGGGCGAGGATCAGGCTCCTGGAGAAGTTTGCCGGCCAAGGCGCTTTGGGATCGGGTGAATTCCGGGATGGTGCGCGCGCGGAACTCACGCGCCTGGCTGACGAGGGGCTCGATCATGACATGATCAGCGCGATGCTTCTTCAAGCTTCGATCGGGGACCTCGCTGGGATCCAGGCCGGAGCCGATCGCGTGGAAGTCGGTGTGGCCTTCCATCAGGTCGCAAGTGAACAGAGATCGCCGGCCTACCGGGCCGCTGCCTTTGTTGAAGTCGCCTATGCCTATACCAAGGCAGGTCTTCAGGACCGTGCATTGAGATATGCATCCTTGGCGCTCGAAACGGCCGAGTCGATCTCCGAGATCGGTACGCGCGCGGGTGCCCTGAACGCTGTAGCGCGGGTCACGTCCGGACTCGGAATTCGTGGAATGGCTTTGGCAAACCGAGCCATCGGCCTGATTCCGACAGGTCACGGTCAGGCCTATGCCCGTCAAGCGCTGGCGCGAGAGCAACTCAAGGGCACCGCCCTGGAGAAAGCGCCTGAAGCTAAATTGAAGATCGAAGCCAAAAAGCGCATGGCCATGGGAGACATGGCTGCCAGCATTTCTTTGGCTCTCGCATTGCCGAATGGCAGAGAACGGGATGACATTCTCTCGGCCTTGCTCGATGCTGCCATCGAGCGTCAGGACCGGGAGAGCGCACTTGCGGCGGCGCAAGGCTTCTTCGACAGCGCCAAGCAGAAAGCAGCCCTGGCGGTGATCGTGAAGAATGCCGCGGAGCGTGGAACGCCGCTCCAGGCTGCCGAACTTGTCAACAGCATGGAGGATGGTCAGGGAAAGACCTCACTCCAGGTCATTCTCGCTACTGAACTGAAGAAGGCCGGCTATGACAGGATGGCTGAGCAGCTTTCCTGGACAGGTTCGAACAGCAGTCCCGATTCCGGCGGAAAGATAGATCATCACGAGGCGGGTCAGCAAACCTCAGAAGGTAAGATTTCCAAACGGGCAGACGAACCCCTTGCTCTGTCCGAGGTCAAGAATCTCATTGCGCAGAAAAAAAGAACGCAATCTTCGGATACATCGTTGTTAGCCGGCCTCAGCAAAGTATCCGACGACAACGACAAGGCGGACATTGCTCTTGAGCTCGCCGCTTTGCCTGAAACGAGTGCGTATGCTGCCGACCTAGTCCGTTCCATCACAGACGACCGCATTCGCGTGAAGGCCTTCAGGCGTGTGGCCGAGATCCGGGCCAACCACCTCATGAAGTCTTCGAGCAATGAACCCGGTGCAGGCTCCGAAGACACTGACTTTGCGGTTCTCGCCTCCGAGGAAGCCACTCAGGAGCTTCAGACCCGCAGAGGTGTTGCGCTGATCAGGATGAGCGCGGCACAGCCTGCAAATGCTAGCATTCAGATGCCAAAGGAATTCGCAACATCGGCCGAGGTCCGGGCAAAGACGCCATGGCCTAGTGGTGCGGTTGTCGGGAGCACCTTCGCCAATCATAATCCCTATATTGCAAAGTTCCTCGAAGATTCTGAGGGCGGGGGCATGCGCCTTGAACAGGCGATCCAGTACCAGGGTTCGCCGTCGCCGCGGGTTATTGTCGTTCAGAGCGGAACGACGACCTTGGGCATGGTCGCACGCCAGTTGCAGGGAACCGATGCGCGCGATCTGATCGGCTATGAAGGCAACGCTCTTGTTGTCCGAGCTCCCATCTTCGTTGCCCCAGGCGCGACGCTCGTCCTGTCGCGCCTAGACGTGCCGGTCTACAGATTGAGCGCCAATGCCGGGGCGTTCATCGCCAATGCGGGCGAAGTCGACATCGTTGATGCGGAGATTGTGGGTTACGATGAAAAGGCAGGACAGCCTCTGTGGTCCGACAATGAGAGGTCAGGTCTGTTCCGTCCCTTCCTTCTGACTTGGGGGGATGGCCGTATGCATGTGGCCTCCTCCGTTCTGACTGCCTTAGGCTATGACGATTTCAAGTCGTTCGGACTGACTTACTCGTCTGGTCCGGATCGCGTCGCCGAGTTTCGGGACCAGGCCCGCCCGACCGGAACTGTTGTCGATAGCGTGTTTCGCAATCTCTATGTCGGCTTTCACTCCTATGAGGCCGAACAGGTCCATGTTGTCGGGAATGAGTACCGGGACAGCATCGTCTATGCGGTGGACGCTCATGATGGATCCAAAGGGAACGTCATTGCCTTCAACACGGTCTACGGGACCATAGGCAGGCACGGGATTACAATCTCCCGTGATGCCGATGACAACCTGATCGTCGGGAATCTCTCATTCGGCAATGCGGGGTCCGGAATCGTCCTGGATCGCAACAGCACGAACAATATCCTTTATGCCAACAGTTCATTCCAGAACACCCAGGATGGATTGACGGTCTTCGAGAGCTCCTGCAATGTTTTAGCGAATAATCATCTTGCAGGAAACAGGCGAGATGGATTGAAGATACGCAACAGTTTCGACGTCGGGGCATACGGAAACAGGATCGAAGCCAACGCCAGTGCCGGTGTGAGCGCCTATATTGCGAACATTTCCAAGGGATCAGATGGCCAGAGCGGCGATGCCGGACATTATGCTCCCATGACCGGTCTATCGCTCAGGAACAACAGCTTCTCGTCGAACGGCGTCGGGATCAACACGCAAGGTGTTTCAAGCCTTGCCATGTCTTCCAATTCTTTCGTGAAGCAATCCCGTCGGCTGCTTGGCGGTGACATCCGTGGGCTGGAAGGACCGATTCTGCGCCTCGCTTCTCAGGGCGATGTGCTTATCGCAAGCACCTGCCGACCAGCAAAACCCGTCTTGTCCTGCCGTCTGCAGGACATGGGCTACTTCGATGGCGAGATCAATCGTCAGATCTTCGGCGCTCAGGCAGGATCCGATTGCACCGACGTCAAGGGAAGCATTCAACAGCGAGCCTTCTCCAGCTCTTCTCAAGGGACTTAAGCGCGCAGCATGATTCGGATCCTTGCCTTCTCGATCCTGAGCCTTCTTGCAACGGTGCCGTCCTATGCTCAGACAAAGGGGCAGGGACTGTTCGATGTCGAGGCTCGACACATTGCGCTCGCACAGCCTGCCTTTGCGAGCGTCCGAGCTGCCTGCCTCGCGATCCCTCGCGATCCTTCTTGGGTAAATCTCAGGCCTATCGACAGGTTCTCGGCCGAAGGTTCAGGCACGGATGGAGGCGCAAATAATTATGCATGGGCCGTCATGGTGCTGACCGGGCGAGCTCTGGCTGGAGACCCGGCATCGGAAACATCCCTGCGCGATCTTCTACTCGCCTGGGCCAAAGCGAGAGCCTTCGAGAACACGGAAGACGAGGGAGGCGCTTACCATGCTCTGAAGCGCGTGCTCCTGCCGACCATAGCGGCCTATTCCGTGCTGCACCGTAGCTTAGACGAGAGCCAGCGACAGATCGTTTCGAGGTGGGTCGTTTCTCTTGTTCGTAAGATCGACCGAACTTTAAGCGCCGGTGCAGATCGCAACGACCAGCGTGCTCTGGCCGACAGCATTCTCATGAGCTGGGGCGCCACTACGGGCGATGAAGCTCTCTATGACAGGGGTTATCGCGGGTATCGCAGAGTCCTGGCACAGGCGCGCGTCGACGGGAGTTTGGCTCTGGAGACGCGGCAAGGTGCCCGTGCTCTGTGGCACATGCGTCAATCGCTGGCGAGCCTGACAGTCATGGCGGAAGTCGCCGCCACGCGTGGTGTCGATCTCTACAGCCTGCGCGAGGGTGAGGCGAATTTCGACCGTCTCCTTTCGTATCTCCTCACTGGCATCACGGAACCCAATGTGGTCATGGCCTACGCCTCCGAGAATTATGGCTCGAATGCCGAGACGGATTTCCGTCGTCAGGACATGAGCTTCATGGCAAAGCGCAACCATGGGCGCCACTACATGGCCTGGGCCGAACCTGTCGTGGCTCGAGAGCGAGCGGGTCTTGCCACGAAAAGACTCAAGGCGCTTCTCACGCGTGGTTTACGGCCTGATCGGCCTCTCATCGATGAACTCGTCGGCGGCAACGCCACATGCTTTTGGGGGCGTTGATGAACCGATCACATCTGCAGGTGCTCAGCGTTCTCGCAATCCTTACGTGGCTTTTGCCCCTTCCGGCGTCGGCTCAAGGAGCGACCGAGCTTGAACCGCACAATCGCTTTCATAGCATCATGGCGAGGGTCGAACAGCTGAAGCAGCGCAATGATCCGGCTGCTCTCGTGGAACGAGCTCAGTTGCTTCAGGATGGCTTGCCCGTGAGCGAAACAAACCCGCTCAAAGTTCCGCAATTTGATGAGGCGGTGCGGCTCTACGACCAGGCCTTGGCTCTGCCGGGGCTTCACTGGCCGTCAGCGGCGGTGCGGCGTGCCAAGTTGATTTTGGCGCGCGACAGGGACCGGGCTTCCACAGAGCGGGCCGCCGAATTGCTGCGTCGCGCCGCAGCCCTGCAGAACCACGAGGCAGCCTTTGTTCTCGCTGGACTGATGGAGTCCGGAATCGATGGAAAGCCGGATCTTGAGGGAGCCAGGAATCTCTATCAGATCGCTCTTCGGTCCGAGCACGGGCCATCTGGCCTCGCGCTCGCCCGTCTTGAGACCGACCCGGCGAAGGCGAGCATCTTTGCGACTCAAGGATTGAGACTCCTGTTCCAGGAGGCGCAGAAGGGATCGGCCGAAGCGGCCAGTACGCTGGCAGATCACTATCGGGCAACCGCGAATGGCCCGGAAAGGATGAGCGCCGCCGTCGAATGGTATCAGCGTGCCATGGGCTTGGGCGACGGCGAGGCTGCTCTGCGCTTAGGACGTCTGCGCGCTGATCCGAAGTCGGCGTTGCACCAGCCGGAAGAGGCGAGACTTGCGTTCGAGAAGGCGGCTCAGCGTGGCTCGATCGAGGCAGCCATGATCCTTGCGGAGGATCCTTACAACGGCGCAGCGCTCGGCGTTCAGGCCGGCATGGCCGATCTCTGGCTCAATCGGGCCATCGATACAAAGGCTCCGCGCGCTCTGGTTCTCGCGGCGGAAATCCGCAGCCAATATGACCCCGATGGGAAGGTAGTCGCAAAGGAATTTTTGGCGGAAGCCGTTCGACGGGTGGACAACGATGCGACGACTCTTCTCGCCCTCGGCCGCCATCTTCGCGACGGCGTTCTCATCGAGCGCGACGTGCCACTGGCGCTGAAGCTGTTCGACAGGGCAGCGGCGAATGACAACTCAGCCGCATTCTATGAGTTCGCCCGCACGGCGCTCACCTATCAGGATGCTGCAACAGAAAGCATGCGCAAGACCGCCATCGAACGCCTTCGGACAGCGGCTGAACGCGGTCATGTGAAGGCCGCCGTCACTATGGGAGATGTTCTCCTTCGCGGCAACGGAGTGCCGGATTCGCAGGCGGAGGCCATGCGCTGGTATCGCAGAGCAGCCGAGAGCGGATCCGCGGCCGCCTATATCCGCCTTGGCGATTTTTACGCGAACCGGTCGTCCAGCATGGAAGTGCCACGGGCCTTGGAATGGTATCGCAAGGCCGCCGAGGCCGACAGCGCGATTGCCATGACGCGGCTGGGCAAGATATTCAACGAGGGCAGGGGAGTGCCGCAGGATCAGGCACTGGCCGCGAATTGGTTCAGCCGCGCGGCGGCAGCCGGGAGTGGTGCCGCCATGGTGGAGTTGAGTGCGCTCTATTCTCGGGCGGGAGGTCCGGGCCATTTCAATCTGGCGCGCGAGTCGCTCGAGAAGGCCATCAAGGCCGGTGATGCCCGTGCTCCGATCGCCCTGGCCAAACTCTACCTTGTGCGCGGTGAGCGCATGTTGGCTGAAGCGACTCTCAGAAAGGCTGCCGAGAACGGAAGTTCTGCGCCGCATTGGCGCTCGCCGAAGTTTATCTTTTGAATCAGCCCACAGCCGAGCAGCAGAATGCGGCCCGCCGGTGGCTTGCCGTTGCCGAAAAGGCGATGTCTGGCAATGATGACAAGAGCGGCAAGATCGCCTTGTTATACCTCTGCCTTCCGGATGCAGGCTCGATTGAGCATGGGACATCCGTCTTGGAAGCGTTAGTCCGTAAAAACAACGCGGACGCCATGACGCTTCTGGCGACAGCGCTCCTGCAGGGAACAGGGATAAAGCGCGATCCGATGCGGGCGGAATCTCTCCTTCGGCGGGCCATACAGCTCGGTCACGATGGAGCGCGCTTCGTTCTCGCCAAGGCCTATCGTGACGGCGATGGTGTGCCTCAAGATCCTGCCCAGGCCATAGCCCTCTATCGTGAGATCTATAACGAGGAGCCGGGTGACACCAAGGTGCAACTTGCGCTGGGCGATGCCTATGCTCGTGGCGTGGGAGTCACCCAGGATCGCAGGATGGCAGCGGAGTTTTATGCTCAGGCTGCACAGCAAGGCGATCAGGACGGACAGATTCGTCTCGGCATCGCATATCTCTACGGGGGCGGAGTGGATCGGGACAGCCAGAAATCCGAGCGATGGCTGTCACAGGCCGGCGAGACAGGCCTGATCGAAGCAAAGATCCAGCTCGGCAGCGTCAAGTTGTCCGGCTTGAGCGCAACTGCCGATCTCGAAGGTGCATTCGCATCATATCTGCGGGCTGCGGAAGGAGGGTCTCCGGTTGCGATGATCGAGGTGGCGCGCGCTTTGATGACTGGCGCGGGCACGCAGGCCGATCTGGCTCTTGCAAAGATATGGCTCGAGAGAGCAGTCAGCCTTAATTCGGCTGACGCCATGTTCGAACTCTATCGCCTGAACGACATTGGAACGAAGCCGAACACACGCGAAGCTGACCGCTGGCTCAGGCAGGCGGCCGAGAATGGGCACTCCGGTGCCATGTACCGGCTCGCACTTCGCTATCAGCAAGCGTCATCCGACAAGGATCGGACGACGGCTCGGGACTGGCTCGAAAGGGCTGCTCGCGCAGGCCATTCGCAGGCTGTGAAGGCTCTCGCTAAGCAAACAGCTGCGACGCCGGGTTGAGGGGGTGAGGAATGACCGGAACCGGACGGCGCGAGGCTGAAAGAGTTGAAACGAGGTGGAGAACAGGAATGGCGATCTTCCCTGAGCCCGCCAACAGGTTATCGACAGCAAGGGCATTTCGCGTCGGCAGCGCTGCTGCTGCGGGATTCGCCATGTGGATAGTACTCGCCACATCCGGCGCGGCCCAGACATCGCCGCGCTCGCTCGCACCCAATGCGGATTTCGGCAAGATTTGTCGGCCGGTTTCCAAACCACGGCTGACTCGGGATTGGAGCAAGTGGGGAAAGTCGCAACCGGTCGACGATCCTGAGGAGATGTACGAGGCGGCGATCGCCTATGCCGAGGGACGTTCCGACATCAACCGGTCTCCTCTGACGGCACGCAGACTTCTCGAAGATCTCGCGGATCGGCCATGGGCGGGAAGAGGCCGGGCCCATTTCCGCCTCGGCAAGCTTTTCCTCGATCCCATCGCGGGACCTGTCGATCCCGAGCGAGCAGCCGCTCATCTCGCGACGGCCTCGTCCATGCTGAACATGGATGCATCCGTTCTGCTCGCTCAATTACATGCACAGGGCCGGATTGCCGCAGCCGATGTTCGAGAAGCGGAGCGTCTGCTTCGCGCCGCTTCCACGGCCGGCAACGTCGATGGCATGATCGGGTTAGCCCAGCTGCAACGCAGCGGGAGGATCGGTCATGTGTCGCAGACCGTGACGGGGGATCTCATCAATCTGGCCTTGCAGACTCTCTATGGCGATCTCGGGAATGGTAAGTGCGGCGCACTCTTCAAGATCGGGACAATCCTGAGCGATGACGCCCTCGTGCCGGGTGGACTGGCCGAGGCAGTCAAATGGTTTGAGGCTGCGGCCCGTCAGGGTGATGCCAAGGCGGATTTGGCTTTGGCAGAAATCTATATGCAGGGCCGCGTCAAAGCGACTCCGGATCAGTTTCTGCGTCATCTCACCCATGCGGCCGAGGCCGGAGAACCGCGAGCCATGACATTGCTGGGCGAGCGTCTTCTGCTTGGGGATCGTGCGCCGAAGGATGTGTCCAAGGCGATTTCCTGGCTGGAGCGGGCCGGGTTGAGTGCCGACACCGAGGCCTATAAGCTCCTGGCCCGCCATTACCGCGGTGAATTCGGGACGGCGCCCGATCTGCCGAAGGCGGCGGAGGTTCTGACGAAGGCTAGTGCTCTGCCCGGGCACACTACCAGCATTCTTGTCGGCCTTGCACGGCTCAATGCCGCTGGCGTGAATGGGAAGCCGGACATCGATACCGCCTTGGACTTCTATCGCCGTGCGGCGGTCCGCGGCGATGTCGGGGCCCTCACGGAAATGGCGAAACTTCTGCTGACCTATCCGGAGAAGGGACGATCGGACGAGGCCGTTCGGCTTCTCAAGGAGGCCGCTGCGCGCGGCAATCCCGACGCCATGGGCGTTCTTGCCGATCTTTATGCCTGCAGCACGGCTGTCGCTCCGGATCCGGTGCAGGCCCAAGCTTGGCTGGAACGCGCGGCGGAGGCCGGACATGTGCGCAGCATTACGGCGATCGCTGCCGAAACTGGCAACGATCCGGCTGCAGCGCAACGGAATGCAAAGGCTCTTCTCCGTGCGGCCGAGCGCGGCGATCGTGAAAGCATGATCCTTCTCTCCTATGCCTACCGCTCAGGGCAGGGCGTCAAGGCGGATGAAGCTGCGTCGGCCCGGTGGCGGGAGGCCGCTCTTGCACCGGGGGAGGGGCGCTCCCGTGCCATGCTCCTCCTGGCTCGCAGAATGCTCGCCGGTGACGGCGGAGAACGCGACAAAGCTGGCGCTCGATCACTTCTGGAGCTTACTGCCCAAGAAGGGGATTCGGGCGCGCAGCTTGAATTGGGACGTCTTCTCGTCGTGCAGCGCGATCAGAACGCGGACGTGCTGAAAGGTATGCAGCTCCTGCAAAAAGCCGCCTCCGCAGGCAATGCTGCTGCGATGCTGACTCTTGCAGAGATCCCGGGCTCACGGCTCCAGGCGACCGGCAAGACCGCCTTGGAATGGAGACAGGCTGCAGCAGAGGCCGGCAATGTACGGGCGGCCATCGCCCTGGCATCGACTGCGAAGGATGGTGCTGACGCTCGACGCTGGCTTTCCCGAGCGGAGACGCTGCCGGTCTGCACTGCACGGGATATGGTCGAACTCGCCCAAGTCTACCAGAAGACTCCAGGTCCCGATCAAAAGGAACGCGCGCGCCTTTGGATGAACAGGGCTCTCGCCGACGTTCAGAACGGTGCACCGGATCCAGCCGTTCTGTTCCTCGTCGGACGGGCCATGGTCGAGGAGGTGGGCGGTCCGGTCAATCAAGAGGACGCCATCAACTACATCAAGCGTTCCGCAGAGGCTGGTCGCATTGAGGCGATGCGCTATCTTGGGCGCGGCTATGTCTCCGGTCAGATCGGCGGGCGCAATACGCAGGCGGCGGTCGAATGGCTCTCCAAGGCGCTGCAGAAAGGCGATGCCGCTGTCGCGGCCGATCTTTCAAGGCTTGCTGCAATGCCTATTGCGGAGGCCACCGAAGCGATGAAGGCTCTCAAGGTGAGCGCCGAGAATGGCCTTGCGCCGGCCATGCGGGAATACGGACGCAGCCTGCAGCTTGGATTGGGTGTTCCTGCGGATCCGCGAGCCGGAGCGACTTGGCTGCGGAAGGCCGCGGAGGCCGGCGACATGATCGCGATGAAGGAGCTCTCTCGCGCCTATGCATCGGGATATGGCGTCGAACTCTCAGCCCACGCCAGCACGGAATGGCTGCAGCGTGCTGCGCAGGCTGGAGATACCGAGGCCATGTACGGCCTCAGCCTTGCCATGACCCTCGGCTTTGGCACGGACGTGAACCCGAGCGCGGCACAGGATTGGCTGAAGACAGCTGAGGGAGCCGCCAGGAAATGAGATCGAAGCGGCAGCACAGGCATACGGCGTTCATGGCAGGCGCTCATATTCGATGTGTGGGAGAGGCAAGATGATCAAGACTACGCGTATCGTTTTCCTGAGTTGCTTCCTCACAAGCGCCTCTCTGGTCGCGATGGCGGCTTCTGCACAGGATGCGAAGGCTCCCGCCGCCCAGGCGCCTTCAACCATACAACCCGCACCATTCACTCCGGCACAGCTTCGCGCCATGTCCACGGTAAGGCTTCTCAGGCTTGGGCATAAGGCTCTGGAGGCGGAGATGGATACGCAGGACTTCGCAACCGGATTGGAGGCGGCCAAGATCGCATCTTCCCGCGGAGATCGCGAAGCCACCCGCCTTCTGGCGAAGATCATGGCCCGTCATGAAGTGGTCTTGCAAGGCGTCGACCAGGCCAAGCTCGAGCGGCGTCTTCGATTTGAAGCGCTCCGAGGCGCATCGAGTTCGGTGCTGGCTGTGGCAGGCATGTACGATCGCGGTGAAGGTGTTCCTGTGGACACGAAGAAGGCTGCCGAGTGGTATCTGTGGGCGGCCCGTGTCGGGCACGAGCGTGCCATGGCTTACGCCGCCTATGCCTATGGTACCGGCCGCGGCTTGGAACGCAACGAGGCCGCGGCCCTGAAATGGCTCGACGGCGTAAACGAGGGCCGCCAGCGCAGCACCCTTCTGGAGATCGGCTGGGCGCTTGCCTTAGGGACCGAAGGAACGACCGATATGGCCTCGGCACTCAGGTTCTTCGAGCGCGCGGCTCAGCTCAAGCCGAGCATCGCATATCAGATCGCCGTCGACCTTGAGCGAGGGACGCGGGGAATCCAGAACCGTGAGGCGGCAGGGCAATTGATCAGGATCGCAGCTGAGCGCGGCGATTCCGCCGCTGCCATGCACATGGCCAATGCGCTTTCGAGGGGCAATAATGAGGAGGACCAGCGACAGGCGGTGCAGTGGTACAGCCTCGCAGCTCTCGACAAAACCAATCTTGCCGCCGGACAGACCCTCTCGCGACTTCTCACTTTAAGGCCGGCAGATGAGCTGATTTCTCTCATCATCACGGGCTTGGATAAGGCGGCTACTGCCGGCAACACCGAAGCGCTCATCGGTTTGGCTTATGCCTATGCGAATGGGATCGGTGTGGATGCGTCTCCGGAGAAAACAGCCAACCTGCTGCAAGCCGCAGCCGATTCAGGAAACTCCGAAGCCAAATATCGGCTAGGTCTCATGTACAAGTCTGGACTTGGCGTCACTGCAGATCTGAAGAAGGCGATTGAACTCATGAGCAGTGCTCGGGAAAGCGGTTTCCCTCTGGCCGCCGTTGCTTTAAGTTCCATGACGGAACCTGCCATGACCGGTTCGGCTGAGGAATCCGGGAATGGTCCAGCCGTCGTGCCGCAGGCGGTCGCTCAGTGACTAATGCATGAACCGGACGTACCGTCAGGAAGGAACGCGCCTTAAGCGAAGCGCGCCCGAGCATCGGTGCTTGATGATCGCAGGACAGGATGATTCCCCAATCCTCCAATGCAGGATCGATTCAACATCGATCAGCTCTGAGCGCGATTCAGTCTTCACATTTGCTTAGCTCCAAGACCGCCTTTACGGATCGGATAGGGCTTTTTCGTGCCCGCTTCAGCATCGTTGCGTCTCGTATGGACGAAGTCGATGTTGCAGAGGCTTCATCCGCCAACGAAGCAAGTTGTGAATCGATCCAGGTCGGCTCCGATCCGATATTGGCGGCGATGCTCTTCGAGAGCTTATCGCAATACTATAGCGAATTTGTGAGAGCAATTGTTCATGTGCATAAGCACATGACTGCATTCAAGACGAGACATGCTTAGTGAGGCATCTATTTCTACCTCCTAAGCATAGTTAGATACCTCTTTATTAAGGATGGATAACAAACCGTTAATTTGTACAATTCGAGGTAACCTCTGTGGAAAGGCTCCCTCGCATGTCACACCTTCTGCCAGTCACTACGATCTTAGGCTGCAAGAATTCGATGTTGCGTGAGGGCTTGAGGCATATCCTCTCAAGTACCCGATTCCGATTGCATCCGGAAAACCTGACGAGCGGAGAGATCGCTCTGGACCAGGCAGTTCAGGAAGGCCCGCTTCTCTTCATCCTCGATGCGAATCTTTATCCATTGGGACTGGCCGAGGGAGTATGGTCTTTGAAGCAGCAATATGCTCAAGCCCGGATCGTCGTGCTGTCGGACAGCTTCAATCTCGAAGGCATGAAATCTGCCTTTCAATCTGGAGCGGATGGATACTGCCTTGCGTCAACAGGATGCGAGGCTTTGATCAAGTACCTCGACCTTGCCATGCTGGGCGAAGTCGTCTTTCCGTCTGCAGCCTTCCTTGCGGCCATTTCGACCCATGCGGAGGGGCTGGACCTCTCAAAAGAAACGCCTGCCACCAGGACCTCTCCTCTGCAGGTCGCTTCAGCTTCGGAAGGCCATGACTCTCCAATACGGACCTTGTCGAGCAGAGAGGCGGAGATCCTGCAATGCCTGATGCAGGGTGCCCCAAACAAGGTTATCGCGCGCAAACTTGATGTTGCCGAGGCAACCGTGAAAGTTCACATCAAGGCTATTCTGCGCAAGATCCGGGTTGCAAACCGGACGCAGGCTGCCATGTGGGCCGTCAATCATTTGGCCTCAAATTCGGAAGACGCAGTGTGGTTACAGTCAGGCGAGAGACTGGCAGCGCACAGCCTTCGCTGAAGACGTTTCGCTTCTATATGAAGTGAGAGAATAAGTGCGCAACTGACGTTTCCGGCGGTTTCTCGCTTGTGTGAAATCGCCGGCCTCCATCCGACCTCCGCATTCCTTGGAGCGAATGGAGCCACTTTGTCAAAGCATCGGACCCAAAAGTGGACCCACTTTTGGGATCAAATCCGGTGCTCCTTCTTTTGGCTGGCGCATCGTGCGGACCCGAAGGGCCGCGTCAGCGAAAACCGGATCCACTTTTCACTGACGTGGCCCTCCGGGTCCGCACGATGCGCTAGCAGCGAGCTGATGCTCTTTCTTGGCTGACGCGTCGTGCAATTGGGAGAGACGGGAGAGGCCAAGCGAATCCTATTCTGTTTGGGTCCTTCATGTCGCCATAGTCGACACAAACCGGACCTATACAGAGCGCCAAACTCTCATCTGGTTCAAGAATCGAGCCAGCCAAAGAAAACACCTGCCTTGTCGTCGGCGGGATTTCTTCTGAATCCGTGAATGGCGGTTAGAAGATATGCTCAATACAAAGTGCTTTTGTATCCAGATACATAACTGCTTGCAGGAATTGTGAGGTGATTATGTATTTGATACTTTATATCGTGTGTATACCTTTTGATTAAAGATTGTTAAAAGGATTTGAATGGGTAATGATTGTCTCTAATGAGATTATAAGCTAAACATCTTTTGGGGAATTTTGTTATTTTCCTGACCGAATCAAGACCAGAAAGGCATCTGCGATGCGGAACACCTACGATCTTGATAGCCTTCCTCACCCGGGAGCCTCTTCGGCCAAGGATGTCGCGTATTCAAGATACATGGAACTGGCCCGCTCGGTTGAACCCCCTTCGGAGCATGTCGCTGCTCGCTCCATCAAGACGCTTCTCATCGAGCCGAATGCCCTGCTGAGGGAAGGTCTGCGCAGGATCCTGGCTGAGACGGCCTATTCACCCTCAGCCGCTGCTGCAAGCCTCGAGGAAATCGGGTCAGTGGCAGGGTTCGATAATTGCGCCGTCGTCCTCATCATCGATGCAAGCCGCGATCATGACGAAACCTGCCGTCAGGCCCGGATGCTGAAAGAGAGCGTTCCTAGTGCCAAAGTGGTCATGCTGATCGAGGAGTACGATCTTAAGCAGGTGGTCGCAGCCTTTCAGGCCGGCGCGGATGCGTACCTCAAAAAGTCGATCTCGCACGAGGTACTCGTGAAGTCGCTGGATCTCGTGATGCTGGGAGAAGCCATCTTCCCTGGAGCGATCCTCGACCTGCTGCGAGAGCGGGAAGCCCATGCTGATCATGCGAATGTAGCGCCGGTCGCCGAGGAGGCTCATGAGATGAGCGTTCCGGCGAAAGGTCTTTCGGTCCGCGAGACGGTTATTCTGCGCTGCCTCATGGATGGCGACTCCAATAAGATCATCGCCCGGAAGTTCGACATCACGGAAGCGACCGTTAAGGTCCATGTCAAAGCGATCCTGCGCAAGATCCAGGCCAAAAACCGGACGCAGGCTGCAATCTGGGCTGCAAGCCATCTGCCGTCGGGCCGCAGCACGCCTTCCAGCTGAGCGTGTCGACTTAAACACCTTTTTTCGATGGGAGCCGCTGGCTCCCATCGGCCGTTATAGGGTGTGAGGACGGTACCCCGAACAGGTTAGGCCGATCGCAGAGCCGGCGCAGAGATGTGCGACTGGTCCTCCAGGATCATCGCAGCCCCCTTGTCGGCAATCATCAAGGTTGGCGAGTTCGTGTTCCCGCTTGTGATGGTCGGCATGACGGAAGCGTCGACGACGCGCAGACCCTCGATCCCACGGACCCGCAAGCGCGCATCCGTGACGGCCATGGGATCGCTGTCGAGGCCCATCTTGGCGGTTCCAACCGGATGGAAGATCGTGGTTCCGATATCCCGCGCGCCATTCAGAAGCTCGTCGTCCGTCGTCAGCTGGGCTCCGGGCTTGTACTCCTCAGGGCGGTACTTCTGAAGGGCAGGCATCGAGACGATATGCCGGACGAGGCGCAGCGCATCGACGGCTACCCTCTGGTCTTCCGGAGTCGACAAATAGTTCGGACGGATGAAGGGCGCATCGCCCGGCTTACCGCTGCGGATCTTCACGCTCCCTCGGCTGGTCGGACGCAGATTGCAGACGCTCGCCGTAAAGGCCGGGAAGGGATGCGGATCGTCCCCGAACTTGTCCAGCGAGAGGGGCTGGATGTGGAACTGCAGGTTCGGCGTCGCATATTCGGGCGATGAACGCGTGAAGGCACCGAGCTGGGATGGCGCCATCGTGAGCGGCCCTTTGCGGAAGAGGGCATATTCGAGCGCCATCTGCCCCTTCTTAAACAGGGACCGATAGTCCTCGTTAAGCGTGCGCACCCCATGGACCTTATAAATCGGGCGCAGCTGCAGATGGTCCTGCAGGTTCTCGCCGACGCCCGGCAGGTGGTGAACCACCTCGATTCCATGCTGCTGGAGGAGCGCTCCGTTTCCGATTCCGGACAATTGCAGGAGCTGCGGGGAGGCGATGGCGCCTGCCGAAAGCACAACCTCCTTCCGCGCCAGAAGTCGCCTCAATGTGCCGTTCTGGAGGATTTCGACTCCGATGGCGCGCTTTCCCTCAAAAAGGATGCGCGTGGCATGGGCCTGGGTTTCAACCTTCAGATTGGGACGGGACAAGGCCGGCTTGAGGAAGCCGCGCGCCGCGGACCAGCGCCGCCCGCTCTTCTGGTTGACGTGGAAATACGAGATGCCTTCGTTGCTGCCCGTATTGAAGTCGCTCACCCGGGGAATGCCGGCCTCGACCGCGGCTTCGATGAAGGTGTCGAGGATGTCCCAGCGGGTGCGAGGGGCCTCGACACGCCATTCGCCGCCTACGCCATGATGCTCGCCGGCTCCGAGATAGTGATCGAGGTGCTGGCGGAAGATCGGCTTCACATCGTCCCAGCCCCAGCCAGTCAGACCCATCTGGCGCCAGTTGTCGTAATCCTCGCGCTGGCCGCGCATGTAGACCATGGCGTTGATGGCCGAGCAGCCGCCCAGAACCTTGCCGCGGGGGTAGTTCAGAATGCGACCGTTCAGGCCCGGTTCCGCTTCGGTCTTGAACATCCAATCGGCGCGGGGATTGCCGATGGCGAAAAGATAGCCGACCGGAATGTGAAACCAGATCCAGTTGTCCTTGCCGCCCGCTTCGAGAATGCAGACCGAGTTCCGGGGATCCTTGGACAGCCGGTTTGCCAGAACGCAACCGGCGGAACCTGCACCGACAATCACATAATCGAATGTATCGCTGCCTGACATGGTATGGCTCAATGGAATGAGCCAGCGCTCGATCCGACGAGCGCCGGCAGAGTTTACGTCTCTCGAACTTTAAGAGGCGCTTTTGCCCCGGCGCCTCATCAGCTCCAGGATCTCTCCCACGATGCCGCGGCGGAACAGGAGCACGCAGATCACGAAGATGATGCCGATCAGCACCGTTACGGGGAAATCGGATGCAGCCAGATAATTCTGCAGGGCAATCACCAGGCCGGCGCCGACGATGGGGCCGATCATCGTGCCAATGCCACCGAGCAGGGTCATGAGAATGACCTCGCCAGACATCTGCCACTGCACGTCGGTGAGCGTTGCGAACTGGAACACGATGGCCTTGGTGCCTCCAGCCAGACCTGCCAGCGCGGCCGACATGACGAAGGCGCCGAGCTTGTAGCGGTCCACTCGGTAACCGAGCGAGACCGCGCGCCGCTCATTCTCGCGGATCGCCTTGAGAATGTTGCCGAACGGCGAGTTCACGATGCGCCAGATGGCGAAGAAGCCGAATAGGAAGATGGCCAGCGTGACGTAGTACATGTTCAGGGGCTGATTCAGGTCGATGAAGCCGAGCAGATAGCCGCGCGGAACGCCCTGGATGCCATCCTCGCCATGGGTGAAGGGCACCTGCAGGCAGATGAAGGCGAACATCTGCGACAGGGCCAGGGTAATCATGGCGAAATAGATGCCCTGGCGGCGGATGGCCACGAATCCGATGATGAGGCCCATGACAGCGGCGCCTGCCACACCGAGCAGGATGGCGGTCAGGGGCTCCCAGCCCCACACCTTGGCCGCATGGGCGGTGAAATAGGCCGCCCCACCGAAGAAGGCCGCGTGGCCGAAGGAGAGAAGGCCCACATAGCCGATGAGCAGGTTGAAGGCACAGGCGAAGAGCGCGAAGCAGAGCACGCTCATCAGCATGACGGGATAGAAGAAGAAGGGCGCCGCCAGCAGGGCCGCGATGGCGATTGCCCCGAGCACCATGGAGGATGTGCGGAGCTTGGGCTGTTCCGCGAGATATTGGGTTCCGACAGCCATGATATTACTCCTCCCGCCCGAAGAGACCTGCCGGCCTGACGAGCAGAACGATGGCCATGATCACAAAGATAACGATACTTGAGGCTTCCGGATAGAAAACCTTCGTCAGCCCCTCGAGAACGCCGAGCACATAGCCGGTCACGATAGCGCCCAGGATCGAGCCCATGCCGCCGACAACCACGACGGCGAAGACGATGATGATGAGGTTCGAGCCCATCAGCGGGCTCACCTGGTAGATCGGAGCCGCCAGCACGCCCGCCAATGCGGCGAGGGCCGCACCTAGGCCGTAGGTGAGGGTCAGGAGCAGGGGGACATTCACGCCGAAGGCCTGGACGAGCGTGGCATTTTCCGTAGCTGCTCGCAGGTAGGCACCGAGTCGTGTTTTTTCGATGAGGAGCCACGTCCCCAGGCAGATGACCAGAGACGCGACGACCACCCAACCACGATAGATCGGCATGAACATGAAGCCCAGATTGAGAGCCCCCGTCAGTTGCGGTGGAGCGGCATAGGGCTGGCCGGCGGCGCCGAACCAATAGCGGAAGGCACCCTCGATAATGAGGGCAAGGCCGAAGGTCAGAAGAAGGCCGTAGAGCGGATCCACGCCGTAGAGGCGGCTCAGCATCGTCTTTTCGATCACGACCGCAATGGCGCCGACGATCAGAGGGGCCAGGATGAGAGCCGGCCAATAGCCGATGCCTAAGTAGCTCAGGAGCAGGTAGGCGGCAAAGGCGCCGAGCATGTACTGCGCCCCATGGGCGAAGTTGATGACCCGCAGCAGGCCGAAGATCACGGCGAGGCCGAGGCTCAGCATGGCATAGAACGAGCCGTTGATCAGGCCGATGAGGATCTGGCCGTAAAGGGCCGGGGCGGGAATGCCGAAAATCGTACTCATGATGCTCTACACCCCAAGAACTTCGTGCAGTTCGTCCATGCGCGCGTCGAGCTCATGCCCGGGGAACGAGTTCACCATACGCCCATCCTCCATGAGGTAGAAGCGATCGGCCACCTTCTTCGCAAAGCGGAAGTTCTGTTCCACGAGCAGGATGGTCATGCCGCGCTGCTTCAAGGCGACCAGCACATCGCCGATGCGCTGGACGATCACGGGAGCCAAGCCTTCCGTCGGTTCGTCGAGAAGGATAGTCCTCGCACCCGTGCGCAGCACACGGGCGATGGCAAGCATCTGTTGCTCGCCGCCTGAAAGCTTCGTGCCCTGGCTCGAACGGCGTTCATAGAGATTGGGGAAGAGGCTGTAGATCTCCTCCACGCTCATGCCGCCTTCCGAGACGGCCGGGGGCAGCATCAGGTTCTCGGAGACGTTCAGGCTCGCGAAGATGCCGCGCTCCTCGGGCACATAGCCGAGCCCGGCCTGCGCGACCTTGTGGAGCGGCAACCCCAGGAGATCCTTGCCGCGCAGGCGGATGACGCCCTCGCGACGGCGCAGGATGCCCATGATGGCGCGCAAAGTGGTCGTCTTGCCCGCGCCGTTGCGGCCGAGCAAGGTCACGGTTTCGCCCTCGCGGATGTCGAGGTCGACCCCGTGGAGAACATGGCTCTCGCCATACCAGGCATTGAGCCCGCGGACTTCGAGAAGAGGAGCGCTACTCATGCTCGGTTCCCATATAGGCTTCACGCACGCGCGGATCCTGGCTGACAGTCTCGTATGATCCGTCGGAGAGAATCTCGCCGCGTGCCAGGACGGTGACCCGGTCGCAGAGATCGGAAACGACGTTCAGGTTGTGCTCGACCATCAGCACCGTCCGATTGCGGGCGATGCGCCGGATCAGATCGGAGATGCGGCCGATATCCTCATGACCCATGCCGGCCATGGGCTCGTCGAGAAGCAGCATGGCGGGATCGAGAGCCAATGTGGTGGCGATTTCAAGGGCCCGCTTGCGTCCGTATGATAATTCTACGGCCGGCAGATGCGCATAGGCTCTGAGGCCAACGGCCTCAATGAGCTCCATTGCGCGATCATTGAGGGTCGAAAGAGCCGAAGCGGGGCGCCAGAACTGCGTTGCCAGCCCTGACAGACGCTGCAGCGCCACGCGCACATTGTCGAGCACGGTCAGGTGCGGGAACACCGCCGAAATCTGGAAGGAGCGGACGAGCCCGAGGCGAGCGACCTCGGCAGGCTTCAGGCCCGTGATGTCAGAGCCCTTGAAGGAGATCTGTCCGCGGGTGGGGGTGAGAAACTTGGTGAGCAGGTTGAAGACGGTTGTCTTGCCGGCGCCGTTCGGGCCGATCAGGGCATGGATTGTGCCCTCATTGACGGACAGCGTCACGTCCTTCACGGCGACGAAGCCGCGAAACTCCATGGTGAGCCCGGTGGCGCTCAAGATAGGTTGCGTACTGACCATATGAACCGGCCGACACTCTCTTGGTGAGGAGGCAACGGCTGGCGCGGGCACAAGGCTCGACACCAGCCGTTGTCAGATGATGAAGAGATAGGGCGGCTCAGGCCGTCCCACCTCGACCTGAGAATTACTGCGTGAGCTGGCAGCCGCTGTCGGCAAGCTTCATGTACGCTTGGTCGCCTGGAACCTTGGAGAGCTGCTTGTACATGTCCCACTCGCTCTTGCTCTCTTCCGGCTTTTTCACCTGGAAGAGATACATGTCGTAGACCATGCGGCCGTTGGGCAGCACCTTGCCCTTCTTGGCGAAAACGTCCTCGACCGGCATCTCGTGCAGGAGCTTGGCGACCGGTTCGGTCGCGTCGGTGCCGGCCTTCTGGATCGCCTTGAGGTACTGCGTCACGGCGGAGTAGGTGCCGACATGAATCATGTTCGGCATACGGCCGGTCTTCTCCTGGAACTTCTTCGCGAAAGCGCGGTTCTCATCGCTCTGATCCCAGTACCAGCCCTCTGTGAGAGTCAGGCCCTGCGCGGCCTTAAGGCCAAGGCCTTTCACCTCCGCCAGCGTGAAGAGAAGTGCAGCGAGACGCGTGCCGCCCTGGGTGATACCGAACTCCGCTGCCTGCTTGATGGCGTTGGCGGTATCGAGGCCAGCATTGGCCATGCCGATCACGTTGGCGCCGGAGCTCTGTGCCTGCAGCAGGAAGGACGAGTAATCAGTGGCTGCCAGCGGGTGGCGGACCGCGCCGAGAACCTGGCCGCCCTTCGACTTCACGAATTTCGAGGTCTGCTCCTCGAGGGAGTAGCCGAAGGCATAGTCGGCCGTGAGGAAGAACCACTTGTTGCCGCCGTTTTCCACCAGGGCGCCGCCGGTGCCGACCGCGAGCGCATGGGTGTCATAGGCCCAGTGGAAACCGTAAGGCGTGCATTGCTTTCCGGTCAGATCCGTCGTCGCCGCGCCGGTGGTGATGGTGACTTTCTTCTTGTCCTTGGACAGGCCCTGGACAGCGAGTGCGACGGACGAGGTCGTCAGCTCCATGATGGAATCGACTTTTTCCGTGTCGTACCACTGGCGGGCGATGCTCGCCGCAACGTCAGGCTTGTTCTGGTGGTCTGCGCTCACGATCTCGACAGGCACGCCAAGAACTTTGCCGCCGAAATCCTGCACCGCCATGCGGGCGGCCTCGACAGAGGACTTGCCGCCGAAATCCGCGTAGACACCGGATTGGTCGTTCAGGATGCCGATCTTGACCACGCCGTCGGAGGCCTGCTGTGCATAGGCCGAGGAGGCCAGAGCGGTGCAGCTGAGGGCGAACAGAATTTTATTGAGGACTCGCATCGATTTCCTTCCCTTCGTTCCGAAGCCGGTTGGTCCAGCCATTATTCAAGCCGCGGCATGAGGGTATGCCCGGCGATGGTCAGAAAGGTACAGAGACTTATGCCTTGTGCAATGCGAGAAGAGATCATCCTTAAGTCGCAGATATCTTTAAGCTTCAAGCTTCTGCCTGTTTTTCAGGCATTGGGCGTCGCAGCCGACTGAAACCTTGGCCGCATGGCCGGTAACCCTGCTCCGCATCTCCAGTGGTTCTCAGAGCTGAAGGTAGCGCCTATATCTCCCTCAGCTTTTCGTTCGCCCATTTGCCAGATTGGAGCCTTAAGATGACTGTTCATGCGCAGCCTGCCGCCCGCACCATGCTGGCCCTGAAGGACCCGTCGCTGCTGGT
Source organism: Microvirga lupini (assembly GCA_000517005.1). GTDB lineage: Bacteria > Pseudomonadota > Alphaproteobacteria > Rhizobiales > Beijerinckiaceae > Microvirga > Microvirga lupini. The sequence continues at coordinate 230,959 of KI912031.1, forward strand.
CGGGCAGGCCTATGTGGCGGGCGAGTGGATCGACGCGCCCGACGGCAAGACCATTGCGGTCACCGATCCTTACGACGGCGCGCTGATCCTGAGCGTGCCCGATCTCGGGCCCGAGATGGCGCGGCGCGCCATCGACACAGCCC
>KI912031.1:231201-236205 GCA_000517005.1 Microvirga lupini
ATGAGGTGCAGAAGGACTGGGCCCGGCGCCCCGCCAAGGAGCGCAGCGCCATCCTCAAGCGCTGGTACGACCTGATCCTCGCCCATGCCGACGATCTGGCGCTGATCCTCACCACCGAGCAGGGCAAGCCGCTGGCTGAGGCCAAGGCCGAGGTGATCTCGAACGCCGCCTACATCGAGTGGTTCGCCGAAGAGGCCAAGCGCATCGACGGCGACGTCATCCCCGGCGCCACCCCGTCCCAGCGCATCGTGGTGCTGAAGCAGCCGGTCGGGGTCTGCGCCGCGATCACGCCGTGGAACTTTCCCAACGGCATGATCACCCGCAAGGTCGGCCCGGCGCTGGCGGCCGGCTGCACCATGGTGCTCAAGCCCGCCGCCCAGACGCCGCTCTCGGCGCTGGCGCTGGCGGTGCTGGCCGAGCGGGCCGGGGTGCCCAAGGGCGCGTTCTCGGTGATCACCGGCGAGGCGCGGCCGATCGGCGAGGAGTTCTGCCGCAACCCGAAGGTGGCCAAGATCACCTTTACCGGCTCGACGGCGGTCGGGCGCTGGCTGATGAAGGAGGCGGCGGACGGCATCAAGCGGCTGTCGCTCGAGCTTGGCGGCAACGCGCCGTTCATCGTGTTCGACGATGCCGATCTCGACGCGGCGGTGGAGGGCGCGCTGGCGTCGAAGTTCCGCAATGCCGGCCAGACCTGCGTCTGCGCCAACCGGATCTACGTGCAGGCAAGCGTCGCCGAGGCCTTTGCCCAGAAGCTCGCCGCGAAGGCCAAGAGCCTCAAGCTCGGGCGCGGCACCGACCCTGGCGTGAGCATGGGGCCGCTGATCGATGATCGCGCGGTGGCCAAGATGGAGGAGCACGTGGCCGACGTGCTCGCCAAGGGCGGCACGCTCCTGGTCGGCGGCCGGCGCTCGGCGCTGGGCGGCACGTTCTTCGAGCCGACGGTGATGACCGGGGTGACGCAGGGCATGAAGGTGACCAAGGAGGAGACCTTTGCGCCGCTGGCGCCGATCATCTCGTTCACGGACGAGGCCGAGGTGATCGCGATGGCCAACGCCTCGGAGTTCGGGCTGGCGTCGTATTTCTATGCCCGGGACATGGCCCGGGTGTGGCGGGTGGTGGAGGCGCTCGAGAGCGGCATGGTCGGGGTGAACACGCCGGCTTTGGTCAACGAGATGGCGCCGTTTGGCGGCGTTAAGCAGTCGGGCTTGGGCCGCGAGGGCTCGAAATACGGCATCGAGGGCTTCCTCGAAATCAAATACATCAACCTCGCAGGTCTGTGAGTGTAAAAAAGCCCGGCATTGCCGGGCTTTCTTGTTGATGGGAGTTGGCGAGGCTTGCGGCGCCTTAAGCGCTTCTCGCTCTGAGCAGCAGATCTGCCAGCTCCACGAATCCCTCTCCCGAATGACCATTCGCGATATAAGCCGGCTTGCTGGTCAGGCGATGTGCAAAGGTCTGGATGTTGGCGACGCCGACGCTCAAGGGAAAGGCTGCGAACATCGGCTCGTCATTGGGCGAGTCGCCGGCATAGATCACGGCCTTTTTCGCCTCTTCCCAATCCATGCCGAACACATCGGCGAGCAGGGTCTTCGCCATGCTCAGCTTGTTGTAATCGCCGAACCAGCCGTTCACATGAATGGAGCTGACCTTGGCCTGAGCGCCTGCGCGTTCGAAGATGGAAACGATCCGGTCCACTTCCGACTCGGGCAGCGCGGGAACGTCCTCGCAGAAGTCGATGGCGAGATCCGCCATGCGATAAGCCTGATCGCTGGCAAGCGCCGCGCCGGGAACACTTGAGAGCACTTCCGTCTCGATGGCATCGAGCCTGGCGCGATTCTGCTTCAATTCCTCCCGGTTTGCCCAGAAGCGCTGCTGCATCTTTTTGCGCTCGCGGTCATAACGGAAATAGAAGGCGCCGTTCTCTCCCACCACCGCATCCACGGGCCACATGCGGGCGATGTGATCGCACCACCCTGCCGGTCGGCCGGTCACCGGGATGACGAGAAAGCCGGCGCGATGCAGCTGTTCGAGTGCGCCATAGGCCACGGCCGTCAACATTCCTTCCGTGGTGATGGTGTCGTCGATATCGGTCAGCACCACACGAACGGAACGCGCCGTCTCCAGCGGCATCTGGGACAGAGGCTTCATGCCTCGCTCCTCGATGGGCACAGGCAGGGAAGCTGGACGAACTGAAACATCGGCAGGGTCATCCTCGGGTGCATTGAACAAATCATGAGACGGCTAATCGCCGGTCTTTAAGCATGATCCGGCGCCGAGTTCCAAGGCCTTTGATGAGTGGGGATGTTGCCCTGTGTGCAATCTGCGGCCGCAGGCTTCACGCAGAGAATTTCTGACGTAAAGTGACGCCATGCCAAACGATGCCGAAATCCTCTATGCCCTGTTCGATGCCGCCCTGAAGGTGGCGCTTCCGGATGGCCAGTTCGACGGTCGCTTGCCGCCAAAGCCGAAAGGGCGAACGATCGTCCTCGGCGCCGGCAAGGCCTCGGCTCGCATGGCGGCGGCTTTCGAGGAGGCCTGGGCCCGCGTGGGAGGAACCTGCGAAGGGCTCGTGGTCACGCGATACGGGCATGCGGTGCCGACGCGCGCCGTCGAGATCGTCGAGGCAGCGCATCCGGTTCCGGACGAGGCCGGGTTGCAGGCGGCCAGGCGGATTTTGGCTCTGGCACGGGAGGCCGGTCCCGACGATCTCGTCATCTGTCTGATGTCCGGCGGGGCTTCGGCGCTCCTGTCGCTTCCGGCCGACGGGGTGACGCTGGCCGACAAGCAGGATTTGAATCGCGCCCTGCTCAAGTCGGGCGCCCCCATCGGGGAGATGAACCTGGTGCGCAAGTCGCTCTCCGCCATCAAGGGAGGCAGGCTCGCGGCAGCGACCGGCGAGGCGCAGCTCGTCACCTACCTGATCTCGGACGTTCCGGGCGACGATCCCGGCAGCATCGGGTCCGGACCGACGATCCCCGAGCGTATCGATCCGGATGTCGCTCTCGGCATCCTGCACAAGTACGGCATCGACGTGCCCGAACATGTCCTGCAGACCATTCGCTCCAATGCGATTACCGAACCCGTCGCCGGCGGCACGGTGCACATGCTGTCGACGCCCAAGATGGCGCTCGATGCCGCTGCCGCCAAAGCCCGAGAACTGGGGCTGACGCCGCTCGTGCTCGGCGACGCGCTCGAGGGGGAGGCGCGGGAGGTCGGGCGTGTCATGGCCGGCATTGCACGCTCCGCCCTGATGCATGGGGAGCCGGCCAAGGCACCGTGCGTCCTGCTGTCCGGCGGCGAGACGACGGTGACGGTTCGCGGGCAGGGACGAGGCGGCCGCAATGCCGAGTTCCTGTTGTCTCTGGCCCTGTCCTTGAAAGATGAGAGCAGGATCGCGGCCATCGCCTGCGATACCGACGGCATAGACGGGTCGGAGGACAATGCGGGGGCCTGGTTCGACGGCAGCCTGTTCGAGAGCGCTCGTGCGAAGGGGATCGATCTGGCGGCCCATCTCGATAGGAACGACGCCTATACGGCATTCGCTGAGCTCGACAGGCTCGTCGTGACGGGCCCGACCCTGACGAACGTGAACGACTTCCGTTGCATCCTCATTCGGCGCTAGCGCATCGTGCGGACCCGGAGGGCCACGTCAGTGAAAAATGGGTCCGGTTCTCCGCATCAACGATGCGCTCTTCAAAGAGGGAGCATCGAACCCAAAAGTGGAATCCACTTTTGGGTTCGATGCTCTAAGCGAAGAAGGCCGGCTCAGATGGAATAGCTTAGCCCTGTCGTGTTCGTTTCCGGCACGATCATCGTGACCTTGGTTCCACGGCCTTCCTGGCTCTCAATCTCCAAGTCTCCGCCGTGAAGCTTGAGGATGTACCAGGCGAGGCTCAAGCCCAAACCTGTGCCGGGCAATTTCTTCGCATTCTGGCCACGGAAGAAGGGCTGCATGATGAAGGGCAGGTCCCGTTCCGTGATACCGATCCCCTGATCCTTGACGACGATCCGGATCATGCCGGCCCTCATGCGGGCCGTGATGTCGATGGGCCGGTCCGGCGGCGAATATTTCATGGCGTTCGACAGAACGATGACGAGTGCCTGCTCCAGCAGGATCGGATCGCCGATCACGATCTCCGGCAATCCGCGGATCTGGAGCTTGAACGGGCGGGTGGGTTCCTGCCCGCCTTGCTCCCTGCAGACCCGGCGGATGAGTTCATCCAGGTTGAACTCGCCAGGGTTGAGCACGATCCCGCCGGCCGTGGCCCTGGTATAGGACAGGATCGTGTCGATCAGTTCGTCGAGGCGCAGGCTGGCGCGCCAGATCTTCTCGGCTTTCGCCTGAATGTCGCTGGTGCCCAGCCGGTCGGCCCGCCGGATCAGGCCTTGAGCCAGGGCATTGATGGCTGAAAGAGGCGTTCGCAGTTGATGGGCCAGAAGAGCGACACGGTCCAATGGATGAGCCGAGTTCCTCAACGCGACGCGATTGCTTGCACGGCGTGGGGCTCTGGAAGTTGGCCGGGGAGGACGTCGGGTGGCTGCGGGCACGGACACGATACCGATTAACTTTATAACGTTTAAAATCCGGATCGTTCCGAATTAGTGCGCCCAAGGTCGTTGTCCACCCCTCTTTCTTGGCCGATGAAACAGAAATGTAATTTGATGAAGAATGCGAACTTATTCTTGCAGAAATTGTAATTCTGAGACGAAGCCGATTATTGGTAACTAGTATATAATAGTATTCATGTAGCATAAAATCTTTAAATAATCTGCGTGAATGATCGGGCGCGTTATCAATCCGTGATCGGAATTGCCGCAGACCACAATTCAGGTGAAACCAACTCTTTGCAGTTGCGTTGCCCTAGCTGAATATCCGTTTCAGGAGACATGCCATGGATAACGATCGCGCCGAAGGCAGCATGAAGACCGTGAAGGGCCGTATCAAGGAGGGCTTGGGAAAGGCCCTGGGCGACTCGAAGATGGAAGCCGAAGGCAAGATGGACAAGA
>KI912031.1:236305-246153 GCA_000517005.1 Microvirga lupini
GTCGGCGGGATCAAGGACTCGCTCCGCAAGAACCCTTGAGGACAGTATCGGAACGGGCCCGGCGAAAGCCGGGCCTTTTCATGCGCGTTTCTCTGCCTTGCGGATCAGGAAGCTGATCCGAGAGGCTTCCTGCTTTTGCTCTTCCAGAACATCGCCGGTTTCGCGGATTAGATTGGGGACGTCGATGCCCGCCAAGGGATCCGTGCAGATGACGCGCAATCTCTCGCCAGGTATCATGGAGAGAAGGGCCTTGCGTGTGCGCAAAACCGGCAGCGGACACTTCAAGCCGGATAGATCAAGTTCGGTCATTCTCGCCTTAGTCCCCGCTGCGCCAAAATATTCGCCTCCACCAAATCGTCCGGTGTGTTGATGTTGAAGAACGGATCGGCCAGATCGATCGGCCAGGAGGCTTCCGCATATCCATGGAGTCGTGCCCAGTCTCCAACCCTGCGCATGCCGTTTTCCAAGACTGCCTGACGCAGATCGTGCCGCAGGGAAACGGGCCAGAGGCCGACGGCGAAATGAACCTGCGAACCCGATGACGCGCAGGCGAGAGGCCGTTCGGATCTACGACGCGCTTCATGCAGTTTCCGAATCAGATCCTGCGGGATGAAAGGTGTATCTCCTGGAACGCTGACGACCCATTCGATGCCGGGGCGATGCGCGGCGGTCCAGTCGAGAGCCGTCAGGATACCGGCCAAGGGTCCCAGATGACCTGCAATCGAATCCGGCACGATGGGGAAGGGCATCGTTTCAAAGCGGGACAGATTGCGGTTGGCGTTGAGAAGCACACCTTCGCATTGCGAGGCAAGACGCTGCGCCACGTGCTCGAGAAGCGTGAGCCCCTCGAAAGCGAGGAGGACTTTGTCGTCTCCTCCCATGCGTCGCGAAAGGCCTCCCGCAAGAATGACGCCGAGGGTGGGAGGCGGTATCATGCCGGACCTGTTCACTCGATCACGATGCGCGGCGCCGGCTTGGCTGCCGCGCCACCCGCGAGGGACGTCCAGACCTGCTGAGCCATGTCCTTGTAGATCCTGGCATGCGGCCCTTCCGGGTCGGCGACGACGACCGGTCGACCTGCATCCGACAACTCGCGGATCGTCATGTTGAGCGGAACTTCGCCGAGGAAGGGAACCTCCAGACGCTTGGCCTCCTCACGCGCGCCGCCATGCCCGAAGATGTGGGAGCTCTGGCCGCAATGCGGGCAGATGAAGGTGGCCATGTTCTCGACGATGCCGAGGATCGGGACCTCCACCCGCTTGAACATCGACACGCCGCGCCGTGCATCGATCAGCGCGAGATCCTGCGGCGTAGACACGATCACGGCGCCGGCGAGCGGCGTGGCCTGCGCCATGGTGAGTTGCGCGTCGCCCGTGCCGGGCGGCATGTCGACGACCAGCACGTCGAGATCGCTCCAGGCGACCTCCCGCAGCATCTGCGTGATCGCCGACATCACCATCGGCCCGCGCCAGATCATGGCGGCCTCCTCCTCAACGAGGAAGCCGATCGACATGACCTTGAGGCCGTAAGCCTCCATGGGCTCGAGGATGCGATTCTCGAGCAGACGCGGCTTGCCGTGAATGCCGAGAAGCTTCGGCATGGACGGGCCATAGATATCGGCATCGAGCAGGCCGACCTTCAGCCCGAGCGCCTTCAGGCCGAGAGCCAGGTTGGCGGCGGTCGTGGATTTGCCGACGCCGCCCTTGCCGGACGCGACGGCGATCACATGCTGCACGCCGGGAATGCGCTGGTTCTTGGGCTGGGCCGCCGCCCTTGGGCGCTGAGGCGCGGCCGGGGAGGGGGCGGATGCGCCGGAGCCCGCGGGCCGGTCGGCGGTGAGGCTGGCAAAGACGCCCTTCACGGTGGGCAGGCCCTGCACCGCCATGACGGCGGCCTGGCGCACCTGCTCCATGCTCGCGGCCTCGGACGGCTCGATGGTGATCGAGAACATGACCCGGCCTGCATCGTCCACCACCACGTCCGACAGGCGTCCCGAAGCAACGAGATTGGTTCCGCTTGCATCGACCTTCACGGTCGACAGAGCCTGCAGCACATGCTCACGGGTAATGGCCACGATGAAGTCTCCTGAATGGCGCTGAGGTTTTCTGCCCCTCATGTATAGGGCAAGAGCGCGCACGTTAAGACCGCCTGCACCTCCAGAGCTGTTTCACCGACGTGAAATCAGCTATTTCTTCCGCTTTGCCGCATTTTTTTAACGGCGAACCGGATCCACTTCGCCGAAAATGCTCCAAGTGACACTATCCCGAACCAAACTGCACCTTGTCCGTTGTTCACCCGATCTCTCGGGGCGGCGGTTCGACCTGTCGCGTCACTGCCTGCGCTGATCATTCCCGAGTGCCTGTTACACAAGATCGAGGAGACGACGATGCACCAGCACGGCCATAACGATCCGAATGCCGGGAAGCTTTATGAGCTGATCAAGGACGTGAAGATCGCCATGATGACAACAGTCGATACGGACGGAACTCTTCACAGCAGGCCCATGCACAACCAGGAGGCGGACGAGCATGGGGATCTCTGGTTCTTCACTCAGATCCAGTCTCCCAAGACGACGGAACTCTCCCGCGACAACGAGGTCAACCTGGCCTATTCCGATCCGGGCAGCCAGACCTATGTGTCGGTGACCGGCAAAGCCGAGATCGTGCGCGACAAGGCGAAGATCGAGGAGAAGTGGTCGGAGCCCCTGCGCGCCTGGTTTCCGAAAGGTGTGGACGATCCGCAGATTGCCCTGATCCGCGTTCATCCGGCGAAGGGTGAATATTGGGACAGCCCGTCTTCGACGCTGGTGCATCTCTATGGCTACGCGAAGGCCGCCATAACCGGCCAGCAGCCCAATCCCGGCGATCAGGCGAAAGTCAATCTGAGCTAATTTTCGCTGCAGCGCGAAATATTCGGGGCCGCACGTGGCCCCTTTTCTTTGGTCTGATTATACCTACCTTTACGGCATAAGCTTGAGTATGTTTAGGAATAAAGAATAGCCGGGAAAAACCGTTCGGCATTCATAACAGCAATCTGTTGGGGGCGCACTAGGGAGGAAACAATGAAGTCCGTCCTGCTTGCTGCAGTCTCATTTGTTGCTTTCGCGTCCTCAAGTTTCGCCCAGCCTGCAACCCAGACCCCAACCGGCAATCTGGAAAAGCTCTCATCGTTCCAAAGCACGGGAACTGTCGAGCCACGGCCGATCCCGCAAGAGGGACGTCGTGCCGATGCCATCCGGAAGAATCTCGAGAAGATCCAGCTCCCGGCGGGATTCAAGATCGATCTCTATGCGATCGTCCCCGACGCACGCCACATGGCCGTCGGTCCCAATGCCGGTGTGGTCTTCGTCGGCACCCGCAAGAGCAATGTCTATGCCGTCACGGACCGGGACAAGGATCGCATCGCCGACGAGGTGAAGCAATTCGCGCCATCGGTTTCATTCAAAATCCCGAACGGCGTCTGTTTCTCGCGCGACGGAGTTCTTTATGCGGTGGAGCAGAACCGGGTGCTGCAATTCCCGGCCGCCGAGTTCTTCTATGAAGGACCGGATGTTGCGGCTTTCGTCGTGACCAAGCAGGGCGATCTCATTCCGCCGACGGAGGAGAGTTACAACCATACGGCCCGCGTCTGCCGGATCGGGCCGGACAACAAGCTCTACATCGCGCTCGGCCAGCCCTTCAACGTGCCGCCGAAAGACAAGCTGGATCTCTACAAGCGCGTCGGCATCGCCGGCATCATCCGCATGGATCAGGACGGCAAGAACCGCGAGGTGTACGCGACCGGCATCCGCAATTCCGTCGGCATGGACTTCAATCCTGCCGACAAGTCGCTGTGGTTCACCGACAACCAAGTCGACGGCATGGGCGACGACCAGCCTCCCGGTGAACTCAACCGCATCGCCAATATGGGGCAGAATTTCGGCTTCCCCTATTATGGCGGCGGCACCGTTCGCACGGTCGAGTACAAGGACGATCCGGTTCCGGCCGGCGTCGTCGGCCCGCAGGCTGAAATGGATCCGCATGCGGCCGATCTCGGTATGATGTTCTATACGGGCAAGATGTTCCCCCAGACCTATCAGGGCGGCGTCTTCACGTCACAGCACGGCTCCTGGAACCGCACGAAGCCGATCGGTGCGCGGGTCATGTTCATCCCGATCAAGCAGGATGGCACGGCGGACAAGCCGCAGATCTTTGCGGAGGGCTGGCTGACGGAGAATGGCGAATATCTCGGACGGCCGGTGGACGTCGCCATGCTGCCTGACGGCTCCCTGCTCGTATCGGACGATACCGCCGGTGCGATCTATCGCATCTCCTACGAAGGCCGTTAAGGACCTCCTGACGGGCGCCCCGCTTGGGGCGCCCGTTTTCCCCTTGGAAAGTCAATCATGCAATTTATCCCTATCGTCGCCCTGACAGGATTCTTCCTGGTCGGTGTTTTTTCCTATCTGACCTATGCGGGAGACGCCAGGGCAGGGCGCCAGAAGATCACCACGTGCCAGGCCTGCCATGGACTCGACGGTCTGTCGAAGAACCCGGAATCGCCCAATCTGGCCGGGCAGGTCGAAAGCTATCTCGCCCGGAGCCTGGAGGCCTATCGGTCCGGCGAGCGCAAGAACGATGCCATGAACATTGTAGCGAAGGACCTGACCGATGAGGACATTGCCGATGTGGCGGCTTATTACGCCTCCATCCAGGTCGACGTCCTGCCGCCGTGAAGTGCCTCCGTATAACTCCTGTAGCCGGCACTCTTTCATCCCGGACGCCCCTTCGCTATTGTCTCGCCTCCTTTGAGTGGCATGGAGCAGGCGATGGTGGACATCGCGACCCGGGTCTACAATCATACCTGGAAGATCGACCCGATCGTCCGGTCCGTTCTGGATACGGATTTCTACAAGCTTCTGATGGCGCAGACGATCTTTCGCCGCCACAGGGACGTGCAGGTCACGTTCGGCATCCATAACCGTACCACCCGCATCCGCCTCGCCGACATCATCGATGCGGGCGAATTGCGCGAGCAGCTTGACCATGTGCGCAGCCTGTCCCTGACCCGGGGCGAGTCCACTTGGCTGCGCGGCAATACTTTCTACGGCAAGCGGCAGATGTTCTCGCCGGAATTCATGGATTGGCTCGAGACCTTCCGCTTTCCGGAATACCTGCTCGAGAAGGAGGATGGCCAGTATGTGCTGACCTTCCACGGTCCCTGGATCGAGACCACCATGTGGGAGATCCCGGCGCTCGCCATTCTCAACGAGCTGCGCTCCCGCGGCGTTCTCAAGGGCATGGCCAAGTTCGAACTTCAAGTGCTCTATGCCCGCGCCATGACGCGGGTCTGGGAGAAGATCGAGCGTCTCAGAAAACTTCCCGATCTCTCTATTTCCGATTTCGGCACCCGCCGCCGCCACGGCTTCCTCTGGCAGGACTGGTGCGTGCAGGCGATGATGGAGGGGCTCGGATCGTCGTTCCTCGGCACTTCCAACTGCCTCATCGCCATGCGTCAGGAAGTGGAGGCCGTGGGCACGAACGCCCATGAATTGCCCATGGTCTATGCGGCACTGACCGACAGCGACCAGGAGCTGGCCGAGTCGCCATACCGGGTGCTGGCGGACTGGCAGCAGGATTACGAGGGCAATCTGCGCGTCATCCTGCCCGATACCTACGGCACCACGAACTTCCTGCAGAACGCGCCCGAATGGGTGGCGTCATGGACCGGCATCCGCGTGGATTCGAAGGATCCGATCGAGGGCGGCGAGGAGGCCATCGCATGGTGGCAGCAGCGTGGGCAGAACCCGAAGGAGAAGCTCGCGATCTTCTCCGATGGGCTCGATGTGGACGTGATCGAGCGCATCCACCGGCATTTCCGCGGCCGCATGCGCATCGGTTACGGCTGGGGCACGCTCCTCACCAACGATTTCCGCGGCCTTGCTCCAGAGGGAGCGCTCGACCCGATCTCCATCGTGTGCAAGGTCATTTCGGCCGATGGCCGGCCGACGGTAAAACTCTCCGACAATCCGACGAAAGCCATGGGGCCTAAGGCGGAAATCGAGCGCTACAAGCGCATCTTCCATGTGGGGCAGCAAACGGCCCAACCTGTTCTGGTGTGACGGACATGATCATCGATCTCAATTGCGACATGGGTGAAGGCTTCGGTCCCTGGCCGATGGGCGACGACGAGGCGATGCTCGACATCGTGTCCTCCGCCAACATCGCCTGCGGCTATCACGCGGGCGATCCGTCCATCATGTTCCGCACGGCGGAGATCGCGAAGCGCAAGGGCGTCGCCATCGGGGCGCATCCGGGCTTCAACGATCTGCACGGCTTCGGCCGCCGCGTGATCCGCGGCGACTCTCCGGCCGAGATCGAGCGCATGGTGGCCTATCAGATCGGCGCCATGCAGGCGGTCGCGGCGCTTGCGGAGCACAAGGTCACCTATGTGAAGGCGCACGGCTCGCTCAACAACATGGCGAACGAGGACATGGATCTAGCCCTTGCCATCGCCCGGGCCATCAAGGGCGTCGATGCAAGCCTCATCAATGTCTGCATGCCCGGGCTGCTGATGGAAAAGGCGTCCGAGCAAATCGGCGTGAAGGTCGCGCGCGAGTTCTTCGCCGATCGGACCTACGAGGACGACGGCACCCTGACGAGCCGCAAGAAGCCCGGCGCCGTCCTGCACGATGTCGACGCGGCGGCCGAGCGCGTGCTGCGTGCCGTGCGGGACAAGGCGGTGACGACGACTTCTGGCAAACGCATTCCCGTCCAGTTCGACACGATCTGTGTGCACGGCGACGAGCCGAGCGCCGTCATGATGGCTCGCACGGTCCGCGCGAAGCTGGAAGCGAACGGCATCACCATCGCGCCGTTTTCATAACTCTGCTTTCCACCTAATGTCCCCTCTCCCGGGCGGGAGAGGGGGGTAATGCACTCAGCTCTTGAAGGCCCTCGCAAGGAAAGGCTGCAGAGTCGCCAGTGTTTCCTCTGGCGCTTCCTCGGCGAGGTAATGGCCGCAATCGATGCCGTGGCCTTCCACGTGGTCGGCCCAGTCGCGCCACACGGCGACAACATCGTACCACCGCTCCAGCCCGTTCTTGAGGCCCCAGAGGGCCTGCACCGGACATGCGATGCGGCGGCCAGCCCTCTGGTCCTCTTCATCGAGGCGCATGTCGATGGCCGCGCCGGCCCGATAATCCTCGCACATGGCGTGGATCGTCTCCGGATCGGTATAGCAGCGGCGGTACTCGGCAAGCGCCGCCTCATCGAAGAGCGAACGCCCGCGGCGCAGATAAAACACATCCGGATCCGATGCGATCAGGCGCTCGGGGATCGGATGGGGTTGGGCGAGGAAGAACCAGTGCCAATAGCCCATGGCGAAGGCCATATCCGTGCGCTGGAAATGCTCGGCGGTGGGAATGATGTCGAGAACCGAGAGCGAGACGATCCGCTCCGGATGGTCGAGCGCCATGCGATAGGCGCAGCGCCCGCCGCGGTCGTGCCCCACGACGGCAAAGCGCTCGAAGCCGAGAGCCTGCATCACCTCGACCTGATCGCGCGCCATGGCCCGTTTGGAATAAGGCTCGTGATCCGGCGTCGTCTCAGGCTTGGAACTGTCCCCGTAGCCGCGCAGATCGGCGCAGACGATCGTGTAGTTCTCGGCAAGCTTCGGAGCCACCTTGTGCCACATGACATGGGTCTGCGGGTGCCCGTGCAACAGGAGGACGGGCGGCCCGCTTCCGCCATGGCGGAGATTGATGACGGCGCCGGAGGTTTCGATTTGGCGATGTGTGAAGTTCCCGAACATTCCGATGTTGTCTTACAGTTTTCGCAGCAACGCCAGTTCCTCCGATCAGGAAAGCGCATCACCAGGAGCGGCGCTCCCCGTTATCGATGTGGATGATCCCGTTTCGATAGATCTTGAGGCCGCCGACCTGAGGATGTGCCCTCAGATAGGCCATGATGCCCCGCGCACGGGCGCGCACGCGAAAATCGATGGCGCGGCAGGAAAGGTGCAGGGAATGGCGCGCGCCGCCGGCGCGCCAATTCCGTCCTCTGGTGCGATGGGTGGACTCGACGCTGACGGGGCCGAACTTCTGCGCAACGGATGCCACCACGTCGCGCAGATCGCCGGGAATGCAGTTGGTCGGAGCGCTTGCGCGCAGGGTGATCGTTCCCTGAGACACCAGCGAGGCGAAGCCGAAGAGCGCTTTTGCGTTCGGCAGACTTCCGGTGACATTGGGATCATCGATGCGATCATTGGAGGGCAGGCTGGCATAGTGCGCCGGAGGAATGATCCCGCCGTCTCCTTCGGCTTTGAGCGCAGCCGGCGATAATCCCGCCACGAATGCTCCGGTCATGAGGATGATCCTGGACGCATGGCGAACTCGGGCATCAGTGCTCATCGGGTTCTCCCGTTCTGAGCCCCCACACGATCACTGCCGCCGAAATAATCCTCCCAACGGCATTCGCTGCTTGTTGGTCAATAACTGACGGTTGAGCACGCAACGTTAGGCATGGCTACCTATGGTAAGCTTGGCCCTAGGCAAGAACACCTAAGCGAGCTCGAAAGAACGAGAGCGGCGCGTGGCCGGCAAAGCTTTACTTTGCAAGGAATCCTATGGGAGGAAATTATGGGTGAGTTATGGAATAACAGATCCGCAATCTTGCAGAAGCTGACCGGAATGCACACATCTCTGTCCGTTGTGCCAATCACGGGATTGGCCGCTCGGAGACAGGAATGAATACTGCTCATAGCGCCGTTTTCGACGCTATCAAGACCGCCGGACCAACGCGGGCCGATGCGATCGCGCGCGTCACGCTCATCGCGAAATTGCTGGACAGCGCCGTGCTGATTCCCGGCCTGAACCGGCGCGTCGGCTTCGACGCCGTGCTCGGCCTCGTGCCGGGCATCGGCGATGCGATCTCGGCGGCTCTCGCCAGCTACATCATCTGGGAGGCGCGTCAGCTCGGTTTGCCGCGCTGGAAGATCGCGCGCATGATCGGCAACGTCGCGGTCGATACTGCCATCGGTGCGATCCCGTTCGCGGGCGACGTGTTCGACACCTTCTTCAAGGCCAATCAGCGCAACCTGCGGATCATTCACGAACATCTGGGCATGCCCAAGCGCGGGCCGCTCGAGATCGACGGCACGGCCGTCCGGGTGGAGGACCGCTGATGAAACGTCTCCTGTGGATTCTGGCCTGGATCGCCGTTGCAGTGTGGTCTCTGTTCGCGTGGGGCGCCTACGGCCTTCTCGACTTCTTCGGCGGTATGGCTGCGCGCAACGCGGACATCGTCACCGGTCATCCCGAGACGGTCGAATGGCTGTCCTAGGCGCTGATGACATTGCGCAGCCTTGGGCTCGGCGCCATCGTCGTGGTCTGGGGTTTGGTGTCGCTGGTGATCCTGGCCGTCCCGGCCGTGCTGGGGCTCTTCCTCGGCAACTCAAGCCGTGACCGGCGTGACTACGATTGGCGCGGGCCTCGGATCGATCCGCGCGCACCGGGCCCGTTCCCGCCTCCGTCGGGACAGCCCCCGATCCGGCGGCTTGAAAAGAGATAAAGCAAAGGGCGAAGCGGCATCCGCTTCGCCCTTCGTGTTTCAAGTCCTAGCGTATCGAACATCACTCTTGTCATCACCGGCCTTGTGCCGGTGATCCCGCTGAAGAAAAGCGTAGCGCTTCACAGGATCGGGATGGCCGGGACAAGCCCGGCCATGACGGGAGAGGGTGCCATCATACCGATCCTGTTTGGTGGCGGAACGTTGCTGGGATCAGGTGCGTTGGGCAATTGAGGAATATACTTGGCGCTTCGATGGCTCGCGACGCCCGCCACGTGCCTGGTGGAGGATCTGATGCACTCC
>KI912031.1:246253-246370 GCA_000517005.1 Microvirga lupini
CGAGATCGATCTCGAAGCCCTCGAGCTTGCCGCCCGCGCCGGTGAAGTTCCACGGCGCATAGGCGCCTTCCGTGGCGATCTTGACCGAGTCTTCTCCTGCGCGGCCGCTCCACCGAT
>KI912031.1:246470-247799 GCA_000517005.1 Microvirga lupini
GAAGAGCCAAGCCGACGGTCTTAACGAATTTCATAGTCGTTCCCTTGTTTGTGGGCCCCGGCTTTGCACCAGGGCCTGACGTAACCGCGGCCCGAGAGGGCCGCGCCGTGACGCAGTAACAGCCAAACTTGGCAAAAAGGCAAGAGGTGCAGCAAGCAGGCTTTACACGACCCGCAGCCTGATCTCGCCCAGGCCCTCGATGGCCCCGATCATGGTCTGACCTTGCGTCACTGCTCCCACCCCGTCCGGAGTTCCGGAGAAGATCACATCGCCGGGGGCGAGTTCGAAATAGGTGGAGAGATAGGCGATCTGCTCGGCGACCGACCAGATCATGTCGGACAGATCCGCCTTCTGCTTGGAAACCCCGTCCACCGACAGGGAGATGGAGCCGCCCGCCGGGTGTCCAACCTGCGAGACCGGATGGATCGGTCCGACCGGACCCGAATGATCGGCGGCCTTGCCCAGCTCCCAGGGGCGGCGAAGCTGCTTGGCTTCGTCCTGGAGGTCGCGCCGGGTCATGTCGAGGCCGACCGCATAGCCGAAGACGTGGTCGAGAGCCTGCGCGACGGGAATGTCGCGTCCACCCTTGGCCAGAGCCACGACCATCTCGATCTCGAAATGGTAGTTCCCGGTCTTCGGCGGATAGGCATGATCTACCGTTTCACCTTCCGTGACGGGCTGGAGCGCGTCCGCCGGTTTCATGAAGAAGAAGGGCGGCTCGCGGGTCGGATCGCCTCCCATTTCCCGCGCATGGGCCGCGTAGTTTCTGCCGACGCAATAGACGCGACGGACCGGGAACAGATCGGTGCTGCCGGTAACGGGAAGGGCGGGAATCGAAGGCGCAGGAATGACGTAGGCCATGGAAGCTCGCGAAATCTCGGAGGATGGTCGGACAAGATCCTGAGGCAGGACCTATTGCCCTCTTCCTACACCTTGGACGCTGCATCACAAGCCGCCACGGACAGGATTGAAGTACGGCTTTGGACGAACATGAAAACGGCGGGCCGTAAGCCCGCCGTGCATTCCTTGCCTCTGTGTTGCCGCTTAACGGCGACGGGTCGAGCCGCCCGGAAGGCGCTGGGCGTCCGCAAGGTGGTGCTCGATATGCGGGACCACGGAGGCCGCGAACTGGCGCAGCCCCGGATCGTTGCCGGACTGAGCGTAGCCCGAATGCAGGGCCAGGGCTTCCTGATGGCCGGTGCGCTGGGCCTGACCATAGAGGCGATCGAACTGCGGACCCGAAGCGGCGGCGAGCTGGTTCAGCATGGCGGTCTTCTCGGGGCTGAGGGGCACGCCGAGACGGATCGGGGTCACCGAGCCGGTCGATTG
>KI912031.1:247899-251010 GCA_000517005.1 Microvirga lupini
GCTACCCTAGCGATGGCTTGAGATGAACTGCTTGAAGCGCTCGGACTTCGGAGCGCCGAACACCTCCGCCGGCGGGCCTTCCTCTTCCACCACACCCTTGTGCAGGAACACGACGCGGTTCGACACGTCGCGGGCAAAGCCCATCTCGTGCGTCACCACCAGCATGGTGCGGCCTTCCTCTGCGAGCGAGCGCATGACGCGCAGCACCTCGCCGACGAGTTCCGGATCGAGCGCCGAGGTCGGCTCGTCGAACAGCATCACCTTGGGATGCATGGCGAGCGCCCGCGCGATGGCCGCGCGCTGCTGCTGGCCGCCGGAGAGGTGAGAGGGATACTGATTGCGCTTGTCGACGATGCCGACCTTCTTCAGCAGCTCCTCGGCCTCGGCGACGCATTCGGCCTTCGGGCGCTTCTGCACATGCACGGGCGCTTCGATCACGTTCTCCAGGATGGTCATGTGGGACCAGAGATTGAAGCTCTGGAACACCATGGCGACGCGCGAGCGGATGCGGTCCACCTGGCGCTGATCGGCAGGCTCCATGCCCTTGCGCCCCTTCCGGAGAGCGATCGTCTCTCCGCCGATGCGGACATCGCCGGAATCCGGCACCTCGAGCATGTTGATGCAGCGGAGCATGGTCGACTTGCCGGAGCCGGAGGCGCCCAGGATCGAGATCACGTCGCCCTCATTGGCGCTCAGCGATACGCCCTTGAGCACCTCGAGGTTTCCGAAGCTTTTGCGAAGATTGCTGACGGAGACGGCGGGAGCGGCCTCGGTGGGCGCAGGTTGGGTCGACAAGGATGCAACTCCGTTAGACATGGGCGGCCTCCAGACGCGGCTCGACGGCCGGGGGACGGCGCAGGTGAGGCGAGAGCCACCATTCGAGGGCCATGATGATGCGCGTGATGATGAAGTTGAGGATGAGATAGATCAGGCCCGCGACGATGAAGACCTCGACCGCGCGGAACGTCTGCGAGATGAGTTTCGCGGCAAGCCCCGTCACTTCCATCATGGTGATGATGGACGCCAGCGACGTGGCCTTCACCATGAGGATGATCTCGCTGCCATAGGCGGGCAGCGCCTGACGGACCGCGATGGGGAAGACGATGCGGCGGAAGAGCAGGAAACCCGACATGCCGCAGGCCCGTGCCGCCTCGACCTGATTGTAGGGCACCGATTGCAGGCCGCCGCGGATGATCTCGCTGGCATAGGCCGCAGTGTTGAGGGTCAGCGCCAGCACCGCGCACCAGTAAGGCTCGCGGAAGAACGTCCACAATCCCCATTCCTGCAGCGTCGGACGGAACTGTCCGAGGCCGTAATAGATCAGGAAGATCTGCACGAGCAGCGGCGTGCCGCGGAACACGAAGACATATGCTTGAGCCGGCCAGTCGAGCACCTTGATGCGCGACATGCGCATGAGTGCCAGGAGCATCGCGAAGATCGCGCCGAACGCGACCGAGGTGAAGGCCAGATTCAGCGTCAGCGGCACCCCGCCCATCAGGGTCACGAAGGCATCGCGCATGAAAGAGAAGTCCATCAGGAAGCCCTCCGCATGCCACGCATCGAATGAGCCTCCGCGCGCTGGAACAGATAGGTCGAAACCCAGGTGATGAGCAGATAGAGAACCGCCGCCGTGATGTAGAAGTCGAACGGACGGCGCGTCGAGCCTGCCGCGATGTGCGACTGACGCAGCAATTCGACGAGGCCCGTCACGGAGATCAGGGCCGATTCCTTCAGCACCAGCTGCCATGTGTTGCCGAGCCCCGGGATCGCATATCGCAGAACCTGTGGCGCAATGATGCGGCGGAACATGAGCCAGCGATGCATGCCCACGGAGCGGGCCGCTTCGATCTCGCCGCGGCTCACGACCTGATAGGCGCCGCGGAAAACCTCCGCCTGATAGGCGCCCGACACGATGCCGATGGCCAAGGCACCCGTGACGAAAGCCGGCACGCCGATGAAGCCTTCGGCTCCGAACAGGCTGCCGACGGCGCCGAGCGCAGCACTGCCGCCGAAATAGAAGAGATAGATGACGAGAAGATCGGGGATGCCGCGCAGGACGGTGGTATATCCGTCCGCCAGGCCGCGGATCATGAGATTGCCGCCGATCTTCCCCCAGGCCACCAGGGTTCCGACGATGGAGCCCGCGAGGAAGCCGCATGTGGCGACGGCAATCGTCATTCCCGCCGCGGTGAGAAGAGCCCATCCCCATCCATTGGGACCGAACCCGACGAGTTCGAAATAGCTCAGCTGCTGCACGCCTTAACTTTCCTGAATACGTCTCCCCTCCCTAAAGCATCGGACTCAAAAGTGGAATCCACTTTTGGGATCGCTCCGGCGCTCATCCCTGGAGCAGCGCATCGCTTGGGGCGGAACACCGAGTCCACTTTTCACTGATGCGGCCCTTCGGTTCCGCACGGTGCGCTCGAATGCGGAGGGTGAGACAGAATCTGTCAAATCCGGCCATCGACCGGATCACATCCCGGGTCCGTGTAGCAGGACCCGGGACTTCGTTTCCAGCCCGCTGACGTCAGACTTGCGGGGTCGCGTCGATCTTGAACCACTTTTCGGACAGCCTCTTGATCGTGCCGTCCGCGATCGCCGCTTGGATGGCCTCGTCGAAGGACTTCTTCAACTGCGTGTCTTCCTTGCGCATGCCGACAGCCACACCACGGCCCAGCAGGCCGCCGCGCATCCCGTGCCGACGATGACCATATCCTTGAACTCGGGCTTGTCCTGCGTGGCTTTCAGGGCCCCATGTCCGGCGAAGATCGCATCGACGCGGCCGGCGGTCAGGTCGAGGTCATGCTGCTCCGTTGTCTTGTATTCGCGGATCTCGACCACGTCCTTGAGGTAGGTCTCCACGAACTGCGAGTTCACGGTCGAGCCCTGCACGCCCACCGTCTTTCCCTTCAGGAGCGGCTTCCAGGCCTCGATGGCCTTCTTCGCGCCTTCGGGGTCCTTCTCGAAGCTCACCGTCGTGCCGGTTCCCGCCAGCTTGGCGAGCGGCGAGTCCTTCATCACGCCGAAGCCGTGGGGGGTGGCGGCATAGGGGAGTGAGAAATTGATGGTCTCCAGGCGCTTGTCGGTGATGTTGTCGGTGATGTTCATGCC
>KI912031.1:251110-252073 GCA_000517005.1 Microvirga lupini
GGCGAGTGCGGAGGCCAGCAGGCCAAGACCCAGTGATTTAAAGAGTTTCATCGTCATCCCTCTGGTCAGCTTCGACTGATCCTATTGTCGGATGAGGGTCGTCCAAGACCTTCATCTCGCGTCCAGAAGCTAACATTCAAAAGCCAAGCCGGCGCAAGTCCTAAACATGCTGAATAAAGCGCCCAAGCTGGCGATTTCGGTCGCAATTGCGGCGGATCGATACAAAAAAGGCGCGGCGGGAGCCGCGCCTTGGAATCGGGCTTACCTGCCACGTCATGGCCGGGACAGGCCCGGCCATCTCGATTGGAAAGGTGCTGCGCCTTTCAATATCGGGATCATCGGCACGAGGCCGGTGATGACGCGAGAGGGGAAATTCCAGCTAGAGGTCGGAAGATCAGCTCCGGGGAGTGGTGTCGATCTTGAACCACTTCATGGACAGCTTCTGGATCGTGCCGTCCTTGATCGCAGCCTGAATGGCGTCATCGAAGCTCTTCTTGAGTTCGGTTTCGCCCTTGCGCAGGCCTACGCCCACGCCAGCGCCGAGCAGGCCGCCGGTAATGGAGGGGCCGACGAGGACATAGTCCTTGAACTCGGGCTTCTCGAGGGTGCCGATGATCGCGGTGGCATCGGCCAGAACAGCGTCGATGCGGCCGGCGGCGAGATCGAGATCGTGAGCCTCGGTGGTCTTGTACTCGCGGATCTCGGCTGAGCCCTTCAGGTACTTGTCGGCGAAGTTCGAGTGGATGGTTGAGGTCTGGACGCCGATGGTCTTGCCCTTCAGCAGCGGCTTCACGGCATCGATGGACTTTTCGGCAGCCGCTTGCTGCGTGCTCAGGTTGTAGGCCTGGCCCGTGCCGGGCATCTTGGCGAGCGGCGAGTCCTTGGCCACGAGATAGCCATTGGGAGAATTTGCGTAGGGACCGGTGAAGTCGATGGTCTTCTTACGCTCGTCGGTGATGCTCA
>KI912031.1:252173-272131 GCA_000517005.1 Microvirga lupini
GCCGTTCAGGGCCTGGCTGGTCATGCCGTGGTCCCTGATCATGGTCTCTGCGTAGCGGCGCACGGCGGGATTCCGCGAGCGCTCGAGGGCAAGCCGGCTCGAGGCGATCTCGAAGGCGTCGGATTGAGCCGCCATCATGCGGTAGGTCTGGCTGTCCATGATTTGGGCAGAGGCGGGGACGGCCGAAACGGATGCAAGCAAGGCCGCAAGGGAAAGATATTTCTTCATGAGATGAACTCCTGTTTCCGGGGGTGCAGAACACCGCGCGAAGCCCACCAGGCTTGCAAAGTTCATGGGTGGCTGCTGCACCCCTTCAACGGAGATCGATCTGAGCGGTTCCAGGAAAGGAAAAGGATATATTGCCAGTAAGGATGAGCTCGATAGCGACTGACAGAAGAGTAGATCGTCAATCCCAGTAAAAATAATGGTTCTAACGAAATCGCGCGCTTTGATTGGCAAGCGAAGCTCTGCAATATCCCCTGTGTGTCAAGGAGCTTGGCGAGAGTATCAGGTCAAAGCTTCTCTGATGGCTGTCGAATACGTGCAAGCGAGAGCATACCCATCCCGCCAACCGTGCCGTCCGGCTTCAGGCCCCGAAGCTCGGCCGTGAGGAGAAAGCCGGTCTCATCCTGCCCGATGGTGAAGAGATGATAGCCGGCCTTGTGGGTCAGCGTTCCGCCGCGGGCTGAAGCCGAGGGCGCGCCGATGACCGGAATGGGCCCGCGCGGCCCGTCGAGATGAGCGAGCGAGCCCACATGGTTATGGCCATGCAACACGAGCTCCGCGCCGACCCGGCAGAGCATCTTCTCGAAGCGGGAGGCGTCGGTCAGGTTGCGGCCTGCCTCCGCGCCGCCGACATGGGGCGGGTGATGGATCAGGACGATCCGGAAGCAGCCCGGATCCCGCCCCAGCTCGCCGAGGATCTGTTCGACGGCCTTCATCTGCTTCGACCCGACCCGGCCGCTCGCCACGAAGGGAAGAGTGGGGATGGCGGAGGACAGGCCGACGATGGCGATGGGGCCGTACCGGCGCAGATAGGGGAAGATGCCTTCGCGGCCGTCGTCGCCCCGGGTCCAGGGTGAGATCTCCCTCAACAAGCCTTCGAGAGAGCCGCGCACATAAGCATCGTGATTGCCCGGCACGAAGGTGACGCGGGACGGGTCGCCCAGGCTTTCGAGAAAGACACGGGATGTCTTCCACTCATCGGGCAGGCCGATGTTGCAGGTATCGCCCGTGCAGGTGATGTGGTCCGGGTTCTGCGCATGGATATCGGCGACGAGTTCCGCCAAAAGCTCCATGTCGTGAAGATCCTGCCGGCTGCGGTGCCAGTTGTACCAGCCGGTCAGGCGTTTGCTGAGAAGCTGCTTGAGGCGCGGCCGGGGAAGGGGTCCCACATGGGGATCGGTCAGATGAGCAATGCGGAACATAGGGGCCGGGTTGATGCGAGCGGATCCGAGAGTTCGCGCGCACGGCGTTTCACGTCAAGCGCTGCCGATGAAGATACCGGCAAGGAGCACCAGAACGCCCCCGACGATGACCTGATAGGTCGCGCGCCAGAACGGCGTGTCCATGTATCGCGTTCGAATCCATGAGATCGCGACGAGTTCGACCGCCACCACGAGCGCCGCGATGCTGGTCGCCAGGATGAAGGCGTTGGGCCAGGAATCCGGCACGAGATAGGGCAGGGTGTGGCCGATGCCGCCGGCCGCCGTCATGAGGCCGCAGACCAGGCCCCGCAGCCAGGGCGAGCCGCGGCCGGTGATCTCGCCGTCGTCGGAGAGTGCTTCCGTCAGGCCCATGCTGATGCCCGCGCCGACGGAGGCCGCAAGCCCGACGAGGAAGGTCTCCCAGTTGTTCTGGGTCGCGAAGGCCGCGGCAAACAGGGGCGCGAGCGTCGAGACCGAGCCGTCGATGAGCCCGGCCAGTCCCGGCTGCACATATTGCAGCACGAAGAGCCTGTGGCGGGCATGTTCCTCGGCGGCCTCGGCGTTCTCGGTCAGATGGGCGGCATGCAGCTCGCCGGCCTTGCGCTCATGGCCGCGTTCGACTTCCGCGAGCCGGGTGAACAATTCGCGCACGGAGACGTCGAGGGTCTGCTGGGCGGCCTTCTCATAGAAATTCGCCGCCTGCAGCTCCATGACCTCCGCCTCGCGGCGCATGCGGTCGAGGTCGAGATGGGGGCTCCACCACACGGCGCGGCGCTTCAGGAAGCCGCGCACGTCCTCCCGGCGGATGGGAGGGAGATGCTCGCCGAAACGGGAGCGGTAGAAGCCGTAGAGGGAGTTGCGATGGGCCCGTTCTTCCTCGGCCATTCCGTCGAAGATCTCGGCCGAGGCGGGGAAGTCGGGACGGAGGCGATCCGCGAAATGCTGATAGATCCGCGAATCTTCCTCTTCGTTGGTAATGGCGAGCGCGATGACCTCGCGCTCGGACAATTCGGACAGAGACTTCATAGCCGCTCCTGTTTAGAAATATTCTAAACAAGAGACCGGGCATCCGCCAAGCCTCCTGTGCGGCAGGAGGGCGGAATGGAAGCTCAGTACTGTGCGCCCGGGATCAGGGTCGAGTAGATCGAGCGGTCCTCGAAGTTGAGGGCCGGGGACCAGGAGAAGCGGGCGGAACGGTTGAGACGGGACAGGATCAGCGCGAGAAACATTGGAACACCTAGGAGGTCTTGGAACACCTTTGGTTGGCGGTGTCTTAGACCTTTGTATAATGCGGGTCACGCGCCAAATTGCCGGGACAGCCATGCAATGGATGAATGACTACATTCATTCTCCAGTAATCTTGTTCTGATTTGGTGGTCCGATGTCTGACTCTCCGCCGCGCCGGTCGTCGCGCCTCATCTCCCGGGCTCTCCATACCTACTGGCGCTTTTCCCGCGGCATGACTCTCGGCGTGCGCGGCGTGGTTCTCGACGACCGGAACCAAGTCTTTCTCATCAGACACACCTACGTTTCCGGCTGGCACCTGCCCGGAGGAGGCGTCGAGACCGGCGAGACGGCCCTAG
The DNA here is from genome assembly GCA_000517005.1 of Microvirga lupini. Classification (GTDB taxonomy): domain Bacteria; phylum Pseudomonadota; class Alphaproteobacteria; order Rhizobiales; family Beijerinckiaceae; genus Microvirga; species Microvirga lupini. Next base: position 255,184 of record KI912031.1, read on the forward strand.
ACGCCCTCGACCGCGAGCTGCGGGAAGAGGCCTGCGTCGCCATGGACGAGACGCCCGATCTGTTCGGCGTCTTCTTCAACCGCAAGATATCCCGGCGCGATCACGTGCTGGTCTATGTCATCCGGCGCTTCACGGTGCTGAAGGCCAAGCAGCCGGACCGGGAAATCGCCGAGGCGGGCTTCTTCCCGCTCGACCGGCTGCCGGAGGGGACGACGGCCGCCACCCGCAACCGTCTGGCCGAGATCCTTCAAGGCCAGCCTCTCTCCGCGAATTGGTGAGAGGGGATTTGCACGGCGTTCCCGACGCTGCTATGGCCTAGCGACTTGAGGAAACGCCGAGCCCATGAGCATCACCCGGATTCTGCGACGACGACACGGCTGACATTAAGTCCAGCCGCCATTTCCGATTTCGTCCTTCGTCCAGAGTCCGTTCATGACCGAGCTCTCGCTCCTGATCCGTACCGAACAACCCATCGATTCCGAGGCCATCGAGCGCCTGCACGAGCGCGCCTTCGGCCCGGGCCGCTTTGCCCGCACCGCCTCGCGCCTGAGGGAAGGGGCGCCCCATCCGCTCGATCTGTCCTTCACCGCCCTGGTCGGTACGCTTCTCGTCGGCTCGGTGCGCATGACGCCGGTGATGGCCGGCAGCGTGCCCGCCCTGATGCTGGGGCCGCTCACCGTCGAGCCGGCTTTCGAGAGCCGCGGCATCGGTGCGGCCCTGATGCACCGCTCGCTCGATGCCGCCAAGGCGAAGGGCCATACCCTGGTGCTGCTCGTGGGCGACGAGCCCTATTACAGCCGCTTCGGTTTCAAGCGCATTCCGCCGCAGCAATTGCAGCTTCCAGGTCCGGTGAACCCCGCCCGTTTCCTGGCCCTGGAGCTGGTCGAGGGAGCGATGGCCGGGGCGAAGGGGCTGGTGAGTCCGCTGCCGCAGGATTCCTGATCACGCCCTGCGGCGTCCCTCGATCAGCCAGGCGGCGAGCGTCGAGCCGATCAGGAGCGCCAGGCCGACGAAGCCGAGCGCCATCGGGAAGACGGAGACGCCGCGGACGATGGCGCTGTCGCTGGGCCTGATCCCGATCCAGTCGCCGCCGGAAAAGCGCGTGCCGGAATGCACCGCGAGAATGCGCGGCACCGTGATGCTCTGATCGCCCGCTATCGCGACCCGCCGCACCGATCCGCCGGTCGCCTCGGCAATCGAGCTCAAGGCCTCGGTGTTGCTGAACACGTCCATCAGCTCGCGCGGGTTCGCCGGGCCGATGCTGACGAAGGCGATGAGATCGCCCGAGCGCACCGTATGCAGCCCGAGCTCGCGGCTTGCCACCTGCGCGGTGAAGAGGCCGGGGCGCGTCTCGGTGAGCGGAACGCTGCTCTCCGCACCGCTCGGCGCGATGATCGTCACCGGATCGGCCGTCTCGGCCATGGTCTGCCGCTCGATGCGGATGTCGCGGCCTTGCGCGCTTGCACGAAGGGCCTCCTCCTCCAGGGCCGGCTCCTTCATGAGCCAATGGGCGAGGCGGCGCAGGAGGTCGAGATGCGGGCCGCCATCCTGATAGCCGCGAGCCCAGAGCCAGGCATGATCGGAGAGGAGCAGCGCCACGCGGCCCTTGTCCTCCCGGCGCAGGACGAGGAGCGGCAGGTCGTTGGCCCCCGACATGAGCGTGTCGCCCGACTGTACCTGCGAGCCGATGATGCGCAGCCACTCGCCCCAGGCCGGCGGCGATTGCTCCGAGCCCGGCAGATCGCGGGTGACGGGATGCCGGTCGCCGGTATCGGTGATCTCAGCCTTGTAGGGCTGCTCGACGATGCTGCCGTTGGGCTGGCCGGGGATGATCGGCGCGAGCCGCGTCTGCGCGAGGCTGCCATAGCTCGCGAATTCCGGTCCCGCCGCCACGAGGATCGCGCCGCCCTCGCGCACGTAGCGCACGATGTTCTCGAAATAGCTCGAGGGCAGGATGCTCTGGTTCGCGTAGCGGTCGAAGATGATCAGATCGAATTCCTTGATCTTCTGCTGAAACAGCTCGCGGGTCGGGAAGGCGATCAGCGAGAGTTCGTTGATCGGCGTGCCGTCCTGCTTCTCCGGCGGGCGCAGGATGGTGAAGTGGACGAGGTCCACATTGGCGTCGGATTTCAGGAGATTGCGCCAAGTCCGCTCGCCCGCATGCGGCTCGCCGGAAACGAGCAGCACGCGCAGCTTCTCGCGGATGCCCTCGATCGGAACGACGGCCCGGTTGTTGGCCTGCGTCAGCTCGTTGGGCAGACCTTCCACTTCGAGCTCGACCACGTTGGTGCCGCCATGCTCGATGCGCACGTCGAGCGAGAAGGGAGTATCAGCCTGCACCTGCTGGCGGGTGAGAACCTGTCCGTCCCGGCGCACGATCACGAGTGCCGAGCCCGTGCCGCCGCGCTCCATGATCTGCGCGCGGATGGTCTGGTCCTTGCCGACGATACCGAAGCGGGGCGCCTCCAAAAGCTTGATCTGCCGGTCACGCTCGTCGGGGCGGCCGGTGATGAGCGCGTGAAGAGGTGCCCGGAAGCCGAGGCCTTCCACGGAGGATGGAATGTCGTGCACCACGCCGTCGGTGACGAAGACGACGCCGGCGAGCCGGTCCGGCGGCACATCGGCCAATCCGTTCGACAGGGCGGCGAACAGGCGCGTGCCGTCATCGCCATTGCCGTCATCCGCCTCGATGAAACGGGGATCCACGTCGGCCAGCGAACCGAAGCGGCGTTCCAGTTCGGCTCTCACCTGATCGGTCATGGGAGTGCGGTCGCCCAGGGTCTGCGAGGTCGAGCGGTCGATGACGACCGCCACGATATCCTTCACCTTCTCCCGGTCCTCCTGCACGAGTGCCGGATTGGCGAGAGCGAGAAGAACGAGTCCTAGGGCAACGGCTCGCAGGATCGCGACGGGGCCGCGGGAGAGCAGCGCAAGGATCGCCAGCAGGGCGACGACCGCGCCGAAGGCCCAGAGGGCGTAGGCCGGGATGAGAGGGGAGAAGCTGATCGAGAGCAAAGCGATGTCCCCTTACTGCCCGAGGCGTTCGAGCAGGGCCGGCACGTGCACCTGATCGGCCTTGTAGTTGCCGGTCAGCGCATACATGACGATGTTGACGCCGCTGCGATAGGAGAATTCCCGCTGGCGCTGATCGCTTCCGACGACCGGATAGAGCCATTCGCCCCGCTGTCCGACAGCCCAGGCAGCGGCGAGATCGTTGGACGTGATGATGATCGGCGAGACACCGTCGCCCGAGCGGGCGGGGCGGCTCGCCTCACCCTCGGGCGCGGGCGGCAGGGCCTCGACCCAGGTCTGTCCCGTGGCATAGCGGCCGGGGAAGCTGTCGAGGATGTAGAAGGTCTTGGTCAGCACGTGATCGGCCGGCACCGGCTCGAGTTCGGGAATGTCGAGGCTCGCCAGCATCCGGCGCAGGTATTGTCCCTCCGCGGTGGGCGCTCCGTCGGGCCGGTTGCCGAAGGCGTCGCGCGTGTCGAAGATCACCGTGCCGCCGCCCTTCATGAAGGCATCGAGGCGCCGGATCGCAGCCTCGGACGGCATCGGCCTTGACGCGACGATGGGCCAGTAGATCAGCGGATAGAACGCGACCTCATCGCGGGAGAGATCGATGCCAATGGGCTCGCCGGGGGAAAGGGCGGTCCGCTGGCTCAGCACCTGCGTCAGCCCGGCCAGACCCGCCTTGCTCGTCTCGTCGACCTGCGTATCGCCGGTGACGACGTAAGCGAGCCGCGTCACGAGAGCGGGGTTGGTGCTCTCCATCGTCATGGAGGATCGGCGATCCTGCGCGCTCGCGTCGGAGACCGGATTGAGGAGCAGGGACGCGCTAAGCACGATTGCGGCCGCAGCGCCGGCCCGGCGCAGGCGGCCGGTGAGGTTCGACAGATGGCCGCCGAGCCACAGCGAGGCGAGAGTGTCGATCAGCAGGAGCACGAGTGCGAGAATGAAGAGCGGCATGCGCAGATCGATCGTCTGAGCTCCGGCAAGCGGCGCGATCCGCGCATTGAGCGGCGCGTAGTTGAGAGGGACGAGCCGGTCGTCCGGCAGAAGCGCATTCACCGCAAGACTCGAATCCACGGGACCGTAGAAGCCCGGCGGATGCTCCCCATTGGCACGCTCGGCATAATTGCGCGCCACGGCGCGGGCATTCGCCGGAGGCGAGGTGAAGATGCCATAGCCGTCGAGGGTCAATCGGGGAGCCACGGTCTCGTTCTCCGCATTGCGCGCTTCCGCATTCACATCGCCTGGCGCACCGGCAAGAGCCGTGGTCCGGCGCAGCATCTCGACGAAGAGGCCCGACAGGGGCAGGTTCGACCAGGTGGTGTCGGCGGTGACGTGGAAGAGCACGATCATGCCATCGCCGCGCTTGTCCGCCGTGACGATGGGGGTGCCGTCGGCCAGCGACGCCCAGGTCCTCGCCGGCAGATCGCCGTCCGGCTCCGCGAGGATCTGGCGGCGGATGCCGATCTCCTCCGGCACGGCGAGACCGAAATAGAGGCTTTCTCGGGTGAACGGCGCGAAGGTCTTCGGCGTGTCCCAGGACAGCGTGCCGCCGAGACTGCGTCCGCCCCGGCGCAGGCGCACCGGCACGAGTTCGTCGTTGCCGGCGGCAAGTCGGGAGCCCGCGAAGCGCAGCAGCATTCCGCCCTGCTCGACAAAGGCCGTCACCTTGCCGAGGGTCTCCCGGTCGAGGCCGCCGACATCGGCGAGCACGAGAACGGAGACCTGCTCGTCGATGAGCTGGTTCACCGCATCGGCCACCGCACCGCGACCGGTGCGAATCTCCGAATAGGGCGCGAGCGCGCGCTCGATATAGTAGAGCGGCGAGAGAAGCGGCTGGGCCTGATCGGACGTGCCGCCGAAGACGAGACCGACGCGACGGCGCTTGCCGCGCTCATCGAGAAGATGCACCGCTCCGGCGGAGCCTTCGCCGAGGATTTCGATGCGCGCGATGGCGTTGCGGATCTCGGTCGGCAGGTCGAAGGCCACCGTCGTCTCGGTGGCGTTCGGATCGAAGGAGAAGCGCATGTCGGCGAGCGGCAGGCTCTTCAGATCGAGTGCGCGCACCGTGCCGGCATCGCGTCCGTTCGGCTCGGGCCGCACCAGCCTGACGTTGAGCTGGCCGCTGGCATTCTCCACGCCGGCAACGGCGAGGGCCGGAGCGCGCTCCGCTTTCAGAACGGTGATCCGCTGCCCGGTCGCCATCTGCGCCAAACCGTCGATGAAGCCCTGACCGTCAACGCCGGCCACCCCATCGCTGATCCAGATAATGTTGGTCTCGGGCGTGGATTCCATGAAGCGCCTGATGGAATCGAGATGGGCCTGACGGTCCTGCAGATGGGACTGCGGCTTCAATGAGCGCAGGCGCTCCAGCGCGGCGGCCGGGCTCGCGGGCTCGATGGCGGCGGGGGAATCCGCCGTCGTCACAAGGGCGACGGTGCGTCCGGCGCGTCCTGCGGCCTCGATGCGCTCGGCGGCGAGGTTCATGCGATCGCGCCAGTCATGCGCGGCGGCAAAGCCGTTGTCGAGCATGATCAGAAGCGGTGAGCGGTTGTTGTCTTCCGCCAGTGGATTCCAGATTGGACCGGCTGCCGCGAGGATGAGGAATGCGGCGAGCAGTAGACGCAGCAGCAGGAGCCACCAGGGGGTCCGTGCGGGCGTTTCCTGCTCGGGCCGCAGGTCGGCCATGATCTTCAGGGGTGGAAAGTCCACGCGCCTCGGCTGCGGCGGCGTGATGCGCAACAGCAGCCAGATCGCCGGCAGAGCCGCAAGCGCCGTCAGGACGAGGGGAACGGTGAAGGTGAGGGGAAGGCTGAACATCGCTCAACGCCCTCCCACGCCGGTCCCGCGCGAGGTCGTCACGAGCGTCACGATGCGAAGCGCCGCTTCGCTGGCGGGATGATCGGTGCGATGGATCGTCAGCGTCCAGCCGCGGCGGCGGGCAAGCTCCTGAAGCTCCTCCCGGTGCTGTTCGATCCGCAGGCGATAAGCCTGGCCCCAGGAGATCGCATCGCCGATGCGGAGCGAAAGACCGTCTTCGAGATCGTGCAGGACGGCCTGCCCCTGGAACGGGAAGGTCTCCTCGACGGGGTCGACGATCATCACCAGATGCCCGCGTGCGCCGCGCGACGAGATGCCCTCGACCATGGCGTTGATGTCGCGCAAAGGCGACAGGAAGTCGCTGATCAGGATGGCTTCGTGCTGGGGCGCAACGGGAGCCTGCGGCGGCAGATCCTCTTCAAGTGAGGCGCGGTCCGTCACCAGGGCCTGGGCCATGGTTTCCGCAATCCGCCGGGTCGCCCGCGGCGGCATGAGGCCCAGCATGCCGACCCGCTCTCCGGCCTCGACGAAGCAGTCCGCGAGCGCCAGTCCGAGCACGATGGCGCGCTCGATCTTGGGGACCTGCGCCAGGTCCGAGACGTAGCCCATGGAGGCGGAGCGGTCGATCCAGAGCCAGACGGTCTGGGCCGTTTCCCACTCGCGCTCGCGCACATAGAGCCGGTCGTCACGGGCGGAGCGGCGCCAGTCGATGCGCTGCGCCGCCTCTCCGGCGACGAAGGGTCGGAACTGCCAGAAGGTTTCGCCGTTGCCGGCGCGCCGGCGGCCATGGATGCCGTGGGCGAGGTTCGCGGCGACGCGCCTCGCCTCCAGCACGAGATGCGGCATGCGGCTCGCCAGGGAGAGTGCGCTCTCGGTTTCGCGGCGACCCGGCGAGCGGGCGCTTTCGGGGAGGACCCGGACACGGGCCATGACGGAGATCCTTAGCCTGCCAGCCGTGAGGTGAGCCGGCCGACGACGCTCTTGATGGTCTCTCCATCTGCCCGGGCCGAGAAGGTCAGCGCCATGCGGTGCTTGAGTACCGGTTCGGCGAGCGCCACCACGTCGGCGATGGAAGGGGCCACACGGCCCTCGATCAGCGCGCGGGCGCGCACCGCCAGCATCAGGGCCTGGCTGGCGCGGGGGCCGGGACCCCACAGGATCTTGTCGGTCACGCCGTCGACCCCGTCGCCTTCGGGACGGGCCGAGCGCACGAGGTCGAGGATCGCCTCGACCACGCTCTCGCCGACCGGCAGGCGACGGACCAGCCGCTGGGCGTTCATGAGCGCCTCGGCATTCATGATCGCTTGCGGCTTGTGCTCGTCGACCCCTGTCGTCTCGATCAGGATGCGCCGTTCGGCATCGCGGGTCGGATAGCCGACGTCGATTTCGAGGAGGAAGCGGTCGAGCTGGGCCTCGGGAAGGGGATAGGTGCCTTCCTGCTCGATCGGGTTCTGCGTGGCGAGCACATGGAAGGGCTGGGGCAGGTCGTGCCGCTCGCCGCCCACGGAGACGTGATGTTCCTGCATGGCCTGGAGCAGGGCCGACTGGGTGCGCGGGCTCGCGCGGTTGATCTCGTCGGCCATCAGGAGCTGAGCGAAGACCGGGCCTTTCACGAAGCGGAAGGAACGGCGCCGGTCGGCGCCCTCGTCGAGGATTTCGGAGCCGAGGATGTCGGAGGGCATCAGGTCCGGGGTGAACTGGATGCGGCGGGCGTCGAGCCCGAGCACGATGCCCAGCGTTTCCACGAGCTTCGTCTTGGCGAGGCCCGGAACGCCGACGAGAAGGCCGTGGCCGCCAGCCAGAAGGGTGATGAGGGTCAGGTCGACCACGTCCTCCTGACCGAAGATGACCGTGTGAATGGCCTCGCGGGCACGGCCGACAGTCTCAAGGGTCGCCTCCGCGCTGCGGATGATCGCGTCGTCCAATGCGGTAGGGGCTTGAGCAATGCTGGCCGTCATGAGGTCATTCTCCTCGTTCGCAATTGCCCCCGGTAGCTAGTCTGCCTTCGATCCGTGTCGAGATGCAAGGGTCGTTGCGCCGCAGCAAAGGACCGATTGGAGTGGACGAGACAGCCGGGGTCTCTATGCTCTAGGAAGTAACCATCGATGGCCGTTCGTCGATCCATAAAGTACAAAATCCTGTTCACGCTTGCGTCATGACCGATCCCTCAGCCCCCATTTCCGGGAACGCCCTGGCCCGCCTGACGGAAGCGCTCGGCCCCGATGCCAAGCGGAAGGGCCCTCCGCCGGTCGAGCGCTGGAACCCGGCCTATTGCGGCGAGATCGACATGCGCATCGCGGCCGACGGGACCTGGCATTACATGGGCACGCCTATCAACCGCCCCGCTCTCGTGAAGTTGCTCTCGACGGTTCTGCGCAAGGACCCGGAGTGTTATGTGCTCGTCACGCCGGTAGAGCGCGTCGGGATCACGGTCGAGGATGCGCCGTTCCTTGCGGTCGAAATGGCCGTGGAGGGCGAAGGCGAGAGCCGTCAGATCGCCTTCCGCACCAATGTGGACGATCTCGTGCAGGTGAGCCCCGAGCATCCCTTGCGCTTCGAGCGAGACGCCAATGGTGGCGTCAAACCCTATGTGAAGGTCCGGGGCGCGCTGTGGGCGCGGGTGACGCGAGCGCTGGCGCTGGATCTGATCGCGATGGGCGAAGAAAAGGATGTGGAAGGTGTTGCCACCTTCGGTATCACGGCAAGTGGTATCTTCTTCCACATCGCTCCCGTTTCCGAACTGGACGGGCTTTGATGCGGCTCGCCCCCCATGACGCGCCGGATTTCCTGACGCTGGCGGCCGAGCGGCTGCGGCCCGAACCGCCGCATCCGGACGAAGCTCTGGCCAATCCGAGGGGAGATCACAGCCTCGACAACGTGCCGTTGATCCACCCCCTGACCCCGAAACCGGCCGCGGTTCTCGTTCCCGTCGTCATGCGCGAGGAGCCGATGCTGCTTTTGACCGAGCGGTCAGCGCATCTGCGCCAGCATTCGGGGCAGATCGCCTTTCCGGGCGGGCGGGTCGATCCCGAGGATGCCTCCGTCCTGGCGGCGGCTTGCCGCGAGGCGATGGAGGAAATCGGCCTCGACAGCCGCTTCATCAGCCCGCTCGGCTATCTCGACGCGTATTTGTCCACCACGAATTATCTCGTCACGCCGGTGGTGGCGCGGGTCTCGCTGTCCTACACCCTCAACCTCAATCTGGACGAGGTGGCCGATACCTTCGAGGTGCCGCTCAGCTTCCTCATGGATCCCGCACGCCATGAACTCCATTCCCGCGAGTGGAAGGGGAGGGTGCGCCGCTACTATGCAATGCCCTATCAGGGACGCTACATCTGGGGCGTGACGGCAGGCATCATTCGCAATTTGTACGAGAGGCTCTACGGACCATGACACGAGCGGTAATCCAGGGACTAGTGCTGTTCCTCCTGCCGTTCGTCCTCTTCGCCCTGTATCTCATTTTCCGTCGCCGCAATCCCTGGTCTGGTCGCATTGGAGCGATCAGTCGCTCTGGCTTGTCATTGTAGGCTTGAGTTTCGTGATCGTCTCGCTGGTCGCGACGGGCCTCTTGGCCGAACGCCAGACGGGCACTTATGTACCGACCCATGTGGAAAACGGACGGGTCGTCCCGGGACATTTCGAGTGATGGAACCCCTCGACAGACAGGCCCTGCTAAGCCTTCTTGAGCGCCCTGCGCTGCGCCGCCTTCTGGAGGTCTTCAACGGCTCCGGTGAGGAAACGCGCATCGTGGGCGGAGCCGTGCGCAACGCTCTTCTCGGGCGCCCTGTGACCGAGGTGGATTGCACCACCACCATGCTGCCTGAAGCCATCATCGACAGGGCGAAGAAAGCCGGATTCAAGGCGGTGCCGACCGGGATCGAGCATGGCACGATCACCGTCATCGTCGCCGGCGAGCCTTACGAGATCACGACCCTGCGCGAGGATGTGGAGACGGACGGGCGCTATGCGGTCGTGCATTTCGGCCGCGATTTCGTACTCGATGCCAAGCGGCGCGATTTCACCATCAATGCCCTCTCGCTCGGTCTCGACGGACAACTCTACGACTACACCGACGGCGTGGCGGATCTGGCGGCCCGGCGCGTGCGCTTCATCGGCGATGCGCATACCCGCATTCGCGAAGACTATTTGAGGATCATGCGCTTCTTCCGCTTCCACGCGGAATATGCGGAAGCCGATCCCGACCCGGAGGGGCTCGCCGCTTCGGGAGCCGAGCGGCAGGGTCTGGCAATCCTCTCGAAGGAGCGGATCCGGCACGAGCTGCTCAAGCTTCTCGTCGCCCGGCGAGCCGAGGACACGATCCGCATCCTGGCCGATCATGGCTTCCTCACATGGCTTTTGGGCGGCGCTGCCGAGTTCGGACGCCTCAGACGGGTGGCGGCTTCTGACAAGGACAATCCTGTCCCGATCTGGCGATTGGCGGCCCTCGCTGTCATGGTTGAGGAAGATGCCGATCGTCTGCGGGAGCATTTGCGGCTCTCCAACGACGAGCATAAGAACCTCGCCGCCTATGCCAGGCTCCTGAGCCTTCTTAAGACCTGGACCCTGCCTCTTGATGCAGCCGCCATCCGCCGTCTGGCGGCCGACCATGACATTGAGGCTCTCGGCGTCGCTCTGACGGCCACGGCCGGTGAGCCATCGCCCGTCGTCCATGCGGATGCCCGTGAGGCTCTCAAGCGCTTCCGCAGCGGCACCACACCGGTGCCGGTCTTTCCTTTGCGCGGCGCCGACCTTGTCGAGAGCGGCATACCGAAGGGGCCGAGGATCGGCGAGCTGCTCGCTCAGGCTCGCCAAGCCTGGCTGGCGGAGGGCTGCCGGACGGACGAGGGTTATGCGAGGGAGTTGCTCAAGCGGGTGCTGAAAGAGGCTTAAATCTTATCCCTCACATCATGGCCGGGCCTGTCCCGGCCATCCCGATGCGGAAAAGCGCGGCGCCTCACGGATCGGGATCACCGGCACAAGGCCGGTGATGACGTGGAGATGTCAGAGGCGGCAGCTTCCCCTTACGGCCACCTCACTGTCGGCGGCATTGAGGAGAGGATCGAGGCGATGTTGCCGCCGGTCTTCAGGCCGAAGATCGTGCCCCGGTCGTAGAGCAGGTTAAACTCTACATAGCGCCCACGCCGCACCTGCTGCTCAATACGATCCTCCTCCGTCCAGGTCTTGGTGACGTTGCGCCGGACGATCTCGGGATAGATCTTGAGGAACGCCTCGCCTACGTTGCGGGTGAAGGCGAAGTCCTCGTCCGGGTTCCCGGTCCAGTGATAATCATAGAAGATGCCGCCGATGCCGCGCGGCTCGTTGCGGTGCTTGAGGAAGAAATACTCGTCGCACCATTTCCTGTACTTTTCGTAAGAGCCCTCCGGTGCATGAGTCCGGCAGGCCTCTTCCATGGCTTGGTGAAAGGCAATGGTATCGGGATCGTCCTGCGTCCGCCGCCGGTCGAGCACGGGGGTGAGGTCCGCTCCGCCGCCGAACCAGGGCTTCGTGGTGACCACGAAGCGGGTGTTCATATGCACCGTTGGAACATTCGGGTTCCAGGGATGCGCGATGAGCGAGATGCCGCCGGCCCAGAAATGCGGGTCCTGGTCGGAGCCGGGGATCTGACCGCGGAATTCCGGCGCGAATTCGCCATGGACCGTCGAGACATGCACACCCACCTTCTCGAAGACGCGGCCGCGCATCATGGACATGACGCCTCCGCCGCCGGGAGCGCCGCTATGGTCCTTGCGTTCCCAGGGCGTGCGCTCGAACCGTCCGGGCTCGGAGGCCTCCGGGGGGAGGGGAGAGGTCACCTCATCCTCCAGGGCCTCGAAGGCGGTGCAGATCCGGTCGCGCAGCAGAGAGAACCAGAGAGGGGCCTCTGTCTGCAGGCGCTCGACGGCTTTCGTATCGGTCATGATTGTCGCTTCAGGTTTCTGGAAGAGCAGGATGGGGGAACGTATTCGTCTGCCGCAGAGCCTCGCCGAGGATCATGGCGGCGGTCACCGCCACGTTGAGGGAGCGCATGCCTGGCTGCATGGGAATGACGACCCTCGCATCGGCGGCCTGATGAACCTCCTCCGGCACTCCGGCGGATTCGCGGCCGACCAGGATGATGTCGTCCGGCCGATAGGCGAGATCGGCATAGGCGATGGCGCCCTTGGTGGTGGTCAGGATCAGGCGGCCCCTGGCCTCCTGCCGCCAGGCCTCGAAGGCGCGCCAGGAGATGTGCCGCGTGATCGTGACATGGTTGAGGTAATCCATGCCGGAGCGGCGCAGGTTCCGGTCGGAAACGTCGAAGGCCACAGGTTCGATGATCTCCACCGGCACGCCGAGGCATGCGGCGAGGCGCAGCATGGTGCCGGTGTTCTGCGGGATGTCCGGCTGATAGATGGCAAGACGGGGCATGCACCCGTCATCGGGGCAAAGGCCCTTGTCGTCAAGGGAGCGCTCAGGCGCGTGTGAGCCGGCGGCATTTGCGCCACAGGCTGGAACAACTCCAATCCGGCTATGGACAGGCGGGCTTGGCCGTGCCAAAGAGCCACCGCGCGGCGACTCCCAGTCGCATTGCGCGCGCGTCGACGCGCATGCTTGTTCCATTCTGGACCTCGTATGCCAAATGCCTTGGGAACCAAGGTGTTGCCGATGCGCGGTTCTCGTTTTTTGATCAATGCTGGAGAGCCAAGTGGCCGAGACCACCACTCATGTCGCTGAGCCGACACGGCGCGATTTCCTCTACATCGCCACGGGCGCAGCCGCTGTCGTCGGCGGAGCTACCCTGGTATGGCCCTTCGTTCAGTCCCTGGCGCCCGACGCGGCGACGGTGGCTGCCGGCGCCCCCGTCGAGGTCGACCTGACCCCCATCTCCGAAGGGCAGATCGTCAAGGTTTTCTGGCGCGGCAAGCTGATCTTCATCCGCCACCGCACGGCCGAGGAGATCAAGGCCGCCGAGAACGTGAACGTGGCCTCGCTCCGTGATCCGCAGCCCGACTCTGCTCGCGTGAAGGAGGGCAAGGCCCAGTGGTTGATCGTCTATGGCAACTGCACCCATCTGGGCTGCGTGCCGCTCGGCCAGCAGGGTGAATATCATGGCTGGTTCTGCCCCTGCCACGGCTCCGTGTTCGACACTTCGGGTCGCGTCCGCGGCGGTCCGGCGCCGATCAACCTGCCGATCCCGCCCTATACCTTCGCGTCCGACACGAAGATCGTGATCGGCCAAGAGGCCACGGCGTAACCCTTCGCGACGATCAGGCGATATCCATGAGCGACCATTCCACAACCTATGTTCCCAAGAGCGCCTTCGCCAAGTGGTTCGAGAGCCGCTTGCCCATCGCAGGCCTCATTCACTCGTCCTTCATTGCGTTCCCGGTTCCGCGGAACCTGACCTATTTCTGGACCTTCGGCGCCATCCTGGTGTTCATGCTCGTCGCGCAGATCGTGACCGGCGTGTTCCTGGCCATGTACTACACGCCGAATGCCGGTATGGCGTTCCAGTCCGTCGAGCACATCATGCGCGACGTGAACTATGGCTGGCTGATCCGCTACCTGCACGCCAACGGCGCGTCGATGTTCTTCGTCGCCGTCTACATCCATATCTTCCGGAACTTCTACTACGGCTCCTACAAGGCGCCCCGTGAGGTTCTCTACATTCTCGGCGTGATCATCTTCCTTTTGATGATGGCCACCGCCTTCATGGGTTATGTGCTTCCCTGGGGCCAGATGAGCTTCTGGGGCGCCACCGTGATCACGAACCTCTTCTCGGCGATCCCGCTCGTCGGCGAGACCATCGTGAGCTATCTCTGGGGCGGCTACTCGGTGGGCAACCCGACCCTGAACCGCTTCTTCTCCCTGCATTACCTGCTGCCCTTCATGATCGCGGGCGTCGTGATCCTGCACATCTGGGCGCTGCACGTGCCGGGCCAGAACAACCCGACCGGCATTCCGATCAAGTCGGGCAAGGACGCGGTTCCGTTCACCCCCTATGCGACGATCAAGGACCTCTTCGCCGTCGTCGTGTTCATGATCTTCTTCGCCTACTGGGTGTTCTACATGCCGAACTATCTCGGCCATGCGGACAACTACATCCCGGCGAATCCGGCCGTGACGCCTGCGCATATCGTTCCCGAATGGTACTTCCTGCCGTTCTACGCGATCCTGCGCGCCATTCCCGACAAGCTCGGCGGCGTCATCGCCATGGGCGCGGCCATTGTGATCTGGGTCTTCATGCCCTGGCTCGATACCTCCAAAGTTCGCTCCACGGCCTATCGTCCGCTCTACAAGCAGTTCTTCTGGATCTTCGTAGTCGTGTGCTTCCTGCTCGGCTGGCTGGGTTCCCGCCCGGCCGAGGGCTGGTACGTGATCGCCTCTCAGATCTGCACGGCCTACTACTTCGCCCATTTCCTGATCATTCTGCCGGTGCTCGGCTTCGTCGAGCGTCCGCTGCCCCTGCCGAATTCGATCCTCGAATCCGTCATGGGCGTGCAGAAGGGGGGGGCTGGCATTCCGGCCGGCGCCAATGCCGAGCCGCATTCCAAGGGCTGATGCGAGAGTAGGGGGAAACAGAACAATGATGAAGCGTACTCTTCTCATCGCAGCCGCCGTTCTCGGCTTTTCCGCTCCGGCCTTCGCTGCCGGCGAGACCCCGGTCCCGCCGCAGCTCAAGTGGAGCTTCCAGGGTCCGTTCGGCACCTTCGACCGGGCTCAGCTCCAGCGCGGCTTCAAGGTCTACCGGGAGGTCTGCGCCTCCTGCCACGGCCTGAGCTTCGTGGCCTTCCGCAACCTGTCGCAGCCCGGTGGTCCGGAATTCTCCGAGGCTCAGGTCAAGGCGCTCGCGGCGGAGTATAAGATCCAGGACGGCCCGAACGAAGCCGGCGATATGTTCGAGCGTCCCGGCCGTCCGGCCGACCACTTCCCGTCTCCGTTCCCGAACGAGAACGCCGCTGCCGCGGCGAATGGCGGCAAGGCTCCGCCGGATCTGTCCCTGATGCCCAAGGCCCGCACCTACGAGCGCGGCTTCCCCTGGTTCATCACTGACGTGTTCCGTCAGTATTCGGAGAACGGCGCGGATTACCTCGTCGCGCTGCTCAACGGCTATGAGGAGCCGCCGCAGGGCTTCACCGTGCCCGAAGGTGGTCACTACAACCACTACTATCCGGGCCACGTGATCGCGATGCCGAAGCCGCTCAGCGACGGCCAGGTCGAGTATCCGAAGAACGAGGCCGGCCAGCCTCAGGTGCCGGAGACGGTGGACCAGTACGCCCGTGACGTGACGGCCTTCCTCACCTGGACGGCGGAACCGCATCTCGAGGCCCGCAAGCGCCTCGGTTTCCAGGTCATCCTGTTCCTGATCGTCCTGTCGGGCCTGCTCTACTTCACCAAGAAGAAGGTTTGGGCCCGGGTGGGCGGCGAGGTCGAAGGCCACGCTACGCCCCCCATGACGCACAATCCATAACAACCAAGATCAAGGCCCCGTTTCGGGGCCTTTTTCTTTGGCGATGTACACTTGCAAAACCACGGCGCACGTTGAGAGGGCGCTGAGGAAGGTGGCCGAGCACAAGCCGACAAGCGTCGTCGCAGAGAAGGGGGAGCGTTGATCATGAAAACAGCAATCGTGTTCGACTGCGAGTTTCTTTGTGTCCAGGGCTCGCAAAGCAGGTTCTGGTGCGCGGCTCACGACCCCGATCCGGTGATCGCGCAAATCGGCGCCGTCAAACTCGGACTGGAGGGCGACTTCCCGCTATTGGGTATCAACAGAGTCTACGTTCAGCCGATCGACAGATTCGGCAACAGGTATCCAATCGACCCGTTCTTCACCAAACTGACCGGCATCACCGAAGAGAACATAGAGGCGGAGGGCTTACCGTTGCAGGAAGCCCTTGCCAGGGTGGACCGTTTCTCCGAAGGAGCGCGTTTCTGGTCGTGGGGCAAGGACGAACTGAATATGGTCGCCATCAGCTGCTATGTCGCTGGCGTTCAGCCATGCATCCCTGCCCACCGGTTCGACAATGCCGTCAAGCTCGTGATCGCAGCGGGAATGCCGATCGAGGATATTGGGAAGACGCCCAGCAGCAAGCTGGCGGATTATTATGGCGTCGAGCATCCTCCGTTGCAGGGGCATGACGCACTCGACGATGCCCTCTCCATCGCATATGCGCTGCAACACCTCTTGAAGACCGGGAAGTTGCAGCCGGAGATCTTCGATCGAACCTAACTCCTCGATCGACCGGGCTGTGACCGTTCCCTAGCTTAATCGGGCTTGGTGTGGGGAGTACATAACCGTCTTTCCGATGACACTATGCCAAACCAGCCCTATGTCGGTCTCCATGTTGCAGACGATCGCCGACGATATCTGGGGCCAGCCCTGTCTCGCCTATCACGTACAACCCAGCCTGGAGCCTGAGACCCGGGAGGCCTTCGAGGAGGTGCAGCGGACCTTCGCCCGGCTCTGGCCTGAGCCCCTGCATGTCGGGCCCAAGCATGGCCTGCACGTCACCATCTATCCGCTGGTGACGGTGAAGGGGGATTTCGACAAGGACGCCTATTGGCAGAGCATCGCCCACCGCAGCCGGAGCCTTCTGGAGGATCTCTGCACCGGTCATCGGCCCTTGGAGCTGCGCTTCTCCCGTCTCAAGGTTACCGACACGGCCATCATCGTGACGGCGACCGAGGCAACCGGCCTGATCGAAGCCATCAGGGAGAGGATCGTTCGCGAGATTCCCCCGCCGCCGGGCCAGAAGCCGATCATCTACGATCTGATCCATTCGACCCTGGCGCGCTACCGGACGAAAGCCTCCATTCCGGACGATGTGGTCGAGTACATCGAGAGCCTGCCCGTCTCCATCACGGCACCCGTGAGGCAGATCAGGCTCGTTCGCGAGACACTCTTTCCCTGCCTCGAAACCGACGAGATTGCCGCAATCCCATTGCGCTGATTATTCCGGCCGGCGCGGCCTGCCGTCATGAGGCCCGAGGGGACGGACTGGAGCATCGTCCCACCAATCCGTGCGAAGAGCCCGCAGCTCGGGATTGACCGGGTAGACGATCCGGTTCTCGTCCTTGTTGACCGTGTTGCATGGATCGGGTGGTGAACGCACTGATCCATCCCAAGCCTTTGCTT
>KI912031.1:272231-273258 GCA_000517005.1 Microvirga lupini
CAGCTTGGCGGCTACGGATCCGGGTCTCTTTCTGGATGTTCTAGGAAACTGGGGGGCGGCGAAAGTCGCCCCCCAACTCCGGACCTCAATCTATCAAAGGCTGCGGCCTAATATGATTCTCCCCTCCGACAGTGCCCAGTCCTGGAAGCGGGTATGCATGCCCGTTATTGCCGATAAGTACAAATCCAGGCGGAAGGACAGGCTGCTGAGTCGCTTGTGCGGCTTTGTTGGCGGATGCCGCTTGTAAATGTTGCTCAAACTCGGGGCTGCTAGTAGCCTGCCCCGACCTTGCCCGTTCCAGCGTCGGGAGCATTCCTCCGTTCACATGCAAACTTGGATTTAGCCTACTCAAGTCCATTTCGATCTCCTAGTCTCACGGGCATTACATTTGCCCGAACGTAATACTACACGGGCAAGCTTTCGAGAAACTGACAAGCTTAGGATGGGCGGCACTAGCGCCGTCCACCCTACGTCAATGCTGCCACGGCAAAGCGCATCGAGGATCGCCCGTACGACTTCAGTCTCACTTCCAGCGCCCGCAGGTACGCGTCCCCAAGGCTTCCTTGGGATCGTGACTGGATATCGAGGGGTCCTATGCTTCACCTTCAAGGCTGGCCTGAACAGTGAAACGAGACTGCGCCTCCGCGGGTTTGCTGAAACGTGTGGCGCGACAATTCTGGGATCTTCCGCATATTTGGTGCAGGTGCCGGGATTCACGGGCGGTGCGAATGAGTCCATAGAGTCGGAATCGCAGTCGACACCGATGATTCGCCCGTGCACCATGCCAAATTCTTCCACAGGCCGACACGGTGGCTTGTAGCCCGGCCGAAGGCGACAGAATCGTGCTGTCCCTCCTGCGGCTGTCGAACCGGCCGCGTCGCTGATGGCGCCCGTCGCGGTGCTCCCGATGAAACGCAGGTCGCCGACCGCTGGCATCTTCTCCAGAACCTGGGCGAGGCGTTGTGTCTGGCCCTCGGCCGCCATCGCAAAGCGGTCAGTGCCGCCGGAAAGGGGCCAGCGCAAGAGG
>KI912031.1:273358-277159 GCA_000517005.1 Microvirga lupini
CCCTGCCACACGTCCCAGATCCTTGCCAACCTGACAGTACCGTCTGCGGTGGTATCCGGCCGAATGGTTCAACGCCATTTGCATCGGAACGCATCCAAGTTTCGAACTGGCTATCCTCGCAGCCTACCTGGAAACCATCAAACGATCAGCAGAGCTCAAACGCCCACTGGCGAATGTTCTGCCGCTCCGACCTGCCCGCGGCGGAGCGCCGATCGCTATCTTTTCAAAGGCGAAGTAATTCAGCCGCCGGCTTCAAGTCAACGGCCTGCATGACATATGATCGTATGAGTCGCTTTGCACTCTCAAGCGATTGAGGTTGGAATCGTTCGGCTCGCCGTTGCAACAGCGAAGCCTCTCTGCAGATCCTTTGGCAAGCGTCGCGGCATAGGCCAATCCAACGCGGTATAGGCATGTAGTTGTGGCGGACGAGGCGATCGCTACCAGTAGCCCAGACCCGATTTCTTTATGAGATTCTTATATCTTTCCCATGCGCTCCCCCTCGAACCTTTATGCGACTTCACGCAAAGGTAGTGCTGTTTCAGCCGGCATGCGCGCCGGCCTGGATCCGGCTGTCATGCCCTGCGCCTGTGTTCATCCTGCGCGGCAGGATAGCTTCGTTGTGCATAAGGAGAGCCTGAAATGCTGCTGGATGTGGTCGTCATGGTGATCGGTCTTGGCTTCTTCGCCCTGGCGGTTGGCTACGCGGTAGCCTGCGACCGACTTTGAGGAGGTGCCTATGACGCTTGATTTTGTCCTGGGAGGGCTCGTGACCACTGGCCTCCTGTTCTACCTCACTTACGCTCTGCTGCGGCCCGCGCGGTTCTGAAAGGCGCCGACCATGACCTTCAATGGCTGGATCCAGATCCTGGTCTACTGTGCGATTATCGTCGCTCTTGTGAAGCCTCTGGGCTGGTACATGACCCGCGTGTTCAACGGCGAGCGCACCTTTCTCTCGCCGATTTTGCAGCCGGTCGAGCGGGCAACCTACTGGCTCGGCGGTATCGACGAGCGCCGCGAACAGAATTGGCTGATCTATAGCCTTGCCCTGCTCCTGTTCAATATGACGGGCTTCGTCGTTCTCTATTTCCTGCAACGGTTCCAGGCCGCGTTGCCGCTCAATCCTATGGGCATGTCGGCTGTTGCTCCGGACCTCGCCTTCAACACTGCGGCGAGCTTCATGACCAACACGAACTGGCAGAACTACGGCGGCGAGAGCACCATGAGCTATCTGGTGCAGATGGCCGGTCTGACCGTTCAGAACTTCGTGTCGGCCGCGACAGGCATCGCCATCGCAGTGGCGCTGATCCGTGGTTTTGCGCGGGCCTCGACGCAGACCGTGGGCAATTTCTGGCTCGATCTGACCCGCGGTACGCTCTACATCCTGCTGCCGCTCTGCATCATTCTGACGATGGTCTATATTGCCAGCGGTGTGCCGCAAATGCTCGCGGCCTATGTCGATGCGACCACCCTGGAAGGCGCCAAGCAGACGATTGCCCTGGGGCCTGTTGCGTCACAGCTTGCCATCAAGATGCTCGGCACCAATGGCGGCGGCTTCTTCAATGCCAACTCAGCCCATCCGTTCGAGAACCCTGATGCCCTGACCAATCTCGTGCAGATGGTATCCATCTTCGCTCTTGGGGCAGGGCTGACCAACGTCTTCGGACGCATGGTGGGCGACGAGCGCCAAGGCTGGGCGATCTTCAGTGCCATGGGCATCCTTTTTCTCGCCGGTGTCTTCGTCGCCTATTGGGCTGAGGGTGCGGGCAATCCGCTCCTGGCAGGTCTTGGACTCGAAGGCGGCAATATGGAGGGTAAGGAGGTCCGCTTTGGTATCCCGCTCTCGGCATTGTTCGCTGTGATCACCACTGCCGCGTCGTGCGGTGCTGTCAATGCCATGCACGATGCGTTCACGCCTCTGGGCGGCATGATTCCGCTTATTAACATGCAGCTCGGGGAGATCATCATCGGCGGCGTCGGCGCGGGACTCTACGGCATGCTGGTGTTTGTCATCATCGCTATCTTCGTCGCGGGCCTAATGGTGGGCCGCACGCCAGAGTACCTTGGCAAGAAGATTGAGGCCAGGGAGGTCAAGATGGCAATGCTCGCCATTCTGTGCCTGCCGCTGGCCATGCTCGGCTTCACCGCTATTGCAATCGTGCTCCCCACCGGTCTCGCGTCGATCCCCAATCCGGGGCCGCACGGCTTCTCAGAGGTGCTCTATGCTTATACCTCGGGAGCAGCGAACAACGGCTCGGCTTTCGGCGGGTTGTCCGGCAACACACTCTGGTACAATCTCACCATCGGCATGGCCATGCTCATGGGCCGCTTCCTGATCATCGTGCCGGCCATGGCGATTGCCGGCTCGCTCGCCGCCAAGAAGACGGTTCCTGCCTCGGTGGGCACGTTCCCGACCCACGGCGGCCTGTTTGTCGGCCTGCTGGTCGGCGTGATCCTCATCGTCGGCGGCCTGACCTTCTTCCCGTCCCTGGCGCTTGGCCCCATTGTGGAGCATCTCGCGATGATCGCCGGCCAGACCTTTGCCACAGGAGGCTGACGATGAACCCGGTCGCACCGATCCGCTCCCAGCAGACGAGGTGCGCGCCCGCAGCGCGCCCCGGCCGAGCCTCCAAGCGTGGACCGCCGGTGCTCAGCATCGTTCTCGCCTTGACGGCCGCAATGGTGCTCGTGGGCCTCGTGCTCCAGGTGATAGCGCACCTTCTCGCTGGGGCTCTCTAACTTCCTCGACTAACAGGCTCTGGAGCCAATCTCATATGGCTAAGGCAACCCAAACATCTCTCTTTGATCGCCGAATTCTCGTTCCGGCGATCGGCGCCTCGCTGCGCAAGCTCGATCCGCGGTTCATGGTCAAAAACCCGGTGATGTTCGTGGTCGAAGTGGTGGCCCTGCTGACCACCGTTCTGTTCATCCGCGATCTCATCAGCGGTGGCGCCGATCTCGGCTTCACGTTCCAGATCATCCTCTGGCTCTGGTTCACCGTGCTCTTTGCGAACTTTGCCGAGGCGGTTGCGGAAGGTCGCGGCAAGGCGCAGGCGGAGTCGCTCCGCCGGACGCGCTCCGAAACCCAGGCCAAGCTCCTCACAGGTGCAGACCCGACGAACTACAAGATCGTTCCCGGCACCACGCTGAAGGTGGGTGACATCGTCCTCGTGGAAGCCGGCGACATCATTCCCTCCGACGGTGAGGTGATCGAAGGTGTGGCCTCGGTCAACGAGGCGGCGATCACCGGTGAGTCCGCTCCGGTCATCCGTGAATCCGGCGGCGACCGTTCCGCCGTCACGGGCGGTACACAGGTCCTGTCGGACTGGATCCGGGTGCGGATCACAGCTGCCCAGGGCTCGACCTTCCTGGATCGCATGATCTCGCTCGTGGAGGGCGCAGAGCGCCAGAAGACGCCCAACGAGATCGCGCTCAACATCCTGCTCGCCGGCATGACCATCATCTTCGTCCTTGCCACGGTGACAATCCCGAGCTTTGCGTCCTACGCCGGCGGAACAATCCCAGTCGTCGTGCTGGTGGCACTGTTCGTCACGCTGATCCCCACGACCATCGGGGGACCGTGTTGCATGGATCGGTTGGTGAGCAGACGGAGCCCACGCCGTGCCTTTGTTTAAGCGATGCGGACGGAGTTCGGGCGTCCGAAGTCGAGCATCCGGTTCAAGGTCTGAACTGCGACAGCGACCTCAGTCGCACGACGCCGGTCGGTCCGCGAACGCAGCGCATCTCCAATCACTCGTTTAAGTCGGCTGATCGCGGTCTCCACCAAGGCTCGACGCGTGTACC
>KI912031.1:277259-279447 GCA_000517005.1 Microvirga lupini
GTGTTGAACCGCGTGCAGCGCCGCCACGGCCGTCTGCAAAGCGGTGTTGTCGGCAAGTCCTACGTCCTCGGAGGCATGGATCATAATCCGTCTCGCAATGAACCGCGGATCTTCGCCAGCGTGAATTAGCTTCGCCAGCCAGTAGAGAGTGGCGTCGGGATCACTGCCACGCATTGCCTTGATGAAGGCGCTAATCGCGTCGTAGTGCTGATCGGCGTTCCGGTCATACAGAACTGGTGAGGCTTGAAACAGGTCGGCGACCATCTCTCCTGTGATCGAGAGAGTTGAGCCGACTGTGGCTTGGGCCGTCAGCCGATCCAACGCTGTAAGTGCGCGTCTGGCATCGCCGCCTGCATGGGCGGTGAGTTGCGCAAGAGCCGCTTCCTCGACTTTGACTGAGATCCCTTTCTCTTTGAAGTGAGCCACGGCTCGGCCACGACGTCCTTCATTTCCTCGACCGTCAGCGGCTCAAGCCGGAAGACTGTCATGCGTGACACGAGAGCAGGGGTGAGCACGAAACTCGGATTTCCGGTCGTGGCGCCAATCAGGTCGAAGATCCCATCCTCAACGAGGCCGAGAAGATAGTCGCTCTGGCTGCTGCTGAAGCGATGTACCTCATCGGCGAAGACGAGGAGGTCGCGAACCTGGGCTTCCTTGCCGAGTTCCTTGATGTCGGAAACGTTGTTGTGCGCGGGATGGAGTTCCCGAAACTCTTTCCCGATCTCGTTTCCGATGGCTCTGGCAACCGTTGTCTTACCGGTGCCGGGTGGGCCCCACAACAGCAAGGCGCCAACTCGCCCAGAAGCGACGATGTTCCGCAGGACCGTGCCAGGCGCAAGGAGATGGCGCTGCCCAACGATGTCGTCGAGGCGCGTGGGTCGTATCTGAGCGGCAAGGGGCTTGGGGCGGTTGCGCGCCGTGGCCGTCTGGAAGAGATCGCTCATTGAGAACCTAAGGGATTTCCTTGCCCGGCTTCGGGGACTACGAGGGAGTCTGATATATGGTGATTGGATGCCGTGAATTCATCGGTGATCCAAGGCTCTGCGGCATTTTCCCATGATGCCTCCCCAGCATTGTTCAAGAGTGCCGGTAGCCATCGCTTTCAATTCCGATGAACATCCCATGCCAGGTGCCACCGAAGATGTTGTCGAAGGAGAGGAGCCGAAATCTCTTGCGAAAAGCCCGATAGTTCGGGCTCCCGTCCGACGAGCGCTGGAAGAGCTCATGCATGGACTTGATCTGGGCACGGGTCGGGCGAGCAAGATTCATAGATTTCACCTTGGATAAAGGATTGGATCAATCGTTGAGGGTGCCGGCGGCCGTCAGGACAGCCTTGGCCTCGTCGGTGAAGAGGAAATCTATCCTCTGCTCGTCGGTCATCAGAGCCCATGCAGCACGGAGCAGATCCTGCAGATCGCCGACCTCATGGTCGCCCTCGGACTCTTCCCCATGGACGAACGCCGCATGAGTATAGGTATCCACATCTTTGACGTCGGAGAGAGTGAAAGGGCGGCTTGTGTCATCTTTAGCGGTCATGACATGCTCGAAGAATGCCTTGCCCGGCAGACCGTCGCCCTCGTCGAACACGTTGACGATCTTTCCCTCGATAGCGAGGGTAAAGGCGATCCCTTGCGGATTCCCAAGGCGCTCAATGCGATCAATGATAGCGAGGGCGCCGACCGGGAAGGTGAGTTCGTTGTCGTCGGCATCAAGGCCGCTCGTTTCGACAAGCATCTGGACGACATCGCCGTCCTTGAAGCCGAAGGCGTCCTGCAGTTCTGTGTTCATATCAGGCCCCCTCTGAAGGCGTGACCGTCACCGACCAACTTTCCAGCATGACGTGGTCGTCATCATCGGGAGTGATCGCCCCCTCGGCTGCGAAGTGGGAAAGCGCGTTGTGTACGCTCATTCGGATATGATGCGCGTCAACGGTGCCTTCCCCGAATGACAGGTCGACAGCAAGGCGGAGCGTTTCCCCAGATGACTTCGGCTCAACCTGGATATCGACCGTTGGTTCGCCCTGGTTTTTTGCGTGGGCAATGCTCTGGAGAAACCGGGCGCACTCGGCATTCAAGCCTCGCGCGTTGATGAACCGGTGCAGGAGATCAAGGGTCGTGTTCGGCATCCAGCCTTGGTTCTCGATAATGACGTCAAGGGCATCCATGGTCGGTGATCTCTTTTTGGGGTT
>KI912031.1:279547-280935 GCA_000517005.1 Microvirga lupini
GTACAATGCAGGACGGGACTTCTTCATGTCCCCTCATACGGCGACACCCAATCCCATTCAGTTAATGTGACGATGCCGGTGCCTTCATTCACCACGATGGTCGATGTCGGTCGCCTGTGCGAAATGGTCCTTCCGAGAGTAGTAGGTGCCGACGCCGATCAGGATCTTGGCGAGTCCATCGATCTCTTGCACCATGTGATCTATCTGACGGTATTCGGAACCGCCAATCGGAACGGCATTAGGTAGCAAAAGCCACCAGTTTCAATCTGCGTCGTTTGATACTGTCCGGCTCCATTTTTAGGGGCTGACGACGTGAGAGTTGAAGAGGAATTGGAGCGGAAACGCGCAGAGCTGGTGAGCGAGATGCAGGCACTCGCGCTCAGGGTCGAGACGATCAAGGGACAGGTATCAGCAATCGATCAGGTGATCGCGGTCTACAATCCGGCGCACGCGCCGAAGATTATCGCTGCCGCAAGGGCGAAGCGGATCAGGAACAACGCCTCCGTTCTGGTGCTATTGAGCCGGATCAACAAGAGCGAGGCGGTCCTCGAGGCGCTGCGCGAGGCTGGCGAACCGCTCTCGACGGCGGACTGCACAAACCGCAGGGTGATTGGGGTGATACGGGCCGGATGCAGCGAAGAAAGACTGGGAAAGATCATTCACGCAGGTGGAAACGGCTCCAAGTGAGCGCCTCGTGCGGAACTGCATATTCCGCACGAGGCGCTGGTTGCCGCCGGACTGCCTGCTGTCGCGCTTACACGATCGGAATGACGTTGTAGTTGTAAGTGATGTCGATCTCTGGACCGGGCACTTGTCCTTGCGGAGGCGGTGTCTCGATCTGTGGCGCATCAGGCGGCGGCATGTCGACATCCGTGATATCGCCATCGGGGGCGTAGAAGGCCGTGTTCTGGTTGCCGCCCTTGATCGCGGCGCCCAGGAAGACGGAACTGGCCTCGATGTCGCCATTGGCGATCAGGAATTTCATGATGTCGTCTATGGAGTTGTCCAGGTCGTCGTTGGCGCCGCCTGGCCAGTTATCGATCTTGATCAGAACGTAGCCGTCGCCATTCGCGTCATCCGGGTCGTTGGCTCCATCGGTTTCAAAATAGAGAACGACATTTGAGATGTCCTGCGGCCATACTGGGAAGCTGTCCTCCGGTGGCGGCGGAGGCGGCGGTTCTTCACCGCAATCATCGCCCTTGTGGCCATCACCGACGGCCACGACGCCGGACATCGTGAGGCTGGCGTAGTCGTCGGTGGCAATAGCCGTCACGGTCGAGTCCACCAGGCCGTCATCGCCAATCGCCTGGGCGTCGAGGTTGAAGGTCACCTGGTTGCCGTCGATGTCGACGAAGACCTCGAAGTCCTTGGAAACGTCGATCTCGAGA
>KI912031.1:281035-281623 GCA_000517005.1 Microvirga lupini
TCGAAGTCGTCGTTCGTGTAGTCCAAGGTGCCGCTCATGATCATTTCCCCAATGAGGACGAATCCCGACACCCGAAATCATGCGAGATGCCGGGTTCGATCGCAACGACGCATCAGGTGGTGGTCTCGGGAAGTGCCGAGTCTATTTCGCCGTAGAACGAGACGCCGCCTTGGAAGTCCGACCGCCGGATTTCGGGTTGCTAGCGGTTCCTACGCCTTTGGGTGATACAACCTTTTTGCGCAAACGCACTTTCCTGCGCCTCGCTAAACCATTTGACGGATAGAGTCCGTAGCGGCAGTCAGTGGCCTCGAACGAAACCGGGGTCGATAGCCCCAAAAGGCGGAGCCAATCCTGTTTCTTGATGGTCTCGATCCTGAGTGCCAGTTGCTCCACTTCGCCAAGCAGATCGGTGCGCTTCTGCTTCAGTTCCTCTTCAACTCTCACGTTGCCCCGCTCCAGAATGGAACCGGAGGCTACTCGAAGGACTGAATTAAGTCTGGTAGCATTTGCTGCCGAATGCCGTAATCACGGTGGGCGGTCTACCACCACCTTTCGACTTATTCGCGAGAAGGCGTACGCTGCAAGGCA
>KI912031.1:281723-283775 GCA_000517005.1 Microvirga lupini
CACCCAAGCAGCACTCGAGGCGGCCCGGTTGTTCGATGCGGCACGGGCGGAACCCCAAACCCCTGCCGAGGCGGAACAGGAACCCTCGGCAGCGGTGGGGGCACGGCCCTTGCTGGCAAAGTCGGCCTAGGGAACCCATGGCATGGGCGGATTTCCGTTGCACGCGCGTCCTGGCACGACGTTCGACCACGGGACCGCTTCGGACCTGATCCGCAGCCGTCGGGTCGGGGTGCCGCAGGTCGGTTGACGCAACGATGGAGATCGGCGTGCACATCCTGGAATGGATTCTGAAGACGGGGCAGGCACTTCCGGGAATGCTTTTCACGCTGCCGATGCCGGTCCTTCTCGGCATCCTGGCCCTCCCGTTGTTCGTGGCAACGTTCTCACGCTCCGGTCTCGGGATTGCCGGCACCGGCATTCTCACCGTCGCGACCCTCGTGCTGTTGGCGCGGGAGACAGGGCCAGGGGACGGTTCCGGACTCGCGCTCCTCGCCTATGCCGGGGCGCTCATCGTGGCCTTGAACGGGTTCGAGGCGACGGACAGGAGGAGGAACCTCGCTGCCCAGATCGAGGAAATCGAGCAGTTCCAGAAGGACACGCGCGCGTTTCTCGATGCCCTGGACCGTCGCGCGCATATCGTGGACGGCAACGCCATAAAGGGTGCCGAAATGACGGTGTCGGGAGAGGGAACGGGCGACGACGCCCGACCGGCGACCTGACCCGTCGCCCGGTTCCCCGGGGAGGGTGGCGACGCCAGCGGGAAGGATTGACGGAAAGCACGACCGGATGGCTTCCTTCGGCGAGCCGCTCGGCGTTCAGGCGATGGCTTGCTGCCCATCCCGTGCGGCAGGTTGCTGTCGACCGAACAAGAGGAATGCGCACAGTTCCGGTGTCGACACTGCCGCCCAGGGACATGGAAAGGATGGCGGGAAGGAGGCCCGCTGAGGCGTACAGGGCGAAAGCGGTGACAATGCGCCCGCAGAGCGCGGCAAATGACGGGGCGGTCATGCGTGCGCAAGCCTGAGGGGCACGCGTCGCTACCTGGCCGTTTTGTGGGACGCAGCCTGCGGCCCCACGGCAAACGGCAACGCGCGCCTCAATCGGCGATGATGATGGAACCCAGCGTCACGCTCGACATCTGGTCCTCGACTGCGAACGAGGACAGGTCGACCTCGATGATGCCGTAGTCGGCAATGAGGTCCATGTCGACGTCATACAAGGCCACGTTCCCGTCGAACGGAATGGACCCGTCGCCGCCGCATCCGCATGGATCATCGTAGGCCGGTGCGGTGACCGGGGGTTCCGCCGCGGTCTCGACCGGAACCCCGTCCTCGGTGAATTCCACGGTGGGTGAGGGCGCGGCAACGCCCGATTCGTCGATGTTCAGTGCGTACAGGTGGTCGATCGACGAGGACCTGGCGATTGTGCCGTCCACTTCCTGGTCGACGACGGCGGAATCGTAGCTCAGGCTGAACGACCGCTCCGCTCCGCCGATCAGCTCGATCGAGCCAGTCGCCGACGCGTAGGACTGGTCGCTCGAGGCGGCGGCCGCCTCTGTCTTGAGTGACACGTTGGCTGACGTCGCGACCGGGCCGGCGCTCACGTTCGCCTCGGCGGACACGGAGGCGAACGTGTCCTCCCCGACCGCCGTCGCATCGGCATGCAGCACGGCGCCGATTGCGTCCGTGCTCCCCTCCACCGGACCCGTCGATACGGTTGCGGAGACATCGTAGGTGTCGACCAGCGTCGTGCCGTCTCCGGTCCCGCCGTCCGTTTCGGTCGTGATTACGCTGGCACTCAGGTTAAAGCCTCGATTGATCGTCATGTCCGTCAACCTTCGGGTGCGTGCTTCGGGTGCGTGATTGCGCAAATTTAACAGCCCGGGGAACGGGAGCGCGTGCGCATAAGCGGTGCACGGATGCAAAGAGGTTGATGCGGGGCCTTGGGCCAAGGCCTACGCCCTTCGGCGGTCGGCGTGGCTGGGCCGCGGCTCATCCGGATGTAGCCCCTTGGATGAGCGGTGCCGAAGGGCGTAGGTGGTGCATGGGCGTG
>KI912031.1:283875-284185 GCA_000517005.1 Microvirga lupini
CCGGCCGACAGGTCGTCCGATCGGGGTCCCGGGAGCGCATCCCGGGGCCTTTTCCTTTCGGCGAAGCGCCACGACCTGCCTCTTGCAGGATTGATGCAATCCCGGTCCTGGACCCGCGCGGAAGCGCACGCGGGACGGCGGGCATGCCCGCCGTCCAGGGGCATGGAAGGATTCGAATGGCGACGCGGTGGCACGCCGGGAACGGGTCGCATGCACCTTTCGGCGGATGGGGCGTAGGGCGTGGCCGGAAGCATGTACGCCAGAAGGCGGCTAATCTCATATCGCCGTAGCCGGAAGGGATGGCCGACTC
>KI912031.1:284285-285863 GCA_000517005.1 Microvirga lupini
TTTACTTCGTCGGCTTCGGCGCCTGGGGAGCCGTTGCGCCGATCGCAGGCGGATCGGTGGCGCCGGGCGTGATCAGCCCCGACGGCAGCCGCAAGACCGTCCAGCACCTGGAGGGCGGGATCATCGGCAAGCTGCTCGTCCGTGACGGCGACGAGGTGAAGGCGGGGCAACCGCTTCTCGTTCTCGAGAACATCCAGCCCAAGGCGACGCACGACATGCTCGCATCGCAGTACCGGACGCTCCTGGCAACCGTCCTGCGGCTTGAGGCGGAGCAGGCCAGCAGCCCAACCTTCTCGGTCCCGCCGGAGTTCGTGGGCGATATGAAGGACGCCAGGGCGGCGCTCGTGGTCCGGGCGCAGGGAGACCTGTTCAGGGCGCGCCGTGAAACTCACCTGGCACGCAAGCGCGTCCTCGCCCAGCGCATCGAGCAGCTCGAGGAGCAGATCAAGGGATACGAGGCCC
Organism: Microvirga lupini; assembly: GCA_000517005.1. Classification (GTDB taxonomy): domain Bacteria; phylum Pseudomonadota; class Alphaproteobacteria; order Rhizobiales; family Beijerinckiaceae; genus Microvirga; species Microvirga lupini. The sequence goes on from KI912031.1 coordinate 284,748, forward strand.
AGGCCGGGAGTGCGTCACGCCAGTTCGCGCTGATCTCCGAGGAACTCGCGGGCAAGGAGGAACTCCAGCGCAAGCAGATCATTGCCAAGCCGGAAGTCCTGCGCTTGCAGCGCATGCAAGCCGAGATCGACGGGCGTCGCGGGGAGTTCCTGGCCAGCATCGCACGCGCGAGGCAGCAGATCGGCGAGACCCAGCTCGAGACCCTGACGCTCGATGCCGAGCGGGCCGACCAGATCGCATCCCAACTCGTACAGGCTAGGGCGGAGCTGGCCTCGGTGCGCGAGCGCCTCTCGGCCAGCGAGGACATCCTGAAGCGCACAGTTGTAACGGCGCCCGTCTCTGGAAGCGTGGTGAACCTGCGGTTCACGACCGAGGGCGGCATCGTACGCCAGGGCGAGGCGATCCTCGACATCGTGCCGTCCGAGGACGCTCTGCTGATCGATGCGCGGGTGCCAGTGGTTGACATCGACGTCGTGCACGAGGGGCTGAAAGCACAAATCCACCTGTCGGCCTTCTCGAGCCGTGGGTTGCCCCGCATCGAGGGAACCATCCGTTCGGTGTCGGCGGACCGGGTCATCGACGAGAAGGCGGGTCAGGCCTACTACCTGGCACGGGTGGAGGTGGACCGCGAGCAGCTCCGCCGCATCGACGCGAGCCTCGAACTGGTCCCCGGCATGCCCGCCGAGATCCTCATCGTCACCCGCGAGCGGACGATGTTCCAGTACCTGTTCGAGCCGTTCTTCGACGCCTTCCGCCGCAGTTTCAGAGAGGTGTAATCGGATGTTGGTTACGTTGGCACTCCGACTTTGCGAATCCATGTGCCGCACGAGGGCGTCCATCCCGGTTGCGATATCCACCCGGGATGGGGTGAAGCGCGTTCGGACCGAATGCGGCGTCCCAGTCCGGCCCTGCCCGCAGGGAGTTCCGTTCTCCAACAAGAATGTCGGAGCAAGAACCATGAGGGACCGAGATGGAGCTGGATGACCCGTTTCCGTTGCATTTGTTCACCAAGACTGTGAGGGAGGCGATCCTAGGCGAGTTCTCCGGTCGAAACCCCAGCGCCAGGGAGGTTCTCGGCATCCCCGAGCATGAGTGGCTCAAGGTTCCGGGGATGGG
>KI912032.1:0-1121 GCA_000517005.1 Microvirga lupini
AGATCTCCAACCGGGAGATGAGCTACGCCACCAGCCTGTCGAGCGCCCTGCAGCAGGTCTCGCTCAGCATCGGCGTGGCCTTCGGCGCCTTTGTGCTGGAGGCGGCGGCGAGCCTCCATGGCGATGCCACGATCACGGCGGCCGATTTCGGCCCGGCCTTCTGGGCCGTTGCAATGGTGTCGGCCCTGTCCGGTTTTGTCTTCATCGGGCTCACGCCGAGTGCCGGAGCCGAGATGTCGGGACACAAGATTGTGAAGGACAAACCTCCTTCCACAGGCCTCGGGGACGGTATGTCGGGCCGCTAGGCTGCGCTACCTTCCGGCCGGGAACCAGGAGGCCACCATGGATCAGCGCATCATCGACCTCTATGACGACTTCACCCATGGCGGCATGAGCCGCCGCAACTTCCTCGATAAACTCGCGGCTCTGGCCGGAAGCACGGCAGCCGCGACAGCCCTGCTGCCGATCCTGCAGAACAACTATGCCCAAGCACAGACCATCCAGGAGAACGATCCGCGGATTACGACGGAAACGGTGGACATTCCTGGCGCGCAGGGCCTCAAGGGCTATCTCGTGAAGCCGAAGGATGCCGCGGGCAAGCTGCCGACCGTGATCGTCATTCATGAGAACCGGGGTCTCAACCCGCACATCAAGGACGTGACCCGCCGCATGGCGACCGAGGGCTTCATCGCGCTCGGTCTCGACTATCTCTCGCCCATGGGCGGCACGCCCGCCGACGAGGACAAGGGCCGGGAGATGATCGGCCAGCTGAAGCAGCCGGACGTGATCGTCAATGGCAAGGCGGCGCTGGCCTATCTGAAGGGACGCCCGGACAGCAACGGCAAGGTCGGCGCCATCGGCTTCTGCTGGGGTGGCAGCGCGGTGAACAACCTCGCGGTCAACGAGCCGAACCTCAATGCAGGCGTGGCCTATTACGGCGGCCAGCCGAAGGTCGAGGACGTGCCGAAGATCAACGCCGCCATGATGATGCACTATGGCGGGCTCGACGAGCGCATCAATGCGGGCATCCCAGCCTATGAGGCGGCGCTGAAGCAGGCCGGCAAGACTTATGAAATCTACGTCTACGAGGGCGCCAACCACGCCTTCAACAACGACACCAA